>NZ_CAXUPW020000001.1:0-1763461 GCF_964252935.1 Rhizobium sp. LjRoot98
GGGGTCAAGTTTCCTGTGATCAATGAAAATGCACCATACCGGCGGCGCCGGTTTGGGGAGGCGTTTAAGGGTTTCGGGCGGAATGCGCAAGACTTAATTATTTTGCGCTCCGTCAGGCCCTTAAGGCCCGGATGATGCCTATGTGGGGATGACAGGATACATTTCCAATGGCCATCACGCCAAACGCGGAAACGCGATCAAATCAGCCATTTGCCGGCTTGTCTTAAAGCAGCACAACAAAGACCGGAGATATTGGGGCATTTAGTGGAGCGGGTAGCGGGAATCGAACCCGCGTATTCAGCTTGGAAGGCTGCTGCTCTACCATTGAGCTATACCCGCGGGTCAAGATCCGTGTGACAGAATGGTGGAGGGAGTTGGATTTGAACCAACGTAGGCTGAGCCAACGGATTTACAGTCCGTCCCCTTTAACCACTCGGGCATCCCTCCATTATTCTGTCGGGATCAATCGACCAAGTATTGCAGATCAAGGTGTTGTTTGCCGGGGCAATCCGTTCCCTCAATCTGCGCCGGGTATATGACGGCCCCGTTTCATCCTGTCAACACGGCGCCTCAGAAAAAGTTGGGAAAATCGCGATAAAGATTGCAAGCCGCCGATTTCGCGAAAAACGGTTCCACGCGAACGGCATCATCAGTATAAGACAAGCATGAGCAAAGATAATCCGGGCGACAAGAACGCCAAAGACACCCATTACGCCACTCTTCGCCGTGCGCATCGCGACGCCAAGCGCGAACGCGGCGAAATCCCGACCCCCGTACAGGACAAGCGCAAGAGAAGTGCTGCACCTGACTGGAAGGCGCCGCAACTGGCGCCCGACCAGGTGCTGCTCTACGGCATTCACACGGTGCGCGCCGCCCTCGACAATCCCGAGCGCAAAATCACCAAGCTTTCGGTGACGCAGAATGCGTTGGTGCGGCTGGAAACAGGCCCGGTCGAAGAACTGGATTTTCCGGTGGAGATCGTCACGCCGCAGGATCTCGACAAGATCCTCGGACCGGACGCCATCCATCAGGGCGCAATGCTGGAAACCGTTCCGCTGCCTGTGCGCCGTCTTTCGGCACTCAACGACAGCCCGTTGATTCTCGTCCTCGACCAGGTGACCGATCCGCACAATGTCGGCGCCATCATGCGCTCCGCCGTTGCCTTCAACGCCGGCGCCCTGATCACCACGCAGCGTCACAGCCCGACAGAATCAGGCGTCATGGCCAAATCGGCCTCTGGCGCCCTGGAAATGATCCCCTATATCCAGATCACCAATCTCGCCGATGCGCTGGAAGAACTGCACAAGCTCGGCTTCGTCTCGATCGGTCTTGATTCGGAAGGGCCGGCGCCACTTGAACAGACATTTTCTGGCGCAAAGATCGCGCTTGTTCTGGGAGCCGAGGGCAAGGGACTGCGGCAGAAGACCCGCCAGACCGTCAACGCGCTTGCCCGCCTCGACATGCCCGGCGCCATCAAGTCGCTGAACGTCTCCAATGCGGCCGCGATCGCCATGTATGCGGCCCGCGGTCACCTGACCAAGGCCTGACCGGCCGCTACTGCGTCAAAGGCAACGCGGCAACCGACAATCGCGCTTCGGGACATTCGTCCCGCAGCTTGCGCCAGGTCATGACATTGAGTTCTTTTTCGCACCGCGCCAGATAGGCGGTGTCGCCCACGCGGATGCACGCGGTCTGTCCAAGTTCGAGTTTCGAACCATCCTTGTTTCTGCAGGTGCAGATCGGATCGGCGGCAAAGGACGCGCCAGAAGACGTTCCGGCAAGGACCGGAACAAGCGCGACCATCAAAAGTGCCGGAACGCTTTTCATAAGCGAAGTGTAATACAAAAAATCCGGACGTCCAGCGGATTGGCGCCCGGTACGCAACGGCGCGCCGGTGCTAGTCTGCAGACCGACGGCAACTCAGGCCTTCTTCAGAAACTCCGTGCGCAACACCAGGCCCTTGATCATCATGCCGCGCTTCAAGGTCTCGGAAGTGCCCTTGACCTTGAGATCCTTGATCAGGCTGACATTGTCTCCCTCGGAGAGGATTGTGCCGTTGCTGTCCCTGACATCCGTCAGTGTCATTCCAATCTTTAATCTGAGGGCAAGGCCCTTCGGTGCGGCTCTATCCCCTCAATGCAGGCCTGTCCAGCCTCTGCTACCGTGGGTGCAGCGCGCAACGAAAAAGCCGGGCAAAGAACGGTGCCCGGCTTTCTATCACAGGGATCAGGATGAAGGATCAGGCGGCGATATCGAAATGGCCGCGGCCGGCAATGGCCTTTTCAGCCTCGGTAATCGCGGCTTCCTTGGAATCCGGGCTGATGGCAAGGCCTTCGGCGCGGACGAATTCGACATCAGTGATACCGATGAAACCGAATACCGTGCTAAGATAGGTTTCCTGGTGGTCCATGGCACTGATCGGCGAGGAACCGGAATAGTGGCCGCCACGGGTCGAAGCGACGATCACTTTCTTGCCCTTGGCAAGGCCTTCGACGCCTTCCGCGGTGTAGCGGAATGTGGTGCCGGCAACGAGAATGCGGTCAATCCAGGTCTTCAACTGGCTCGGAATGGCGAAATTGTACATCGGTGCGCCGATGACGACGACATCAGCGGCAAGAAATTCGTTGAGCGAGGCGCGGCCGGCATCAAGCTCGGAAACCAGCGTCGCATCGAGACCTTCCGGATTGGCGGAAGCGGCCATCAGGTGCGAACCGCTGAGATGGGCAAGTGGGGCGGCGGCAAGGTCGCGATAGGTAACAGTGTCAGAGGGACGCTCTGCCTTGATCCGTGCGACGATCGATGCGGTCAGGCGGCGGGAAACGGAATGATCGCCGAGAATACCTGAGTCGATATGGAGAATGTTCATGGTAGGCACCTTCGTTTGATTGTTTGGTGTACGCTCGGGTGGCGTTTGGTGCATCACATATGATTTTAAAACAATCGACTGATAAGCCGGCCCTTTTTCGACAAGCCGTTTCCTGATAGAAACAATGATGGTCAATTTTCGATGGACATGAAGGTGTGACATGCAGGACCTGAACGATCTCGCGCTGTTTGCCGCCGTGGTGAAAAACAAGGGTTTTTCCGCCGCTGCCCGTGCCCTCAACATTCCGAAGTCCAAACTCAGCAAGCATGTTGCCCGGTTGGAGCAGCAGCTTGACGTACGTCTTCTCGAACGGTCCACCCGCAAGCTGCGGGTAACCGAGATCGGGCAGGCCTTCTATGAACGTTGCGAAATGATCTTGTCTGGCGTCGAGGCTGCTGAAGCAGTGGTGGCTGCGGCCAAAAGTGAACCGGCCGGGGTAGTTCGCCTCGCCTGCCCGATCGGTTTCACGCCGATGGTCGCCGCCATCCTGCCGGCCTTTCATCGTCACTATCCGGGTGTCCGCCTGCTGATCACCACCACCAACCGCCGGATCGATCTGGTCGAAGAACGCATCGACATCGCGCTCCGCGCCCGCGCTCAACTGGACACGGACCACAACCTGATCATCCGCAAGCTCGGCGAAGCCAGCCAGTTTCTCGTGGCAAGTCCAGCGCTGATGGCGCGGATCGGCAATGTAACGATCGATACGCTGGGCAGCATGCCGACGCTGTCGATGAACGAGCAGCATCCAACCGATACCTGGCAGCTGAACCATACCGACGGAACGAAACGCGACATCAGTCATCAACCCGTCATTGGATGTGGCGATTTCGGCATTCTCGAACGGGCAGCCATCGAAGGCGTCGGCATTGCGCTCCTGCCAGATCATCTTTGCAATCGGGGGATCCGGACCGGTGTGCTGGTGCCGGTATTGCCGGAGTGGTGCTCGAACACCACCATCGCCCATCTGGTCTTCACGTCGCGCCATGGCTTGCTGCCGTCGGTCCGCGCGCTCATCGACTTCTTGGCCGACAATCTGCCGGGCGCAATGTCGCGCTGCACGGAAATCGACCCTAAACCGGCAATGCTCGACGCTGCGGAATAGATAGCGCCTCTCAGGCTGCCCAACATATGATGACGGACGTTTCAGACGACCGAATCAGAATTGACGGGGGAAAGTCATAGTCATGACTCGAGAGCGGCGGCGGGGCATCATCTTAAGACAGCGCACGGTCACCGGCATCATTCTCGTCGCAGCCATCTCGTTTCTGGCCGGCATGACGGATGCTGCCGGCCTGTTGATCGCCGGTAGCTTTGTCTCCTTCATGAGCGGCAATACCACCCGCGCCGCCGTGGCGCTTGTGGATGGGCAAGCAGTTGGGGCGGCTATTCTGGTGGGTGGTCTTGCCATGTTCGTCGCTGGCAACGCACTTGGGGTCGTCATTGCCCACAATGCAGCCCGGCGTGCGTTCCGCATCCTCATCGGCGCGGCCTTGCTTTTGGCGCTGGCTGCCATCATCACTGAACCGGGCCTTGCTACACTGCAATTCTACGCAATCGTGCTGGCCATGGGGCTGGTCAATGCCGCAGTCGAACATATGGCGGGATTGCCGGTCGGGCTGACCTATGTCACCGGCGCCCTCTCCCGCTTCGGCAAAGGCATCGGCAACTGGATAATCGGGACGGCACGGCCAGACTGGGGCCTGCAGATCGTTCCCTGGCTCGGAATGATATCCGGCGGCATCTGCGGCGCGTTTCTCGAACGGGCGCTAGGCGCGGATGCGCTGTGGATAATATCCGCCTTTGCGGCGGTATTTGCGATTCTTGCGTTCTTCATCCCACCGCGGCTGCAGAAACGCCTCGCCCTGCGTACGCCGCCCCAAGCCACAAATTTTCGGCCAGCAAGACCTGGCCTTTGACCACCAGTCCCACACGAGTGCAAAGACAACCAGGGCCGCACGGTATTCATGGCGTGCACGACGCGCCGCAGCGCTTTAGATTCGCTGCATAACTCCCAAAATTCACTTCGATTCAGGGTGCCGTGCAGCAGCCCACCGCGCACCAAACAGGTCAATCACTGGAAAAGCAGCCGCCGAGCCGTATTTTCGCTTTACACGCGATCAGAATATGGTAACTCCCTGCCGCAAGTGCTGCCCTTATAGCTCAGTTGGTAGAGCACCTGATTTGTAATCAGGGGGTCCCGGGTTCGAGTCCTGGTGGGGGCACCATTTTTTTCTGCTTAAATTTCCCGGCTATCGGACTTCTTTGGCAAGCTTGCTGTTTATTTTGCCAGATTTTCGCGCCTCTGCAGGATTTGCACCTCCCACTTAGAATCAGAGCGCTGTAAGCCTATATGCAATCGCGATATACCGCCGGTATGGGCTTGAGCGCGGATGCGGCAAGCCCGGCGCGAAATGAGGAATGACAAGCATGACGGCGGACGTTCTGGCTGCAAGCGGCGGCGTGAAGCAGATTATCTGCATCAATTGGGGTACAAAGTACGGCGCGCCGTTTATCAACCGGCTTTATGCAATGGTGGCACGCAACATCACTCCCCCTTTCACATTCACCTGCTTCACCGATAACAGGGAGGGCTTGCGGCCGGAAATTCACCTGGAGGACTTGCCGCCGCTGGACATCGAAAAGATGCCGGTCAAGACCAAGGGTATCTGGCCCAAGGCACGCCTTTGGGGACCGAAACTCAGCAACCTCAGCGGCCCGGTCCTGTTCCTGGACCTCGACCTGGTGATCGTCGGCTCGCTTGATGCCTTCTTCGAAACAGGCGGACCGGATGACGTGATGATCGCCCAGAATCAGACGACGCCATTCGAGCGTCTCGGCCAGACGTCGCTGTTCCGGTTCCCGGTCGGCAAACTTGTTCCGCTACAGGAAAAGTTCCGCGCCGACCCGCAGGGCGTCGCCGACAAATATGAATTTGAGCAGCGGTTCGTTACCCGAAACGCGCCGGGCGGCGTCAAGTTTTTCCCGCGCCGCTGGGTCCTGCATTTCAAACAGGATTGCCGCTGGCCGTTTCCTCTGAACTATTTCCTCGCTCCGCGTCTCCCCTCGGATGCCAGGGTCGTCCTATTCCCGCGCAACTTTTTCCCGCAGCATGCAATCGACGGCCAATTCGGCTTGAAGGGACGTGCCACAACCCCTCTCAACCACGTTTTGGGGGTGTTTGATGCCAGCCGAAGGAAAGGCAAGGCGCCGTTCAAATACCTGCGCCAGTATATCCTTCCAACGCCGTGGGTCGCCGATCATTGGCGGGAATAGCCTCAATCCTCCCTTCCCCATAATGTTCTTTTGTGCATGATAATGGCGGCATTCTCCGCAGCGACGCCTTCTGTCGGACTTACAGGTGGACCATATTTCGGGCCTCTCCTCATTGAGCGGCCCATTTTATAAAACAGACAGGCATTTCATGGCTCGCACGTTCAAAACCATCGCCTTCGCCGCTTCGGCAACCGACGAGGCACAGGCGGCAGAAGCGGCACTGATCGCTCTGTACGGCCAGGAAGACCCGGCGGAAGCGGATGTGATCGTGGCGCTTGGCGGCGACGGCTTCATGCTGCAGACGCTGCACAAGACGATGAATTCCGGCAAGCTGATCTACGGCATGAACCGTGGCTCGATCGGTTTTCTGATGAACCGTTACAGCACGGAAAATCTGCACGAGCGCTTGGCTGCGGCCGTCGAGAATACGTTCCGGCCGCTTGAGATGAAAACCACAGACGCTGACGGCAACACGTTCAAGGCGCTGGCGATCAACGAGGTCTATCTTTTCCGGCAATCCTATCAGGCAGCCAAGCTCCGGGTCGTCGTTGACGACCGGGTGCGGCTCGAAGAGCTTGTCTGCGACGGTGTCCTGCTTTCCACGCCCGCCGGTTCGACAGCCTACAATCTCTCCGCCCATGGGCCTATCCTGCCGCTGGAAGCCCCCCTTCTTGCCCTGACGCCGGTCAGTCCATTCCGGCCACGGCGCTGGCGCGGCGCACTTTTGCCCAACAAGGTCACCGTCGATATCGACATTCTCGAACCCGAAAAACGTCCGGTCAACGCGGTCGCCGATCATGTCGAGGTCAAATCGGTGGTGAAGGTTCGCATTGCTGAATCGGAAAACAAGACGGCGCACATCCTTTCCGATCCGGATTACTCCTGGTCGGACCGTATCCTGGCCGAACAATTTTCCAACTAGAAGCGATAGACGCGGTCTCCTGCCGCAATGCCTTGATTTCGAATCGATTCCCGCCAAAAATTGTGGCAGAGTTGAGCGTGCCTTGATGCCTGCAACGGATCGAGGTGAGAGCATCCAGCTGTTTACACGAACCTATCTAAGGCGACGAAGATGCTCCCTATCCAACGTTTCAACACGCCTGAGCTGCGTGTGTCTGGCGCCACGCCGCGCACAGCCTTGCTTTCCATTCAGTGTCTTGTAGCCCTTGTTCTGTTTCTGCCATTTGCTGAGGGATCCGCTGCCCGCGCGGATGAAACCGTCCTGATGCCTGCCAACATTATCTTCGTGACAAGCACGGGATATTGGGAGGAAAGCGGCGATCCGCTATCCGCCCTGGATCCAAAGGCCGGCACGGCTACAGACAATCAATCGGCAACGATATCTCCCACGCAACGGGGTTATTACAAGCTCGTTGCGGTGCGCCAGCCGGAGGGCAACGCGCACATATTCCTGCAGCAGGTGGTACTGGATGCTGCAGGTCCCAAGGTTATTTCCTCAGCGGAGCTTGAGGAATTTTCTGCGATGAAGGCCTATGTCACGGATATCAGGCCGGACACATCCGATGGCGTTGCCGCCCAGCCGGGATTGTTTGCCACGGTCTATCTGAAAACGGACCCGACCGCATTGGAACCCGAGACCTGGACCGTGCTGATCGATGATATCGGCGATATCAAGGTCGAGCGGGAGACGAACTGACCACACGGACATAACCAAAAGAAAAAGCCGGGCAATGGATGCGCCCGGCTTTTTTTATTTTTTTGGAGATGGAAACCCGGCTTAGGCCAGATCGTCGACCACGGCATCGGCGCCGCCGTTGACACGGTGTGCGAGTGCAGCTTCCATGAACTCGTTCAGATCGCCATCGAGCACATCGTCAGGCGCTGTGCTGGCGACGCCGGTACGCAAGTCCTTGACCAGCTGATACGGCTGCAACACGTAGGACCGGATCTGGTGACCCCAGCCGATATCGCTCTTCGATGCGGCTTCAGCATTGGCCGCGTCTTCACGCTTTTTCAGCTCCGCTTCGTAGAGGCGGGCACGCAACATGTCCCAGGCCTTGGCCTTGTTCTTGTGTTGCGAACGCTCCTGTTGGCACTGCACGACGATTCCGGACGGAATATGCGTGATACGCACGGCCGAATCGGTGGTGTTGACGTGCTGGCCGCCGGCGCCGGACGAACGGTAGGTATCGATACGGCAATCGCTCTCGTTGATATCGATCTGGATCGAATCGTCGATGACCGGGTAGACCCAGATCGACGAGAACGAGGTGTGGCGGCGGGCATTGCTGTCGAATGGCGAAATACGAACAAGGCGATGAACACCCGATTCGGTCTTCAGCCAGCCATAGGCATTGTGCCCCTTGACCAGCAGCGTCGCCGACTTGATGCCCGCTTCTTCACCGTCATGAACTTCGAGAAGCTCGACCTTATAACCCTGGCGCTCAGCCCAGCGCGTGTACATACGCAAGAGGATGTTCGCCCAATCCTGGCTCTCGGTACCGCCGGCACCGGAATGGACTTCGAGATAGGTATCGTTGCTGTCAGCTTCGCCGGAGAGCATCGCTTCCACCTGGCGACGGGCGGCTTCAACCTTCAGTGCGCGCAGCGCATCTTCGGCTTCCTTGATGATGTCAGCGTCACCCTCTTCCTCACCGAGTTCGATGAGGTCGATGGCATCCTGCATCTGCCGCTCGAAAGCACGAACGCCATTGATGCCGTCATCCAGCTGCTGGCGTTCGCGCATCAGCTTCTGAGCTTCCGACGCGTCGTTCCAGAGGTTTGGATCCTCTGCCTTGTTGTTCAACCAGTCCAGCCGTCTTACCGCCTGATCCCAGTCAAAGATGCCTCCTCAGCAGGCTTATGGCCTGCTTGATTTCGTCGACAATGTTCTCGATTTCAGTCCGCATGGTTCCGCTTCTTGCGTTCGTATGGAATGTGCGCCGTGAATAACGGCGCCCGCCGCTCGTGTAAAGAGCGGCGGGCGCCGGTGAATGGGAAGGGGCTGGTTAAAACAGGCCGCTGGAACCGCGATTGATCGCATCATTGGCCTGCGGCGACGCCTTCAGGATTTCTTCCGGCGGGATGTACTGATCGGCACCACCGATGACCGAGAAGGTATCGGCCGGGCCGGTGCCGGGCTTGAAGGCCTCGATGATCGTATCCGGATCGCCGTCTGCCGCCGCCATACCGGTCTTGCGGTTGACGGGGATGAGGCTCATGCCTTCCGGCACAACGAACTTGCTTGGGCGGGTACCCTGCGTTGCGGCCTGCATGAAATCATTGAACACGGGAGCCGCCAGACCGCCACCTGTTGCACCGCGGCCGAGCGGCGCCGGGCTGTCGAAACCGAGATAGAGGCCAGCCACCATGTCCGGCGTATAGCCGACGAACCAGGCGTCCTTTTCGTCGTTGGTCGTTCCGGTCTTGCCGGCAACCGGACGGTCGAGCTTGATCTTGCCGGCCGCAGTACCGCGGGAAACCACGCCTTCCATCATCGATGTGATCTGGTAGGCGGTCATCGGGTCAAGAACCTGCTCGCGGTTGTCGGTGAGAACCGGCTCTTCCTGATCTTCCCAATCAGCCGCATTGCAATTGTCACAGGTGCGCTCTTCGTGGCGGAAGATCGTCTTGCCGTAGCGGTCCTGGATGCGGTCGATCATCGACGGCTTGATCTGCTTGCCGCCATTGGCGAGCACCGAATAGGCCGACACCATGCGCAGAACCGTCGTTTCGCCTGAACCGAGCGACATTGCGAGCACCGGCAGCATCTTGTCGTAGATGCCGAAACGTTCGGCATATTCGGCCACCAAGTTCATGCCCATGTCGTTGGCAAGCCGCACCGTCATCAGGTTACGCGACTTTTCGATGCCGAGACGCAGTGTCGAAGGGCCGGCCGAACCGCCGCCATAGTTTTCCGGACGCCAGACCTGACCGCCGGTTACGAGTTCGAATGGCGCGTCGAGAATGACGGATGCGGGCGTATAGCCGTTGTCCAGTGCTGCCGCGTAAACGAAGGGCTTGAAGGACGATCCCGGCTGACGCATGGCCTGCGTTGCACGGTTGAATTCAGACTGGCCGTAGGAAAAGCCACCCGTCATGGCCAGAACACGGCCCGTATGCGGGTCCATGGCGACAAGGCCGCCCTGCACTTTCGGCGGCTGGCGCAGGCGATATTCTCCGGCAGCATCAGTCGGCTCGACATAAACGACATCGCCCGGACCGACGACGCCTTCCGGCGACTTTGCCGTCTTACGCTCACCGGTCGAAGAGCGGTAGGCCCATTGCATGTTCTTGGCGGTGATATGGCCGGTCACGCGGTCGGCGCCGATTTTGCCGCCGGCCTCTTTTTCCGGCTGGATGCCGATGTCGGCACCGTTACCGTCAACGGAGAGTACGACGGCCAGTTTCCATTCGGGCACATCAGACAAAGCATTCAGCTTGCCGAGCGGCTCGCCCCAGTCTCCACCAATTTCGATCGACTTCATCGGGCCATGGAAACCGCGGCGCTCGTCATAGGAAACCAGCGCGTTCTGCAGCGCCCGGCGCGCTTCCACCTGAATGCGCGGGTCGAGTGATGTGCGGACCGACAGGCCGCCCTCGTAAAGCGCGTTGTCGCCGTAGCGCTGGATGATCTGGCGGCGAACTTCCTCGGCGAAATAGTCAGACGCGAACAGATGCGATCCACCGCGACGAACACTGACACCCAGTGGCTGCTTCTTTGCCTCATCGCCATCGCTTTTGGCGACGTAACCGTTTTCGACCATGCGATCGATGACCCAGTTGCGGCGCTCGATGGCAGCTTCGGCCCTGCGGAATGGATGATAATTAGCCGGCCCCTTCGGCAGTGCTGCGAGATAGGCCGTTTCAGCAATGGTCAGCTCGGTGACCGACTTGTCGAAGTAAGTCAGTGCGGCGCCAGCGATACCGTAGGAATTCAGACCGAAGAAGATTTCGTTGAGATAGAGTTCGAGAATACGATCCTTGCTGTAGGCCTGCTCGATGCGGAACGACAGGATGGCTTCCTTGACCTTGCGGTCGATCGTCTGGTCGGAGGAGAGAAGGAAGTTCTTGGCAACCTGCTGGGTGATGGTCGAAGCGCCGACGGGACGGCGGCCGGAGCCGAAATTCTGCAGGTTGACGAAGATGGCGCGGCCAAGGCCGGTGATATCGACGCCTGGATGCTGGTAGAAGTTCTTGTCTTCGGCCGAGATGAAGGCCGCCTTGACGCGATCGGGAATGGCCTGGATCGGCAGATAGAGGCGGCGTTCACGGGCATATTCAGCCATCAGCGCGCCATTGCCGGCGTGGACGCGGGTTGTTACCGGAGGCGCATAGCTGTTGAGGACCTCATAGTCTGGCAGGTCCTTGGTCACATGGCCAAGATAGATGGCAGCGGCTGCGGCAACGCCGAGCACCAGAAATGCGCCAATGCCGAAGAAATATCCAATCAGTCTGATCATCAGCCAGGTACCGGTATCCAGTTATCGTTTATCTATGCGGAACATACGCTGCCGGTGGGCCTACCCCGCACCTTGCCCGAATGCAATCACGCCAACGCATTAAACAACGAATGAAATGCGTTCCGGATGGCCGGCGGCGCTTCCCCACGTTGCATGTTTACGGCCAGCGATCGTCTTTCGGATCACCGCCGTGCAATTCAGACTTCCGGATAGCGACCGGATTGTGAGTAAAATAGGGCTTGCAGCAGATTAAACATGGGTCATCCCGTTGAAAACGATATCGCTGTTACTCCGGCGACACAAATCACAACAGACGTTATTACCGGTTCACGCCATTGAGCGGCAACGGATGGAACTTCCTCCAAACCATGCTCAACCACCGTTTGCGACGGCCTCGCCGCGATAGCCGCGCACGGCAGCCGCAATAAGATCTGCAACCTTGCTGCGCCAGACCGGATCGACAAGGAGCTTTTCATCTTCCTTGTTGGACAAAAAACCCAATTCCAGCAGAATCGATGGCACATCCGGCGCCTGCAGAACCCGGAATCCCGCATGGCGGTGTGGATTGTTGATCAGGTTGATCTGCCCCTCGAAGGACGAAACGACGGAACGGGCGAGATTGACCGAGAACGCCTGCGTTTCGCGGCGCGTCAGATCGATCAGAATGTCGGCGACTTCGGCCGGTTCGCTCTTGAAGGTGACCCCGGCAATCTCATCCGACAGGTTTTCGCGGGCTGCAAGATTGGCTGCCAGATGGTCGGATGCCTTGTCGGAGATCGTGTAGACGGTGGCGCCACGAATATCACGCTGCTTCAGCGTATCGGCGTGAATGGAGATGAACAGGTTGGCGCTGTGCTGACGGGCAACCTGGACGCGTTCCGGCAAGGACAGGAACTCATCCTTGTCGCGCGTCAGGAATGCCTTGACGCCCTTCTCCTTGTTGAGCGTCTCGACAAGCTGCGCGGCGAAGGCAAGCGTGACGCTCTTCTCTTCCATCTTGGTCTCGCTGCCGATGGCGCCGGTATCGATACCGCCGTGACCAGCATCGACGGCAATAATGAATGCTCCGGGTGCGGCCGGCTCGACCAGCCTGTCGGTCTTTGCAGCGCTGACAGTACCGGTCCATGTCTGCTCTGCGATCAAGCTGGAAAAACGCGCCTCGGTCACCCGTTCCGCATCAAGCACCAGGCGAAATCCCTTGCCTTCCTCATCCGCCTTCACATCGGCGACCGTGACGGCGACGGGTTTGCTTGCAGTGAGCACCACGCGGGCGCTGCCCGGCCCCATCGCGCCATAGCGAATTTCGGTGAACAGACCGCGCGCTTTCAGATCCTCGGGTTTCAGACCAAAGGAGGTCTCAGGCAAATCGACGATGACACGGGGCGGATTGGCGACATAGTGGACGAAGAAAACGGGCTTGCGGTCGAAATCAATCACCACCCTGGTGCGGGCGTCGTCGCCGGCAATCCGCGCACCGTAAGCGAGCAATGGTGCATCGGCAGCATGAGCGACCGGCGCCGCCGAAAGAAGCAGGAGGCCCAGCAGGCACCGTCGTATCATCGCTGACAGGATCAAATCCGCTCTTCCTTGTTGCATACGCCCACCGGTACCGCGGTGGTAGCGTCGCCGACGACCAGGTCGCGACATCTCATTTCGGGACATGGCCCGTACACTTGGCGCGTTGCTGCCTGCAGTATCCATGACGCCATATGGTTAACCAAACCTTGCGCTCTCCATATTCAAGGGACGCCGCCTGCCCTTTTCCAGCGCCGTTAACGAGCCTCAAGACCGCAGCAAACCAGCACTTCGCCAGTACACACCCCGACAAGCGAATCAATCAATATTATGGCGCTTCCGGCTTTTCCCTTGCCATTGTGACATAGAAAACATAAAAGCCTTGCAGGGAGAAAGTGTTGACGGGATAGAATCGACGACCGGCAGCCAAAGGGTGTTTAAAACCCTGGCGCCAGAGCGTGATCGGGACGGGTAAAACCGCTTCAACGCAGATCACGTCTCGGACAAGCAGTCGCGCTTCATCCGCCGTCGCTCCACTTTTTCTTCGCATGCTGAATCGAGAAATTCCGGCGGTGGCCGGAGCGTTTATGGTGACGATCACCGCAGGCCCGTGACCGGGCACATTCATCGGGCCTTCAGGGCCTACTACATTGGCATTCTTGTTTGGTCATTAACGTTGTCCCAGCAGTATCGGTCAGAAGTAAACAGGCCCCGGAACGCAAGTGTTCCGGCTGCCGTCTGGCTGTTGGACGATCTCCCCAACCTTACAGGAACATTCACATCCGGCGAAAAACCTGAACTGCATGGAAAGTCTCCTCCGGGACGCTATTTTCCTGCTGTTTCCAGGGTGCGCCGAGGAGCACCACTTCCATGGCAGAGAAAATGCTTATCGATGCGTCTCACGCTGAAGAGACGCGCGTCGTTGTCGTACGCGGAAACCGCATAGAAGAATTCGACTTCGAATCCGAACACAAGAAACAAATCCGCGGCAACATCTATCTCGCGAAAGTAACGCGCGTAGAGCCGTCGCTGCAGGCGGCCTTTGTCGACTACGGCGGCAACCGCCACGGCTTCCTAGCGTTCGCTGAAATCCACCCCGACTATTATCAGATCCCGCTCGCCGATCGTCAGGCCCTCCTGCGGCAGGAAGCCGAGGAAGCGCGCCGTGACGACGACATCGAGCATGTCGAAACCGGCACGGATCTCGGCCCTGATTCCGAAGAGGAAACAGTCGAGGCGGTTGTAGAGAACGTCGTCGAGGTCATTGAAACGGCGGCCGAGCCGGTCGAGACCGTGGAAATGGCCGCTGAGACCGAAGAAGAAAAGCCGAAAGCAAAGGCCAAGCGTCCGCGCCGCACCAAGAAGGCTGCCGCCGCCGAAGCCGAAGCCGCTGCTGCCGACGCAGATGGCGAAGAAGGTAATGGCGGCGAAATGGCTGCCATGGTCGATACCGACAGCATTTCGGAAGACACGCGTGGTGGACGCCGCGGCCATGATGACGACGATGATGACGACGGTCATCACGAAGAAAAGGAAGTCATCGAATCCGTCGGCGCCGAAGACGCGATGGAAGAAGTGCCGGACCGGCAGGTCAACCGCCGTCCGCGCAAGCAGTACCGCATCCAGGAAGTCATCAAGCGCCGCCAGATTCTTCTGGTGCAGGTGGCCAAGGAAGAACGCGGCAACAAGGGCGCAGCCCTCACCACCTATCTGTCGCTGGCCGGCCGGTATTCGGTCCTGATGCCGAACACGGCGCGTGGCGGCGGCATTTCTCGCAAGATCACCAACCTGCCGGACCGCAAGCGCCTGAAGGAAATTGCCCGCGCGCTCGACGTGCCGCAGGGCATGGGCGTCATCCTGCGCACCGCCGGTGCCAACCGCACCAAGGTCGAAGTCAAGCGTGACTTCGAATACCTGATGCGCCTGTGGGAGAATGTTCGCACCCTGACGCTCTCCTCCACTGCCCCTTGCCTCGTCTATGAGGAAGGCTCACTGATCAAGCGCTCGATCCGCGACCTTTACAACAAGGATATCAGCGAGATCATCGTCGCCGGTGAAGAAGGCTACAAGGAAGCCAAGGGCTTCATGAAGATGCTGATGCCGAGCCACGCCAAGGTGGTTCAGCCTTACCGTGACGTCCACCCGATCTTCTCGCGCTCGGGTATCGAAGCCCAGCTCGACCGCATGCTGGTGCCGCAAGTAACGCTGAAGTCCGGCGGCTACATCATCATCAACCAGACCGAAGCGCTGGTCGCCATCGACGTGAACTCGGGCCGTTCGACCCGCGAGCACTCGATCGAAGACACGGCCCTCCAGACCAACCTCGAAGCTGCCGAAGAAGTCGCCCGCCAGCTGCGCCTGCGTGACCTTGCCGGTCTCGTCGTCGTCGACTTCATCGACATGGAAGAAAAGCGCAACAACCGCGCTGTCGAGAAGCGTCTGAAGGATCATCTGAAGAACGACCGCGCCCGCATCCAGGTCGGCCGCATCTCGCATTTCGGCCTGCTCGAAATGTCGCGCCAGCGGATTCGCGCCTCGGTACTCGAATCGACGATGCAGGTCTGCTCGCATTGCAACGGCACGGGCCACGTGCGTTCGCAGTCCTCTGTTGCCCTGCATGTCCTGCGCGGCGTCGAAGAATATCTCTTGAAGAACACCACGCACAACATCACCGTGCGCACAACGCCGGATATTGCGCTCTACCTGCTCAACCACAAGCGCGGCACGATCATCGATTATGAAGAGCGCTTTGGCGTTCAGATCATCATCGAGGCGGACGCCCATGTCGGTGCGCAGCATTTTGCCATCGATCGCGGCGAAGCTGTCGAGAACCCGGTCAAGATCGAGCAGATCATCCAGTTCGAGCCGGAAATCGATGAAGACGACGATATCATCATCGAAGAGGATATCGAGGACGATGAAGAACTCGTGGCCGAAGCCAAGCCGGAACGCGCAGAACGGGCCGAGCGCAGCGAACGGGCACCTGCCGCCGAGGGCGACGAACAGGGCAACCGCAAGCGCAAGCGCCGCCGGCGCCGGCGTGGTGGCCGCCCGGGCGGCGACCAGGGTGCTGAGGCCGGTGTGCGCTCCGAGGATGCCTCCGATGAGGATGGCGACGAGGACGAAGCTGATGACGTTGCAGCACAGGCGGGTGCCGAAGACGCACAGGACGCAGGCCTGAGCGAAGAAGAGCGTCAGAAGCGCAAACGCCGCCGTCGTGGCAAGCGTGGTGGTCGCCGCAACCGTCCGGACGAGGCAGAAGGTGAAAATCTGGCAGCCGACGACGAGACCGCTGGTGAAGAAGCCTCGGTGGATGCACCGGAAGCGGAGGCCGTGGCTACCGTTTCAGCCGAAGACGCTGTTTCAGTTGTAGCCGCCGAAGAAATCGTCGAAATCCCGGTTGTTGCCGTGGAAGAAGCCAAGCCCGCCAAGCCGAAGCGCAGCCGCAAGAAAGCCGTCGCTGCTGTTGAAGAGGCCGTTGCCGAACAGGCACCTGTGATGACTGCCGATGCGGATGCTCAGGCTGCAGTCGAAGCGAAGCCGGAAACGGTTGCCGCCATCGAGGAACCGGCTGTCGAGAAGGCTGCTGCCGACCTCGAAGATACCAAGCCGGTGCGCGCCAACCGCGACATCGACGCGATTGCCAGCGAGCCGGTCGTCAAGTCGTCCACCGTCAAGAAGGACGAAGGTGATACCGAGCCGGCAAAGCCCAAGAAGGGCGGCTGGTGGCAGAAGCGCGGCTTCTTCTGAGCCGAAACAGATATCTGAAAGATGAAAAACCGGCCAAGCGATTGGCCGGTTTTTTCATGTTTCGGCCTGTTACATCAGGAACTGTGAAAATACATCGGCTGCGGCAGAGTGTTCTCTGTTGGACGAGATGGGCTCGTCCAGTGCCAACAGGAGGAGGCAATCATGCGACGTTTCCTTGTCGCAGCCGCGCTCGTCGCCATTCCCACGATTTCGCTTGCAGCGACATCACAAGCTGACAGCACGAGCCGCCAGCGCTACAACGACTTTTACTACAAGAGTTATGACACGGCCTTTGAACCAGTCTGTGTGATCAGGACAGTCCGCAAGACGGACGAGTACGGTAACCGCGTCATCCGGAAGATTCGCATTTGCCGCTGAGCTAGCCCCTTAGACATCCATTGCCGGCATGCGCGTCCGCTGGGCGCGCATGAGCACGGGTGGATCGAAGTCAGGCCACTTCCCAATCCGATTCACAGCCGTGACAGACAGAATCCGGAAAGTCCGCTAACAGCCTGAAATTTCTACGGGATCACGCCAGCCAGCGGGCGATGCGATCCATCGCATCGACCATGTCGGCGCGTGCACCAGCATAGGAAAACCGCATCATGCGATGGCCTTCGACAGGATCGAAATCCAGCCCCGGCGTTGCCGCGACATTGATCTCAGCCAGCATCTTGCGGGCAAAATCCATGCTGTCATTGGTGAAACGGCTGACATCGGCATAGGCATAGAAAGCCCCGTCCATCGGCGAGGCGATGGTAAAGCCGATCTCCGGCAAGCGCTTCAGCAGCAGGTCGCGATTAACGCTATAGGACCCCTTGTAGACATCCAGTTCCGTCTCACAGCCGAGTGCCGCTTCAGCAGCGATCTGCGACAGTTCCGGCGGTGAGATGTAGAGGCTCTGGGCGATCCGCTCGAAGGCGCGGACCTGGGATTCGGGCAGGACCATCCAGCCGATCCGCCAGCCGGTCATGCAGTAGTATTTCGAGAACGAGTTGATAATCACGGCCTCGCCTGTCACCGCAAGTGCAGTCGTCTCTTCGCCGGCGAATGTCAGGCCATGGTAAATCTCGTCCGAGATGAAGGCGATATTATTGTCGTGGCAATAGGAGGCAAGTGCTTTCAACCCTGCCCTGCCCGTGACCGTGCCGGTCGGATTGGCCGGGCTGGCGAGCAGAACGCCGCTCAGCGGCCTTCCCGCCTTCTTGGCCGCAGCTTCCAGGTTCTGCGGCGTCAGCGTGAAACCGCTCTCGGCATCCGCTTCGACTTCCACAACAGTCAGGCCGAGGGCTGCCAGGATATTGCGATAGGCCGGATAACCCGGGCGGGCGATGGCCACGCAATCACCTGGATCGAACAGCGCCAGGAAGGCCAGATTGAAGCCGGCCGACGATCCCGTTGTCACGGCAACGCGCTGCGGGTCGATATCGACGCCATAGCGGGTGCGATAATGGCGAGCGATTGCCAGCCTCAATGACGAGGTGCCGAGCGCATCGGTATAGCCGAGGCGTCCGTGATCGAGTGCGGTTCGCGCGGCCTCCAGTGCGGCCTTCGGTGCGGGATGGCTCGGCTGGCCAACGGCCATCGAGATCACCGGATAACCCGCCTCGCGGCGTTTTGTAGCCTCGGCCAGAACGTCCATGGCATGGAACGGTTCGACGGAACTGCGAACGGAAAGGGGCTTCAACGGCACATCCTCGATATTTTTGACGTGACAGGCATGTGCCTGATCGCAAAGGGCTTCACAAGTGCGCGAGCGCCGCATTTCCGCCGATTTTGCGGTTTCGTTTGGCGCCGCGCCACCCTATGGTCGGCGGCGATATTCTGTTGTCCTTCAAACACGCCTGTTGACGTGGCCTTAGTACTTGAACGACAGACTGCAGCAACGAAAGACAACGAGGACCATCATGGCATTTAACGCCCGCAAGATCATCACCGCTTCGCTTATCCTGTTGACGGCAAGCGCCGCGACCACTCCGGTAGCTTACGCGCTGGATGCCAAACAGAAGCAGGAAATCGGTGACTTCATCCGGGAATACCTCGTCGCCAATCCGGAAATCCTGCTCGAGGCCCAGCAGTCGCTGAAGAAGAAGCAGGCCGACGAACAGTCGGCGCAGGCGCAGGCCGCCATCACCGACAATGAAAAGGCGATCTTCCAGTCGCCCTATGACGTGACGCTCGGCAATCCCAACGGCGATGTTACCATCGTCGAATTCTACGACTACAATTGCGGCTATTGCAAACGCGCCTTGTCCGACATGGAAACCATTCTCGAAAAGGACAAGAACGTCCGCTTCGTCTTGAAGGAGCTGCCGATTCTCGGACCGGACTCGATGGCGGCGCATAAGGTCAGTACCGCATTCCGCGCCATCGCGCCGGAAAAATACGGTGATTTCCATCGCGCCCTGCTCGGCGGAGAAGACCGCGCCAACGAGGAGACCGCAATGGCGGTGGCGACCGGCCTTGGCGTTTCCGAAGCGGATCTGCGCAAGAAGATGGCAGAAAACACGCAGGACGACGCCGTCAGGGAAGTTTATACGCTGGCCAACGATCTCGGCATCACGGGCACTCCGTCCTACGTGATCGGCAAGGAAGCCGTCTACGGTGCCGTCGGCGCCGAAGAGATTGAAACGAAAGTCACCAACGTCCGTACCTGCGGCAAGACCGTTTGCTAAGCCCACTTTGAGCAAAGCAGCCCGTTATGGCTTGTGGACAAATGCCGAGGGGGGTCAAAGGGCTTTTCCTCGGCTGTTCGCCGGTCTATAGGTAGCGCTCGACTATCGGACCGGATCCCATATGCCATCGACCATTTTCGTGCTGAACGGCCCCAACCTCAACGCGCTCGGCAAACGCGAGCCCGGTATTTATGGGGGCCAGACACTGGCCGACATCGAGGCGATGTGCGTCGAGCATGGCAATTTGCTGGGGCTCAATGTTGTCTGCCGCCAGAGCAATCATGAAGGCGACCTCATCGACTGGTTCCATGAAGCAGGCAGCGTCGCACAGGGCATCGCCATCAATGCCGGTGCCTACACCCACACATCGATCGCGCTGCACGATGCGGCCAAGGCGATCGGCATTCCGGTCGTCGAAGTACATCTCTCCAATGTTCATGCCCGCGAGGAATTCCGGCACAAATCGATGCTGGCACCAGCGGCGAAGGGCGTGATTTGCGGCTTTGGCGCCGACAGTTACATTCTGGCGCTCAATGCGCTAAAGACACTCACACAACAGACGAAATAAAAAGAACACGAGGCTCATATCCCATGGCTGACAAGAAACCCGGCATCGACCAGTCGCTGATCCGCGATCTCGCCAACATCCTGAACGAAACCGATCTCACCGAGATCGAAGTGGAACAGGACGATCTGCGTATCCGCGTTTCGCGCGCCGGTACGCCGCAATACGTGTCCGCTCCGGTTCCGGTCGCAGCACCGGCCCAGATCGCCTCCGCTGGCATTTCCGCGGTTTCGGCTGCGGAACCCGCACGGACCTCCAAGAACGCGGTTACCGCACCGATGGTCGGCACGGCCTACCTGTCGCCTGCCCCCGGCTCGCGTCCGTTCGTTGAAGTCGGCGCGACCGTCAAGGAAGGCCAGACCATCCTGATCATCGAAGCCATGAAGACGATGAACCAGATTCCGGCGCCGCGCTCCGGCAAGGTCACCGAAATCCTCGTTGAAGACGGCGCACCGGTCGAATACGGCGAAGCGCTTGTCGTCATAGAATAGGCCGCGCCGATGATTTCAAAGATCCTCATCGCCAATCGCGGCGAAATCGCCCTTCGGGTGTTGCGCGCCTGCAAGGAACTCGGCATCGCCACCGTTGCGGTTCATTCGACCGCCGACGCCAATGCGATGCACGTGCGCCTTGCCGACGAGAGCGTCTGCATCGGCCCGCCGCCATCGCGCGACAGCTATCTGAACATTCACCAGATCGTTGCCGCCTGCGAGATCACCGGCGCCGACGCCGTGCATCCGGGGTACGGTTTCCTGTCGGAAAATGCCAAGTTCGCCGATATCCTCGACGCGCACGGCATTACCTTCATCGGACCGACCGCCGATCACATCCGCATCATGGGTGACAAGATCACCGCGAAGGAAACCGCGAAATCGCTCGGTATTCCTGTCGTTCCGGGCTCTGCCGGCGAAGTGAAGCCGGAAAACGCGCTGGAAATCGCCCGCGAAATCGGCTTCCCCGTGCTGATCAAGGCGACTGCCGGCGGCGGCGGTCGCGGCATGAAAGTGGCAAAGAACGAGGAAGAACTTTCCGAGGCAGTATCGACCGCCCGTGCCGAGGCGCTTGCCGCTTTCGGCAATGACGCCGTCTACATGGAAAAGTATCTCGGCAAGCCGCGCCATATCGAGGTCCAGGTCGTCGGCGACGGTGAAGGCAATGCCATTCATCTCGGCGAACGCGACTGCTCGCTGCAGCGCCGCCACCAGAAGGTCTGGGAAGAAGCCAATTCACCGGCGCTCAATGTCGAGCAGCGGATGAAGATCGGCGAAATCTGCGCTGATGCCATGCGCAAGCTGAAATACCGCGGCGCCGGCACGATCGAATTCCTCTACGAAAACGGCGAGTTCTTCTTCATCGAGATGAACACCCGCCTGCAGGTCGAGCATCCGATCACCGAAGCCATCACCGGTATCGACCTCGTTCACGAGCAGATCCGCGTTGCTTCCGGCGGTGGTCTCTCGGTGACGCAGGACGAGATCGTCTTTTCCGGCCATGCCATCGAATGCCGTATCAATGCCGAGGATGCGCGCACCTTCGTGCCCTCGCCCGGCACGATCACGCATTTCCATGCGCCGGGTGGCCTTGGTGTTCGCGTCGATTCGGGCGTCTATCAGGGCTACAAGATCCCGCCCTATTACGACAGCCTGATCGGCAAGCTGATCGTGCACGGACGCACCCGCGTCGAGTGCATGATGCGCCTGCGCCGCGTGCTCGATGAATTCGTCATCGATGGCGTCAAGACGACCTTGCCTCTGTTCCAGGACCTGATCAACAATCAGGACATCGCCAACGGCGACTACGATATCCATTGGCTGGAAAACTACCTGGCCAAATCGGCCGAATGAGGTTTTGAATGAAAGGGACCCGCAGCAGGCAGCCGGACATTACACCGGATTTGCTGTTGCGGGCCTATTCCATCGGGCTGTTCCCGATGGCCGACAGCGCTGACGATCCCGAATTGTTCTGGGTCGAGCCCGAATTGCGCGGCATCATCCCGCTCGACGATTTCCACGTTTCCAAAAGCCTTGCCAAGACGATCCGCCGCGTACCGTTCGATATCCGTTACGACACGGCGTTCGAACATGTCATGGAAGGATGCGCCGCCCCTGCCCCGGATCGCCCGACCACCTGGATCAACGCCAAGATCCGCTCGCTCTACACGACGCTGCACAGCATGGGCCACGCGCATAGTGTCGAGGCATGGGAGAACGATGAGCTGGTCGGCGGCCTCTACGGCGTCTCGCTCGGCTCGGCCTTCTTCGGCGAAAGCATGTTTTCACGCCGCACGGACGCCTCGAAGATCTGCCTTGTGCATCTGGTCGAACGTTTGCGAAAGCGGGGCTTTCTCCTGCTCGACACACAATTCACCACCGAGCATTTGAAGAATTTTGGCGCGATCGACGTGCCGAAGGCGCGCTATGAAAAGATGCTGGCGCGCGCAATCGCAACGCCGCATCTGAAATTCTGACAATCGAAAACTGGGTTGCCGAAAACCGGTTTACTGCTTGGCTGCGGAATCCGGTGGCGGCAGGTCGGATTTTGCCTTGCAGCTGTTCAGCCAGACGTCGTAGACGGGGTGCTCGACGGCATTCAGGCCCGGGCTGTCGGCAAACATCCAGCCGGTGAAGATGCGGCGGATCTTGCGGTC
This sequence comes from Rhizobium sp. LjRoot98, assembly GCF_964252935.1. Classification (NCBI taxonomy): domain Bacteria; kingdom Pseudomonadati; phylum Pseudomonadota; class Alphaproteobacteria; order Hyphomicrobiales; family Rhizobiaceae; genus Rhizobium; species Rhizobium sp. LjRoot98. Next base: position 22,718 of record NZ_CAXUPW020000001.1, read on the forward strand.
GAGCGTGATCTCGTCGACTTCGACGAACGTGTCGGTCTTCGGCGCTTCGGTATCGTCGCGGCTATAACAGACGCGCGGCGTTACCTGCAGCGCGCCGAACTGCACGGTTTCGCCGATATAGACATCAAAGGTGGTAATGCGGCCGGTGATCTTATCGATGCCGGAAAAGACGGCGACCGGATTGGTAATTCGGGCTGCGTCGGCGGCCGTCACCATGGAAAGAACGGCGGTGCCGGCAATCGCGAACAGCGAGGCTGCCGCAAAAAACCGGCGCTTTAGAATTCGCTGACTTGAAACTACCATTCTAACGCCCGTCTCCCGCGCAATCCCCGGCCATATCACCGGGTATCAGGCGCTAAACATCAAATGTGGCCGCGGCATGATGCCTGCGGTGCAATCGCGAACAACTGTTTGCAGATCCGGTTCAGGAGCGTGGCGTCCAGGCATCATAGTCGCCGGTGACGCGCGGACGCTCGCCGGTGGCGTTGATCGAGCCCGGCGGCCGGTAGGCCTGAGCGGAGCCAGTGCCGTTCGGCTGGTGCGGCTTCTGCCACTCGCGCGCCTTGTAGCTTTCATCAGCCGGCGAAACGTCGGTGCGGTGATGCATCCAGCCGTGCCAGCCCGGAGGGATGGCGGAAGCGTCGGCATAACCGTTGTAGATCACCCAGCGGCGCGTGCGGCCTTCGGAGTCCTTGCCACCCTGATAATAGACATTACCGGCCGCATCTTCGCCCACCCTTTTGCCGAAGCGCCAGGTGTGAAAGCGGGTACCGATCGTCTGTCCATTCCACCAGGTAAAAATCTGCAGCAGAGACTTCATGATGTCCGTCCTTGACCGCGCCAAACAATGCGCGGAATGTCCTAGAATACTGCCCCGCTTATGCCGCGCAGGCCGCCGCTTGTCCAGCGTTTCCGTGGCAAAGCCGCTATTTCAACCGAATCTTGAAGGCCAGATGCGAAGGTTCGAACCCGACCCGCTCGTAGAACCGGTGAGCATCGACACGCGCCTTGTTTGAACTCAGCTGGATCTTGGAAAGACCCTGCTGACGGGCTGATTCGATGGCAAACCGCATCATTGTCTCTCCAATCCCCCTGCCACGCATATCCTTCCGGGTCTGCACCGCTTCGATCAGCAGGTTGGAGCTACCCCGGCCGGAGAGTGTCGTCAGCACCGTGGTTTGAAACGTACCGACCACCGCGCCATCAAGTTCGGCGACATAGAGCGACTCGTTCGGTGTGGCGATGATCCGGTCAAATGCTGCGAGATAGTCAGGGAAGGCATCTGGAGCGGTGGTATCGCCATGACCGCCGATCATGTCGGCAGCGAATAGGGCGATGATGTCGGTGAGGTCTTCGCGTTTGGCCAGCCTGATCGACACATTGAGCTTTGGTGCGTGCATGTCTTCCGATTCCCGATTTCTACCCGTGGCTTGCCAGCGGATGAAGAAGGAAATGTGACAAGGGCGCGGCCAGCACTCAGCTCAGCCTCAGTCGAGAGGCTTTTCCATCACGATCGTCGCAATGCCCCAGGTATCTGTTCCGGTCCCTGCCCTGACGAAGCCATGCGCCTCGTAGAACCCGATGGCTTTCGCGTTGTTCTCCTCGACTTCCACCAGCATCGTACCTGCATAAGGGAAACAGGTTTCGAGTTCGGCGAAGATATCGCGGGCAATTCCCTGCCGCTGGAATTGCGGCAGGACATAAAGTTGGTGCAACACGGCAGTTTCATGCAGCGTTTCCGACATGGAGGCAAAGCCCATACCGCCGAGCACCTTGCCGTCGTCGGCGACAAGGAATTCGCCGTTCTTGCGTTGAAGATTGGCCTTCAGCGCCGCCACGGAGTGCCACTTCGCCGTCATCTCGTTGATTTTTTCGGCACCGTATTGCGCATCATAGGTGGCGTGGGCAGTCTCGCCGAGAAGCGCCGAGACTTTCGCCAGATCCCGCTCCGTGGCTGTGCGGACGAAGAACATGTTTTGGGCCTTTCAATCGCAATTCCGGACGGAAAACCGCGTCACACTTTTCCTGGAATTGCTCAGTCCTCGATGCCGAGCTTGGCCTTGACCAGCGCCTGCACGGCCTGCGGGTTGGCCTTGCCACCGGTTGATTTCATCACCTGACCAACAAACCAGCCGGCCAGCGACGGCTTGGCCTGAACCTTGGCGACCTGATCCGGATTGGCGGCAATGATTTCGTCGACGGCCTTTTCGATGGCGCCAGTGTCTGTCACCTGCTTCATGCCACGGCTTTCGACCAGCTCGGCCGGGTCACCGCCCTCGGTCCAGACGATTTCGAATAGGTCCTTGGCGATCTTGCCGGAGATGACTTCCGACTTGATAAGGTCCAGGATGCCGCCGAGCTGGGCCGGCGAAACCGGAGTCTCTTCAATGGCTTTGCCAGCTTTGTTCAAGGCGCCGAGCAAGTCATTGATCACCCAGTTGGCGGCAATCTTGCCGTCGCGGCCAGCGGCTACAGCCTCGAAATAATCCGCAATCGCCTTTTCCGAAACGAGCACGGAAGCATCGTAGACGGAGAGACCGAGATCGCGGACAAACCGCTCCTTCTTGTCATCGGGCAGTTCCGGCAGATCGGCCTTCAGCGCCTCAACGAACGCATCGTCGAATTCCAGTGGCAACAGGTCCGGATCGGGGAAATAGCGGTAATCATGCGCATCTTCCTTGGTGCGCATCGAGCGGGTCTCGCCCTTGTTCGGGTCGAACAGGCGGGTTTCCTGATCGATCGAGCCGCCCTCTTCCAGAATGCCGATCTGACGGCGGGCTTCGTATTCGATCGCCTGACCAATGAAACGGATGGAGTTGACGTTCTTGATTTCACAGCGCGTGCCAAAGCCTTCGCCCGGGCGGCGCACGGAAACGTTGACGTCGGCGCGCATCGAGCCTTCGTCCATGTTGCCGTCACAGGTGCCGAGATAGCGCACGATCGAGCGCAGCTTGGTCATATAGGCCTTGGCCTCATCCGACGAGCGCATGTCCGGCTTGGAGACGATTTCCATCAGCGCCACGCCGGACCGGTTAAGATCGACATAGGACATGGTCGGGCTCTGGTCGTGCATCGACTTGCCTGCGTCCTGTTCCAGATGCAGGCGTTCGATGCCGATCTCGACATCCTCGAACTGGCCTTGGCGGTCCGGGCCGACCGAGATGACGATCTGGCCTTCGCCGACGATCGGATCCTTGAACTGGGAAATCTGGTAGCCCTGCGGCAGATCCGGATAGAAATAGTTCTTGCGGTCGAAGATCGAACGCTTGTTGATCTGCGCCTTGAGGCCAAGACCGGTGCGCACGGCCTGCTTGACGCATTCTTCGTTGATGACGGGCAGCATGCCAGGCATGGCGGCATCGACCAGCGACACATTGGAATTCGGCGCATTGCCGAACGTTGTCGAGGCACCCGAGAACAGTTTCGAATTGCTGAGCACCTGCGCATGGACTTCCATGCCGATGATAACTTCCCAATCGCCAGTGGCGCCAGGAATATAGCGTTTCGGTTCGGAGATGCGGACGTCGACGAGTGTCATGGAATGCTCTTCTTTAAGCTTCAATTCGTGTGTCTCTGGGTAGAACAATTGGCTATGGCGTGCAAGGCTTGTCACATCCGGTGTGACGGTTTGGGCCTTATCGCCGGGCGTTTGCGATCTGTTCAATTTTTTGCGGCACTCTATCGGCATGACCACCTGTCTCTCGCTCATCGCCCTGTTTCTTGTCTTGAACATCGTGACGTTCTGCGTCTTCTGGTGGGATAAGGCTGCGGCGCGCGGCGGAAAATGGCGCGTTCCGGAAAACAAGCTTTTAAGCCTGGCGTTTCTCGGAGGAAGCCTCGGCGCCTTTGCCGCCCAGCGGCTGTTGCGTCACAAGACGCGCAAGGAACCCTTCCGCACCCGACTGACGGCGATCCTCGTTCTGCACGCCGCCGTTGCCTCCGTGGGACTTCTGGCTCTGCCATGGGTGCTCGCCGGCCATGTTTTTCATTCTTGAAGGCTGCCTCACCGCTGACTGATTTCCCTCACCTGGCCATCGCAACTTGACTTACGCCTCGATTCGTAACTATTATTATTACATGAAAAGAAACAGCCGACTTTCCGCAGTGCTGCATGCGCTGCTCCATATGGCAGAACGCGAGCGCCCGATGACGTCGGACGAGCTGGCCGCCTGCCTGCAGACAAATCCTGTCGTTGTCCGGCGTACCATGGCCGGACTGCGCGAAGCAGGTCTCGTCACCTCCGGCCGCGGCCATGGCGGCGGCTGGACGCTTGCACGGCCGTTGGACGATGTAACCATGCGCGACATCTATACAGCACTTGGCGAACCGATGCTCTTCCAGATGGGCAACGCCATGGAAAACCCTGCTTGCCTTGTCGAACAGGCGGTCAACCACGCGCTTGACGACGCTTTTCGCGATGCCGAGGCCATGCTGATTGCACGGCTTGGCGAGGTGACGCTCGCAACCCTCGCCGCTGACTTCAAACGGCGCTTTGCCGAACATCGGGCCGCACTGAACCAGCCCGGCTGACATTCAACACCGACAAAAAGTCTCCCGCCCCCGGACTTCCCAAAACTTCCGGCGGGCGGAGCTATGGAAGGAACAAGCATGCAACAGGACGCAGTCATCATCGGTGGCGGTTTCGCCGGATTATCCGCCGCCTATATCCTCGCCCGAGCCCGGCGCCACGTCACCATCATCGACAGCGGTACGCCACGCAACCGTTTCGCAGCCCATTCTCACGGCGTTCTGGGACATGATGGCAAATCCGGCCTGGAGATACTGGCCGATGCGCGGGCTCAGCTGGCTGCCTACCCCACCGTAACCTTCATCGAGGGCGAGGCTGACTCTGCGGGAGGCAAGATCGATGACTTTCATGTCAGCATAGCCGGCCACGGCACGGTTGCCGCAAGACGACTGCTTCTGGCCAGCGGCATCGAAGACCGCCTGCCCGGCATCCCCGGCCTGGCCGAGCGTTGGGGCAAGACGGTTTTGCATTGCCCCTATTGCCACGGTTACGAAATCGGCGGCGGGCCGATCGGGGTTCTGGCGACCCAGCCGATGTCGGCGCATCAGGCAGCTGTGGTTGCCGACTGGGGCGATGTCACCCTGTTTACCAATGGCATGCCGGAGCCGGACGAGGAGGCACTTGCCCTTCTCGAACGCCGCAACGTCAGGCTCCAGCCCGGCACGGTCAGCGTGGTCGAGGCAGGCACCTGCGACAGGCTGCGCGTGCGGCTGGAGAGTGGCCGGACCTTCGACGTCAAGGCACTCTTCGTCGCGGCTGAACTGCATATCCGCGGTACGATCGCCGAATGCCTTGGCTGCACCCTGCAGGACACACCTGCCGGAAAGATCCTCACAATCGATGCCGTCAAGGCAACCAACGTCGCCGGGGTCTATGCGGCCGGGGATAATGCCCGCGCCTTCGGCAACATCACGCTTGTTTCCGCCGATGGCGTCATGGCCGGTCTTGGTATGCATCAATCGCTCATGTTCGCAGGGCATTCTTGACGGCATCGTTGTGCTTTGCTTAAAAGTGACCGTCCCTTTTGGAGTTTTGATGTTCTCGATATCCGAGATTGCCTGAAGGCCCCTGCGCGCAAGTTTGCTTGTGCGCTCGGGCCACGAAAACGAAGCCCTGACGTTCGACTGAACGGCAGACCCGTTTTCATGCGTTCATGCGAACGCTTTTCGGATCTCAACATCAATGGATATTTCACGCGACGAACAGCGTATTCTTCACCTTATGGCCCAAGGCGGCCGCATCGAAATCCTGCGCCTGGACGGTAAAACCATCGGCGGCGCCCGGTGCTTCACCCGTGACGGCTGGCTCTATCCCGGTTTCGGTTTGGAGATGTTTCGTAAATTGAAACGAAAGAAGGCGATCTCATCGTCCGGTGGCAAGCCCTATCGGATTACTGAGCGCGGCCTCCTTCTCGTGCGTGCGCAGTTAAACAACCGCTGACAAAACAAAACCGGCGGGGCCGTTCATTCGGTCTCGCCGGTTTCTCTTCAGAACCATTGCTGGCCCTGTTGAGCAGCCACCTCCACAAACATCTTCGTCATACCAACAGACTCGACATCGCGATCGAGCTTCGGCGCGTAGGCGGTCGACAGCGAGCTGATCGCGTATCCGTGCTTTTGGAAGAAACCGATAGCCTGGGCATTCTGCACATGAGTTCTGATCATGGCAGCCTCGAAACCACCGGTGAAAATCCTCTGCTCCAGATCGGCAAGCAGCGACGAGCCAAGGCCGTTTCGCTGCAGAGATGGCTCAACCCAGAGATCAGAGATCGTGCCGTCCTTATCTTCACGCGCGGCCCATCCCGCCACGGCACCGCCCGTTTCAATGACGCTCACCGAAAACCAGTTCGAACGCAGGAAGGACAGGAAGGACAATTCGGCGACGCGGCGCATGGCTTGCGCATCGGCAACACCGGAAACCGCCTTTTCCCAGGCATCAAGCCCGATCGCGGCCAGAGCCGGAACCTCATTTTCGCGCGCGAGGCGAACAATCATCATGCAGCGATCCCCTTCCGCCGCAAGTAGAGCATCACGGAAGCGGTTTTTCCAGACGCACCTTGGTCTGATCGAGACCGAGCGACGGAGAAAAATCGGTGCCGTGCCAGACCTGCATAAATCCCAGTCTTTTATAGAGAGACAGAGCCGCATCGTTGGACGCATCAGTCTCGATGCCGGCGACACCGAGATCTTCAACCCGCATCCGCGCAAGAAGTTCGCCAATCAGCGCCGAGCCGACTCCCTTGCCCTGCCAATGCGGAGCAATCCAGATGTCTGAGATATAATTCCAGCCGCGAGACCGGTCACCGGGATGTTCGCGGCTATCGCGGGCGCCCCAGCCGATAATCTCGCCTGCAGCTACAGCGACAATGACGTCAGCATCCGGATTGCCGGCGAAGGTCAGAAAACCATCTTCGACACGCGTTTCGACGTTGGGTTCAAACCAGCTCTGGTGAACACGGTTCGATTTCCAGGCTTCATATCCGATCCGCGCAACTGCCCCGGCGTCCGAGGCAGTCATGTTGCGAAGATGGAAGGCCGTCTTTACCACCACTTGGCAGGCTGGAACTTTCCCGCGGCCTGTTCGATGACATGCGCTGTCTTGAACAACGTTTCTTCCTCGAACGGCTTGCCGATCAGTTGCAGGCCGAGCGGCAGGCCCTTGTGGTCGAGACCGGCGGGGACGGCGATGCCCGGCAGGCCGGCCATGTTGACCGTCACGGTGAAGATGTCGTTGAGGTACATCTTGACCGGATCGGATGCCAAATCCTCGTCGGCAATGCCGAAAGCGGAGGACGGGGTTGCTGGTGTCAGGATCGCATCGACACCGGCGTGGAAGGCCAGCTCGAAGTCGCGCTTGATCAGCGTGCGGACCTTCTGGGCCTGCAGGTAATAGGCATCGTAGTAGCCTGCCGAAAGGACATAGGTGCCGATCATGATGCGGCGCTTGACCTCGGTTCCGAACCCTTCAGCGCGGGTCTTTTCATACATGTCGGCAATGTCCTTGCCATCGACACGCAGGCCGTAGCGGACGCCGTCATAGCGGGCAAGGTTGGACGAGGCTTCTGCCGGGGCGACGATGTAATAGGCCGGGAGCGCATATTTCGTGTGCGGCAGGCTGATATCGACGATCTCGGCACCGGCGTCCCTTAGCCAGGCAATGCCCTGTTGCCAGAGCGTTTCGATTTCGCCCGGCATGCCATCGACGCGGTATTCCTTCGGAATACCGATCTTCATGCCCTTCAGCGACTGACCGAGCGCGGCTTCGTAATTGGGGACCGGTAGATCGACGGAGGTCGTATCCTTGGCATCGACCGATGCCATCGACTTCAGCAGGATCGCCGCATCGCGCACGTCGCGGGCGATCGGGCCAGCCTGATCGAGCGACGACGCGAAGGCGACGATGCCCCAGCGCGAGCAGCGGCCATAGGTCGGCTTGATGCCGACGGTGCCGGTGAAGGCGGCAGGCTGGCGGATCGAGCCGCCCGTGTCGGTCGCGGTCGCACCGGCGCAGAGGAAGGCGGCCACGGCAGCAGCGGAACCACCGGAGGAGCCACCCGGAACCAGATCAAGGTTCGAGCCATTGGCGCGCCAGGGGTTTTTCACCGGGCCGTAATAGGAACTCTCATTCGACGAACCCATGGCGAACTCGTCCATGTTGAGCTTGCCGAGCATGACGGCACCGTCGTTCCACAGGTTCTGGGTGACGGTCGACTCATAGCGCGGCTTGAAGCCGTCGAGAATGTGGCTGCAGGCCTGGGTGTGGACACCTTCTGTGCCGAACAGATCCTTGATGCCGAGCGGAATGCCTTCGAGCGCGCCGGCCTTGCCGCTGGCGATACGGGCATCCGACGCCTTGGCCATCTCGCGGGCCTTGTCCGGCGTGGTGACGACATAGGCATTCAGCGCGCCATTGGCCGCGTCGATCGCGCCGATATAGGCCTCGGTCAGTTCGACGGCGGAGATTTCCTTGGAGCTCAGCTTGGTACGCGCTTCAGCGATGGTCAGGCGGGTCAGGTCGGTCATGGGCAGGCTTTCAAAATCGGGTGCGTTCGGGCGGCGGCAGCGGCAAAGATTACTCGACAACCTTCGGGACGAGGAAGAAATTGCGATCCTCGATCGGCGCATTGGCGACAATGTCATCCGCCTTGTTGCCGTCGGTTACGGCGTCCGTGCGCTTCTTCATTGCCATCGGAGTTACGGATGTCATCGGCTCGACGCCATCGACATTGACCTCGGAAAGCTGCTCGACGAAACCGAGAATGCCGTTCAGTTCGCCGGTCATGCGCTGCGCTTCCTCTTCGGTGACGGCAATGCGGGCAAGGCGCGCGACGCGCTTCACGGTGGCGAGGTCTACGGACATGGGTGTCTCCGGTCTTCAAGGAACTTTCCCCCCGCTATAATAGCCGCGGTGCGCCCACGCAACGGGGGAATGCATGCCGAGCCGTCTTAGACGGCAACAATGCCGCCAACAGCCGGCGCTTCCACCTTCACTGACGCGCCATCCATGCCGGCGATGAACAGATCCGGCGTCTGGTCGATGATGCCGAACGAACCATAGTGGCAAGGCAGAACCGTTGCGAACTTGAAAAAGCGCTGGCAGGCAAGGGCTGCCACGGCACCGCCCATGGTAAACCGGTCGCCGATCGGAACGAGACCGATTTCCGGCTGGTGCAGTTCGTGGATCAATCCCATGTCAGAGAAGATGTCGGTATCGCCCATATGATACAGCGTCGGTTCGTCCTCGAAATGCAGGACAAGACCGTTGGCGTTGCCGAGCGAATGTGAGACGCCATCTTCAGTCAGTTGCGCCGAGGAATGCAGCGCATTGACGAAGGTGGTCGAAAAACCATCGAGATGGATGGTGCCACCGGTATTGCCCATTTCGAGCGCATGGACGCCCTTCGAGCCCAGCCATGCCGCGAGATCAGCATTGGCAACGACGGTCGCACCGGTTTCCCTGGCAAGCGCAATCGTATCGCCGACATGGTCGCCATGACCGTGGGTCAGAAGAATGTGGGTCAGGCCAGCAGCCGCATCCTTGCGCGAAGATTCGTCAAAGGACGGATTGCCGGTGAAGAACGGATCGATGAGGATTTTCGATTTGGCGGTTTCCAGATGGAACGCGGAATGTCCGAGCCACTTGATCTTCATGACAATACTCCTTGATTTACAGCGGGGATGATTTGGCGGCAGGATAGGGATATGGATCACCCGAGTAATCCTAAAAGACCGAATCGGCAAATCACATGGCTGTTCTCAGCATCGAAGACCTCGCAACCGCCCTCCTGCCCAATCAGGCCATCGCCGGGCTCGACCTTGGCACCAAGACTATCGGCATTTCGGTTTCCGATCTCGGACGCCGCTTTGCAACGCCGCGTGAGGTGATCAAGCGGGTGAAGTTCGGGCTGGATGCGGAAGCGCTACTTGCCGTCGCGGAGAAGGAAAGGATTGCCGCCTTCGTCATCGGCCTGCCGATCAACATGGACGGCTCCGCCGGTCCCCGCGCCCAGGCGACCCGGGCATTCGTGCACAACATGGCGCAAAAAACCGCTATCCCGTTCATCTACTGGGACGAACGGCTATCGACGGTGGCGGCCGAGCGGGTGCTGATCGAGATGGACGTTTCGAGGAAGAAGCGGGCGGACCGGATCGATTCGGCCGCCGCCTCGTTCATTCTTCAGGGCGCGCTCGACAGGTTGGCATCCTTGGCAAAGGCTGCGGAACCCGATTCGTCCTTCTGAGCCGGCGGAAAACGCTTGTTATACCAGGCGCGGATGTCGCGGCGCTTGCGGTAGGCAATGATGGCAAACACCAAAAAGCTGTCGAAGACGATGGCGCGCGCCACCAGCGGCGGAATGGTTTCCGGCGGAATACCGAGCACATTGCCATAAATCGCAAACACCAGATCATGCGCCTGACGCGTCAGCATGAAGATGCCGAAGCTCATGTCGTAATAGGATAGCCCGTACCAGCCGGTGAGCAGGATGACCGGGCAGGCCCAGAGGATAAGGAACCACTTCATACTGTTCTCCCCTCCACGAATATGCCGTGCTTGATCTGCGCCGACAGCCAATCCAGAGCGAGCAAGCTCACGAGGATTAGAGCCGGAACCGCCAGATCGAGCGCAAGGCTTACAAAAAACATCGTCATGATGATGACCAAGCCAGTTCTCACCGAACGTGCTCCATTCCGAAAGCGTTAAAAATCTCTTCAGTGCCACTCTTGCCCGTTAACCCTGTCCGCGCAACGTAAACCAATTGTTAAGGTTAATTTCCGGGCGGCGCGGTTGCCGCTTTGTGAGCAAGCGGCTATCGGTGGGCTCCTCCCTTATTCAGGCCGCCTTTTTCATGACGATCATCTTCGAAAGCATCCTGCCGATCTTCCTGCTCGTCTCGCTGGGCGTCTGGCTGAAACGCTCATCGCTGGTCGACAACACATTGTGGGAAGGGCTGGAACAGCTCGGCTACTACGTCCTGTTCCCGGCCCTGTTGTTTTCGACGCTGGCGACGGCCGACTTTGCCGGTATGAAGACGGATGCGACAGCACTGGCAACAATCGGCAGCATCACGTTGATGTCGGCGTTTTTGCTGCTGCTCTGGCCGCTGCTGCGTGCCCGCCACGTCTCGTCCGCCGCCTTCACCTCGATCTTCCAGACGGCGACGCGCTGGAACGGCTTCATGGCGCTGGCGATCGCCCAGAAACTCTATGGGCCACTGGGCCTCAGCCTGACGGCGCTGGTGATGACCCTGGTGATCATCCCGATCAATCTCTACAATATCGGCGTGCTGATCGGCTTCAACGGCGGTCCGAAGGGCTTGCGATTCTTTGCCTTCAAGATCGCCACCAACCCGCTGATCGTCGCCTCGGTGCTGGGTATCGTGCTGAACTTCGTCCAGGTTCCCGTCTACGGGCCAATCTTGACCGCCGTCGAGATGCTGGCGAGCGCTTCGCTCAGCCTCGGCCTTGTGATGGTCGGGGCGGGTCTCAAGGTTTCCGACGCGCTGCGGCCAAGCATGACCGCCCTGCTCGCGGTCTTTCTAAAACTGATCGTCATGCCGGTGTTCATGGTCGGTGCCGCCTATTCTCTCGGCATTCGCGGCGATGCCCTGCTGGTGATCGCGCTTGGCGCCAGCGTACCGACGGCTATGAACGGATATCTGCTGGCCAAACAGATGGGTGGCGACGCGCCGCTCTATGCCGCTGTCGCCACCATCCAGACAGTCGTGTCGTTCTTTACGATTCCGCTCGTCCTGACGGTGACCGGTTATATCGCCGCCGGATAAAGCAGGTCGACGATATAGGTGGAATCAAAACGCGAATCGAGCATGCCATAGGTCGAGCGCCAACCGGCAGCCAACCGCGATTCCAGGAACGCGTCGGCAATCCGCCCTGCCCCCAGACGGTAAAGTTCTGCGGCCGCGGCAGCCAGTGCCAGCTGCTCGACCAGCATGCGGGCGGCCCCTTCGTCACGCTCGCAGAGTGATGCCGCCGCGCGCAGCACGTCGACGGTCTTCTTGGCGGATGGGCCGAGATCGCGGCTGATCACCTGGAACAGCAGTTCGAACAGATCCTTGCCGCGGGTGAGCACGCGCAAAACATCCAGCGCCATGACATTGCCGGAGCCTTCCCAGATCGCATTGACCGGAGCTTCGCGATAATGCCGGGCAATCGGCCGTTCCTCGACATAACCGCTGCCGCCGATGCATTCCATCGCCTCGGCGATCAGCCCGGGCGCAATCTTGCAGCTCCAGTATTTCGCAACCGGCGTCATGATCCGCGCATAGGCCGCGTCTTCTGCGCTGTCGCGCGCCTTGTCAAAGGCTTCCGCAAGACGGAACGACAAGGCGCTGGCGGCAGCGACATCGAGCGCCATATCGGCCAGAACCCGCGTCATCATCGGCTGAGCGACCAGCGGCTTGCCGGAGACCTTGCGGCCGCGCACATGATGCACCGCCTCGGCCAGCGACGCCCGCATCATACCGGCGGAGGCCAACGCGCAATCCAGCCGCGTCAGCGTCACCATGTCGAGGATGGTGCGGATGCCGGCATCCGGCGAGCCAAGCACGAAACCGAACGTATCGGAAAATTCCACCTCGGATGAAGCGTTCGAGCGGTTACCGAGCTTGTCCTTCAGGCGCTGGAAGCGGAGGCCATTGGCTGACCCATCTTCGAGAAGACGCGGAACAAGGAAGCAGCCGAGACCATCACGGGTCTGTGCCAGCATGACGAAGGCATCGCTCATCGGCGCCGACATGAACCACTTGTGGCCGTTGAGGCGATAGATCCCCTCGCCCACCCGTTCCGCCGTCGAGGTGTTGGCGCGCACATCCGTACCGCCTTGCTTTTCCGTCATGCCCATACCAACGGTCACGGAGGCTTTCTGCATCCACGGACGATTGGACGAATCATACTTTCGCGACAGGATTTTTGGAGCCCATTCCTTCTGAACAGCCGGCGACGCCGAGATCGCGGCGACCGACGCGCTGGTCATGGTCAACGGGCAGAGATGGCCGCATTCCAACTGCGCCGTCAAATAGAAGCGCATCGCCCGTGCCTTGTGCGAACGTCCGCGCTCATCGGCGATGTTTTCCCAGGCAGACGCATGCAGACCAGATGTTACTGACCGGCGCATCAGCGCGTGCCAGGCGGGGTGGAATTCCACCTGATCCAGCCGCTCGCCGCGCGGCCCATGGGTGCGCAGCTTCGGTACGCCCTCATTGGCCATGCGCGCCAGATCCTGCGCTTCCGGTGAGGTCACGTAACGGCCGATCGTCTCGAAATCGTCGCGCAAGGAGCGCGGCATCGACGCGGCAATGTCGACCAGCAGCGGGTCGGAGCGGAAGGCATTGATCCCCGACCAGGGTTTCGGCTGGTTCAGATCGGCGAGTTTCTGTTCGGTGCGGTTCAGAGTCATGCCGCGTTTCTAACCCAAGTCCACATGCTTAGGAACAGCATCGCGACGGGATAAATGCCGCTTCCCGCAACAATTTGCGCGCGGTGCGTTATGGCCACAAAAGCGTGGGTATGCGGCGGGTTTGCGCAGCCTTTGCCTTGCCGGGTGACGCCGCAGTCATTATAGACCCTCGCAACTTCACCAAATGAGGCGGCTCCCCATGGATTTCTTTCCGCATCGCCACCTGCTCGGCATCAAGGGCCTGAACGAACAGGATATCACCGTCCTGCTCGACCGGGCCGACGAAGCCGTCAAGATTTCCCGCCAGAGAGAGAAGAAGACAACGACTCTGCGCGGCCTGACGCAGATCAACCTGTTCTTCGAGGCCTCGACGCGGACACAATCCTCCTTCGAACTCGCGGGCAAACGGCTGGGTGCCGACGTGATGAACATGTCGGTCAGCAATTCCTCGGTAAAGAAAGGCGAAACGCTGATCGATACGGCGATGACGCTGAATGCGATGCATCCGGATGTGTTGGTGGTGCGCCATTCGTCCGCCGGTGCGGCAGCGCTGCTTGCCCAGAAGGTCTCCTGCTCCGTTGTCAATGCCGGCGACGGACAACACGAGCATCCCACCCAGGCGCTGCTCGACGCGCTGACCATCCGCCGCGCCAAGGGCAAGCTGTCGCGCATCATCGTCGCCATCTGCGGCGACGTCCTGCATTCGCGCGTTGCCCGCTCCAACATTCTTCTGCTGAACCAGATGGGCGCCCGCGTCCGTGTCGTTGCCCCGGCAACTCTCCTCCCCTCCGGCATCGCCGACATGGGTGCCGAGGTCTATCACTCGATGGAAGAAGGCCTGAAGGACGCCGACGTGGTGATGATGCTGCGCCTGCAGCGTGAGCGCATGGCCGGCTCCTTCGTTCCTTCGGTGCGCGAATATTTCCGCTATTATGGGCTTGATGCCGAAAAGCTGAAAGCTGCCAAGGAAGACGCGCTCGTCATGCATCCCGGCCCGATGAACCGCGGCGTCGAAATCGCCTCGGAAATCGCCGACGGGCCGCAGAGCGTCATCGAGCAGCAGGTTGAAATGGGGGTCGCGGTGCGCATGGCGGTGATGGAAACGCTTCTTCTTTCGCAGAACCAGGGGCCACGCACATGAGCAACGCCCTCGTCCTGAAAAACCTGCGCATCATCGACCCCTCCCGCAATCTCGATGAAACCGGCACTGTTATTGTCGAAAACGGCCTGATCGTTGCTGCCGGACAATCCGCCCAGAACCAGGGTGTTCCGGATGGTGCTGAGGTCAAGGATTGCACCGGCCTCGTTGCCGTGCCCGGCCTGGTCGATGCCCGCGTTTTTGTTGGCGAACCCGGCGGCGAATATCGCGAGACCATAGAATCAGCATCGCGGGCTGCCGCTGCCGGTGGCGTCACCTCTATCATCACCATGCCGGATACCGATCCGGTCATCGACGATATCGCGCTGGTGCAGTTCGTTCAGAAGACGGCGCGCGACAAGGCGCTGGTCAATGTCTACCCGGCCGCAGCACTGACCAAACATCTCGATGGCGAAGAGATGACCGAATTCGGGCTGTTGCGCGAAGCCGGTGCCGTCTGCTTCACCAATGGCCGCCGCCCGATGCACGACACGCTCGTCCTTCGCCGCGCCATGACCTATGCCCGCGAATTCGGCGCCGTCATCTCGCTCGAGACGCGCGACAAATATCTCGGTGCCGGTGGCGTCATGAACGAAGGACTGCTTGCCAGCTGGCTCGGCCTTTCCGGCGTGCCGCGCGAAGCCGAGATTATTCCGCTGGAGCGCGACCTGCGCATCGCCGGACTGACCAAGGGCGCCTATCATGCGGCAAAGATCTCGCTGCCGGAATCGGCAGAAGCGATCGCCACCGCTCGCAAGCGCGGCGCCAACGTTACCTGCGGCATCTCGATCAATCACCTGACCCTCAACGAAAACGACATCGGCGAATACCGGACCTTCTTCAAGCTCTCGCCGCCGCTGCGTGGCGAAGACGACCGTGTCGCTATGGTCGAGGCGCTGGCCAATGGCACGATCGACATCATCGTCTCATCGCACGATCCGCAGGACGTCGACACCAAGCGTCTGCCATTTGCCGACGCTGCCGACGGCGCGATCGGGCTGGAGACGTTGCTGGCTGCTGCGCTCCGCCTCCATCACAGCGGCTCCGTGCCGCTGATGCGGCTGATCGATGCCCTATCGACACGCCCAGCCCAGATTTTCGGGCTCGATGCCGGCACACTGAAACCCGGCGCCAAGGCCGACATCACGCTGATCGATCTGGAAGAGCCCTGGATTTTCGGCAAGGATGCGATCGTGTCCCGTTCGAAAAACACACCGTTTGAAAATGCCCGCTTTACCGGCCGGGCCGTTCAAACCTATGTTGCCGGAAAACTGGTTCATTCGCTTTAATTGAGCGCGTGGCTTGCCCCTCATCCGCCCTAACGGGCACCTTCTCCCCGCAGACGGGGAGAAGGAAAAACGGCAAGCTTCGTCGTTCCCTCGTCCCACTTGCGGGGAGAGGATGAGGGGCAATATCCGTCGCGGCGGAATTGGGGAGGCAATAGGTGTCTGACATATTTTCCTGGCAACTCGGGCTGGCGCTGACGGCCGGTGTTGCGATTTTCGGCTATCTGCTCGGCTCCATCCCCTTCGGCCTGATCCTCACCCGCATGGCCGGACTTGGCGACGTCCGCAAGATCGGCTCCGGCAATATCGGCGCGACCAATGTTTTGCGCACCGGCAACAAGAAGCTCGCCGCGGCCACGCTGCTACTGGATGCCCTGAAAGGAACTGCCGCTGCGGCAATTGCCTCACGCTGGGGGATCGAAGCGGGTATTGCCGCCGGCTTTGCCGCCTTCCTCGGCCATCTCTATCCTGTCTGGCTCGGCTTCAAGGGCGGCAAGGGCATTGCAACCTATATCGGCGTCCTGCTCGGCTTAGCCCCCATCATGGTTCTGGTGTTTGCCGCGATCTGGCTGACTATGGCCAAACTCACCCATTATTCCTCTCTTTCGGCACTGGTTGCAACCGTGATCGTTCCGGTTGTATTGTTAGCCTCAGGCTACGGAAAGATCGGCCTGCTGTTCGTGGTGATGAGCATCATCACCTGGATCAAGCACCGCGAAAACATCCGGCGGCTCCTGGCCGGGACGGAAGGCCGGATCGGCGAAAAGGGATAGGTCAGAATGTCGAACGGCAGCGCAGGACGAAACGGGATTGCGCTTTCGGAACGACAAAGAACGGCCTGGCTGAGGCTGATCCGCAGCGACAATGTCGGGTCTGCGACCTTTCGCGACCTCATCAACCATTTCGGCTCAGCCGAAACAGCGCTTGAAATGCTGCCCGAACTGTCGCGGCGCGGTGGTTCAACCCGTACGATCCGCATCGCCTCTGTGGCAGAGGCTGAGAAAGAACTCGCGGCCGCCCATCGGTTCGGCGCCCGTTTCATCGGCATCGGCGAGCCCGATTACCCCCCGGCCCTGCGCCAGATCGATGGCGCACCACCGTTGTTGGCGGTCAAGGGCAACGCGATCACCGGCACCGTCCCTTCCCTCGGCCTCGTCGGCTCGCGTAATGCCTCGATCAGCGGCACGAAATTTGCGGCTATGATCGCGCGCGATGTGGGACGGGCCGGATACTCCATTATATCGGGGTTAGCGCGGGGCATCGACACGGCAGCGCATCGCGCCAGCCTGGAGACCGGAACGATCGCAGCGCTGGCCGGTGGTCTGGATCAACCCTATCCGCCCGAAAATATCGGTCTTCTGGACGAGATCACGGATGGTAATGGCCTCGCGATCAGCGAGATGCCATTCGGCTGGGAACCCCGTGCCCGCGATTTTCCCCGGCGCAACCGGCTGATCGCCGGTGTCAGCCTCGGGCTTGCCGTCGTCGAAGCGGCCTCACGGTCCGGTTCGTTGATTACCGCGCGTTATGCCGCCGATTTCGGCCGGCTGGTCTTTGCCGTGCCGGGTTCGCCGCTCGATCCGCGCTGTCACGGTACCAACGGGCTTTTGAAGGATGGCGCGATCGTGACCACGGAAGCGGCGGACATATTGCAGGCGCTTGCACCGCTCAGCCGCATCGATCTGTTCACGCCACCGCAGGCGGAGGAGCCGGGCGAACATGATGCTGGACCGATGGCACCGCCGCCGAACGAGAACGATCGGGCGCAGATCACCGATGCGCTGGGACCAACGCCCGTCGAGATCGACGACATCATCCGCCACACCGGCCTTTCGGCATCGGCCGTCTATCTGGTGCTTTTAGAACTGGATCTTGCCGGACGGCTTCACCGGCATCCCGGCGGCCTTGTTTCCCTCAGCATTGGAGAATGACAACTGCCTTTTGCCGGACAGGATATCGCCGGCTTCGACAAACGCCATTTCGATCAGGTAGCACAGCATATCGGCGCGCTCGTTGGCGGCGACACCACGGAGTTCTCCGAGCATATGCCGGATATAGGCGACCTTTTCGCGAGCCTGTGCTTCTCGTCTGCCGGCCCCCGTTGAATTCGGAATCATCGGTTTTCCCTGTGGTGCATTCAAAATCCGCCCGTAGACAGGCACGCATTGGTCGAGCGGAACGCCATACAGCACCGTTCGGTCGTGTGGACTGCCACCGCGAGACAAGAGTGCAGAAGCATCGCTTTCTGCCAGTGCCCCGCGAGATGGAAATTACACTTCAAAGACGATATCGTATTTATCTTTAATTGCAATACGCACGTAATCACTTATAGGTTGCATCGCGTTGTGGCCGGTTATTTTGGGCGCAGCACTTGACCGCAGACGAATCCCTGTCCATGTCGGGGCATCGATATTTCCCATTGTGCCGCCTCTTCCCGGCCTGGCACAGCTTTGAACGGTTGCTTTGAGAATATGACCATGAATGTCGTCGTCGTGGAATCGCCTTCAAAGGCGAAGACCATCAACAAGTATCTGGGCCCCGGTTACAAGGTTCTCGCCTCCTTCGGTCACGTCCGCGATTTGCCGGCCAAGGACGGCTCGGTTCTTCCGGATGATGATTTTTCCATGCTCTGGGAAGTCAGCACCAAATCCGCCAAGCACATGAAAGATATCGCCGACGCCCTGAAATCGGCTGATCGTCTCATTCTCGCAACCGACCCGGACCGCGAAGGGGAAGCCATTTCCTGGCACGTGCTGGATCTTCTGAACAAGAAGAAACTGATCGCCGGCAAGCCTGTCCAGCGCGTCGTCTTCAATGCGATTACCAAAAAGGCCGTGCTCGACGCGATGGCCAATCCGCGCGACATCGATATCCCGCTGGTGGACGCCTATCTGGCGCGCCGGGCGCTCGACTATCTCGTCGGTTTCAACCTGTCGCCGGTCTTGTGGCGCAAGCTGCCGGGTGCCCGTTCGGCAGGGCGTGTGCAATCTGTCACGCTGCGCCTCGTCTGCGACCGCGAAGCCGAAATCGAGCGTTTCGTGTCCGAGGAATACTGGAATCTTTCGGCGCTTTTGAAGACACCGCGTGGCGACGAGTTCGAGGCCCGCCTGGTTTCCACCGGCGGCAACCGTCTGCCGCCCCGCGGCGTGACCAATGGCGAGGACGCCGGCAAGCTGAAAGCCTTGCTGGATGGGGCCGCCTATACGGTCGAGAGCATCGAAGCCAAGCCGGTCAAACGCAATCCGTCGCCGCCGTTCACCACCTCGACGCTGCAGCAGGCTGCGTCTTCCAAGCTCGGCTTTTCAGCGTCGCGCACCATGCAGGTCGCGCAGAAGCTCTATGAAGGCGTGGAACTCGGCGGCGAGACCGTCGGTCTCATTACCTATATGCGTACCGACGGCGTGCAGATGGCGCCTGAAGCGATCGATGCTGCGCGCAGCGCCATTGGCGACCAGTTCGGCAGCCGCTATGTGCCGGAAAAGGCCCGCCTCTATTCGACCAAGGCAAAGAATGCCCAGGAAGCCCACGAGGCGGTTCGCCCGACAGACTTCACCCGCACTCCCGACCAGGTGCGCAACTTTCTCGACGCTGACCAGCTACGACTCTATGACCTGATCTGGAAGCGCGGTATTGCCAGCCAGATGGCGTCAGCCGAGATTGAGCGTACCACGGCCGAGATCACCGCCGACAACAAGGGCGAGAAGGCTGGCTTGCGCGCCGTCGGATCGGTCATCCGTTTCGATGGCTTCATTGCGGCCTATACCGATGCCAAGGAAGATGGCGAGCAGAGCGACGATGAAGATGGCCGCCTGCCGGAAATCAACGCACGCGAAAACCTCGCCAAGCAGAAGATCAACTCGACCCAGCATTTCACCGAGCCGCCGCCGCGCTATTCGGAAGCATCGCTGATCAAGAAGATGGAAGAGCTCGGCATCGGCCGCCCTTCCACCTATGCCGCGACCGTAACGACGCTGCTTGATCGCGAATACATCGTCAACGACAAGCGCAAGCTGATCCCCGAAGCCAAGGGCCGGCTGGTCACGGCGTTCCTTGAGAGCTTCTTTGCGCGCTATGTCGAATATGATTTCACGGCGTCGCTGGAAGAAAAGCTCGACCAGATCTCTGCCGGCGAACTCGACTGGAAGGACGTTCTTCGCGATTTCTGGAAGGATTTCTTCGCCCAGATCGAAGACACCAAGGAATTGCGCGTCACCAACGTGCTCGATGCGCTGAACGAAGAACTGGCACCGCTGGTCTTCCCCAAGCGCGAGGATGGCAGCGATCCGCGCATCTGCCAGGTCTGCGGCACCGGCAAGCTGTCGCTGAAACTCGGCAAGTATGGCGCTTTCGTCGGTTGCTCGAACTACCCGGAATGCAACTTCACCCGTCAACTGTCATCCGACAGCAATGGCGGCGATGAAGCGGCAGTCTCGAACGAGCCGCTGGCACTCGGCAAGGATCCGCATACGGGCGAGGAAATCACCCTGCGCTCCGGCCGCTTCGGCCCCTATGTCCAGCGTGGTGATGGCAAGGAAGCCAAGCGTTCTAGCCTGCCGAAAGGCTGGACACCGGCCAGCATTGACCATGAAAAGGCACTGGCGCTGCTATCGCTGCCGCGCGATATCGGCGCGCACCCCGAAACCGGCAAGATGATCTCGTCCGGCCTCGGCCGCTATGGGCCGTTCATTCTGCATGACGGCAAGTACGCCAATGTCGAAAGCATCGAGGACGTATTCTCGATTGGTCTCAACCGCGCGGTCTCGGTGCTTGCCGACAAGCAGGCGAAGGGACCGGGCGGACGCGGCGCATCGGCTGCTCCTTTGAAGGAAGTCGGCGACCACCCGGATGGCGGACCGATTACCGTCAAGGACGGTAAATACGGCCCTTACGTCAACTGGGGCAAGGTTAATGCGACCCTGCCGAAGGGCAAGGATCCGGTGTCGGTGTCGATGGAAGATGCGTTGCTGCTGATTGCCGAGCGCATAGCCAAGGGTGGCATCAAGCCGGCCAAGGGCAAGGCAACCAAAGCCGCTGCCAAACCAAAAGCTGCAGCGAAAACCGACACGGCGGCCGCCAAATCGGCCAAGCCCAAGGCAGCGGCGAAACCGAAAGCCGCGGCAAAGCCTAAGGCTGCGGCCAAGCCCAAGACAGCTGCAAAAGCGAAGAAAGACTGAACGTGACCAGAAACCCGCGCGATCGAACCGAACGGCCCGGAAAACCCGCAGTCCGGATCGGACGCGCGGGCAAGAAGGTCATCATGCCCACAGACGACACCGTGATCATTCACGGCGCTGTGCCGCCGCGTGATGTGCTGATGCGGTTCATTTCGGAAAATCCGGACAAGGCGTCGAAACGCGAGATCTACAAGGCTTTTGGCCTGAAGGGCGAAACCCGCATCGAGCTGAAATCCCTTTTGCGCGAGATGGAGCAGGATGGGCTCCTGGAGAAGAAGCGTAATTCGCTTGTGCGCCCCGGCGCCCTTCCTCCCGTCACGGTTCTTGACATCACCACCCGCGACAAGGATGGCGAGCTGATTGGCCGTCCGGCCGAATGGCCGGATGATGCGGGCGTGGCACCCGCCGTTTCGATCCGTCAGTCGAGTGTCGGCCAGTCCAAGGGCAAGACGCCCGTCGGCGGTATCGGCGACCGGGTTCTGGCGAAGATTTTCCCGGCCAAGGATCGCGGCGGTCCGGCCTATACGGCGCGCATCATCAAGGTGCTCGACCGCAAGCGCAACAACAACGCAGCACTGGGCGTCTTCCGGGAAATGCCCGGCGGCGGTGGCCGGATCATGCCGATCGAAAAGCGCGGCGAGGAAATGCAGGTCGATGCCGAGCACCAGGGACCGGCCAAGGACGGCGACCTGGTCGAGGTCGAAATCGTCCGCTCCGGCCGTTTTGGTCTGCCGCGCGCCGCAGTCAAGAACGTCATCGGCTCCGTTGCTACCGAAAAAGCGATCTCGATGATCGCCATCCATGCGCATGGCATTCCCTACATCTTCCCCGACAGCGTCATCAAGGAAGCCGATGCCGCTGGCCCCGCCAGCATGTCGCACCGCGAGGACTGGCGTTCGCTGCCGTTGATCACCATCGACCCGGCCGACGCGAAGGACCATGATGACGCCGTACATGCCGAGCCCGACCCGTCGCCCGACAATGAAGGCGGCGTCATCGTCACCGTCGCGATCGCCGATGTCTCCTGGTATGTGCGGCCGAAATCGGCGCTCGACCAGGAAGCAGCCAAGCGCGGCAATTCGGTCTATTTCCCCGACCGCGTCGTGCCGATGCTGCCGGAGCGGATTTCCAATGAACTCTGCTCGCTCAAGCAGGGCGTCGATCGGCCGGCGCTTGCCGTTCGCATGCGGTTTTCCAAGGAAGGCCGCAAGGCTGGCCACACCTTCCATCGCATCATGATGAAGAGTGCTGCCAAGCTCTCCTACAACCAGGCGCAGGCCGCGATCGATGGCAATCCGGACGATCAGACCGGACCGCTGCTGGAGCCGATCCTGAAGCCGCTTTGGAACGCCTATGCGATCCTGACGCGCGGCCGCGACCGGCGCCAACCGCTCGAACTCAACATGCCCGAGCGCAAGATCGTCCTCAAAGACGACGGCACTGTCGATCGCGTCTTCGTGCCGGACCGGCTCGATGCCCACAAGCTGATCGAAGAGATGATGATCCAGGCCAATGTGGCCGCAGCCGAGACGCTCGAGATCAAGCGCCAGCCGCTGGTCTACCGTGTCCATGATGCGCCGTCGCTCGCCAAGCAGGAGACGCTGCGCGAGTTTCTGGCGACGCTCGACCTTTCGCTGGTCAAGGGCGGCAACCTGCGTTCCAACCATTTCAACGGCATCCTGTCGCAGGCTGCAGACAAGCCGTTTGAGACCATGGTCAACGAGATGGTGCTGCGTTCGCAGAGCCAGGCAATCTACAGCCCGGAAAATATCGGCCATTTCGGCCTCAACCTGATGAAATACGCCCATTTCACCTCGCCGATCCGCCGTTATGCCGACCTGATCGTGCATCGTGCGCTGGTCGGTACGCTGGGGCTTGGCGAAGGCGGCATCACGCCGGCCGAGGAAGCGGCACTCAATGATATTGCAGCCGAGATTTCCACGTTCGAACGCCGGGCAATGGCCGCCGAGCGTGATACCATCGACCGGCTGATTGCCCATCACCTGAGTGGCCGGGTCAACGAGGAATTCGACGGACGCATATCAGGTGTGACCAAGGCGGGACTATTTGTCACTCTTCCGGCCTATGGCGCAGACGGGTTCGTGCCTATATCTACGCTGGGACGCGATTATTTCATCTATGACGAAGCCCACCAGGCCCTTTCCGGCGAAAAAACCGGACTTGGCTATCGTCTTGGCGATCAGATCCGCGTCAAACTGGTGGAAGCCGTGCCGCTTGCCGGCGCGCTCCGCTTCGAGATGATCAGCGAAGGACGCAAGATGCCGACGGCAACGCGCTCCTTCCACAAGTCCGGCCGCAGGGATCGCAGCGGCGCTCGCAAGATGCCGGGAACGCGACCACCGCGCGGCAAGCGATAGAGGATGTGAGGGATGCGCCTTGCGTCCACAGGTTGAGGATATGGACATGCAGGCAACTGGCAGCACTCCGGAAACAGTCCGCTTCGAGCAGACACGCGAAGCCGATCGTCCGGTTGGACGATCGATCAAGCGCGGACTTCTGAACAAGTGCCCGGCCTGCGGCAGCGGCAAGCTGTTTGGCCGCTTCCTGAAGACCGTGCATGAATGCTCGGCCTGTGGCGAGCAGCTGGACCAGCATCGCGCCGATGATTTTCCGCCCTATATCGTCGTCACCATCATGGGCCACATCGTGCTCGGCGGCTTCATGGCAACCGAAATGCTGCTGCCGATGTCGAACTGGGGTCATCTGGCGATCTGGGTGCCGATCACGATCATCGGCTCGCTCGCGATGATGCAGCCGGTCAAGGGCGGTGTCGTCGGCCTGCAATGGGCTCTGAAGATGCACGGATTCGGCGGCCATGCTGACGAACCGGCAGACGCCCTGCCGGTCCCGGACCGGACTGCGTGACAGCCAGTAGTGGCGGGCCGGACGACGGCCCCTCCCTCGATAATGTCAAAATACGGTCGCCGCGGCCGCGCGATGCCGCGTCGATCATGCTGCTCGACCGCTCGCAGGCTCATGTGCGCGTCCTCGTCGGGCGCCGGCACAAGGCGCATGTCTTCATGCCAAACCTGCATGTCTTTCCCGGCGGCCGCCGGGACAGGGACGACCACAAGCTCCCCTTTAGCGGCGATATGCAACCCGCTGTGCTGGAGCGGTTGAAAACCGGTTACAAGCATTCTGCCTCCCATAGCCGCCTTCGCGCCATCGCGCTTGCCGCCATTCGCGAACTGCATGAAGAGGCGAGCATCGCAGTCGGTTCTTCAGGCTGCGGAAACACTCTGTTACCTTTCCTTCCCGATTTGACAAACTTGCGCTATATGGCACGGGCGATTACGCCGCCGGGACATCCGCGCCGTTTCGACACCCATTTCTTCGCCCTGTTCACGGACGAAGCGGGGATCGATCCGGGTGATATCCGCGACAGCCGGGAGCTTGAAGACTTGAGATGGATTGATGTGAACGATGTTTCGGCAGTGCAGTTGCCGGACATTACCGAAATCATCCTTGGCGACTTGAGGGCAAGCCTTCAATCGGACGCATCTCTGCCCTTCGGAAGACCGGTACCGTTCTATTACACCCGTCATGGGCGCTTTGTCCGCGACCTCCTTTAGGGAATTTCATTGCATGTCACAGCCGCCGTCCGGCACGCCTGCGCCGGTTGAGGAAATACACTGGCCATCGCTGGTTGCCGCCGTTGCCGCCATCACGGCCGTCGGCATCGCAATCGGCCTCGGCCTGCCGCTGCTCAGCATCATCATGGAAAAGCGCGGTATCTCCTCGACGATGATCGGCCTGAACTCGGCAATGGCAGGTCTTGCCTCGATGGCGGCAGCGACCGTCACGGCGAAGATCGCCCACCGTTTCGGCGTCGCCAATACCATGCTGCTCGCTATCGTCCTTGCCGCGATCAGTGCGCTCGGTTTCTATTACATCCAAAATTTCCTGCTGTGGTTTCCGCTGCGTGTCGTCTTTCACGGCGCGATCACGGTGCTGTTTGTCCTTTCCGAGTTCTGGATCAACGCCACAGCCCCACCGAGCCGCCGCGGGCTCGTCCTGGGGATTTACGGCACTGTCCTGTCGCTCGGCTTTGCCGCGGGCCCCCTGCTCTTCTCCATCCTCGGCAGCGAGGGCATCCTGCCATTTGCCTTTGGCGCCAGCGTTATTCTGCTGGCAGCCATACCGATCTTCCTAGCCCGCAACGAAAGCCCGGTTCTGGACGAAAAACCCGAACTGCATTTCATGCGTTACGTGTTCCTGGTGCCGACCGCCACCGCCGCCGTGTTCATTTTCGGTGCTGTCGAATCAGGTGGCCTGTCACTCTTTCCAATTTACGGAACCCGCAGTGGCTTCACCGAATCGCAGGCAGCCTTGCTCCTGACCGTCATGGGCATCGGCAATGTGATTTTTCAGATTCCGCTGGGCATGCTGTCCGACCGCATGAAGGACCGGCGCAACCTTTTGGCCCTGATGACCGTTGTCGGGTTGATCGGCGCGCTGTGCCTGCCCCTCCTGCAGGGCAACTGGTGGCTGATGGCTGTCGTGCTCTTGTTCTGGGGCGGCAGCGTCTCCGGCCTGTATACGGTCGGTCTCAGCCATCTCGGTTCGCGCCTGACCGGTGCCGATCTCGCCGCCGCCAATGCCGCCTTCATCTTCTCCTATGCGGTGGGAACGGTGGCAGGACCGCAGGCCATCGGTGCCGCCATGGATATTTCTGGGAATAACGGTTTTGCCTGGGCAATCGCCGGATTCTTCGGGCTTTATGTGGTACTTTCCGTGGTGAGAATCGTTTTCAACCCAAAACGGACTTGACTTTTCGGGTGCGATTTGTAGTTTCGCGCCAAGTTTGCCGGGACCCTTCCCTTGGAAGTCCGCGGCTTTGTTTTTTTATAAAGGCAGGACGACCATGGCGAAAGCTGCAAAAATCAAGATCAAGCTGCTGTCGACGGCCGACACGGGTACTTTCTACGTGACCACGAAGAACAGCCGTACGAAGACGGACAAGATGTCCTTCACGAAGTACGACCCGGTCGTACGCAAGCACGTTGAATTCAAGGAAACCAAGATCAAGTAAGATCTGGTTTTTCTTGTGGAGTTAAGAAGGCGTCGGCTGAAAAGCCTGGCGCCTTTTTCTTGTCGCCCAGTGTGGTACGGGTGAAACGGCGATACAGCCGGGATTAGGCCCTAAAACAAAAACGCTGCCCCCACGACAGGGACAGCGTTTTAATGGGCGTCGGCTGACCGCTACCGCGGCACGAGGAACCGCATTGGCAACAGATCAGCCGACAAACCCCACGACCCAGGAGATGCGGCGGACCTGACATCATGGGGTAACTGATGGGAGTTGCTTTCTCCCTTGCCCCAGAGAATTGACTGAAAACAAAAAAAAATCAATGAATTCTTAACTACGGCGCGCAAGAGCGCCCGGCCATGGTTAATTTAACCATTACCTAATGGACCATCCAGAGCTGATTCTGCGGTGAGCCGATCCTCGAAAGATTGTTTTTAAATGTAGTATTACTTTTTCATAGAATGACGAAATGGCAATGCGAAAAGCCTCATTAAGGCAATCGAAATGTTTAAATATTTGAATTGTATATTTTATTTCGTGATACTAGAAATCACCCGTGATTTTTCCCGTCTACATGGCAGAGATTACGGGCCAATCTGACTACTTTTGCGCGACAAACCATCCACGAGCACGCTTTCCGGTCAGCTTATCGCGCCGTCCGAACAAGCCCGTCTTTTTCCTGTGGAAAACCGCGCAAAAGGCCGATATCCCGCTCAAATCCCTCTCAGGCAGCAGCGGCTACTACCCGGTTGCGGCCATTGTTCTTGGCCTGATACAGCGCCGTATCCGCACGTTTCAGCAAAGCCTCCGCTGTATCGCCTTCCGGGTTTAGCGTCGCAATGCCAAGTGACGCCGTTATCGAGAGACGCCTATCGGAATTCGGCAGAACGAAGCTCCTGTCTTCGACAATGGAGCGCAAGCGCTCGGCGATCGCTGCGGCCGCATCCGCCGGTGTATCCGGCATCACGACAACGAACTCCTCGCCGCCAAACCGGCAGGCAAGGTCGGCGCCACGCACCGTCGAGCGCACACGATGAGCAAAATCACGCAGAACCTCGTCTCCAGCGTCATGACCATAGGTATCATTGACGCTCTTGAAGCGATCGATATCGGTGATGCAGATCGACAGCGGCCGGCCGCGCGCAAGAGCGCGATCGATCAGAAGCTTCAGATGATTGTCGAGATAGCGGCGATTGTGCAGGCCGGTCAGCCCGTCCGTGACCGCCAGCTCGATCGTCTGCTTGACGCTGGCGCGCAGCCGGTCATTGCAATGCTTGCGGCGGATCTGCGTCAGACTGCGGGCAACCAGTTCGTTCGGATCGACGGGCCGCATCAAATAGTCGGTGACGCCCAGATCGAGTGCGCGAACCACCATCTCGTCATGCCCCTGCTCGGCGATGATGAGGAGCGGAATATAGCGCGTGCGCTCCAGCGAACGAAGTTGCGAGCAGAGCCGCAACGGATCGTAGTCATCGAAATTCGAGTTGACGATGACGAGATCGAAACTGTTTTCGGCGGCCTCAAACAAGGCTGCCTGCGGATCCGACATCGCCGTCACTTCCGCAATCGGCTTCAAGGCCCGGATGATGCGCTCCTGCGAGCTCCCCCGGCCA
This sequence comes from Rhizobium sp. LjRoot98, assembly GCF_964252935.1. Lineage (NCBI taxonomy): Bacteria > Pseudomonadati > Pseudomonadota > Alphaproteobacteria > Hyphomicrobiales > Rhizobiaceae > Rhizobium > Rhizobium sp. LjRoot98. Next base: position 50,420 of record NZ_CAXUPW020000001.1, read on the forward strand.
TCGACAAGCAGGACATTGCCGAACTCGTCGGGCCGATCCAATGCGGTCATATCCTGCAGGCCGACATTGTGGGCAGTTTCGGCGCGAAGGCGCAGTTCGTCGCTAACATTCTTCAGCCGGACGAGACTTTTGACCCGTGACATCAACTGCAGGTCGTTGACCGGTTTGGTCAGAAAATCGTCGGCGCCGGCTTTCAGCCCCCTCACCCGATCCGACGGCTGATCGAGAGCTGTCACCATGACGACGGGAATATGCGCGGTGCGCGGGTTCGACTTCAGCCGCTCACAGACCTCGAATCCATCAATGCCCGGCATCATGATATCGAGCAGGATGAGATCCACCGGCTGCTTCTCGCAGATTGCCAAAGCCTCATAACCATCGGATGCCGTCAGGACGTCAAAATACTCGGCGACAAGCCGTGCCTCGAGCAACTTGACGTTGGCCGGTATGTCATCGACGACAAGGATCCGTGCAGTCATGCAATCTTTCCTGCCTATAAGCGCTTGAAACAGAAAGCCGGTTCAACTTTCAAATTCGTCTCATGCGCAAGAATATCGTTAAGGGGCTTCTTATTGGAAGCCCCTGGCGCCGCATCAGGCATCGCCCAAATAAGTTTTGATCGTCTCAATAAATTTCGGCACCGAGATCGGCTTGGAAACGTAGGCTTCGCAGCCTCCTTGCCGGATACGCTCTTCATCACCCTTCATCGCGAAGGCCGTAACGGCTATCACGGGGATGACATGCAATTCGTCATCTTCTTTCAGCCATTTCGTCACCTCAAGCCCGGAAACCTCCGGAAGCTGGATGTCCATAAGGATCAGGTCTGGCCGATGTTTACGAGCAAGATCAAGGGCTTCCATACCATTTCGGGTCTGAATGGTCGTGTACCCCGATGCCTCGATCAGGTCACGAAAGAGCTTCATGTTCAGCTCATTGTCTTCAACAATCATAACCTGCTTGGGCATTTCGATCCCTTGATTTACGGTTCCGGCTTGCATGACCATCACATCGCTATAAGTTGCGGCGCGACTGAGCTCACGGCCCCGGAAGCTTGAAGCTACAGCGATTTGGTTGAAAAACCGGTAATATCCGGTAAAAAATTACCTCAATCCGACAAGGACGAATGCGCGTGACCTCATCCGAAGAAACAGCGATTGCCATCCTCGGCTGGCTTGCAAACGAGCCGGAACTGCTGGGGCGTTTCCTGGCATTGACGGGCACTGATCCATCGTCGCTGCGCCACGCCGCCGCCGATACAGGCTTCCTTACCGGCGTCGTCGATTTCCTGATGGGCCACGAACCGACGCTGCTGGCCTTTTGCGAGACAACCGGCACACGGCCCGAGGATGTGGTGCGGGCGCATCTCATGCTGTCGGGACCAGACAATCCCGGGGATTTCTGACCGTGACGGATATCCTCGATTTCGACCATATCCGTCTGACGGACAGGCCGCTGATCGTCTGCGATATCGACGAAGTCGTGCTCGAATTCCTGACGCCGTTTCGCAACTTCCTGCGCTCCTGCGGCCGTGATCTTTTGCCCCGCTCCTTCCGCCTGCATGGCAATGTCATCGACCTTGACACTGGTTTGCCGGTCGACGATGCGATGACGAGCGAACTGCTGGAGACGTTCTTTCGCCTGCAGGGCCAGTGGCAGACACCTGCCGATCTCGCAGTCGATACCTTGGCCGGGCTTTCCACCGATGCCGATGTCGTCTTTCTCACGGCGATGCCACCCCGCCACACCAGCGTGCGCCGGGCACTGCTCGACCGCCATGGCCTGAACTATCCCCTGCTTGCCAGCGAAGAACCCAAGGGCCCGATCATCAAGCGCCTGCACGATGCCAGGGATGTGCCGCTGGTCTTCATCGATGATATCCTGCGCAACCTGCAGTCCGTTCAGACCCATGCGCCTGATTGTCTGCTGATCAACCTGATGGCAAACGCCCAATTCCGGGCCATGGCGCCGGACCCGGGCGGCGGAATCGCCAAGGCGGACTGCTGGACGGATGCGGACAGGATCATCCGTGCCCATCTGGTGGGTTAAACGGCGGGCAACGAACCGATCCCGGGCAAAAGAACAGCCGCCGTTTATCTTTCCCTTGAAGCCCATCAAGATTGCCTCTCCATACCTTGAGACTCGTCAGCTTAGGGCGTATCGTGAAAATGTTCAACTTTTGTTCCGATCGATGCAAACAGACGCGCAGCAATTTCCGGGGTTTTGCCGAGACTGCCTCACAGGCCAACCGGCCGGCATTCGCCGGTGCCGGGCCTGCGGCAGCCCGCGCCTGCTCTATCATTCCGAACTCTATCAGCTGACACTCGCCCATATCGATTGCGATGCCTTCTATGCTTCGGTCGAAAAACGCGACAATCCCGAATTGGCCGACAAGCCTGTGATCATCGGCGGCGGCAAGCGCGGCGTCGTCTCTACCGCCTGCTATATCGCTCGCATTCACGGGGTACGGTCCGCCATGCCGATGTTCAAGGCGCTGGAGGCTTGCCCGCAAGCCGTTGTCATCAAACCGGACATGGAAAAATACGTGCGGGTCGGCCGCCAGGTGCGCACTCTGATGCAGGAACTGACGCCGCTGGTGCAGCCGTTGTCGATTGATGAAGCATTTCTGGAGCTCCAGGGCACCGAGCGGCTGCATCATGATCCCCCTGCCCGGACATTGGCCAGATTTGCCCGCCGGGTCGAACAGGAGATCGGCATTACTGTTTCGGTCGGCCTGTCCTATTGCAAATTCCTCGCCAAGGTGGCGTCCGACCTGCAGAAACCGCGCGGCTTTTCGGTGATCGGCGCTGCCGAAGCATTGGATTTCCTCAAGGACAGGCCGGTGACGCTGATCTGGGGCGTCGGCAAGGCCTTTGCGGCAACCCTGGAGCGCGACGGCATCCGCACCATAGGCCAGTTGCAGACAATGGACGAAACCGTCCTGATGAAGCGCTATGGCACATTGGGCCAGCGTCTCTACCGGCTGTCGCGTGGCCAGGATGAGCGCAGCGTTGAAATCAACGGCGAAGCCAAGAGCGTTTCCTCGGAGACCACCTTTAACGATGACCTGTGCGACTATGACGATCTGGTCACACATCTGCGCCGGTTGAGCGAACAGGTGGCCCACCGGCTGCGCAAGGCCGACATTGCCGGCCAGACGGTGGTGCTCAAGCTGAAGACCGCCGACTTCAAGAGCCGGACGCGCAACCGCCGCCTCGACAGCCCGACCCGGCTTGCCGACCGCATCTTCCGCACCGGCATGCAGCTTCTGGACAAGGAAACCGACGGGACAAAATTCCGGCTGATCGGGATCGGCGTCTCCGACCTTTCCAATCCCGATCTGGCCGATCCGCCGGATCTCGTCGATACGCAGGCGACGCGGCGCGCGGCTGCGGAAGCTGCGATCAATACGCTGCGCGATAAGTTCGGCAAGGCGACGGTCGAGACCGGTTATACGTTCGGCAAGGACCGGCGAAAGTAGCAGGCTTCACATTCTCGTGTTCCAGACGGAACGGCAAAGCTTCCTTAAACCTATCAAACTAGGCTCATCTTCTGTCTCTTGCGTCCGGATGTTCCTGATGGTTTTGCGTTTTACATTTGGTCTCGGCTTCGCCCTCGCCTTGTCTGCCAGCGTTGCGTTTGCAAGCGAGCAAGCTCCTCTGCAGATCGTGGTTTCCAGGGACCAGCAGTCACTCGTGGTCTATGACGGCGATACGGTGGTCGCCACCTCCAATGTCTCGACCGGTAAGGCCGGCCATTCGACGCCAACCGGCATTTTCTCGATCCTTGAAAAACGCCGCTCCCACAAGTCGAACATTTATTCGAATGCGCCGATGCCGTTCATGCAGCGGCTGACCTGGTCAGGCATTGCGCTGCACGCCTCCAACCACGTTCCCAGCTACCCGGCCTCGCATGGCTGCATACGGATGCCGGATGCCTTTGCCAAGCAACTCTTCAAGATGACCGGCCGTGGCCTGCATGTGCTGGTCTCCGATCGCCAGTTGACGCCGGCCGCCATCTCCGATCCGTTCCTGTTCCAGCCCAAAGGGAAAGAGCCGGAACTGCTATCGGACGCTACATTGCGGCTGAGCGTTTCGCAGGTCCAGACGCAATCCGTCGAAGTTGCCACGATCGAGCCCCCGCCGGAAAAACCGGCCGCCGTCGAGATGGAAAAGCAGCCGCCGATCCGGATGCTGATCACCCATCGCGGCACACGCGAAATCACCATGGACATCCAGAGCCTGCTCAACGAGCTTGGTTATGCAGCCGGGCTCGCCGACGGCTATGCCGGTATGCAGACCGCTGACGCCATCAAAGCGTTCCAGACTGCGGAACAACTAGCTGTCGACGGCAAGATGACCGCCACCTTCATCGATGCACTCTACGCCAAGGCGGGCAAGGGCAAGCCGCCAAACGGCCAGCTTCTCGTTCGCCGCGATTTCGAGCCGTTGTTCGAAACACCCGTGTTGATCGACCGGCCGGAAGTCGCACTCGGCACGCATTTTTTCCAGTTCCAGGATATCGACGCTTCCACCGGCAAGGGCGAATGGTTCGCCATGACGCTCGACAACACATTGCCTGGACCGATGAAAAAGCGCCTTGGCATCACCATCGAGGAAGACCCGATGGCCTTCAATGCAGCCCAGCGCACACTGGCCCGGATCACGGTGCCGGACGAAACTCGCGAACGGATCGAAGAACTGCTCGCCGAGGGTTCGTCCCTCACCATTTCCGACATGGGCCTTGGCCAGGAAACAGGCGCCGGTACGGACTTCGTGACCGTCACCCGAACCCGATCAAAATCTTGATGGTCCAGCGCTAGACCAGTTCGACATCGATGACGCCCGGCGCGGTCCTCAGCGCCGCCGCAATCTCAGGCGAGATGCGATATCGCTCGTTCAATTCCACCTCGATCTCGCGCTGGCCGTTGTCCTTGATGACGATGAACGACACCAGCCCCTCGCCGCGCGCATTCAGATGCGTGGCGACCGAGCGCAACGGACCGCTATCACGGACATAGACGCGCAGCGCCTTCTGCATCTGCAGCGACCGCTCTTCCAGCGACTGCAGCGTCTGGATGCGCATGCCGATGCCTTCCGGCCGCTCCTCGGCCTGCACCGTCATGACCAGCGATTTTCCGGGCTCCAACAGGTCGCGGTACTGATTGAGCGCCTCCGAAAACAGCACAGCTTCGAACTGTCCGGTTGAATCGGAGAAGGCAATGATGCCCATCTTGTTGCCGGTGCGGGTCTTGCGCTCCTGCTTCGACGTGACCGTTCCGGCCAAACGGCCCGCCGTTGCGCCTTTTTTTACGGACGCAGCAAAATCCGAAAATGTCTGAACACGGATCTTCGACAACAGGTCGTTATAGGTATCGAGCGGATGGGCCGATTGATAAAAGCCCAGAACCTGAAATTCGCGGTGCAGCTTTTCAGACGCCAGCCATGGCGAATAAGGCGGCAGGTTGATCTTTTCCGGACCAGTCGCCGCACCCGCGCCGAACATATCGCTCTGGCCGCTGATCTTGTTGGCCTGGGCGATCTGGGCGAAGCCGAGAATGCGATCGAGGCCGCCCACCAGTTCCGCCCGATCGTAGCCGAAGCAATCGAAGGCACCAGCGCAGATCAGGCTATCGAACACCCGCCGGTTCAAAAGCTTCGGGTCGATCCTCAGGCAGAAATCCTCAAGATTAGCGAAAGGCTCATCACCGCGCACGTCAACGATATGATCGACGGCCGCTTCGCCGACACCCTTGATGGCGGCGAGCGAATAGTAGATGCGGTTGTCGCCGGTTTCGAAGCGGCGGAATGAGGTCTGTACCGATGGCGGGATCACCTCGATATCGAGCCGGCTGGCATCCTGGCGGAAGTCGTTGATCTTGTCGGTGTTCGACATATCCAGCGTCATCGACGCGGCGAGGAACTCGACCGGGAAATGCGCCTTCAGGTAGGCCGTCTGGTAGGAGACGATGGCATAGGCGGCGGCGTGCGATTTGTTGAAGCCGTAGTTGGCGAACTTGGCGAGCAGATCGAAGATCAGATCGGACTGCGGCTTCGACACACCGTTGTCGACGGCACCTGTGACGAAACGGGCGCGCTGCTTGTCCATCTCCTCCTTGATCTTCTTACCCATGGCGCGGCGCAGAAGGTCGGCTTCACCGAGCGAATAGCCCGACAGGACCTGGGCGATCTGCATCACCTGCTCCTGATAGACGATAACGCCCTGGGTTTCCTTCAGCAGATAATCGATCTTCGGGTGGATCGATTCGATCTCTTCCTCGCCGTGCTTGCGGGCATTGTAGACCGGGATGTTTTCCATCGGGCCGGGACGGTAGAGCGCCACCAGCGCGATGATGTCCTCGATGCAGTCGGGCCGCATGCCGATCAGCGCCTTGCGCATGCCGGCACTTTCCACCTGGAACACGCCGACCGTATCGCCCTTGGACAGCATCTCGTAGGTTTTCTGGTCATCAAGCGGCAATGCTTCGAGATTGACCTCGATATTGCGCTTCCTGATGAAATCGACGGCGACCTTCAGCACGGTCAGCGTCTTCAGGCCGAGGAAGTCGAACTTGACGAGGCCGGCCTGCTCGACCCATTTCATGTTGAACTGGGTGACCGGCATGTCGGATCGCGGATCGCGGTACATCGGCACCAGCTGCGACAGCGGCCGGTCACCGATGACGATACCGGCGGCGTGGGTGGACGCGTGGCGGTAAAGACCTTCGATCTTCTGAGCGATATCGAGCAGACGGCCGATCACCGGCTCCTTGTCGACTTCTTCCTGGAAACGCGGCTCTTCCTCGATGGCCTTCGACAGAGGCGTCGGGTTTGCCGGGTTGTTCGGCACCAGCTTGCAGATCTTATCGACCTGGCCATAGGGCATTTCAAGCACACGGCCGACGTCACGGAGCGCCGCGCGCGCCTGCAGCGATCCGAAGGTGATGATCTGAGCCACCTGTTCGCGCCCATACTTGCGCTGCACGTAGCGAATGACTTCTTCGCGCCGGTCCTGGCAGAAGTCGATGTCGAAGTCGGGCATCGAGACGCGGTCCGGATTGAGGAAGCGCTCGAACAGCAGCGAGAAGCGCAAGGGATCGACGTCGGTGATGGTCAGGGCATAGGCAACCAGCGAGCCGGCACCCGAGCCACGGCCCGGCCCGACCGGAATATCCTGAAGCTTCGCCCACTTGATGAAGTCGGCAACGATCAGGAAGTAGCCGGGAAACTTCATCTTCTCGATGACGGAGAGCTCGAAATCCAGCCGCTCGCGATAATCCGTCTCGGTATAACCGGCCGAAAGGCCGAGCTTCTGCATCCGGTCTTCCAGGCCTTCGATGGCCTGACGACGCAGTTCAAGTTCCTCGGCGCGCTCGGCTTCCTTCGGATCATCGGTCGCGCCGGTGAAGCGCGGCAGGATTGGTCCGCGGGTCTTCAAGACGAAGGAGCAGCGTCTGGCGATCTCGATGGTGTTGTCCAGCGCCTCCGGCAGGTCGGCAAACAACGCCGCCATGTCCTTGCGGCTCTTCAGGTAATGATCCGGCGTCAGGCGGAAGCGGCTATCGTCCGAGACCATCGCATTGTGGGCGACAGCCATCAGCGCGTCATGGGCCTCGAATTCGGCCGGCGACGGGAAAAACGGCTCATTGGTCGCCACGATCGGCAGTTCGAGCTTGTAGGCGAGATCGATGACCCGGTTTTCCTGACGGCGATCATATTTGCCGTGACGCTGCAGTTCGACATAGAGACGGTCACCAAAAACCGCGGCAAGCGCCACCAGCCGCGTTTCCGCCAGCGCATGGTGTCCCGATTTCAAGGCCATGTCGACCGGCCCGCCCGAAGCACCGGTCAGCGCGATCAGTCCTTCCGCTCCGCCTTCCTGCAGCCAGGACAGAGCGATGCGAACCGACTGGTTGCCTTCGCCGCCGAGATAGGCCCGGCTGACGATATCGACGAGCCGGACATAACCGGCATCCGTCGCTGCGATCAGAACGATGGCCGGCAGCTTGGCCAGATGCTGGGCATGACCACGCTTCTCGCCCTCGCCTTCATCTTCCATGTCAATCGCAAGCTGGCAGCCGATCAGCGGCTGCAGACCATCGTCCATACATTTCTGCGAGAATTCGAGCGCGGCAAACAGGTTGTTGGTATCGGCAATGCCGATGGCCGGCTGGCCATCAGCGACGGCCTTGCCGATGATCTTCTTGACCGGCAAAGCGCCTTCGAGAAGCGAAAAGGCGGAATGAACGCGAAGATGCACGAACTGGGGTGAAGCGCCACCGGGGGCGGCACCATCCTGCCGCTTGTCGTTTACCGCATCTGCCATGGCACACCCCGATTCCTGTGAAGGCTTCAGGATATCCCGTTTCCATCCACAGAAGTCTAGTTTTCATCCACTATGCGGCAGTATTTTCGAACCGGGCTTGGCTTGTCCACAGTCCTAGCCCTCTTCATTTCCACACGGCAGCGAATGCGTGAAAATGGCCGGTGCCTGGCACCGTTCTACATCCCGATGACAATGATCGAAAAGCTGGCGATGAACATGGCGATGGAGGTCAAAGCGGCGAGATCACGAATGAAGTCAGTCATTGGTTGGCTCCCTTTCCTTTATGTTCTTATATTGTTCCATATTTGTTCATGCGTCAAGCAGCAACAGCAAATCTTCTGCTGCCAGGAAACAGAGATGGTAAACACTTTCTGACCGCCTTTGCGGCAAGGTAACCCGGCATCTGGACGTCAGCAGGCAGGCCAACTAGTCTGGCCGGCAATGCAAATCGGGGGATGATTGATGAAGATGTCACTGGCCGTCATGACGGCACTGCTCGGCCTATCTGCCACGACGGCGCAGGCTGCGGAAACCATCGACCCGGATCGGATCGCTTTCGCTGCGACGGGCGATTGGGACAAGGACGGCAGCTCCGACCTCGCCATGCTGGTGGCCCCGGCCGAAGGGAGCGACGAGGACCACGCAGTCTACATCTATCTCAATGACGGCGACACCGGCCGGCTGAAACTGAAGAGCGTTGTACCGAACAAGGTCTGGGGAGACCTGACCATGGTCGGACGGGCGCCATCGATCACTGCGCTTGCGAACGGCTCGATCCTGATCACCACCCACAACGATTCCGTCGGCCGCGACCGCTGGGAACAGAAGCTGACGATTGCCTATCGCAACTTCGATTTCGCCGTCGCCGGATATACCTATGCGTCCTATGACACGCTCAACCCGGATGATACCACGGACTGCGATTTCAACGTATTGACCGGCAAGGGTATGCGTAACGGCAAGCCGGTCGCGATCACCGGCGAGCTGATCTTCCTCAAGGACTGGACGGATGATCGAGGTCAAAGCATGTGCGGGCTTGAATAGAGCCAGCCCGGTGCCTGTCAAAGCGGGCAGCGGCTAGATTAAAGCTCGACGACCTTGCCGTCCTCGATTGTGACGCGGCGGTCCATGCGGGAGGCCAGTTCATAATTGTGCGTGGCGATCATTGCCGCCAGGCCCGACTGGCGCACCAATGCTTCCAATGCCTCGAAGACATAGCCGGCGGTTTCCGGATCGAGGTTACCGGTCGGCTCGTCAGCTAGGAGAACCAGCGGCGCATTGGCAACGGCGCGGGCAATGGCGACGCGCTGCTGCTCGCCGCCGGACAGCTCCGAGGGACGGTGTTCGGCACGGTGGCCGATGCGCATGTAATCCAGCAATGCGGCCGCGCGTTCACGCGCCTCGGCCTTGTTAAGACCGGCAATCAGCTGCGGCATCATGATGTTTTCGATCGCCGTGAATTCCGGCAGCAGATGATGGAATTGGTAGACGAAGCCGATGTCGTTGCGGCGGATTGCCGTGCGCTTCTCGTCGCCAAGCGCGCCGCAGGATTGGCCGTTGATCAGGACTTCGCCGCCGTCGGGACGTTCCAGCAGCCCAGCCAGATGCAACAGCGTCGATTTACCGGTGCCGGACGGGGCAACAAGCGCCACAGTCTGCCCGCCATAAAGCGAAAAGTCCGCCCCCTTGAGGATCGACAGGGTTTCGTCGCCCTGGCTGTAATGGCGTTCGACGCCGGAAAGCTGCAATGCCACGCGCGCATTCATCGTGTCTGAAATCCCCAATTATTCGTAGCGCAGAGCCTGAACCGGATCGAGGCGCGAGGCGCGCCAGGCCGGAAAGATCGTGGCAAGGAAGGAAAGGCCAATGGCCATGAGGACAACCGACGTGGTCTCACCCAGGTTCATATCGGCCGGAAGCTGACTCAGGAAATAGAGCTCGGGATTGAACAGCGTCGTTCCCGAAATCCAGGAAAAGAACTGGCGGATGGACTCGATATTGAGACAAACCACAACGCCTAGAAGGACGCCTGCAATGGTTCCGACAATGCCGATCGCTGCCCCCGTCATGAAGAATATCCGCATGATGGAGCCCGACGATGCGCCCATGGTGCGCAGGATCGCGATGTCGCTGCCCTTGTCCTTCACCAGCATGATCAGGCCGGAGACGATATTGAGCGCCGCCACCAGAATGATCAGCGTCAGGATCATGAACATGACGTTGCGTTCGACCTGAAGGGCTGAGAAGAAGGTCTTGTTGCGATCACGCCAGTCGCTGATCAATACCTGGCGGCCGGCCGCATCCTCGATCGGCTGGCGCAACTCATCGACCAGGTCCGGGTTGGTGACGAACAGCTCGATCGACTGCGCTATCCCTTCGGCATTGAAATAGAGCTGTGCTTCTTCCAGCGGCATGAAGATGATCGAGGCATCATATTCCGACATGCCGATCTCGAAGATCGCCGAGACAGTATAGGCCTTGATGCGTGGATTGACGCCCATCGGCGTGATGTCGCCTTCCGGCGACACCAGCGAGATCGTACCACCAACGGTGACGCCGAGCTGTTGAGCCATGCGCGAGCCGATCGCGACGCCAGTTCCCGCGGCATACCCGACGAGATCGCCCGCCTGAATGTGCTCGGAAATCGACTTCATCTTGGCAAGATCGTCAGCCCGCACGCCACGAACCAGCGCACCGGTACTGGCGCCTCCCTGGCCTGAGGCTAATATCTGGCCTTCGATCATCGGGATCGCCATGGTGACACCCTTGACGCCGGAAAACTTGGTCGCGAGGTCGGCATAATTATCGAGCGGCCCATCCAGTGGCTGGACGATCATGTGGCCGTTGATGCCGAGAATACGCGAGATCAGCTCCGTGCGAAAACCGTTCATGACAGCCATGACGATGATCAGCGTCGCCACACCGAGCATGATGCCGATGAAGGAAAACCCGGCAATCACCGAAATGAACGCTTCCTTGCGGCGCGAGCGCAGATAGCGCCAGGCCACCATGCGCTCGAATGTGGAAAACGGACGGCTCGACGGCGCCTGCGCGGTCGCTGCCTTTTCCTGTTCTAGCGTCGCGGCGCTCATTCCCTGGTCCCTTATTTCGAGGCAGTCAGCTTGTTGATGGCAGCCTCGATCGTCAATGTTTCGCGGGCGCCGGTCTTGCGGTCCTTGAGCTCGACCTCGCCGTTCGCCACCGAACGTGGACCGGCAATGATCTGCGTGGGAACGCCGATCAGGTCGGCGGTCGCAAACTTGGTGCCGGCGCGATCATCCTTGTCGTCGTACAGCGTGTCGAATCCTGCCTTGTTGAGCGAAGCATAGATGGTTTCGCACGCCGCGTCGCAGGCTTCGTCACCGGACTTCATGTTGATCACAACCGCGTCGAACGGTGCGATCGAGGCCGGCCAGATGATACCGTTCTCGTCATGCGAGGCTTCGATGATGGCTGGAACCAGCCGGGTCGGGCCGATGCCGTAGGAGCCCATGTGCACCGTGTGCTCCTTGCCGTCGGGGCCTTGAACCTTGGCGCCCATGGCTTCGGAATATTTGGTGCCGAAATAGAAGATGTGGCCAACTTCGATGCCGCGGGCCGAGACCTTCTGGGAATCGTCGATGGCGTTAAAGGCGGCTTCGTCGTGCATCTCCGAGGTGGCGGCGTAGAGCGACGTCCACTTGTCGAAGATCGCCTTCATCGCGGCTGCGTCCCAGAAATCGGTATCGTCGGCCGGAATGTCGAAATCGAGGAAGTGCTTGTGGCAGAAGACCTCCGATTCACCGGTATCGGCAAGGATGATGAACTCGTGGCTGAGATCGCCGCCGATCGGGCCGGTATCGGCCCGCATCGGAATGGCGCGCAGGCCAAGCCGTGCGAAGGTGCGCAGGTATGCCGCGAACATGCGATTGTAGCTGTCCACGGCGCCTTCACGATTGAGGTCGAAGGAATAGGCGTCCTTCATCAGGAATTCGCGCGAGCGCATGGTGCCGAAACGCGGACGGCGCTCGTCGCGGAACTTCAACTGGATATGATAGAGATTGAGCGGCAGATCCTTGTAGGACTTTACGTAGGAACGGAAGACGTCCGTGATCATTTCCTCGTTGGTCGGACCGTAGAGCATGTCGCGCTTGTTGCGGTCCTTGATCCGCAGCATCTCGTCGCCGTAAGCGTCGTAGCGGCCGCTTTCCTGCCAGAGTTCGGCCGATTGCAGCGTCGGCATCAGGAGTTCGACGGCGCCGGCGCGGTTCTGCTCTTCCCGGATGATCCTGGTCACCTTGTCGAGAACCCGCTTGCCGAGCGGCAGCCATGTATAGATGCCGGCCGACTGCTGGCGCACCATGCCCGCACGCAGCATCAGCCGGTGCGAAACAATTTCCGCTTCCTTCGGGGTTTCCTTCAGAATGGGCATGAAAAAGCGGGACAGGCGCATGAACAGGTTCCAGAAATTAAAAGCACTTCGCACTATCTTTGGAATCGGGCGAAATAACGTTGAGCCTGCAGGCCGCGCACGCGTCAAGCGCGCAAACCGGACACTGCCGTTTGACTGTTTGCCGCGACGATCCGGCCAGCTGATTCCAGAAGGGGATGCACCGCGCTCAAGCGTTCATAGACGCTTCGCGGCAGGAAGAAAACCCGTCATCTTGTTTGGCGTAACAGGTGAAGGGACGGAGGATTTCAAGGTCCGGAAAAACAAAAATACCTGCGTCAAAAAGGCACGGTAGTAACAGGATTTTGACAGAAGTTGTCAACGGAAAAATTTTACTAGAGTGTAGCAAAAATGCAAAAAAATCGGATGACAACGCATAATGTTTGGGCTAGTTTTGGCCCACAAAAGAGGCAGGGAGATTAAATTCTTGTCGATTTCGCGGTCAAGTCTTGGGAGGATAAGATCTTAGGCGCGGTTACACGCAGCCACCGGTAACGGATAAGGATCACGCGATACTTTAAAGAACAAGGCTTCTGGCCTTGTTTTTTTTTGACTTTTATACTGAAGACATCAGAAGAAAAAATTGATGCCGCCTGAATCGCGGCAATTCTGTGGCGCGCATATCGGGTCACCGGCCATGCAGGCGGTAAGCCGCCGCTATCACAGCCGCGGCAACGCCGGTTATCGCCTCAATAGAACTTCGGTGCAAATTGCGGAATAGAGTCCAGGCCGTAGCCCATTCGGACCGACAGGACGTACCATATGGCATGGATGACAGCAGCAAGCACCGAGGTCATCAAAAAGACCCGCAGTGCGCGAAAACGGGCGGGCGCACTTTCGATGCTGCCAGGAACCACCTCATTCTCCTCCGCCTGCGTCCGCAAGCCGATCGGCAAGACGATGAACAGCGACAACCACCAGATGATGAAGTAAATCGCGAAGGTGGAAAAGATCGGCATTGGGGTCTCTCGTTACGAAGGGAGATGGATGTCTCACCTCTTGGCATCGCGCGTGTAAGCGCCGTTATAACGCTTTCGCCTCTGCGCGACAAATACTGCGCCCGATAAATACAGGCACGCGGTCTTCTGTCACACCTGCTCGAGTTCGATCAGCGTGCCGAAGAAATCCTTCGGATGAAGAAACAGCACCGGCTTGCCATGCGCGCCGGTCTTCGGATTGCCGTCGCCAAGCACCCTTCCCCCGGCAGCAATCAGGCTATCGCGCGCGCTGAGGATGTCTTCAACCTCGTAGCAGATATGATGCATGCCGCCGGCCGGATTTTTCGCGAGAAAGGCTGCGATCGGCGAGTCTGTGCCAAGCGGCTCCAGCAGTTCGACCTTGGTATTTTCAAGCGTGACGAACACGACGTTGACGCCGTGTTCCGGCAGCGCTTCCGGTTCGGTCACCGAGGCGCCGAGCACCGAGCGGTATCGCTCGACCGCTTCGGCAAGATCCGGAACAGCAAGCGCGATATGGTTGACACGTCCAAGCATCGTACGCCGGCTCCTCGCTATCAGAGTTTATTGATAAACACGGTGACGACTGGCTTCTTGCCCCAGACGTCATTAGCCGTGCCACGGATGGCCCGGCGTACCGCTTCCGTCACCATGGCGATATCCTTGCGCTTGCCGCGCGGGATGCTTTCGACGGCACCCAGCACCGCGTCATAGAGCGTATCGTTCATGTCTTCGCCCTCATCGTCAAACTCGGGCAAGCCGATCGGAACGACGATCGGATCGGCGGCGAAATCGTAGCGCGCGTCAAGCTGAACGTTCACCGCGACATGGCCGGCGAAGGACAGCTTGCGGCGCTCGCCGATCCCCATCTCCTCGAAGTCACCGATCAGGCTGCCGTCCTTGTAGATCCGGCCGTGCGGCGCTTCGCCGATGACGGACGCCGGTCCCGGTGCAAGGCGGAGAATATCGCCGTTGCGAACACGCGGGACAGTCTTGATGCCGGACTGAAGGCCAAGCTCGGCCTGTGCCGTCAGATGTGCGGCTTCACCATGAACCGGCACCAGCATCTGCGGACGCGTCCACTGGTACATCTGCTGCAACTCGTTGCGGCGGGGATGGCCGGAGACATGCACCAAGGCTTCGTTATCGGTGACGATGTGGATGCCTTGTTCAATCAAACCATTCTTGATGTCGTTGATGGCCTTCTCGTTGCCGGGAATGGCCCGCGAGGAAAACACCACGGTATCGCCGGCCGTCAGCGCGACGTTGCGCATCTCGTCACGCGAGATCTTGGCGAGTGCCGCGCGGGATTCGCCCTGGCTGCCGGTCAGGATCACCACGACCTTGTCGCGCGGGATGTAACCGAACTCGTCTTCGGCGATGAACGGGTTCAATCCTTCCATCAGACCGACATCGCGGGCGACATCGCAGACGCGCTTCATCGAACTGCCGAGCAGCAGCACATCGCGGCCGGCTTCGGCCGAAGCCTTGGCGATCGAGCGGATGCGGCCGACATTGGACGAGAAGGTGGTGATTGCCACCCGTCCCTTGGCATTCTGGATGATCTTGGTGAGGCTGGCCGAAACCTCCTCTTCCTGGGGCGATACGCCATCGCGCATCGCGTTGGTGCTGTCGCACATCAGCGCCAGCACGCCCTCATCGCCGATGGCGCGGAACCGCGCCTCGTCGGTCAACGGGCCGAGCGACGGCTTATGGTCGATCTTCCAGTCGCCGGTATGAACGACATTGCCGAGCGGCGTGCGGATCACCAGCGACATCGGCTCGGGGATCGAGTGGTTGACGCCGACGGCTTCGATCTCGAACGGACCGACATTGATACGGTCACCTTCCTTGAAGATGGTGATCGGCACCTGGGCGCGGCTGCGCTCGTAGGAGCGCTTGGCTTCCAGCATGCCTGCGGTAAACGGCGAGGCATAGACCGGTACGTTGAGCCCCGGCCACAGGTCGGCCAGCGCGCCATAATGGTCTTCATGGGCATGGGTGATGATGATGCCCTTGAGGTTCTTGCGCTCTTCGGCAAGGAAGCGGATATCGGGAAGCACGAGATCAACGCCGGGCAGATCAAGGCCCGGGAAAGTCACGCCGCAATCGACCATGATCCACTGGCGATGGGAGGGCGAACCGTAGCCGTAAAGGGCCAGGTTCATGCCGATTTCCCCCACTCCGCCCAGCGGCAGGAAGACGAGTTCGTCTTGTTTGCTCATTGATTGATTGCGCCTTATGTCACCCGAAATGGGTTCTATCCAAAAAATACATCGCCCGCGGCGATGCGCTGAACCGTGCCTGCTCCAATATCGAGCATCAACCGGCCGTCTTCATCTATGCCTTCAAACCTGCCGGAAAGCGAGCGATCCGGCAGGTTGACTGTAATCTTCTGGCCGATGCCGCCTGCTGCGGACCGCCATTGTGCAATAATCTCTGCAATGCCTTCGCCGCGATTCCAGGTGTTCAGCACATCACTCATGCTACGGAACAGATGGGCAAAAAGCTCGTCCGGCGAAACGCCGGCGCCTTCCGCCTGCAAACTGGTCACCGGATAGAGCCCGTGATCCGGCGCCAGCGCGACATTGATGCCGCAGCCGATCACCAGCGCATGGTGCCCATCCGGCAGCCCCTCGCCTTCCAAGAGGATACCGCAGCACTTCTTGCCTGCAATCAGAATATCGTTCGGCCATTTGATCGAGACCGGGTTGGAGCCTGCCGGCATCACGGCCTGTATCGCGCGGTGCACCGCCACGGCGACCGCGAGCGGCAGTGATTGGAGCTTATCCATCGGTGCCGGATCGATCAGCAGCAGCGACGCATAGAGATTGCCCGGCTCCGAAGCCCAGCTACGGCCGCGGCGGCCGCGACCGGAAATCTGCCGTGCGGCGGTGATCCAGTGAAACCCCGGATCACCCGCACGCGCCCGGATCAGGCATTCCGTGTTCGTCGATCCGACATCGCCAAGGGCCGTATGCCGGAATTGATCGATCGAAACCCTGCCGATCCGGTCCTGTCCTGTCAAAAGAATGTCCGCGCTGCAACTTCAGCCGCCGTACCGATCGGTCCACCGATCAACACATAGGCGAGAACGAACAGACCCGAGAGCGTGTAAACCAAACGCAGCATGCCGGAGGGACGGGCAAACTCGCCTTTGGCTTCGTCGAACCACATCACCTTGATGACACGCAGATAATAGTAAGCACCGACGACGGAGGCGAGCACACCGATGATCGCCAGAGCATAGAGATGCGCTTCGATCGCCGCCATGAACACGAAATACTTGGCAAAGAAGCCTGCGAGCGGCGGAATGCCAGCCAGCGAGAACATCATGATGGTCAAAACCGTCGCCATCCAGGGATTGGTCTGCGACAGGCCAGCCAGGTCATCGACGCTTTCGACGTGATTGCCGTCCTTGCGCTTCATCGCCATGATGATGGCAAAGGTACCGAGCGTCATGACCACATAGACCAGCATGTAGATCAGCACGCCGCGTACACCGGCCATCGAACCGCTGGACAGGCCAACGAGCGCATAACCCATGTGGCCGATCGACGAATAAGCCATCAGTCGCTTGATGTTCTTCTGACCGATGGCGGCAAACGAGCCGAGCAGCATCGAGGCAATCGAGATGAACACAACGATCTGCTGCCAGTCGGTGACGATCGGCTCGAACGGCATGATCACCAGACGGATCAGCATCGCCATCGCGGCAACCTTCGGAGCAGCCGCAAAGAACGCGGTCACCGGTGTCGGAGCGCCTTCGTAAACGTCCGGCGTCCACATATGGAACGGAACGGCGGAAATCTTGAAGGCAACACCGGCCAGAATGAAGACGAGACCGAAGACCAGGCCAAGCGAGCGGCCCTCTGCCGACAGGGCAGCGGCAATGCCTTCAAAACCGGTATGACCAGTGAAGCCGTAGACCAGCGACATGCCATAGAGCAGCATGCCGGAAGACAGCGCGCCAAGCACGAAATACTTGAGGCCAGCTTCAGTCGAACGCAGGTTGTCGCGGTTCATCGCGGCAACGACGTAGAGCGCCAGCGACTGCAGTTCGAGCGCCAGGTACACCGAGATCAGGTCGTTGGCGGAAATCATCAGAAGCATGCCGAGCGTTGCCAGCACGATCAGCACCGGGAATTCGAACCGGTCGATACCGCTCGAACGCGCCTCGCCTGCCGACATGATCAGCGCCACGATGGAGCCGAACAGCGTCAGCACCTTCATGAACTTGCCGAACGGATCGGAGAGGAAAGCGCCGTTATAACCCTGACCGTCGCCCGTCTGCCAGACCAGCCAGGCGCCGGAAACGGCCAGCAGGCCAACCGCCAGCCACGTCACCATGCCCGACGATTTCTCGCCGGAGAAGACGCCGATCATCAACAACACCATGGCACCGACCGCAAGGATCAGCTCGGGGGTCGACAGGTGCAGGCTCAGAAGGAATGTTTCAGTCGTCATTTCAATCCCGTCCTGTCGTCAATTCGCCGAAAGCGCAACGTCATGCGCTGCCTGCACGGCCGCAGTGTAGTTGTTGATAAGCACGTCCACGGAGGCTGCCGTCGCATCGAACACCGGAGCCGGATAGACGCCGAAGAAGATGGTGAGCACGATCAGCGGATAGAGCAGCGCCTTTTCACGGCCGGAGAGATCCAGCAGCGATTTCAGGCTGTCCTTGTCGAGTGTACCGAAGATCACCCGGCGATAGAGCCAAAGAGCATAGCACGCCGACAGGATAACGCCGGTGGTGGCGAAGAACGCAACCCAGGTATTGGCCCGGAATGTGCCGAGCAGCACGGTGATTTCACCGACGAACCCGGACGTACCAGGCAAGCCGACATTGGCCATGGTGAAGATCATGAAGGCCACTGCGTATTTCGGCATGTTGTTGACGAGACCGCCATAGGCGCTGATCTCGCGGGTGTGGGTACGGTCGTAGACGACGCCGACACAGAGGAAGAGCGCGCCGGACACCAGGCCGTGCGACAGCATCTGGAAGATCGCACCCTGCACGCCTTGCGTATTGGCGGCAAAGATACCCATGGTCACGTAGCCCATGTGGGCGACCGACGAATAGGCGATCAGCTTCTTGATGTCGGACTGCATCATCGCCACCAGCGAGGTGTACATGATCGCGACGACCGACAGCGTGAAGACGAAGGGGGCGAAATAGTCGGATGCCAAGGGGAACATCGGCAGCGAGAAGCGCAAGAAGCCGTAACCGCCGAGCTTCAGCAGAACACCAGCCAGGATGACCGAGCCCGCCGTCGGCGCCTGAACGTGCGCGTCGGGAAGCCAGGTATGGACGGGCCACATCGGCATCTTCACCGCGAACGAGGCGAAGAAGGCCAGCCATAGCCATGTCTGCATCTGCGCCGGGAACTGATAGGCAAGCAGTTCGGCAATGTCTGTCGTACCGGCCTGCCAGTACATCGCCATGATGGCGAGCAGCATCAGCACCGAACCGAGCAGCGTGTAGAGGAAGAATTTGTAGGCCGCGTAGACGCGCTCCTTGCCGCCCCAGACGCCGATGATGATGAACATCGGGATCAGGCCGGCTTCGAAGAACACGTAGAACAGTACGATATCGAGCGACACGAAGACGCCGATCATGAACACTTCCAACAAGAGGAAGGCGATCATGTACTGCTTCAGGCGCTTTTCGACCGAAAGCCAGCTGGCCACGACGCAGAACGGCATCAGGAAGGCGGACAACACCACGAACAGCATCGAAATGCCGTCGATGCCGAGATGGTAGGAAATGCCAGTACCAAGCCAGGCATGCTTCTCGACCATCTGGAAGCCGGGGTTCGAATTATCGAAGCTCCACCAGATCCAGCAGGATAGCAGGAAGGTAACGATCGTCGTCAACAACGAGATGTTCAGGATATTACGGCGGCCGGAAGCGCTGTCTTCACGCGTCAGAAGCAGAAGAGCAACACCGACCAGCGGCAGGAAGGTGACCGCGGAGAGAATGGGCCAATCGGTCATCAGAAGGAGCTCCCGAGCATCATCCAGGTAACGAGCGCCGCAATGCCGATGAGCATCACGAATGCGTAGTGATAGAGGTAACCGGTCTGCAGGCGAACGACGCGGTCAGTCACGTCCATGACGCGAGCGGCGATGCCGTTCGGGCCGTAGCCGTCGATGATCCGGCCATCGCCTTCCTTCCACAGGAAGGTGCCGATGCGTTTGGCAGGACGAACGAACAGGAAGTCGTAGAGTTCGTCGAAATACCACTTGTTGAGCAGGAACTGGTAAAGACCACGATGCTGCTCGGCCAGGTACTTTGGCGTCTCCGGCGAGCGGATATACATGTACCAGGCAGTGACAAAGCCGAGGATCATCGCGATGAACGGGCTCAGTGCAACGAGAGCCGGAACGTGGTGGAAATGCTCCAGCAGTTCGTTCTCAGGCGACGTGAACAGCGCCCCTTGCCAGAATTCGGCATAGTCGTGACCGTAGAAATAGCCTCCGAACACCATGCCGGCGGCGATCGCGCCGATAGCCAGAATGAACAGCGGCAGCAGCATGACCATCGGCGATTCGTGCACGTGATGCATGACTTCGTGCGAAGCGCGCGGCTTGCCATAGAAGGTCATGAATATCAGGCGCCACGAATAGAAGCTCGTGAAGCAGGCAGCGATAACCAGCATCGTGAATGCAAAACCGGAAACCGGGGAATGCGATGCGTAGGCGGCCTCGATGATGATATCCTTGGAAATGAAGCCTGCAAAGCCAATCCCCGAGAACGGGATACCGACACCGGTAATGGCCAGCGTGCCGATCATCATCATCCAGAAGGTCCACTTGATGTGCGGACGAAGCCCGCCCATGTGGCGCATGTCCTGCTCGCCATCGACGGCATGGATGACCGAACCAGCGCATAGGAACAGCAGCGCCTTGAAGAACGCATGCGTGAACAGGTGGAAGATAGCAGCGCCATAGGCACCAGTTCCCAGTGCGACGAACATGTAGCCGAGCTGCGAGCAGGTCGAATAGGCGATAACGCGCTTGATATCGTTCTGAACCAGACCGACGGTCGCCGCAAAGAACGCGGTGATCGCGCCGATGACGGTAACGACGACCAGAGCCGTATGCGACAGTTCGAACAGCGGCGACATGCGGGCGACGAGGAAGACGCCGGCGGTCACCATGGTTGCGGCATGGATCAACGCCGACACCGGTGTCGGGCCTTCCATGGCGTCCGGCAGCCAGGTGTGCAGCAGGAACTGCGCCGACTTGCCCATAGCGCCCATGAAGAGCAGCAGGCAGACGGCGGTGATCGCATGGGCCTTGTCGAGATGCATGCCGAACAGATTGATGACGGCTTCGCCACCTTCAGCAGCGCCTTCGGCCGGCAGATAGCTGGCAGCAGCGGCAAACACGGTTTCGAAGCTGATCGAGCCGAACAGGTAGAAGACGCCGAAAATGCCGAGCGCGAAACCGAAGTCACCGACGCGGTTGACGATGAACGCCTTCATCGCGGCCGCCGAGGCGGACGGCTTCTTGTACCAGAAGCCGATCAGCAGATAGGACGCCAGACCAACGCCTTCCCAGCCGAAGAACATCTGCAGCAGGTTGTCCGAGGTCACCAGCATCAGCATGGCGAAGGTGAACAGCGACAGATAGGCAAAGAAGCGCGGCCGATGCGGGTCGTGATGCATGTAGCCGATCGAATAGAGATGGACCAGGCAGGACACAGTGTTGACGACAACGAACATCACGGCCGTCAACGTATCGACGCGGAAAGCCCATTCGGTATCGAAGCTGCCGGACTGGATCCAGCGCATCACGGTGACCTTGATCATTTCCGCCTCGCCGAGCGCGACGTGGAAGAACACGACCCAGGACAGGACTGCGACAATAACCATGAAGCCGGTGGTAACGTATTCCGAAGCCTTGGCGCCGATCGAGGTGCCGAACAGACCCGCGATCAGGAAGCCGATCAGCGGCAGGAAGACGATGGCTTGAATAATCGTATTCATTGGCCGCTCAGCCCTTCATCATGTTGACGTCTTCCACGGCGATGGAGCCGCGGTTGCGGTAGAAGACGACGAGAATTGCAAGACCGATGGCGGCTTCCGCGGCCGCGACGGTCAGAATGAACAGGGCGAACACCTGGCCGGTGATGTCGTTGAGGAACGACGAGAACGCAACCATGTTGATGTTGACCGCCAGCAGAATGAGTTCCACCGACATCAGGATGATGATGACGTTCTTCCGGTTGAGGAAGATGCCGAAGACGCCCAGCGTGAACAGGATGGCGCTGACGGTCAGATAGTGGGAAATACCGATTTCCATGATGAGTTCCTTGACCTCGCGTCCGTCTTAAAGGCCCTGCCCCGACTTCACCTTGACCACTTCAACAGCGGTCTTGGGCGAACGGGCAACCTGTGTGGGAATATCCTGGCGTTTGATGTTGTCGCGATGGCGCAGCGTCAGGACGATGGCGCCGATCATGGCGACCAGAAGAACCAGGCCGGCAATCTGGAAGAAGTAGACATAGTGCGTATAGAGCACGTCGCCGAGAGCAGCGGTGTTGGTTCGATCGGCAACCGCCGGGATCGGCATCGAGATCGACTTGGCGATTTCCGGCGAGAACGAGCTGCCGCCGACCACGATGATCAGCTCGGCTGCCAGCACCAGGCCGATCAGCGCGCCGACCGGCGCATATTCAAGCACGCCCGACCTCAGCTGGGTGAAGTCGATGTCGAGCATCATCACCACGAAGAGGAAGAGAACCGCGACGGCGCCGATATAAACAACCAGCAGGATCATCGCCAGGAACTCGGCGCCCGTCAAAAGAAACAGGCCGGCGGCGTTGAAGAACGTCAGGATCAGGAACAGCACGGAATAAACAGGGTTCCGCGAAGAAATCACCATGAACGCCGACGCAACCGCGACGAATGAAAAAAGATAGAAAAAAAGAGCCTGCAGACCCATGATCGGTGCCTTTTTCGTCTTCCCCGGGCAGGCATGGCAACCAGGCCATCCTTCCCACTGGCGCACCGGTTCATGCCGGCCACGCCCAAGATCAGTGTAACGCCAGCCTCAACCGGCTGGCGCAGTCCCTATGCAAAGTCTCAGCGGTACGGCGAGTCTATTGCAATGTTGCGGGCGATTTCACGCTCCCAACGGTCGCCGTTGGAAAGCAGCCGGTCCTTGTCATAGTAAAGCTCTTCGCGCGTCTCGGTGGCGAACTCGAAGTTCGGGCCTTCGACGATCGCGTCGACTGGACAGGCTTCCTGGCAGAAACCGCAATAGATGCACTTCACCATGTCGATGTCGTAACGGACCGTGCGGCGCGTGCCATCGTTGCGGCGCGGGCCAGCCTCGATGGTGATCGCCTGGGCAGGACAGATCGCTTCGCACAGCTTGCAGGCGATGCAGCGTTCTTCGCCGTTCGGATAACGGCGCAGCGCATGTTCACCACGGAAGCGCGGGCTGACCGGGCCTTTTTCAAACGGATAGTTCAGCGTCGACTTCGGTGCGAAGAAATAGCGCATCGACAGGAAAAACGCGTTGACGAATTCCTTGAGGAACAGCGAACTGACGGCTTGCGACAAACTTGCCATCATCAACCTCCAAACGTGCCGGCCTGGGAGGCGCCGGCTGATTTTGCGAAACGGTGAGTAAACATCAGGCCCACACCACCAGTTTCAGCACAACTGCAACAATGAAGACCATGGCGAGTGACAGTGGAAGGAAGACCTTCCAGCCGAGACGCATCAGCTGGTCGTAGCGATAACGCGGCACGAAGGCTTTCACCATGGCGAACATGAAGAACACCATCGAGGACTTCAGGATGAACCAGACGATGCCCGGAACCCAGTTGAGGAACCATACATCGACCGGAGGCAGCCAGCCGCCGAGGAAAAGGATCGTCGTCAGCGCGCACATCAGGCAGATGGCGGCATATTCGCCGAGCATGAACATCATGTACGGGGTCGAGCCGTATTCGACCATGAAGCCGGCAACCAGTTCCGATTCCGCTTCGACCAGATCGAAGGGAGGACGGTTGGTTTCAGCGAGCGCCGAGATGAAGAAGATGATGAACATCGGGAACAGCGGCAGCCAGTACCAATCCAGGAAGGATCCCGGCAGACCCATCATCGTGCCCAGACCATCACGCTGTGAATCAACGATATCCGTCAGGTTCAGCGAACCGGCGCACAAAAGAACGGTAACGATGACGAAGCCGATCGAGACTTCGTAGGACACCATCTGGGCGGCCGAGCGCAGCGCCGAAAGGAACGGATACTTGGAGTTCGATGCCCAGCCGCCGATGATGACGCCGTAAACCTCAAGCGAGGAAATGGCGAAAACATAGAGGATGCCGACATTGATATTGGCCATCACCCAGTTGTCATTCAGCGGAATGACCGCCCAGGCAGCGAGCGCCAGGGTCACGGAAACCAGCGGCGCCAGCAGGAACAGGATTTTGTTCGAGCCGGCCGGGATGACCGGCTCCTTGAAGACGAACTTCAAAAGATCGGCGAAGGACTGGAAAAGTCCCCACGGGCCTACCACATTCGGTCCACGGCGCATCTGCACCGCCGCCCAGATCTTGCGGTCAGCCAAAAGGATGTAGGCGATAAAGACCAGAAGCGCGACCAGAAGCAGCAGCGACTGGCCGATCATGATGGCCGTTGGCCAGACATAGGTCGAAATGAAAGCGTCCATTTTCGTCTTATTCCTTCGCGCTCATTCCGCCGCAGCTTTGAAGTTGTTGCGTGCCAAAGCCGAGCATTCGGCCATGACGGCGGAAGCTCGTGCTATTGGGTTCGTCAAATAGAAGTCTTTGACCGGAGACGCAAACACCGATTTGCCCATCTCACCGGCTTTTTGTGCAAGTGCGGCAATTTCACCGCTTGCACCCGTCTCGATCATGTCGATCGCAGCGAAATGCGGGTGCGCCGCATAGAGTTTCCCGCGCAATTCGCCAAGCGAATCAAACGGAAGCTTCTTGCCGAGCACGTCGGACAGCGCCCGAATGATCGCCCAGTCTTCGCGGGCGTCGCCCGGTGCGAAACCGGCGCGGTTGCCCATCTGAACGCGGCCTTCGGTGTTGACCCAGAGGCCGGACTTTTCGGTATAGGTCGCACCCGGCAGGATGACGTCGGCGCCATGAGCACCTTCGTCGCCATGCGAGCCGATATAGACGGTGAAGCCTGCGGTCTTGCCGGAGAAATCCATTTCGTCGGCGCCAAGCAGGAACAGAACGTCCGTCCCATCAAGCATCTCGGCGGCGCTCTTGCCCCCCTCACCCGGCACGAAGCCGAGATCGAGACCACCGACGCGCGAGGCGGCGGTGTGCAGAACGGCAAAACCGTTCCAGTCTGCAGTGACGGCGCCAACGGCGCCTGCGAGCTTGGCGGCTGCGGCCAGAACCGAAGCCCCATTACCGCCGGAGATAGCGCCCTGACCGATGATGATCATCGGACGCTCTGCCTTCTTCAGCACGCTCAGGAACTTGCCCTTGCCGCTCACCAGTTCGGCCAGCGATTCCGTGCCCGCGCCGAGATACTCATAGGAGTAACGCAGCTCGGCCGGCTCGCCGATCACGCCGATCGGGAAATTGGCCATCCGGAACCGCTTGCGGATACGGGCATTGAGAACCGAGGCTTCAAAGCGTGGGTTCGATCCGATGATCAGGAGCGCGTCGGCGCTTTCGATGCCCTGGATCGTCGGGTTGAACAGGTAGCTTGCGCGGCCAAACGAAGGATCGAGCGCAGCACCATCCTGGCGGCAGTCAATATTCTCCGAACCGAGCGAGGTGATAAGCGCCTTCAGCGCATACATTTCTTCAACAGACGCCAGATCGCCGGCAATCGCGCCGATCTTGTCGCCGCT
This sequence comes from Rhizobium sp. LjRoot98, assembly GCF_964252935.1. Classification (NCBI taxonomy): domain Bacteria; kingdom Pseudomonadati; phylum Pseudomonadota; class Alphaproteobacteria; order Hyphomicrobiales; family Rhizobiaceae; genus Rhizobium; species Rhizobium sp. LjRoot98. The sequence goes on from NZ_CAXUPW020000001.1 coordinate 75,989, forward strand.
GGTCTTGGCAACCGCGCCCTTAATGGCGGCGAAGGCTTCGTTCCAGCTGGCGGGCTGCAGGCGGCCATCCTTCTTCACGTAAGGGCGGTCAAGACGCTGCGTCTTCAGGCCATCCCAGATGAAACGGGTCTTGTCGGAAATCCACTCTTCGTTGATCTCTTCGTTGACACGCGGCATGACGCGCATGACTTCGCGGCCACGGGTATCGACGCGGATCGCGGAGCCGACAGCGTCCATGACGTCGATCGATTCGGTCTTGCCGAGTTCCCACGGGCGGGCGTTGAAGGCGTAGGGCTTGGAGGTCAGAGCGCCGACAGGGCAGAGATCAACGACGTTGCCCTGCAATTCGGACGTCATCGCCTGTTCCAGATAGGTGGTGATCTCGGCATCTTCGCCGCGGCCGATCAGGCCAAGCTCTGCAATGCCAGCGACTTCCGTGGTGAAGCGGACGCAGCGCGTGCAGTGAATGCAGCGGTTCATCACAGTCTTGACCAGCGGACCGATATACTTGTCTTCGACGGCGCGCTTGTTTTCGTTGTAGCGGGTCGAATCGACGCCGAAGGCCATAGCCTGGTCCTGCAGGTCGCATTCACCGCCCTGATCGCAGATCGGGCAATCGAGCGGATGGTTGATGAGCAGGAATTCCATCACGCCTTCGCGGGCCTTCTTGACCATCGGCGTGGTCGTGAAGACTTCCGGCGCTTCGCCATTCGGGCCGGGACGCAGGTCGCGCACGCCCATGGCGCAGGAGGCTGCCGGTTTCGGCGGCCCTCCCTTCACCTCGATCAGACACATGCGGCAGTTTCCGGCGACCGACAGCCGCTCGTGGAAACAGAAGCGCGGAACTTCAGCGCCCGCCTCTTCGCACGCCTGCAGCAGCGTGAAATGATCCGGGACCTCGATCTCTTTTCCGTCGACTTTCAGCTTTGCCATCTTAGTCTCAATCCTGTCTTTCGTTCACCAGCGTCAGCGGCGAACAGATATTATTAGGCACGCCAATCTTTGAGCTAAAACCACCGGTTTCCGCCCGAAACTCAATCTCAACCCTTTATCAGGGCCTTTGCCTGCGTGACCCAGCCGTCCCGCGCGATCCGGCCAGCAAAACCAAGCTGGTCGTCGATGCGCTGCACGTCCTTATCACTCCACAAAGCGACATCGGCATAACGCCGCACGCCCATTCCATTCAAAACCTGCTCCAGCTTCGGACCGATGCCGGAAATCCGCTTCAAGTCGTCCGTCTGCGTTTCGGCAACGCGGGCAACCGTCTGCCGCTTCGGCTTCTCGGCCTTGGCCGCAACAACCGCAACCGGCTCCGCAGCAACGGGCTTGGCCTTTACCGGCCGAGCCTTGCCCGGAGCCTTGGCAACCACCTTCGGCTTCACAACCGGCGCAGCCTTCACGGCAACCACCGGCGCTTCCGCTAGCTTGGCCACCTTTGCTACCGGCATTTCATCCGCCGCAACGCCGGTCTTCTGCGCCGTTTCGGCCAGCCCCTGCATCGCACCCAGCATGAAGCCGGCAATCTGGCTGGTCATACCGAAGCCGATCGCCGTTACCGCCGCCATTGCCGCCGCCGGGTGCTGCATCAGCGGATGCAGCTGCCCCATCGGCACGTTCTTCAGCCACTCAGCCATGCCAAATGGCTCGTTGCCAACCGGAGAGCCGGATGAGGTTGCGGCAGAACCTGTCTGCGTCCCCCTCCCCGTTTCGTTCCCCGGCCCGGCCATGCCGCTTACTCCGCTGCCGCCAGCACCGCGCCATGCGACGAGGCGTTGCGGGTGTATTCGTCGATGCGCGCTTCCATCTCGGGACGGAAGTTGCGGATCAGACCCTGGATCGGCCATGCGGCCGCGTCGCCGAGCGCGCAGATGGTGTGACCTTCAACCTGCTTGGTAACGTCGAACAGCATGTCGATTTCACGCTTCTGGGCGCGGCCCTGAACCATGCGTTCCATGACGCGCATCATCCAGCCGGTACCTTCACGGCACGGCGTGCACTGGCCGCAGCTCTCATGCTTGTAGAAAGCAGCGAGACGCCAGATGGCCTTGATGATGTCGGTGGAGCGATCCATCACGATGATGGCGGCAGTTCCGAACGACGATTTCACATCGCGCATACCGTCGAAATCCATCGGCGCGTCGATGATGTCCTCGCCCTTGACCACCGGACAGGACGAGCCGCCCGGAATGACGCCGAGAAGGTTGTCCCAGCCGCCACGGATGCCGCCGCAATGGCGTTCGATCATTTCGCGGAATGGTGTACCCATCGCGTCTTCGAACGTGCAGGGCTTGTTGACGTGGCCCGACACCATGAACAGCTTGGTGCCGACATTGTTTGGACGGCCGATCGCCGAGAACCACGACGCACCACGGCGCAGGATGGTCGGGGCAACGGCGATCGACTCGACGTTGTTGACCGTCGTCGGGCAACCGTAGAGACCCATATTGGCCGGGAACGGCGGCTTCAGGCGCGGCTGGCCCTTCTTGCCTTCGAGGCTTTCGAGAAGTGCTGTTTCCTCGCCGCAGATATAGGCGCCGGCGCCGTGATGGACGTAAATGTCCATGTCCCAGCCAAGCTTGTTGTTGATGCCGAGAAGACCGGCGTCATAGCATTCGTCGATCGCCGCCTGCAGCGCTTCGCGCTCGCGGATATATTCGCCGCGCACATAGATATAGGCGACATGCGCACCCATGGCGAAGCTCGCGATCACGCAGCCTTCGATCAGCGTATGCGGATCGTGGCGCATGATATCGCGGTCCTTGCAGGTACCGGGCTCGGATTCGTCGGCGTTGACGACGAGATAATGCGGGCGGCCGTCGCTTTCCTTCGGCATGAAGGACCATTTCAGACCGGTGGGGAAGCCAGCACCACCACGGCCACGAAGGCCGGAAGCCTTCATCTCGTTGATGATCCAGTCACGTCCCTTTTCCAGGATCTGCTTGGTGCCATCCCAGTGGCCACGGCTCATGGCGCCCTTGAGCGACTTGTCATGAAGGCCGTAGATATTGGTAAAAATGCGATCTTTATCGTCGAGCATGGTTCACCTAACTTATCGCGGCTTCTTGCCGAAAACTTTGATGTATTCGGCTTCGCCGCCCTTGGCCAGCGCCTTGGCTTGCTTGACCCAATCGTCGCGTTCAATGCGGCCCTTGAAATTCAGATAGCCGTCCACCCATTCGCGTTCGGCCTTCTTCCAGCCAGCAACCTGCGTGAAGGTGAAGATGCCGAGTTCGTGGAGCGTGCCTTCGATCTTCGGGCCAACGCCGGAGATCAGTTTCAGGTCATCCGGAGCATCCGGCTTTGCAATGCCGGCAGGACGGTTCTTGTCCTCGAGCGACGGCTTTGCAGAAACGCCGCCTTCAGCCTTGGTTTCGCCAGAAACCTTGTCGTTCGCAGCGGATTCGGACTTTGCCGTCACCGGTGTCTTCAATGTCGGATCGGTTTCCGGGGCATCGGTCTTGGCGCGGGCAGAGTTCGATGGCGGCACGCTGACGGCGGCGTCATCGCTGGCCTTCTTGGCGCGCGGCGCTGCCGGCTTCTTTTCCGGGGTGAGCAACGTGGTCAATCCACCGACAGGAGCCGAGAAGATACGGTCGATCTGCGGGCCTGGCTTGACATCGACGCCCTTGCCTGCGTCGAAACGGTCGATGATGTATTCCAACTGCGGAACCGTCAGGTCTTCATAGGTGTCCTTGAAGATCATCACCATCGGGGCGTTGACGCAGGTCCCCTGACATTCGACTTCTTCCCAGGACAGCGTGCCGGCTTCGTTCGGCGTCAGCGGATTGGGATGAATGCGCTTCTTGCACAGGTTGATCAGGTCTTCCGAGCCGCGCAGCATGCATGGCGTCGTGCCGCACACCTGGACGTGCGCGCGCGTGCCGACCGGCTTCAGCTGGAACTGGGTGTAGAAGGTCGCGACTTCAAGCACACGGATATAGGGCATGGTCAGCATGTCGGCGATGCTTTCGATCGCCGCCTTGGTGACCCAGCCATCCTGCTCCTGCGCCCGCATCAGCAGCGGAATGACCGCAGATTGCTCGCGGCCCTTCGGATATTTCTTGATCGTGGCCTTGGCCCAGACGGCGTTTTCCTTGCTGAACGCAAAGGCCGCTGGCTGGACGTTTTCTTCGGCTAGTCGACGAACGGACATTCTTCCCGCACCTTATCAGTTAATCGAACCGCACCGCGATGTCGTCAGGGTGACGAATTCGCAGGCATAGGCTGACTGGTCTTTTTGTAAAAATACGATGTAGCGCGTGCCGTTCGGCACTGCGGCCCTGATCTCATAGCCTTGGCTCAGAAGCCTGCCCATGCCGCTACCCGACGAACCGCTCATCGCAGGTTCGCCGGACTTCGGCGCGGTTTCCTGCGCAAATGCAGGCGCTGCAGCAAGCGTCGAGGCCAAAACTGTCAGGACCATTCTGCGCATCAACGATCAACCTCGCCGAACACGATATCGAGCGAGCCGAGAATGGCGGAAACGTCCGCTAGCTGGTGGCCGCGACAGATGTAATCCATGGCCTGAAGATGAGCGTAGCCCGGGGCGCGGATCTTGCAACGATACGGCTTGTTGGTGCCGTCGGAGATCAGATAGACGCCGAATTCGCCCTTCGGCGCTTCGACGGCTGCATAAACCTCGCCCTCCGGCACGTGATAGCCTTCGGTGTAGAGCTTGAAATGGTGGATCAACGCTTCCATCGACCGCTTCATCTCGCCACGCTTCGGCGGCACGATCTTGCCGTCAAGCGACGACACCGGTCCAACCTTGGCATCGCCAAGCAGGCGGTTGACGCACTGGCGCATGATCTTGGCCGATTCTCGCATTTCGATCATGCGGATCAGGTAACGGTCGAAGCAGTCGCCGTTCTTGCCGATCGGAATGTCGAAATCCATGTCGGCGTAGCATTCATAGGGCTGCGACTTGCGCAGGTCCCAAGCGGCGCCGGACCCACGAACCATGACACCGGAAAAGCCCCAGGCCCAGGCATCGTCCAGCGTCACGACGCCGATATCGACGTTGCGCTGCTTGAAGATACGGTTGCCGGTCAAAAGTTCATCGATATCGTCGACGGTCTTCAGGAATGGATCGATCCACTTGCCGATGTCCTCGACCAGCTCGTGCGGCAGGTCCTGATGGACGCCGCCCGGACGGAAATAGGCCGAATGCATGCGCGCGCCACAAGCCCGCTCATAGAACACCATCAACTTTTCGCGCTCTTCAAAGCCCCAGAGTGGTGGCGTCAGCGCGCCGACGTCCATGGCCTGCGTCGTGACGTTCAAGAGATGCGACAGGATACGGCCGATTTCCGAGTAGAGAACACGGATCAGTTGGCCGCGGATCGGCACTTCCGTCGCCGTCAGCTTCTCGACCGCCAGCGCATAGGCGTGTTCCTGGTTCATCGGCGCGACATAGTCGAGCCGGTCGAAATAGGGCACAGCCTGCAGATAGGTCTTGGTCTCGATCAGCTTTTCGGTACCGCGATGCAGAAGACCGATATGCGGATCGACACGCTCGACGATTTCGCCGTCAAGCTCGAGAACAAGCCGCAAAACGCCGTGCGCCGCAGGGTGCTGTGGTCCGAAATTGATATTAAAATTGCGGACGTTATGTTCGTTCATTGCCGCTTGCTCCAAGCCTGACAAGCCCGCATGTTCGCGAGCCCTCGGCCTTCATTTCACTTCGCGTTTGCTTTTTCATCGCCAGGCAGAACGTAATCCGTTCCCTCCCAGGGCGACATGAAATCGAAATTGCGGAATTCCTGCTTCAGTTCGACGGGCTCATAGACGACGCGCTTGACTTCATCATTATAACGAACCTCGACGAAACCGGTGGTCGGGAAGTCCTTGCGCAGCGGATAACCTTCGAAACCATAGTCGGTCAGGATTCGGCGCAGGTCGGGGTGGCCGGTAAAGAGAATGCCGTACATGTCGTAGGCTTCCCGCTCGAACCAGTCGGCGCCGGGATAGACGGCGCAGGCCGACGGCACGGGCTGATCTTCGCCGGTTGCAACCTTGACGCGGATGCGCAGGTTCTGCTTCGGCGATAGCATGTGATAGACGACGTCGAACCGATCCGGACGCTGCGGCCAGTCGACACCGCAAATATCCGTGAAGTTAACGAAGCCACAGCGGGCGTCGTCACGCAGGAACGTCAGAAGCGCGATAAGGTTGTCGGCCGTGGACGTCAGCGTCAGTTCGCCATAGCTGATGACGGCATCCGAAATCAACGCACCGCGTGTTTCGCGAATGTAAGTAGCAAGTCCGTTCAGGGCTTCACTCATGTTCAAGTCCCCTGCCCTTACCGTTCGATCGTGCCTGTGCGGCGAATCTTCTTCTGCAGCAGGAGCACACCATAAAGGAGCGCTTCTGCCGTGGGAGGACAGCCCGGCACATAGATATCGACCGGCACAACGCGGTCACAGCCGCGCACTACCGAATAGGAATAGTGATAGTACCCGCCACCGTTGGCGCAGGACCCCATCGAGATGACGTAACGCGGCTCAGGCATCTGGTCATAGACCTTGCGCAGAGCCGGAGCCATCTTGTTGGTCAGCGTACCGGCGACGATCATCACGTCAGACTGACGCGGTGAAGCGCGCGGTGCAAAGCCAAAGCGCTCGGCGTCGTAACGCGGCATCGACATCTGCATCATTTCGACAGCGCAGCAGGCCAGACCGAAGGTCATCCACATCAGCGAGCCGGTCCGGGCCCAGTTGATCAGTTCGTCGGTCGACGTGACCAGAAAACCCTTGTCGGCGAGTTCATTGTTGATCTCGCCGAAATACTTGTCGTTGCTACCGATCAGCTGGCCGGTCGAGGGATCCACGATCCCCTTCGGCTTTGGCGCAACGAGCGTCGTGCTGGATGTCAGTTCCATTCCAGCGCTCCCTTCTTCCATTCATAGATAAAGCCGATGGTCAGCACCCCGAGGAACGACATCATCGAGAAGAAGCCGAACCAGCCCATATCCTTGAACGATACCGCCCAAGGAAACAGGAACGCCACTTCAAGATCGAAGATGATGAAGAGAATCGACACGAGATAGAATCGGATATCGAATTTCATACGGGCGTCATCGAAGGCATTAAAGCCGCATTCGTAGGCCGAAAGCTTTTCGTCGTCAGGCGCCTTGTAGGCGACGGCGAACGGCGCGATCAGCAGCGCCAGCCCGATAACCAGCGATATACCGATGAAAATCGCGATCGGAATGTAGGAGCCGAGAAGATCTGTCATTGTATCCGTCCCTGCCTGCGAGGCGCGCTGGAGAAGCGCAAAACAAAGGCTCACAGGCCGAAAAATATGTTGCAACGCCAAAGTGGTTAGCGCAGCCAGCGCCGCTGTGCAAGCCTTGAGAACGGTTTTCACCCCCTTGTGTCGCGGGAATGAAGACCGCCCAAAAGCTAGCATCTCCAGTGAGCAGGCGCAAATACCAGGGAATCGCGGCAGCCCTTTGCAAGACAGAGCGCCAAGCCCTTGCGCCGCAACGCCGGGGACATATGGTCGCGCTCGCTAAAATCGATTGAAATCAGAAGGCAGAAACCCCGGACGGGAGCAATGAAAGCGTACCTGGCGGACCAACGGGAGCTGCAACAAGACTGCATGGCCCCTATCCGCGTTTTGCATGGGTGGCGATGGAGCCCGCCCCACTTCCGCCCGAAAATCCACGGCTGACCGCGCAACACCGAAGGCTGTCTTTAGCGCATTTCGCAACCCTGAAGAACAAACACAACCTTCACGCAAGCTTGTATAGGCAACATCACCCTAATAGAGGGACGGCTCATGGACGATATTCCCTGGCATGAGAGTGTTTTATTCGAATTGAACGACCGTCAAGACGTGATCACCGTCTCCAGCTCGCTGGAAGCCGCAGACCTTCTGCTCAACAAGTGGCCGAAGAAGCGTGGACCCAGCTACAAGCTGGCGGTTATGACCTGCCTCGATTCGTTTCGAGGGAAACAACCGCCCGAACTTGTCCGGCAGGATCTGATCGCCGCGGCGATCGAAGCGCATATCTATGTGAAGCCGCGCTCTATCAACACCTGATCACGATGGCCCGTCATTAGCATAGCGGGAGGCCGGCCTGCCCGATAGGCATCCGCCGCAAATTTCGTCATTACCCGCAAAGGTGCAGCGGAAGATTTGCGTACCGTGAAGGAATCGTGGGCTGCCCCTTCCCCCGCCGTCATGCGGAAATGCGAGCTTCATGCGGCCGCCCGCGCATGTCAAAAGACGGCAAGAACCGACCGGGACCTGAGGTCCCGTCGGCTTTCAAATCACACTTGCATTTGAAATCTTAGCGGAAAATGGCGCGAGTGACGGGGCTCGAACCCGCGACCTCCGGCGTGACAGGCCGGCACTCTAACCAACTGAGCTACACCCGCGCATTATAGTACAAACCACCCGGACATAAGCAGAAACTGCTATTCTTGAAATGGCGCGAGTGACGGGGCTCGAACCCGCGACCTCCGGCGTGACAGGCCGGCACTCTAACCAACTGAGCTACACCCGCGCATTTCATTTCAAGTCGTCCAGATGCTTTTGCATCCGCTCGAAGCGGCTAGGCCGTTTCGATGAGCGGCTAACTACGAGGTTCGTCTTTGGGTGTCAAGCAGGTTTGGAGACAAAACAGTGACAGCCATCGAATTGTTTCCACAGGCTCGAAAAAGCGTCCTTCAAAATTTCACAGGAGCAACCAACGCACCTCCGTTTCGATCATAATTTGTCCCGCCGCCCTTCCCCTTTTTGTCTCCACAGTAGCAATGCCGGTTTTCCACATCCGATTTGTCAGGCGACAGCCAGCGATACCGGGACTTTGAAAAAAAAACGAAAAAATCTTCCAATCCGCTCTTGCGGTTTTCCGCCGATACGCATAGATCACGGCCACCGACGCGGCAGACACTGCTTCTGCTTCGCGAAGGGCGATTAGCTCAGTTGGTAGAGCGCCTCGTTTACACCGAGGATGTCGGGAGTTCGAGTCTCTCATCGCCCACCATTTTCTTTTCATCTAAATTTGACAGCATCCCTCCATCCGGGTGTTTTTGCGCGTTTCCTTAAACAGCAGCATCAGAGCCTCTTGCCATATGGCAGAGGCGTTGCCATCTGTGGCGAGCAAAATTAAGGAGCCTGCCCCTCCACGGACTGGACAGCCGGGACTGGGTATCGAGGCGTTAAGAGGGAAATATCACATGAGGAAAGCAATTCTGGCAGCGACGCTTGCTGCAGGCCTTACTGCCTGTAACGCCATGCCCGAAATAAGCCCTATCCCTGGCAGCATCACCTATGGCGGCCAGCCGGCAACCAAGTTGACCAAAGCCCCGGTCGGCAGCGTCCTTCATCACCAGCTGAACGACCAATATGGCAAGCGCGCCGAGGAAACCTACATCATCCAGCCTGACCGCTCTCTGAGGCTCGTGCGCAGGGAGCAAATCGTCGACCCCAACTAAATCCGCCCGCCTTCGCGGACGAATTTCACGGCCTGAAATCCAAGGCGCGACGCTGTCGCTGGCTAAACCTCTTCCTTTTTCCGGACCGGCGCCTTGCGCTTGGGTTCTTCCGGAGCGTCCGGCAAATAGGGCTTTTCGCCCTTCGGCGTCGGCGCCAGGAGGTTTTTCAGCGCCGACAGACGGTCCCTGAGCAAGGGCCGAAACCGCGTCGCGCGATAGGGCATGTCGGCGGCGCCATACCCTTCCGGCCCGTCGTCATTGCCCCGGTGGATTTCGGCCAGTTTCACACCGATGAATTCCCCATCGATGTAATGCTTGTAAGGCCCGACCCAGCGAATCGTATAGATTTGGCCTTTGCGGATGCCCTGATCGATCGAGACGTTCTTGAACTTGTCGTCGATGCAGACGACCTTTTGCCCAACATGAAAATTGTACATCGGCGGAACCCTTCAGCGGCAGTCTGCGGGCGCATGCTCCCGCGACGTAAACCTTCGTCTTCAGATAGCTGTGTTCTCCCGCCTATTGCAACGCGGAAACGGCAAGAATCGTCGGCCTGGTTTTGTTCTGCGCGTGCCGGGACGCATCACGCCGATTGGTATTGTTCTTCGCTCACCAGTTCCATCCAGTCGACCGCCTTGCCGTCAAGCGCTTCCTGGATGGCGATATGGGTCATGCCGGTCGTGGCAGTGGCGCCGTGCCAGTGCTTTTCACCCGGCGGAAACCAGACGGTATCCCCCGCCTTGATTGCGCGAACCGGCTCACCCCAGGTCTGGGCAAGGCCACTACCGGATGTAACGAACAGCGTCTGACCGAGCGGATGAGTGTGCCAGGCCGTTCTTGCTCCCGGCTCGAAGGTGACGGACACGCAGCGCATGCGGGCCGGCTCCGGCGCATCATGTATCGGGTCCTGCCGAACGTTGCCGGTAAAATAATCTGCCGGTGGGCGAACGGATGGGCGCGATCCGCAAGCTTTGATCTCCATGGCGATAGGCTCCCTGATATTTGCCGCCATCCGGCGGACGTCACTAATAGGCGGAACATAGCGCGTTCCGGCCCAATGTCTCCCCGTCACATCCGAGACCACGCTTCAGCAAACTCCACAATCACAGCGTATGGATCGTTACGTCCGGGCAGGCCGTGCGGGCGATGTCGCAGAGATGCTGATGATGGGTCAGATAAATCACCTGCCCAACCCCTGCCATTTCCGCCATCAAGGAAAAGGCGTGCCCGGCACGTCCATCGTCGAAGGTCTCCATGATGTCATCGGCGATGAAAGGCAGCGATTCGCGTGTCGTGGCGATCTCGTGATAGCCGGCCATGCGCAGCGCCAGATAGAGCTGGAAGCGGGTGCCCTTGGAAAGATCGCGCGCCAGTTTCGATCCACCACCGGCAGCATTGGCGATCAAGAATTCCTCGCCCTTCTCGGCCTGTGTCGTCAGCCCTACATAGTCACCGCCGCTGATGACGCTGAACGCCGTTGACGCCCGGCGCATCATCGCGCTGCGATGACGCTCGCGGTAGAGCCTGAGCGCCGTTTCACCAGCCAGAATGCCCATGCGCAGCCGCAGATAGGCGGTCGCGCGCTCCTCGATCTCCGCCAGCACCGTGCGGCGCTTTTCCTCGATATGGGCCGCTGCATCGCCGCCACCGATGGCCGCCAGCGCCCTTTCGGCATCGCGCCGTTCAGCATGCAATTCGGCACCGTCGCGCTCGGCCTGTTCAAACCGGGCCTGCAAGGCCGCCATTTCCAGCCGTAGGCCGTCTGCGTCGACGGCACTCAGCAGCATTTCCGCTTCATCGGCACGTCCAACACCAAGCCGGGCGGCCAGATCGGCCTCAGCCTCGGCAATCCGCTCGCGCAGTCGCTGACGCGCCTTGACCGTTTCCAGATGGGCGCCGACTTCCAGCAGCGAGCTGCTGTCGAACAGATCCAGCATGCCGCGCTTCTGTGCGTCGTGGCGTTCGCGCGATTCGCCCAGCGCCCGCCTTTCCGCGATGCGAGCATCATTCTCGTCCGAAAGACGCCGGAACAACGTTTCCTGCCGCTCGGCACCGGCCAACCGGTCGCGAATCGTCTGAACAACGAGGAGCGGTTCATCCGATACTGCGATGGCAAGTTTTTCAGCCAGCGTCCGGACAATGGTTGCGAAGGCCAGTTGATCTTTTCGCATGCCATCGATTCGATGATCGAGATCAGCCTTGCGCTGGATCAGTTTGTCCAGATCCTGAAGGATTGTCAGGACAGGCGTAATCTCCTGTGGCGACAAGGGCGTTGTTGCCTCGGCGAGCCACGTGGCACCAATAGCCTCCTGCCAACGCGTGCTCCACTCCGCCATGTCCTCGGAAGCGGCCGACCATGCGGCCGTGCGCAAGCGCAGCGCAGCCCCGGCCCGCTCCACCGTTTCCGCAGCCGTGACATGCGCCCGGTGGGCGGATTGCAGATCGTGGATAATATGCTCGGCAAAAGCAATCGCATCCTCCAACCGCGCCGGCATGCCCTTCACCACACCGCCGTGCTCCAGCACCTCTGTCAGTCGCTGCATGGCCTTGGCTTCATCCGCCACGGCAAGCCGCGCGTCCTGCTGGGCTGTGCGCAGCTGGTTACGCACCTCAAGCGCCGCCACCCGCCGCCCAAGCCACGCCACCAGCTGGTTCAGCTTGGTATTCTCGGGCAATCCACATTCAACAGCTGCAGCCGAAATCTCCGACCTTAGCGCGGCAATCGCGGCATGCGCCGCCTCATGTTGCTGACGGAACGCCAAAAGCTTGCCGTTACGCTCGGCGACGGAGAGCGAAAGTCCCCTTGCCTGCGCAAGGTCCTGCGAATGCGCCAGCCTGAGGGCCGCTGCCTCGTCGTCCTTCTTGAGCACGTTTTCGAAAACGCGGGCGCTGTCAGCGTCCAGTTGTGCCGCATGCGCCTGCCAGGCACGGTCGCGCTCCTGGCGCAGCGTCAAGGCGGCATCGTCGGCAGTAAAGCCGCCTGTCCGTGTCAATTCGTGAAGCTTGGCTTCATCGCCAGCCGTCAGCGCCGCCTCTTCGGCAATACGGTCGTCAAGCCGCTTCAGCTGTTCCGTCAGCGTTGCCCGCCGCTCCGTCCATTCGGCAAGGTCGGTTTCCTCGGGGACGGAAATGACCGTCAGGCTATCAGCGTCGAACGAAGCGGGCGACAGCGTTGCAAGCTTGTCAGCCAGGAGGTCTTCCAGCGCTGCGATCTGACGGTTGGCCGTCTGCTGCCGCAGCAGGCAATCATTCTGACGCAGAGTCCGTAACATGTCAGTCAAAGCAGCGGGTTCCCCGCCCTGCGAAGAGCCGCCGGACACAAGTGCCGCCTGAACCTTGAGCGCTTCCGCATTTTCCGCCTCGGAAAGCGTCTTTTCCCGCAGGGCAGCATCCAGCCGCTCGTTCAGCGCGGCATGCTTCTGTGCCAGATCTTGCAGCCGGCCGGCGATCGCGGCGGGCAGGATGAGTGCAGCGGCATCAGGCATGTCAGCCCGCTCGAGGCGACCGACACGGACAGCAATGTCGGCGGCGATCTTGGCACGCTCGTCAAGCCGATTCGGCATATCGCTGGCAGCCGTCCGGTGGCGGGCTTCCAGACCTGAATTTTCCAGATCGCGGATATCCCCAGCCAGCGCCAGCACCGCCTCATCCCGCTCGATGGCAATGACTTCAGCGGCTCTGCGGTCGATATCGGCGTCCAGCTGCACCAACCGGGCGTCGATTGTGGTTTCCTCACGCTGCAATTGCGGCAAAAGGGCATGCCAGGCGGCTGGTGGCTCCGGCAGGTCGGCGAAAGCAGCAAGCTCGGAACGCTGGCCGCGCAATCGGGCGAGAATCGGCAGCGCTTCGATGCGGTCGCGGGCGTGATCGAGAGACACGCGCAGTTCAGCCCGTGCCTTTGCGGAGGCATCATGCCGCTCGGCAGCTGCGTCGCGCACCTTGCGCAAAGCGGCAAATTCGCGGGCGTTGATATCGATGGCGGCTTTCTCGTCCTTCAGTGCCTCAAGCTCAGCTTTCAACTCCGCCAGCTTATGTTTCCGGCCCTGCGGCTTGTAGAAAGCATCCGCCTGAGCTTTCAACCCGGATAAGATGGCGCTGCTGTCCGGCAAGCCGGAGCTGGCCGAAAACAACAGGGCGCCAAGCTCCCCTTCACTTTTCAGGATACTTTCGCCGCCCTTTTCGATGCTGTCGTCATCGAGCGAAAACATCATCTGATAGGTCGCCCGGTCGATCGAACCCAGGGCCGCTGAAAACAGGTTGTCCGGCAGCGGCTGGTCGTCAGGCCCCAACAGAGAGTTCTGATTGCGCTTTACCCGCGAGACGGAATGCACCCTGCCCCCGGTCTCGATGACGCCGCCGACCCGCATGGTCGCATAGGGATGCAGAAAACCGTAGCCGCTCAGCCGCTCGATGCCGAACAGCAGATCGAGGAAAGCGGAAAACAGCGTTGATTTTCCCGCCTCGTTCGGGCCGTAGACGAGATGAAAATCTGCATGTCCGGGGCGTGCGTCGCCGAAATTCAGACTGCGGCCGGTGAATTTTCCATAGCGAAGCAGATCGAGACGGTTAAGACGCATCAGAGATCGGCCCCCGCATCACTGCCATGCAGATAGGCAAGCACATCATCACTGCCGGCAAGAGCGACAGTTTCGGCCAACCGCACGGCCGCCTTCTCGTCCCCGGCCAGGCTTTCGCGCAATTCGCGCGGCAACTGCAGCAACAGTTCATCGAGCACTGCGCTGGCTTCCTGGCGAAAGGCGTGGGACGTCAGTACGTCGGTGCGGATCAGGCTGGCCAGTTCCTCCACCGGGTCAGGGCCGGTCAAGGTCGTTTCTGCGTCCATGCCCCGGCAATCGATATCGACTTTCTCAATCCAGCACCCATTGAGACCGGCGCCAAGATTGGTGATTTCGGCCAAGAGGAAATCGGGATCACGCCTGAGCTTCCAGACCAGCGGCGTTGTACCGGTCAGTGAGATTCTGAGGATGAGATGGTCAGCATCGGCCCCGTTCCGGAGCGACGGCAGAGTTTCGCCTACCCTCTCCAGCATTTGCCGCCAGTCCTGTACGCCGGTCAGGTCGATCGCAACACGCTCGAATACCGCCTGTCCGATTGGATGCTCGCGGTACCCCAGTACACCATCATCACCGATGGTAACCAGTGTCACTGTCTTCGGCCCCGCCTCGTTGATGTCACGCCCCTGCGGCATGCCAGGCATGACGACCAACGGGTTCTCACAGTGAACCTGCCGCATGTGGACATGGCCGAGCGCCCAATAATCAAAACCGTGTCGCGCCAGTTCGGCCACGTTTGTCGGCGCATAGGGATCATGGCCCGGCGTACCGGCAAGGCTGGTGTGCAGCATGCCGATATTGACGGCATCGGCAACCGGCGGCTGGAAGGATGGCAAGAGGCTGTCAGGCGCATGCGGATTGGCAAAACTGATGCCGTGGATATGGACGCCACGGCCATCGCCGAGAGATTTGGCAAGCACCGGCTTTGCCCGGCCAGCGAACACATGCACATTGGACGGAAAGGTCAGCTCGCGGGTCATTGCCGACTGCGAATCGTGGTTGCCGCGAATGAGGAACACGCTGATCCCCGCCGCCTCCAACCGGCGCAGTTCGCTCGACAAATAGAGCGCCGTGTTCATCGATGTCTGGGATCCGTCGTAGAGATCGCCAGCGATCAGCAGGGCATCGACACTCTCTGCCAGGCACAGGTCTACGATCCTTGCAAGGGCGGTGCGGGTCGCACCGCGTACCAGTGCCGCAAGTTCCGGATTTTTCAACGCAAGACTGCGCAAGGGTGAATCGAGATGAAGATCGGCGGTATGGACAAAACGAAAGGGCATGGCGGACCATGGCCTGCCGTCCGGCCTTGCGTCAATGCCACACATGCCTCGCCGCAGGGTCTATTCAGCGCTTTCAACACAGCAACATTATTGGGGAAATGCGGGACCTTGGCGCAAGGGTCCCGAATTAGACTTGACTATAACGCTAACAATACCGTCATTTGACATGGCCCCTCACAATATCCATATGAAACATCATGAAATCCACATTCGAAGTCTCCGACAAGCTCTTTGAGCTTTACCATCGCGTTCACCGCCTCATCAACGAATCGATGACGGAGGAAGGCGTGTCGTTGGCGCGCAGCAAATTCCTGTTTTTCCTCAGCAAGCTTGGTCCCTGCCGGTCGACTGATATCGCCGGCGCGCTGAATTTTGCGCCGCGGACGGTGACGGAAGCCATCGACGGGTTGGAACGCGACAAGCTGGTGGTGCGCAAACCGGATCCGGAAGACCGCCGGGCAAAGATCGTGTCGATCACCGATGTCGGACGCGTCGTTCTGGAAGCCGCCGAACATCCGCGCAAGCAACTGATCGAGGAAATCTTCTCGGCGCTTGACGATCAGCAGCTCGACCAGATGCACGACATCGTCAGCCGGCTTGTGGTCAAGGCGGAAGAGATTCGCAAACGCAAGGAAACCGAAGAGGCTGGCAGCAAGGCCGCCGAATAAACGTCCCGCTCGCCACAGCCTTTTGCCTGCGAACAGACCAAATAGAAAAGGCCGGAGCATCATGCTCCGGCCTTTTCCGTTTCCAGGACTTAAGCGATTACATCGCGTTCATCGTACCGATCGAGAAGAACAGGGTTTCGCCCGAGGAATCATCGACACCGTCATTGTCGGTGACCACGAAACCGTTGCCGGCCGCATCGACGGTAAAGCCTTCGACCTTGTCGACGACGTAACCGTTGGTGGCCTTCAGGTCAGGGATGAAGTCGCGAACCTCTTCCTTCTTGACGACCGGCAGGTCGCCGCCGAGCTTGGCTGGCTTCAGATCTGCAAGAGCCACGCGGTACAGCTTCTTCAGCTTGGCAGCCTGGCCGATCAGGTTGTCGCGCTCGATGATATAGGCATAGTCGCCATGAGCCGTGATTTCGGACAGGCCGACCCAACCGCTTTCCGTCTTTTCGAGCGGGTAGCGCACAGCGCCCCATTCCTTCGACGAAGGCTTGTAGGAAACCAGCTTCACAAAACCCTTCTCGTCATCGCCCCATTCGCGCTGCACGGCCATCCACAGCGTCATGTCGTCGCCTTCACCGACGCTGGTGATGCCTTCGAAGCCAAAGCGCTTTTCGTGAGCGCGCAGTTCGGCAGGAATGGCGATTTCCTTATCGATCTCGCCCTTCGCCGTCACATGAATGATGGCATGCGAGTAGAGCTTGTCGGCATCGCCTTCGTTGGCCAGCCAATAGCCGCCTTCGCCATCGGGCGTCACACCTTCGCTATCGAGCTTCTGAGCTGCAGCACCGTTGCGGGTGATGCGCAGTGCATCGACGATCTTCGCCGGCTTGGCGGTCGCGTCGATCGTGAAGATGGTCGGCTGCGAAGCGTAGAAAGAATCGTTGACGGCAAGGAGCATGCCCGGCTTGTCCTTGACCGGTGCGAGGCCCGAAAGCGCGCCAAAACCGATCAGCTCTCCGTCCTTTTCGGTGGAGACGATCTGCGGATAGGCCGCCTCGCCTTCCGCGCGCTCATAAAGCATCACATGCGAGCGTGCGCCGCCGTCTTCGACGAGGTCAACTTCGTTGGCGGTCGCCAGAAGATTGCGGCCCGGGATGGCCACGGCACCTTCCGGGCTTACGCCGGACGGCAGAAGCTGGAGAAGTTCAGGCTCTGCGCCGGTGTCCTTGTAGACCCCGACGATGGAGGCGCGCTCTGCCAGAACGAAGAACAGGTTGTCGTCACCGAACTTGGCGACTTCCAAGCCCTCCGGCTCGACACCCTTCTTGTTGCGCTTGTCCGGGTAATGGCCGATCTTGGCGATCTCGCGCTCAAAGCCCGCGCCGTTCTCATAGAGAACCTTGCCGTCCTTGCTGAAAATGGTGAAGCCGCGCGCGCCACCCTTCCAGTCACCTTCATTGGCAACGACGAGGCGGTTGTCATCCAGCCACTTCACGGCGTCAGGCTCGCGGGCAACGTCCTTCATCTCGCCGGTGAACTTCAGCGCACCGTCCTTCTTGGTGTCGACACCTTCGAGGCTGACGGTTCCGGCGGAGAAGTGCGACTTCACCGTACCGGTCTTGCCGTCGATGATGACGACATAGTTGTTTTCCTGCAGCGTGAGGGCAACTTCGTCGAGGTTGTTGAAGGAAACGAATTCCGGTTCCGGATCTTCGCCAGCCACGTCGGCGAGACCGGTCAGCGTGACATGCTTGATCGAACCGCAATCGACCATGCCATCCTTGAGCGACAGGAGAACAAGATCACCGGCCGGCATCTGCGGCAGGTCGCCGTCATTGACCTCTTCATCGCGCTCGTTCTCGATGGCGATGGCAGCGATCGTCCTGTCCTTGTTCAGCGCGATCGAGTCCGGCTGACCACCGAGATCGCAGGTCGTGTCGATCTTTTTCGAAGCGAGGTCGACCTGGGCGATGAGGCCCGACGGCTTGACGAAGCTTTCGCGCGTGTTGACGGCGACAAGCGCCTTGCCCGAGGCAACCGCGACTGACGTCGGCTCGCCTTCGAAGGTGACAGAACCGGCTGCCTTCGGAGCCTTGGCGTCGGTGATGTCGATGATGCCGATCGCCTTGTTCGGGCTGTCGGAGTAAACAAGCGTATTGCCGTCTTCGGAAGCGGCGATGATTTCGGCCGAAGTCGGCGTCGCCTTGTCCTTGCCCTCAGGCAGGTTGTCGGCGACCGCGAAGGACGCGATACGGTTGAAGACCGGCTCGGCGAGAGCCACGGATGCCGTCGAGGCGGCCAGCGCTGCGGCGAGTGCCGCAGTCAACGAAAATCTCTTCATGATAAACCCCCTTGGTAAATCGGATACCGGGGGGTTTTGATCGCGCTCTGTAACAGGCGCATGACAGGATGAACAGATTAGACATTGGGCACGAACCGATGGCGAAACGCGTCCGCAAATGAAAAGAGGCCCAGGAAAAACCCGGGCCTCAAATCAACCTGCTATCGAACCGTTGGCGTTTTCACCACGGTGCTGCAGACGAAACATGAAACTTAGTTCACGGCGTCCTTGAGACCCTTGCCGGCCGAGAACTTCGGCACGTTGCGGGCAGGGATATCGACTTCTGCGCCGGTGGACGGGTTGCGACCCTTCGATGCTTCGCGGCGGCTGACCGAGAAGTTGCCGAAGCCAACGAGGCGAACGTCGCCGCCGTTCTTCAGTTCTGCCTGGATAACGTCGAAGATTGCATCAACTGCAGAAGATGCATCTGTCTTCGAGAGTCCGGCCTTCTCGGCAACTGCGGACACGAGCTCATTCTTGTTCATGTTTCCACCCCTTTCAATACTGGTTCGAAACGACTCAATTTTCAAGCCGAGGGAAGCATACGCGCGCCCCCCGCCTTGGCAAACCCAATCGCTCCGAATCCCATGGAATGCAAGGCTTTGCGCGGAGTTTTACATAAAAAAGACCGGCAAAAATGCCGGTCTTCCACTGTTTCTGCTCCAAATCAGTACGCAACCTGCGGCAGGCACTGCTTGAAGTTCAAGTCAAGCCCTTAGTGGGCAATCGACACGCCGGCGTCATCGGCCGGATCGGCCGTTGCAATCGGTGCCGCCTGCTTGGAAGGATCCCATTCGATCGCAACCGGAACCCGTACCAGCGCGTGGCTCAACACCTCGCCGATATGGGAGACCGGAATGATCTCCATGAGGTTCTTCACGTTGTCCGGAATATCCGCCAAATCCTTGGCGTTTTCTTCCGGGATCAGCACCTTCTTGATGCCGCCGCGAAGCGCTGCAAGCAGCTTTTCCTTCAGGCCGCCGATCGGCAGGACACGGCCGCGCAGGGTGATTTCACCCGTCATCGCCACGTCCTTGTTAACGGCAATCCCGGTCATGATCGACACGATCGCCGTTGCCATGGCCACACCGGCGGACGGACCGTCCTTCGGTGTAGCACCTTCCGGCACGTGCACATGGATGTCGCTCTTGTCGAACAATGGCGGCTCGATGCCGAAGTCGATCGCACGCGAGCGGACATAGGATGCCGCCGCCGAAATCGATTCCTTCATCACGTCGCGCAGGTTGCCGGTCACCGTCATGCGGCCCTTGCCGGGCATCATCACGCCTTCGATCGTCAGAAGCTCGCCGCCGACTTCCGTCCAGGCGAGACCGGTGACGACACCGACCTGATCGGTACGCTCGGCTTCGCCGTGACGATAGCGCGGAACACCGAGATAGTCGTTGATGTTCTCGGCAGTGACTTCGACCTTGCTGGTCTTGCCCTTGAGGATCTCGGTCACAGCCTTGCGGGCGAGCTTCATCAGCTCACGCTCCAGGCTGCGAACGCCAGCTTCGCGGGTATAGGTCTGGATCACCGCAGACAACGCACCATCCGTCACCGAGAATTCCTTCGGCTGCAGAGCGTGGTCGGCGATTGCCTTGGGCAACAGGTGCCGCTTGGCGATCTCCAGCTTTTCCTCTTCCGTGTAACCGGCAATCCGGATCACTTCCATGCGGTCCATCAGGGGCGCCGGAATGTTCAGCGTGTTCGCCGTGGTGATGAACATCACGTTCGAGAGGTCATATTCGACCTCCAGATAGTGGTCCATGAACGTCGAGTTCTGTTCCGGATCCAGCACCTCCAGGAGCGCCGACGACGGATCGCCGCGGAAATCCTGGCCCATCTTGTCGATTTCATCGAGCAGGAAGAGCGGGTTGGACTTCTTGGCCTTCTTCATCGACTGGATGACCTTGCCGGGCATCGAACCGATATAGGTGCGGCGATGACCGCGGATTTCGGCTTCGTCACGAACGCCACCGAGTGCCATGCGGATATATTCGCGGCCGGTCGCCTTGGCGATCGACTTGGCAAGCGAGGTCTTGCCGACACCCGGAGGACCGACGAGGCACAGGATCGGCCCCTTGATCTTCTGCGAGCGCGCCTGCACCGCCAGATACTCGACGATCCGTTCCTTGACCTTGTCGAGACCGAAGTGATCGAGATCGAGAACCTGCTCAGCATGGTTGAGATCGGTCTTGACCTTGGACTTCTTCGACCACGGAATGCCCAGCAACCAATCCAGATAGTTGCGCACGACGGTGGCTTCCGCCGACATCGGGCTCATCTGGCGCAGCTTCTTGACTTCCGCATCGGCCTTTTCACGGGCCTCCTTGGACAGCTTGGTCTTGGAGATACGGTCTTCCAGTTCGGCCATCTCGTCGCGGCCTTCCTCGCCGTCGCCAAGCTCCTTCTGGATCGCCTTCATCTGTTCGTTCAGGTAGTATTCGCGTTGGGTCTTTTCCATCTGGCGCTTGACGCGCGAGCGGATGCGCTTTTCGACCTGCAGAACCGAAATCTCACCTTCCATGAAGCCGAGCGCCTTTTCAAGGCGCAGCTTGACGCTGGTCGTCTCAAGCATTTCCTGCTTTTCGACGATCTTGATGGAGAGATGCGATGCGACGGTATCGGCCAGCTTCGAATAGTCCTCGATCTGACTGGCGGCACCGACGACTTCCGGGGAAATCTTCTTGTTGAGCTTCACATAGCTCTCGAATTCCGACACCACGGAACGGCTCAGCGCTTCGATCTCGACCGGATCTTCTTCCGGCTCGGAAAGCGGATGTGCCATTGCCTCATAGAATTCTTCACGGCCTGTATAGCCGTCGATCTCGGCGCGCGCGCGACCTTCGACCAGAACCTTGACGGTGCCGTCAGGCAGCTTCAACAACTGCAGCACATTGGCGATAGTGCCGATCTGATAGATCGCACCTGGTTCCGGATCGTCGTCGCTGGCGTTGATCTGGGTGGCAAGCATGATCTGCTTGTCCGTGCCCATGACTTCTTCCAGCGCACGGATCGATTTTTCACGGCCAACAAACAGCGGCACGATCATGTGCGGGAATACCACGATGTCGCGCAGCGGCAGCACCGGATAGGTCGCGCTCTCGATTGCCGGAGACGTTTTGCTCGTCATGTCATTTCCTTTCCGTCCCGTTTCCGGGCCCGTTACCCGAAGCGTTCAAGGGCGCTTCCGGTCCTCATTCTTTCCACTGTCAAGTGGAGTGTGTGACGTCTGTTTTCAACCCTTTCGCCGACTACCGACCTGGGAGGCGGCGTAGCCGGATAGTAAACGGCATCTGACTGTTGCGGGCCTTGCCGCAGGAGTTAACGCACACGCTTCGTGCCGGACACATCGACACAGAATCGTTACATAATCGCGTTGTTATCCGCTTTTAGCAATCGCTGATTCTCGCGAATATTCCTCCCGCAGTGACATCCAGCGGTCAAGCTTTCGACCGATGGATATCCGCAGAATATGCAGGGCTGACCTGCACTTATTGCTTAGGCGCGCTGACCGGCAGGCACGGTGTACGCCGTACCGGAAACTCTACGCATGAAAAAGGCCCGCACATGGCGGGCCTTTTAAAAAAACTTCCGATCCGGTCAGGCCGAAACGTTGGCCTTTTCCTCGGAACGCTCCGAGTAGATGTAGAGCGGACGGGCAGATCCCTTGACCACCTCGTCGGAGATGACCACTTCGCGAACGCCTTCCAGGGTCGGCAGTTCGAACATCGTATCGAGCAGGATCTTTTCCATGATCGAGCGCAGGCCGCGCGCACCGGTCTTGCGGATGATCGCCTTGCGGGCGATTTCGCGCAGGGCATCCTCGTGGAAGGTCAGTTCGACGTCTTCCATTTCGAACAGGCGCTGGTACTGCTTGATCAGGGCGTTCTTCGGCTCAGACAGGATCTGGATCAGTGCCGGCTCGTCGAGATCCTCGAGCGTTGCCAGAACCGGCAGACGGCCGATGAATTCCGGGATGAGGCCGAACTTGACCAGATCTTCCGGCTCCAGTTCGCGCAAGACTTCGCCGACGCGGCGGTCTTCCGGAGACTTCACCGAAGCGCCAAAGCCGATCGAGGTCTTTTCGCCACGCGCCGAGATGATCTTGTCGAGACCAGCAAAAGCGCCACCGCAGATGAACAGGATGTTGGTCGTGTCAACCTGCAGGAATTCCTGCTGCGGATGCTTGCGGCCACCCTGCGGCGGAACGGAAGCGACCGTGCCTTCCATGATCTTCAACAGTGCCTGCTGCACGCCTTCGCCCGAAACGTCACGGGTGATCGATGGATTGTCGGACTTGCGCGAAATCTTGTCGACTTCGTCGATATAGACGATACCGCGCTGCGCCCGCTCGACATTGTAGTCAGCAGCCTGGAGCAGCTTCAGGATGATGTTCTCGACGTCTTCGCCGACATAACCGGCTTCGGTCAGTGTCGTGGCGTCAGCCATCGTGAACGGGACATCAATGATGCGGGCCAGTGTCTGGGCAAGGTAGGTCTTGCCGCAACCGGTCGGGCCAACGAGCATGATGTTCGACTTTGCAAGCTCGATGTCGCTTCCCTTCGCGGAATGCGCCAGACGCTTGTAATGATTGTGGACGGCAACCGACAGGATGCGCTTGGCCTGCTGCTGGCCGATGACGTATTCGTCGAGAACCTTGATGATCTCCTGCGGCGTCGGAACGCCATCGCGGGACTTGACCATCGAAGTCTTGTTCTCTTCGCGGATGATGTCCATGCAGAGTTCGACGCATTCATCGCAGATGAACACCGTCGGTCCAGCAATCAGCTTGCGGACCTCGTGCTGGCTCTTTCCGCAGAAGGAGCAGTATAGGGTATTCTTGGAGTCACCGCCGTTGCTACCGCTGACTTTGCTCATATCACTTTCCTTCCAGCACGCCGGACACCTCTGGCAAGGTGAAACGGACTACTCAACCCGCTCCGCACATTTTCCGCCTTCATGCGCAAAATGACGGCGCTTTCGGGAGTACGAACCGGCTTCAAACAACCATGTTTGATGTCCGGCAGCAACGAATCTCCCACCGAATACCGAATGCTAGGACTTCAAACTTCAACATAGCATTAACGGTCGATATTAACGGCTTTGGCCTGCGGATAAAGCCCTATGAGAGTTACAATTGTGTCACAAATGCATCTATCCGCACACAAAAGCTTGAATTTATGCGTCCGGCGTTGATTCCATGGCCTCACGCGACGTGATGACCTTGTCGACAACACCCCAGCTCAGGGCTTCGTCCGCCGTCATGAAGTGGTCACGATCAAGCGTCTGTTCAACCTCTTCATAGGTCCGGCCCGTGTGCTTGACGTAGACTTCGTTGAGGCGGCGCTTCATCTTCAGGATATCGCGGGCATGCCGTTCGATGTCGGAAGCCTGCCCCTGGAAGCCGCCGGACGGCTGGTGAACCATGATGCGGGCGTTCGGCGTGGCAAAACGCATGTCCTTGTGGCCGGCGGCCAGAAGCAGCGAGCCCATCGATGCGGCCTGGCCAATGCACAGCGTCGAAACAGCCGGTTTGATGAACTGCATCGTGTCGTAGATCGCCATGCCGGCGGTAACGACGCCACCCGGCGAATTGATGTAAAGGGCGATTTCCTTCTTCGGGTTTTCCGCCTCGAGGAACAGCAGCTGGGCGCAGATCAGCGTCGCCATGTGATCTTCGACAGGCCCCGTCAAAAAGATGATGCGTTCTTTCAGGAGACGCGAAAAGATATCGTAGGAGCGCTCGCCGCGATTGGTCTGTTCAACGACCATCGGCACCAGAGCCATAGCGGTATCAACGGGATTTCTCATGTCAAACCTTTGTCAATCTGGCGCGCAAACCCTTTTGCACACCGGGAATCATCGGGAATATCTCTTGTCCATACATAGAGTGTCCAAGTACCCGACTTCAAGTCGCGAAGTCTTCATAACGTTAATACACGCCCCGAACCGCAACGTTGCACGCCAAGCGCCTAGAGGATGGTTTAGCGAGTTCTAACGGTCAGGATAGAGTGCAGGCCGCCATTTCCGCTTTTCCACACAGGCTTTGGTGCATTCTGAGTGAAAAATCGGTAAATGCGGATCAAAGTTGCGATTCGATCGGCAGAATGCCGATGACGCCGGCAATCAGGCGGCGCCAGAAGCCGGCTTCCGGCTCGCGGCGAAGGACACGCACCTCATCGCCTTCGCGATCGTGCCAGCGCAGGCGTCCCTTTTCGAGCGACAGGCGAAAGCTGTTTTCCGGGCTGGTTTCGGCATCGAAAATTGCCTCGACCTCCCTGACCAAAGCGGGGTGAGTAAAGAGCACTCCCATTTCCGTATTCAGCGACGCCGAACGCGGATCAAAATTCATTGACCCGACGAACCCGGACTTTCCATCGACGGTAAACGCCTTGGTGTGAAGGCTGGCGCCGCGCGACCCGAACAGCGACATCCGCTGCTGATCGCCGATTTCGTGCGTGGCTTTCAATTCGAACAGGACCGCTCCGCTCCTCAGCAGAGCCTTGCGGTAATTGGCGTAGGCACCATGAACTGCAGCGACATCGGTGGCGGCCAGCGAATTGGTCAGAACCTCGACCCGGACCTGCCGCGCAACCATCCGCGTGATTTCGGCGATCCCCTGCACGCCGGGAATGAAATAGGGCGAAATCACCCGGACCCCATGCTGCGCCGATGTCAGGACCGGCATCAGCTCCCGCATGACCCAGTTGTTGCGCTTCTGCAGAAATGCCTTTTCCGGCGGGTCCGATACCAGCATGGCAGCGCTCGTCCAATGCAGCGCCGTATTGCCAGGCAACAAGACCCCGTCCGGTATCACGGCCTCGACATGGGCGAGATAATGCCGGCCGCCCGGCGTCGCCGCGACTGTTTCCAGCTTGGCTCTGAAGGCTGGCAGATAGTGCGCGCGCGGGGTGCGCAGCGAGCCGATCGGCACGACCACGGGACTGTTCCAGTAGCGGTCGAAGACCACAGCCGCATCGTCGGCGACCGGCCCGAGCATCCAGACATCGAGATCGCGGAAATTCGACTGTTCGTCGGCGTCGAAATAAGCGTCGCCGATATTGCGGCCACCAGCGATCACCAGCCGCCCATCGGCAATCCATTGCTTGTTGTGCATCCGCCGCGTGGCGCGAAAAGGCCGCATCATCATTTCGAGCCCGCGCTTGAAGCGGTCGGTGCGCGCTCGGCTTGGATTGAAGAGCCGCACCTCGATATTGTCGTGACCATCCAGCGCCAGGCACATGCGGTCATGCAGGCCGGCATTGATATCATCAAGCAGGAGCCGCACCCGGACACCGCGATCGGCAGCGGCCAAAACTTCGCGGATCAGCATCCGCCCGGTCAGATCGTTCTTCCAGTAATAATATTGCAGGTCCAGGCTGCGCCCGGCCCGGCGCGCCGAGGCGGCCCTCAATGCAAAGGCAGCGACATTGTCAGAGATCAGCGCAATTCCGTTAAGGCCGGCATGTTCCGCCAAAAGAGGCTCTGCCAGCCGATCGAGTTCCGTTTCAACGCCCTCTGGCTGCAGCGCGGACGAAGCCGGTCCCTGGAGCCGCCGCCCGAAACGGCCATAGGTATAGACGGCAACCAGCGCCAAAAAACCGAACACAGAAGCGGACAGAGCGACGATATGGGCGCGCATGTGACTACGGCCTGTCGATCATGGCTGAGCGGCGGAAACCGCTTCGACCGGATTCCCCTCACCCTGCGCCGCCTTGAGGTCGATATAGGCTTTGATCGGGAGATGATCGGACGCGACGCGTGACAGCGGCGTGTTGTGGACCTCGACAGCGGTGACCAGATTGTGCGGGCTGCCCATCACCCGGTCGAGCGCCAAGAGAGGAAAGCGTGACGGGAAACTCGGCACCGCCGTTGCCGCATGATCGAAGATTGGGCTGAGCGAACTCAGCGCCGAGCGGCGGCCCATGCGCCACTCGTTGAGATCGCCGATCAACAGCGTCGGCCGCTCGTCCGCCTCGCTGATGGCGGCAATGATCGCTTCCGCTTGGCGGGCGCGGGAATGCCGCAGCAGACCGAAATGGGCAGCAACGATGCGCAGCGGACCGGCCTTCAGATCAAGATCGACAACCAGCGCACCGCGCGGCTCGACGCCGGGCAGCTTCAACTGATTGACCTTGGCAACGGCACCCTCCCGAAGCAGCAGCACATTACCGTGCCAGCCGTGCCCCTTGGCGGAGAAAGCGGCAATCGGCACCGCAATCAGGTGGCAATCGCGATGCAGCCGCTCCAGATCAAGCAGCCCTGCCCGCTCGCCAAACCGCTGATCGGCTTCCTGAAGCGCAATGATATCGGCGCCGATTTCGCTGATCACGTCGGTGGTGCGGCCGGGGTCGAAGCGATTGTCGGTGCCAACGCATTTATGGATGTTGTAGGAGGCGATCACCGTATCGCCACGCTCGCCTGCCGGATCCCTGCCCGCCAGCGACACGCGCTTTCCGCGGATGGCGGCCAGAATGCCCCCTGAAAGGCTGGTATGCGACGAAGCCATAGTCTCTCTCTGGTCGTTGCCGTTCATCATCCAAGACATAGACATGTCGCTCAGCAAGGCAAGACGATATCCGGCGCGAGCGCGTTTTTCGCCATCCGGCCGGTGATTTTCCGCGTGGGGAAATCTGGCAGTGGCGTGACAATCTCCTTGTCGCCCCACCATCCTGGCCATAGATCAGAGCGTAGCACGCCATGACATCCAGTGAGAATGCAAATGCCCATACCTTCCGCCATTTCCATCACGCCCTCGACCCGCTCCGCCAGCATCGACGTCCGCGATCCGCAATTTTACAAGAACCCGCTCGCAGCGTATGCGCAGTTGCATGCGCAATGTCCGTCGTTCTTCTGGGAAGAGCAGCAACAATGGTATTTTGCGGGCTACGACCAAGTGAATAGCTTGTTGCGTGACCGACGTTTCGGCCGGCAGATCCTGCATGTGGCAACGCGCGAGGAACTGGGCCTGCCGGAACCCAAGCCGCATCTGGCGGATTTCGACCGGCTGGAGGCCAATTCCCTGCTTGAGCTTGAGCCGCCGGCCCATACGCGGCTGCGCACGCTGATCAACCGCGCCTTCGTCTCGCGCCAGATCGAGCAGCTGAAGCCTGAAATCGCAGCCCTTTCCCATTCCCTCATCGACGGGTTCGAGAAGGACGGTCAGGTCGAGCTTCTGAAAGCCTATGCCGAGATCGTGCCGGTCACGGTGATTGCCCGCATGCTCGGCGTGCCGGTGGAGATGGCGCCAAAACTGCTCGACTGGTCGCACCGGATGGTGAAGATGTATGTGTTCAATCCATCATTGGAGACCGAACACGATGCCAACGCCGCTTCGGCCGAGTTTGCCGATTACCTGAAGGGCATCATCGACTGGAAGCGCCAGAACCCGGCCGACGATCTCCTGACCCATATGATCACCACCGAAAAGGACGGCGAACGGCTGTCTGACGACGAACTGATCTCGACGGCGGTGCTGCTGCTCAATGCCGGGCACGAGGCCACCGTGCATCAGTTGGGCAACGCGGTGCGGACCCTGCTTGAGACAGGAACATCAGCAAAAGACGTGTTTTTCAGCGATACGGCCACCGAACGCACCATCGAAGAAACAATGCGTTATGCCGCCCCCTTGCACATCTTCCAGCGCTACGCCCTCTCCGACATCGAACTTGAGGATGGTATCAGCCTGAAGAAAGGCGACAAGATTGGCCTTCTGCTCGGGGCTGCAAACGTCGACCCGCAGAAATTCGCCGATCCCCTCGCCTTCCGCCCCGACCGGAATGAAGGCGCTCATGTATCGTTCGGCGCCGGCCTGCATTTCTGCATCGGTGCGCCGCTGGCACGGCTGGAGTTGAAGCTATCGCTGCCGATCCTGTTCGAACGGCTGCCGGGCCTTCGGATGACAGGCAAAGCGCAGATCAAGGACAGCTATCATTTCCACGGCTTGGAAAAGCTGCATCTGGAATGGTAGACGGATAGGGCGCGGCTCTCACGCCGCGCCATTCCCTCTCTCTACTCCGGAAAATCAGCCCCTTCGGTCACATCGGCCCACGCTTCAAAATCGCGGCGCAACGTCTCGATCTTGGCCCGGCCACCGGCCAGCGCCGCCTTGCCCAGGAGCAGGCGCAGCGGTGGATCTTTTGCCTCCACGGCCTTGATGATGGCTTTGACGGCGCGCTCGGGATCGCCTGCCTGCTTGCCACTGCGTTCACGGATGACCGAGGCATTCCTGCCCGCGGTATCGCGGTAATCGTCAATCGATTGCGGCGCCTCATTGGCCGAGCGCCCGGCCCAGTCGGTTCGAAAACCGCTGGGCTCGACCAGAAGAACCTTGATGCCGAGTGGTGCCACCTCAAGGGACAAGGCTTCGGACAGGCCTTCGACGGCAAACTTCGTAGCATTGTAGAAGCCGACGGCGGGGCCACCTCGAATTCCGCCGATCGACGATATGTTGACGACGGTGCCGGAGCGCTGCTTGCGCATGGCGGGCAAGACCGCTCTCGTCATTGCAGCGAGGCCCCAGACATTGATCTCGAACATGCGGCGGACTTCGTCCAGCTCGCTTTCCTCGACTGAACCGAAATAGCCAATCCCAGCATTGTTGACGAGCACGTCGATGTGGCCGAAGCGGGCAAGCGCCGCCTTCGTCGCGGCTTCGACCTCTTCCGGTTTGGTGACATCGAGCTTCAAGGCGAGCGCCTTGTCTTCATGGCCTTTGACGAGGTCTTCAACCTGCGCCGGATTGCGCGCAGTCACAACCGTCGGATAGCCCAGTGACAGCGTTTGCTGGGCCAGTTCCCGGCCAAAACCGGTTGAGCATCCGGTGATGAACCAGACAGGTTTGTCGGCTTGAGACATTGGATTTTCTCCTGACGATGGAAGAGACGGTGAGCACCGTCCCGGGATAACCTCCATCGGATATAGGAGAGCTAAATCCGAATGACATAGTCCTTGCGAGTCGTTTCAATCACTTCCCAGGTTCCCTTGAAGCCGGGTCGGAGAATCATGCTGTCGCCGGCCTTCAGATGCGTTGCGGCACCGCCGTCTTCGGTCACGATCGAAACCCCGGACAGGATGTGGAAATACTCCCATTCGTCATAGACGATCCGCCACTTTCCGGGGGTCGCTTCCCAGATACCGGCATAGATGCCGCCTTCGGCTTCCTCGAAATTCCAGGTGCGAAACGTGGGCGTGCCGGAGATCAGCCTGTCCGGTGCCGGGGCGCCTGCCTCGGGTTCAATGGACGCCGGGTCGAATGTCAGTGCGTGGGTCATGAATGCTCCGCAATGGACAAAGAGGTGGCCGGCGAACCGGCCACCTCTGGATGGATCAGGCTTTCGCCAGCGACTGCTCGAGATCGGCGATGATGTCGGCGACATCCTCGATCCCGACCGACAGGCGAACGACTTCCGGGCCAGCGCCGGCTGCCGTCTGCTGCTCCGGCGTCAACTGCCGGTGGGTGGTCGAGGCAGGATGGATGACCAGCGAGCGGGTGTCGCCGATATTGGCAAGATGCGAGACCATTTCCAGGCCTTCGACAAAACGCTTTCCAGCTTCGTAACCGTCCTTCAGGCCGAAGGTGAAGACGGCGCCGGCACCGCGCTTGGAATATTTCTGCTGCAGCGCGTAATTGGCGTCGCTCTCAAGGCCCGCATATTTCACCCACGCGACCTTGTCATGGCTGCTCAGCCATTTGGCGACGGCCAGCGCATTGTCGCAATGGCGCTGCATTCTGAGCGGCAGCGTCTCGATGCCGGTCAAAAGCAGGAAGGCGTTGAACGGCGAAATCGCCGGTCCAAAGTCGCGCAGGCCGAGCACCCGGCAGGCGATGGCAAAGGCGAAATTGCCGAAGGTCGCATGCAGCACCATGCCGGCATATTCCGGACGCGGTTCCGACAGGATCGGGTATTTGCCGGATTTCGACCAGTCAAACGTGCCGCCATCCACGATGACGCCGCCCATCGAATTGCCGTGCCCGCCCATGAACTTCGTCAACGAATGCACGACGATATCGGCACCATGCTCGATCGGCTGGATCAGGTAAGGCGTGGCCATCGTATTGTCGACGATCAGCGGCAGGCCGTGTTTCTTGGCAACGGCGGAGATGGCAGCGATATCGACGAAGGTGCCGCCCGGATTGGCAAGGCTCTCGATGAAGATCGCCTTGGTGCGATCATCGATCTGGCTTTCAAACGAGGCGATATCACCCGTATCCACCCAGCGCACCTGCCAGTCGAACGACTTGAAGGCATTGCCGAACTGGTTGACCGAGCCGCCGTAAAGCTGGCGCGCCGCCAGGAAATTGTCGCCAGGGCTCATGATCGCGTGGAACACCAGAAGCTGCGCCGCGTGGCCGGAGGCAACCGCCAGCGCTGCCGTACCACCTTCAAGGGCCGCCACGCGCTCTTCGAGCACGGCCTGGGTCGGGTTCATGATTCGCGTGTAGATATTACCGAAAGCCTGCAGGCCAAACAGCGAGGCGGCATGATCGGTATCGTTGAAGACGAAGCTGGTCGTCTGGTAGATCGGCGTTGCCCGCGCGCCCGTGGTCGGGTCCGGTGCGGCGCCCGCGTGAACCGCAAGCGTGTTGAAACCGGGTTTATTCGTCATGGATGTGTCCTCCCTTGAATCAAGTTCGGCGCACTATTTCAGAGGCGACACCGTGCGGTCAAAGACTGTTTTGC
Organism: Rhizobium sp. LjRoot98; assembly: GCF_964252935.1. Classification (NCBI taxonomy): domain Bacteria; kingdom Pseudomonadati; phylum Pseudomonadota; class Alphaproteobacteria; order Hyphomicrobiales; family Rhizobiaceae; genus Rhizobium; species Rhizobium sp. LjRoot98. Next base: position 106,936 of record NZ_CAXUPW020000001.1, read on the forward strand.
CCGATTTGCACGCCGGGCGAGCAAGGAATTCCAAAACGGCGTTGTGATGCCTCGAAAATCACCCGACCAGCCGTGGATATTCGATCGCCGGGCAACGGTCCATCACCACCTGAATGCCATTTTCTTCAGCTTTTGCGGCAGCTTGGTCATCACGCACGGCCAGCTGCGTCCAGATGAATTTGGGCCGGTTTTCCAGGGCAAGAATTTCGTCAACCAGGGCCGGAAGTGCATCTGCAGCACGAAAAACGTCTATCATATCGACCGGCTGAGAAATATCCGCGAGCCGGGCATAGACCTTTTGGCCGTGGATTTCCTTGCCCGCCTGCCCCGGATTGACCGGAAACACCGTGTAGCCCTTGCGCAGCAGGAATGCCATGACGCGATAGCTTGGCCGCTCGGCATTAGGCGACGCGCCAACCAGGGCGATGGTTTTCGTCGAGCGCAGAATGTCGGTCAGATAGTAGTCCGGATACACATCATGATTCATCGTCGAATTCCGCGGTTGCAATCTTTGGGCCGATAATTGGAACAGCATTTCACGGTGTCAACCGATCACATTCGCGATTGCACGTAAATGCGTGGGAGGCAACGGCCGCCGGGTGGCCAAATCTGGCTGTGTGGTCAAAATCACATTGCTTTTCAAGGTTCGCCGCCGCAAAACTCGGCGACTACACCTTTCTCTCGCCTATCTCCGTCTTCTCGCATTTCTGAAGGTTTCCCGTGCCTCTCGACGTCATCGCTCTCGTTCTGTTCGGAGCGCTCCTGCATGCAACCTGGAATGCACTGGTCAAGGCCGGAACGGAGAAATCGCTGGATGCCGCGATGATCGCGCTGGGGGCAGCCGTCGTCGCCCTGCCCTTCCTGCCCTTCATGCCGCTGCCGCATCCGGATGCCTGGCCGTTTATCCTGGTCTCGGCGCTGTTCCAGTTTGCCTATTTCCAGCTCGTCGCCGCGGCCTATCGCGCTGGTGATATCGGACTTGTCTACCCGCTGATGCGCGGCGTTGCTCCGTTGCTGGTCGCGGCAAGCAGCGGCGCGATCATCGGCGAAAACCTCTCCAGCGGCGCGCTCGCCGGCGTACTGACGATCTCGACCGGTGTGCTCACCCTCGCCTTCGAAGCCCGCAAAGGCGGCACACGCGCCATCCTGCTGGCCCTCGCCAATGCCGTCGTCATCGCCAGCTATACCTATGTCGACGGCATCGGCGCGCGGCTGGCTCTCAACCCGATTTCCTACACGCTGTGGATGGCGCTTTTGCCCCCAGTGCTGTTGTTTTCCTGGGCTTTTGCCAAACGTGGCTTTGCGCCGGTGCTGTTCCACGTCCGCCATCAATGGTGGCGGGGGCTGATCGGCGGCGGCGGCTCGATCGGCGCCTATGGCCTGGCGCTTTGGGCGATGACGAAGGCGCCAGTCGCGACGGTCGCAGCGCTGCGCGAGACTTCGATCCTGTTTGCCATCGTCATCTCGATCGTGTTCCTGAAGGAGCGTGTCAGCATCTTCCGCATCACCGCTGCTTGCCTGATCGCGCTGGGCGCGCTTATGCTGAAGCTGGCTTGAAAAACGTCGAAACGGCATATGTACAAGATCACGTACAGAGGACCGGTCATGAAAGTCATCAGCTTTTCCGAACTCCGCGCCAACATGGCCAAGCACTTCGACCGCGTCGAAGAAGATCATGACGAACTGATCGTGACGCGGCAAAACCGCGAGCCGATGGTCGTCATGTCGCTCAGCGATTTCGAAAGCTGGAAGGAAACGATGTATCTCACATCGAACCCCGTCAACAAAGAACGGCTACTGCGATCCATTGCCGAGCTTGACGAGGGCAAAGGCATCGAAGTCGATTTCGACGCACTTTTGTCCGGCAAATGAAAATCCAGTTCTCGCAGGATGCGTGGGAAGACCTGCAATACTGGATCGCGACTGACAGCAAAACCCTGCAGAAGATTCTGAACCTACTGAAAGAGTGCCAGCGGACCCCATTTTCCGGCACAGGAAAGCCTGAACCTCTACGAAATGAGCTTAAGGGCTGGTGGTCTCGCCGGATGACGCAGGAACATCGGATTGTCTACCGGGTTTCAGGCCCCACCGAAAACCAGACGCTTGAAATCGCGGCTTGCCGAAGCCACTATTCCTGATCTCCCTTCCACTCCGGCGTCCGCTTGCCGAGAACCGCCTCGATCCCCTCCTTCGCATCTGACTTCAGCATATTCTCCACCATCACCCCGGTGGCAAAGTCATAGGCCTCGGTGATGCTCATCTCGGCCTGCCGGTAGAACGCCCGCTTGCCGATCCGCAGAGCCTGCGGTGATTTCGAGGCGATGACGGCGGCGTATTTGTTGACCACCTGCTGCAGGTACTGTTTTGGCACGATGCGGTTGACGAGGCCGAAATCCTTGGCGGTCGAGGCGTCGATGGTTTCACCGGTCAGGAGCATTTCCATCGCCTGCTTGGGATGAGCCGCACGTGAGACCGCCACCATCGGCGTCGAGCAGAACAGGCCGATATTGACGCCGGGCGTGCAGAAGGTCGAACTGTCGGTGCAGATCGCCAGGTCGCAGCTTGCAACGAGCTGGCAGCCGGCCGCCGTTGCCAGGCCATCGATCTCGGCGATCACCGGCTGCGGCAGCCGGTTGATCTTCAGCATCAGATCGGCGCAGAGCCGCAGCGACTTTTCAAAGAAGGCCCTGCCCTCGTCTGCGTCAGTGCGATGCGCGGTCAATTCCTTCAGGTCGTGACCGGCCGAAAAGAGTAAGCCAGAGGCGGCAAGGATCACAACGCTAACGTCATCGGATTGAGAGGCAGCGTCCAGTTCCGCGCTCAGCGCTTCGAGGAGCGCAATCGACAGGACGTTGGCAGGAGGATTGTTGAGTGTCAGCCGGAGCACATTGCCAGAAAGCTCGCGCAGCACCGGGCCTTTGGGTTCTTCCTTGTGCAGGGGAACGATATCCGCCATCTCTCTTCTCCTTTGTAAGCTCTGCCATTGCGCTTGCCGGGTCAGCGTCTGGTACGCTGCCGCAGGCGCCGTTTCAAGCACCCTGAACTCGATAGGACTTTCGTCCGGCTTGCTCCCACGATCCCTCGCCTTCTAAAACGTTTATATATCAGGAGTGACCATGCCGCTGGAACCCATCCTCACCGTTGCCGATCTCAACCGTTTTCTCGAAACGGATTTTTCCGAGGTGCATACCGATGGCAAGATCTTCGAGGTCATCGCTACCGGCTCCGGTTTCGCGACGATGCGACTCGATCCGCAGGAAAAGCACCTGCGCCCCGGCGGCACCGTCTCCGGACCGACGCTTTTCGCTCTAGCCGATGTCACAGCCTACATTACGCTGCTTGCCCATATCGGCCCGGTGGCGCTCGCTGTCACCACCAATCTCAATATCAATTTCCTCAGAAAACCCAGGCTCGGGCCGCTACAATGCACCTGCCGCATCCTGAAGCTCGGCAAACGGCTGGCGGTGCTCGATGCCGCAATTTCAGAACTTGATGGCGTTGAATTAGTCGCTCACGCTACTGCCACCTATTCGATTCCACCGAGATAATTTGTGGTATAAAAATACCACAATCATAACCATTTGTTTTATAAAGACATTTTTTCAAACTGGCCCAAACGGCAATCTTGACCGCATTTCACGGTTTGCGTATAAGCCGAACCAGATCGCGGTCCCTTGGGGCCGCTTTCATTTTTGGCTGGCTGAAAGCCTGCCAAATTCAAGCAACAAGAAACGCCCGGCGGCAACGTATCGGGTTCCAACGAAAGAGTTTTAACATGTCAACCTTCGTTCAGAAGCCTGCAGAGGTGGAGAAGAAGTGGATCATCATCGACGCCGAAGGCCTCGTTGTTGGCCGCGTCGCCACTATCATCGCCAACATCCTGCGTGGCAAGCACAAGGCAACTTACACTCCTCACGTTGACGATGGTGACAATGTCATCGTGATCAACGCCGAGAAGGCAGTCCTGACCGGCAAGAAGTACACCGACAAGAAGTACTACTGGCACACCGGTTACCCGGGCGGCATCAAGGAGCGCACCGCGCGCCAGATCATCGAAGGCCGCTTCCCGGAGCGCGTTCTCGAGAAGGCTGTCGAGCGTATGGTTCCGCGTGGTCCGCTTGGCCGTCGCCAGATGAAGAACCTGCGCGTCTACGCAGGCACAAACCATCCGCATGAAGCACAGCAGCCGACCGTCCTCGACGTCGCCAAGCTGAACAGCAAGAACGTAAGGAGCGCCTAATCGTGGCTGATCTCTCTTCTCTGAAAGACCTCGGCACGGCTTCGGAAGCTTCGGCTCCGGTTCATGTCAAGAAAGTTGACGCTCAGGGCCGCTCCTATGCGACCGGCAAGCGCAAGAACGCCGTCGCCCGCGTCTGGGTCAAGCCGGGCTCCGGCAAGATCACCGTCAACGGCAAGGAGTTCGCTCACTACTTCGCACGTCCGGTTCTGCAGATGATCCTGCGCCAGCCGATCGTTGCTGCTGCCCGTGACGGCCAGTTCGACATCGATGCAACGGTTGCAGGCGGCGGTCTTTCCGGCCAGGCCGGTGCCGTTCGTCACGGCATCTCGAAGGCCCTCACCTACTTCGAACCGGGCCTGCGCTCGGTCCTGAAGAAGGGTGGCTTCCTGACCCGCGATAGCCGCGTTGTCGAGCGTAAGAAGTACGGTAAGGCCAAGGCCCGCCGTTCGTTCCAGTTCTCGAAGCGTTAATCGTTTCAGGAATTACGATTTGGAAAAGGCGGGCTTTGTCCCGCCTTTTTCTTTGTCCGGTGCTTAGAGCGGCAGTTCCGTCGAAAACTTCAATTCCCGCAGCACGAAGCTCGACACCACCGTGCGCACATGCGGATTGCGCATCAGATAGCGCGTCATGAACGCCTCATAGTTTTCCACATCGCTCGCCCGGATTTTCAGCATGTAGTCGAAAGCGCCGGAGAGCGCGTAACATTCCATGATTTCAGGCCGCTCCAGCACCACGGATGCGAACGAGGCAACCGCCTCCTCGTGATGATCTTCCAGCGTCACATGCGCGATAACGCAGAGCTTCAGATCGAGTTTACCGGGGTCGAGCAGCGTCACGCGCTTGCGGATGACCCCGTCGGCCTCCAGTTCCTGGATCTTGCGCCATGCCGAACTCTGCGACATGCCGGCCTTTTCCGCCAGATCGGCCAAAGACAGGCTGCCGTCGGCCTGGACAAGCTGCAGAAGCTTGCGATGGAAACTCCCAGATTCTTTCATTTTTGAAGATATCCCCGAAAAATCCTCCCAAGATTATGGAGATATCCAGCATGAAAGAAAGAAAAATCCTGTGATCCCGGAGCATAATTGCAGGGAAACGTGCATCTGGGAGGATCGACGCCATGACCAAGGAAAGCAGCTACACCGCCAAACTGCCCGGCCCGGACGGGATTTATCCCTATACCGCCGAAGAGGATGCCATCTGGGGCGAACTCTATGAGCGCCAGATGAAGCTGCTTGCCGGCATGGCGTGCCAGGAATATCTTGATGGGGTCAAAACCCTTGGGCTCAAGGCCGACAAGGTGCCGCAGCTTGCCGATGTCGACCGCCGCCTGCATGAGACGACCGGATTTGGCGTCGAAGGCGTGCCAGCTCTTATTCCACCCTCGCGCTTCTACGAACTGCTGAGCCAAGGCAAATTCCCGCTCGCCACCTTTCTGCGCCGCCGCGAGCATATCGACTATATCGAGGAACCGGACCTGTTCCATGAGGTCTTCGGCCACTGCCCGCTGCTCACCAACCAGAGCTACGCCAATTTCGTCCGCCATTTCGGTGAAGCCGCCGTCAAGCTGGGCAAGGGCTATTCCTGGCACCTGTTCCGCATCTTCTGGTTCACGGTCGAATTCGGCCTGATCAACACGCCGCAAGGCCGCCGCTGTTTTGGCGCGGGCATCGTTTCATCGCCCAGCGAAGCAAAGGCGGCGATGGACGGCACGGAATGCGAATTCCGGCCATTTGATCTGATGAGTGTGCTCAGAACCCCCTATCGCATCGATATTGTCCAGCCGATCTATTATGTCATCGACAGCTTTGCCGATCTGGAAGCGATCGTTGAGCAGGATATCGGCGCGATGATTGAAAAGGCAAAATCGCTCGGCGATTTCGCGCCGACTTACGAAGCCAAGGCCTCCTGAAAGATCGATTGCGATAATCCGGGTCTTGCCTTCCCGCCACCGATTGTCCAACGTCTGGCCACACAACAGACGGGACCGATCATGGCCAACAAGACGATAGACCACGCAATCACCGCCACATCACTGAAGAGTGCCGCAACGGATCCCACCCATGCCGGCATCCTGTCCTTCATGCGCCGGAAATACACGAAGAGCCTGAAGGGCGTCGATGCCGTCGTCTGGGGCATCCCGTTCGACGCGGCGACCTCCAATCGGCCCGGCGCCCGCTTCGGGCCGCAGGCCATCCGCCGCGCCTCCGCGATCTTCGACAATGATCCGCAGTACCCGTTCGAGCGCGACCTGTTCGAAGACATGGCGACGATCGACTATGGCGATTGCCTGCTCGACTACGGTCATCATGCCGCCACGCCGGAAACCATCCGTTCAGAAGCGGAAACCATTCTGAAAAGTGGTGCCTTCCTGCTGACGCTCGGCGGTGATCATTTCGTCACCCTGCCGTTGTTGCGCGCCCACGCCGCCGTGCACGGTCCCCTCTCGCTTGTCCAGTTCGATGCCCATCAGGATACCTGGGCGGACGAGAAGGGCCGGATCGACCACGGCTCCTTCGTCGGCCGCGCGGCACGCGAAGGCCTGATCGACACAGCAAGCTCGATCCAACTCGGCATCCGCACGCATGCGCCTGATGATTGCGGGATCCGCATTCTCTATGGCTACGATCTGGAGGAAATGAGTGCCGGTGACATTGCTGACGTCATCCTGCGCCATGTCGGTGACCGTCCGGCCTACCTTACCTTCGATATCGACTGCCTCGACCCCGCCTATGCGCCAGGTACCGGAACACCGGTCGCAGGCGGCCCGTCCTCGGCAAAGATCCTCTCGGTGATCCGCAAACTTGGCGCGCTGACGATCAAGGGCGCCGATGTCGTCGAGGTGGCACCCGCCTATGACCATGCCGATATCACCGCCATTGCCGGTTCAACCATCGCAATGTATATGCTCGGCCTTCATGCCGAACAGCTGGCGGAGCGGCGCGGATAGCGACTGGGGCCGCCCTGTTGTCAAACTGATTCAATTGCATGCCAAAGTGATTCCGGAAGACCCGATAATCCCTTGGCAGGACAGGATAAAACCATGAAACCGAAGATCTTTATCGATGGCGAACACGGCACAACGGGGCTGCAGATCCGCAGCCGCATGGCTGGCCGCTCGGATGTGGAACTGCTGTCCATTCCGGAAGCGGAACGCCGCAATGCCGCCATTCGCGAAGATCTCTTGAACAGCGCCGATGTCGCGATCCTCTGCCTGCCGGACGACGCCTCAAAACAGGCCGTCACCATGCTCGAAGGCAACAACAAGGTGCGCATCATCGACACCTCGACAGCCTATCGCATCGCGCCGGACTGGGCCTATGGCTTTGCCGAAATGGACAAGGCGCAGACGGCGAAAATCCGCGATGCCCGCCTCGTCGCCAATCCCGGCTGCTATCCGACCGGCGCTATCGGCCTTATCCGCCCGCTGCGCCAAGCCGGTATCCTGCCGCAAGACTATCCGATCACGGTCAATGCCGTTTCCGGCTATACCGGTGGCGGCAAGCAGATGATCGCGCAGATGGAAGACCCGGCCAATCCCGATCGGATCAGCTCGCCGAACTTCCTTTACGGCCTGACGCTCAAGCACAAGCATGTGCCGGAAATGCAGATCCACGGCATGCTCGATCGCGCGCCGATCTTCTCGCCCTCCGTCGGCCGCTTCCCGCAGGGCATGATCGTGCAAGTACCGTTGTTCCTCGATCAGCTGAACGGCAGCGCAACACTCGAGACCATCCACGCTGCTCTCTCTGCCCATTACGCAGGCCAATCAATCGTCGAGGTCGTGCCATTGGACGTCAGCACGAAGATGGCGCGCGTCGATGCCGTCGAGCTTGCCGGCAAGGACACGATGAAGCTGTTCGTGTTCGGCTCGGACGGCGGCGAACAGGTCAATCTGGTTGCCCTGCTCGACAATCTCGGCAAGGGCGCTTCGGGCGCTGCGGTGCAGAACATGGACCTGATGCTGTCGGCCTGAGAGACATAGCAGCACGGAGCGCCCATCGGGCGCTCGCTCGCGCGCAGGGGTATTTGAACTGACATGGGCGATACCGGCTTTTTCGCGACCCTTCTGGCAAGAATCGCCACCGCGTTGCCGGAGCACGGGCTCTATGCGCTGCTTGTCTGCACCTTCATTGCCGGTCTTGCCCGCGGCTTTTCCGGCTTTGGTGCCGCCCTTATCCTGATCCCGGTCGGCGGTTCAATCGTAGGCCCGAAGATCATTTCGCCAGTTCTGCTGGTGATCGATACGATTGCGGCAGCTGGTATGCTTCCAGCCGCCTGGCGCGGTGCCAACCGGCGCGAGGTCTTCACCATGGCATCCGGCGCACTGATCGGCGTGCCGCTTGGCACAGCGGCCTTGGCACTCGCCGATCCTCTGATCCTGCGCTGGGCGATCACGGTCGTTTCGGCACTGATGCTGATCCTGTTGGTCTCCGGCTGGCGCTATCACGGGCAACCGCGCGCGCCGCTGACGGCCGGTGTCGGCGGCATAGCCGGAGTTTTCAGCGGCGCGGCGCAACTCGGCGGCCCACCGGTCGTCGCCTATTGGCTGAGCGGCGCCAGCGACATGCTGGTGATCCGCTCCAACCTGATGCTCTATTTCGTCATTTCCTCGGCGCTGACAGCCGTAACCTACCTGATCGGCGGCCTGTTCGTCGAACAGGTCTTTGCGCTGACGCTGGTCGTCCTGCCGCTCTATGCCGGCGGTCTTTACGCCGGCTCCCGCCTGTTCGGCCTCGCCAAACCATCGACATTCCGCATCATCTGCTATGTCCTGATCGGCGCATCCGCCATTCTCGGCATGCCCGCGCTGGACGGGCTGCTGCGCTGATCAGGTGCGGACTTCGATTTCCAGCGGCCGCGGATATTCGCCGATAAACGCCCGCCAGTGAGCGATGGCAAAACCGAGCACGACCAGCGCGCCACCCTGATGGGCCACACCCCAGCCGACCGGCACCTGCAAAAGCAGCGTCATGATGCCGATCATCGCCTGGATCGTCACCAGTACGAACAGCAGAACGGACCGGCGCGCATGCGTCGTTTCCGGTGCGTTGCGCAACGAGGCGATCATGTGCATCAGAACGAACGCAAACAGCACATAGGCACCGATACGGTGGACGAACTGCACGGTCTTCGGATTTTCGAACAGGTTGAGCCAGGCGGGTTGTTGGATGAACAGGTCCGACGGCACGAATGCGCCGTCCATCAATGGCCAGGTATTGTAGGAGAGGCCGGCATCAAGTCCTGCAACCAGCGCGCCCAGATAGATCTGGAACAACGCCATGCAGGCGATGATCGCAGCCATCTTCTTCGAGCTTTTCGTCGGTGCCAGATCGTTGGCATGCGGCGCCAGTCCCCTGCCGATCCAGATGCAGGAGACGAAGATCAGACAGGCGATGATGAGATGGATGGCCAGCCGGTACTGGCTGACCTCGGTGCGATCGGCAAGGCCGGAGGAGACCATCCACCAGCCAATGAAGCCCTGAAACCCGCCCAGCGCCAGAATGCCGAGCAGCGGCAGTTTGAGCCGCGGCTCGATCTGTCCGCGAATCCAGAAGAAGGCCAGCGGCAGTGCGAAGATCAGACCGATCGAGCGAGCCAACAGCCGGTGCGCCCATTCCCACCAGAAGATGGTCTTGAACCCTTCCACGGTCATGTCGCTGTTGATCTGCTCGTATTGCGGGATCTGCTTGTAAAGCTCGAACTCCTCCTGCCATTCGGCAGCGGTGAGCGGCGGGATGACGCCGTGGATCGGCTTCCACTGGGTGATCGACAGGCCGGATTCCGTCAGCCGCGTCGCGCCGCCGACAAGCACCAGTCCGAACAGCACCAAAACGACGATGCCCAGCCAGATCCTGATCTGGATGCGATTGCGGCTTACCGTATCGATCTCGTTCAAAAGGCGCCGTTCCGTCGCCAAATCCGCGCTTGCCATCAAGGCCTCCACTTATCAAAATACATGGCCGGGCCGGTTAAAGGCACTTTGTCCTGGGGCGCATGCATCAAAGCCGTTGATTTGCACCAGAGCAGCATGCAAAACAAGGCTTACCCCTTTGCGGCATGCCGTCGCGGCAATTTGTCCTGCGAAACCTGCCAACCGGAAAGTCCTGAATGCCTGTTCGCCTGAGAAAACTGATCGGCACGGTCCTGATCATCATCCTCGTCATCGTCTATGCGCTGGCGGCCACCACTTTTGCCTCGCTTCTGCTTGGCACCTCGCCGTGGTGGATCCATCTCGCCTATTTCTTCTTTACCGGCCTGTTGTGGATTCTACCCGCGATGCTGATCATCAAGTGGATGGAAAAGCCCGCCAAACCACGCTGAACCGAAAGACGAAATCATGAAGATCGCAGTGATCGCCGATATCCACGGTAACGACCTTGCCCTCGAAGCCGTGCTTGCCGACATTGCGGCGCAGGGCATCGGCGACGTGGTCAATCTCGGCGATCACCTGAGCGGTCCCATGAATGTGGCCCGCACCGCCGACATTCTGATGGCACGCGATTTCCCGTCGATTCGCGGCAACCACGATCGCTGGCTTGTGTCGCTTGAAACGGCCAAGATGGGGCTTTCCGACAGCATGGCGCATGCGGAACTGCAGCCGCACCATCTCGACTGGCTGCGCGCCCTGCCCGCGACACTGGTTCACCGCCAAGAATTGTTTCTCTGCCATGCGACGCCCAAGGACGACCTCACCTACTGGCTTGAGGACCTGACGGCCGAAGGCGTGGTGCACATGTCCAGCCGGGAACGCATCGAAGAGTTAGCAAAAGGGATCGACCTTCCCGTCATCCTCTGCGGCCACACCCATATTCCCCGCGCCGTTCGGCTTGCCGACGGCCGGCTGATCGTCAACCCCGGCAGCGTTGGCTGTCCGGGATATGACGATGACGAACCGGTTTTCCACAAAGTCGAGACCGGCTCGCCCGACGCATCCTACGCCATTCTTGAAAAGACGGACGGTCACTGGACCGTTGCCTTCCGGCGTGTTTCCTACGATCACATGGCGATGTCGAAACTTGCTCGTTCACGCGGCCGCACCGCATGGGCAAACGCGCTCGCCACGGGCTGGGTCGGCGATTAAACGGCCTTTTCGAGCATCTCGATATCCGCGCCGGTGATTGCGGCAATGTGACGGGTGACCTTGTCAACCGGCCAGTTCCACCAGGCAACGGCCTGAAGGCGTTCGACTATATCGTCAGGAAAACGCTGTTTGATTACCCTGCCCGGATTTCCGGCGACGACGCTGTAGGGCGGCACATCCTTGGCGACCACCGCGTGAGCGCCGATGATGGCACCATTGCCAATTGTCACGCCCGGCAGGATCGTGGCCTTGGTTCCAATCCACACGTCGTTTCCAACCGTGGTGTCACCCCGGTAGCCGCTGGCATAAAGGCTAAGGTCAAAACCATCGCGCCATGCACCGGGAAAGACGCTGAAGGGATAAGTCGAAAACCCCTGCATGGCATGATTGGCACCGTTCATGATGAACGTCACACCCTGCGCCAGGGCGCAGTAACGGCCGATATCCAGCCGGTCGCCGATGAAATCATAGTGGTAGAGGACGCATTTTTCCTCGAAATGCTCCGGCCCGGCCGGATCGTCGTAATAGCTGAAATCGCCGGCGCTGATCAGCGGTGAACGGATGATGTTCTTGAGAAAGCCGACCTGCGGGAAAGCGGCAACGGGATGGACCGCGCCGGAATCCGGCGTGTCTTGATGTTCAGGCATGGGGATACTCCACCTTTATGTCCAACGGTCATGGTGACATAGAGCGGCCTGGAAACGCGCAGGGATTGCCGCGAATTGTCCAAACCTCGTTCAGTGGCGCATCGGTCTCTCCATGAAAACAGACATCGGTTGTAACAAGGATGGCGTCAAAAATCCAACGCTTCGGCAGCCCCGGTAGCGCGCCTACAGGTGCCGGTTGATCTTATCCATTCGGTAACCGCATTTGATGAAATCCGGGGTAGCTCGTCGGCTGCCCGTCCCATTTAAATGAAAATAAGCGCATGCTCGGTCTAGATGAGACGTCATCCCGGCCCGGAACCGCAAACGATCATGACCGACGTGGACTTCAACATCATGCCCGTGAGCAAGGCTCGCCGCCATGTCATGCATGGCCGGCGCGAGCAGGTCCGCGACATTGCGGTTGCCGAGGGGCTGACATTGAGCGTGCATGTCAACATGCACGCGCTGGAGGTGGACTGGCGCGCGCTGGAGGCCTCCTCCGCCGCATCCCTGCATCAGGGCTTCGACTGGTGCGCCGCCTGGGCTGCGACACATGCCAATCAGCTGCTTTTGGTACGTGGCAGGATTGGCCAGAAGACAGTCTTCATCCTGCCGCTGGAGCTTGTTCGCGGCCGGTTCTTCCGCACGGCCCGTTTCATCGGCTCACCGCACAGCAACATCAATACCGGCCTTTTCGCAGAGGATTTCGATCCGGTCACCTGCCCCAAGCTGGCGGCGGAGCTGATTGCCGATCTCTCAGCCAAGCTGTCGCGGGTTGCCGATATCGTGACGCTGGAGAAAATGCCGTTCGATTGGCATGGCACACGCCACCCGCTCGCCTCCCTGCCTGCGGTTCGCAACCAGAATGCATCGTTCCAGTTGCCGCTTCTTGAAAATTTCGAAGCGACGCTCGCGCAGCTGAATGCCAAACGGCGGCGCAAGAAATTCCGCGTTTCGGAAAAGCGGCTGGAGGCAATGGGAGGCTACGAGCACGTTGTTGCCACCACCTGCACGGAACGGCGGCAGATCCTCGACCTGTTCTTCGAACAGAAGGCCATCCGCTTCAAGGCGCTTGGCCTGCCCAACGTCTTTCAGGACATGGAAACGCAGGCCTTTTTCCATGCGCTCGCGGCCGTGGAGCCAACCGGTGACGGCCAACCGCTTGAACTCAATGCGATCCGTCTGCGTGGACACGGCAATGGCCGCATCGTTGCCATTGCCGGATTGTCACGCAAGGGCGATCACGTCATCTGCCAGTTCGGATCGATCGACGAGGATATCGCCGCGGACGCCAGCCCGGGCGAGCTGCTGTTTTACCTGATCATCCGCAAATGCAATGCCGAAGGGATCAGCCTGTTTGATTTCGGCATCGGCGACCAGGGCTACAAGCGCTCCTGGTGCACGGTCGAGACCATCCAGCGTGATATCGTCCTGCCATTAACGCTGCGCGGGCGCCTGGCCGCGTCAGTGCATCGCGCCGTTGTCCGAATGAAATCCGGCATCAAGAAAAACAGGAAGGCCTATGCTTTTCTGCAGCGGTTGCGCCAGCGCCGGCAAGCGCCGGGCGTGGCAGCTGTGCCGGACACGGACGGCGACTGAAACGATCGCTATCGATCAGGCCGCCCGGCGGCCTGAACTTCCCGGTTGCGGATAGCCCGTTCCCGTCATCAACACGATCTCGCCGAAACCCGCTTCGCCGAAACCGGTAATGAGGTCGATGATCTCCTCGTTGTCGACATCTGGCGCCGAAATGATGATCTGCGTATCGCGCGCGCGCGTCACCCTGCGGATCGCATTCACATCGGCCGGCCCGCATTCGATCAGCACCGTGTCATACGCGTTGGACAGGGCATCGATGATCATCTGCAGGCGCTCTATGCCGCGCATAGCCTGTAGCGGATCGGCATCGCCCTGAGGAATGATATGCGCATCCGACAACCGGTCGGCATGGATCGTTTCCGTGAAAGGAACTTCGCCAACCAACAGATTGGTGATCCCGGCGAGATCCGCCGTCTGGGTCATCAGGCGTGTCGGGCAAGCAGAGCCTGTCAGGTCGATCAGCACGATCTTGCGCCCCTCTTCAGCCACCATTCGCGCCAATGCCACTGCATTCACTGAGCCCTCGTCGCCCGCCGGCGATACGGAGATCGCGACACGCACGTCGTCGGCGCTCAGATGGCCGGCAACGGAGGCAATCGAAAAATCGTCCTCTTCCGGCGCTGTGATTTCAAGCTCTGCCGGTTCGGCTGCAACTGCCGCTGCGGGTATCGGTTCCCGCGCGACAACCGGCGCCGCCTGCGCAGGCACCGGACGGGTGACAGTTTCCGGCACCGGCTGGATTTCCGCCGGCTGGACTTCGAACGGCTCTTCGTCGAACATCTCCTCGCCCCTGCGGCCAACCGGACGCAAGGCCCTGCCACTGAACAGTTCGGAGAGCATGATGACGACGCAGCTGACGAGGAAGCTGGCAAAGGCAGCGACGATCGTGATCGGCAGGACTTTGGGAAAGCTGACTTCCGTCGGCTCAACCGCCTGCGAAATGACGCGCGCGTCGGCGGGGGCCGCATTTTCACCGCTGCGCGACGTCGCCTCGCGATAGCGCGCCAGGTAGGTTTCCAGCAGTTGCCGCTGTGCCGTGGCTTCCCGTTCCAGCGCCCGTAATCCGACTTCGTCCTCGCCGGCCTTGGCCGATCTTGCCTTCAACGTGTTGAGCTGGGCAACCAGCTGGCGTTCCCGCAACTGGGAAACCGTCGCCTCATTTTCGAGGCTGCCAAGGATTTTCTTGGTTTCACCGAGAATCTGCGTCCTGATTCCTTGAAGCTGGGATTTCAGCCCCTTCAGGCGTGGATGCCCATCAAGCAGTGTCGTCGACAGATCGGCAATCTGGCCCTGGATATTGGATTCGGTTTCCTTCAGCCGCTGGATCATCGGCGAGGCGACGACATCGTTCAGCGTATCGACGGCCCGGCCACTGGCAAGCGCAGTGCGGACGTTTTCCGCACGCGCCTCGGCATTGGCTCGCTCGCCGCGCACGCGGGCAAGCTCGGTCGAAATGTCGTTCAGTTGCTTGGTTGCAAATGTGCCGCCGGTTTCGCCGGTCAAAAGCAGATCGGACGAGGCGCGATAATCGGCAACCTTGGCCTCCGCATCGCGCACCTTTTCACGCAGATTGGCGATTTCCGGCTCCAGCCAGCGGCTAGCCTCCGAATTGGAATCGAGCTTGGCGCCGCTTTGCAGCGACAGGAAGACCTTGGCCATCGCATTCGGGATAGCGGCAGCCAGCTTCGGGTCTTCCGACGTGAACTGCACCGCGATTACCCGCGATTTCTCCACCTGATAGACCTGCAGTTTCTTTTGGAATTCCTTCAGGACGCGCTCTTCGGGCGCCATATCGAGCGGATTCTTCTTGATGCCGAACATCACCAGCACATCGGAGACCGCCGACGGCTTCGCGGTCGGGTCGAACTCCGGCAGCTCGTACAATTTCATCTCGCGGGCGACCTGTTTGATCAGATCGGCCGAGCGCAATACCTGCACCTGGCTGGAAATGCCGGATTCGTCGAACGGGCTATCGGCCGTCTGCGGCGGCGCCTGATTGGCGCCACTGAACTCGGCCTGACGCGATTCGATCAGAAGCCGCGCCTCACCCTCGAATTCCGGGCTCATCAGGCTGGCGCCTATAAAGGCCAGACCGCTGAACGCAACGGTTGCCAACAGCACCCTGCCCCGCCGACGCCAGATGGCGCGGAAAAGCCCGGCGAGATCGATATCTACATCCTGATGACCGTCGTTGACGCCCGGCATGCGTTTTACCTCGAACCTTCACAACTCTGCGCCACCGTAAACAAACATGGTAACGCAACAGTTAATGCGATTTCGGCAGTACAACTTATGCAACGCACCCGACGAAGGCGCAAACACATCTCCTCTCCTGAAAATCTTTGCGGCCTTTACCGGCTATTAACCCTAACGGATTGATAACATCAGTCCATGACATGGTTTCCGGAACGCGAGAGCCCGATGACATCCGCCCGCATGAAAACAGGCCCCGCCTTGGCCGTACTCTCGCTGTGCCTTGCAATTTCAGGGTGCAGCAGCTACCAGCCCGCGCCGAAGGCTTTCCATGAAGCAACCATCCAGCCCTATCGCGTCGATAGCGGCGACCGGCTGCGCATCAGCGTCTTCGAACAGGCGGGCCTCACCGGCAGCTACACCGTCGATCAGGCAGGCTATGTCGCCTTCCCGCTGATCGGCGCCGTTCCGTCGCGCGGGCATACCCTGCCCGAAATGGAAAAGACCATCGCCAGCAAACTGCGCGAAGGCTATTTGCGCGATCCGGACGTGACGATCGAGGTCGATCGTTACCGCTCCGTCTTCATCATGGGTGAAGTCGGCCAGGCCGGGCAATATTCCTATGTGCCGGGCATGACGGTTCAAAACGCCATCGCTGTTGCCGGCGGTTATTCGCCACGCGCCAACCAGGCCAATGTCGATGTTACCCGCAAGATCAATGGCCGCATCCTGACCGGCCGCGTGTCGATCTCCGACCCGATCATGGCCGGCGACACGATCTATGTACGCGAGCGGCTGTTCTGACGGCATGCCGGACCCACAGCCGCTGCGCATCATCCATTGTTTCAGATCACCGATCGGTGGAATCTTCCGCCATGTCCGCGATCTGGCGGAAGCACACGCGCGGCAGGGCCATGAGGTCGGCATCGTCTGCGACAGCACGACGGGCGGAAGCTATGAGGACGCACTTTTCGACGAGATAAGACCTTTTCTGGCACTCGGTCTCGTCCGTTTGCCGATCCGCCGGTCCATCGGCCCGGCAGATTTCGCAGCAATGTGGAAAAGTTACAAGGAAATCAGAAGTTTGCAGCCGGATATCCTGCATGGTCACGGCGCCAAAGGTGGCGCTCTGGCCCGGATAATCGGCTCAGCCTTGCGGGTGAACAGGTATTGCGTTGCCCGCCTTTATTCGCCGCACGGCGGCAGCTTGCACTATAGCAGAGCGAAGCCCTCGGGAAAGATCGTATTCCTGCTCGAGCGTCTCCAGGAATACCTGACGGACGCCATCGTCTTTGTCTGCGATTTCGAACGCCAGACCTACGAGGCCAAGGTCGGCAAGCCGAAAACCCGCAGCGAACGCATCTATAACGGTATCGACGACCGTGACTTCGAGACTGTCTATGCCCGCGCCGATGCGGTGGATTTTCTTTACATCGGCATGCTGCGTGACCTGAAGGGACCTGATCTCTTCATCGATGCCTTTGCCAGAACCGAGCGGGCTATCGGCAGGCCCTTGTCCGCGATGATGATCGGCGATGGCCCGCAAAAAGACGAGTATGAACAGATGATGCTGGAGCGCGGTCTTGGCCGCCGCATCGAGATGCTGCCAGCCATGAAGGCACGCGACGCCTTCGCCTTTACCCGCAACGTCGTCGTACCATCGCGCGCCGAATCCATGCCCTATATCGTTCTGGAGGCTCTGGCCGCCCGCAAACCGGTGATCGCCGCACGCGTAGGCGGCATTCCGGAAATTCTCGGTACCCAAAATGCTGCCCTTGCCACGCCCAGCGATGCGCAATCGCTTGCCGAAGTGATGACGGCGGCGATGACGGAGAAGAACTGGGCCACGAAGGTGATGCCGGAGGCCGGTATCTTTAAGGCCGCCTTTGCAACCTCGACGATGTCTGCCAGCATGATGCGGCTCTACCGCCAGCTTGTACCGGAAAAGGTCACCGGACGCGGAACACCCGCCAAAAACCCGTAAACGTTTCTTAGGGGCTTTCTGCTATCCCGAAGGGACACAACGGCCCGGGCGGATATCATGAACCAGATCGACAAACCGGAATCTTTCGACACCGACGCATTGCGCAAGAAGATTTCGGAGATCCGGACCATTGCGCCCGGAGAGAAACGCGGCGAGGAACCGAAGCGCGAACTCAACCCGCTGGCGCGCAGGATTGCGTCGCAGTTCCGCACCGATACCTATTCTCCCGCCATGATCATCGGCCTGATGCGGCTGTTCGAATTCACCGCACTGTTTGCCATCGGCTACGCCATCCACATGCTCTATGTCGCACCGCCGAGCGAGGAAATCCTCGCCTATTGCGGGCTGATTGCCGGAGGCGCGGCGCTGACTGTGATGTTCCTGCAGCTTTGCGACGGATATCAGGTCCCAACGCTCCGGTCCGCCGCCCGGGCCATCCCCCGGCTGATCGGCTGTTGGACTCTGGCCTTCGCCTCCATGACGCTGGTGCTGTTTCTGCTCAAGACCGGCGAGACTTTCTCGCGCCTCTCCTTCGGCGGCTGGTACGTGCTGGGCGCCGTCTTCCTGGCCGCGGAACGCGCCTTCATCGCATTCTCCATCCGCCGCTGGGCTCGTAACGGCATTATGGAGCGCCGCGCCGTCATCGTCGGTGGCGGTCAGCCGGCCAAGGATTTGATCCGCTCGCTCGAACAGCAGACTGACAACGATATCCGCATCTGCGGCATCTTCGACGACCGTGACGAGCGCCGCTCGCCGGGTATCATCGCAGGCTACCCGAAGCTCGGCACCGTTGCTGAACTGGTCGATTTCGCCCGTCTCACCCGCATCGACATCCTGATCATCGCCTTGCCGCTATCGGCAGAGAAGCGCATTCTTGAGCTCCTGAAAAAGCTCTGGATTCTGCCCGCGGACATCCGGCTTGCAGCCCATGCCAACAATCTGCGCTTCCGCCCGCGCAGCTATTCGCATGTTGGCCAGGTGCCGATGCTCGACATTTTCGACAAACCGATCGCCGATTGGGATTCGGTCGCCAAGCGCATCTTCGACGTTTTCTTCAGCATCGTCGCGCTGCTCCTGCTCTGGCCCGTGTTTATCGGTGCTGCAATTGCCGTGAAGCTTAGCTCGCCGGGCCCGATCATCTTCAAGCAGAAGCGCCACGGCTTCAACAACGAGACGATCGACGTCTACAAGTTCCGCTCGATGTATACCAACATGAGCGACCCGACGGCGCGCAATGCCGTCACCAAGGGTGATCCGCGCGTCACACGCGTCGGGCGCTTCCTGCGCAAGTCCTCGATCGATGAACTGCCACAGATCTTCAACGTGCTGCGCGGTCAACTATCGCTGGTCGGCCCACGCCCGCATGCGGTTCTTGCCCAAACCGCCGATCGCACCTATTCCGACGTCGTCGAAGGGTATTTC
The DNA here is from genome assembly GCF_964252935.1 of Rhizobium sp. LjRoot98. Taxonomy (NCBI): domain Bacteria; kingdom Pseudomonadati; phylum Pseudomonadota; class Alphaproteobacteria; order Hyphomicrobiales; family Rhizobiaceae; genus Rhizobium; species Rhizobium sp. LjRoot98. The sequence continues at coordinate 126,102 of NZ_CAXUPW020000001.1, forward strand.
GCCCGCCACCGCGTCAAGCCGGGTGTCACCGGCTGGGCGCAGATCAATGGTTGGCGCGGCGAGATCGACAACGATGAGAAGATCAAGTTCCGCACCGCTTTCGACCTCTACTACATCGAAAACTGGTCGCTTTGGCTGGACCTGAAGATCCTGTTCCTAACGCCGATCCGGCTTCTCAACACGGAAAATGCCTATTGAACACGCCAGCCGCCACGTCTGCCGCGGGATTTCGCCCGCAGATGGCTGCCGTCGCCATGCTCGGCTCGGCCATGGTAACGTTTGGCGTCTTTCTGTCGGGCTTCGTCATCGCGGAGCCTGCGCCTTACGAAGTCTTCATGGCGGGCCTTATCGGGGTCTGGTTTATCTTCGGCCTGAAAATCTCGCGCTCGGTTGCGCCGCTTCTGGCCTTGCTCATCCTGTTTATGACCGGAGGCATTCTCTCCCTGACAGTGATGAGCGACCTCGCCACGGCACCGATGTATATGGCGGTGTCCGGCTTCCTCTGCCTATCCTCCGTGTTTTACGCCGCCATCATCGAAGCCCGTCATGAGCGGCTGAAGCTGATCTTCGATGCCTGGGTCGCAGCTGGCGTCATCACCTCGCTGCTCGGTATTCTAGGCTATTTCGGCGCCATTCCGGGCGCTGCGAATTTTACGCTCTACGACCGGGCCAAGGGTGCCTTTCAGGACCCCAATGTCTTCGGCCCCTTCCTCGTGGCGCCTTCGATCTACCTGATGTACCGCCTGCTGACGGAGCGTATAACCACTGCCCCCCTCAGGGCCGCCGCCATCCTGATCATGGCGCTCGGGCTTTTCCTTTCCTTCTCGCGTGCAGCCTGGGCGCTCTATCTGTTTTGCGCCTGCGCCCTCGTCCTCGTCATGCTCCTGAAGGAACGGACAGGCGCCTTCCGGCTGAAGATCCTTGTGCTTGCCCTTAGCGGTGCGTTGCTGATGGTCGTGGCTCTGGTTGTTGCGCTGCAGATTCCACAGGTTGCCGACCTATTTTCCAGCCGCACCCAGCTCGTCCAGGAATATGACGGCGGCCATCTCGGACGCTTCGCCCGCCACAAGTTCGGCTTTCTGATGTCGATGGAAAAACCGCTCGGCATCGGCCCGATGGTGTTCAGCACGATGTTTCCCGAGGACGAGCACAATATCTGGCTGAAGTCGCTAACCTCCTATGGCTGGCTCGGCTTCGTCTCCTATGTCACGCTGATAGCCTGGACCATATCGATGGGCTTCCGGTTCCTATTGCTCGACCGTCCCTGGCAGCCCTACCTGATGATCGCCTGGATCGTGCTGATCGGCCATGCCGCCATCGGCAATGTCATCGATACCGATCATTGGCGGCATTTCTTCCTGCTGCTCGGTGTTGTCTGGGGTTGCGGCGCGCTCGAATACCGCTACCGGCGCAGCCTGAACAAAGGGCAAACGCACCGTCCTGGTCCGTCGCCAACGCTGCGTTAACGTCAACCCTGTACACAGAGGGGAATGGATCGGCTCCATATCGGGACCGGCGGCGGATTGTCAGAATGAACATCGACCCCTTTATCCCCGGTGCTGCAAACGGCCTGCGCATCGTCCAGGTGCTTGAGCCGAGCGGCGGCGGATCAGGCCGCCATTTCCTCGATCTCTGCCGCGGACTGCATGAGCGCGGCCACCATGTAGAAGCGGTTTATTCGCCGCTCAGGGCAGAAGACGCTTTCGTCCGCGAATTGAAATCGCTCGCCCTGCCCGCCGTGCATGCTGTCGCCATGAAGCGGTCTCCGGGTCTGTCCGACATTGCCGCGCATCGCGCTCTGCGCCGTATCATCGATGGCGGCACGCCCTTTGACATCGTCCATGGTCATAGCTCGAAGGCCGGCGCGCTGACCCGCCTGCGCCTTCCCGGCGTCCACGCCCCGCGCGTCTACACCCCGCATGCCTTCCGCACCATGGACCCGACGCTCGGCAGGATCGGGAGGCTGATCTTCGGCGGCATAGAGACCATCCTGGCCAAACTGTTTACCGACCACCTGATCTGCGTGTCCGACGACGAGCATGCCCATGCCCTGTCGCTTGGCATGCCCGCGCGAAAACTGTCGGTCATCATCAACGGCGTGACAACGCCACCGCTCGACATGGCAAACACGGTGCGGGCGAGCTTCGGCATTTCGGCAGATACGTTCGTCTTCGGTTTCGTCGGCCGCCTGTCCTATCAAAAAGCACCCGAGCGTCTAATCGAGGCCTTTCGCAATGCCGCCTCACGGTTGCCAGGCGCCGAATTGATCATGGTCGGCTCCGGTGACCTTGAACCGGAAGTCCGCACAGCCATCGCCGAAAGTGGCGTGCAGAAGCGTATTCGCCTAACCTCGGCCTTCACCGGCCCGCAGGCTGTCCCCGCCTTCGACGTGCTGGTTATGCCGAGCCGCTATGAAGCGATGTCCTATGTCATGCTGGAGGCTGCCGCATCGGGAAAACCGATCATCTCCACCGATGTCGGCGGCGCATCGACCGCGATCGAAAAGGACAAGAGCGGCCTGATCGTGCCCAATGACGGCGACACCGCCAAGCTCGCCAATGCCATGGTGGAAAGTGCTGATCCGGGCCGATATCGCCAACTGACCGAGGCAGCGATTGGCCGGATGGCGAATTTTTCGATGAGACAGATGATCGACAGAACCGAAGCGGTGTACCGGCGGTTGGCCACAGCACGATAGGTCAAACCAACGGGACAATGGGCTGGGCAGACCGGCAGGCGCAGATGAGGCACCTGTATAAAAATTGAAAACGCTGAAATGCCCATCAACCACGCAGGGGACGGTATGATTTCACCCTTGAGCACACCAGCCCTGTTTGCCGCCGAACGTGCGCCGTGCAAGTCCCTCTGAGACCAGCATATCGCCGATTGAACGCCCCTGCCCGACCATGACCCGGGCATCCTGACCGGAGACGTTGGCCAACTGAATGTCACCGGCATTGAGAAGCTCCCAGAGCCGCTTTTTCGCCAGGGAGCCCAGCTTGCGCTCGTCGTCGCACTTGGCCTGTTTGATTTTTGGCGCCTGGATGCCGGCGATCTGAATTTTTTGCCGACCATACCAGAAGGTGCCGCCATCGACGACGCAGTTTTCCAGCGTTTCGGTGCAGAAATAGAAAGTCCCAGGCTTGCGGCCAGAAGCCGTCTGCTCACCAACAGTTTTCAGCGCAGCAACATCCACGGCTGCCTGCTCCACAGGCCGCACGGCCGGCATCGCAAGCGCAGGTTTTGCGGAAGGTAGTGATTTCTCTACCTGCCTTTCCACAGCGGGCTGTTTTTCGACGGGCCGCGGCTTGGCGATCGATGCCGTGTAAAACGGCGCCGTCATCGGCAAAAGTTGTGCCCGGTGATCGTAAGCAAGGACCGCGCTCACCGACAATACGCCGGCCAGGTACCATGGCCACATGCTCGTTTTGGCCTGTTTGCGGCCTGTGCGCCGCTTCTGGCCTTTTCTGACCGCCGTCTTCGCCATTACCCGAATCCCCTTTTCGCCCGCGTATTATCGCGGCAAGGGATTGCCGAAAACTTTAAGCATCAAGAAAATCAGCCGCCGTCCCGCATGTTCGCCGCAATTTTCCCGACAACAAAAAACGTGCCGCTTTTTCCGGAGATTTACGCCGTTTTCCGAAATCAACACTTGCGCGCCAAGTCCCGATTATATACGGCTCTCTTCGGTTCGGAGCGTAGCGCAGCCCGGTAGCGCACTTGACTGGGGGTCAAGGGGTCGTGGGTTCGAATCCCGCCGCTCCGACCATTTTCTCCTTGAAGCCCCTGTCGACACCGCCTTTCCATTTCTTCAGCTACCGGAAGAACGGAATGATAGGTGGCGGGGCATCCCTTCGGGAACCAAAGCGCCCACACCGATCCCGGACACCCGATATCCCGTCCGGCGCTCTTCCGGGCAATCCGCGCACACTGTGACGCCGCCGGCCGGCGTACCCGCTATACGATGAAGAAATCGGCGTTGGTCATCACCAGGTCATGGCCGACGGTGGCAAACTGAACGGCTGCCGCCACGCCTGTTCCATCCTTGTCATAGCTGAGTGCACCAGTCGCCGCGTTGTAGATGATACGATCTGACGCATCGGCGGCCGCGGTTCCGATATGAAAGGCAGTGGCGGCAAGCGTGCCCGTCACGCTAAGGGCGGTGAATATGGCATTCTCCAGCTGCACGGTGTCGTTTACAACGACGAAATCGCGGATCGTGTCGATGTTGGTCGAGCCAAGCGCGCTATTGAAGAAAAATGTATCGTTGCCCGCGCCGCCAATCAGGACATCCTTTCCAAGACCACCATTGATCAGATCGTTGCCCGCACCACCGGACAGCGTGTTGGCATGATTGCCGCCATAAATCGCGTCATTGAACTTGGTTCCGATAACGTTGGGTATGTTTTTCACCGTGTCGGTGTTTCCGAACCCGTCCTTTGCCGTATCGGCCGACAACCCGCCTTGCGCCCCGGTGCCGAGCAGGTTGACGATGACGCCCCGCGTCCCGCCGCTTGCGGCGTCCCGGCTGTAATCGACCGTATCCGAGCCGGAATTGCCATTCAGGGAATCGTTACCCCGGCCGCCGATCAGCGTATCAGCACCGCCCCCTCCCCACAGAGTATCATTACCGGCGCCTCCATTCAAAACATTGGCAAGGCGATCACCGGTCAATTTGTCGGCGCCCGATCCGCCGGTAACATTCTCGATATTACGGATCTTGTCTTCCGCTACGCCGCCAACGGTGACCTTTACGTTGGTGGCGCCTTTGAGGGTGACGGTAACGGCGGCAGTCTTGTCGGTATAGAGCGCCGTATCGGCGCCTGTCCCGCCATCAAGCACGTCCTTGCCGCCGCCGCCCTTGAGGATATCGTTACCGGCATAGCCGGAAAGAACGTCGGCCAATCGCGTGCCGTTCAATGTGTCCGCGCCGCTCAATGCCAGGCTCAAAAGCCCTTGCGTGTTGTTTTGCGATGCAAAGTCGCGAACCGTCGTCGCGGCGATGCTCAAGCCGGTAATCAGCAGTGCGGTGCTATTGTTGATGACATACTGTACCGATGTCACGGTGCCGCCTGTTGGCGCATTCGTGGTATCGAACGTGAACCCGCTGCCCTTAAACAGCGTGTAGTTAGTCGCATTATCAAAATACTTCGCCGACACCGGCGATACCGTCGAAAAATCGTAGTCAAAGAGTTTATCGACCTGAAGCGTATTGAACTTTATCGCAAATGCGGTTCCACCGCTTACAACAGCCATTTCGCCCTCCAGCGCCAAATGAATATTAGATTTACATCATATACATTTGGCGCTGACCAGTCGACCAAATTAAAGCGGTCGCGCTCCAAGTGTTGCGGTCTGGCCGCTCATCATCGAGCCAGCGCCGCACACAGCATCAGCCAGGTGTTAATGCACCGAAATATCGGTCTCCGGCTCTTCGAGAAAAGACTCGATGCCATCGCGCTCGACGGTCGCCAAAAACTCCTCGAAGGCTTCCTTGTCCGTGGCAAAAGGCTCTTCCCAGACGGTCAGGCCTTCGTCCTGATCGATCACTTCCATCGTCCAGCCGTCCGCGCTGCCCTCCTTGCGGAAGATATCGACAAGCACGGTGATGTCGTCTTCGGTAAACTCGCCGGAAAAATCGGAATGTTCGAGCTTCTGTTTCTTCGCCATGGTCATCATGCCTGTTTCGTGTTGGTGATAGTGGCCGTAAGGCGGCCCCTGGAACGTTCGCGCGTCGCGCCGCCCTCGAGCCGCTTGGCCGCTTCCTTGATTTCGAGCGGTGAAAAAAGAGTGCGGTATTCCGGCCGTGTCATCGCGGCCTCTATCGAGAATTCGGCTTTCCTGGCCTCGATCAGCCGTTCCAAGCCGGTCGTTCCGGGCTTGAACACCAGCTCCCTGGCAGCCTCGACGCCACCTTTCAGGATGACAAGACGGCGAAACAGCACTGGCCGGAAGCCAATCCGCGCACAATGATCGTAGAGCGCCAGCATCTCGCCGTGAAATTTTGCCTGAAGGGTCTCGCTCATCTCGCTCTTTTCTCAATCATATCCCGGACATATGGAGATGCAGGCAACGGACGCCAAGAGGCTTTTTACCGAACCAGTACGACAGACAAAAGACCCGGCAATCGCCAAGGTTTACGCTCCGGTCACTCCTGAACCGCAATCTCTGCTTCGGCAGCAGCGGCCAAAAACGCTTTTCGGGCGTCTTCGGCCGGGCGCTTGCCCTCGATCACCTCGGCGCAGATACCAAGCGCCCGGTCGAGCGCCGGCGCATCTTCCAGCGGCCAGTCCTCGATCATCGCCCACGATGCTTCGGTGGTATTGGATATCGTCACGTATTTGCCTGGTCCCTCCAAGGCGAGCGTCACGCTTTTCGTCCAGGGCTTTTCCATTGTCTCGCCTTGCTCAGAATGTCTGTCGCGGTCCTACCATGAACGGCATGGCGCCACGAGAGTAAAGGCCGGCAAACACAAGACCGACCGCAGTCTCAACGCACCTGATCGAGCAGGCGCTTGCATTCCAAAAGGTCGTAGAGCGCTTCCTGCAGCAGCGCCCTGTCTTCCTTGCCGACGGATGTCTTGCCCACCGAGATTTCAGGAGCCTCGTCATTACCGCCGACGAACGAGAAGAACCGGCGGCTGGCGGGCGCCTTGGCACGGCCGACGATCTGGTCTTCATCTGGATTGCCGAGCTTGGGCTGCGCAGGCTCCTCGATATTGGCGGCTGCGAGCGCCTCGACGGTCGCCAGATCGCCGCTGGCAATCGCCGCGACGAACTTGTTGCCGTTCATCTTCAAGAGCTTCTGCACACCCTTGATCGTATAGCCGTGATCGTAGAGCAGATGACGAATGCCTTTGAGCAGATCGACATCTTCAGGCCGGTAGTAGCGCCGGCCACCGCCGCGCTTCATCGGCTTGATCTGCAGGAACCGTGTTTCCCAAAACCTCAGCACATGCTGCGGCAAATCGAGATCGTCGGCCACTTCACTGATGGTGCGAAACGCATCCGGGCTCTTGTCCATGTCTTCCCCCACTCCGCGTCGAAGATACGCGGTATGCACCACGCGACTCTGGCTGCGAGCCTATATCGCAGCAATTGCTGATGATTACACGAATCATGCGCAATTCAACGGCTTATGGACGTGTTTTCAACCACTTTAATGGTGGACGGTAAGATTTAGGAGGCCGGCGATTGCGGTTTCAACTTGGCCTTGCGCTGGAGATGCGCCTTGAGGACGCGCTGTTTCAGCACGTTGGAAGCCTTGAAGGTCATGACACGGCGCGGAGAAATCGGCACTTCTTCGCCGGTTTTCGGATTGCGGCCGATGCGTTCGTTCTTGTCACGCACCTGAAACGTCGCGAAGGAGGAAAGCTTGACGCTTTCGCCCCGCACGATGGCGTTACAGATTTCGTCGATCACCGTCTCGACCAGTTCAGCCGATTCCGTTCGGGAGAGACCGACCTTGCGAAAAACCGATTCGGCCAGGTCTGCTCGTGTCACCGTTTTTCCGCTCATCTTCCCCCACCGATTTTCTTAGATTATCGATTAGCCCGGAAAGAGTATTGCCCTTGTCCATTCCGGTCAAGCGTCTGCACCATATCACATTTTTTTACCAGCGCAGCAGCACGGACCCCCAGGTGAAACCGCCGCCCATCGCCTCGAGCAGGACGAGATCACCCTTTTTGATGCGTCCATCCGATGCCGCGACACTCAGCGCCAGTGGAATGGAGGCTGCCGAGGTGTTGCCATGGAGATCGACCGTGACCACCACTTTCTCAAGCGGAATGCCAAGTTTCTTGGCCGAACCATCAATGATCCGGCGGTTGGCCTGGTGCGGCACCAGCCAGTCGAGATCGTCGGCCGTCGTACCGGTCGCCTCGAAAGCAGCCTCGATCACGTCGGTAATCATGCCCACGGCATGCTTGAAGACCTCGCGGCCCTCCATGCGCAGATGGCCGACCGTGCCGGTGGTCGAGGGACCACCGTCGACATAGAGTTTTTCCTTGTGGGCACCATCCGAGCGCAGCTGCGCCGTCAGGACGCCACGATCAGCCGTCGTGCCCGCGCCTTCCTGCGCTTCCAGAACAAGCGCGCCAGCACCGTCGCCAAACAGCACGCAGGTGGTACGGTCGTTCCAGTCGAGAATGCGCGAGAATGTCTCGGCACCGATGACCAGCACCCGCTTGGCGAGCCCGCCACGGATATAGGCGTCCGCCGTGGTCACGGCAAAAATGAAGCCGGAACAGACGGCCTGCAGGTCGAAGGCTGCGCCATGGTGCATGCCAAGCCGGTTCTGGATATTGACGGCGGTCGCCGGAAAGGTGTTGTCGGGCGTCGACGTCGCAACAATGATGAGATCGATATCGGCCGGCGTCAGGCCGGCATTGGCGAGAGCCGCGCGTGCAGCCCCCTCGCCCAGCGATGCGGTGGTTTCCCCCTCGCCTGCGATGTAACGTTGGCGAATGCCGGTGCGCTGCACGATCCATTCGTCGGACGTGTCGACCTTGTCTTCGATTTCGCGATTGGTCATCACCCGCTGCGGGAGCGATGCCCCGAAACCGCGAACCACAGAACGGATCATACTTTTCAAACCTCGTCTGCCGTGCCGGTCGCTGCACCTTCGGAAGGGCGCGAGGCATGGTATTTTTGCAAATCGTTTTCGATCTTGGCCTTTAGCCCGTTGCGGACCATGTCGTAGCCGACATCGATGGCTGCGGCGAAACCTTCAGCGTCGGTTCCTCCATGACTCTTGATCACGACACCATTAAGGCCGAGGAAGACGCCGCCGTTCACCTTTCGCGGATCCATCTTCTCGCGCAGCCGGTCAAACGCACCCTTGGCGAGGATGTAGCCGATCTTGGCCAGAAGCGTGCGTGACATCGCGGCGCGCAGATATTCGGCGATCTGACGGGCCGTGCCTTCGGCAGCCTTCAGCGCGATATTGCCGGAAAAACCTTCGGTCACCACCACATCGACCGTACCACGGCCGATATCGTCACCCTCGACGAAGCCGAAATAATCGATGCTGTCGATACCGGCTTCGCGCAGCAATCGGCCGGCTTCCTTGACCTGCTCCTGCCCCTTGATCTCTTCGACGCCGACATTGAGCAGGCCAAGCGTCGGACGTTCGACCTCAAACAGCGCGCGCGCCATGGCGCCGCCCATCAGGGCAAAATCCATCAGCTGCTGCGCATCGGCGCCGATCGTCGCACCGACGTCCAGCACGATGCTCTCGCCCTTCAGGGTCGGCCAGATGGCTGCGATGGCCGGGCGCTGGATGCCTTGCATCATCCGCAAGCAGAATACCGACATCGCCATCAGCGCGCCGGTATTGCCGGCGGAGACAACCACATCGGCCTCGCCCTTGTTGACGGCGTCGATCGCCTGCCACATGCTTGCCTTGCCACGCCCGCGCCTGAGCGCCTGGCTTGGCTTCTCATCCATGGCGATTGCCAGTTCGGAGGCATGAAACGTGCAGTTCGCCTTGAGCTTGGGATACTTTTCCAAGAGAGGAGCACATTGCTCTTCAAGACCATACAGCGCGAAACGGATATCGGGATGCCGTTCAAGCGCCTTGGCAGCGCCCGGAATGACGACCTGCGGACCGAAGTCGCCGCCCATCACATCAAGAGAAATTCTGACCACGCGTGCCCTATCCTTTTTTCCTGCCACACTGCATGTTTCGTTCCGGCGCAATCAGTGGGCGATGGAGACACACGTGTTTTCATAACGTTTGAGACGTAACGGCCCCACTCACGGAGCAAAACGGCCCAACGGGCTGGATTTCGGCCAAAATACCGTTTTTCACTGATGTGACAACCGATTTGTGCCACACCTCGCCGTTCACTCAGTCCTTTTTCCAATCCTTGAGGGCCGCAAAGGGATTTGGACGGACATCATCTTTTTCGCTGCTTTCGATCCGCTCGCCGAAGCTCGCGCCCTGCTTGCGCGGATAGGGGTCGATAGCAAGTGCAGCGTGTTCCGTAACGGCCAGACCGACATCGATGGTGTCACCGGTAAACATGTCGGGAAGATCGGGGCCTTCCGGATCGAGAATCATCTCGCCGCTGTCATTGGCGGCGATCCGCGCCAGCCGCGACCCTTCAGGCACGAAAATCGCTTCTATGGGTTCATCGATCAATGCTTCTACCGGCTCCAGCGTCACGACGCAGGCCTGAACGATCCTCGCCTCCACACGGCCCTTGACCTTGACGCCATCCTTTTTCCAGCGCGCGATCTGCAGCTCAGCTGTGAGCGACTGTACTTCCAGAACATCCCACAGTTCGCGCAGTGCCTCGCACTCGGCTTCGCTCGCTGCGAGACGAACCGTCACTGCATTGGCGGAAATATTGCCGACCTTGACCGGATAGGAAAATGCGGGTTTTTCGTCGTGGTTCATCGTCTGGTCCTTTCGGGCGGCGGTACCGCCCAAGATAGTGCTGCCGGCCATTATACGGCGCTACCCCCGCATCGTCTTGGACGGATATCAGGTGGCCGCTTGCGGCAGGTCGATCCGGCCGGTTTCTACGACATCCTCGGCCTCCAGCGCAAGCTGGGCCTCTGCAGCCAACAGATAGTCGGCCAATCCGAGCATCGACAGCGCTTGATCGTCCGTCTGCGGATGGAAATTGCGCTTCAATGCCGCAGCGAGTTCGTCACGGTCCCGGCGCTCAAGCGCTGCCGCGTAACTTTCTAGCCGGCCATAGAACATCGAGGCGAACTTCTTCATCCGCTTGGGCACGCCGACATCGCCAACGCCGAGTTCACGGATCGAATGATCGACGTCCTCGAAGAACGCATCGATGATTTCCTGGGCGATCTCCTGGCCGGCACGCTTAGAACTGCGGGTGCGGCGGAAATAGAGGATCAGCGATGCCGACAGCATCTCGAAACGGCCCATAACCGTGTCCGGCACGTCGAGGTCGGTATACAGATATGGACGCCGGGCGGCGGCGGTCAGAAGCGCATATTGGCGCTTAACAATGGCCGCATTGCCATTTTTTTTCCCGAACAGTCCAAATATCATCATAAAGCCCAAGTTTGCCTGCTTCAAAATGCGCTGGCCTGCGCATCCTGCTGTTGCATGATTGCGGAAGCTGGTTTACCGAAGCAGGCACGAAATGCAATGGCGCATCTGCCAGCGTTACCTTGGGGGAGATGTCGTTGACGAAACGGTATCTCAGATCAGACATGAAATTTCTGAATAACGTCGCTTTTACATTGGCAATTTGCGTAACCACCCTTTCCGGCTGCAAGACGGCCGATATGCTGAACACCAGCGAAACCATCAACCAGGGCTATGTCGTTGATCAGGAGACACTGGCGCTGGCGCCGGTCGGCTCCAGCCGCGAGCAGGTGCTTTTGTCGTTGGGAACGCCATCGACGACGGCCACCTTCGACAATGAAGTGTTCTACTACATTTCCCAGAAGCGTCAGCGCCCTGTCGCCTTCATGAAGGCAAAGGTGGTGGAGCAGAGCGTGCTCGCCGTCTATTTCGACAAGGACGGCGTCGTTTCGCAGCTGGCGCATTACACGCTGCAGGACGGCAAGGTCTTCGACATGATTTCCCGCACCACGCCGACCGGCGGCAAGGAGATGACCTTCCTCGGTCAGCTGCTCTCCGGTAATGGCATCGGCAAGAGCATGGCGAAATCGGTGCTGGGTAACAGCAACAACCGCTGATCTCCATGATCACGCCCTGATAAAAAAACCGCCGGCGCTGCACGCACCGGTGGTTTTTTCTTGTCTGCCAATCGCCTGTCCGCAACGCCCTGGCGGCGCTGCGGACCTGCTCTGGCACACTACCCCGCGAGAATTGCCAGAAGCAGCAACGCGACGATGTTGGTGATCTTGATCGCCGGGTTGACGGCCGGACCTGCGGTATCCTTATAGGGATCGCCAACCGTATCGCCGGTCACGGATGCCTTGTGGGCTTCCGAACCCTTCAAGTGGCGTGTGCCGTCCTTGTCGACGAAACCGTCTTCAAAGCTCTTCTTGGCATTGTCCCACGCGCCGCCGCCCGAGGTCATCGAGATGGCGACGAAGATGCCGTTGACGATGACACCGAGAAGCGATGCGCCGAGCGCTGCAAAGGCGGAGGCCTTGGAGCCGGAGATCAACAGCACACCGAAGTAGACGACGACCGGCGCCAGCACCGGCAGCAGCGACGGCACGATCATTTCGCGGATCGCCGCCTTGGTCAGCATGTCGACAGCGCGGCCATAGTCCGGCCGGTCCTTGCCTTCCATGATGCCCGGTTTTTCACGGAACTGGCGGCGGACTTCCTCCACCACGGCGCCCGCCGCACGCCCGACTGCCGTCATGGCGATACCGCCGAACAGGTAGGGGATGAGACCACCGAAGATCAGGCCGGCGACAACGTAAGGATTGGACAGATCAAACGAGATCGTTCCGATATCGGCGAAGTAGGGGTACTTGTCGCCGTTGGCGGCAAAGTATTTTAGGTCATTCGAATAGGCCGCAAACAATACCAGGGCGCCGAGACCGGCCGAACCGATCGCATACCCCTTGGTCACCGCCTTGGTGGTATTGCCGACCGCATCGAGCGCGTCGGTCGATTTGCGGACCTCCGGGGGAAGTCCAGCCATTTCGGCAATGCCGCCGGCATTGTCGGTAACCGGACCGAAGGCATCAAGCGCGACAATCATCCCGGCAATACCGAGCATGGCGGTCACGGCGATCCCGGTGCCGAACAAGCCCGCCAACTGGTAGGTGGCAACAATGCCGCCGACGATGACGATGGCCGGAAGTGCGGTCGATTCCAGCGACACGGCAAGACCCTGGATAACGTTGGTGCCGTGGCCACTGACGGAGGCCTGGGCAATCGAATTGACCGGCCGCTTGTTGGTGCCGGTATAGTATTCGGTGATCACCACGATCAGCGCGGTGACGACGAGGCCGAGAATACCGCAGATGAACAGGTTGGTGCCGGTAATGTCCTGACCGCCAACGGTGCCGATCGAGCCCCAGCCGATAGTCAGCGAGGTGGCTGCACCCAGACCGATGATCGACAGGAGGCCGGTGACAATCAGGCCCTTGTAGAGCGCGCCCATGATCGACCCATTAGAGCCGAGCTTGACGAAAAAGGCACCGATGATCGAGGTGATGATGCAGGCACCGCAGATGGCGAGCGGATAGGACATGACCAGCGCGAGATTGGCCCCACCGGCAAAGAAGATCGCCGCAAGAACCATGGTGGCGACGATCGAGACGGCATAGGTCTCGAACAGGTCGGCAGCCATGCCGGCGCAGTCGCCGACGTTGTCACCAACGTTGTCGGCGATGGTGGCCGGATTGCGTGGGTCGTCTTCGGGGATACCCGCTTCCACCTTGCCGACGAGATCGCCGCCGACATCGGCCCCCTTGGTAAAGATGCCGCCGCCGAGACGGGCAAAGATCGAGATCAGTGACGCGCCGAAACCGAGTGACACCAGCGCATCGATGACTTCACGCGACCCTTCGGCATGACCAAGGCCCGCCGTCAAAATGAGGTAGTAGATGGTGACGCCGAGCAATGCCAGACCTGCGACCAGCATGCCGGTGATCGCACCGGACTTGAAGGCGATATCAAGGCCTGCCGCAAGGCTGATGGAGGATGCCTGCGCGGTGCGGACGTTGGCGCGGACCGAAACGTGCATGCCGATGAAACCGGCCACCCCCGACAGGACTGCACCGATCAGGAAGCCGATGGCGGCTGTCGCAGAGAGAAGAATCCAGGCACCGGCAAAGACGACGGCACCGACAATGGCAATGGTCATATATTGACGTGTGAGATAGGCCTGCGCCCCCTCGCGTATGAAGCCTGCAATCTCTTGCATGCGGGCATTGCCCTGATCGGCAGACAGCACCGATTGCGTCGCCCAGATGGCATAGACCACCGAAAGCAACCCGCATGCGATAACGCCCAGAAGTATGGTCATTTCGCGATTTCCTCCATTTAGCCTGCAGGCTCACTCCGTTCCGCAGGCCCCCAAAAAGCGCAGCAGACCAAGCCTCCTCTTCAAGCATGGGCCGCATACGTGGCCGCAGAGTGCGGTGGCGAATCGGGATCGTCAAGCCGCCACAATCGGAAAAACCCACGTTTTTCGGTATGTTGGCGGTGGCTTACAGGTATGGAATACGGCTTTGGGAGATAAATCTCAGATTGTGCGCCGCCTTTCGGCGACAAACAGCGAAATGAGCAGCAAAAGGCAGAATGCCGTCACCGGCCAGACGGCAGCGCTCAGCATGTCCCAGCCATAGGCCGTCAGCACCTTGCCGGAACCAAAAGAGGCAAGCGCCACCGCGGTAAACAGGATGATATCGTGAAAGCCCTGCACCTTGTCGGCTTCCTGCGGCCGGTAGCTGGAGGCGACAATCGCCGTTGAACCGATGAAACCGAAGTTCCACCCGGCGCCAAGCAGGATCAGAGCACCCCAGAAATTCCACAGCGCAATTCCCGCATGCGCCACCAGCGCACACAACATCAGAATGACGAGGCCGGCGGCAACAACCCTCTCGGCGCCGTAGCGGCTGACCAGCATGCCGGTGAAGAAGCTGGGGGCAAACATCGCCAGCACGTGCCATTGGATGCCGAGCGTCGCCAGATCCTGCGAAAAACCACAGCCGACGACCATGGCGATCGGCGCGCCGGTCATCATGAAGGTCATCAGCGCATAGGTGGAGATGCCGCAGATCATGCCGGTGAGAAAACGCTGGTTGAGCACAATCTCGCGCAATGGCCGGACGGGACCGGCGGCAGTGCTGCCTGCGGCAGGACGGGGATCCGGCAGGCGCAGAAACGCAAGCACGGCAATCGCTACCAGGCAGGTGGGAACGAGCGCGATGAAGGCACCGGCAAAGAATACCGGCGCCAGCGCATCCTTGGTCAGGATGACCAGCTGCGGCCCGAGCACGGCCGAAACCATGCCACCGGCCAGAATCCAGGAAATCGCCCTTGGCTTGTAGAAGCGTGGAGATGCGTCGGCCGCGGCAAAGCGCAGTTTTTGGGTAAAGCCGCCAGCAATGCCGGAAATGCACAGACCGAGTGCAAACAGCCAGAAATCGCTTTGAAACAGCGCATAGGCGGCGACCAGCCCACCGCCTGCACCCAGAAGAGCGCCAACCATGAAGGCTGCCGTGCGGCCGAGCAATCGGGACATGATGGCGACGAAAACGGCACCGAGGGCGACGCCGACGTTGAAACCGGTCAGCGGCGCTGTTGCCAGCGACTTGTCGGCGCCGAGCAGCTGATAGCCGGCGACGCCGCCGACGGAAAAGACGATCGGGCCGATGGTGCCAAGAATGGCCTGGGCTGCCGTCAGCAGATAGACATTGCGGCGGGCGCCGCGCAGTTCATGATCCATGCCCTGCATCTCGCCTACCTGCACTGTCATTGCGTGACCTTACTTCTTGACGTCAGTTCTGATTGTGCGAGCGATCCGGTCGAGCACGGCGTTGACGAGCTTGGGCTCATCCTCTTCGAAGAACGCCTTGGCGATCTCGACATATTCGGTGACGATGACCGCGACCGGAACATCCTTGCGCTCGCGCAGTTCGAACGTGCCGGCACGCAGGATGGCGCGAACAGTCGAATCGAGACGCGACAGCGCCCAGTCGTCCTGCAGGGCCGTGCCGATCAATGGATCGAGCAGGCGCTGGTCGCGCACGACACCGGCAACGATCGAGCGAAACCAGGAGGCATCCGCCTTCAGATAGGTATCGCCGTCGATTTCCTGGCCGAGCCGGTGGGCTTCGTATTCGGCGACGATCTCGAGCACGCCAGTGCCGCCGACATCCATCTGGTACAGTGCCTGGACGGCGGCAAGACGGGCCGCTCCACGCTGGTTTGCCTGCTTGATCGGCTGGTCGGCCGGCGGGTTGGTAGGAGTGTCGCTCACTGTTCGCCGCCCAGCTTGATCTTCAGGTCGATCATGGTCAGCGCTGCACGGGCGGCAAAGCCCCCCTTGTCGCCTTCGCTCTTCTTCGCGCGGGCCCAGGCCTGCGCGTCGTTTTCAACGGTCAGGATGCCGTTGCCGATGGCAAGGCTTTCGCTGACGGCAAGATCCATCAGAGCGCGCGAGGATTCGTTCGAAACGATGTCGAAGTGGTAGGTCTCGCCACGAATGACCATGCCGAGTGCGACGAAACCATCATACTCGGTGCCGCCGTTATCGATGCCATCAAGAGCCATGGCGATCGCGGCCGGTATCTCCAGCGCGCCGGGAACGGTCACGACATCATAGGTCGCACCGGCATCCTTGAGCGCCGATGTGGCGCCGTCGAGCAAAGCATCAGCCATATCGTCATAGAAACGCGCTTCCACAATCAGGATATGTGGTTTTTCGGTATCGGACATTTGTCACCTGTCTGAAATTGGGGGCCGGACATCTCCAGCGCAGGCGGCGGTCAAACCACGCTCTAGCCCCGTTGGCAAGCATTTTTCGCTGCAGGGGTGGATTTGGCGAGGCGTTTGATGATCGTTCCATGCACAACAGCTGAAATTGCCGCCATCTTTTCAATCCGATGGCGTCTCTATACAAGTTTTGCCGAGGTGGAGAAAAACATGACAAAGATGCAGAAACCCGTGATCAACCCGGCCGAACTCGACCTCGAGCATTGGCAGGAAGGCACGTTCTTTGAATCCCGCGACGCCGCCTTCGGCGCCCAACTTGGCCTCAAGGATCTCGGAATAGGTTATAGTGAAGTTCCACCCGGGAAATCCGGTTGTCCGTTCCACAATCACCATATCGAAGAAGAGTTGTTCGTCATCTTGAGCGGCGAAGGTGAATACCGCTTCGGGCCGGATCGCTACCCTGTCAAACCCGGCGACGTGCTCGGCGCTCCCGCCGGCGGGCCGGAGACCGCCCATCACCTGATCAATACCGGCACCGCCCCCCTCACCTACTTGTCCATTTCGGCCAATGCGAAGGCAGAGATCGTCGAATATCCGGATTCCGGCAAGTTCCTGGCCAAATCGCGCGCAACACCCGGCGGCAAGGCCGTCTTCCGTTTCGTTGGACGCAAGGAAAGCGAAACCGATTATTGGGACGGCGAACCGGGAATCTGATCGAATAGCGAAATCAACATTTCAAACGGACTGAACAGCCTCATGCACAGCGTCCCCACCATCGAAACCGAACGCCTGATCCTTCGCCCCTATCGCCGCGATGACTTTCCAGCTTACGCCGCGCTCTTTGCCGATGCTGAAGTCACCCGCTTCGTCGGCGGCATCCCGTTTTCACGTGAGCAGGCCTGGACCCGCTTTCTGCGCCAGGTCGGCATGTGGCACTATTTTGGTTTCGGCTTTCTGGTCTTGCAGGACCGCGCAACCGGCCAGTTCATTGGCGAGGCCGGTTTTCACGATCTGCACCGTGGAATCAGCCCTTCGGTCGAAGGTACGATGGAAACGGGCTGGGCGCTGTCGCCGCGCTCCCATGGCCAGGGCCTCGCAACAGAAGCAGTCAGCGCGGCCCTGAAATGGGGCGATCAGCAATTTCCATCGCTAAAGAAGACCTGCATCATCGATATCGGCAACCTCCCATCGCTGAGAGTAGCCTCAAAACTGCAATTCAAGGAAACCGGACGGACAACCTATCACGGAGCAAATGTGATTTTGCTGGAGCGGTGACGTTCTGCGCAACGTTGCCGCAACGGCAAAATAGGCCACCAATGCCGCAGAATGACCTGATCCACTCCCGGACATCCGGGGTGGATCAGAATTGACATCGGTCCAGCCAGTTACTCGGCTTTCGGCGCCGGGAACTCTGCCAGCCGTGCGGCATAGCGGGCCATCGTATCGACTTCGAAATTGACGAAATCACCGGCCTTACGCTGCCCCCAGGTCGTCACATCAAGCGAATGACGGATGAGCAGCACGTCGAAATCCGTGCCGTTGACGGCATTCACCGTCAAGGATGTGCCATCAAGCCCGATAGAGCCCTTCGCCGCCACGAATTTCGCCAGATGTTCCGGCGCACGCAAGCGAAACCGGGTGGCCTCACCTTCCGCCTCGACGGAGAGAATTTCGGCTTTGCCATCGACATGGCCTGACACCATGTGACCGCCCAGTTCGTCGCCGATCTTCAGCGACCGCTCCAGATTGATCTTCTGGTTCGCGGTCCAGGACGAAATCGTCGTCAACCGCAGCGCCTCTTCCCACGCCTCGACCTCGAACCAGCGGCCATTGGCGCCCTCTTCCGGCAGCGTCGTAACTGTCAGGCAGACGCCGGAACAGGCAATCGAGGCGCCGATATCGATGCCCTTGGGATCATAGGCCGTGGCAATACGCAGCTTGATACCCTCGTCGAGGGGCGTAATGGTTTCGACGGTGCCGATATCGGTGATAATGCCGGTAAACATCAGAGGGTTCTTTCGTATTCGTAGGTGTCGAGGAGGTCGTCGCCAAAGGTATCTGTCCGCCGATGAACGAAGCCCACCGGGATCAGCTTCCGGTCAAGTGGGGATGGTACCCCCTCCTCGCCAAGGGTCAGCGGCGCGGTAAACAGCAGAATCCGGTCAACCAGCCCGTCATTGAGGAATTGCTGTGCCGTCCTGGCGCCACCTTCAACCAGAAGCGAGGACACACCTCGCGTTGCCAGAGCGGCGAGCAGATCGGCCGGCGCCGTCGGATCGCAGACAACGACCTCCGCACCGGCGGCTTCCAGTGCCTGCTGACGTTCTGAAAAAGCGACCGATCCATCGCTTTGGCCGGTAACGATCAGGACCGGCACGCTGCGGGCCGTCTGCGCCAACTTCGAGGTGACCGGCAGGTTGAGATCGCCATCGATGACGATGCGGAGTGGCGAGCGGTGCTCCAGCCCGGCGATACGGGAGGTCAATTCCGGATCGTCGGCAATCGCCGTGCCGATACCGACAAGGATGGCGTCGGTCTCGGCGCGCAGCCGGTGGACGATCTCCCGCGCCGGGGCGCCGGTGATCGGGACCTGCCCCTGCCCCTTTATACCGATCATGCCATCGGCCGAAACGGCAAGCTTCAGAGTCACATACGGCCGGTTGCTGCGCTTGCGCATGAGGTAACCCTCAAGCTCGCGCTCGCCCTCGTCTTCCAGCACACCGGTGACAACCTCGATACCGGCATCGCGGAGCATATCGATGCCGTGGCCCGAGACGCGCTCGTCAGGATCAACCACGGCGACGACGACCCGGGCAACGCCGGCAGCAATCAGCGCATCGGCGCAGGGCGGGGTCTTGCCGTGGTGGGAACAGGGTTCGAGCGTCACGTAGGCGGTAGCGCCGCGTGCCAGCGGCCCGGCATTGGCCAACGCCTGTGTTTCCGCATGCGGCCTGCCGCTCAGCGCCGTGACGGCACTGCCGACGATCTTTGCGCCATCGCCGTCATTGCGGACAATGATGCAGCCGACAGACGGGTTGGAGCCGGTGGCACCGAGATGTTGGTGTGCGAGGCGCAGCGCCTCCGCCATGAACCGCTTGTCTTCCGCCGCGTCTGCCATATCGATGCCCATCCCCAACCCTGAAACGTCAAACGCCGCCCTTTCGGGCGGCGCCAAGTCTTGGCGTCGATCAGGCGCCGGGATCCCGGGCAATCTTGGCGCTGATCTCGGCGATCACCTTTTCGAAATCATCCGCATGGGAGAAATCGCGGTAGACAGAGGCGTAGCGCACGAAGGCCACGTCATCGAGGCCTTTCAAGGCTTCGAGTACCTGCAGGCCGATTTCCTCGGACGGAATTTCCGTTTCGCCCGAACTTTCGAGGCGCCGGACAATGCCCGACACCGCCCGCTCGATCCGGTCGCGGTCTATCGGCCGCTTGCGCAGCGCGATCTCGAACGACCTGAGCAACTTGTCGCGGTCGAACGGCGCCTTACGGCCGGTCTTCTTCAGGATCATCAGTTCCCGAAGCTGCACCCGCTCGAAGGTCGTGAAACGGCCACCGCAATCCGGGCAGATGCGCCGGCGGCGGATGGCGGCGCCGTCCTCCGCAGGACGGCTGTCCTTCACCTGGCTGTCTTCCGATCCACAATAAGGGCAGCGCATTCGGGTTCCTTGACGAGAGCTGAAAGATTACATGTAGGGATACATCGGGAAACGGTCGGTCAGCTTGACCACCTTTTCACGCACACCGGCTTCGACCGTGGCATTGCCTTCGTCGGAATTGGCGACCTTCAGACCATCGAGCACTTCGACGATCAGGTTGCCGATTTCGCGGAAGTCGGCTTCCTTGAAACCGCGTGTCGTACCGGCCGGGGTGCCGAGGCGAATACCCGAGGTAACGAACGGCTTTTCCGGGTCGAACGGGATGCCGTTCTTGTTGCAGGTGATGTAGCCGCGGCCAAGCGCTGCTTCCGCCCGCTTGCCGGTGGCGTTCTTCTTGCGAAGGTCGACCAGCATCAGGTGGTTGTCGGTGCCGCCCGAGACGATATCGAGGCCGCCGGCCACCAGCGTTTCCGACAGAGCCTTGGCGTTCTTGACGATCTGGGCCGCATAATCCTGGAATTCCGGCTGCAGCGCCTCGCCGAAGGCAACGGCCTTGGCAGCGATGATGTGCATCAGCGGACCGCCCTGCAGGCCCGGGAAAACGGCGGAGTTGAACTTCTTGGCCAAATCCTCGTCATTGGTGAGGATGACGCCGCCACGCGGGCCGCGCAGCGACTTGTGCGTGGTGGTGGTGGCAACATGGCAATGCGGGAACGGCGACGGGTGCTGGTTACCGGCAACGAGGCCGGCAATGTGCGCCATGTCGACCATCAGGTAAGCGCCGACTTCATCAGCGATCTCGCGGAAGCGCTTCCAGTCCCAGATGCGCGAATAGGCAGTGCCACCGGCGATGATCAGCTTGGGCTTATGTGTGCGGGCCTTTTCGGCAACTGCGTCCATGTCGAGCAGGTTGTCGCCTTCGCGTACGCCGTAGGAGACGACGTTGAACCACTTGCCCGACATGTTAACCGGCGAACCGTGCGTCAGGTGACCACCCGAGTTGAGGTCGAGGCCCATGAATGTGTCGCCCGGCTGCAAGAGCGCCAGGAACACGGCCTGGTTCATCTGCGAACCGGAGTTCGGCTGAACGTTGGCGAAATTGACGCCGAACAGCTTCTTGGCACGCTCGATGGCGAGTTCTTCGGCGATATCGACGAACTGGCAGCCGCCGTAGTAGCGCTTGCCCGGATAGCCTTCGGCATATTTGTTCGTCATGATCGAACCCTGCGCTTCCAGAACGGCGCGCGAGACGATGTTTTCAGAGGCGATCAGCTCGATCTCGTGGCGCTGGCGGCCCAGTTCCTTACCGATCGCACCGAAAATTTCCGGGTCGGTGTCGGCAAGCGTACGGGTGAAGAAAACATCGGGATTGACGGCTGAAACGCTCATTGTGAAAGCTCCTCGAGAGACTGTGGCACGGTGTTTATCGTCCTCGCATGGCAAGGGCAATATGGGCTGTGCGATTTGCGCCATTTCCCCCATCTGCAGCGCCGGGAATGCGGCTGGGATCGGCAACGAAAAAGGCCGCGTCCCCTTTCAAAGGGACGCGGCCTCGGCATTATTCAATGCAGACCGGCTTATTGCGGCAGGTTGTCGCGCTCGACGGAACCGGCGGCCTGCTCGATGCCGGTGGTGGTCTGCAGCGCCAATTCCTGCTCGCCATCCATCTCGTAGATGTCGTCGCGGAACTGAACGATGCCGTCGGTTGCCGCCCAGGCGGTGATGTACTTGAAATAGACCGGAACCTCGACTGCGAGCTTGATCGGGGAGTTCTGGCCGGAACGGATCGTCGCCTCGATCTGCTGGCGCGACCAGCCGGGCGTGTCGCGCAGCAACCACGTCGTCAGGTCGCGGACGTTCTGGACGCGTACGCAGCCGGAGGATTCGAAGCGGGCGAGCTTGTTGAACAGGCCCTGCTGCGGTGTGTCGTGCATGTACTCGTTGTTCGGGTTGTGGAAGTTGATCTTCGTCGACGCCATGGCGTTGGTCTTGCCCGGATCCTGGCGGAACGTCAGGTTCGGCGCCTTCTCGGCATTCCAGTCGATCGTTTCCGGGGAAACCTCGTTGCCCTTGCCATCGATCAGACGGATGGAATTCTTCTTCAGATATTCCGGATCCTTGCGCATCAGGGGAACGATGTCCTTCTCGACGATCGAGCGCGGAGACGTCCAATAGGGGTTGATGATGACTTCGTAGATCTTCGAATTGATGATGTGGGTCTGGCGGCTGATGCGGCCAACAACGGCTGTATGGCGGGTCGCAACGCGGCCATTTTCGACGGCTTCGATATAGGCTGCCGGAATATTGACCAGAACGTAACGCTCGCCGAGATCGCCGGACATCGACTGGAGGCGGACGATGTTGGTGTTCAGCTGACCGAGGCGCACGTCGGCGGCAATATTCAGCGCCTTGATGGAATACTCGCCAAGCACGCCGTCGGCCGGCAGGCCGTGGCGCGCCTGGAAACGCTTGACCGCGCCATCAACATAGCTGTCGAATGAATTGGAAATGCCGGCGGATTGCGGCAGATCGCCCGAAATGATCAGGCGCTGGCGCAGAGCCTGCACGGAGGGATCGACAACGCCCATTTCCAGGCGAACCGACGAATTGACCTGCGGCCAGCCCCCGGCCGAAACGATCTGCTGGTACTGGCCAACGGCGTTCTGGGTATTGGCAAGTGTGTTCATTCCGAAGATCGGCGAATTCGACACGACCGCCGTGGCGCTGCGCGAAGCCTTGGCGTCGAACTGGTCATCCCAGGCGCCGCGGCGCGGTGCATTGATGATCTCGTCGAGCGCGTCCTGCGCAAAAGCGCCACCGGCGAATGTCGCAGCACCAAATGCTGCGGCCGAGGCCAGGAAGCCACGGCGAGAGACTGCATCAATTCCGGTTTTTTTCGTCATAGTTCCTACCATCCAATGCTGCGAAGCAAACCGCAGAGCTATCATGAATACGGTTAACAAACGTAAACTATACTTGCCGTTCCCTACGCCCAGTTCACATTTGTGAGAGTGCGAACGCAACGTGCGGCCAGTCACCGTTGGGCAACAGAAGCAACGCAAGGGCCGCATTTTCGTATCTCGTCGCTGTCACAGTAATATGGCCAATTCGTGTCGCCTTGCTATGGATGCCAGCAGAGGAAAGGACACGCTTCAACAGCGCTGATTTTAGGCAACACCACCGGTGCACGCCCGTAGCTCACGGAAATCCTTGAGACGGACAGGGCATAGCGACGCGCAACCGGCCACACCAAAATACAATCTTAGAGTTTAAATTTATTTACAACAAACACTTTACGTTGAAAAACAGATGTGAGTTAATGAGCCTTAAATCACCATGCCTTTGCTTCCCGGGGGATATGCAAAATGGTTCTGGCTTTTCGGCTCTACGGCAATTTTCATTGGCCGCCACACCCGAAGATCGACGCGCTTCCAGCCCGGACCCGCGACGGGGTTGTCGAAATCCACTACCTCGAAAAGGGGTCGGCCGGGACCTTCCGGCCCGTGCTGCGATGGACGCCTCGCGAACAGTTTTCTCAGTCAGGCCCTCTTCCAGAAATCACAGAAAACCTCTTTGATCTCACAGTCAAAGACGCCGTTGATCGGTTCAAAGACGATCAGGATTACGCAATCTGGATCGACGCCGGAAAACATACCAACGATACGGACTGGCTGGCATTTCGTGGCGCATTTCTGATCGAGCAGTACCGGGCGCCCGATGCTCTAGCGGAAGCAACGCTCGATCTCCGATGGCCGCTGGTGCGGTCCTGCGCCTATGCACCAGGCCACACGGTCTTTTCCGGATTGGACGTCGGACGCCGAGGTGGTCCACGCTATTGCCTGAACCTGCACTTGCCGTTGCCCGCCCGCCGCACGACGCTCTTGTCCGGCAGTCAGGCCGATCCCAGCGCGTTTCCGTTCTGCGTGGTCTATGAGCCCGGCAAAAAGGGTTCATTCGAGAGGATCCTTAATTTTACCACCCTCGTCGGCGGCTGGATCGAAGGTGATTCCGTCGACATTTCGGCCGCGCCGGTATCGGGTACCTCTTTCGTGTTTAGCGGTGGCAAGTATCCGGCGGACGCCTCTCTTGGATCGTTCGGATTTTCGGCACGTGGGCAACCCGGCCAGGGTGAATTCGCCGTCTACGATGGCAAGCAGAAATCAGCAACGATCGACGCCGCCAAATTCTGGCCGGAAAATTCGCGGCCATTCACCCAGGATATTCTAGCCCGTTTCGGTTTTTCGATCGATCCCGCTTCGACCAAATGGCCACGCCTGAAGGCCGGCGGCACGACCGCCGATCTCAGCCTTCGCTTTGGAAAAAACAAATCGGACGCGAGAAAACCCGTCTTCACCTATCGTATCGCCGTTTCAGCCAGCGATGGCGATCCAACCTCTGCCGACGATATCACGAGGAGCGGTGACGCCCTCAGCCTGCGGCTTTCGAAGGAGACGGGCGGCTGGGTCAAGACCGCCAGCGCGCTATATGCCGATTGCAGACTGTCATGGGACATAGGCGACGGCGATATCTGGAGCAAAGAGGCCCGGCGCTGGTCTCCGAAGGTTGATCTCAGCTTTCACTGGAAAAACAACATCCCGGCCGGTGAAAATTTCGGCGGCAGTCCGGCGGCGGAGGCAGATCTCGATTTTGGCCTGCTACGCCATGCGGCGCATACGTTCAGGCAAACCCGCGAGGCGCTGGCGCCGGTCGAGGCGGGCCAGCCGCGCTCCGTGCTTCCCGATCTGCAGGCGGATGGCAAACAGACGGTCTGCTTCTCTCTGTACGGCCCATCCCTGGAGGCGCGTTTCATCACCAATGGCACAGAAACGGAGCCCGATACCGGACTGCTTGCCTGGGGACGCGCCCTTCGAACAGGCGCACCGGAAACGCCGTTTATCCGGCCACGGCTGCGGCTGTCGTTGGCTCAGATGGCCGACCTCATCCCCGGTTCGGACGACACGGCGGGACTTGTAGACAACACGCTCAGGCTGATTGCCAGTAACCTGACATTCTTCAATGAGCAAAAACCTGCGGCAAAGATCAATCTGACCCTCTCGGGCGATGGGGACTGGGCGGTAGCCGGAAACGACGAAGTCGCCAACGATGAACCCTTCTTTGCGTCTTATGTCGTGGAAACCCTACCGGCTGGCACCGCATGGTCCGGGCGCCTTTCCTCGCTGGCATTCGATCTGAGCCCCGTTAAGGGACCACTGCCGGCCAAACCCGACGATTTGACCCTGACCTATCTGCGCGCCGGTGGTCCCGGCTCCCGCCAGGGGCTTAGCGATGGCGCTCCTCCCCTTGCCCTGAAATCCGGCCGGATCGCCGCCTCGATCCACCTGGTTCTCCCCGTTACAAATGTCAAGCCGGTCAGCATCGACGTTTCACGGCTGGACCGGTCAGGGCGCACAGCGCCACTTCTCATCCCCCAGAAAGCTGCCCCTGGCACGGAAGGCGGCCCGTCCGGCTACCGTTATTGGCTGAGCGTCCGCGAGACCGTCGCGCCGACACTGGACCGGCGGATCGAAGCCGATATCTATGAAAGCGCGCCTGACGCGGGTGAACAGAGCTATGTGGTGCTATCGCAGGAACCGTTTTCGCTGTTCCGCTACAGCCACCGGCCGCTTAGCGACCGCGGTGATGCCGGCTCGGCATCGGTCGCCTATTATTCCGGCGATGACCGGATCTGGCAGTATCGCAAGGTTGCCGATTACTACCACTATATCCTGCCAGCGCAGGCAGTCGCCGAGAGCGCCGACAAACCGCGCCGCCTGGAAATCCATGACTTAAAGGACACCGATGCAACGGACCCCTCCGACGCCTGGCGGCCCTATGCCGTGGGAGCGGACACCGGCAAAGACAAGACCGGTATGAAACGCCGCGCGGTGGAATTCCGCCTGACCCCTTCGACCGAATTCTGGATAAGTCCGAGCGACGTCGAGCGGGGCTATTTCATGCCGGAATCCAGCAGCCATGACATTTTTCGCCAGCACGGCGAGCATGGCCTGGGTGCTGCACTAACCTTCTTGCGCGGCGAATTTCTCTACGGTCTTTCGGTCGGCATCGACGTCTCGAAAGGAGACGCGATATCGCGCCAGGCGCGGGTCGCCGAGATCGAGGCCTTGACCGGCAAGATGACAGGCCCGACCCGGAATGCGGATGCCGCAAATGACCTCGAGGCACGGTGGAATGCACTTTGCCGCGCCGTCGACCGACGGCCGGAACGGCTGGAAATCTGGGCACGGGATCCAGATTCGACCATCGATTTTACCCCTGCCCGTTTCGTCGGCGGCGTCACCTATGCCCTGCGCGGTACAGCACTTCACCGCCCGCCTTTGGCGAAGCTGGAAAAGCCAGAGGACCACGCGCTTTGGCCGAAGGCCGGCCCATCGAGACCTCTCAACGGGTATCTGGACGAGACGAGCAGACAGGACCTCAGCAAGCCGCGTAGCCATCCGCAGGGCCTGAGTGGCGGCGTCCTATGGCCGGTCGAGTCCGTCAACCTTTTCAACCATCTGCTGGAAAGACCGGAGTCGAGCGGCGGTACGATCGAAGCCATCGCCCTCTCGCCAACCGGCGGCGACGCGGCACAGACTGCTGCCTTTCTCGGCGGGATCGTCACCATCATCAGCGAAACCCGCAACGGCCATGTGGAGCGGCAGAAGGTGGAAGTGCTCGGCCGCATCGGCGCCTTCTGGCACCGGGCAAAACATGTCGTTGTCTACGAGCGCAGCGTCAACGCCTCCGCGCAGTTTGCCCCGAAATTCGTGGAGGACCAGCAGCGCACCCGTTCCCGCCGGCCGATCCTGCGCAAGGTGGCGGAATATATCGAACTGCTGGAGCCCGAGCGCAGCTATCCGGACTTCGCCGAAGCTGCCCCCCGCTGCGCCGGCTTCCTGGAGCGGCTGCGTTTCAACTCGAAAATCATCAATGTCGACAGCGCCTGGAGCAGTGAGGTCGGTGATTTTGGCTGGAAGATCCCGCTATGGAACATGCTGAGTGCCCGCGAGCGGCCGCAGGTCTACCCCATGCCGGATATCGCCTTTGTCAGCACAGCCGAAGGTGACGGCGATAATCCCGTGGTCTCGCAGGAATGCCTCGATACAGACAACCTGTACTTCTTCTCCGACTTCAAACAGGACACAAGCAACACCAATGGCTGGCGACCGTATCTCGATATCGACTATGCCAACATGCCCATTGCCAAGGAGATCGCCGCTTGCGCCGACCCGAAGCCGGACGGTGCATCCAACGCTGGTCATCGCCGCCGCGCAGTAAGCCGTGTCCTGCCCGGCGTGCGCCGCTTCACCTGGCGGCTCGCGCCTGCCGCCCAAAAAACGACGATCAATGCCGGCCGGGCCGGAAAGCCCGTCTATGTCGGCCTCGACAGCATCAGCTTCATGCGCGCCGTGCATACAGCCAAGGAGCAACAGACATTACGGCCTGAACTGATCGCGGTGATGGGAAACGCCGGCATCCTGCGCAACCCCGAAGATGTGGAGAAGCTGAAAAAGATAGAATCACTCGCCTATTGGCAGGCCGATGGAACAGGCGCTCTCCTTCCAGCGGCAGCCGAATATTCCGGGGCGATCGGTTATCTGCTCGATCGCATCAGGGCAAAAGACAGGACCGGCGTCGAAGCCGCATTGAAGGATTTCCAGAAAAAATGGACTTCAGGCGGTCTCATCGAACAGCTCCGGCAAGCAATCCCGCAGGCTGCCGGTGACGGCGCAAGCGTGCTTGCCAAGCTAAAGCTGCTCGATAAGACCATCGACGATGGCCAAACGTACTGCACAAGGCTGAAATCAGAGGCTGCCGGGATGATCCGGCGCAAAGAGATGCTGCTTGCCACCGCCATGTCCGACTGGGCGGCCGATATCGAACACCGTCTGCCGGCGCTCGTCATTGATGGAAAACCGATCACGACGAAGACGCTTTTGATCGAGGTGCTGACCGGCCTTATCACGGAACATCTGCGCCCAATCTTCGCCGACGCGTCTCAGGATGTCGGCAATGCCGGACAAAGTGTTGAAAAGGCCAAATCCATCCTTGCCGGTGTCGATATGGAGATCGAAGCGATCCATGCGCGTGCTCGGCAGCGGCTCGAACAGTTTTCCGCCGGTTATGACCGTGAAAAACCCTGGTCGGCGGAACGGCGCCGCGCTTTCTCTTCCGGCTTGCAAGCCACAGTCAGCAATGTCGCTGGCGATATCACTGCTGCCGTGGACGAAGCCCGCCAACGTTTCGCCGCCGAACTGTCTGGAACGGGCCAAGCGATCGGCGGCCATCTGGCAAAATCGCTGACCCAGCTTGCCCACCTCGCGGACACCAAAATTGCAGGCGCGGGGATCGTCAAGGACAGTATCTCCCGGCTGCTTGCGCCGCTGACCTTGGCGATAGACGCCCTGTCTCCGGCCGCAGGATCAGGCCAACTCGATACAGCCATAGCCGCCATTACCACGATCAGCGACCAGATCAAGGCCGAGCCGGGCATCGACAAAAAGCTGGGCGACGATGCCATTCAGGCGCTGGATGCGTTGCAGGAAGCCGCCGATCAGGCGAAATCGATAATCCCGGAAACCCGCGTGCTTCTGGCCAATGCAAACACGTTGACGGACGAGACGCTCGCGGAATTTGCCGCGATCATAGCCAATTTAACAGCCCAAGCATCGTCTCTCGTTAAAACGCTTTCCGACAAAACCGACGGCATAGTGGCCCTTGCGACAGCTTTTCTGGAAAACGGTTTTGAAGCAATTGCAGCGGCATTGTCCAAGCTATGGTCAGATATCGCTGCGACTGCGAAGCTTCTCTCAGGATGGCTCGACGGTAAGCTTTTGAAAATCGCCATGCCGGTCGATTTTCTGGTGGCAGCAACCGTTGAGCACCTGGACACAACCATCGAAGCCCTCGCCGGCCATCTGCAAAAGACCCTTGCTGGAACCGCGTCCGTCATCGTTGACATCGAGAATGGGTTCAAGGCGGCCCAGCAAGCTTTGGCGCCGGAAAGGCTGCTCGAAACTGTCGTCTGCGACAAGGCGATCACGCCGGCGCTTCAACTCCTGCTGGCCCCGATCGACGAAAACCTTACGGCGTCAGACATTTTGCCGGCAATTCATGACCGGCTGACCGAATTGAGCCCTGCTGCGGTAACGGTCATCCGGACGATCAATGCCGACACGCTGGGAGCACTCGACGCGGTAACTGCCGCGTGTACCGCAGTGTTTGAAGGCGTCGACGATTCCAGGGATTACCTGTCCCATATTGCCAACGGCTTCAGTCCATATGTCGATGGAAAGCTCGAAGCCGTGCGAGCGCAATATACCCCGCTGGTGGAGCGCATCACCCAGTCGCTCGATGAACTGGAGACGGCGGCGCAGCCGCTGATCGATGCCGTCAACGCTTTTGACTGTTCATTGCGCAGCCTGCACAATAATCTGTCCCGCTCGGTGGAAACGGCGCGGATGTATGGCGACCGGGTGTTTGATGCCGCCAGCCGCCTGACCAGCGGCGGCGCCATGGCACTGCCGTCAAACCTGCTCAAGCTCTATTCCGCGGTCAGTTCGGCGCCCGAAATCGCTGCTTTGAAAGCCGATATCGACCGCATCCGCTCCGGCTTCGACGATATCAGCGACGTCATCGACACGACCGAGGCCAGCGCCCTGTTCAACCGGCTTGGCGACGAGTTGAAGGCGCTCGGCTTCGACATGGCCTTCGACAAGATTGCCGACAGGCTTCAGCCGAAAGGCTTGACGCTCGCCAACTTCGCCGGGCTGAACCTCGATCATCTTTTCAAGGGGCAGCCACTGGGGACCAGCCTCCAGGAGGGAGTCCGCGCCAGCCATGATTTCGACAAGGCCCAAGGCCGGGCCTGGGTGCAGATCGATATTGACGCTCGGATTCGTGGACGCCGAACATTGTTTTCACTGGGCGTCTTTCAGGTCGACTTCATCGACATGCATCTGACCGGCCGGGTCAAGCTTGAAGCGTCCAAGGACGAGGACAGAGTGACCCAGACGGGCTTCAGCCGCATCGAGACGACGATCGATCTTATCGCCGGTGGACAGTCGATGGTGAAATTCGAACAGTTCGGGCTGAATTTTACACGGGAAAAGGGTCTGAATGTCGAATTCGACCCGAAAAACATCCGTTTGAACCCCGCGTTCAAGTTCATCCAGGATTTTCTCTCCACGTTGTTTCCGGACGAGGCGGGTGGGCTGAAAATCATCAAGCAGGACAATATTCCTGTCGGTGTTGAGCATGATTTCGTTATCCCGCCGATGACGCTGAATTTCGGCACCAGCGGCGTCTCCAACATTTGCATCGAGAACCACTTCAAGCTGCTCGCCTTTCCGGACTTCTTGCTCGCCAACCGCTTCAACCTGTCGAGCATCGAGCGGCCCTTCATCTTCTCCATCTTCGTCATCGGCGGCACCGGCTATATCCAGATCGACGCGGAATACCGGCCCTTCGACGGCCGCCTGATGGTCTGCGTCGAGGCAGGTCCCGGCGGATCCGCGGCCCTTGCCTTCGCGGCCGGACCATTCGTCGGCCAGGTATTCATCACGCTCTCGGGCGTCATGACTTATCGCAAGATGATCGGACAATCCGGTGGCGGGCTTGCGCTGTCCGTCGTGGTGGTGATCGCCGGTCACGTCGAGGTCTGCGGCATGGTCTCGGTCGGTATCACGCTGATGCTGCGCCTGAGTTACCGCGAGAATGGCGAGGTCAATGGCCAGGGCAGTTTGGCGGTGAGCATCCGCATCTCCCGCTTCTTCACGATCAGCGCCCACGCCAACGTCAATTACACGCTGCGCGGCGGCAAGTCAGAAACCTCGGTCAGCACCGGCGTCAGCGGCGAGGTCAACGACACCAAACTCCAAGACAAAATTGACAAGGCCAAACAGGCCGTCGAGCAACTTCAGAAGGCGAGCAACTAGTCATGGCGCTGAAGTCCTCCATCCTCCACTGCGTCCTCGACGCCGAGCCGGACACCTATCATCCGGCAGACCCAGCCCTGAAAACGCTTGCCGTCAATCTCGGCTTCGAATGCGTCACGGATGTCCTTCGCAACGCAGTCATCGGAATGGATGATGGTGCGAAACAAAAACGGCAGGAACTTGAAGCGGATGAAAACCTGGCGAGGGACCAGTTCCGCCAATTCGCAAAGGCGGTGCAACAGGTTCGCTTTCATCTTTATGAGGCCGACCTGGGTATTACGGGCACTTGCACGCTCAGCCACAGGGGCGAAATCACCCGGCAGATTTCCGATGCCAGAGCACCGAATTCCGCTGACGACATCATCGCCTGGCTCAGCAAGGCCGCGCCGCCGCAAACAGATAGCCGCCATTACTGGACGACACCTGATGCCGGCGTTGCGATGGACAAGCCGGTCGAAGCAACCACCGCGCCTGCCACCTACCGGTTGCGCGCCGCCCATGCGTGGAACGCCCCCGTGGCGCACAGGCTCTCGCTCACCCATGTCCTGCGGCTTGAGGGAATCCCGCAGGATGGCTTCTATGTCGCTCTGCCTTCCTTCAGTGGCGCAGCTCCCTCTGCCATCCTCTCCGGGGCGCCGCACGGAGAGTTGTGGGACTTTACCTATGACGCTGGTGGCGGCCTTGGCGAGACCATCTACCGCGC
This sequence comes from Rhizobium sp. LjRoot98, assembly GCF_964252935.1. Lineage (NCBI taxonomy): Bacteria > Pseudomonadati > Pseudomonadota > Alphaproteobacteria > Hyphomicrobiales > Rhizobiaceae > Rhizobium > Rhizobium sp. LjRoot98. The sequence goes on from NZ_CAXUPW020000001.1 coordinate 157,700, forward strand.
GCAAGCGCTTGAGGTTCCTGCCGCCTTTACGGCTGTGCCGCAGGATATCAACGGGTTCCTCAGCGCCGACGGCTATCTCAAAGTTGATCCGGAGGCTGAAAACCTCTGGCGCCTCACCCAATGGTTCGAAGTTCGCGCCGCCTCTCTGATGGCACCAGTAACGGCGCTGGCCGGCCCAGGTACCGGATCAGCTGAAGACGCCGCCTACGAAGCCTTGTTTCAGTGGCACTACGGCAGCGAAAAGAAGCCTCCTCTTCTCGACATTCCCGCACCCGCCGCTGCTTGGCTGACCGCAGCCAGCCTGGGTGCCGCGCTCGATCCCATCATTATCGGCCTGATGAAACCCGTGTCCGGCAACACGACGATGGGCGATATCCTTGCGCCGTTGATGCTGAACCTTTTTGAGCGCTATCGGGACGACCTCGCCGGGGCTTTCGCGCTGCCGGAAGACTGCTACTCTCTTGCCAAGCTGACCGGCCTGCTGCGCAACACCCTGTCGCTGCACAATCCGCTGATGCGCACGACGGCCGACATGGCTGATGCCGGCGTGCGCCGCGCATTCTGCGAGAGCCTGAAACGGGTTCACGGCCTTCAGCCCACCGGGGCTGAAACGCCGCTGGAAATCCAGCTCCTCAATGTTCTGTTGAACGCATTCGCCAGCGGAACGGCCGTATCCCTTGATGAAAAGCTCCGGCAAAACATCAATGGCGACGGGCAGGCGATCCTGCACCGGGCGCTGGCGGACGCCGGACAGCGCTTACAGGACGAAACCGGCGCCGAGACGGCGATCATCCGAGTGTTCGAAACGACCGAAAAAACTGGAAACGGTGGCGAACCAGTGACCGGGCTGCCAGCCCTCTTTGCGGCTGCCTTTGCAGCAACCCTGAACCGCTCAGGGGATATTGCACTGGTGAATGCCGTGTCGGGCGCCTTCACCGAAGCCTGGCGGTCCTATCGTATCCAACTCGACGGCCCCTTCAACGGTGCCGAGGCAGTCAGGCGCGATTCAGCAAGCGAATTCACCAAGGCGCTGCTCCGGTTTGCCGGTGAGCACAAACAGACGGGAATGCCTGCAGTTCAGCGGTTGATTGCCGTCGCCACCGGCGCCGGCTATTTTGCCGAGCGCTTGCTCAGGCTGCCGGCGGATCCCAAAAAACCGGAGCCGTTTGCCAACGGTTTCCACCGCATTGCCGATAGCCTCGTCAAAGTGCCTTTTCCCACCACATGGCCCGATGGCATCACGCCGGTGACGCCCGCCCAGATTCTCCCGTTTTTCCAGGCAAGTTACCGGGCCTCGCTTGCCCCAATGACGCAGTTGGCGGCCACTTCCAGCCGCTTCGTCCCCGACCACGCCCCTGCCCCGCTGCCGATCCAGATCGCGGCCAATATCGACGGTGAAGAAATCGATGCGTTTTGCGACCATTTCAACGGCATTGCGGTCGCCATCCGCCGGATCGATACCGAAACCAGAACCGATCCATGGGCGCATGCGAGCCTCGCCGAACTGACCTGGCCCGTGCCGCTAACCGTGGACCCCAGTCAAACGGCACCAAAACCGACAGTCCCGGCGGCGCTTCATCCCATGCTACCCGCAACAAGCGACGGGCGTGGCCCGATGTTCATCCGCTATGAAGGTCTGCCCTTTGCAGCGACCACGTTTGGCAACACGGCGGCAGAAGCGCTCGCCTTGGCGCCGGAAGCCTTTGCATCCTTTTACAGCCATGGCGCCCACGATACCGAATCATCCGGCTTTGCACATGTCCCGCGCCTTGCCTATGGCCGGAATTTCGAGAGCTTCAGCTTCGCTACGACCAATGCCGGTTCCATGCCGCTATCTCTGCAGGCCGACCTGCCCTGGATGCCGAAGCCGGTGTTCGAGCCCCCAAGCAAGGGCGGCAAGCCGGACCCGCTGCTGGTCACCACAACCTGCTATCAGCGCCGCACCGCGATCGGTCAGATGGCCGTCAACGAGGTGGTGACTGCCAACAAACCGCGCCGCATTGCCATGCCGATCGACGGCGTGGCCCCACTGGCCGAAGACTATCCGCGCACGGTGATGAGTGCATTCACAGGTAGCCCAGCCGTCTGCGATATTTTTCGTGATCGCGACGGCAGCGGCACCCTCTCCATCCCCCAGTTGATCGCCCGGTCTACAATCCATCGGATCAGCAGCACCGTCCTCAGCGGCAAGCCCGCACGGCTGGTTGCCCGGCTTTTCAACACCGTGCCAGCAGGTCCGGATGACGACGGTGTCGCCAAGGCCACACTTGCCTTCCCGAAAGGGTTTGATTTCAGCGCCCTCGAAACAATCACCATCTCGCTGGACTCAGTAAGAGCGGGCACACCCACACATCAGCGTCAGCTCACCATCGAATGCGGCAAGGCCACCGCAAATGCAGCACTGACCACGACGAGACCTATCACTGTCGGCTGGATCCGGCTGTCGTTAGAATCCAACGAGCCCGCCTCTCTGAGCTTTGCCGTGGCGGACGACATCAAGCCACACGAGGTTGGCGCACCATTTCTGCTGCTCGCTCCGAGCGAGGCCCCGTGGAAGGAATCATTGCGCGGCGATGTTGCTGTATTGGTCGACACGCCGCGCGTCGGTTATCTCGATTTCGATCGATGGTTCGCCAATGCCACCCTGCGGGACGCGGTATTGGACGAGACGGCGGCCGCGAACCTGCGGCGAGCACTTCTGACCGCCTATGTCCTGCGCGATGCCGACGAGGGCCTATCGCGAGCACTCGATCGTCTGCCCGACCCGGCCTTCGAAGCTGTGCGCCTGGAGTTGACCGTGTCAGATCAACTCGACGGCAGCATCCATACCGCACAGGCTCTGATCCTGTCCTTCGGTTTCAAGCAGACCATGGCCGGCATCACCCAAAACCTTGCCGAACACGGTACGGGACAATGGAGCCCGGAGGCTCTGCATGACAAACTGTTCAAGCCGATCGAGCGCGCCTTCCAGTTCTCGATCGACATCGCTTCCGGCGCTTTAGGATTAAAGCAGCCGGATGTGTCCGCGCAGGTCAAGACATTGCAGGCCAGCATTCCGCCCGGCACCGTTGCCCGCTTGTCGATGGATGCCTTGGTCCCTGCCCGGCATTTCGCCCCCTCAGGCAAGCACCCGGCCGTTTTTCATCCGGGATTGAAACAGCAAGCCTCGCGCCGAATTGTGCCTCATGGTTTGACAGAAGCATTTTTTGCCTATCCGTCGGCAGCCATCCGGATCGAAACCATGCTGGATGGCATGCACGCCATCGATGCAGAAAGGGGCAAGGAACGGGACAAGCCCGCCATCCAGCTTGCCGCCAGTATGATAGCCGTGCGGCCGATCGAGCGATCCCGTCGCTACGATCTGCAGACACGTCCCGCGCTGCCTGATCCCGGCCAAAAGAACCACGCCCGGCAATGGCGGCTGCTCAGCGAGATCGATGTGACGACGCAGCGCTGGCGCCCAAGCGGCAGGCCGATCTACAACCACATCGCACCACTGCATTTCCGCGACGAGGACGCGCTTTCGCACCGGCCGCAATCTGCAACGGCCGCCATGCCGCTCAAGGAAATGCCCGTTAAAGAAAACGGCAAAGACCTCGGCTATCCCCTCTCCCGTTTCGAGCAGGAAGCCTTTTTCGACCGGCCGAATATCGATTCCCAGACGGTGACACAGCGTCTTTTGCCTTTGCCGGCCGTAACGGTGCTGGAACAACATTTATGGGAAGCACCGTCAGCAACCTATTTCCGCCACCGTTTCACCCTTCGCTCCCGCTATGCTGGTGCACTGAAGGAAGTGACCCGCCGCGAAGTCAAGGCGTGGATTACGGACCGGAAACTCCGCGTCCAGCCGGCCGAGGCATGGACGCTGCGCATTGCCATGCTGGTAGACCTTTCTCGAATGCTTCTGACCCGGCCGCAGCAGCGCGCCCTCATTCCGCTGACCAGCCCGCCGCGCGATGATAGCCACGTGCCAAGCACGCCACCCGTACTCGCCATCCTGCAGGAACCGCCCTTTTCACGCGGCGGACTGGCCGACCGGATAGCCGCCGAGATCAAAACCGGCTTCGGATATGGCTTTACCAAAGCCGATGCGCCCGTCGAAATTCTTGATTCACGCAAGGAGATCGGTCCCGATCCCCGCCTGACCTACCATGCCACCGAAGAAAATACCGCCCTCGGACTGGCGCTGAACGCCGAAGGGCCGATGGGATTGACCTTCGATGCGGTCAATGCGCCGGCGCCCGCCTTTCCGAATTCGATGTTCTCGCTGTCACCGCTCGATCTCAACGGCACCGAACAGAATCTCGAAGAGCATTTCCTCGGCATCTCGATGCGGCGCTATATCGATCCGAACTGGGCGGTTGAGGACGGCACCGGCGACCTATCGGGGCTGGATGCCGGTCGATGCTGGTGGATCGACAGCGACATCGCGCTTACTCCCACAAGCCTGCTCAACTGCGTCGCCGATGGCAATGAGACGCCTGTGCTCATGTTGGAGGCGGATGGCAATGGCCTGGTCATCAAGACCAGCAAGGCAGCCGTCGATGGCGGCATCGCCGGTTCCATGGAGAAAAACGTCGCCATTGCCCGCTGGAAACGGCTGTTTGCCAGCCGCCTGGCCATCCTGCACCAGCCCGTCGCCCCCGGCCGCCATTCGGCAGCGGTGTTCGTTCTGCCTGCGCAAAACCAGGGCAATGTCACGCTTGGCCATGGCAACGCGCCGCGTCTTGTCTGCAATATCGAATGGGGACCGCCAAAGGCGGAAACCCCGGCCAACCCAACATCCGTTACTCTGAAAGCCGACGGCACCCGGGCGCGTGCCACCATGGCCAGCGCACCGACCTTTCTTGCCTGGACGCGCACCGGCCGCAACTTCGACACAGTCCACACCCCTGATTTTCACGGCGCCCCCCGGCGCGGCCGATGATACCGATACGTGAGCTTCTTGCCAGGCTCGATCCGAAAACCGCCATGCTGAGCTTTGATCGCAGCGGCTTTGCGGAACGCACATGGCTTTGCGCCTCGACCTTTGCAAACTCTTTGCCGCTGCATGTGCAACGCCACCTCGCCGTTTTGACCACCGGCTACCTGAAGGAGCCCGGCCGTCCGGTCGAGCAATATAGCCGCTCGGCGCTGCTGGCCGGCAAACTGTCGGCGGCGTTGACCGGCGCAGGTGAAGAGGAAGACTGCGTCCGTATCATCGAGTTTGAAACGCCGGCTGCGATCCTGTGCGGTTCGGAAGCGAGCGTTCCCGAAACCTACCGGCGAGCCTATTTCGATCTCATTTCCACCGGCTTTGCCACCCGCGCCGATGCGGCCTCGGCGCGGCTGTTCCTCCGGTTCGCAGGGCCTCCGGCGCATCTGCAAAAATTCAGCCGCCTGACGGTCCGTCTGCGGTTTTCGGAAAACAGTACCGATCCGCATGAGGTCGCCATCGATCTGAAAAAGCATCCCGACGGATCTTTCGTGACCGCCCTTGAACTGTTCATCGAAAGAGCGACGGCAGCGAAACCACTGGCCTACCGGGCGAACCTGTTGTTTTCCAATGGAGAAACGGTGCCGGTCACATCGCTTTTTGCGACAATCCCCAACATGCTGGGCCTGCTCGCCACCGGCAACGACAATCCGGGCTTCTTCCTCGATATCGAGGCGAACGGCGACAAAGATGCGGGCGAATTCTGGGCCGATGTGTCGCTGCTACATTCGCCCGGCCCGGCCTTCATACCGCATTTTGATTTCAACTGGCTGTTTTCGAAGGCCGGTGGCGGCGAACCGGCACTCGATGTCACGCCGGCCGGACTCAATCAGATGGTCGAGGTCCAGGCGCGTATCGTCTCGGTCTCGCCGCCGATCCCGATTTCACCGACAAAATCCCAATGATCCAGCTCATTGCAACGGGAGGACATTATGGCGTTTAAAATTCTGGTAAGAAACGAGGGGGCAACGGCGATTTATGCTGTCGATCAGCAGATCGATCCGGCCATCCGCAAACTCGTTTTCGAAGACATGCTCCAAAAGGGCGATGAGGTCTGGGTGGACGCCCACTACACGGAAGACGATGAGGACAGCAAAGGTACCTTCATCTGGCGTCGAACCGGAGCCTCAGACTATGTCAAGGAAATCTGGGCAGATGGAACGTTGATCGTCGAATAGGCGCCAAACGCGCGAACGGGTGCGCCATGCGCACCCGTCGGCAATCATCACAAGCCTTGGCGATGGTCTTCGCGCTTAGAGCTTGTAGAGCATCGTGTCGTTCCAGAAGCGGTCGAGGCGCTGCAGGAGCTTGTTCATCTGGCCGAACTCGTCAGTGCCGATGCCGCCGACCTTCTGGATAGAGCCGATATGGCGCTCGTAGAGCTTGGCGACCGTTTCGGCGATCTCCTGGCCTTCTTCGGTCAGGCTGATGCGGACCGAGCGGCGGTCGACGCGCGAGCGCTGGTGATTGATGAAGCCGAGATCAACCAGCTTTTTAACATTGTAGGATACGTTGGAGCCGAGATAGTAACCGCGCGAGCGCAGTTCACCGGCCGTCAGTTCCGAATTGCCGATGTTGAAGAGGAGAAGTGCCTGGACGGCGTTGACGTCGGAGCGGCCCGAACGGTCGAATTCGTCCTTGACGACATCGAGCAGACGGCGATGAAGACGCTCAACCAGGTGGAGGGATTCCATGTAGAGCGAACGGATCGCGTCTTCGTGGGGATCTTTGGTGGAAACGACCTGCGGTTTCATTTTGGTGTTCATGATGACTGCCTCACTGTTTTGTTTGGCGGTGTATGTTTCTCTTCCCGCCTTGAGGTAGACACTATCGAATACGTATAAAATTCTACTTAAACACCAGCCTTAACAGCGCCTTACTATCCACAGCCCTTGTCTCAGGGTAAATCAATTCTTGCAGCACGTGCCTGTCGTGCCCGCTGATAGAAGATCGCAGCCCTGAAAAGCACGAAGGTAACGGCCACCGCGGCGTGCAGAATGACGAGCAGCGGCTTCTCCCCGAAAATCTGCGGATAGACCGCAAACATGACGATTTCCGCCCCTGCCGCTGCCACCCAGATCACCGGCCCCCAGGAGACCAACAGCCACAATCCAAGCGCCGCGACAGGATAGATGACGGCCAGTGCTGTCGCCGCCACCCGCCACGGAACAGGCAACAGGTCGAACCGTCCGCCCCCCCCGAAAGAGAAGCCGATCAGCATCGCCCAATAGTTGAGGCCGAACCAGAAACACGACACGGCCACCAGCCGCAGGAACAATCCGAACAGCGTTTCGGTGAGCGAGAGTTTGGGGATTTTCACAGAATCAAGGGCCATGGCGGCGAAGATAGGGCGCGGGCTGGCGCTTTGCCAGACGGATAATCCGCCTATCCTGTGGCACGATGCGTGCCCTGCCCTGCCCTGTCCGGAACGGCTGCCTCTTGTGTCCGGATGCAACGAATGATCAGCGCGCAGCTCTGTTACCGGCGGAGGATCTTGTAAAGGGCAGCAACAATGCCGATCCCGAGAAGCGGCCAAGCCGACCAGAAAATCCCGTGCCATGTCAAAATATTGATCCCGGCAATACCCAGGCTAATGACACCAAGACCTGCAACCAGCCGGTCGAAACGATTTTGAATGGCGATCCAGACCAGCGCCGACAAGACCGCAACTCCCAAAACCGGCCAGGCCGCCCAGAAAACGCCCTGCCACGACAGGATATTGATGACGATCAGCACAGCCACGCCCAGCGCGGCCAACCCGAATATCGGGCGGGTGATCGCCGGAAAGCCGTTGCTCGGCGGCCCGGCGCCATCCGGCGTCTGCCGGATGGCTGCGGTATCGGGCCTTGCCTCAGAGTGGCGCGGCGCGTCTGAAGGCGGCAATGACCCGGCAGTGCCCTCACCGATGCGCACGGCATAGCTCGGCACCCCATCAGCGATGTTCTTCACCGCCAGCGGGCCGAGGAAATCAAAACCGACCGCCACCTTGTTGCGCACCTGGTCGTAGACCGTATTGGAAATGACGATCCCGCCCGCTGTGGCCGACGCCTGCAGGCGCGCGGCAATGTTGACACCGTCGCCATAGATATCATCGCCATCGGCGATCACATCACCGAGATTGATGCCGATGCGGAACTGCATGCGTCCGTCTGCCGGCCGCGCGGCATTCTGGCCTGCCAGCTCATTTTGAACATCCATCGCTGCGCGCACACATTCAACGACGCTCGGAAACTCGGCGATCACCCCGTCCCCCCAGGTATTGATCACCCGTCCGCCATGCGCGTCGATCAACCGGGACATCGCGTCGCGGTAATGCTTCAGCATCGCCAGCGTGCCTTCCTCGTCCGCGCCCATCAGACGCGTGTAATCCTGTACATCCGCGCAGAAGATGGTCGTCAGCTTGCGCTGCGTCTCGCTCAATGTGTCGTCCATGTTTGCCTGCCTCCTCGCCTCTCAGGCTAACCCGATTGCATTCAAAAGCATATGGGGATTGCAACCTTGGGGAAAAGCCCTCCAACCGGCACGCGCGGCAAATCTCGCCGAAGAAAGCCCGCCATGGGAAAGATATTCCCCTACAAGGGGCGTTCGGCCGCATGTATTCCCGCTAACGCTTATGGCTGAAGTTGATTTTCATTCACCCGGCGCGGCGAAAAAGATTTTGGGATTAACAAAGTTAATTGCGAACGGCGGCCTAGCAGGAAACGATTTGAATGCCGGTCACTTGGCAGTCGATCCGGATACGCACCAACTTGAACATTTGGCCTCTCCTTTCGCGGAGAGGCCGTTTTTTTTGTTGCCGCAACGGAGCATCGGCAAGCCGCGTCCTCGCACACGCGGCACCGTCTAAACAGCAGAAGGAGCCCCGCAAACGGGGACCCTTTCAGACTGCGGATGATTATTTCGTATAGACCACCTTGCCGCCGTTCGCAGCCGTCTGGATGCCGATCACATTTTCGAGTTGGACATTCTTCGCCTCCAACGCCGCCATCAAGGCCGGATCATTTTGAATTTCCGCCTGGGCGTTGCTGATCGTTTCCGGCGACGGGTTGCGATAGGTCGCGGGAATCGACGACGTGTCGGTGCTGGCGTTGGTTTCCTCACCGACATTGACAATGGTCAGCATGTCGTCCGCCATCATGGACGTGGTGGAACTCGTGGTCTGCGCATAGGCGAAACCACCGAGCGAGGCCGCAGAAAGAGTAGCGGCAAGGGCAAGTGTAATGAAAGTTTTCATCGTCTTCTCCTCTGTTTGGAAGCCCCTCACCGCTCATCGGTGATTTTCATCAGGCTTTCCGCAGGATGAGTTCAGAACTGGACAGGGCCGGGATAGTTCCTTCACGGCCCACCTTTTCCACATAGGGAAACGCAGAAGCTCCGCAGATGGGATGATGAAACGCCGCACCTCAAGCATTTTCCTTTGATGAGCGCCCATGATAAACCGCGACGAACAGGACGAAGCTGACGAAAGACGATCGCCATGACCGACAAGACCGATACCGTTGACCTCATCACCGGCCACCGCCGCATGCGCCGCAACCGCAAGGCAGACTGGAGCCGCCGGATGGTGCAGGAAAACCGGTTGACAGTGGATGATCTGATCTGGCCGATTTTCGTCGTTCCCGGCACGAACATCGTCGAGCCGATCGATGCCATGCCCGGCGTCAACCGGATGAGCATCGACAAGGCCGTGGAAGCAGCAAAGCTCGCCGCCGATCTCGGCATCCCGGCGCTGGCGACCTTTCCGAATGTCGATATTTCGCTGCGCGACGACACCGGCTCCAACAGCCTTGCCGCCAACAACCTGATCAACGAGACGACCCGCGCCATCAAGAAGGCCGTGCCGAACATCGGGGTCATCACCGACGTGGCACTCGATCCCTTCACCAGCCATGGCCATGACGGTATCCTGCGCGGCGGCGAGATCGTCAACGACGAGACGGTGGCGCAGATTGCCAGGGCCGCGGTGATGCAGGCCGATGCGGGTGCCGATATCATCGCGCCTTCCGACATGATGGACGGACGGGTTGGCGCGATCCGCCGGGCTCTCGATGCGGCCGGACACCAGAATGTCGGCATCATGGCCTATGCGACCAAGTTTGCCTCGGCCTTCTACGGCCCCTACCGTGAAGCGATCGGCACCAGCGGCCTGCTCAAGGGTGACAAAAAGACCTACTATATCGACCCGGCCAACGGCACCGAGGCTATGCGTGACGCCGCCCTCGACGTCGAGGAAGGTGCCGACATGCTGATGGTCAAGCCCGGCCTGCCCTATCTCGATATCTGCTGGCGGATGAAGGAAAGTTTTGGCCTGCCGGTGTTCGCCTATCAGGTGTCGGGCGAATATTCGCAGATCAAGGCCGCCGCCGCCAATGGCTGGATCGACGGCGAGCGGGTCATGCTCGAAACGCTGCTTGCCTTCAAGCGCGCCGGCTGCGACGGCATCCTCAGCTATTTCGCGGTTGATGTGGCACGTATTCTGGCCAAGCGCTGATACCGGCCCGGCCGAAGAAGCCAAAAACACCGCGCGCTCAGACGGGCGCGCGCGAAGCTCTGACCCGGTTGCGGCCGGCATCCTTGGCTCGGTAGAGGGCGGCATCGGCGTGGGCGAGAATGTCGCTCCATGTCAGATGCGCTCCACCGGCCACGCCGAAGCTTGCCGTCACCGTCAACACTTCACCATCCGGAGCCTCAATCGGGCACCTCTCGATCGCCATCCTGAGCTTTCGCGCTTTGCAAGCAGCTTCAGGCGGCGAGCCGCTCTCCAGCAGGATCGCAAACTCTTCCCCACCGAAGCGGGCCAGATAACCTGATTGCCCAATAGAATGGCGCATCAGGTCGGCGATGGCGCGCAAGACGATGTCGCCAAAGGGATGGCCGTAGCGGTCGTTGATCGATTTGAAATGATCGATATCCAACAGGATCAGGTATTTCGCCCCGTCCATCGCCATCGCGGCCACTTGATCCTCCAGCGCGCGCCGGTTGAGAAGACCGGTCAATCCATCGGTCGTGGCAAGGATTTCGAGCTGCCGCGTCAGCAGCGTCCGCTCATTGAGCCGCTGTGCAAGAACGCCGATGGCGCCGTAGAGCCTTTTAATTTCCTGTACGTCGCCCGGCGACGTAACCAGACCGGCCGGGCGCTCGTCGGCAAGGGCGACAACGGCCTGTGCACCTCGAAGCAAAGGCCGCAGGATATAGATCTGAACTGCTGCAACGAGACCGAGCACAAGCATCAGCAACACGGCCGTGGTCAGTCCGTTGCGGTAAAGTGTCAACAGCGCTTCCCGCTCCCCCGCCTCGAACTGGCTGACGATCTCGGTCAGATAGATGTTTCTCATGTCGCCAAGCGGCTGCATCAGTGCGACATAGCGTTGCGTCAGGCTCACGCCATCAAGAGAGAAACGACCGCTCCTGCGGCCGATCGCCATCTGCTCGTCGATCAGCGCAAGGCCGTCCCGCATGAAGGTATCTTCCGCCTCCTGACGCTTCAGCCGGATCGGGTCCGATACCGGCAACGCAGAACGCGGGCCGACCAGATCCCAGACTTCAAGCAGCCTACCGCGCGCAGCGCTGCTTGCAGCGATATCCTGTGGCGTGACACCTGTTCCCGCTGCCATCGGTGCAATCAGGTAGGAGCCCAGACGCCCAGCATATTCGCGCAGATCGCTGAGCGCGATGCCCTGCACGACGATGGCGGAGAGGTCTGGATCTCGTCTCAGGATTTCTCCACTCTGCCACTCGATGATCCTCCGGTAGGAATCCCTCGCCACGAACATGGCGCCGATTGCCGCGTGGATTTCTTCGTAACGCCGGGCATGGCGCGGTTGTTGCCCGATCGCTCCGATCAGAGCACGCGCAGCGGCAAGCCGGGCATGGACGTCATCAATCATCGCATCCGGTATGTCGCGCCGCTCCAGTTCACGCAACGCGGCGTCGGTGTCCCTGACGAAATCACTCCATCTCCGGCGAGCCTCGGTCTGGCCCGTATCCGCTACGGTCATCAGGCTGTTGGCCGGCCCTCTCTCCGCAGAAATGAAATTTGCCGCATCGAAGATCGCCGTGAACTGGCGCATGTTTTCCGCGCCGGCCTGGGCCTTGCGGAACGCATCAATTGACGCCGATATCGTCGAGGTGGCCAGCAGCAGGGTGCAGACAACCGCCAGCAGCGCCATGCACCAGAGATGGGCCCGGAGACCGCCGAAACGGCCGGTATTGGTATCTGCATGGAGACTGAGGGGCATGATGAGGAACCGGTAACTGCGGATATATCGCTGCTATTCAACAAACTGGCTGGGAACCAGTGTCTTTTAGGAAGATGAGCCTCCCAGATTTGCAGCGCGCATCATCGTTAGCACACTCATATGAACGCAGACTGAAGGCCGCCCCATTACAGATTTGCCCGCCCGGCGGATTTGCATTTTTGATACCGCTTCCCATATCAGATAAGAACTGGAGACACAGACATGAGCGTGCAGGACGAAAACCTCAGAATCCCCACCAACGACTGGCGGGCCTATCAGGGCGTGCTGAGCCGTCGCGTTATGGCGTTCATCATCGACTATGCGATCGTCGGGCTTCTCTGGATTCCCGCCGCTGTCGTCGTGTTCTTTCTCGGCATCCTGACGTTCGGCCTTGGATTCCTGCTTTATCCGGTCCTGTTTGCCGGTCTTGCCATGCTCTATTTCGGCATGACCGTGGGTGGCCCGAAACAGGCTTCGCCCGGCATGAGCATGATGGGATTGGCGATCGCCCGCACTGACGGGCGGCCGATGGATTTTCTCACCGCCATCGTCCATCTGGTGATCTTCTGGATTGCCAACGCGATTCTGACGCCGCTGGTGCTGCTGGTTGGCCTGTTCACCGATCGTGGACGCCTGTTGCATGATCTGCTTATCGGTACGGTCACTGTCCGGCGCGAGACATTTTGATTCCTGCGCAGGAAGGGCTGTTGCTAAACTAGCCCTTCCCCGCCTATCCCGGCTAGATCACGCTTTATTGCCTCGCAACGCGACAGTTCAAAAAGTCGCGATTGACCTTTTCTAATCTTGCGCCATGCTAATGTTATCCAAGCGGCCAAGAAGAGCGATCTCCGCATCATATGAATACGCAAACTACACCGTCTCCACAATTTTACCTGACCGCACCGGCAACCTGCCCGTATCTGCCGCAGGAGATGGAGCGGAAGGTGTTTACCCACATGGTGGGTGAACGGGCCCCGGAACTCAACGATCTGCTCACCCAGGGCGGGTTCCGCCGCTCACAGAATATCGCCTATCGGCCGGCCTGCGAAAGCTGCCGGGCCTGTGTTTCGGTGCGCATTGTCGCCGGTGAATTCTCCCCCACCCGCTCGATGCGGCGTATCCTGGCTTTGAACAGCGACGTGGTTTCGACGGAATATCCCGCGGAACCCTCCAGCGAACAATACAGCCTGTTTCGCCGCTATCTCGACCACCGCCACCAGAAGGGCGGCATGTCAGACATGTCGGTGCTGGATTATGCGATGATGGTCGAGGATACCCACGTCAACACCAAGATCATCGAATACCGGCTCAAGGTCGAAGGCGACACAATCGGCAAGGCGAAGGGACCGCTGATCTCGGCGGCACTGACCGACAAGATGGGCGATGGTCTGTCGATGGTTTATTCCTATTTCGATCCTGATCTCGCCGACCGGTCGCTCGGCACCTTCATGATTCTCGATCACATCCGCAAAGTGAAGGAACGGGGCTTGCCGCACGTCTATCTTGGCTATTGGGTCAAGGGATCGCGCAAAATGGACTATAAAACAAAGTTTCTGCCGCAGGAGCACCTTATGGCCCAGGGCTGGGAGCGCTATACAGGGTAAAGTGCCCCCACCTGACAGGACGAAATCTTGAGTGAACCCATCGATGCCGCCCATCACCGCCGCGGGCTTCTTATCACCGGCATTGGCGGCCTTGCCCTCTCCTTCGACATCCCTCTGATCCGCTCTGCCGATGGCGAAGTCTGGTCGCTGCTGGCGGTCCGCAGCCTCTGCACTTTCGCCGTCGCGCTGGTCGCGTGGGTGGTTCTCAACAAGTTCCTCGGCCGCAAGATCGCCCTAGTACCCGGCAAGGCAGGGCTGCTCGCCGGTCTGTTCTACGGTCTCGGCTCCTTCACCTTCCTTCTGTCCGTCTTCAATACCGCAACGGCCAATGTCGTCTTCATCGTTGCCTTCACATCGATGTTTGCCGCCATCCTCTCCTGGGTCTTCCTGAAAGAACGCCCGTCCAATGCGACGCTGGTGACGATGGCCGTCATGGTCTGTGGCGTCGGGCTGATCGTTCAGGATGGCTTGAAGAGCGGTAATTTCTTCGGCGACGCCATGGCGGTCTGTTCCGCCCTGATGCTCGCCTCCGCTATCACCGTCAGCCGCGCCAGCGGTAAGGATATGGGGCTGGTGCCGCTGGCAACCGCCATCTTCCCCGCCATCATCGGTTATCTTCTGTCGCCAGCGGAAGGCCTTGCCATTGCCCATCCGGGCTGGATCATGTTCGACGGCCTGATCATGATCCCGCTCGCCTTCTTCTGCCTCGCCACCGGCCCGCGCTATCTGTCCGCGCCGGAAGTGGGCATGTTCTACCTGCTCGAAACCATCCTCGCGCCGCTGTGGATCTGGATCGTCTTCATGGAAGTCCCGACGTCGCAGACCCTGATCGGCGGCGCAGTGCTGATTCTGGCCTTGGTCGGGCATTCGGTCTGGCAAATGCGGAAGAAATCGGCCGTGGATGCGTCGAACGAGTTTCCGTTTACCGGGTGAAAGTCAAGATTGCCCTTAACTTATGGTAGTGCAATAATTGCCGACGGACATTTGAGCCTCGGCATGAAGGTCAAAAATACGAAAGATTGGCGCCGAAGAGGGGGGTATCCTCCCTAAGAGAATGCTGGCGAAGTTTGATTGGAAAGCAGGCGATAAACTTTCTCTTCAATCACCGACGGCGTAATTATTCTTCCGGCAGCCGGGACTGACATCGGAAGTCAATTGGAAGCAAAGCCGGAGGAGACAAATACAGGATTGCTTTAAGCAAACTTGCCGCCTCCGGAAGCCATCACCCCGTAAACTTGCCGCTCCGCGGAAAGCCCTTCGGCACCACCCTGCCAGCGGTGGCACGGTCGCCCAGCCATTCGGCCAGTTCGTCCTTGGTCTTGGTAAAGCTGCGGCCGGCGCTGTCGGCCCAAGTCAAGCCGTCGGCGATGGCGAAGCTGCGAATGTCGGAAACGCCGCCATCCTTGTAGCGCTGCAGGCGCACACCCTTGCCGCGGCCCATTTCCGGGATCTGCACCAGGGGGAAGACCAGCATTTTGCGGTTTTCGCCGACGATGGCGACATGATCGCCCTTGACCGGAATGACCAGCTTGGCCTCGTCCGGCATGGCGACGTTCATGATCTGCTTGCCCTTGCGGGTGTTGGCGGCCATATCGCCTTCCAGCACCACGAAACCATTGCCGGCCGCAGACGAGATCAGCAGTTTTCGCGCCGGGTCGTGAACGAAGGCGGTCAGCACGTCCTGATCGTTTTCCATGTCGACGATGATGCGCAGCGGTTCGCCATGGCCGCGCCCGCCCGGCAACTTGTCGCCGCCCAGCGTGTAAGCCTTGCCGCCAGTGGTGACGACAAGGATGCGGTCGGTGGTCGAGGCCGGGAACGACAGCTTCAGCCCATCGCCCTCCTTGAACTGCAGCGTCGAGACATCCGAGATGTGCCCCTTCAGCGCGCGGATCCAGCCCTTTTCAGAGATGACGACGGTGATCGGTTCCTTCTCGATCATCGCCTGCTGGATGGCTTCCAGATCGGCTTCCGGGGCATTCGAGAACAGCGTGCGGCGGCGGCCGATTTCGGTGGCCTTGGCGAATTTCTTCTTCACCTCGCCAATTTCCCAGGCAACCGTCTGCCACTGCTTTTCGTCCGACGCCAGCAGCGCCTCGATTTCCGCCTTCTCCTTCGACAGGGAATCGAATTCGGTGCGGATCTCGAACTCTTCCAGCTTGCGCAGCGAACGTAGGCGCATGTTAAGGATCGATTCGGCCTGCAGATCGGTGAGCGTGAAGCGCTCCATCAGGGCGGGCTTGGGCTCATCCTCCTCGCGGATGATACGGATCACCTCGTCGAGATTGAGATAGGCAACCAGATAACCGCCAAGGATTTCCAGGCGGCGGTCGATGGCGGCCAGCCGGAAGCGCGAGCGGCGCTGCAAAACTTCACGGCGATGATCCAGCCATTCGAGCAGAACCTCGTTCAGCGCCATGACCTTCGGAACGCGGCCCATGGAGAGCACGTTCATATTGAGTGGAATACGATTTTCCAATTCCGACAGCTTGAACAGCGATTCCATCAGGATCGTCGGATCGACCGAGCGGCTCTTCGGCACCAGAACGAGGCGCACGTCCTCGGCCGATTCGTCGCGCACGTCTTCGAGCAGCGGCAGTTTTCGGGCAAGCAGCAGTTCGGCGATCTTTTCGATCAGCCGCGACTTCTGCACCTGGAAAGGAATTTCGGTGACGACGATCTGATAGCCGCCACGGCCGGTATCCTCGACCTCCCATTTGGCGCGAACGCGAAAACCGCCGCGGCCAGTCTTGTAAGCCTCGATGATGCTTTCGCGGCTGTCGATGATGATGCCGCCGGTCGGAAGATCCGGGCCTTCGATGCCGCCGCGCTCCGGGTTGTTCGGATCGAGCATCAGCTCCTCGATCGTCGCAGCCGGGTTCTTGATCAGGTGCAGCGCCGCATCGCAGAGTTCGTGGGCGTTGTGCGGCGGGATCGAGGTCGCCATGCCGACGGCGATGCCGGAAGCGCCGTTTGCCAGAAGGTTCGGGAAAGCGCCGGGCATCACGACCGGTTCCTGATCTTCCTCGTTATAGGTCGGCCGGAAATCCACCGCGTCCTGGTCGATGCCTTCGAGCAGAAGGCTCGCCACATCGGTCATGCGGGCTTCGGTGTATCGATAGGCAGCCGCGCTATCGCCATCGATGTTGCCGAAGTTGCCCTGGCCATCGACGATCGGATAACGCTGCGAGAAATCCTGTGCCAGCCGCACCAGCGCATCGTAGACCGACTGGTCGCCATGCGGGTGGAATTTACCGATGACATCGCCGACGATACGGGCGCATTTCTTGAACGAGGAGTTGGAGCGCAGCCCCATTTCGCTCATCGCATGAACGATGCGGCGGTGCACCGGTTTCAGGCCGTCGCGCACGTCCGGCAGCGCCCGGTGCATGATGGTCGACAACGCATAGGCAAGATAGCGCTCTTCCAGCGCTGCCTTGAGGTCAACCGGCTGAATATGATCGTCTCCGCCCGACGGCGGCAAAAGGCTCTGTCCCATGGTTTCTTGCTACCGCAACAAACCCTGAACGGCAAGGATTGCAGGGGATTGCGCTGTGGAGAACCCTGCACGGCAACACCATGTGTAACATCAACATACGGGACCGCGAACGCCTCCAATGACATCAGGACGGCGGCCTGCGCGACAATCGCCGACTCAGGCTTTCAAAACGTTTCTGCAATCAGGCTTAATTTTGAGTGTTTTTGCAAAATCGAGGGGCCTTCTGCGCCTCCCACCCATCCGGAAAGTGCGTCTTTCTACGGAAATCGGGGCTCCCTCGAACTATTTTCATCCCAAAAATAGACAACGGCATGAAACATGACGTAGCGAAGCAATTCGAATATATTTCGGCCTTAATCCGTATTAGAAATGCCTTCGAAATTAGACCTTTACAACAAGGAACCACTCTATGATGCCTACCCGCAACCTCCGTCTGATGCTTGCCAGCGCCGCGTTTATTGGCCTTTCCGGTCCGGCCTTCGCGCTCGACGGCGCGGACCTCGTCACCAAGCTGAACGCAGCCTATGCGCTCAACGGTGCGACTGTCGCTTATGAGAACGTTGCTGTGGACGGCACGACCGTGACGCTGACCGGCGTCAGCGTCAAATCGACGGCCGCCCCCGGCAAGGATTTCAAGATCGGCGAGGTGACACTCGAGGGTGTCGAGGAAACCGAAGGTGGCGGCTATTATGCCGAAACCGTCACGCTGCCGGATGTCGACGTCAAGGAAGACGAAACCGCGATCTCCGCCAAGGACATCACCATCGGTGGCCTCAGCATTCCCGGCAATCCCACCGGCGGCACGATCAACGATATCGTTCTCTACGAAACCGCAGGCACCGGTCCGGTGACGGTCACCGCCAAGGGCAAGCAGGTATTTTCGATGGAAGAATCGGAAGCCAACCTGACGAAGCAGGAAAGCGATGCCGGTTTCGATTTCGACGCCACGATGTCCGGCATCAAGGCTGACCTGTCCGACGTCGAGGATGCCAAGTCCAAGGACGCGATCGAAAAGCTTGGCTTGAAGACCCTTGCCGGCGAGATGACGATCAAGGGCAGCTGGGAAGTGGCTACAGGCAATGTCTCGCTTGAGGAATATGCCTTCGACTTCGCCAATGTCGGCCGCCTCGCGATCGCCTTTGATGTTTCCGGCTATACCCTGGACTTCATGAAGTCCGTTCAGGAAGCCATGAAGGCCGTGGAAACCAACCCGAACAAGGAAGAAGCGAACCAGGCTATGGGCCTGTCGATGATGGGCCTCATCCAGCAGCTGACATTCAACAGCGCGTCGATCCGCTTCGATGACGCAACGATCACCAAGCGCGTGCTCGACTACATCGGTTCGCAGCAGGGCGTGTCCGGCGATCAGCTGGCGCAGTCGCTGAAGGGCATGGTGCCATTGATGATGGCGCAGCTCAACGTTCCGGAGCTGCAGAACCAGGTCTCGAGCGCCGTCAACGCTTATCTGGATGCGCCGAAGAGCCTGACGATTGCGGCCGAACCGGCCAATCCGGTTCCATTCCCGATGATCATAGGTGCCGCCATGGGCGCTCCGAACACGGTCCCGAGCGTGCTTGGCGTCAAGGTCACCGCGAACGATTGATGATCGACGTTTAGACAACAAAGAGCCCCGGCCATCTCAAGGGATGGCCGGGGCTCTTTTGTATGAATCGCACTATTCCGGAATATGGATAAGCGAGAGCAAGGCCACGGATCTGGCCAAGCTTACGTTGCGCATGCTCTCCCCTGACTTCCGCTTCCAAAACAGCAGAGCGGCAAGTGGAAAGCGCACTCAGCCGCTTCGCATATTTGCGCGCCTCGCGGAGGCAATCACCAGACCTGCGTCTTACAGCGCGTCTTACGACGCCGCCTCTCCCTCCCCGCCCCATAAAGCGAGCCGCTTATCTGCGCACGCCCTTCACGGCGTCCAGCAAACGCCGGCGCATGCCGTCGGCCAACGCCCAGAAAATTACGGTTCTGCCCTGGCTGCTTGACATGTTATATTTTTATAACATAATTTCTTTGGCGGCAGGATCGGCTGGGAGAACATGCCTTCCGAGCGAATGATCACGCCGCAGTGCAACAAACCCAATGTCCAGGAAAGGTGGCTCTCCATGTCAGTCAAAATCCAAGGTGGCTTGAACATCGCCATGAAAGTTCCCTCGCACCAATATGATGCGGTCATCGCCTTCTATCGCGATGTCGTCGGGCTGGAACCTTTCGAGGAAAAGGCGCCGGCAGTCGGCTTTCTTCTCGGACCGAACCGGCTGTGGATCGATGAAGCGCCGAATTTCACCCAGGCGGAGGTCTGGCTTGAACTGTTTGCGCAAGATCATCGCGGTGCGCTGGCCCGGCTTGAGGACGGCGGCGCCATTCGCTGCGATCAGATCGAGGATCTCGGCGAGGAATTCCAGGGCGGCTGGATCATGAATCCCGCCAATGTCGTTCACATGGTTCGCCAACCCGACGCCTGGTAAGAAGCGCAACAAAAAACCCCGGCGTTTCCGCCGGGGTTTGATAATGACAGATGCTTTCGCTCAGTCCTTCTTGAGCGGCGGGATGACGCGCAGCGACAGTTCCGCAAGCTGCTTCGGCATGGCCGGGGCCGGTGCGTTCATCAGCAGGTCCTGCGCTTGCTGGTTCATCGGGAACAGCGTGATCTCGCGCAGGTTCTTGGCGCCGAGCAGCAGCATGACCACACGGTCGATACCGAAGGCGCAGCCGCCATGCGGAGGCGCACCATACTGGAACGCACGGTACATACCGCCGAAACGCTCTTCAACGTCCGTCTGGCTCAAGCCCACCAGCTCGAATGCCTTGACCATCAATTCCGGCGACTGGTTACGGATCGAGCCCGAGGCGATTTCGAAGCCGTTGCAGACTGCGTCATACTGATAGGCCTTGATCGTCAGCGGGTCCTGCGTCTGCAGGGCCTCCAGACCGCCCTGCGGCATCGAGAACGGGTTGTGGGCGAAGTCGACCTTCTTGTCTTCCTCGCTCCATTCGTAGAACGGGAAGTCGATGATCCAGCACAGTTCGAACCGGTCGCGGTCGACGAGATTCAGGTCCTCGCCGGCCTTGGTGCGGGCTTCGCCTGCGAACTTGTAGAATTTTGCCGGATCGCCGGCGACGAAGAAGCAGGCATCGCCCGCTTCGAGGCCGAGCTGCGTGCGCAGCGCCTCGGTGCGTTCCTCGCCGATGTTCTTGGCAAGCGGACCGGAGCCGGCAGTCGTGCCGTCTTCTTCCTTGCGCCAGAAGATATAGCCGAGGCCCGGCTGGCCGGTCGACTGCGCCCAGGCATTCATGCGGTCGCAGAACGCGCGCGAACCACCGGTCTTGGCCGGGATTGCCCAGACCTCGACCTTCGGATCGCGTTCGATCATGCCGGCGAATACCTTGAAGCCGGAACCGGCGAAATGCTCCGTGACGGCCTGCATCTCGATTGGGTTACGCAGGTCCGGCTTGTCGGAGCCGTATTTGCGGATCGCCTGATCATACGGAATACGCGGCCATTCCTTGGTAACCGGCTTGCCTTCGGCAAACTGCTCGAACACGCCGGTCATGATCGGCGCCATCGTGTCCCAGACATCTTCCTGGGTAACGAAGCTCATTTCCAAGTCGAGCTGGTAGAATTCGCCCGGCAGGCGATCGGCGCGCGGGTCTTCATCGCGGAAGCACGGTGCGATCTGGAAGTAGCGGTCGAAACCGGCCACCATCAGGAGCTGCTTGTACTGCTGCGGCGCCTGCGGCAGCGCGAAGAACGTACCGGGATGAATACGGCTCGGCACCAGGAAGTCGCGGGCGCCTTCCGGCGACGAGGCCGTCAGGATCGGTGTCGAATATTCGGCAAAACCGGCCGAGTTCATGCGCAGGCGCATGTCGGAAATGATCTGCGAACGCTTGACGATGTTCTTGTGCAGCGTTTCGCGACGCAAGTCGAGGAAGCGGTACTTGAGACGGATGTCTTCCGGATAGTCCGGCTCGCCGAACACCGGCAGCGGCAATTCCTTGGCAGCGGAGAGCACTTCGATCTCATGTGCGTAGAGTTCGATCTCGCCGGTCGCCATCTGCTTGTTGACGGTCTCGTCCGAGCGCGCCTTGACGGTGCCGTCGATGCGGATAACCCACTCACCGCGCACCGTCTCGGCCGCCTTGAAGGCCGGTGAGTCGGGATCGACGACGATCTGCGTCATGCCGTAATGATCGCGAAGATCGATAAACAGCAGGCCGCCATGGTCGCGGACACGGTGGACCCAGCCGGAGATGCGGACGGTCTGGCCGACATCGGATTTGCGGAGAGCGGCACAAGTGTGGCTGCGGTAACGATGCATGATAATATCCTGGAACCGAGGGGCCGCGCGGCCACGCCAAAGCGCGCTGCGGCAGCGTCAAAATCGGGCGGAAAAGCGCATGGTGGGGCCGATTTGTCAAGGCCGGGACAACTCAGCTGTCCTATGCAAAGAACTGCTTGCCCCATAAACGGCGTCAGAACGGCAGGTAGTAACCTCGCCGGCAATTGCTCTGCGTTGAGTGTTTCGAAGGAATTTCAGACTACCATCACATTCAAGCGATACGATGCATCGCAAACACGATGCCCGGCAATGCAATGAACGACGAGCGTTGGAAGCAGGATTCATGAGTGCCTCACCGAGCCTTCTCTCTTTGGTCACACAGAAGGAAAGCGGCACGCTTTTCTCCCGCGAGCAACTCACGTTCATCCTGTCCGCCTTACCGGACCCCGCCTTCATCCTGACCCGCAGCGGCCGCTATGCGGCGCTATTCGGTGGATCGGACCACCGGTATTACCACGACGGCAGTTCCCTTGTCGGACAGACGGTGTTTGACGTTCTCAATGAAGACAAGGCCGAATGGTTCGCCGGGGAAATCCGGCATGCACTTGATTCCAGGGTTCTTCACATCGTCGAATACAGCCTGGCGGGCAGCGATGTGAAAGGCTTGCAGGACACCGGACCAAGCCATCCCATCTGGTTTGAAGGACGCATTCAGGCGCTCGATTTTCCGGTCGACGGAGAGGATGCGGTGGTCTGGGTTGCCAGCAACATCACCGAGAAGAACGCCATCGAGACCCGGTTGCGCCTGCAGAGCGAAACCGATGCCCTGACGGGACTTTTCAACCGGCGCAAACTGATGGATGTTCTCGACAGCCGCTTCGAACTGTTCCGGCAGGACCATCATCCCACCGCCGCCTTGATGTTCGACGTCGACAACTTCAAGCATATCAATGACGTCTACGGTCATCCGGCCGGAGACCAGGTCCTCGTGCTAATCGCCAACGCCTGCAAGGAGGTTCTGCGGGGTAGCGATTTTGCGGCAAGGATCGGCGGCGATGAATTTGTCATCCTGATGCCGTCGATGCGGCGTGACCACGGCCATCTGGTCGCCGATCGTCTGCGCCAGCGCATTTCATCCGAACTGACACGGACGCTGAACCTGTCCATCACGATCAGCGGCGGTCTCAGCGAATTTTCCCGCGCGGACAAGACCTGCGACGATCTCCTCAAGCGCGCGGACGACGGCCTCTACCAGTCAAAACGTGCAGGGCGTGACCGGTTGACAGCTGCCTGATGTGAACGCCTCGTTCTGTTTTCCCAAAATTCCGATCCGGCAGGGAAAATCGGTGAATCCATGCTGTCTTCGCCCCAGAGAGGCAGCTACAAGCGTATTCGGTGCTCAAAATGCATCCGAGTCGCCGCCGAAATCCGGATTTTTCTTCGATGTCGCAGCTTCGTCCCCTCATCCCCCTCCTCATCACGGCCGGCATCCTGATCGGCGGCAACGGGCTTCAGGGGACCTATATTTCACTGCGCGCCCTGCAGGAGGGGTTTTCGACCTCGCTGATCGGCCTCGTCGGCACCGGCTATAATATCGGTTTTGCTATCGGCTGCATCTATGTGACGCGCATCCTGCGCTCGATCGGCCATATCCGCACATTTTCAGCCATGGCGGCAATTGCGTCGGCCGCTTCACTGGCCATGGTGCTTTTGATCGATCCGTGGTTCTGGTTCCTGATGCGGCTGATTGCCGGCATCTGTTTTGCCAGCCTCTTTGCCACCGTCGAAAGCTGGCTGAATGCCCGCGTGACCAATTCCAACCGCGCCCGCACATTGTCGATCTACCGCCTGGTCGATCTCGGCTCGGTGACAGCGGCCCAATACCTGATCCCTACCGTCGGGATCGAGGGCTTCCAGCTGTTTGCCATCGTGTCGATGGCGCTCACCCTGTCGCTGGTGCCGATCTCCTTTGCCGACCGCTCCAGCCCCGGTGCGCCGGAAGCGATCAAGTTCGATATCAAGGCGCTCTGGAACATCTCGCCGCTTGCCACGATCGGCTGCATCGTCGTTGGCCTTACCAATTCGACCTTCCGCTCGCTTGGACCGATCTATGCCGAGGGCATCGGCCTGTCGATCACGGCGATTGCCACATTCATGAGCGTCGGCATCATCGGCGGCGTGGTGCTGCAATATCCGCTCGGCCTCTATTCCGACCGGCTGGACCGGCGACTGATCATCCTGTTCGCCACCTTCGGCTCGCTGCTGGCCGGGCTTTTTCTTGCCTTTTATGCCGGTAGCGACGAATGGCTGAACTTCATCGGTATCTTCATCTTCGGCGCCTTCGCCATGCCGCTTTACTCGCTCTGTTCGGCCCATGCCAACGACCATGCCGCGGAGGGGCAGCACGCGCTGGTCTCGGCCGGCATGCTGTTCTTCTGGTCCTGCGGCGCCATCATCGGCCCACTGTTTGCCTCTTTCATGCTGGACATTTTCGGGCCGCAGGCGCTGTTCATCTATACCGCGGCGGTGCTGGCGGCCTTCATGCTCTACACGCTGCAGCGCATGACCGCCCGGCGCGCCGTGCCAACCGGCGAGCGCTCCATGCGGTTTCGCAATCTCTTGCGCACCTCCTCTTTCTTCAACAAGCTGGCGGCAAAGCCCGGCGACAAGAAATAGAACCTGCGGGCTGCGGCAAGATGCGCGCAAATGCCAATTGATGAATGCCTTCATCAAGTTTAAACCGGGACATCTCAATCTCCGGAATCCTGTCCATGCCGATTATCAGCCGCCGTACACTTCTGAAAGGATCGGCTGCGGCCGCTGCCTCATTCGCCGTCGGCGGCGGACTTGCGGCGCGCAACGGCATTGCCGCCCCGGCACCGTTGCTGCTCAAGGCGCAATTCACCGAGGCACAGATTGCCAGCGACGGCATCACGCCGAAAATCATGACCTACGGAACAGGCGAAGCGCCGTCCACCGGCATGCCGCCGGTGATCCGCATGAAGAAGGGCCAGCCCTTCGCCGCCCGGCTGGTGAATGCGCTGGACGAACCGACAACGGTCCACTGGCACGGCCTGCGCATCGTCAACGCCATGGACGGCGTACCGGAGATGACCCAGCCTTACGTCTATCCCGGCGACGGCTTCGACTATGCCTTCACGCCGCCGGATGCCGGCACCTTCTGGTATCATCCGCATTGCAACACGCTGACACAGATGGGCCACGGGCTGACCGGCGTCATCGTCGTCGAGGATCCGGCCGATCCGGTGTTCGATGCCGAGATCGTGCTCAACCTACGCGACTGGCGGCTCGGCACCGGCGGTGCGTTCATCGCACCCTTCAAGCCGCGCGATGCCGCACGCGGCGGCACCTACGGCACCGTGCGTACCGCCAACTGGGAGCAGGCGCCGAGCTACGATGCGCCGGCCGGCGGCCTTGTCCGTATCCGGATCGCAGACACGGACGTAACGCGCATCTATTCGCTTGCCGCAGAAGGTGCGCCAGCCCTGGTCATGGCGCTCGACGGCAATCCGGTCGACGCGCCCTACCCGCTCGATCTCCTCGATTTCGGTCCCGGCCAGCGTGTTGAACTCGTCGTGCGCATGCCGGACGACGAAGGCGCTAAGGTCAGGCTCGGCAATCTCCGTGGCTCCAACCCCTTCACGATTGCCACGCTGCGTGCGACCGGCGCTTCGCTGAAACGCGATATCCGCGACGTAAAACCGTTGCCCTCCAATCCGATTGCCGAAGCCGATCTGTCAACGGCGACCCGCATCCCGCTCGATTTCACCGCAACGGCTGAACATGCACCGGTTCCAAGCATTTGCGGCACCATTGGATATACATTCTGGGCGATCAACAAGGTGCCGTGGCAGGGCGATACGCCGGATCCGGGCGCACCGGTTTCCGAGCTGAAGCTCGGCAAAAGCTATGTGCTGCAGGTTCGCAACCGTACCCCGCATGCACACCCGATCCACCTGCACGGACTGAGCTTCCGAATTCTCAATTCCAACAAGCGTACGATCCTGCCGCCACCGACGGACACGATCCTGCTTCTGCCGGATGAACAGGCTGAACTCGGTCTCGTCGCCGACAATCCCGGCGACTGGCTGCTCCATTGCCATATCATCGAGCACCAGAAGACCGGCATGTCGGGATATTTCCGCGTCGTCTGAGCTTTTTTCGTTGTGGCACCGGGCGCGAAGGGATACATCGGGTGAGTTTTTAACGGCCGCATTTCCGCCACAGTGATTGAAGTTTGATGATCGAGACAACCGCCGAACTTGCCGCCGCCTGCGAAACGCTGGCCAGCGGGGAATACCTGACGATCGATACGGAATTTCTCCGCGAAACGACCTTCTGGCCACAGTTGTGCCTGATCCAGATGGCCGGGCCGGACATTGCCGTCATCGTCGATCCGATGGCCAAGGATATCGATCTTGCGCCATTCTTCGAACTGATGGCCAATACGAATGTCGTCAAGGTGTTCCATGCGGCCCGCCAAGACATCGAAATCATCTACAATCTCGGCAAGTTGATCCCGCACCCGATCTTCGACACGCAGGTTGCCGCGATGGTCTGTGGCTTCGGAGACAGCGTTTCCTACGACCAGCTCGTCAGCCGGATCAAGAACGTCCATATCGACAAATCATCGCGCTTTACCGACTGGAGCCGCCGGCCGCTGACGGAAAAGCAGCTCGACTATGCACTGGCCGACGTCACCCATCTGCGCGATGTCTACCTGCACCTGAAGGCCGAGCTTGAGCGCGAAGGCCGCTCGCTGTGGCTGACAGAGGAAATGGCCATTCTCGAGGCCAAGGAAACCTACGACATCCATCCGGACGATGCCTGGCAGCGCCTGAAGATGCGGTTGAAAAAGCCGATCGAGCTTGCTGTCCTGCAGAAGGTTGCCGCCTGGCGCGAGCGCGAAGCGCGCAACCGCAACGTTCCGCGCGGCCGCATCCTCAAGGACGACGGCCTCTACGAGATCGCCCAGCAGCAGCCAAAGGACGTCGAGGCACTCTCGCGCCTGCGCACCATCCCCAAGGGCTGGGAACGGTCGGCGGCAGGCACCGCAATCCTTGAGGCGGTCAGTGCCGCCCTCGAACTGCCGAAGGCCGAGATGCCGAAGCTGCCGCGCCAGAACCAGGCGCCGGAAGGCGCGCAGGCCGCCGGTGAAATGCTGAAGGTTCTGCTGAAGCTGATCGCCGAAAAGCAAGGTGTTGCCGCCAAGATCATCGCCAACAGCGACGATCTGGAGCGGATCGCCTCGGAAGGCCCGAAGGCCGATGTCGGCGCCCTGAAGGGCTGGCGGCGCGAGCTGTTCGGCGACACCGCGCTGAAGCTGATCAACGGCGAAGTCGCCCTGCGCTTCGTCGATCGCAAGATCGAAGCCGTCGAGCTTTAAGCAATTTTATCAGGGGTGCATCCTTGCCCCCTTGGTGATCTTGTCGGCGATCTTCTTGTCGGCGTGTAGCGCAATGCCGACAACTTTGGCATCGTCCGGTCCGAACTGGGAAAACACCTCACGATTTGCCGCATCATGGCCGGTCGAAAACATTTCCTCGACATAGAGCGAGGTTTTCACTTCGCGCTCCAGCGCCCGGCGATGAATGGTGCTCATGGTCTTTTCGTCGGCGGAGAGCACGATGACCGGCTGAATACTCAGCGGGTTATAGACGTTGCCATCGGCATCGCGGTAAACTTCGCCGATAATGCCGGGCTTTTCGGCAATGATGCCACTGGTCAGGAACGCGGTGACGTTCAGCTTTTGCCAGACGGCCAGGTCCTCGCGCAGCACGATTGCAAATTTGGTATCGAACATGAATGCCAACTCCACTCTTGGGAACAGGACGCTTGAAACGTCCGGGGCCTCCTTAGCCTGCGCCGGCAAGGGCGATCTTGAACGTTCGTGCACATCGGCGATGTCCGACAGCATAAAGGTCGCTCCCGTCTCCGGCGGCATCGAGCGAATCGAGGCGCATTTCCATGGCAACGCCTTCGAACCGCATCGCCACGACACCTATGCGCTCGGCTTAACGCTGCAAGGCGTGCAGGCCTTCCGCTATCGCGGCATGGTCCGCTACAGCCAGCCTGGCAACATCATCGTGCTCCACCCCGACGAACTGCATGATGGCGGGGCCGGAACCGACGAGGGGCTGCGCTACCGGATGATGTACCTGCCGCCGGAAATGCTGGCAGAGGCGCTCGGCGACACGCCGCGCGGCCTGCCCTTCGTGCCCTCACCCGTCATCGCCGACCGCACCTTTGCTGCCCATCTGGCGGGGGTGATGCACGATCTGGATGGTGCCATCGGCGGGCTGCAGCTGGACGAGATGCTGACCGGCATTGCCGACGCCCTGCTGCGGCATTCGGATGGTGGCGGCAAGGCGCGGATGAAACGGGCGGACCAGACTGCCATCCGCCGGGCCTGCGACTTTCTGCAGGCGCATTCCGATCGCCAGGTGAACTCCGATGAGCTCGAGGCCATCACCGGCCTCGACCGGTTCACCCTTGCCCGGCAATTCCGCGCGGCCCTTGGCACCAGCCCGCATCGGTACCTGGTGATGCGTAGGCTCGAGCGGGCACGGGCAATGATCGGCAACGGCAAAAGCCTCGTCGAGATCGCGCTCGATACCGGCTTTGCCGATCAGGCGCATTTCACCCGGCATTTCAAGAAGACCCACGGAATGACACCCGGCCGCTGGGCGAGCCTGTGCGGCCGGACATGAAGCGCCACAAACCGTTACACGAAATTGCTTGACCCGACCTGCTCAAATGGAACAATGCCTGCAAGCCCGGGGGAGCGGAGCTGATTCATGAGAGAAATATCCCCGACAGAGAACTGGTTGCTGATCACGCTTGGCATGGCTTTGAGCGGTGTCATTTACGGCCTGATCGCCTTTCCGGGTGAGCCGATGATCATCGGCGCGGTCTTCGCCGTGTTCATGGGCGTGCCCATGATTGCCTTCGAGCGGCGGATCTTGTTGCGCCCACTGTACCGGCGGATCGAGCGGCTTCCCACAATCGCCTACATCGCCGTGGCGTTGGTGATCTATGAAATACTGATGAGCGCCGGTTATGCTGCAGCAGCTCTGTTGATGTGGGCGCTGAAATTTATCGAGCCGAGATCACTGGCAGACGTCCTTGTCATGCCGTTCCACGTCTTCCTCTATGCGCTGGCCGTCTGCGCGCTGATCGTCTTCATCCTGCGTGTCCGTGACCTGCTCGGGCGCGATGTTTTCACCAGCATGTTGATCAGCCGCTACCGCCGGCCGGTGAAGGAGGAGCGCGTCTTCCTGTTCATCGACCTTGCCGATTCCACATCCTTTGCCGAGAAGCATGGCGACCTGCGGGCGCAGGAGTTTTTGAAGGCCCTATTTGCCACGTTTGCCGAACCGGTCCGGCGTCACCGGGGCGCGATCGATGACTATGTCGGCGATGCCGCGATCGTCACATGGCCGCTGGAACGCGGCGTCAAATTTGCGCGCTGTGTTCGCTGCATCTTCGATATCCTCGATGATATCGAAGCCAATGCAGCCACCTGGCGCAAGAATTTCGGCCAGGTCCCGCGGCTGCGCGCCGCCCTGCACGGCGGCTTTATCATCACCGCCGAAATCGGCGTCGATCATCACAAGATCACCTTCTTCGGCGATACGGTGAATACCACCGCGCGGCTGGAATCCTTGTGCAAGTCGCTGGGCCGGCAGGTGCTGATTTCAACCGAACTCGCCCAGCGGATCCGGCTGCCGGCGACAATTGAAGTCGAGGATCTCGGTGATCACGCCGTCAAGGGCCGTGGTCAAACACTGGGCGTCATGGCCTTGAGACAACAGGAAAAACTTGAAATGGCGCCCGCGTTCGATCTGCGCGTTCCAGCGGAGTAACGGCTCGTTCCTCAGCCGTCACCAAAGCTTCATCCAGCCGTCAATTCGCCGACATCAATGCCCTGCTAAGCGGTACGCCTCGACCAACCGCTCAATGGGGATATGATGAAAAACGCTCTCTTCGCTTCCGTGGCTTTCAACCTTCTGATGACATCGGCCGCTCTTGCCGAAGACACCGTCTTCCCGGCCAAGCTCGCCGCCCACGCCATTCTGCCGGCCAACACGATCATTGCAGCGCCTGCGGATGCGGCCGACTACCTGAAGACATCGGGCAAGTTCACCACTGCAGATCGCAAGCGCACCGAGGCGCTCGGCACCGTTCCCGGCAAGGATGGTGTGCGCCTCACCGGTCTGTCGCTGCCCTTCGACGGCCAGCCGATGCAGGGTTTTTCCGGCATCAAGACCATGCCTGATGGCACCTTCTGGAGCATGTCCGACAACGGTTTCGGCTCGAAGCTGAACTCCTCCGACGCGATGCTGATGCTGCACAACATCAAGATCGACTGGGATGCCGGCAAGGTCGAAGCCGTAAAGACCCTGTTTCTTTCCGATCCCGACAAGAAGGCTCCCTTCCCGATCGTCATGGAAGGCGCCGAAAAGCGTTACCTGACCGGCGCCGATTTCGACGTCGAATCGATCCAGCCGGTCGCCGACGGTTTCTGGGTTGGCGAAGAATTCGGGCCTTACATCCTGAAATTCGACCTCGACGGCAAGCTGACCGACGTCATCGCCACCACCGTTGACGGCAAGGCCGTCATGTCACCCGACAACCCGACGCTCGCCGTTCAGGCCGATCCGTCCAAGCCGATGCCTGCACTCAACGTCAAGCGCTCCGGCGGCTACGAGGGCCTTGCCATGTCGAAGGACGGCAGCAAGCTATACGGCCTGCTCGAAGGTCCGCTCTGGACCGACGCTGAAACCGTGGAACAGGCCGAAGGCCGCCCGGCATTGCGCATCATCGAACTCGATGTCGCGTCGAAGGCCTGGACCGGCCGCAGCTGGCTCTATCCGCTGGCTGAAGGCGGCGAGGCGATCGGCGATTTCAACATGCTCGACGACACAACTGCGCTGGTGATCGAGCGTGACAACGGAGCAGGTACCGTCGACAAGGCCTGCGCCGATCCGAAAGCACCGGCAGCCGATTGCTTTGCCGTCGGTTCCAAGGTCAAGCGCATCTACAAGATCGAGATGACCGACGAAAACGCCGGCAAGGCCGTGCGCAAGATCGGCTATATCGACCTCCTGAAGATCGCCGATCCCGACAACAAGAAGCGTCAGGGCGGCGGCGAAGGTTTTTACGACATGCCGTTCGTCACCATCGAGAACGTCGATCGCGTCGATGACACCCACATCATCGTCGGCAACGACAACAACCTGCCGTTCTCGGCCGGCCGCTTGCTCGACAAGGCCGACGACAACGAGTTCGTGCTGCTCGAAGTGGGTGAACTCCTGAACGCCAAGTAAAATCACCATCTGCGACAGACGAAGGCCCCGCAAAATCAATTGCGGGGCCTTTCGCGCCTCACTCAGATGGGCAAACCTGCCTCAGAGGATAAAATAGCCCTTCGACAACGTCAGCACGTCGTCAAAACGGATGGCGAAATCTGCCGTCTTGTCGCCATTGATATCGCCGTAGACGAAGGTCTCCGAGCCCTGTTTGACATAGCGCAATTCACCCGCCTTGCCGTGAAATTCTTGAGTGCCGATATAGGTGAAGGCGTCGTTCTTGGCAGTATTGCTATTGGCGTCGATCGCCGACAGATCGATCCTGTCGCCGCCTGCGCCGGAAAAATCAAGGATCGTGTCACGGCCAGCGGCCGATAATGTCGAGTCGGAGGCTACACGGAACACAAATGTGTCCTTGCCCGAACCGCCGGTCAGCTTGTCCGCGCCTGCATCGCCATAAATTCTGTCGTTGCCGGCAGCACCATCGAGAACATCATTTCCTCCTGCACCCGCCAGGACATTGATGCCACTATCGCCAGTGAGCTTGTCGGCGAAACGGGATCCGACCAGATTCTCGATGGACGAATAGGTATCGCCTCTTGCTTCACCCGTGTTGACAGAACTCTTCGCGAGATTGGCGGTCACGCCGCTTGCCGCTGCAAAGTAATAGGCCGTGTCCTTGCCCGTTCCACCCACAAGTTTATCGGCACCGGCACCACCCATCAGGTTGTCGTCGCCACCATTCCCGTTCAACGTATCGTTGCCGCGGCCGCCGACGAGACCATCCGAATATTTCGTGCCATTGATCACATCGTTGCCCGACAGAACCAGATCGATGAATGCTGCATCATTACCGGCAAAAATCGTATCGGCCACCTTGGCGGCTGAGAGTTTGAGGCCGGTGACCGTCAATGCATCCTTGCCGCCGACCACGACCTTGATCCCGGTCAGCGTTCCAGCCGTTATGTCGGTAAGCCGTCCGAAACTCGACGTACCTTTGAAGCCCGTACCGATAAAGGAGGTGTAATACGAAGCGTTATCGTAGACTTTGATGTGTGTGGGGGAAATCTGTGAGAAATCATAGTCGAAAAGACCTGCAGTACTCGTCGCCAACATATCGACGCTACCGCCGAAGTCCGCATAACTAAACGTCGCCATCAACTTCCTCCATCACGCTTTCCAAAAACGGAAAACCGCTCCACAGCGGAGAAAATATACAGGCGGCGCTTGCAATTACAACGCGAATATTACTCGAACCGGAATGCAATCCGCTTGCCTGTCAGCTTGGCAAGTTGCTGCAGGCGGCCATCGAGCCGTTCGCCGGCAAATTCCGAGTAGGCGGATGGAACGATGAATTCCAGATCGAGGTCTGGCGAAGCGGATGGCCGGATATCGAGATTGCGCACGACGCCCGGCATGGACGCCGACAGCAGATAGACCACCCTCAGAAGGCCACCGAGAAGCTTGGCGAGTTCCAGCAGACGCGGCGTGGCGATCGCGGCCAACGGCTCGGTTGCGCCGTCGTCGTTCAGGCCCTCGAAACGATAATAATTGGCAAGGGCGACATAGGCGCGGCCTGCATGGGTGATGCCGGAAAAGGTGCTGTGGGCGATGATGTTGATCGCCTGCAGGCCGCGATAATCCGGATGGGCGCGCCAGCTGATATCGGCAAGCAGGCAGGCAGCCTGACGGTAACGCCCCTCTTCCTCAGTCTCAGCGATCCCGAAATGCGGCACCATCTTGCCGCTCCAGTCGGCCAGCTCGCGGGCATGTTCAGGCGAGCGGGCCCGCAGGATGGCAATTTCGCGCGCGGCAGCCAGCAGCGGATCGTGCGCCCGCACGGTGTCGGACAAAAGTGAATAGAGATAACCTTCGCGAACACCAAGCGCCGAAAATGAAATCACCGACGGCCTCATCTGGGCGATGACTTCCTGCAGGGCAACAGCGCCGAACGGCAGAAGCACACGGCGGCTTTTCGAAATATGCGAATAAGCCGGCGACTTCATATCCTTCGGCTCAATCACCTCGGGCAGAAAGGCCATGGCTTCGTCAAAGGAGATTTCATAGCCCTGCATCATGTGCAGCGGATAATTGCGCAGTTCCATATGCAGCTTGGCGATCGCCCGCCAGGTACCGCCAACCGCGTAGAATGTACGGCCGCTGGTGTTCTGCAGAACCTGGGCGCCCTTTACGTAGCGGCGCACGTGGCTGCGGGCCTTGACCACCGATCCCTCTGCATGCTCCGACAGACGGATACCGCCAAGCGGCAGGGTGATGCCCTTGCCGACCTTGGGGCCGAAGACATCGACGAGCTCCAGTGAACCGCCACCGAAGTCGCCGACAACGCCGTCCGGGTCGTGATAGCCACTGATGATGCCGAGGGCGGAGAAATAGGCTTCTTCCTCGCCGGTCAACACACGGACTTTCTGACCAAGGATAATCTCGGCCCTGCGGATGAAATCAGGACCATTCGAGGCATCGCGCGCGGCAGCCGTCGCCAGCACGAAAACCGTGGAGGCGCGCGCCTGCGTCGACAATGCCCTAAACCGATGCAGCGCCTTCAGCGCCCGCTCGACGCTTTCAGCGTCCATCCGGCCGGTCGCATCAATGCCCTTGCCGAGACCGCACATGACTTTTTCGTTGAACAGAATGGCCGGAGACCGGCTCAGCCCCTCATAGATCACCAATCGAATCGAGTTCGACCCAATGTCCACGACGGAGACGGGGGCAATACCAGGCAAACGCCCCTGGGCTTCAGACTCTACCATGCAATTCCAGTTTTATCTTCTGCGGCCGCTATCCCAGCCGGCAATTACCTTCGGCGTGCTGGATTTCAAGGCCTCGCCCCGCCCGGACAGGCTGGGATTGGTCATGAAATAGACCTGCGCATTGAACGGCTCGGAATCCTTGGCGACTTCCATACGCCGGGACGTTCCGTCAGGAAGAATCTCGTAGCTCTGCTGGTTATCGATGAGATTCCCCAGCATGATCTGCGACAGCACCTGTTCATGCACAGTCCGGTTGATGAGAGGCACAAGGGTCTCCACCCGCCGGTCCAGATTACGCGGCATCATGTCCGCAGACCCGATATAGACGAGCGCGTGCTCGGAGGGAAGCCCATGGCCGTTGCCGAAACAGAAGATGCGGGAATGCTCCAGGAACCGTCCGACGATCGATTTGACGCGGATCTTGTCGGATAGTCCGGGAACCTGCGGCCGCAAGCAGCAGATGCCGCGCACCACCAGATCGATCTCGACACCGGCACGGCTGGCGCGGTAGAGCGCATCGATGATTTCCGGATCGACCAGCGAATTCATCTTCATCCAGATCGACGCCGGGCGGCCAGCCTCAGCATGAACGATTTCCTCGTCGATATGCTGCAGGATGCGCGGACGCAGCGTATGCGGCGAAATCGCCAGTTTCATGCCCGCCTCCGGCTCGCCGTAACCGGTGATGAAATTGAAGATATTGGCCATGTCATGGGCAATCTTCGGATTGCAGGTGAAGAACGACAGGTCGGTGTAGATCTTCGCAGTGACCGGGTGATAGTTTCCGGTGCCGAGATGGCAGTAGGTTCGAAGCTTGCCCTCTTCGCGGCGCACCACCATCGACATCTTGGCATGCGTCTTCAGCTCGATGAAGCCGAACACGACCTGCACGCCGGCGCGTTCCAGATCGCGCGCCCAGCGGATATTGGCCTCTTCGTCAAAGCGCGCCTTCAACTCGACCAGTGCCGTTACGGACTTGCCGGCCTCGGCCGCATCGATCAGCGCCCGCACGATCGGGCTGTCGTTGGAGGTGCGGTACAGTGTCTGCTTTATCGCCAGAACGTCAGGATCGCGCGCAGCCTGAAGCAGAAACTGGACCACCACGTCGAAGCTTTCGTAGGGGTGGTGGACGACCATGTCCTTTTCGCGGATGGCGGCGAGGCAGTCTCCAGCGTGTTCGCGGACGCGCTCGGGAAATCGCGCATTGTACGGCTCGAAGCGCAAATCCTCGCGCGGCGCCTTTGTGATCTCTGAAAGCGTATTGAGGGCCAGAAGGCCCGGCAGCACGGCAACGCGATTTTCCGGCACGCCAAGTTCGCCGACAACGAACTGACGCAACCCGGCCGGCATTTCGGAATCGATCTCGATGCGGATGACCGAACCGCGGCGGCGGCGCTTCAGTGCCGTCTCATAGAAACGCACGAGATCTTCGGCCTCCTCCTCGACCTCGATATCGCTGTCTCGAATGATGCGGAACGTACCGGAGCCCTTCACCTCGTATCCCGGGAACAACCGTTCGATGAACAGGCTGACGGCATCTTCCAGCGTGATGTAGCGGATCACCGACTTTACGTCGGGCAAGCGAATGAAACGATCCAGCGCGACAGGCAGGCGCAACAGCGCCGTCATCGGTTCGCGGCCGCGTGTGCTCACCAGTTGCAGGCCCATCGTGAAGCCGAGGTTGGGAATGAACGGAAACGGATGGGCGGGATCGATCGACAGCGGCGTCAGGACCGGGAAGATCGACTGCTCGAACTCCATGGCAAGCCATCCGCGATCCTGTACCGACAGCGAGATCGGCCGGACGATCAATATGTCTTCCTTGGCCAGATATTGCTGCAGCACGGCCAGCGATGCCTGCTGTTCCATCTGGAGATTGTCGATCTCCTTGAGAATATCCTGCAACTGCTCGGCCGGCGTCTTGCCATCCGGGCTGCGTACGGCCACGCCCTGGCGGACCTGCCCTTCGAGACCGGCAACGCGCACCATGAAGAACTCATCGAGGTTTGCAGCCGAGATCGACAGGAAACGGACGCGTTCCAGCAGCGGATGGGCGGTATTGAGGGTTTCCTCGAGAACGCGGCGATTGAACTGCAGCCAGGAAAATTCGCGGTTTATGAAGCGCTCGGGACTGGTCAGAAGATCGATTTCCTCGGTCACCGGCACGTTTGCAGCCGTTGCAGATGTCGCAGTGTCCATGTCCCAGCCCGCCTTTTTTTGCTTTTCTCGAAGCAGCTAGCTCAGTTTGACGACGGAACTGTGACAGTCAATCGATTTCGCGTGTCTTTCCAAGGGTACTGAGCACTTCCAGAGCCAATGCCCGGTTGATGCGGCTGCCCCGCGCCAGCGCCAGATGATCCAGCCTTTCGACAATCGTCTGGGCGGATGCGAGCGAACGCTCCATGCGCGCAACGATATAGCTGATCAGCCGGTCATCAACAGCAAGCTGCCGGTCGGCCAGAAGCTTCACCAGAACCTGCGCCAGCAGCTCATCGTCCGGCTCGCCGATCTCGACGACGGTTGCCGCCTTCAGGCGCGAGCGCAGATCGGGCAGTTCCACCGGCCACGACATCGGCCAGAGCCGGCTGGTAATCAACAGACTGGTGCCGTTTTCGCGGACGCTGTTGATGACGTGGAACAGGGCGCGGTCATCAAAGCCTTGGCGGTCGGCATCCTCGAACAGAACCGGGCCGCCCGCCGCGAGCTCGGCAGCGTTGCTGCCAGCGGTTGGATGGATAGAAACCGCTTCGCTGTTTTCCCGCCAGATCGCCGCAAGATGCGATTTGCCCGACCCGACGGGGCCAGCCAGGATCACCACCGGCGATGGCCAGCGCGGCCAGCTGTCGATGATTGTCACCGCCGCCTTCAGGCGCTCGGATACGAGAAGATCGTCACGACCCGTCTGCGGTTCGTGCTCGAAAACGAGCGGCAATTGTTCGAACTTGCGGACCATACGCGTTACTCTGGAAGCTTGTGACTTTTGTGTTCGGGCTCGATCGTCAGAATATGACGGTGACCGTGGTAGAGCGTGCTGTCGAGATAACGGCCAATGCCAAAACGGACGAGCACACCGATGGCGGCAGCACAAGGGACCGCGACCAGCAACCCGACAAAGCCGAACAACGCCCCGAAGGCCAGCAGCGCGAACATCAGCCAGACCGGATGCAGGCCGACACTCTTACCGACCAGCCGCGGCTGTAGAATGTTGCCTTCCATGAACTGCCCGGCAAAAAAGATCGCTGCAATAATGACGATATGCAGGTAATCCGGCCAGAATTGGACAAGAGCCACACCAATGGCAAGCACAAGGCCAACCATCGACCCGACATAGGGAATAAAGCTGATCATGCCGGCAAACAGGCCGATCAACAGGCCGAAGTTAAGGCCGGCGAAGGATAGCGCGATACCGTAGAACAGGCCGAGAATGATGCAGAGCGATCCCTGCCCGCGCACGAAACCGGCGATCGTCGCATTCATGTCACGGGCGATCTGGCGCACGGTCGCGACGTGGTCACGCGGGATCCAGCTATCGACCCGCTCCACCATCCGGTCCCAGTCGAGCAGCAGATAAAAAGCGACGACGGGCGTGACGACGAATAGCGAGATGATGTCGAGCAGCGCCATGCCGGAGTTCCAGAGTTGCTGGAACAGTGTTCCCAGGAAACCTGCCCCCTGCTCGAGCAGCTTGGCGGAATTCTGCTTGATCGTATCCATCTGGCTGGAAATCCAGTCCGGCAGCCAAGCCGCGTCGGGACTGGTCAGGAAAGCCTGCAGCATCGAAATATAGCCCGGCATCTTCTGGATGAAGTCTGATGCCTGGGTGAACACGATCGGGATGATCACCACCAGCGACAAGGCGAAAACGACGATGAAGCCGATCAGGATGACGATCGTTGCCATCAGGCGGCTGAGGCCAATTCTCTCCAGCCGGTCGGCGACGGGATCAAGGAAATAGGCGAGCGCCATGCCGGCGATGAACGGCAGGAGAATGGTGGAGAACACCATGAGGAAAGCAATGAAGGCCGCAAGGAAAAGCAGCCAGAAGATGATCTGGCGCTGCAGCCCGCTGCCGCTCAATTTGTTGACCATACCGCTGTTCCGATGCCTTGCCGCCCGCGCCTCGCTGCGCCGCTTCTAGGGTTTGAGATAGGATGTGCCACCGACGATGGTCAAGCCTGCGGCGTAAAAGCCCGGCAATGGCGGGCAAAACATCAAAAAAGCGGGAGTAAACCGGGCAATATGCTTGCACTTGCGCCACCACCATGCCAATCGCAATCCAAATATGACGAGCCGGCGGAGATCAAGCCATGAGCGAGCCAGGAAAGAACGGTCTGACCTACAGCGATGCGGGTGTGGATATCGACGCCGGAAACCTTTTGGTGGAAAAGATCAAGCCGCATGTTCGCTCGACGCGGCGCCCCGGCGCCGACGGCGAGATCGGCGGGTTTGGCGGCCTGTTCGACCTGAAGGCCGCGGGCTTCAAGGATCCGGTCCTCGTTGCCGCCAATGACGGCGTCGGCACCAAGCTGAAGATCGCCATCGACGCCAACAAGCATGACACGGTCGGCATCGATCTCGTCGCCATGTGCGTCAACGACCTCGTCGTCCAGGGTGCGGAGCCCCTCTTCTTCCTCGACTATTTCGCCACCGGAAAGCTTGATCCCGACCAGGGTGCTGCCATCGTCGGCGGCATTGCGGCCGGTTGCCGAGAGGCAGGCTGCGCGCTGATCGGCGGCGAAACCGCCGAAATGCCGGGCATGTATGCTGGCGGTGACTACGATCTCGCAGGCTTTGCGGTCGGCGCTGCCGAGCGCGGCCAGTTGCTGCCGGCCGGTGATATCGCCGAAGGTGATGTCATTCTCGGCCTCGCCTCCTCCGGCGTTCATTCCAACGGCTACTCGCTGGTACGCAAGATCGTTTCGCTCTCGGGCCTTGCCTGGGACGCGCCAGCGCCGTTCGGCGAAGGTACGCTGGCTGATGTTCTCATGACGCCGACGCGCATCTACGTGAAGCCGCTGTTGAAGGCGATCCGTGAGACCGGCAAGCTGAAGGCACTCGCCCACATCACCGGCGGCGGTTTTCCGGAAAATATTCCGCGGGTGCTGCCGAAGCATCTCGCTGCCGAGATCGACCTTTCCGCCATCCAGGCCCCCTCCGTCTTCTCCTGGCTTGCAAAGACCGGCGGCGTTGCCGCCAATGAAATGCTACGCACCTTCAACTGCGGCGTCGGCATGATCGTCGTTGTGGCCGCTGAAGATGCCGATCAGGTCACGTCGGTGCTGAAGGCCGAAGGCGAGACCGTCTTTGCGCTCGGCCGCATGGTCGCCCGCGACGAAGGCGCCGCCGGCACGATCTACAAGGGCACGCTTACTCTATGAACGACACGGTGAAAGCGGCCCGCAAGCGAGCCGTGGTGTTCATTTCCGGCGGCGGCTCCAATATGCTGGCGCTGGTCAAGGCTGCCTCCGCACCGGATTACCCCGTCGAAATCGTTGCCGTCATTTCCGACAAGGCGGATGCGGGCGGGCTCGCCAAGGCCGCCGCTCTTGGTATTGCGACCTTCTCGTTTGTCCGGAAGGACTATGAAAGCAAGGACGCGCACGAAGCAGCGATCCTGTCGGCGCTGAAAACGCTTTCGCCCGACATCATTTGCCTGGCCGGCTACATGCGGCTGCTCACCGCCACTTTCATCAATGCCTATGAGGGCCGGATCATCAACATCCACCCGTCCCTGCTGCCACTCTTCCCCGGCCTGCACACGCATCAGCGGGCCATCGACGCCGGGATGACCGAGGCAGGCTGCACCGTGCATTTCGTCACCGAAGGCATGGACGAAGGGCCGGTAATCCTGCAGGCCAAGGTCCCGGTATTGCCGGGCGATACTGCCGACAGCCTCGCCGCCCGAGTGCTCGTCGAAGAGCACATGTCCTATCCGGCAGCGCTACGGCTGGTTGGCGAAGGCAAGGTGCGGATGGATGGTGATAAGGCGGCATCAGCGGCGGGCTGAGTTATCTCCGCCCGCGGCTTTATCCTGGCCCTCATGCACTGCTTGGATCTGCCGACTTCAATTTCCCTCTGTTCAGCATCGCCCACTGCAGCAGCATGATCGTCTTGCCGTCGCAGATCTCGC
The DNA here is from genome assembly GCF_964252935.1 of Rhizobium sp. LjRoot98. Taxonomy (NCBI): domain Bacteria; kingdom Pseudomonadati; phylum Pseudomonadota; class Alphaproteobacteria; order Hyphomicrobiales; family Rhizobiaceae; genus Rhizobium; species Rhizobium sp. LjRoot98. Next base: position 197,538 of record NZ_CAXUPW020000001.1, read on the forward strand.
CACTGCCGATCATCGCCATGGCATCGGCAAGCGGGATTTCCAGGACCTCGATATCTTCGTCCTCATGCGCGGCACCCCCACCGTCTTCGGCGCGCACCGTTGCGTCGATGATGGCGACGAAGAAATGGACGGTTTCGGTGACCGCACCGGGCGACATGAACGCATGAAAGAGCGGCTGCACATCCGTCACCAGATAGCCGGTCTCCTCCATCACCTCGCGCTTGATCGCCTCGGCCGGATGGTCGCCGTCGAGCAGCCCCGCCGGTGTTTCCAGCAACCAGCCGGAATGAGCGTTGAGATATGCTGGGATGCGGAACTGCCGCACTAGAACGACGCTGTCACGCTTGGGATCGTAAAGCAGGATGGTGGCGCCGTTGCCACGGTCATAGACCTCCCGTTCCAGCTTTTTGGTGGTGCCGTTGGAGCCAGTATAGTTGAAGGTCACTTTGCGCAGGTGGTACCAGTTTTTCGATAGCGTCTCGTCCTTGAGGACGTCGACCTTCGCATTCTTAAATTTCGTCATTACCTGCTAATCCTTGCGCATCCATACGCGATTGTCATGAAAGGCCGCACCGCCATAAGGGGCTGCCGCATCGGCTCCGGTGAGAACGTTGATGCCCTCGCCATCCAGATGCGCATCATTGGGCCAGAGCCCTTCGGCAATGACGACGCCACGCCGTGCGCCGCCGCCAAGCTTGGCATGCAGGCGGATTTCGCCGCGCTCGTTGCCGATCCGCACGATATCGCCGTTAACAATGCCGAGGGCCTCGGCGTCATCGGTATGGATCATCGCTTCCGGGCGGACTTCCTTCTGCAGCGAGGACGGCGTTTCGGCAAAGGTCGAATTGAGGAAGGACCGGGCCGGCGAGGTCGCCAGCCGGAACGGATGGGTGGGTGTCGCAACCTCGATCAGGTCGACATGGTCTGGAAACTCGGGCAGCTCGGCATGCGGGCCGAAGACGCCGAGCGCCTTGGGCGGCCGGTTCGGCGCGGGTGTCCCGATCCAGTCTGCCTTGAAACGAAATTTTCCATCCGGATGGCCAAACCCTTGGACAAAATGCGCCGTCTCGAAATCCGGCTGGATATCCAGCCACTTGTCGCGCTTCAGCCCTTCGAAATCGGTGCCGTGGTTGACGAGGATATGGTCGATATGCTGACGCTCGGTAAGGCCGAAACCGGGCTTGTCCGCAACATCCAGACGCTTTGCCAGTTCCTCGATGACAAACAGGTTGGTGCGCACGGTCGATGGCGGCTCGACGACCTTGGGACCGAGCAGGATATGCTGATGACCGCCGCCGCGATAGAGATCGTCGTGCTCGAGGAACATGGTAGCCGGCAGCACGATATCGGCGACCTTGGCGGTATCGGTCATAAACTGCTCATGCACGGCAACGAACAGATCATCGCGCAGAAAGCCGCGCTTCACCAACCGCTGTTCCGGCGCGACATTGACCGGGTTGGTGTTCTGGATCAGCATCGCCGTGACCGGGCCGCGATGGCGCAACGCTTCCGCATCGCCGGTCAGCACCCGGCCGATCTGCGACTGGTCGAGCATGCGGATATCCGGGTCGAGCATGGCCGAGCCCATTAGTTCGCGCTTGTCGAATTTGAAGATATCGTTGTTGGTGTGGAACGCCCCACCGCCCTCGTATTGCCAAGAGCCGAGCACGGTCGGGACAGAAGCAGCCGCATGAATGGCGACCGCGCCATTGCGCTGACGGGTGAACCCATATCCCAGCCTGAAATAGGTTTTCGGGGTCGTGCCAACCAATTTGCCGAACGCCTCGATCTCGTCCACCGCAAGCCCGGTGATGTCAGAGGCCCATTGCGGCGTGCGCGTCTTCAGATGGTTTTCAAGCCCTGCCGGATCATCGGCGTATTTCGTAAGGTAGGCACGGTCGGCATAACCATCGCGGAAGGCAATGTGCATGACGGCGCAGGCGAGCGCCGCGTCAGTGCCGGGCTTCAGCACCAGCCCGATATCAGCCTGCTTGACGGTCGGGTTGTCATAGATGTCGATAACGACGATCTTGGCGCCGCGATCCTTGCGGGCCTTGATCGCATGGGTCATGACGTTGACCTGAGTCGCCACCGCATTGGTGCCCCAGATGACGACGCAATCGGATTTCGCCATCTCGCGCGGATCGGGGCCACGCAACGAACCAATCGCCATGGCCAGCCCGGTCCATGCCAGGTTGGTGCAGATCGAGCCGAAGAAACCGGAATACCTCTTGGCGTGACGCAGGCGGTCAATCGAATCGCGCTGTACCTGCCCCATCGTCCCGGCGTAGAAATAGGGCCAGACGGCCTCGGAGCCGTATTGCTGCTCGGCCTTGACGAACGCACCGGCAATCTCGTCGAGCGCATCGTCCCATGATAGCTGCTGCCAGTGGCCGTCGCCCTTAGCGCCCTTGCGGCGCTGCGGCACCATCAGACGGCCGGGATGATAGATGCGCTCCGAATAACGGGCGACCTTGGCGCAGATCACGCCGGCCGTATAGGTATTGGCGCTGGCGCCGCGCACCCGGCCGATCCGGCCTTCGGGAGACACATCGACCTCCAGCGCGCAGGCGGAGGGACAGTCGTGCGGACAGACAGTGTGGCCGACGGACTTTTCTGGTTTTATAGGGGTCGCAACGTTCATGGCTTTTCTATATGGCATCGCGAAAGGGTCTCACAGTCCCCTTGGCCATCCATTCCAATATTTCATCGGGACGTAAGGGACGCGAATGAATTACCGTCACATCTATCACGCCGGAAACTTCGCCGATGTCCTCAAGCATGCCGTGCTTGCCCGGCTGATCGTCTACATGGCGCAGAAGGACAAGGCATTTCGCGTGCTCGATACCCATGCCGGTATCGGCCTCTATGACCTGTCGAGCGAGGAAGCGCAAAAGACCGGCGAATGGGTCGATGGCATTGGCCGTATTCTCGACACGGACATTCCGGCCAAGGCAAAGGCCATTCTCGAGCCTTATCTCACTGCCATACGCGACCTCAACCCTGATGGCGGCCTGACGCTCTATCCCGGATCTCCGAAGCTAACCCGCATGCTGATGCGGCCGCAGGACCGGCTGTCGGCAATGGAGCTGCATCCCGACGACTACGAGACGCTGCGCCGCCTGTTCGACGGCGACTTCCAGAGCCGCATCACCGAACTGGATGGCTGGCTGGCGCTCGGCGCGCATCTGCCGCCCAAGGAAAAACGCGGCATCGTGCTGGTCGACCCGCCGTTCGAGATATCAGGCGAATATGAGCGGCTGGTTGACGGCCTGCACAAGGCTTACCGGCGCTTTTCCGGCGGCACGTTCTGCCTTTGGTATCCGCTGAAGCAAGGTGCGCCGATCGCCGAATTCCACACCGCGCTCAAGGCACTGGAAATCCCCAAGATGCTCTGCGCCGAACTGTCTGTCCGCAGCGACCGCGACACGACCGGGCTTTCGGGATCCGGTCTGATCATCGTCAATCCACCGTTCACGCTGAAGGGCGAACTGGATATCCTGCTCCCCTTCCTCAAGGACCGGCTGAAGCAGGATCGCCACGCCTCGGCCCGTGCCTTCTGGCTGCGCGGCGAGGAAGTGCTTGAACGAGACTGAGCAAGCGCGATTGAACAAGAGCGGGATTGAACGGGGCTTGACGGCCGGCGCGCAAGAGACGCAATCTGCGGTTCGCTGGGAGAGAGGATCATGACAGCCATGCTTGTGCGCACCGTCGTTTTCTCACTCGCCACGCTGGCATCTGGTGCAATGGTATCTGGTGCAACGGCGGCAAAAGCGTCCGATCATCTCAACTATGGCATGGCCCACGTCTCGGATGCCTGCGGAAGCCCCGGAGTACTCGACTTCATTACATCCGGCTTCGGCAGCCGGGCTGCAGATTATTTAAAAATGGATATCGCCATCGCCGAAATCCGCGACACCCGGCAAAAGCGCATTGAACTGCGCGACAAGACCCGACCGGTCCAGCGTGAATATTGCCGCGCCACCGCCATCACCAGCGACGGCGAAAAACGGGCGCTCTGGTATCTGATCGAGCGCGACTTCGGCTTTGCCGGTATCGGCTCGAATATCGAGTTCTGCCTGAGTGGCCTTGATCCCTGGTATGTTTACGGCGCGCAATGCGCGTCGTTGCGGTGACGGCTGCGATGCATCGTTTCCGTTGTGTGATTATTGCGCTTGCCGGCTTACTGGCACTTTCCGCGTGTAGCGGCGAGGAGAAATCCCCGCAGCCTAAAAAAGACGCGCCTGCTTCCGGCACTACTGCCGCCAACACGCCGATCATCGGCACGCCGGGCACCGGTACGCGTCAGAAAACGACTTCCGTACCGCTAGGCAGCGGTTTCGACTTCTATGTCCTGTCGCTGTCGTGGTCGCCAAGCTGGTGCCTGGACAACGATCCCTCGGGACGCTCGATGCAATGCGACCCGGACAACAACCACGGTTTTATCGTTCACGGGCTTTGGCCGCAGAACGAACGGGGATACCCGGAATTCTGCCGCACAAGGGAATCCGACCGTGTGCCGGATGCCCTTGGACGGCCCCTGTTCGACATCATGCCCTCAATGGGGCTGATCGGTCATGAGTGGCGCAAACACGGCTCCTGCTCGGGCCTGAGCCAGAAGGACTATTTTACCGTCCTGCGCGCTGCCCGCGAAAGAGTGGCGATACCGCAAAGTTTGCAGTCGGTCGGATCCAGCCAGCGAACAAATGCCGCGCAAATCGAGACGGCGCTGACATCGGCCAATCCGGGCCTGCGCAACGATGCGCTCGCTGTTACCTGCGCGTCCGGCCGCGTCGATGAAATCCGCATATGCTTCAACAAGGATTTGAGTTTCCGCGCCTGCGGCGAGATAGATCGGGCCGGCTGCAAGGCGAAAAACCTGGAACTTCCAGCTACCCCTTAGTTCACTCAAAAATTTGACTGTTCAACGAAAGAAAGCACGCATGAAAATCTACTCTTCCCCCACCTCGCCCTATTCCAACAAGGTGCGCATGGCTGCGCGCTACGCCGGTCTCGCTGCCGAAGGCGTCCTGACCGATACCAACGGCACCCCACAGGACCTGATCGCCAACAACCCGCTCGGTAAGATTCCGACATTGGTCACCCCCGATGGCAAGGCGATCTATGACAGCCGGGCAATCATGTACTTCATCGACCGCGAGACGAAGGGCAAGCTTTATCCGCGCAATGCGGAAAAGCGGACCGACGTGGAAATCCTGGAGGCGCTTTGCGACGGCATCTGCGACTGCCTGCTGGCGATCGTCTATGAAAAGCGCGTCCACCCGCCGGAAAAAATCCACCAGCCCTGGATCGACCGTCAGTGGGAAAAGGCAGGCCGCGGCCTCGACTATCTCAATGCCAACCTGCCGAAGACCGGCGCCAAGCTGCATGCGGGCCATTTCGCGCTTGCCGCCCTGTTGCGCTATATTGAAGTCCGGTTTGCCGGCGAGTGGCAGAAGGGCCGCCCGAAACTGAAGAACTGGCCGCAGAAATTCGAAAAGTTCTTCCCGGACTACGGACAGTTCAAAGCCTGACATGTCTACAAACTACTAATTTTAAATAACAAAAAGGCCGGATTTCTCCGGCCTTTTTGTCAGTCTTATCGCATGGATCAGAACTTGACGCCCATACCAACGCGAACACTGTGTTCGTCGTAGCCAGACGAAACCCGCCCGCCGCCAATACCGAAATCCTTCGAACCGTAGTCGGAGTAACGATACTCGACGCGTGCCGTGACGTTGTCGGTCACAAACGCTTCGGCACCGGCACCGGCCGTCCAGCCGATGAGCGTGTTCTTGTCCGAGCCGCCGCCATTAGCCGTTGCCTTGACGCTGCTTGCAGCAACACCGGCCGTACCATAGACGAGAACCGGGTTCAGGTCATAACCGACACGGCCGCGGACCGAACCGTTGACGCCCTGCTCCATGCGGCGTGCGCGGTTGCGGGTGTCGTTGTCGCCGTAGTTGATATCGGCTTCCGCACCGTAAACGATGTTACCGCTCTGCATGTTGTAACCGCCATAGAGGCCGCCGCCGAAGCCGGCAGCACCGCGTCCGCCGGTCGCGTCGTATTCGCCGCGGGCCCAGTTCGCCGTACCACCAACATAGGCGCCCGACCAGTTCTTGACGGCCGGTTCGTTGTATTCAGCAGCCGGAGCGGCCGGCACTTCGTCGATCGCATCAGCAGCCTGAACAGCGGAGAAGGCGATGAGGGATACGGCAGATGCCATGAGGGTGGTGATGAGAGTACGCATAAAAGTCTCCTTTACGAACCGATGTTCCGGACCCTCGCGGTCCTAAATTGATACATCGGGGAATTTGCAATTAACCCGCCCGGTTGACGGAGAAATTGACAATCAAATGCGGATTCTCAAGAGCCAAATTGTGAAATTTTAGTGGCACGACCATGGCTAAAATTCGATGTTGCTTCATCGCCACAGGGTAAATATTAACTAAAAAACAATATTAATAAAAAATATACTATAACATCTGAAAACAATTCAATTTAGCGCTTTTGCATTAATTTTTCCGAAACGAATGCGTGGGGCGGTTTCGCAATATTGGCGTGCCTCCTATATCCTTGCCGTATGCACACACACGAATCGCACGGCGGGACGCTGCCTTTGAAAACTGCATTGGTGACGGGTGGCGCCCGGCGCATCGGCAAGGCAATCGTTGAAGATCTGGCCGCGCACGGCTTTGCCGTGGCCATCCACGCCAATACGTCGCTTGCCGAGGCCGAGGCTCTGGCGGCGAACATCCGGGCGGCAGGTGGCAAAGCCGCGGCGATCGCCGCGGATCTGGCCGATACGGCCGCAGCGCAGACGGTCGTCGGCAAGGCAGTTGCCGCACTCGGGCCGATCGGTCTGCTGGTCAACAATGCATCCCTGTTCAAGAAGGACAGCCTCGACGAATTCGACGAAGCGGTCTGGGACCGGCATTTCGCCTTGCATGTCAAAGCACCATCGCTGCTGGCCCGCGACTTTGCCGCGCAACTGCCCGGCGGGAATTCCGGCCTGATCATTAATATCATCGACCAGCGTGTCTGGGCTCCAAATCCGAGATTTTATTCCTATATGTTGTCGAAATCAGCACTTCTGACGGCAACGGGAACGATGGCACAGGCTTTAGCACCGGCAATCCGCGTCAACGGCATCGGCCCCGGTCCGACATTGCCGAACGAACGGCAGGATAAGGAGGATTTCGACACACAGGTCGAGGCACTCATCTTGAAGCGTGGTCCCGCGCTCGACGAATTCGGCCGGACGATCCGGTTCCTGTTCGACACGCCGTCGATCACCGGGCAGATGATTGCGCTCGACGGCGGCCAGCACCTTGCCTGGGAAACGCCGGATATTTTGGAGATCGTGGAATGAACGGGCGCGTGTCCGGCGATGGCGGCATTCTCTATGATGAAAATGCCAGCGACGACGAAGACCTGATCGAGACGCCGGACGCGGCTGCGCCGGCGGCTATCGTCGACTGGGCGGAGACCAGCGCCATTCCCGACGGCTTGCGCGGCGCCGACCTGATCCAGGCCTTCGTCAAGCTTCTGCCCAACAGTCCCGGCGTCTACCGCATGTTCAACGAGGCGGGCGATGTGCTGTATGTCGGCAAGGCGCGAAGCCTGAAGAAGCGCGTCAGCAATTATGCGCAAGGCCGCCTGCATTCCAATCGCCTGACCAAGATGGTGCGCGAAACCGCCAATATGGAATTCGTCACGACGCGCACCGAGATCGAGGCGCTGCTGCTCGAAGCCAACCTGATCAAGCGCCTGCGGCCGCGCTTCAACGTACTTCTGCGCGACGACAAGTCTTTTCCCTATATCCTCGTCACCGGGGACAGCCGCGCACCGGCGCTGTACAAGCACCGCGGCGCCCGCAGCCGCAAGGGTGATTTCTTCGGTCCCTTCGCGTCGGCAGGCGCCGTCGGCCGTACCATCAACTCGCTGCAGCGCGCCTTCCTGCTGCGCACCTGCACCGACAGCGTCTTTGAAAGCCGCACCCGCCCCTGCTTGCTGCACCAGATCAAGCGCTGCGCCGCCCCCTGCACCCATGAGGTCAGCGACGCCGATTACGCAGAGCTTGTCACCGAGGCCAAGGACTTCCTGTCGGGCAAGAGCCAGGCGGTGAAGGCGACGATCGCCGCGGCGATGAGCGAAGCATCCGAAAACCTCGATTTCGAGCGGGCAGCGCTTTACCGCGACCGGCTGGCGGCGTTGTCGCATGTCCAGAGCCACCAGGGCATCAATCCGTCCGGCGTCGAGGAAGCCGATGTCTTCGCCATCCATCACGAAGGCGGCGTCTCCTGCATCCAGGTGTTTTTCTTCCGCACCGGCCAGAACTGGGGCAACCGCGCCTATTTCCCCAAGGCCGATCCGACACTCAGTTCCGCCGAGGTGCTCAGCGCCTTTCTGGCGCAGTTCTATGACGACAAGCCCTGTCCGCGGCAGATCCTGCTCTGTGAGACCGTCGAGGAACAGGAACTGCTGGCCGAGGCGCTCAGCGAAAAATCCGGTTACAAGGTCGCCATTCATGTGCCGCAGCGCGGCGAGAAGAAGGATCTGGTCGAGCATGCCGTTGCCAATGCGCGCGAGGCGCATGGCCGCAAGCTGGCCGAAACGGCCTCGCAATCGCGCCTGCTCGAAGGCTTTGCCACGACATTCAAGCTCGAGCGCATACCGCGCCGCATCGATATCTACGATAACTCGCACATCATGGGCACGAATGCCGTCGGCGGCATGGTGGTCGCGGGGCCGGAAGGTTTCGTCAAAGGCCAGTACCGCAAGTTCAACATCAAATCGACCGACATCACCCCCGGCGACGATTTCGGCATGATGAAGGAAGTGATGACGCGGCGGTTTTCACGCCTGCTCAAGGAAGAGGGAAAACTCGACCGCAACATCGAGATCGCCGAAGATGCGGCCTTCCCAGCCTGGCCAGACGTCATCCTGATCGACGGTGGTCAGGGGCAGATGACAGCAGTTCGCGCTATCCTGAAAGAATTGGATATCGAGGATTGCGTCGTTGCCATCGGCGTCGCCAAGGGTGTCGATCGCGAGGCCGGCCGCGAGCGGTTCTTCCCGCCGGGCGGCAGCCGCGACGGCTTCACTCTACCGCCGCGCGACCCCGTTCTCTATTTCATTCAGCGCATGCGCGACGAGGCGCACCGCTTTGCTATTGGCTCGCACCGGGCGCGGCGCAAGAAGGAGATGGTCAAGAACCCGCTCGACGAGATCGGCGGCATCGGCCCGACGCGCAAGCGCGCCCTGCTCCACCATTTCGGCACCGCCAAGGCCGTATCCCGCGCCGGCATCAACGACCTGATCGCCGTCGAGGGCATTTCGGAGGCGGTGGCACGGCTGGTCTACGACCATTTTCATGAGGATGGCACGAAGTAAGAATGGCGGGCGTGCTTGCCCGCTACCATTGCAAGTCCGGTCCGGGGATGAGGCCGGCCGGTGCTAGGCTTTTGCCGCCTCATCGATCAAGGCCGCGACTTCGACCGGCATCGACGCCAGCGAAGCATGGCTCGCCTTCAGCGTGATCACCTTCTTTGCGCCCAAACGGCCCGACATCCAGCGCTGGTTGTCGGGATGGATCATGTGATCCTCGCTGGAAATCTGGTACCAGCTGCTCTTGTTCTTCCATGCCGGATTGCTGATCTCGTTGCCGAATGTGCTGGCAAGCGGCGCCTTCTGGGTGATGCCCATGACCAGCCCTTCGTTGGCAGTCAGGTCCTGGCAGAAACTCTCGTGAAATTTCTCCGGCTTGACCCAGAGATAGCCGTCGCTGTCGGGTGCCAGGTTGGCGGCGGCAGCGGGCGGATTTTTGCCGGTGATGCCGCCGGGGCTCTCGCCGGCGTCAGGCGCAAACGCGGCAATATAGACAAGCCCTGTGACATTCGGCTGATTGCCCGCCTGGGTAATGACCGCGCCGCCGTAGGAATGGCCAACAAGAAGAACAGGCCCGTCGACCTGGGCAATCATCTTGCGGGTGCGCTCGGCATCGTCAGCAAGCGATGTCAGCGGCAACTCGACAGCCTTGATTGATCGATGGCCCAGACGGGCGAGTTCCACGATAACTTTGCTCCAGTGGGCCGCCCCGCCCCAGAAGCCGTGAACGAGAAGAATCGTCGGAACTTGTGCCATAAATTAATCTCCAGGTTATCGGATTGGAAATGACTGACAAGGATGGGTTATAGTCCCATCCCCATGCTCAGAAAATCCCTTTTCCATGACCGGATTGTGGCGCCGCCATCACGTCGCCAGCCGCCCCAGACCGGACAGCATCCGGGTCAACTCCGCCTGACGCCGTGTCCCCGTCTTGAGAAAAATACGCTTCAGATAGGTACGCACCGTTTCAAGCTTTAATCCAAGCTTGATCGACACGGCTTCCAGGCTTGCCCCGGAGGCCAGTTCACGCGCGACCCGCGCTTCCCCGGGGGTCAGATCGAACAGCCCGCTGAGGACGCGCATATCCGGCGCTCCGGCCGCGCAGACCGGCGTTGCGATCAGCACCGCAAAGCTTCGGGAAAAAATGTCGCGCGCATTTCTTCGAACAGGCATCAGGTGCAGGATCAGGGCCGGCGCGTTTCCCTCCGCAGCCAACGGGATGGATTGCACGTTTGACACCTGCGCGACGCTCAATTGCTCCAGCGCGGTGAGAACCAGTCCATTCGCCGCAAGGTTTTTCAACGAAATCCTGTTGCCGGCGCCAGTGCGGATGCGCGGTGCAAGCGCCTCCATATCCCCGTTCATGGCCAGAACCCGATTGTCGTCGCTGAGGACGGCGGCGGGAAGGCCAATCAATGACAGCGTCGATGTGATGCTCTGTGCCTGGCGGAAAATCATGCGCGACGAGATCAGCGCAGCGCGGGCGAGATCGCCTTTCAGGCTGTTGATGCGATCAAGCGCCTGACTTGAGAACGGCCCGTCTTCGCTGCGGGCAAGAAAATCAAAGATCAACGTGTGGCCCGAAGGTTCGGGCAAGACTGCTCCCAGCTCCAGCCAAGCCCGATCGGCCGCAGGAACGTGTTGTAGATGGCATCGTCTGCAATCTCGTCTGCGGTCATGATATCCACGTCGCGGGCAAAGGCCATCGGCGCCAACAACATGGAGCGTTCCGGGCGCGGATTATGCGGCCTCGCATCCGTCCCGGCATAGCGCTCCATTGCCTCTTCGATGTTTGGGGAACAGACCCACCGGATTGCCCCGCCGGTGTCGGCGGTCAGGATGCAGGCTGAAAAACCGCTCACCTCTTCCGCCAGACTGACGCAGACATCCGGCCAAAGCTCGGGAATGACCGCGGCTTCGTAGATTCGATCGATCAACGTCATGGCATCGGACATTATCTGCTCTTTGTTGGAGCATTTATTCGATTGTGCCTCATGGCCAACCGTTTTGCCAAGCGCAATGCGCAAACCCACCAAAAATGGGGGGATTGGTTCACCGTGCGTTCAGACGAATTCCGCCATAATTCGAGCCGATCTCTAATGACTGGTTGACGCCGCAGTCACAAAGTCCTTCATCTGTCACCAAAGAAATCGCAGAGAACCCGAATCGATGTCCACCACGCCTGCCGCCTACAACATTCCCAATCTCCTGACATATGCCCGTATTCTGGCCGTGCCGTTGATCGTCCTGTGTTTCTTCGTGGAAGGCAGACTGCAGAGTTCGGACTTCGCCCGCTGGACAGCACTGGGGCTGTTTGCCTTCGCCTCGATCACCGACTTCTTCGATGGCTATCTGGCGCGCATCTGGAAGCAGACCTCGAATATCGGCCGCATGCTCGATCCGATCGCCGACAAGCTGCTGGTGGCGTCCGTCCTGCTGCTCGTTGCCGCCGATGGCACGATTGCCGGCTGGTCGATCTGGGCTGCCATCATCATTCTCTGCCGCGAGATCCTGGTTTCGGGCCTGCGTGAATATCTCGCCGCGCTGAAGGTCAGCGTGCCGGTCACCCGCATCGCCAAGTGGAAGACGACGATCCAGATGGTGGCCATCGCCTTCCTGCTGGCAGGCCCCGCCGGCGACAAGGTCCTGCCCTACACGACCGAAATGGGCATCGGCCTGCTTTGGCTTGCCGCAGGCATCACCCTCTATACCGGCTATGACTACTTCCGCGCCGGCCTGAAGCACATGGTGGACTGATGACCAGCGTCAACCTCGTCTATTTCGCGTGGGTGCGTGAGCGGATCGGCAGGGACGAAGAAACGCTGGAGCTTCCCGACAGTGTGGTGACGGCGGGCGATCTGCTCGCCCACCTGAAGACACTCGGCGACGAATACGAGGCAGCGCTTGAGCATGAAAATGTCATCCGCGTCGCCATCAACCATGAACATGTCGAGCACGACGAAAAAATCGCCGGCGCACGCGAGATCGCTCTTTTCCCACCGATGACCGGAGGCTGAGGCCGTGGCTCCCGTCAAGGTTCGCGTCCAGCGCGACGATTTCGAACTTGCTGCGGAAGTACAGGCACTTTTGGCCGGCCGCCACGATATCGGTGCAGTCGTCACCTTTTCCGGACTTTGCCGCGACGAAGCCGGAACGCTGAGCGCGCTGGAGCTGGAGCATTATCCGGGCATGGCGGAAGCAGAAATCCGCCGCATCTGCGAAGAAGCCGTTGGCCGCTTCAGCTTGCAGGCCGCAACCGCCATCCATCGTTATGGCAAGATCGCGCCCGGCGAAAACATCGTGCTCGTCGTCACCGCCTCGCCGCACCGGCAGGCCGCGTTCGACGGCGCAAATTTCATCATGGATTTCCTCAAGACCGCAGCCCCCTTCTGGAAGAAGGAACATGCCGCCGATGGCTCCACGCGCGGCTGGGTCAGCGCCAAGGACGAGGATGACAGCGCCAGGGACCGCTGGACGAAGGATTGACTGGTCCAGCCGTCAGGGCTGAAACTGCTCCTTGCGCGTCAGCACCAAAAGCAGGACGAGGAACGAAAAGATCGCAAAATCCCGCCACAGCATTGGCCCATAGGCGCTCCAGAGCGTTTCGCTCAGGCCCATGGCGGCCGCGCCAACGGCCGCCAGCACCGGCGCCGTCTGCCCGCCGATCGCGGCAATGAACAGCACCTTGACCCCGAACACGATACCGGCGCCGAAATCCATCGTGCCATAATAGGCCGTGGCGAGAATGCCCGCGATCGCTGCCAGAAGCGAAGATAGGCCATAGGCGGCAATGAAGATGCGCCTGCCGTCGATACCGCAGAGTGCAGCCGCGCCCGCATCGTCCGACACCGCCCGCCAGGCACGGCCCCAGGCCGAGCGTGCCAGAAACAGATGCCCTGCCCCGACGAGCACTAGCATCAGCACCGTGTTCAAGAGCTGCACCACCGTCAGCGTCACCGGAAACTGCGGATCGGACCAGAGGGTCACCGGCGTATTGAGAAAAGGCGGCAGCCACAGGCTGCGCGTCTGCGCCGCGATCCGCGACAGCTCCATCAGCACCAGCGCAATGCCGAGCGAGACGACCACCACCGTATTGGCCGAGGTTGTCGCCAGCCGGTGCATGACCGAACGGCCGATCAAAAGGCCGGCCCCGAGCGTATAGACCAGCGCCGAAACAGCGCCGACAGCCAGGGCCGCTGGCAGAACCAGCCAGAGACAGTTCCAGGCAAAATCCGAAAACAGCAGAAACATCTGACCCGCAAAACCGAACAGCGCGCCATAGGTGAGGTCTGCCCGGCGGGTTACGGAAAAGGCAATGGAATAGCCGAAGGCGAGCAGCGCATAGAGAGCTGCGATAGGCAGGGCGCTGGCAAGCTGCTGCAGGAAATAGGCCATGACACATCCACTGATGACAAAATCAGTATAACTGGTAAAATACGTTTTACCAGTTAGGATATCGCATGACATTTTCCTGGACCCAGCATCGTTTTGCCGGTGGCGCGCTCGCTCTCGATGTCGCCAATTCGGTGATCCTGCGCTTTGACCCCGAGCGCCGGATCGACCGCTATGCCGATCCCGTTGCCATGCGCGACTTTGCCGCCGCGGCAAACCGGTTTTCGGTGGAGAAGGAACTATTCGGGACGCTGGAACCGGTGACGGTCGAAAACCGCGATGCGTTTCTCAATCTGCGCGAGACAACCGACCGGCATTTTCGCGCCAATGTGCTTGGCGCATCCACCGGAGCGGACCTTGCCGACCTGCTGGATGCGGCCTCCATCATCATCCGCAGGCATCCGGCAAAAACCGCACGTACGCCGCTTGATGCCGCCACAGCACGTTCGGCGCTCATGCTTGCCACGTTCACCGAACCGGAGCGGCTGAAAATCTGCCCCAATTGCCAATGGCTGTTTCTGGATCGCAGCCGCAACCGCAGCCGCACCTGGTGCGACATGACAGTCTGCGGCAATCGTGTGAAGGCAAACCGCCACTACCGGCGCCAGAAGAAGGAACTTGCCACATGACCAGCACACGCTTCGCCATGGTCCTTCTTGCCGCACTTGCGGGTCTTTCCGGCTGTCAACGCGAAACCGGACCGGACCCACTCGAACTCACCGGCAAGATGTTCGTCTTCAACTACCGCCTCGCCTATGCCACCTACATGATCACGCTGACGAAGACCGAACAGGTCGCCGATGGCAGCACGGTTACCGCCACATTCGAAGACCCATCGGGCGGCCCGCCCCTGACGCTTGACCGCAAGTTGTTTCCAAAACTCGACAAAGTGGTTCTCGAAAGTCCGGATGTCACCTGCGTGAAAAAGCAAAAACCCTATGCGGTGACCATCGAGGTCAAAGGTCCTGACGGCACTGTGCTGCAGACACTGAAGACCTCGGTCATCTCCAATCTCGACCAGGATATCATGCCGGCCGAAGCCCTGGTCGTCGGCCCGGCCTATGACAAGAACCCGGATGTCTTCAAGAACGGCAAGGCGCCAGAACATTTCCAGACGGCGAAATGCCCGGTTTGAAGCACCAAAACGTAAAAAGCCGGAGCGTTTCCGCACCGGCTTTTCTTCATTCATTTCAAGTCCTTCGGGCCAAAACCCTCAGGAATTGATTCAGCCGACGATTTCGGTGTCGGAGAACCAGTACTTGATTTCCTGGGCAGCGGTTTCCGGAGCGTCCGAACCGTGAACCGAATTTTCGCCGATCGACAGGGCGTGGGTCTTGCGGATCGTGCCTTCGTCGGCGTTGGCCGGGTTGGTCGCGCCCATGATTTCGCGGTTCTTCAGGATGGCGCCTTCGCCTTCGAGAACCTGAACGATCGTCGGGCCGGAGGTCATGCCTTCAACCAGTTCGCCGAAGAAAGGACGTTCCTTGTGAACAGCGTAGAAGCCTTCAGCTTCGCGGGTGCTCATCCAGACACGCTTGGAAGCGACGACGCGCAGACCTGCGTCTTCGAGCATCTTGGTGATGGCGCCCGTCAGGTTACGCTTGGTTGCGTCCGGCTTGATCATCGAAAATGTGCGTTCAATCGCCATTGTCTCAATTCCCTTGGTTTCCATAATCGGCGGCTTTTCCGCGAATTTGGCGGTTCAATAGCCGCCAAATCCGCGCAAAACAAGGGGGGCGGCGAAGTTTCACGCTGCTGTCACAGAGCGCCCGGCACCGTTATGGAGATCGAGGCAGCGCTCGAACCAGTCAAGGACCGGATCGCCCGGCTCAAGGATCGTCTTCGGCGAGACGATGCGCGACCATTGCAGCGGACCAAAGACGATATAGTCGGCAAACAGCGGCGTTTCGCCACCGATGAACGGCTGTTTCTTCAGTGTGGTGCGCAATGGCTCCAGCTTGGCGGCAAAGGTTTTCAGTTCACCGATCCCGGTTTCGGCGACCGCTTCCAGGCTCATCCCGAAGCGGGGTTCGCGCGAGGTGCGGAAAAATGCCTGGTCGGCCGGAGCAAGGCTGTCGTGGATATCCATCAGGATGATCCGGACAAGGGCCGGATGCAATGTCAGCTGCGACCAGCTTTCGACGAACCGTGCCATTGCCTGACCGCCCTCGCCGCCAAACAGCGATGGACGATCCGGATAGACATTGTCCAGATAGAGTGCGATGTCGAAACTGTCGCGAACCAACTGGTCACCGTCGCGCAGCACAGGCACCAGTGTCGTCGCGCCGTTTTCGATCGTCGGTATCTGCGTGAACCCGACCGCCTTGGTATAGTAGTCGAGCCCCTTGTGGGAGAGCGACAACATCGTCTTCCAGACATGCGGCGAAAACGGCCGGCTCTTGTCAGCGCCGCAGAGTGCGTAAAGGGTTCTATTCATGCCTGACCTCATCGATGGTGCGTGATCCGAGCCTTATTCGAAACCGGCAATCACGAACAATCAAATCAGTAAATTTCATGGGTCGCATCACCCACCGCGATGCGAATTGGCGCTAGACTGCAGAGAATCCTGGAGAACCGCGATGCTTGATCACTACAAGATGTTTGCCGACTACAACCGCTGGGCCAACCGCTTGGTCTATGAGGCCGCCGGCAAGCTTGACGACGCGCAGTATCGCGAAAACAAGGGGGCCTTCTTCGGCTCGCTGCATGCGACGCTCAACCATGTGCTATCGGCCGACCGGATCTGGATGAAACGCTTTACCGGCAGCGGCGAAGCGCCGAAAACACTCGACGGCATCCTGTTTGATAATTTCACCGCGCTATCGGCTGCTCGCGCTGCCGAGGACGATCGCATCGTCGCCTTCATCGCCGGTCTCAGCGAAGACGCGCTTGCCGGCCGCTTTACCTATACGCCGGTCAGCACCCCCGCTCCCGTCACCCAGCGCCTCGCCCCGCCACTTGCCCATTTCTTCAACCACCACACCCACCATCGCGGCCAGTGCCATATGACGCTGACGGCGCTTGGGGCACCGAGCCTTGGATTGGACATGAGCTATTTCCTGCGCACGCCGGAATTCCGGCATTACGCAGACTGACTCAACCAGCGGAAATCATTCGGCTCTTCGCGTCAGTCACATCAATGTCACAAGGCTTGAGCAAGTCAGCCGCGTCATAGTCCCTTCATATTTTAAGAATGGAGCAGGACAACACCATGGATTGGTATCCCATCGAAGCGCTTGAGGCCGGCAAACTGGCTGTTCTGCATTTTGAAAACCAGGGCGAACAGCGCTGGGTCGGATATATCCACGGTGACGGCATCTGCCATTGGCCGGAAAATGTGTCGGGCCGCCGCCCCGATGGCTGGCAGGATTTGTCCGCCCTGTTTGCAACGCTGCCCAAAAGCGCAAAGCAGATCGTCTCGGCATCCCTCTGACGCCTGCCCGGTTATGCGGCCCTGCCCTTGGCGGGCCGCAACGCCAGATATTCCCATATAGCGACAATGAAAAGAACCGCAGTCGCGGTGATCTGGATGACGTAATTGCTGCTGAACGGCACCAGCACGGCGCTTGCCGTCAGCAGAACCAGCCCGGCGATATGCGAGACCGGGATTTTCCGCGCAACCGCCATTTTCACCCAGATATTGCCCGCCAGAAACAGGATCGGGCCACCGATCATCGCCAGCGCATTTTTCAAAGAGCTATCCTCCTGCGCATGCGACAGGCTGAAATCCTCGCCGACTGCCGTCAGGATGATACCGGCAATGATCGGCAGGTGGCCGTAGGTGAACAGATTATGGGCCACGCTCTCCGGCCGCGAAGTGTTCTCCGCCTTGTCGGCCGCATCCGCCTGCCCGTGGTGGAAATAGATCCACCACATGAAACCGGTGCTCAGAAACGCGCTGCAGAACACGGCGAAGGTCGTGTTCGAGTTCATATGTTCAGCGGCGTTCTTGCCGGTCGTCAGGATCGCCTCGCCAAGGCAGATGATCACGAACAGGGCGCAACGCTCGGCCATGTGCTCGCCCGAAACATCCAGCGTTTCCGGTGGCGACTTTCCAAGCCCCGGCACGGCGTAGCGAAGTGCGGGCAACGCATAGTCGATGGCAACAGCCAGGCTCCACAAGGCGATCCGGCCTTCTAGGTCCATCATCGCGCCCGCCAGCCAGAAGACCGCCGAGGCCAGCGACCAGAGCGTGATCCGCACGAATGTGGTGAATGCGGCATCATCGACGCCGCGATAGGCGTAAAGCGTGAAGAGCGAACGGCCGGTCTGCATGGCGCAGTAGATCAGCGCAAACATCACCCCGTGCGCGCCAAAGGCTTCCGGCAGAGCAAGCGCTAAAAGCACGCCGCCGAACATCAGGCAAAACAGCATCAGCCGGACAGCCTCCCTGCCGGTGTGCAGCAAATTGGTCACCCAGGTAGTGTTGATCCAGACCCACCAGATCGCCAGCACCAGAAGCGCCGATTCAAAGGCGGCGGTCGGCCCGAAATCGGAAGCGAGCGTATGCGAGAGCTGCACGAGCGCAAAGACGAAGACGAGATCGAAGAACAGTTCTGGAAAGCTGGCGCTGGTCTGGTCCGGCTCTTCGGTGCGCAGCCAATTCGAACGTTTAAGCGGCATGAGACGCTCCGTGCTCGACGTTGACGCCGATTTTTTCACCGCTGCTTTTCACCCGACCATCCTGCGCAAGATATGTTCCCGCCTGCGGGGCATATAGAGCGCTGCCCTCTGCAGGCAACGGCGCAGTTCAAGGCGGCCCGGCAGTTGTGCCTGGGGTGAAACGCTCGCGCCTTTGACAGTCTTTTAATCCCGATGGTTTATCAGCAATGTCTTGCAACCACCGCGCATCAAGCGGTTTTGTGAAGGATAGGCTATGACGGACAAGCCCCAGCTCGATGGCAATCAGGCGCAGAATGCCGCGATCCTGCTCAAGGTCGCCCAGACCATGGCAAAGCTTGGCGTCGCGCCCTTTCCGCGCAATTACGAGCTGTTCTATGAGGCTCTGTCGGGCCACAATCCGCAGCTCAGCCGGGAATTTGCAGCCCTTGGCGCTCACCCCCAGCAAAACCAGATCGAACAGCTCGGCGTCAAATATCATCTCTCCGGGTTTGCCGCGATCGAGGCCGATACGATCCGCGCCGATACCGCCCGTTCGATCTCCGCGGTCAGCCATGCCTTGAAGGACAGCATCGCCAAGAAGGAGGTCTTTGCCGCGATGCTGCGTAGCTTCATCACCCGGCTGGAAACCGATCCCGTCGCCGGCATGTCCGATTTCGCCGACGATGCCGCGCGCCTGCGCGACGCGGTTGCGGTGTTCGAGCGGGAGGAAAAAGCTTTTGCCGCTGCCATGAACGAGACGGTGACGCAGCTTGGCGGCATCGACAGCGATATCGAAGCGATGCGCAAGGCCGCGACCCGCGATCCCATCACCGGCCTGCCCAACCGCATAGCCTTCTCGGCCAAGCTGACGGCGCTCTATGACGACGGCAAGGCTGTTGGCCCGGCAGCTTTGGCGCTTGTCACCGTTGAAGGCCTGCGCGAGATGGGCGAGCGCCATGGCGCCGCGGCCGTCGAGAAGGCACTGAAGAAGTTGGCGCCGGAATTCCGCAAGTCCGTCAAGAAGAACGATTTCGTCGCCCGCATCGGCACCGACGAGTTCGCCTTCGTCTTCCACGACGTTTCGGCCGATAACGCCGAAGCCATCGCCCAGCGCATCTGCGCCTCGGTCGAAGGCGTGCAGGTCGCCCTGCCGAACCGGGCGTTCACGACGCAGACCCTGTCGCTCTCCACCGGCATTTCCATGGCCTTTACCGCGTCGGGCGGCGTCGATCTGTTCACCCAGGCCGAGCTTGCGCTCAGAGCCGTACGCAGCGGCGGCAAGCCCGGTACATTGGTGTTCTCGGCCGCGATCGGCGGCCGGATAAAAAAAACCTACGCTCCACACGTCGCCTGATCAGTGTGCGGCGCGGCAAACCCTTGCCTTCTCGGCTGAGTTCGGCCAAAACGCCGCCATGATCACGCTCAATAACGTTTCGGCCCGCATCGTCGGACGCCTTCTCATCGACCAGGCCACGGTTGCGCTGCCGGCCGGCATCAAGGCTGGCCTCGTCGGCAAGAACGGGGCTGGCAAGTCGACCCTGTTCAAAATCATCACCGGCGACATGGAAGCCGAAACCGGCTCGGTTTCGATCCCCAAGAACGCCCGTATCGGCCAGGTGGCGCAGGAAGCCCCCGGCACCGAGGAGCCGCTGCTCGAGATCGTGCTGAAGGCCGACAAGGAGCGCGAGGCGCTGCTGGCCGAAGCGGAGACCGCGACCGATCCGCACCGCATTGCCGAAATCCATATGCGGCTTGCCGATATCCAGGCGCATTCGGCCGAATCGCGCGCCGCCAGCATCCTGGCCGGTCTCGGCTTCGATGCGGCCGCGCAGTTGCGGCCGGCCTCGTCGTTCTCCGGCGGCTGGCGCATGCGCGTCGCTCTGGCGGCCGTCTTGTTTTCCGAGCCGGACCTGCTTCTGCTCGACGAGCCGACCAACTATCTCGACCTTGAAGGCACGCTGTGGCTTGAGGATTACATCGCCAAATATCCGCACACGGTCATCATCATCAGCCATGACCGCGATTTGTTGAACACCGCGGTCAACGCGATCATCCATCTCGACCAGCAGAAGCTGACCTTCTATCGGGGCTCCTACGACCAGTTCGAGCGTCAGCGCGCCGAAGCCAACGAGTTGCAGGCCAAGGCAAAGGTAAAGAACGATGCGGCGCGAAAGCACCTGCAGTCGTTCATCGACCGCTTCAAGGCCAAAGCATCAAAGGCCCGCCAGGCGCAGTCGCGCGTCAAGGCGCTGGAGCGCATGGGGACGGTCTCGGCCGTCATCGAAGATCATGTTCAGGGCTTCAAGTTCCCTGATCCGGAAAAGGAAGCGGCCTCGCCGATCATCGCGCTGGAAAACGGCACCGTCGGTTACACGCCGGGCAAGCCGATCCTGCAGCATCTGTCGCTCCGGATCGATACGGACGACCGCATCGCGCTGCTCGGTTCGAACGGCAATGGTAAATCGACCTTCGCCAAGCTGATCTCCGGCCGTCTTCCCGCGACCGGCGGCTCGGTGCAGGTGGCACCGGGACTCAAGATCGGCTTCTTCGCCCAGCATCAGCTTGACGACCTGATCCCCGAACATGATGCAGTCGAGCATGTGCGCCAGCGCATGCCGGGTGCGACCGAGGGCAAGGTGCGCGCCCGCGTCGCCCAGATGGGGCTTGCCACTGCCAAGATGAGCACGCCTGCCAAGGATCTCTCTGGTGGCGAAAAAGCCCGCCTGCTGATGGGGCTTGCCGCGTTCGATGCGCCGAACCTTTTGATCCTCGACGAACCGACCAACCATCTGGATATCGACAGCCGCAATGCGCTGATCCAAGCGCTGAACGAATATACCGGCGCCGTCATTCTGATCTCGCACGACCGGCACCTGATCGAGGCGACGGCCGACCGGCTGTGGCTGGTGAAAGACGGCACCGTCTCCAACTATGACGGCGACCTTGAAGACTATCGCTCAACCATCGTCCAGAGTTCGCGCGGCAAGGGCAACAAGGACAAGGGCGCAGCCGTCGAAGACAACCGGTCCAAAGCCGAGCAACGCAAGGCCGCAGCCGACAAGCGGGCGGCATTTGCCCCCTTGAAGAAAAAGATCAACGATATTGAATCCTTGACGGCAAAGCTGGAGAAACAGATTCAGGTTCTCGACAAGGAGCTTGAAGACCAGGACCTCTACGAGAAATTTCCAGCCAAGGCAGCGGCCAAGGTCAAGGAACGCGCAGAGGTCGTCAGCAAACTGTCCAAGGCCGAAGAGCACTGGATGGAACTGTCGACCGAGTATGAAGAGGCGATGGCGAGCTGATCGACGGCCCCATCGGGGCGTGGACTTGCTATCAGGATCGGCGCTGCCTGCAACAGAGGCGCGACGCGCCTCAGGCCGCGAAGGTGTATTTTCAACGCGAATTACCACAAACACCACTTTGCGGCAATTCAAGCGGATCCCCTCATATTTATCGAACTGGCTAGCGGGCATCCGCCCGACTCGGTATATCTAGGCAATGTGCTTAGGGGGAAGATGACATGACAACGCCAAATAGACGCCACCGGTCAACTTCCCGGCTTCGTACACGCTCTGCCATCGGGCTGGGGCTGGCGGCTCTGTTGACACAAGTCTCTGCCGCTTATGCGGATGAAGGGGGCATCAGCGTCTATCTGCCAGGTTTCTATGGCAGCTTTGCTTCCGCGCCGACGGAACCGGGTTGGTCACTTGCAACCGTCTACTTCCACACGAGCGTCGATGCCGGGGCAGACGCGGCTTTCCCCCGCGGTGGCGGAGGTCAGGTCGACGTCGGCCTTGAGGGACGGAGCGATGCGGTGTTTTTCGTTCCGACCTACACCTTCGCGGAGCCTGTTCTGGATGGTGCGCAGGCCTCGGTCGGGATGCTGTTGCCCGTGCTGCGCAGCCGGGCACAAGTCGATGCGACGCTGACCGGCCCTCTCGGCGGGACTATTTCCGGAAGCCGCAGCGACACATTGACCGCATTTGGAGACATTGCGCCGTTCGGAACGCTGAAATGGAACGACGGCGTCAACAACTACATGGTCTACACGACTGTGAGCCTGCCAGTCGGGTCCTATGATGCCGATCGCATCGTCAATGCCGGGTTCGGGCATGCTGCCATCGATTCAGGCGTGGGCTATACCTATTTCAATCCCGCGTCCGGCAATGAATTCTCGATCACAGGCGGCCTGACCTACAATTTCGAAAATCCCGACACGGACTATAAAAACGGGATCGATGGCCATATCGACTGGGCTGCCTCGCACTTCCTCAATGAACAGCTCCATGTGGGGGTCGTCGGCTATGCCTTTCAGCAATTGAGTGGCGATAGCGGCGAAGGCGCTTCTCTCGGCGACTTCAAGTCGCGTGTGTTCGGCATTGGGCCACAGGTCGGATACAAATTCGCCGTCAGCGACGAGACGGCAGGCTATGTCAATCTGAAAGGCTTTTACGAGTTCGGGGCGAAGAACCGTCCAGAGGGTTGGAATACCTGGCTCACCTTGAGCTTTTCGCCCGCCAGCAAGCCCAAGGCGAATTAGCGTCCGCTGGATCAACCCGGCAATGCCCGATGATGGCGGCTTGCGGCGCGTTCCGGCTGGGTGATCGCAAAAGTCAGCCGGGCAATTTCACTGCGCAGCCGGCTTTGCGGCTGCATGCATTCCACGCCCAGGTTCTGAGGGGAACCAGTCCCGTCTCCTACCCGTGCGCGCATCTTGGCATTCACGCTGCCAACGGCCGTTTCCTGCCCGGGATGGTCATGGCCATGACGCCGGCGATCACGCAGGCAAGCCCCACCAAGGCTGTGCTGCTGATGCTCTCCCCCAGATAGATGACGCCGATCGCGACCCCGATGGGCACGCGCAGATAGGCCTGTGCGGTCGTGCCGACGGAACCAAGCGTGTGCACCAGCCGGAAATAGATGACAAAGGCCAGCGCCGTCGAAAACACCGAGAGGCACAGAAGCGCGAGAATGGAGGCTACGGAAGGCGCCAGCGTCCATGGCCGGTCGATGACAAAACTGAGCGGCATCAGGATGAAAGCACCGCAGATCAGCGATCCCGCCGCAGGCATCATCGGATCGAGAGCCTTGAAGCCGCGGCCGAAGATGGCGGCACCGGCATAGCAGATCGTCGCGGCGACGATCGCAAGCTGGGCCGGTATTTGTTCACCCGCCCCGTTCAACGCCCCGAGGCCAACGACCAGGGTAATTCCCGCGATACCCGCGACAACGCCAAAAAGCTTGCGTCCCGTCACCGGTTCGTGACGCGTCAACAGCGCCGTCAGCAGAAAGGCGAAGATCGGTGTGGTCGAATTGAGGATCGCCGCCAGACCGGCATCGACGGTTTTTTCCGCCCAGGCAATCAGGGTGAAGGGAATCGCGCTGTTCAGGCACGCCTGAAACAGGAACCGGCCCCATGTCGCCCTGTCCTTTGGCAGAGAGAGCCCCCGAAAATGCAGAACCACCAGCAGCAACAAGCCGGCGATCAGCGTGCGGGTGGCAATCAGCGTGATCGGGGGAATGGTCTCCACACCGATCTTGATGAAAGTGTAGGAAGCACCCCAGAGCGTTGCGAGCCCCAACAGCAGCGCCAGCTCTTTCCTCAGGTTTATCGTGTCCGCAGTCATGATCGTCTCGCCTCAGAGGAATTGTCAAATTCCATCCTGTTATAGCGACCGTAACGCCGGAATGCTTCGATGAACACCGAAGTGTAAAAGCTCGTTTGCGGGAACTCAATTAGCCACAGGCAAAGCCATCTTGTTTACCGGGCGAATTTTCGCGCACCGGCGACGCACAGAATGACCGCGACGGTGACCGCCAGCATCATGGAACTCACCGGCTCATGCAAAAGGGTTGCCGCCAGCGCCAGACCAAAGAACGGCTGCAGCAATTGCAACTGACCGACCGCAGCGATGCCGCCTTGTACAAGGCCACGATACCAGAAGATGAAACCAATCAGCATGCTGAACAGCGACACATAGGCAAGGCTGAGCCAGGTGGGCAATGCGACATCAGAGAATGTCGGTGGCATAAAGGCAATCGACAGGGCGATCATCACCGGCAGCGACAGGACGAGCGCCCAGGAGATCACCTGCCAGCCGCCGAGCGTCCGCGACAGTCTCGCCCCTTCGGCATACCCGAGCCCGCAGACGATGATGGCGGCAAGCATCAGTCCATCGCCTACGGGTGACGACGCGCCGCCCTGCAGCAGAGCAAAACCGGCCACCACTGCACTGCCGAGTACGGAGAATATCCAGAAGGCCGGCTTCGGTCGCTCGCCACCGCGCAGAACGCCGAAGATCGCCGTCGCCAATGGCAGCAGGCCGACGAAGACGATGGAATGCGCCGAGGTGACATACTGCAGCGCCAGTGCCGTCAGCAGCGGAAAGCCGGCGACCACGCCGAGGGCAACCACTATCAGCGAGATGATATCGTTTCGCGACGGCCGCTTCTGCCGGAAGACGACAAGCAGGCAGAGAGCCAGAACACCGGCAATCGCCGCGCGCGCCACCGTCAGGAATACCGGATCCAACTGCATCACCGCCACGCGGGTCGCGGGCAGCGAGCCACTGAAGATCACCACGCCGATCAATCCATTGATCCACCCGCTCGCCACCCGGTCCATCCGACACTCCTTCGTTTTCCCCTTATCGGCGGCGGTGGCTGGCAAAGCCAGCGACACTCCTATACAGTTTGGCAAAACTGTTATGGTATCGGATCACATACAGATGGCTGACGAAACGAAGAGCGGCACCCGGATAGCCATGGTCATCGCCACGATCAGGCAACGTATCGCGGGCCGCAGCCTGACATCAGGCGACAAGCTGCCGTCGATCCGTGCGTTTGCACGGACGTTGCAGGTCTCCACCTCCACCGTGGTCGAGGCCTATGACCGGCTCGCTGCTGAAGGAGTGATCCAGCCGCGTCCCGGCTCCGGGTATTATGTGGCAAGCCAGGCCGCCCCGTTTGCCGTGTCCGAAGCCGGGCCGAAGCTGGACCGGGCGGTCGATCCCTTCTGGGTGTCGCGCCAGTCGCTCGATGCAGCCAGCGATGATCTCAAGCCGGGATGCGGTTGGTTGCCGCCCTCCTGGCTGCCGGACGACGGCATGCGCCGCGCCTTGCGAACCCTGTCGCGCGCCGACGGCCCCTCGCTCGCCGACTATGGCACGCCGCTTGGCCTGCCACCGTTGCGCCAACTGATTGCGCGCCGAATGGGCGATCACGGCATCGACGCCTCGCCGGGCCAGATCATGCTGACGGAATCGGGAACCCAGGCGCTGGATCTCCTGTGCCGGTTTCTGCTCGAGCCGGGTGATACCGTCTTGATTGACGATCCCTGCTATTTCAATTTTCATGCGCTGCTGCGTGCCCATCGCGCCCGCATCGTCAGCGTTGCCTACACGCCCACAGGCCCGGATATCGAGCAATTCGCGAGGGTGCTGCAGGAGCACAAGCCGCGGCTCTACATCACCAATTCCGCCATTCACAACCCGACCGGGGCGACGCTGTCGCCGGTGACGGCGCACCGGGTGCTCAAACTCGCCGAACAGGCAGGGTTGACCATCATCGAGGACGATATCTTCGCCGATTTCGAGCATGTGGCCGCCCCAAGGCTGGCTGCCTTCGACGGGCTTGAACGCGTCATCCATATCGGCAGCTTTTCCAAGACGCTGTCGGCATCGGCGCGCTGCGGCTTCATCGCCACCCGCCCGGACTGGATCGAAGGACTGATCGACCTGAAGATCGCCACCACATTCGGCGGTGGCCCCCTGACCGCCGAACTGGTGCTGAATGTGCTGCGCGACGGCAGCTACCGGAAACACATGGAGGGGCTGCGCCTGCGCCTTTCCCGCGCCATGGCTGACGTCTGCGCCCGGTTGAAGAACCTTGGGCTCGTCCCGTGGATCGAGCCGCAGGCCGGGATGTTTCTATGGTGCCAGTTGCCGGATGGCCTTGATGCGGCAGAGATCGCCCGCGAAGCGCTGGCCGGCAACATCGTCCTTGCCCCCGGCAACGTCTTCAGCCTGTCGCAGTCGGCCACCAGCTTTCTGCGGTTCAATGTCTCCCAGTGCCAGGACGGCCGCATTTTTGAGGTCCTGCGAAAGGCAATCGCGCGGCAGCGCTAACCGGCCACCCGCAAATCTCAGGCGTCCTGCGATTGTGCGGCGGGCAGCTCCTCCTCGTCCGCGGCGGTTTTCTCTGTGCCGAAAATTTGGCGCGGAAAAAGCGGAACAATCAGCACCGGCAACAGCACCAGAAGATAGAAGAATGCCAACGGGCCGAAATGCTCCGCCATCAGTCCGGCGAGCACCGGTCCGGCGATGATTGCAAGCGACAGAACGAAAAACACCGTTCCCGCTCCCACCGACGGCCGGTCCCGGAAGAGCGATATGCCCCAGACGAGGAACCCGTTTCCCGGGGCGATGGACGAGACGCCGAACAGAATGGCTGACGTGAACACGGCAGCCGGATTGCCTGGCGCCACGGTAAGCAGCAAGTAGGATAGGCCGCAGACAGGCATGCTGATCGCAAGCAAGCCCCGGACACCAAACCGCCGCACCGCCTCCCCCGTGAACATCGCCGGCAGTCCGGCGACACCGAGCAGAACCCAGAAGAGCCGGTCGGCCGGGAAGGACATGCCGCCGGTCGAGACGATGAGGTCGACGGCGAAGGTCAGATAGGTGCTCAGAAGCAATCCATAGACAAAAAGCGACAGATAGAGCGGCAGACATATGGCGCGCAAAAATAGCCCCGGACGGAGAGGCAACCTTGCCTGCCCCCCTTCTCGGTGCAGCCGGTCCTCGGGAAGAAGCCAAGCCTGCCACAGCGTCACGGCGAGGCCAATGACGCCCATGGCGATCCAGACCTGCTGCCAGGACGATTGCAGCCAGTAGGCCGCCAATCCGGTGACAATCAGGCCGGGTGCCGCGCCAGCGTTGACCGCCGCAATGGCCCGCGTCTTCCATCGCGCCGACAGCCAGGCTTCGATTGCCTCGAACATCGCAGGCGACAGGATGCCAGCACCGATCCCGGCAAGGACGATGCCACCAGCCGCGACTTCAAAGCGTGTCGCAAGACCGGTTAGCAGCAGGCCGCAGGTGGTGATCAGGCCCGCCGCGACAATCACGGTCCGCGGCCGGAAATAGATGGCGCTCGCCGAAGCAATGACGGTTGCCAGAAGATAGACGGCGGTATTGAGGCTTGCGATCAGGGCAAGATCGACAGTGCCAACATCGAAGTCCGTGCGAATGGACGGCAGGAAGAGGCCATAGGCATATCGCCCCATGCCATAGGTAACGCTGACCATGGCCACACAGCCGGCGATGAAGGGGAATGAAAATCCGTCCGGTGCGCGCTGCATGCCCTGTCTTTCAAATCCATTTTGCCGTGATGGCTTGCAGTGGGATATTCAGCATTGTTTCGCTTCGTGAAAGCGCATAATTCTATCCGTAACTGTTAGTTTTATTTGAAGCTCCGCTCATGGTTCGACACATTCCCGGAACGCGCTCGCTGCAGGTGCTCGAACTGGCCGGGCGGCATCTCAACTTCACCCGTGCCAGCGAGGAATTAAAGCTCACGCCCGCGGCCGTCAGCCACCAAATCAAGGAACTCGAGGCGCAGCTTGGCGTGACGCTGTTCGTCCGCAAGGGACGGTCGCTGGAACTTACCCGGGCCGGAGAAATCCTCTGCGAAGCCGCCTCCGACGCGCTGGCAAGCCTTAGAAGTGCTGCCAGCCAGGCCCGGAAAAGCCAGGAGCAGCACAAATTCCGCCTCAACGTCACAGCACCGACCTCGATTGCGGCGAAGTGGCTGGTGCCGCGGCTGGATCGGTTCGCAGCGAAGGAACCCAACGCCGAAGTCCGCCTCAACGTCACCTGCGACGTGCAGGATTTCGACCGGGACGAGGTCGATGTGGCGATACGCTTCGGACCCGGCGTCTATCCCGGCCTGCAGGCCGGCCGGCTGTTCGAGCACGTCATCTTTCCGGTCTGCAGTCCCGCACTGCTGCAGCGCGGCGCGGCCGTCTCAACGCCTGAGGATATTCTCCGCTATCCGTTGATCCACCAGTCCTGGAGCGGACAGGGCGTCGTCTGGCCAGACTGGGGCATGTGGATGCTGGCGGCAGGCGTCGATGGTTTCGATCCGCAACCGGGTTTGCTCTACAAGGATACCCATCTTGCCCTTCAGGCGGCGATCGACGGCCGGGGCATAGCGCTTGGCGACGAGGCGCTGGTGGCGGACGATCTTGCTGCGGGCCGGCTGGTGCGTCCGTTCGCCTTGTCGATTGCAGGACCGCCCGGCTTTGCCTATTTCGTCCTCTCGCCTCTGAAAGCGAGCCCGCTGGCCGCAAGCTTTCGAAGTTGGCTGCATGTGGAGGCGGGCCGCACCGCCTGAACCGGCATCCACAAGCAAACACTAAAATTTTACCAAAACCTTTAAGTCACCGTTCAAATGGAGGCTTTAACTTTCCGTTCCATGAAACACGAATCGCAAAATGCCTTCCGGTTCCGGCGCGTCAAATGGGGCGATCCCAGGCACGCGATGAATGCGCTGCGCAACAAGGAGCCGGTTTTCATCGAGGAGGAACCGGCGTCAAACCGCCTGTTCTGGACCCTCGTCGTGCTTCTGGTGATTGCGGTGTTCGTCAGCATCGTCATCTTCGGCAGCCATCGCAACCTGCCGTTTTGGAACTGACGCGCCCTATCCCAACTCGAAAGTGGTAATTCCGTAGATCTGACCGAGCGGCAGGTCCGGCGCAGGGCCGCGATACATCCGCGCCGTTTCGAAGACCGGCTTTAGATTGTAGCGATCACACAGCGCGCGGGCGGCCGCGTTCGGCTCGGGAATATCCAGATAAACCTGGCCACCGCCGACACTGGTCACCAGCTTGCGGAAAATCAGATCGGCGTTCGTTTCGCTGTCGGCAAACAGCGGACCGATCTTGTGACCCTCGCGGCAGGCGCGAATCGTCCCGTAACCAACGACTTCGGAATTGCGCAGGAGAGCAAAGCTTTCGCGCGTATCCATGGCTTTCAGCCATTCGCGCAGGAACGCATCTCTGCGCACCGGATTGAACCGCGCGTCATAATCGGCCAGCATCGGCACAAGGACGGGCGAGACAGAAACCAGTTCCGTGCCGGGCGGCTCGGTGCAGACAACCTCGCCGCCGTAGCGGAAATTGGCATGAGCATAGGCAAACCCGGACTTGCGGTAATTGTCCTGCTGGGCCACCACCCCATCCAGCCCCACCGTTCGGCTGCCTGCCTCCGAAAGCGCCCTTTGCCATAGCGCCAGACCGATCCCCTGCCCGCGATAATCGGGATGGGCCATGTAAAAACCCAGAAAGGCATAGGTTTCGTCGTAGCGCACCAGCGACAGTGCCGCAGCCATGGTGCCATCCTCTTCGGCAATCCAGTAGCCGTCCGGATCCGCCGCCCAAAACGCCGGCGCATCGTCGAAACCGGGGTTCCAGCCCTCCGTCGCAGCCCAGTCTATCAGGATATCGAGATCGGCGCGGCTGGCTTTTCGAATGATCGGGGACATGGCGACTCCTGTTTCAAAATGCAGACTACCCAAATAGCGCAGCTTGGCTATTGTCCACCACCGGCAAAGACGATTGTCTGCAAGTCATCGTTTACAGACTGCGACAGCCGCTTGCCCGGAACCGTCTTTCTGCTACAAAGCCCACCATAAAAGTCATACAAATCGAGCGACACATCATGAGCCCCATTCATATCTCGATCGTTGGCGTCGGCAAGATCGTCCGCGACCAACACCTTCCCTCCATCGCCAAGAATGCCGACTACAAGCTGATCGCCGCCGCCAGCCGCCATGGCGTCGTCGATGGCATCGACAATTTCAAGTCGATCGAGGCGATGCTCGACGCGGTTCCGGCCATCGATGCCGTCTCGCTCTGCATGCCGCCGCAGTTTCGGTATGCCGCCGCCCGTACGGCACTCGAAGCAGGAAAGCACGTCTTCCTCGAAAAGCCGCCAGGTGCGACCCTGAGCGAAGTCGCCGACCTTCAAGCGCTTGCGGATTCGAAAGGCCTGTCGCTGTTTGCCAGCTGGCACTCGCGTTATGCGCCCGCTGTCGAGGCAGCCAAGGCCTTCCTGGCTTCAACGAAGATCAACGATGTCAAGGTGATCTGGAAGGAAGACGTGCGCCACTGGCATCCGAACCAGGACTGGATCTGGGCCGCCGGCGGTCTCGGCGTCTTCGACCCGGGCATCAACGCCCTGTCGATCGTCACCCATATCCTGCCGAACCCGCTGTTCATCACCTCGGCAACGCTGGAATTCCCGGAAAACCGCGATGCGCCGATCGCTGCCTCGATCGTCTTCAGCGACGCCAACAACCTGCCGGTCTCGGCAGAATTCGACTGGCGCCAGACCGGCCATCAGAGCTGGGACATCGTCGCCGAAACCGATGCCGGCATGATGGTTCTCTCCGAAGGCGGCGCAAAACTGTCGATCGACGGCAAGCTGGTGCATGACGAACCGGAGCAGGAATACCCAGCGCTTTACGCCCGCTTCGCCGAAATCATCAAGGCGAAGACGTCGGACGTCGATCTCTCCCCGCTCCGCCACGTCGCCGACGCCTTCATGCTCGGACGGCGCAAATTCGTCGACGCGTTTTTCGATTGAGTCTTCAGTCTGCCTCCAACATCAAAGGGGCCGTGAAGCGATCCGCGGCCTCTAACTGAATGTGGAACCAACGCATATTTTGAGATCGAACCGCTTGCAGCACAAACATTCAGCTGCCGCCGGATGCCCATTTTGCAACAACGGCACGATGTCCGCTTTCGGCCCTGAGCGGACACCGGGGAGTTCGGCATCGCAATTGCAGAGTTAGGCCGCAATGCCCCGCGGCCTAACTTGTTGTTGATGGTATGTTCAGCAATCCTCGCCTATAGCTCAGACGGTTAGGGTTTCCCCGTCGGCTGGGATGAGCAGGCTTCCCGCGAAACCGCGTCTGTCGGCAAAATCTTTCAGATCAGCACGGCTGAGGATGCAATGGTTGATCGCCTCCATGTGCGTCGCGACGATCTTGGCTGCCGGGGCGGCCTTATGGACGGCCAAGACGTCTTCGCGTCCCATTATGATCGGGTCCAACCCGAGCACGACGGCGTTGCCCGTGTTGAGGATGATCACATCTGGCTTGTGCTGGGCCATACTGCTTGCGACGAAGCTGTTCCAAACGGTATCGCCTGCGAGATAGATCGTCTTCTGATCTGGATGGCTGAACACGACGCCGCAGACCTTTCCGAGGACCTCACCTGCAACAGCAAGTGTTGCATCCGAGCCGTGCTGACCTTCAGTCTTTGTCAGTTTCACGCCCTTGAACTCCGACGTGCCCGAAAGCACACGGACATCGCTGAAACCATCCTTCCTGATCAGCGCGGCATCCGTATCGTTCTGGGCGTAGATGGGCAGAGACTTTGGCAGTTTCGATTTCGCCGCTTCGTCCCAGTGATCGGGATGTAGATGGGTGACGATGGCTGCGTCGACATCGATGATCCTGTCTATGGGCATCGGCAGTTCGACGAGCGGGTTGCGAAGCTGGCTATGGGCCGTTCCAGGAAAACCCGGAAACGCGCCCTTGTCGGATAACATCGGGTCGACGAGGAACCGTGCTCCACCGTATTCGACGAGAAGGGTCGCGTTGCGGACCTGGGTGATTTTCGCGTTGCCGCCTTTGGTCGCGGTCTCGGCCAGGGAGAGAGAGGGCGATATCAACGACGAGGCAAGGGCCGCGCCGCCGATCATCAGCGTATGTCGTCGTGTTACGGAGTTCGTTTTGATATTCATGACAGGCTCTTTCGATCAGTTTTTGCTCTGCGAGGCGAGTTCGGCGGCAGACAGCACCTGGCCATAGGCGAACGCGAGTGCCGACATGTAGGCTGCGTGGACCTTGGCGGCGGAAACGACTTCACCTCTGAACTCGACATCGCGTGTGGCGCAGGCATCTTCGACAATGGTAGTACGGTAGCCGAGATCGACTGAGGCCCGTGCGGTTGCGTCGATGCACATATGGCTCATCGCGCCGACCAGAACGACATCCTCTACTGCCGAGGCATTGAGGACGCCGGCAAGGTTCGTTTCGCGAAACGCATTGGGGTAATTTTTTGTAATCACCGTCTCGCCTTCAGCCGGGGCGATCGCCGGAATAAACTCCGTGCCCTCGGTTCCGATAGCGAAGAACGGTGCTTCTGCGGGGCTCTCATGCCGGACATGGATGACGATGTCACCCTTGTTCCGGGCAGCCTCTACAACCTGCGTCGCCTTTGATACTGCCGCATCGATCCCCACCAGCGGAAACCGGCCCGAACCCAGATAATCCTTTTGGAGGTCGATGATGACCACTGCGCGTTTGCCCATCAGGCATCTCCTTTTCTGAAGTGATGAGCTAGAATAGTCGCGTCATTTGCACCATGTGAGTGGCGGTAATGACAAATGGCGGGTCGATATGGACAACGATGAGCTCATTCCTGAGATAGGCATTGTAGACTACGAGGGCGCACAGACAGCCTCGGTGCTCGGGATGACCGACCTCTTGGCCGCCGCCGAGGCTCGTGCGCGCGAGCGAGGCGGCGGCAACCAGTTAAGACTAAGAATTAGCCATTGGCGCACAGCTGCAGGCCAGAGTGCACCCGAGAGAACCTACGACACCCTGCCGGGAGCACTTGGACACCCAACGGTGATCATTGTTCCGCCCGGATTGGGCGATCTGCCTCCGACGGCCGAGGCAGAGGTCTATGCGGATTGGCTTCGCGAGCAACACGCCAAGGGCTCGGTGCTCGGTTCGGTCTGCAAGGGAGCATTCCTTCTAGGCGAGACGGGACTTTTTGCGGGGCGAACGGTCACGACCCACTGGACCTATGAGGAACAACTTGTCCGAACGTTTCCCGGCGTCTCGATCAACACGGACAGGATCATCATCGACGACGGTGATATTCTGACAGCCGGCGGCGTGATGGCCTGGATCGACCTCAGTCTCAAGCTGATCGAACGCTTTCTCGGTCCTAGCGTGATGTTGGATACTGCTCGTGCATTCTTGGTCGATCCCCCCGGTCGAGAGCAAAGCTACTATAGCGCCTTTTCTCCGCGCCTGAACCATGGTGACGCGGCCATCCTGAAGGTCCAGCATTGGCTTCAGGCCATTGAAGGAAAAGAGACCAGGCTAGGTGTCCTTGCCGAACAGGCTGGTCTTGAAGAGCGCACCTTCATGCGCAGGTTCCAGAAGGCTACCGGCCACACCACAGGCGAATATGTGCAGCGCCTGCGCATGCATAAAGCCCGCGATCTCCTGCAGTTTACCCAAGACCCCGTCGGTACGGTCGCCTGGAAAGTGCATTACATCGATCCGAGCGCGTTTCGAAAAGTATTCAATCGGATTGTCGGTCTCACTCCGGCGGAATACAGACAGCGATTTCGAGGTGGATTGTAGCTTGCGCCACGGCAGTCCCGATTTTTTGCTCCCAGTCGAGTTGGATCGAAGCTTCAAATACCCCGAGATATCCGGCCATTGGTTCGCAACGACATAGGCAGATCATGCAGTCCCATTGTTGCTGTCTCGACCATACAGAGCCGTCGACTTCAGTTTCAATGTCCGGTATTGGGCGCAAAGCCGACGTGATGCCGTCGACTTTCATGACCGCTTCCTGCAACAATACGCCTTCCACGTTCAAGCCAGAGGCTAACGGCACGATCCTTGGCCTCTTCGATTGATGCCCGAAAGCATCACGCCTTCTTCACCCAGCGCCCGTCCTGATTCTGCTGCCAATAGGTCAGCGTGTGCCCCTCGCCCTTCAGCACCTTCCAGTGCGCCCGCGCCCCTTCCAGCTGTTCCTGATCGTATCCATCGAACATGAACACCACCCGTTCATAGTCGCCGACCGGTGGCGGCATGGCGCCGTCGATGATGAAGCGGACGGTGGCGGCGTTGCCGTTCCCCTCGCCTGCCGTCAGGAGAATCGGCTGGTCGCCCGAAAACTCCGTCGCATCGGTGCCGTGCGGCAGGAAACTGTCATCCCGATAGGTCCACAGATGACTGTCGAGCATGTCGCGGCGCTCGTCGTTCAGCGTCTGGACGACGACACGCCAGCCGCGCTCGACACAACGGTCGAGCAACGGCGGCAGCGCGTCTTCGAGCTTGGATTCTGTCAGGTGGTAGAACAGGATTTCGGTCACGTCGCGGGTCAGTTCTCGTAATTGGCGCGGACCAGTTCATCCAGCAGCCGCACACCGAAGCCGGAGGCCCAGGACTGGTTGATCTCGTCGGTCGGTGAACCCATCGCGGTTCCTGCGATGTCGAGATGCGCCCAAGGCGTATCCTTGACGAAGCGCTTCAGGAACTGGGCGGCGGTGATGGACCCGGCGTAGCGACCGCCTGTATTCTTCATATCGGCAAACTTGCTGTCGATCATCTTGTCATATTCCTTGCCGAGCGGCAGGCGCCATAGGCGTTCCTGCGTGGTCAGCCCGGCCGCGGTCAGCTGCCCGGCCAGCCGGTCGTCATTGGTGAACAGGCCGGCATGATGGCTGCCGAGCGCCACCATGACGGCGCCAGTCAGCGTCGCCAGGTTGATCATGAACTGCGGCTTGAAGCGGTCGTTACAATACCACAGCGCATCGCACAGCACGAGCCGGCCCTCGGCATCGGTGTTGATGATCTCGATGGTCTGGCCGGACATCGAGGTGACGATATCGCCCGGACGCTGGGCGTTGCCATCCGGCATGTTTTCCACAAGGCCGATGATTCCGACGACATTCGCCTTGGCCTTGCGGCTTGCCAGCACGTGCATCAGGCCGGTCACGGCGGCAGCGCCGCCCATATCGCCCTTCATCTCTTCCATGCCCGCACCAGGCTTGATCGAGATGCCGCCACTGTCGAACACCACGCCCTTGCCAACGAAGGCAACCGGCTTATCCTTCGGCTTGCCACCCTTCCACTGCATGACCGCCAGACGCGGCGGCCGCACCGACCCCTGTGCCACGCCGAGCAGCGCACCCATGCCGAGCTTCTTCATTTCGCGCTCGGTGAGGAGCTCGACTTCGACGCCGAGCTTTTCCAGCTCCTTCGCTTTGGCCGCGAATTCGACAGGTCCGAGAATATTGGCGGGCTCGTTGACGAGGTCACGGGCGATGAAGACACCTTCGGCAATCGCCTGCGAATTGATCGCGGCCTTCTTGGCGGCAAGGACGGCGCCTGTGACGATCGTCACCCTGACCGGCTTGGGCGGCCCTTTCTGGTCGTCATCGTCCTTCTTCGTCGTCTTGTAGGCGTCGAAGCTGTAGGCATTCATCTCCATGCCGAGGGCGAAATCGGCCGCCGCCTTGCCCGACACCTCGATGCCCGGTGCATCGAGGAAAATCACCACCTTGTCGGCACCACGGATTTTCGACGCAGCAGCACCGCCAGCCCTCAGCCAGTCATGCGCCGCCAGCTCGGCACCATCGCCGATGCCAAGCACCACGATGCGATCGACGGGCGCGCCCTGCGGCGCAACGATGTCGAGTGTCCGTAGCGATTTCGCCTTGAACTTGGCGATTCGCGCAGCCTTTTCAATAATTGCGCCGGGATCGGCTTCCGCAGCCCCAGCCGCCTCTTTTCCGTCAAGAGTCTTCAGCAGGATCGCCAGGCCGCCTGACAGGCGCGCTGACTTGCTGAAACCGATTTCAAATTTCAATGACATGAAGAAACTCCAGAATTGCCTTTGGCCGACGCCAGTCTGTTACATGGCGGTTACAGTGGCAAACATTCGCCATCAACCGCAAGCCCGGAAACATGTTCATGCACCGTTGTCGGTTTCGATGACCTTGGCAAGGCGCCGCCTTGCGTTTACATGCTGTTAACTATCATTCTTTGCCGAGCCTTAGCCCTGCTCTTTTACAATTTGGTTATCGTGGAAAACTTGCAAACCGGTTCGATCAGCGCGATAGGGACATTTGGCTTGGCCATGCCCAGACTGGCGATGGCAAACCGGACATACGGCAGGAAGATGGGCCAGGACCCCGCATGAAACTGATCGAACGCTATATCCTGAAGCGGGCAACGGGCATGTTCTTTGCCACGCTTTTGCCGCTGATGGCGATTGTCTGGACGACGCAGGCGCTGGCAAGCGTCAATCTGGTTACCGATAGCGGCCAGTCGGTGCTGGCCTTCATGCGCCTTGCAACGCTCGTCCTGCCGTCGATCATTCCCCTTATTCTCCCCTTCGCGCTGGTCATCGGCGTGGCACAGACGCTGACGGCGATGAATGCCGATTCGGAGTTGACGGTGCTAAATGCCGCCGGCAGCTCCCGCATGATGATCATCCGGCCGATCATCTATCTCGGCCTCGCGCTCAGCGCGGTGTCGTTCACCGTCGATAACTTCGTCGAGCCTTATTCGCGCATGGCCGTGCGCAAGATGATTGCTACCGCGCATGCCGACCTTCTGTCGTCGGTCGTTCAGGAAAACACCTTTCGCAAGATCGCCGATGGCCTCTATGTCCAGGTCGCCTCACGGCGCAGCGGCGGCGTCCTGCACGGCATTTTCGTCGCCGATTCGCGCGACCCTGCCTACGAACTCGTCTATTATGCCCGCGAAGGCGCCGTTGATGACAGCGGTTCTGCACTGGTGATGAAAGACGGCGAGGTGCATCGCAAACTGCCCGACGGCAATGTTTCGATCATCAAATTCGACAGCTACGCCTTCGATCTGACCGATATGACGAAAGCAGCCGGCCAGGCGACGATCCGCGCCAAAGACCGGGACCTGCCCTTCCTGATCAATCCCGATCCGAAGGACCCGGTCTATGAGAAAAATCCGGGATCTTTCGAGGCGGAACTGCATCGCCGTCTCACCGAATGGACATATCCGCTACTGTTTGCCTTGATCGCGCTGGTCTTCAGCAGCGATGCCCGCTCGCACCGCGAAGCTCGCGTGCATCCGATGATCACGGCGCTTTTGACCTGTCTGTTCATCCGCTGGACAACCTTCTATGCGGCCAACAGCGCCGAGGAATCGCGCTTCTTCATCCCGATCATGTATTTGATCCCGCTTGGCACCGGCTATCTGGCGATACGGCAGTTGATGGGCAACAGGCGGCTTGAAATTCCTCTCACGCTGGAGCAGAAGGTCAACGAGATTCTGGTTCGCCTGCGCCTGACCAAGGCCAACCCGGCATCTGACGGGAACCAGGTGAAATGATCTTCACGACGCTCGGGCGTTATTTTTTCAAGCGATACGCGATCACCACATTCTGGTTCCTCGCCGGTATCTTCGCGTTGATCTTCATCATCGACTTCAGCGAACTCGCCAACCGGATGTCGCAACTGCCGCGCTACTCTGTTACCGGGGCGCTGTTGATGACGACGTTCCGCATCCCGATGATTTTGCAGCAGACAGTGCCTTTCGTCGCCCTGTTTGCTGGCATGGCCGCCCTGATTTCACTCAATCGCCGCTATGAACTGGTGGTGACACGCGCCGCCGGCATCTCCGTTTGGCAGTTCCTGCAGCCTTTCGTTATCGGCGCATTCCTGTTCGGCGTTGCAACGGTGATCGTGCTCAATCCGATCGCATCCTGGGGCACGAAACAGGCAGAAGCGCTTGAGGCTGAATGGGGCAGTTCATCCTCGGCCGTCTCGGCAATTTCCATCCCCTGGCTGCGCCAGATCTACGGAAAAGACGATACGATCATCGGCGCCCGGTCCGTTCAGGACGAAGGCAAGACGCTGATCAATGTGACGGTGATCCATTTCGATCCGCTTGGCACGATCGTTTTAAGGCAGGACGCCGCCTCGGCAAAACTGGAAGATGGTTACTGGCTTCTTAATGGGGTGACGGAAACCCGCAACGGTGAGCTGCCACGCCGCCTCGCAACGGTACAACTGCCGACCCATCTGAAGCCGGAATTCGTCCAGGAAACGTTGACGAAGGCTGATTCTATTCAATTTTTCGACCTGAGGCGCAAAATCGAAGTAGCGAAGTCCTTCGGCTTCCCGACCAATGCGATGGAAACCCAATTCCACTCCATGCTGGCGCTCCCGCTGCTTCTGGTCGCAATGACTCTGATCGCTGCAAGCGTCTCGTTAAAATTTAGCCGGTTTAACCAATCGAGACCGGTAATTCTCGGTGGAATCCTGTCGGGCTTCGTGCTTTATGTCGTCACCGTGCTTGTCAAAGCATTCGGGAGCAGCGGCATAGTGCCTCCGTTCGTTGCAGCCTGGTTGCCAGTTGTTGTAGCGATGGCGCTGGGTTCGACGATTCTATTGCATGAGGAGGATGGCTAGTGGCGGCAAGCAACCGCAAACATATCAGGCTGCTGGCGGCCATTCTGCTTTCCGGTGTTGCGCTGCAGGTGCTGACGCCGATCGCACCCGCATGGGCACAAGACACCAATATCGATTCGCTCAATCCGAAGCTCCCCGAAGACGCCAAGATGCTTCTGTCGGCCAACGAGCTCGTCTACAACAAGGATGCGGAGCGCGTCATCGTACGCGGCGCAGTCCAGATCAATTATGGCGGCTACCAGATGGTCGCCCAGCAGGTCGAATACAGCCAGAAGACCGGGCGCATCATTGCGACCGGTGAAATCGAGCTGATCGAGCCCGGCGGCAACAAGGTCTATGCCGACCAGATGGACGTGACCGACGATTTCGGCAACGGCTTCATCGAGCGGCTGCGGGTCGAAACCACCGACCTGACGAAGCTCGCCGCCGTGACCGGCGAGCGGCGCAATGGCGAGGAGATGATTCTCAACAACGCCGTCTACACGGCTTGCACCCCCTGCGCGACCGATCCCGACCACAAGTCGCTCTGGCACGTCAAGGCGCAGCGCATCGTTCAGAACGGCAAGACCCATACGATCCGTATGGAGAATGCCAAGTTCGAGCTGTTCGGCAAGCCGATCCTGTACCTGCCGGTGCTCGAGGTTCCTGACCAGACGGTCAAGCGCAAGAGCGGCTTCCTCATTC
Source organism: Rhizobium sp. LjRoot98 (assembly GCF_964252935.1). NCBI lineage: Bacteria > Pseudomonadati > Pseudomonadota > Alphaproteobacteria > Hyphomicrobiales > Rhizobiaceae > Rhizobium > Rhizobium sp. LjRoot98. The sequence goes on from NZ_CAXUPW020000001.1 coordinate 236,888, forward strand.
CGAAATTCGGCTATACCCAGAAGCTCGGCGCCGGTGTCAGCATTCCTTATTACTGGGCGATCTCGCCCTATATGGATGCGACGGTCACGGCAACCGGCCTCAGCCGCCAGGGTTTCCTGCTGCAGGGCGAGTTCCGCCAGCGCTTCGAAAACGGCGAACATATTCTCAGCATGGCTGGGATCAGTCAGCTGAACCGCAGCAGCTTTACCGGCAACACCGTCGACGCCCAGGAAACCAATCGCGGCATGATCGGTTCCAAGGCCAAGTTCGATATCAACCCGCGCTGGACCTTCGGCTGGGATGTTCTCGTCCAAAGCGACAACAACTTCGCCAAGACCTATGAGCTTTCGACCTTCGACGGCACGACCTTTACAAACCAAGTCTATCTGTCGGGTCTCGGCAAGCGCAATTCCTTCGATGCCCGCGCCTTCTATTTCGATATCCAGGATGCCGATCCGGACAGCATCGCGGAAAACAAGCAGGCCGTCGCTCAGGTTCTCGATTATTCCTATACCCACCCGGCACCGGTGTTCGGTGGCGAGTTGACCGCCGATATCAATCTGACAAACATCAATCGCAACCGCGAGGATGAGCTGGAAATACCGGGCATTGTCGATCGCTTCCGCGGCCTTGAGGGCACGTATCAGCGTTTCACGGCCGACCTTGAGTGGAAACGCAATTTCATCGTTCCCGGTGGCCTGTCGCTGACGCCGATCCTGGCGGCTCGCGGCGACCTGATCGGATCGTCGATGACCGATCCGGGCATCGACTATACCGGCAACTTCAACAGCGACGACGCCACCACGCGGCGGATGCTGACCGCCGGTATCGATGCACGTTACCCCATCCTTTTGGCGACCGACTACAGCAGCCACATCATCGAACCGATCGCCCAGATTTTCGCCCGGCCCAATGAGGAATATGCTGGCGGTTTGCCGAACGAAGATGCGCAGAGCTTCGTCTTCGACGCGACATCGCTGTTCGACCGCGACAAGTTCTCGGGTTATGACCGTATCGAAGGTGGAACACGCGCCAATCTTGGCGTGCGCTATACCGGTGCTCTTGGCAACGGCTATGCCTTGCGTGCCATCGCCGGCCAATCCTTCCATCTTGGCGGCGTGAATTCGTTTGCAACCGACGACCTGGTCAAGGCCGGTGCGAATTCGGGCCTTGAAACCGACCGCTCCGATTATGTAACGATGATCGGCATCGACGCGCCTTCCGGCATCACAGCCAGCCTCAGTGGCCGCTTCGACGAGAAAGATTTCAACATGCGCCGTGCCGATGCGACGCTTGGTTATCAAGGTATCTTCTGGCAGACGGCCCTCACCTATACCAGTATCCAGGCACAGCCACTTTATGGCTCGACCAGTGATCAGGATGAAATCCAGACGGCTGCGGCCTACAAGTTTGCCGATTACTGGTCGGTGTTCGGATCGATTACGTACGATCTGAACAGTAATGTCATCACCCGCAATGGCATCGGCATCACCTATGACGACCGGGATACGATCTTCTCGCTGGTCTACAAGGAAGAGCGCGACAGCAATCAATCCATTGCCAATGACTGGTCGATCGGCGCGCGTATCAGCTTCCGTACACTCGGCGATATCTACGTTGGTGACACGAAGTTTGACGGCTTGAACTGAGGCGCGCCGCCCTGATGGCGCCCTCGTCTCCGCTGTAACAGCCGTTTTCTAAACGTGCTGTCACAGAGAATTGACGGCCGAAGCGCTATTTTGCGGCGAACGGCAGGTCTTGTCATTGTTCGGCCGCATGTATTATGCATCTGTTGCGCAGAAATGCGCAGGATGATGGCGCTTGGCATGAAGACCATGGCCCGGACACAGGATGTCCAGGGCAAATGAAAAGGACTAAAGAATGGGCGGGAAGCTTTCGATCACGCGCACGGTTTCGGCAATAGTTCTTGCCTGCGGCCTGGCTCTTTCCTCCGCGCCGGTCACTTACGCCGCAAGCAAGGTGGTTGCTGTCGTCAACGGTTCGCCCATCACATCCGGCGACATTGCCAAGCGCGCTGCTTTCATGCGCCTGCAGCGACAGAGCGGCGGCCCGGGCGCTGCCCGCGAGCAGATGATCGATGAAGCCCTCAAGCGCGAGGAAGTTCTGCGCGTCGGCGCCTCGGTCAGCACCACGGAAGTCGAAGGCGCCGTTGGGCGCTTCGCCGCCGGCAACAAGCTCTCCGTTCAGCAGCTGTCGCAGGTTCTCGATCAGGCAGGGGTCGGCATCGATCACTTCAGGAACTATGTCGCCGTTGCCATGAGCTGGCCACGGGTCGTCAATGCCCGCTTCGGCGGCGGCGGCGGTGGACGCCTGTCGAACGAAGACCTCGTCCGGCGCATGCAGGAAAACGGCGGCAACAAGCCGGTCACCACGGAATACTTCCTGCAGCAGGTGATCTTTGTCGTGCCCGCCGCCAAGCGCAACGCCATCATCGGCAAGCGCCAGGCTGAGGCCAATGCGTCGCGCTCGAAATTCCCGGGCTGTGAGCAGGCAAAGGTCTTTGCTGCCACGATGCGCGACGTATCGATCCGCAATCTCGGCCGCATGATGGCGCAGGAGCTTCCGGCCGACTGGAAGCCACTGATCGAAAAGGCTGGCGACAACGGCACGACCGGCACCCGCGTCACGGAACGTGGTGTCGAATATCTCGCCATCTGCAAGAAGCGCGAAGTCTCTGACGATCTGGCTGCCGAAATCGTTTTCCGTGCCGAAGATCTCGGTAAGAAGACCGGTGGGGAAGATCCCAACAGCAAGCGTTACATCGAGGAACTGCGCAAGCGCGCACAGATCATCGAAAAGTAATAAAACAGCATGAACCCGACGCGCGCCAGGCCGCTCGCCCTGACCATGGGCGATCCCGCCGGGATTGGCCTCGACATTACCCTTGACGCCTGGATCAACAGGCAAGCCTGGCAGACGCCGCCGTTCATTCTGATCGGCGATGCCGCTGCGCTTGAGGCCAGAGCCCGTGTTCTCGGCCATAGCGCTGCCATCCGCGAAACGGATTGCGCCAGCGCTATCAGCATCTTCAACGATGCTCTGCCAGTGCTGCCAGTGGCCTGCGCGGCAGCTGTCACGCCCGGCATGCCGGACTCCACCAATGCAGCCGCCATCACCGGTGCCATCGAAACCGCGGTGCGGCTGACGATGGAAGGTTCCACCTCCGCCATTGTCACCAATCCGATCGCCAAGTCGGTGCTCTATGACGCCGGCTTTCAATTTCCAGGCCATACGGAATTTCTCGCCGACCTCGGCGAGCGCCTGACAGGTGAGCCGCTGCTTCCGGTCATGATGCTTGCCGGGCCGAAGCTGATGGCCGTTCCGGTGACGATCCATATCCCGCTGAAGGATGTGCCGGAGCAGTTGAGTGCCGATCTGATTTACCGCACCTGCGCGATCACCGTGCGCGACTTGAAGGAACGCTTCGGTCTTGCCTCCCCTCGCGTCGCCGTTGCCGGTCTCAATCCGCATGCGGGTGAAGGCGGCGCACTTGGGCTGGAAGACGATGCAATCATCCGCCCCGTCATCGAACGATTGAAGATCGAAGGCGTCGATATCACCGGCCCCCTGCCCGCCGACACCATGTTCCATGACCGCGCCCGCGCCACATACGATGTAGCGATCTGCATGTATCACGATCAGGCGCTGATCCCTGCCAAGGCGCTCGGCTTCGACGACAGCGTCAACGCGACGCTCGGGCTGCCGTTCATCCGCACCTCGCCGGATCACGGCACGGCGTTCAGCCTTGCCGGCAAGGGCATTGCCCGCGCCGACAGCCTGCTGGCAGCACTGCGGATGGCACAGCAATTGGCCGATAATACCGCACGAGGAGAAAACTGATGGCAGCGATCGACGGTTTGCCGCCGCTGCGCGACGTTATCGCCCGCCACGGCCTGGATGCTAAAAAGGCGCTCGGCCAGAACTTTCTGCTCGACCTCAACCTCACCCAGAAGATCGCCCGCACGGCTGGTCCGCTTGAGGGCGTGACGGTGATCGAGGTCGGCCCCGGTCCGGGCGGCCTCACCCGCGCCATCCTGTCGCTGGGCGCCAAGAAGGTCATTGCCATCGAGCGCGATTCCCGCTGCCTGCCCGCTCTTGCCGAAATTTCGGATTTCTATCCCGGCCGTCTCGAAGTGGTCGAAGGCGATGCGCTGAAGACACGGTTCGAGGAGCTTGTCACCGAGGGGCCAGTCAAGATCATCGCCAACCTGCCTTACAATGTCGGCACGCAGCTTCTGGTCAACTGGCTTTTGCCGAAGGTCTGGCCGCCGTTCTACCAGTCGATGACGCTGATGTTCCAGCGCGAAGTGGGCCTCAGGATCGTTGCCGAAGCCGATGACGACCATTACGGCCGCCTCGGCGTGCTTTGCGGCTGGCGCACGAACGCCCGCATGGCCTTCGACGTACCGCCACAAGCCTTCTCACCGCCGCCGAAGGTCACGTCATCCGTGGTGCATCTCGAACCGCTCGAAAACCCGATCCCCTGCTCGGCAGAAGCCCTCGAAAAGGTAACGATGGCCGCCTTTGGCCAGCGCCGCAAAATGCTGCGCCAGAGCGTCAAATCGATCGGTGGAGAAGCCTTGCTGGCCAAGGCCGAGATCGACCCGAAACGCCGGGCGGAAACACTGTCGGTGGAAGAGTTCTGCCGGTTGGCGAATTGTATGTAGCCTGTCCTCTTCTCCCCAGCGGGGAGAAGTGCCGAGCGCATTCGAGGCGATGAGGGGGAGCTTTCCACGAATCGGAAGCCTGCCGCCCCCTCATCTGGCCCTACGGGCCACCTTCTCCCCGCTGGGGAGAAGAGAGAGCAATTGGCACCTGATCCCTAACCAGAGACCATCAGAGCTTCGGCGTTTCCGTCAGCAAACCATTGACGAATTCGAACAGTCCCGGACGACGGTCGCGGCGAAGCCGCTCGGCCTCGACAATGGCCTTGACGGAGGCGAAGGCGCTGTCGAGATCCTCGTTGACGACGATATAGTCATATTCCAGCCAGTGCTCGATCTCCGAGCGCGAATTGGCCAGCCGCGTGGCAATCACCTCTTCGGTATCCTCGGCACGCCGATGCAGACGGGACTGCAGTTCGGCCATGGTCGGCGGCAGGATGAAGATCGAGACGACATCGCCGCCCATCTTTTCCTGCAACTGCTGGGCACCCTGCCAATCGATATCGAACAGCATGTCCTGCCCTTCCGACATCGCCGTCTCGACGGCATCGCGTGGCGTGCCGTAGAAATTGCCGTGAACCTCGGCCCATTCCAGCAGCGCATCGGTCTGGCGCAACCCCTCAAATTCGCGGATCGACTTGAAGAAATAGTGCCGCCCTTCGATCTCGCTCGGACGCCGCTTGCGCGTCGTGACACTGACCGAAATGCTCATATGCGGATCGGATTCGAGCAGGTTGCGCGCAATCGTCGACTTGCCCGCGCCCGAAGGCGACGAGATCACCAGCATGAGACCGCGGCGCTGAATGGCTTTGGTGGACGTTTGGCTCACGGGGTTCACTCCAGATTTTGGACCTGTTCACGGAACTGGTCGATGACGACCTTCAATTCAATACCAGCGGCAGTGACCGCAGCGGCATTCGACTTGGAACAGATGGTATTTGATTCGCGGTTAAATTCCTGAGAAAGGAAATCGAGTTTGCGGCCGACAGGGCCGCCTTTTTGCAAAAGATCCCGGGCTGCCGTCACATGGGTGCGCAAGCGGTCGATCTCCTCGCGGATATCGGCCTTGGCCGCCAGCAGTGCCACTTCGGCATAGAGACGTTCCGGATCGATCTTCGAGCCGCCGTCCATCACCAGGGCCACCTGGCTGGCAAGGCGGGCGGTAATGACGGCCACACTGCGCGACGGGTCTGCCTCGATCTCGCTGGTCAGCGTCTCGATCCGGTCGATCTGTTCCAGCAAGACCCGGCGGAGCGCCACGCCTTCCCCCTCGCGCATCGAGGTCATGTCGGAAAGGGCCTGACGCAATCCGGCGAGGATATCGCTATCGCGGGTGGCGCGCTCGCCCTCCTGTTCTTCCGGTTCGCGAAAATCAACGATGCCGCGAATGGACAGAAGCGTATCGAGGCGCAGTGGCGCCGGATCGATGACATCGCGCAACTGCTCGCGCAACGACAGGACGGCTGAAAGAGCCCCCTGGTTGATCACCGGCTCGACGCTGGTTTCGCTGGCGCTGACGGTGAGGTTGACCTGCATGTTGCCGCGCGCGAAGCTCTCACCGGCCAGCTTGCGGACGTCCGTTTCCAGATGCTCCGTGCCCGTCGGCAGCCGCAACCGCAGATCCAGCCCCTTGCCGTTGACCGAACGGAGTTCCCACGCCCAGCGGTAACGTCCGCAAGTCCCCTCGCGGCGGGCAAATCCCGTCATGGATTGCAGCGGCATCGTTTTTTCCTCCGGCCCGGCAGTATTCTCCTCAACGAAGTGTCGGAAGCTGCGGAACTTTGAATTGTTGCATGAATGTGTACGGCCCCGGCACGGTCAACCGCAAGGGTCAAGCGTACCGGAGCCGTGTCATCCACAAGCCTGATGGAGGCCCGATTATTCCTGGGCTGGTGCGGTCTCCGCCGCTTTCGCCGCAGCGGCCTTTTCGGCCTCGATCTTGCGCCAGCGGCGGACATTGCTGTTGTGTTCATCGAGCGTGGCGGCAAACACATGCCCACCCGTGCCGTCGGCGACAAAATAGAGGTCGGACGTGCGCGACGGATTGGAAACCGCTTCGAGCGCTGCCCGGCCTGGATTGGCGATCGGTGTCGGCGGCAGGCCCTTGATCATGTAGGTGTTGTAAGGCGTGTCCTTCTCGAGGTCAGACTTCAGGATCGGCCGGTCGGTCGGTTTGCCATCACCGCCAAAAATCCCATAGATGATCGTCGGGTCGGACTGCAGCCGCATGCCCTTTTCCAGGCGATTGATGAAGACCGATGCAACGCGCGACCGTTCATCCGCAATGCCGGTTTCCTTCTCGACGATCGATGCCAGGGTGACGAATTCTTCACGGCTGGCAATCGGCAAGTCCGGATCACGCCGGTCCCAGATCTGATCGACAAGCTGCTTCTGTGCCGCTGCCATCTGCGCGACGATTTCAGCCCGCTTGGTACCACGCGAAAACTTGTATGTATCCGGACGCAGCGTGCCTTCTGCCGGCATTGCCGCGGGAAGGTCGCCTTCCAGAACGGGGTCACTGCTCAATCGGGAGAACATCTGCTTGACCGTCAGGCCTTCCGGCAGCGACACCGAATAGAGGATGGACTTGCCCGATTTCAGGAGCTGCATGATCTCCTGCATCGAGGAACCGGCCTTGATCTCGTATTCGCCGGCCTTCAGCGTATCGTTGTCATCGAGATAGGCCTCCGACATGAAACGGAAGACGCGACCATCGGACACGATATTGTTGCGCTCAAGGCTGCTGGCGATTTCCTGGATGCCGGCGCCATTGCGCACGATGAAATTCGTATTGGCCGTCAGCGGGCCGTTGTCCTCATAGGCGGACATTGCATAGTAAACCGTACCGGCTGCCGCGATCGTCAGGCAGACGATCACGGTCATCAGGAAATTCAGAAAGATAACGACCTGGCTTTTTGCCTTGCGCGACCGCTTTGGCGGCTGCGGCACTTTTTCTGGACGAAGAGCTTCGCTCGCCGATTTCGGGATGATCGGGCCGTTATTGCCCGCCTCGTTGCGGCCGAAAGGCGCTGCGCTGTTTTCGTTTGCGTCGTTCACTGGTGTCCTGGGTCTGGAATTCGCGTCATGCACGTCTTCATCCCTGATGCGAACTCCAGAAGAGAAACAGGAATGAGAATCACCTTGTTGCGATTGTAGCCGCAGTACGCTTTTGGCCTTGTGTCAGTATGGACACAAGGCACTGGGCTGACGATACCGGTTCAGTCGCAAACGTCCGTATGCCATGTTTGAACCGAGCAATGCGGCAAAAGCACGATAGTGGGAGAATTATCGTGCTTGCGGGGTACGCCGGAATGATACCGGCGTTGATGACGGGCCGCCATCCGGCAGGCCCGCTATATCCAAAATCAGGCGTAACGACGCAGAACCAGCGAGGCGTTGGTGCCGCCGAAGCCGAAGGAATTCGACAGGGCGACATTGATCTCGCGCTTGCGCGCCACATGCGGCACCAGATCGATCTTGGTTTCGACCGACGGATTGTCGAGATTGAGCGTCGGGGGAGCGACATTGTCGCGGATCGCCAGCGCGCAGAAAATCGCTTCGACAGCACCGGCTGCACCAAGCAGGTGGCCAATCGCCGACTTTGTCGATGACATCGAGACCTTGCCCGCATGCTCGCCGAGAACGCGCTCGGCAGCACCCAGTTCGATCGTGTCGGCCATGGTCGATGTGCCGTGGGCATTGATATAGTCGATATCGCCTGCCGACAGGCCAGCGCGCTTCAGAGCCATCTGCATGCAGCGATACGCGCCGTCGCCGTCCTCGGCCGGTGCCGTGATATGGAAAGCGTCGCCGGAGAGACCGTAGCCAACGACTTCGGCATAGATTTTGGCGCCGCGCGCCTTGGCGTGCTCGAGTTCTTCCAGCACGACGATACCGGCGCCCTCGCCCATGACGAAACCGTCACGGTCCTTGTCATAGGGGCGCGATGCCTTGGTCGGGTCGTCATTGTGCTGGGTGGAAAGCGCCTTGCAGGCGGCAAAGCCGGCCAGCGCAATGCGTGAAATCGGTGACTCCGTCCCGCCGGCGACCATCACGTCGGCATCGCCCAGGGCGATGAAGCGGGCGGCGTCGCCAATGGCGTGGGCGCCCGTCGAGCAGGCGGTAACGACGGAATGATTGGGGCCGCGCAACTTGTGGCGGATCGATACCTGGCCGGAGGCAAGGTTGATCAGGCGGCCTGGAATGAAGAAAGGAGAAACCCGGCGCGGGCCACGGTCGCGCAGCGTGATGCCGCCTTCAACGATGCCTTCGAGGCCGCCGATGCCCGAGCCGATCATCACGCCGGTGGCGATCTGGTCTTCGTCGGTCTTCGGATGCCAGTCAGCGTCGGCAAGCGCCATATCGGCGGCGGCCATTGCATAGACGATGAAACTGTCGACCTTGCGCTGCTCCTTCAACTCCATCCAGTTGTCCGGATTGAAGGTACCATTGGTGCCATCGCCGAACGGCAGGCGGCAGGCGATTTTTGCGGGAAGGTCTTCGACTTCGAATTCTGTGACTTTACGGGCGGCGTTTTCGCCGGCGATGAGCCGCGACCAGGATATCTCAGTCCCGCAGCCCAAGGGAGATACCATGCCGGTACCGGTGATAACGACACGTCTCATGCCCGTGATCCATCCTGCCTGTTCGTTCCAGAACCGGACCGGACCTCGCGCAAAAAACCGGATCCGTACATCCTATTCCGTGATGCTGTACTGCGTGATCTCAGGTACGGAAGCCTTGAGGCTTTCCTTGATCATGCTTTTTGCTCTCGTAACGGAGAGCGCGCCCCATGAAGGGACGAAAGGCGGGCCGCAAAGCGCCCCGCCCGAACACGGCCTGATATTAGGCCTGTGCCTTCTCGATGAACTTGACAGCGTCGCCGACCGTCAGGATCGAATCCGCTGCATCGTCAGGAATTTCGACGCCGAACTCTTCTTCGAATGCCATGACCAGTTCGACGGTGTCGAGCGAGTCAGCGCCCAGATCGTCGATGAAGCTTGCGCCTTCCGAGACCTTTTCGGCATCGACGCCAAGATGATCAATAACAATTTTCTTTACGCGTTCTGCTACGTCGCTCATGTCGGATTCCTCGACCTTTGTTTTTCTCAACGATGCCGTTCTGACATCGGTACCCTATTAACGCCTGACAGATCAAGACGATCCGCCTGGCAATTCGTTCAACCGGAAGCGGGCAAACCACGCCTGCCAAAGCCAGCATATACCGCATATCTTCCGATCGACTGCGCACAGTCATGGCCCGCTTAACACGGTTTAAGTCTGCCGCAAAGTCCGAAAATGGCCGGGAATGGCTTGGTCAACATGCAATTCCCGGTATTTCGGCCCCACATCTCCGATAGAGCCGGAAACGTGGTGGCACAGGCCTTTGACGGCCTATGCCAAGGGGTTAGATCATCGCCATGCCGCCGTTGACATGGATGGTCTGGCCGGTGACGTAGGCCGCCTCGTTGGAAGCCAGATAAGCAACCGCCGACGCCACTTCGCCGCCGGTGCCCATCCGCTTCATCGGGATGGCGCCCATGATGGCGTCCTTCTGCTTGTCGTTCAGCTTGCCGGTCATCGCACTTTCGATGAAGCCCGGGGCGACGCAGTTGACCGTCACGTTGCGGGTGGCGATTTCCTGGGCAAGCGACTTCGACATGCCGATCATGCCGGCCTTGGCGGCACAGTAATTGGCCTGGCCCGGATTGCCGGTCACGCCGACGATCGAGGTGATGTTGATGATGCGGCCATGGCGGCGGCGCATCATCGGATGCGTCAGCTCGCGGGTCAGCCGGAAGACCGAGGTCAGGTTGACTTCGAGAACGGCATCCCAGTCTTCGTCGCTCATCCGCACGAACAGGCCGTCCTTGGTGATCCCGGCATTGTTGACGAGGATGTCGACGCCGCCGAGTTCGGCTTCGGCCTTTTCGCCGAGCGCCTTGACGGCATCGCGATCAGCCAGATTGGCCGGGAAGAGATGAACACGCTCGCCAAGCGAATTGGCAAGCTCTTCCAGCTTTTCGACGCGGGTGCCGTGCAGGCCGACGATGGCGCCCTGCGCATGCAGGATGCGGGCAATCTCTTCGCCGATGCCGCCGGATGCGCCGGTAACGAGGGCCTTGCGGCCAGACAGATCGAACATGGTCTTGGGTCCTTGTTGGGTTCGGCTTAGCCGAGCAGAGCTTGAAGCGCCGTATCGATATCGGCGGGAGAATTGACGGCGATGCCGGTGACAGTCTTGTCGATGCGGCGCGCCAGGCCGGTCAACACCTTGCCGGAACCAACCTCGTACAATGTCGTCACATCATGGGCGGCAAACCACTCGACGGTCTCGCGCCAGCGGACCTGGCCGGTGACCTGCTCGACCAGTAGCTTGGCAATCTCGTCCGCATCGGTGACCGGGGCTGCGCGCACATTGGCGATCAGCGGCACGGCCGGATTGTTCTTTGCGACCGTGGACAGCGCCTCGCGCATGGCGTCGGCAGCCGGTCCCATCAGCGTCGAATGGAAGGGAGCGGAAACCGGCAGCAGGATGGCGCGCTTGGCGCCTTTTTCCGTCGCCAGGGCAGCCGCCTTTTCGACAGCCGCCTTCTCGCCCGAAATCACCAGCTGGCCGCCGCCATTGTCATTGGCGATCTGGCAGGAACCGAGGGCGGATGCTTCCGTGCAGACGGCATCAACATCCGCATGCTCAAGCCCGATGATCGCTGCCATCGCGCCTTTGCCGACCGGAACCGCCGCCTGCATGGCGTTGCCGCGAATGCGCAAGAGCCGCGCCGTATCGGCGAGCGAAAACGTGCCGGCGGCACAGAGTGCGGAATATTCGCCAAGCGAGTGGCCGGCGACGTAGGAAACCTTGGATTTCAGGTCGAGACCTTTTGCTTCGAGGACCCGCAGCGCCGCGATCGACACCGCCATTAGCGCCGGCTGGGCGTTGGCTGTCAGCGTCAGCGTTTCCTCGGGACCGTTCCACATGATATCGGAGAGCTTTTCGCCGAGTGCGTCGTCGACTTCGGCAAAGACGGCGGCGGCTTCCGGAAAGGCCTCGGCCAGATCCTTGCCCATGCCCAGCGCCTGGCTGCCCTGTCCTGGAAATGTGAATGCAATTGCCATGAGGTTATTCCTCGTCATGCGCAGCCTGGCTACGCCGTTTCATTCCAACCCATTGCCGGCAAACATAAGGCAGGCAGGAGCTTTTTCCTCTCCATTCACATTCCTGACGCATGAGTCAAGCTTTCGAGCCCCAAAGCCGGCGCCTGTGCACGGCTCTGCTTTTCTCTTGCGCCGCAGCAAACAGCCTCTACATTCGCCGCCGGACACAGTTTGAGGCACGTTAAGCACCATGAAATACAACACACTCGGCCGCACCGGCATCACGGTTTCGGAAATCTGCCTGGGCACCATGACCTGGGGCACGCAGAACAGCGAAGCGGAAGCGCATGAGCAGATGGATTATGCCGTCGGCCAGGGCGTCAACTTTTTCGACACTGCTGAGCTTTACCCCGTCACTCCGGCCGGCCCCGAAACCATGGGCCTCACCGAAGACTATATCGGCACATGGCTGAAGAAGAGCGGCAAGCGCGATGACATCGTCGTCGCCACCAAGGTCGCCGGTCCCGGCCGTCCCTATATTCGTGGTGGAACGCCTGCGAGCCCCAAGACCATGCGCGAAGCGCTTGAAGTCAGCCTGAAGCGCCTGCAGACCGATCATGTCGATCTCTACCAGATGCACTGGCCGAACCGCGGCCACTATCATTTCCGCCAGTCGTGGACCTATGATCCCTCGCATCAGGACACGTCCGCGACGATCGACGATCTCCACGCCATCCTCGAAACGCTGGGCGCCTTCGTCAAGGAAGGCAAGGTCCGCGCCGTCGGCCTCTCCAACGATACCGCCTGGGGTACGATGAAGATGCTGGCGCTTGCCGAGAAACTCGGGGCTCCCCGCATCGCCTCGCTGCAAAATGAATACAATTTCCTCTACCGCGCCTTCGACCTCGATCTGGCCGAAGTCAGCCATCATGAAAATGTCGGCCTGCTTGCCTATTCGCCGCTCGCCGCCGGTCTTCTCTCCGGCAAATACCTGAACGGCGCCAATCCGGAGGGTTCACGCCTGTCGATCAACGGCGACCTCGGCGGCCGCTACACCGAATATCAGGAGCCCGCAGTCCAGGCCTACGCGGCGCTGGCTCGCGAACACGGTCTAGACCTCGCCCAGATGCAGCTCGCCTTCAGCCTCACCCGCCCCTTCATGACCTCGGTGATTATCGGCGCGACGAGCATGGCACAGTTGAAGACGAATATCGGCGCAAAGGATGTGGTTCTGTCAGCCGACGTGCTGAAGGGCATTGCGAAACTGCACAAGATGTATCCGGCGCCCATCTGAAACATTCGGCCGGAAGGCCACACCGTCCTTTCGCGGGCGGTGTGGCTCTGACGTATTCAAGGCGCTCCCGCATGAATGTGCGGCACAGCCGGCCTACCGGACAGGCTTAGGCTCGGGGAAGGTCCAGGAGCCATCGAGAATGTCCGCGCGTGGACGATACAGCCTCACCGTGTAGTTCCAGCCCTTCATGACCGGCAGGCAATTGGGGATTTTCCCGTCGCAGCCGCCGAACTGCACCGAAATCGATCCGTCCGGATTTTTCTTGGCCGTCACATTGTTGAGCGAATAGGAATTATAGGGATTCTTTTCGTAGTAGCCCCCGGCATCGTAGAGACTAATCGACCAGAAGCCATCGACCGGAACATCCTTGACGTCGAGCTTGTAGACGACCGTTCCATCGTTGTTTGCCGGTGTAATGTTGAGGTAGGTCGCATCCTTGTCGGGGTTTCCGCCCCATCCGGCAGCACTGGCAACGAGATGGCGGACTGGATCCACGTCAGTCTTTGATCCGAACGCCCTGTTGAAATCCGGCATCGTCGTCGCCAGGATCAGCAGCGCGTCGCGCACCTTCTTCTGGCTGGCCTGGTCCCATTCCGGCAGGTCGAGTTTTCCCGGTCCTCCGGGCTGCTCAACATTCAGCTTGTCCTGAAGCGCGTGCACCTGCTTGACGTCGTCCGGGCTGTTCGGATCGACGAAGGTTCGAACCCCCACAACGGCATACCGGGTTCCCACCCCCTCCCTCGTCAGGGTGGTCGTCCCCGTGTAGGAAACCGTCGAGATGTAATGATCCTGGTTGATCACCATGAGCGACATAAAACGCCCGCCGGCGTCAGGCAGGGCGATACTGACTGGCCCTGCGTCGAGATCCACAACCGCCGACGAATACAGAGTGTCCCGGTTCAGGCGGATGACGGTCTGCTTATCGACATCGGCCGGCTCGCGGCGATGAAGAAATGTACCTAAGCCGCCCTCCCCGGCGAGATTATGGAAATAGAGATCGCTTTCCGCACGGATGAAATTATCGACGGTTACCGCGTCAGCGGCAAAAACGTCCGGGATGTGCAGAAGGAATGCCAGTCCAAGCATTCCGGCCCTTGCTGTAACTATACGGATCATTTCATACCTCTATCTAGCTGGCGTGAACGAGAACCGGCGCTTTCCCAGCGGCCGCCCACTGCTTCCTTCTTCGCAGCTGCATGGCCATAAAGTAGGGACCGTTGCATCGGGCAGGCACAATTGCCGGAACCAAGTCTATTTCCGGACCTGCTCAACGTCCGAAAGCACCCATGTCTTGTCGAACAAGGCCTTTGTCGGTGCATAGAGCCGGAACATCAGTTCGAAGTCCCGCTTTGGATCGGTCGGTATCCAGTTCATATCTTTGCCATCAGGCGCTTTCGGTCCGAGGAACAGATCGACCGAGCCGTCGGCATTCTTGATCAACTCCGGGATCTGCGACGAGCGGCTGGCGCGCGGCATGTTGCGGATCAGCGCATGGGTCTCACGATCATAGGCGGTCAGCGACCAATATTGCTCAACCGGCACGTTCGCAGGCACATTAAGACGGTATGTTTTTGATCCGTCAAAGGTCTTGCCATCCTTGTCCTTGATGGAAATTAAATAGAACTGGCCCGTTCCGAGGCGTTTGATGCCAATGTAGCCGTAGCTGTAAGTCAGGCCGCGAATATCGACGGGATAAGCGTCAGGCTCGTCGAAGGAGGCGGATGCGGCTTTGACCAATTCGGGGTTGGCCGGAAAATTCCAGCGTCCCTTGTCATAGAAGGGTATCAGTTCCGAGGCATATTTGGCTTCGAGCCACTGCTGCGCCTCATGAACACCAACTTCAAGCTGCTTGCTCGTTTGCACATCCGGTTCGAAGGGTTTGCCCTTCTGGATGCCAAGCGTCCTCAACTGGTCGATCATCACCCGGTCACGTGGCAGCCACGGTTCGGTTTGGATGATGCGGTCGAGCGATTTGAAAAAGCTGGCATCGTAGCGGATGGTGCTATCGAACAGTACGTCCTTGGCGTCGCTGAAAACCGTCTCCGATGGGTTGGCCGCCTGCGATAACGGATAGACCTTCAGTTTCTTTCCGTAGGCAACCGACTTCTCGATATCGGCTTCGCTATGGCTGGGGAGATTCGACCGGAGCAGCGCGTAGCCGCCATAGGTATCCGACTTCAGCGGGATGTAACCGTCTGGGATCTTTTCGGCGTAACCAGGCGGCAGGATGAGATATTTGCCGCCCTTGCCCTGATCCGCCCCCATAGGCCCCGCGTCCTCAAGCGGCATCTGCCAGACGTTGACGATGTTGCCGTTGATCGAGCCGCCTTGCGCAGGTGGTACCTCGATGACGATCGGCCCAACGTCCTTTGTGTTGGTGAAGGTCATCAGATAGATCGCGTCCGGATTGGGCGTCAGCGTCTGGTTGTGCCAGTCGAGTGGCCGGGACCAGTAGACGATCTGGTTGACCTTACCCTTCGTCTTTGCCAGCATTTCCTGCAGCATCAGATCATAGTTGACGGCCGGAATACCCCAGATGACGGCTTCCACAGCGCGGCGCTCAAGCGTACGTTGCCGCAATTCTTGAGGAGAGAAGGCCGCGACGGTCGTCGAGATCATCGCCGTGGCCAGCACGGTAACGAGGAACAAGCGTCTCATAACAATACTCCTTTGGATGCGGGTATCACAGGAGCACTTAGCGGCCGGGCGGGGAAGTACGTTACGGTTACAATGGTCGCAATGCACCGCACGGCAAGGGCTCGGGTGATATCCTGGGCAAAAATCATCCCCGCAAATCCCCGCCCTTAAAACCAGTGCCATACTCGCTGCGTCCCATCACGGATACACCGGAAAGCGTTGCCGGCGAGGTGGGGCCGGTGCCCGGATGGTTTGGCGAAACGCGCGCGAAATCCCCGGGGCTGCGTGAAAGGTGGTTCTCCTCCGGTTCGCAAATGAACCGGGCGTGCCGGGTGGTCACACCGTTCTTGGACGGTCCAGGGCCAAACCCCGCCGGATTGAAAGGCTTGGCGGATAAGCGGCCGGGCTGGGGCATTGGAGGCTTTCCGGTCAGAGCGGAAAGCGCAGAAGAACCTGAGAAACGCGGCAAAAGACATAGAACGGGGCGCTGAGAGGTGTCACCTATTACTACTTTACGAGGCAGCTTTCAGCGCCCCGGCCAAGTTGCTCTTTGACACCCACGGCGACATTTTCGCGCGGGGATGGATCACGATGCGCGTCTGACGGCGTTAAGAAGAGAAAACACGCCACCTTCTGTCATGCATATTTTTTCAAAAGCCCTCAGATGGGCACGAGGCTCCCTGACGCCTCTTCCTTCAGCCAGCCGATGAAGTTTTGCACCGTGCTGCGAGTGGCAGTGTGCGGATGCGTGACGGCGTAATAGGCAAAATCGGTTGGCCAAGGTGTGTCCAACACAAGGGCAAGACGGCCAAGGGCAATCTCCTCGGTAACATAAAGGTCGCGGACCAGGGCCATTCCCTGACCAGCGATAGCGGCACGGACGAGCAGGAAATCGTCGTCGAATGAGGGGCCACGCCCGGCACGCTGATCGTCGGGTACACCGAGGGCCTGAAACCACATCGGCCAGTCCGCCCGTGCGCCATCCTGAAGAAGCGGATAGGCAAGGCAATCTGCGGGAGTGTTGATCGACGGTCCGTCCCTCAACAACGCAGGCGCTGCGACCGGCAGGAGGACCGGCGCCATCAACAGTTCCGAAACGAGGCCCGGATAGCGGCCAAGACCATGCCGTATCGCAACGTCGACGCGATCCCTTTGCAGATCGGCGAGTTCCGCCGTCGCCTCGACACGGACCTCGATATCCGGATGCCGGGCAGCAAACCGCCCTAGGCGAGGCACCAGCCAGGATGCGGCAAAAGATGGCTCCGTGCTGACGGTCAGTGCCGGTGGGACGTTTGCTGTTTCCAGAATTTCAAGACTTCGAGCGATCTGGTCGAAAGCCAGAACAAGCGCCGGGTGAACTCTCTCGCCAGCTTGCGTCAAACGGACACCATAGCGGGTGCGGGTGAACAGGATCACGCCGAGCCGCTCCTCCAGCTGCCGGATCTGCTGGCTAATGGCCCCGGCTGTGACACCCATCGCATCCGCGGCTTTCTTCAAGCTGCCATGGCGCCCGGTTTCAGCAAACGCCCGCAGCGCAAGAAGAGGGAGAACAGGATTCAAAGATTAGCCTACCTAAACTCTAAGAGAAGATTGAATCGTTTTTTATCGGTACCTATTCAATCTATTAACAGACAGGTGGCCGTCACACAAATTTAGAAAAGCGTATATCAAAAAGAGACACAGAACAGATGCCTAACCTAGTCCATGGACGAATTTCCACGACCACAGTCATGAATGGGTCAGCGGATCACACCGGATTTTTATCTCCCCAGCAGGACAACCTGAATGATTGACCTTTATACCGACGCCTCCCCGAACGGGTTCAAGGCAACAATTGCACTCGAAGAGCTCGCCTTGCCCTATCGCCTGCATCATATCGCCATCGACAAGGGCGAACACCGGCAACCGGCCTTCCTGGCCCTCAATCCACACGGCCGGATTCCCGTGATCACCGATCACGAGACTGGCGTCACCCTGTTCGAATCTGCCGCCATCCTGCTCTATCTCGCAGAAAAAAGCGGGCAGCTTCTTCCGCAGGCACCCCTTGCGCGATGGGAAGCGATCAAGTGGCTTCAGTTCCACTCATCGAGCCTCGGACCCCTTTTGGGCCAGCGGGTGCACTTCGAAATGTTTGCTGGCACAAAAATACCCGATGCAATCGAGCGCTACCGCCGCCTGACCGAAGATGCGTTCGCCGTGCTCGACGGCCAGCTGTCGGCGAATGAATGGCTGGCGGGTGACACTTATTCCGTCGCGGATATCGCCAATTTCGGCTGGACCCACATCGCCACGATCTGCGGGTTTGGCCTCGCTCATCACCAGCACCTTACCCGATGGCACGATCAGGTTGCGCTTCGCCCCGCCGTCCAGCGCGGCATTTCCCTTCCGGCTCCGGCAACGGGCCCTTGAGCACGCGTTTCACAGGATACCATCACGATGAACATCATCAACAACACTGTATCGACGGACAGCCTGCCTGGAGGCGCTTCCTTTGACGCCTTCGCGGCGCATCCGGGCTATCGCCGCATGTTCGCACCCGGCCACCTGACCATCGGTATCTTCCTGCCGCTGCGTTTCTGGCAGGGTGACATGCGGGTGCTGGAAGGCCAGGCCGAGCACGTTGCCGATATTGATCGGCGCGGTTTTGCGGCCGTGTGGGTCCGCGACGTCCCGCTCTACGATCCGAACTTCGGTGACGCGGGACAGGTCTTCGACCCGTTCACCTATCTCGCCTATCTGGCGGCGAAGACCGAACGCATTGCGCTGGCAACCGGAAGCGCGATCTTTAGTTTGCGCCATCCCATCGACCTTGCGAAAATGTCGACAACGATCGACCATCTGTCGGGTGGGCGGCTGGTGATGGGCATTGCGTCTGGCGACCGGCCTGTCGAGTTCCCGGCTTATGGCATTGATTTCGACACGCGAAGCGCACGTTTCGCCGAAACCGTCGCCTGGTTTCGCCAGCTTGTCGCCGCAGGCCAACCTTCCATCCGCGGAACTCTGGGCACGATCCAGGAGGCGACCCTCATGCCCAAGGCCGTAACAGGGCGTATCCCGCTCATTGTGACAGGATCAAGCCGGCAGTCGCCGGAATGGGTGGCTGAGCACGCGGATGGCTGGCTGACATATCCGCAGGCTACCCATACCGCGGATGGCCCCAAACGGCTTGCCGCCAACATCCGTGCATGGCGCAATCTTATCCCTGATGGCGGGTTCAGGCCGCATATGACCAACGAATGGCTCGATCTGGTCGATGATACCGACTTCCCACCCACCCCGCTGCAGGGCGGTTTCGTGCTCCGAACCGGCAGAAAAGGCCTGATCGCGCTGCTTCATGCGTGGCGGGAGGCCGGTGTCAATCATGCGGCCCTTGGCATCCAGTTTTCTCAACGCCCTGTTAAGGAGATTATCCAGGAACTGGCCGAGGAGGTCCTGCCGCACTTTCCCTCGTTTGAAGGTCATGAGCGGGTGGGAGCAAAATGGTGAGGGATATCGGCGCGAAGGATGAGGTGCTGCCAGCCGACGTCATGAAAGGCGGATGGGGCCGGCAGGCCTGTCCTGACAGCTCTTGATTCGGACAGCCGCGATGGCATCGGCGATAGACCTACTGTAGGATAATGCCCAGAGCACGCCGAGAAAGCCCGGATATGGAGCGCCATCTCGCAGCAATCCTGATCGCCGATGTCGTTGGTTACAGTCGTTTGAGCCAGATCGACGAGGAAGGCACGCGCGTTCGTTTCCAGACCGACATGAAACAGATCTTCGAGCCGGCGATTGCTGAGCACAATGGCCGGCTGGTCAAGACCATGGGAGACGGCGTGCTGGTGGAATTCCATAGCGTCGTTGATGCCTTGCGCTGTGCGATAGGCGTGCAGCAGCAGAAAGCAAAGCAGAATGCCGCCACGCCACCCCATCTCCGGCTTGAGTTCCGCATCGGTGTCAATCTCGGCGACATCATCGTCGAGGGGGAGGACATCCATGGCGACAGCGTCAACATTGCGGACCGGATACAGGCGCTGGCCGAACCGGGCGGCATCGCCATTTCCGGAACGGCCTATGACCAGGTGAAGACGAAGCTTGCGGTCGGCTATGCCTCGCTCGGCGAACAGAAGGTCAAAAGCATCAGTGAGCCTATCCGGGTATACCGGATTTTGCTGAACCCGGCAGTGGCGGGCATAACGATTGGCGCCCCCAGAAAACGGCGTTCCTGGCGGGTTCCGGCCGCAATGGTGGCGATACTTGCCCTTCTGTTGGCGGGTGCTGCCTTCTGGTGGCAACCGTGGACACTTCTCCAGACGCCTGCGGCCGTGAACCGTCTGGCTTACCCGCTGCCGGACAAGCCCTCGGTCGCCGTATTGCCCTTTATCAATGTCAGCGGCGACAAGGAACATGATCACCTTGCTGAAGGGCTGACAGACGATCTCATCACCGAACTGTCGAAGGTGTCCGGCCTATTCGTCATCGCACGCCATTCCGTTTTCGCGATCGGCGATGCATCCGGAAAGATTCAGGACGTGGCTGCGGAACTCGGCGTCCACTACGTTCTGGAAGGCACATTGCAGCGGGCGGGAGCAAGATTGCGGATCAACGTCAAGCTGATCGATGCGCTCACCGGACTGTCGCTCTGGGCCGAACGCTACGATCGCCAGTATGCCGACCTCTTTGCCGTGCAAGACGATGTCATCGGCAAGATCATCTCGGCCCTGGCCGTCAAGCTCAGCGAGGGCGAGCGGGACCAGTTGGCGCGAATCCCCACCGACAATCTGGAGGCCTACGATTATTATCTGAGAGCGGAACAGGAGGGCATAACCTATAGCGACGTCGAGACCTATCGCAGGACCCTGTCGTTTTACCAGAAAGCAATCGATCTCGATCCAAACTTTGCCAATGCTCACGCCGGCATCGCCCGCGTCGCCGTCGATGTCTGGCGCAACGACTACACCTATCTCTGGTCGGCGGCCGTGGCCCGCAAGATCGCCTACGACGCGGCGGGGCAAGCCTTGAAGCTGGATGCCAAAAACGCCAGGGCGCTGGCTGTACTTGCCTTGCTTCAACTGGTCGACGGGCGGGAGACCGAGGCGATTGCGTCCGCCAACCAGGCGGTGGAAGCCCAGCCAAGCGATGCGGAAGCCTTTGGAAATCTGGCACTCATTCTCGCCCACACCGGTAGCCATGAACAGGCCATCGCTGAAATGGAGAAGGCTCTGCGGCTTGACCCCTCCCCGCCGCCAAGTTTTCAGCTCCTGGCCGGCATCGTCTTTTACACGGCGCGCGACAACGAGCGGGCCATCCCCTTCATGGAAGCGGCGCGGATAGCGCTGCCCAACGCCGAACCGGTGCATGAATATCTGGCGGCGGCATACATGACGCAGGGCGACCGGACGCGCGGTGCTGAAGAAAAGGCAAGGTTGCTTGAACTGTTTCCCGACAGCAATCTGACCTATTACGGCTATCTCTATGACTACTGGCACGAGGACGACCTGCAGTATCACCTGACCGGCCTGCGGGCAGCCGGCATTCCCGAATGGCCTTTCGGGTTTGAAGGCGCCAAGGCCGATCGGCTCAGCGGGGCAGACCTGCGAAATCTGGTGAACAACAAGACATGGACCGGCAAGCACAAGAACGGCACCGATTTCATCCAGTATTTCGACACGGCAGGAAACACCGCCTATCGCAGCGCCAATACCAGCATTACCGGTGTGACCGAAATTCAGGACGACCGCCTCTGCGAGACGTTTGCCGGCTATTTTCTGGATCGCATGGTCTGCGGATATGTCTACCGCAACAGGGACAAGCAGAACCCTGCCGCGCAATATGTCCATGTCACGCCGCAAGCCCTGAAGTTTTTTTCGCTATCCCCCTGACGGAAGACACAAACCCGGCGGCGGCGGACGGATCAATTGACGCTCTTGCGCCAATCCTTGTGCAGCTTTTCCGTGACAAGGGTTTGCTGGACTTCTGCCCAATGCTTTTGTGAATTGCCGACCTTGGCCGGGTTCTTTTCAAAACCGTCGGCAGCACCCGGATCATAGCTGATATAGAGTTTTCCTTCGATGATCCGCCAGGCTTTCGGATCGATATTGGTGGTCACCGTACCAAGCGAGACACCGTCGGCACAATATCCGCCATACTGCGGCGCATATCTGGCCGGTTCCTTTATGAAGAGGTCCCGGTTTTCGGCGCTCACAAAATGCCAGGTCGCGCCCAGCCAGTGATGACTGTATTTCTCTGATCCTTCCACGGCTTCATTCTGCGTGAAATAGGCAACCGGATCGTAACCTCGAATCGCCACGTCGCCGAAATAGCCCGTGTTGACCAAGGGATCCTCGGCCGCCGCGCCAGAGGCAAACAGCAGCAAACCGGCAAGACCTGCGGCCACTGCTGCACGCGTGACAAAGGTTTTTCGCTTAGCATCAGACATAACATGCTCCGTTTGGCCGGCCGGCGTGCGGTTTGAAGGAAAACTCACTTTCGTTTCGTACATTCGGTGTAGAGCCACTCGCCAACGATACCGGCTTGCTGGCAGACAGCGCCTGCCTTCAAAAGCAGGCCTGCGGCCTCCCAATGCTCCCGCCAACCGGCCTGGGTCAAAGGCGTCACGCCGTTTCGTTCCTTTGCCTCGATGTCCGCCTTGCTCTCCAACAGAAATGCGACCACATCCGTGCGGCCCTCTTCGGCGGCCGCGTGAAGCGGCGTCATATGATAGAAATTCCTGTTATCGTTCACGGCCGCGCCCTTCGCGACAAGTAGCTTCACGACATCAAGATTTCCGCCATAGGCAGCGGCATGCAAGGCAGTCAGTCCGCCTTTATTGCGCACCTCGATGTCAGCGCCGCGTTCCAGCAGAACGGCAACGACGTCCGCATGTCCGGCAAGCGATGCGAGAACAAGCGGCGGATCGCCCGCGCCATCGGGTTCCGCCACATCAGCACCCTGATCCAGCAGGTGTTTCGTGCCCGCAACATCTCCATTTTTGGCCGCATCGTGCAAAGGGCCAGCCAATACAACCGACGCCCAAAACATGGTCCCAACAACGGAAGTGCAAAGAAAATTCATCTCTCACCCACCCATCCCGCTCTGGTTTGGCAACAGCCGAAGGGTATTTAAGATATCATGAATGTACCCCTGGAACAAGAATCGCACGGGAAAGTCGCCGTTTTGGGCAGAGGCGATCCGGTTCCCGCCACGATAAAAATTATCCCCGTAACCCACGGCGATCCTTCGCGCGGCGACGATGCATGTTGTGGGTGCGACAGATACCGGACCACTCCCTCCACTTGTGGGTAGGATTAGGGAGCAGCAAGGCCACAGGCGCGGAGCACAAGAAGCCCCTCCCGGCCCGTTAAGCCACCCTCCCCACAAGGGGAAAGGAAAGAAGGGCCGCCCGCCCCCTAAATTCCCCTCACCCCTTGCTTCCTGCCCGAAAATGCGTATAAGCGCGCTGTTCGCAACACCCGGTCTTCTGGCTGGTGGCTGAACGGAGGGCCGGTTTCCCTTAAGAGACCTGTCAGGACCTAAAGGGGTCCAGCCTCCCGTGTCTCCGCTCTCGACCGTCTCGAAACAACACTTTCTTGCCGGCTGCTCGCAGCCACTTGAACAGTCGTTGAGGCTTAGCCGCCGATTTCCGGGTGACGATTAACGCAAGAAAGGCAAAGCCTCATGGCTCTTTATGAACATGTATTCCTTGCCCGGCAGGATATTTCCGCACAGCAGGTCGACGCTCTCGTCGAACAGTACAAGGGTGTACTGGAAGCTAACGGCGGAAAAGTCGGGCGCGTCGAAAACTGGGGCCTCAAGTCCCTGACGTACCGCATCAACAAGAACCGCAAGGCTCACTACGTTCTGATGGACATCGATGCTCCGGCACCGGCCGTTCACGAGATCGAGCGCCAGATGCGCATCAACGAAGACATCCTTCGTTACATGACCATCGCTGTTGAGCAGCATGAAGACGGCCCGTCCGCCATGATGCAGAAGCGCGACCGCGACGACCGTCCGCGCCGCGATGGCGACGATCGTGGCCCGCGCCGCGAATTCGGCGACCGCCCGCCACGTGGTGATCGTGAAGACCGTCCGCGCCGTCCGCGCGAAGACCGGGCATAAGGAGAGAAGACCATGGCTGATACACTGTCCGCTCCGGCACGCCGCCCGTTCCATCGCCGTCGCAAGACCTGCCCCTTCTCCGGCGCCAACGCTCCGAAGATCGATTACAAGGACATCCGTCTGCTGCAGCGCTACATTTCCGAGCGCGGCAAGATCGTTCCTTCGCGTATCACGGCAGTTTCCCAGAAGAAGCAGCGCGAACTGGCCCAGGCCATCAAGCGCGCCCGCTTCCTCGGCCTCCTGCCTTACGTCATGTCCTAAGACTTGACCGTCCGTTGAGGCATTGACTCAACGGAAGCTGACTCAAGGTGAGGCGAACAGCCGATGGCATCGCCTCACCTTCTCCCTTCCGCGTTGGGCGCGGATCGGAAACACCGGCGCACTCAGCGCTAAAACCCATGTTGGGGCTTTGTTTCTGAATCAAGAAACGCCTCTAACTGCTTGATAGCAGGACAGCGAACCGTGAAGACATTGAACCAAACATCGCTGTTGACCGGCGCTTTCGCCGGCGTGACCGCTGCCTTGCTTTCGCTTGGCGCGAACACGCAGTCGTCGTTTGCAATCGTGCTTTACGCTGCGTCCGCGCTACCCATCCTGATTGCCGGCCTTGGCTGGGGCAACACCGCCGCGATCACCGCCGTCGTCGTTGCCGGCCTGACCGGCACCGTGCTTGTCTCCCCCTATTTCGCGCTTCTGATCGCCGTCATCACGCTGATCCCTGCCGCATGGCTCAGCCACCTCGCCAACCTCGCCCGTCCGGCGTCCGAGCTTGGCGGCCCTGATGGGGCAATGGCCTGGTATCCGCTCTCGGATATCCTGACCAATCTCGCCATCCTCGTGACGATCGGCATGCTCATCGTCGGCGTCATCATCGGTTACGACGGCGCCATGTCCGACCGGATGATCGATATCGTCATGGAAGCGCTGAAGGCGCAGGAACCCGGCTATAATCCGGATGCCGCCTCGATCGCGCAGATCAAATCGATCTTTTCCGTCGCCCTGCCTATGGTTCAGGGCGCCATCTGGGTGCTGATGCTGTTTGCGGCCTATTACATCGCCACCCGCATCGTCCAGACCTCCGGCAAGAGCCTTCGTCCGCGCGAAGACATGCCCTCGACGCTGCGCATGCACCGCTTTTCGATCTTTGCCTTCCTCGGAGGCCTTTTGCTCGCCTTCACGGGCGGCGTTCCGGCAATCGTCGGCGCCCTCATCTGCGGCACATTCGGCGCCGGATTCATGCTGGCCGGCTTTGCCGTCTTCCATTTCCGCACACGCGGCAAGTCCTGGCGGCTTCCCGTGTTGTGGCTTGGCTATCTGTCGGTTTTGCTCTTCACGATCCCGGCATTCTTCTTTCTCCTGTCGGGTCTGATGGACACGCGGCGCGCCATCGCGCTGTCACCGGCAGGGAAAACCACTGAGACTGACACTAAAGACCTCTGAACAGACACACGAAAGGACTAAACCAATGCAAGTCATTCTTCTCGAACGCGTTGCCAAGCTCGGCCAGATGGGCGAAACCGTCAAGGTTCGCGACGGCTTTGCCCGTAACTACCTGCTGCCGCTCGGCAAGGCGCTGCGCGCCAACGAAGCCAACAAGAAGCGTTTCGAAGCCGAGCGTGCAACGCTTGAAGCCCGTAACCTCGAGCGCAAGTCCGAAGCCCAGGCTGTCGCCGAAACGCTTGGCGGCAAGTCCTTCATCGTCGTCCGTTCGGCCGGCGAAACCGGTCAGCTCTACGGTTCGGTTGCTGCCCGCGACATCGTCGACGTTCTGGCTGCCGAAGGCTTCAACATCGGCCGCAACCAGGTCGACCTGAACAACCCGATCAAGACCATCGGCCTGCACGACGTTGTCCTGCACCTGCATTCGGAAGTCGAAATCAAGGTTCAGATGAACGTTGCCCGTTCGGCTGAAGAAGCTGAGCGTCAGCTCAAGGGCGAAAGCCTGACGTCGGCCGACGCCATCTACGGCGTTGACGAAGACGCCCTGAAGCCGGAAGACTTCTTCAACCCGGAAGCCGAATTCGAAGGCGAAGACGAGTAATCGTCAAAACGATCGGTGCACCGGCGGCACCTATCTTGCCAGACCGGCAAAACGAAAGGCCCGCGATGCAAATCGCGGGCCTTTCGCGTTTCAAGGGTTGATTGGCAATTACTTTAGCAGTTGCGGTTCCGCCGCCTTGTCGACGCTGACCTCCACCGACATGCCCGGCGCCAAAGCTGCTGCCAGCGGTTGGTCCGGATCGATCGAAACGCGAACGCCGACACGCTGGGCCACCTTGGTGAAATTACCGGTGGCATTGTCGGCACGGATGACGCTGAATTCGGAGCCGGCCGCCGGCGAAAAGCGCTCGACATGGCCGTTCAACCGCGCCTTGTTAAGGGCATCCACCGTAAACACCACCGGCTGGCCGATCTTCATCCCATCAAGCTGGGCTTCCTTGAAATTGGCGATGATCCAGACATCCTTCGGCACAACGGCCATCAATTGCGTGCCTGCCGTCACATACTGCCCGAGCCGCGCGCCGACTTCGCCAAGCCTGCCATCCTGCGGCGCGGTGATCGTGGTGTTGTCGAGATCGATCTGCGCCAGCTGGACGGCAGCTTCCGCGCTGCGCACACCGGCTTCGAGCCCTGCCCTGGAGCCGATCGTGGTGGCAAGATTTTGGCGAGACACCTCGATCGCCGCCGTCGCCTGATCGACACCGGCCTTTGCCTGATTAAGCGTTGCCTGAGCGGTGTCGACATCGACCGATGTGGCGATACCCTTTTCGGCCAGCGGTTGAATCCGCACCCAGGCCTGATTGGCCCTCGTCAACGCGGCGGCAGTGATGTCGCGCTGGGCTTCGCTGGCGACGATGCTTGCCCTGGCCGAGAGCTCCTGCTGGTATGAGTTGGCAAGCAACGCCTTCTGCGCGTCCAGCGTACCCTTGGCTTGCGCCAGCTTCTGGGCAAAAATCCGATCGTCGATCTTCACCAAAACCTGCCCTGCCCTGACCGCCTCATAATCCTTGACCGGGACTGCTGCCACATAGCCGGACAGCTGCGGGCTGACGATCGTCACAAAACCGCGAACGTAGGCGTTGTCGGTCATCTCTACGGTGGTGGCAAACGGCGGCAGGCGCCATGCGTAGAGGACCAGTAGCACGCCGGCAAGGCCTGCCAGGAGCGTCAGGATGGTCGCGGGGGAACGAAATGTCTTCAGCATGGATGAACTCTGGGCGTGTCAGGACTGGGTGGCAACCGCACTCGCGGCTGTTTTGTGCGGAATGAGGCGCTGCCAAGCGAGATGTCCGAGCAGCAGGACAAGACCAATGGCGGAGGCAACGGCAATGACGAGAAAGGCGTCGTTATAGGCAAGGATATTGGCTTCGCGCGTCACCTGCTGGCCAAGCAATTGCAGGCCTTCGGCATTCAGCAGCGACTTGTCGGTGATGACCTTGCCATAAGAGGCGGAGAGTTGCGACACGCGCTGCGCCACAAAGGGATTTGTAAGCAGGATATGCTCGACCAGGACGTTGGAGTGGAATTTTTCCCGCAGGGTGACAAAAGAACCGAGCGCCGCCTGTGCCAAAAGCGCTCCGATGCTCTGGGTGAACAGGAAGATCAGCAGGAAATTGACGATGAAAGCTGGCCCCCTGGCCAGGGCGGCAGCAAATCCTCGGGACATGACCGGCGGCAGGAACATCGCAGCGCCCGCCGCCACCATCGCCTGGCTAAGATACATCTGCTCCGGCCGGGTGAGGCTCGTCGATTGGCTGTCGAGAAAGGCGCCGGTGGCGATCAACACCAGGGCCAGCGCATGCGCCGTTTCGACATATCTCGTCAGCATCAGAACCGTGCAGGCTAGCCCGCCGGCAATCGAGGCCATCAGGATGATCGCGTACATCGTCTGCGTCTGCTCGTTGAGCAAACCCAGCTGCATGTAGAAATTGGCCGCTGTCGTGGTCTGCTCGGAACTGACAACACGAAACAGAAGCAGGATGCCGGCCATATGCATGTTCTCTTTCGAGAACACCCAGCGAAGATCGATCAAAGGTAATTTACGCGGCAACTCAAGCGCCACCATCAGCGTCAACGCTGCGATCGATCCGGCCAAAAGCAAACCGAGCCACGACGCCTCGAACCACCAGTAGAGCCGTCCGAGCGTCAAGAAGACCGCCAGACAACCGAAACCAACGGCCAGCAACAGATAACTGAGAATGTCCATCTTCTGGATGACGTTTGCACGTGGCGGCGGCGTCAACGGCAGAAGATAGACGACCGGCAGCGCCATCAATGCCAGCCCCATCTCGAAGGTGTAAAGCGCATGCCAGCCGCCGAGATCCATCAGCGGCGGCGAGATGATGCGGGCGATCGGCGCTGCGAGCGTCGTGTTCATCAAGGCAAGGCTCACCCCCACCGACAATTTACGCGCCGGCGGGAAGGCTTCGAGCATGTAGAGGAAGCCGAGTGTCGACAGAGGCGCCGCCGCCATGCCGCTGAGGAAGCGGACGACGGTTGCCGAATGCAGGTCGGAGACGAAGAGATTGAGGACGGACGCAAAAACGAAACAGATGATGCTGAGTTCGGCAAACCGCCGCAGGCCAAACTGGGCGCGAATCTTGAACAGCCCGATCGACATCGAGGCATAGGGCGCCATGTAAGCGGCCGAGAGCCAGGCGATTTCCGATGTCGTTGCCGAGAGTGATCCTTGAAGCTGGTAGATATTGGCGTTGAGCAGGTTCATGCCCAGGCCCTGTGTAAGAAACAGGAGAAGCGAGGACACCATGTAGATGGCAGCCCTCGCCGGGCTCATCGGCTCCGGCGGCGGCTGGATGGGGAGTGGGACCGGATCGGCGACCGGCGGTTCGCGCTCGATGTCATTGTCATCATCGATCCGCTGGTCCACCGTGCTCATGTGCAGCTCAGTTCCGGCCGATGGCAAGAATATTGCCATTCATCAGGCTGACCACCTGCAAAGCTGTCGCCTTGTCCCGCGCATCGACACCGCCCAGCACCTGTTCACGGATTTCGCAGGCGAGCTTGTCGATTTCGTCGGCGATGCCGCGGCCGTGGGCTGTCATGTGGATCTGCTTGGCACGTCTATCGCTCGCCTCGACCCGCCGCTCGATGAACCCCTGCTTCTCCATACCATCGAGCAGGCGCACGATCGTCGGCGTCTCGATGCCGAGCTCGTCGGCCAGTTCGCGCTGATTGAGGCCATCGCGCTTCGACAGGGCAAACAGGGCTCTGGCACGCGACAGCGTCAGCCCCCGCTCCTTCACCCGCGCATCAAACAGCGCCCGCAGCTTGCGGTTCACCGAAGCCAGCGCATCGAAGAGTTCGCGATTGACGGCGGAGTTCAACATTTCGTACCTTTTTCATATTAGTAGCATACTACTTATTTTAGTCCTACTTAATCGATCGAGGTCCGTCTTTCAAGCTGTTGATCCCGTCTCAGGTAAAAACCGTGTGAACTGCAATGGATCGGGGTAAGACACCGCAACCTACTGCCGGACGCCGATTCGAAAGGAATCCGGTCAACAGGAAATAGCGCTATCGACAGATTTTTCGAGTTCGCCCATAAGCCCCTGTGAACAACGGTGACGGCTGGCCGCTACTGCCACTGTGGCGGCCACTGTTGCAGCCAGGTCATTGACGCTTGGCAGCAAGCCGCTCAAACCGGTGGCACACCAAAAATGACGAAAGACAAAGGCGGAACGCCATGAATGAAGCAGCGCGGAGAATTGTACCCATGACGAAAGATCAGGGCGACACAGCCTATCGCGAAGCGCCAAACAATCTTGAGGCGGAACAGGCGTTGCTGGGCGCTATCCTGGTCAACAACGATGCCTTCTACCGCGTCTCGGACTTTCTGAAGCCCGTCCATCTTAACGAGCCCCTGCACCGTAAAATCTTCGAGGTCGCCGGCGACATCATCCGCATGGGCAAGACCGCCAATCCGGTGACGATCAAGACCTTTCTGAAGGCCGACGAGAAGGTCGGCGACATGACGGTGGCGCAGTATCTTGCCCGCCTCGCCTCGGAAGCCGTCTCGATCATCAACGCGGAGGACTATGGCCGGGCGATCTACGATCTGGCGCTGCGCCGCTCGCTGATCACCATCGGCGAGGACATGGTCAATATCGCCTATGACGCACCGCTCGACATGCCGCCGCAGAGCCAGATCGAAGATGCCGAACGCCGGCTGTTCGAACTTGCCGAAACCGGCCGCTACGACGGCGGCTTTCAGGCGTTCAACGATGCCGTGGCCCTGGCGATCGACATGGCCGGACAGGCCTTCGAGCGCGACGGCCATCTTTCCGGCATTTCCAGCGGCATCCTGTCGCTCGATGCCCGCATGGGCGGGTTGCAACGCTCCGACTTGATCGTTCTGGCCGGACGCCCGGGCATGGGCAAGACCTCGCTTGCCACCAACATCGCCTGGAACGTGGCGCATGCCTATGAACCGGAAGTCCAGGCAGACGGCTCCTTCAAGGCGAAGAATGGCGGCGTTGTCGGTTTCTACTCGCTCGAAATGTCCTCCGAACAGCTGGCCACGCGTATCATCTCCGAGCAGACCGACGTTTCGTCCTCAAAAATCCGGCGCGGTGATATTTCCGAAGCCGAGTTCGAGAAGCTGGTCGTCTTTTCCCAGACGATGCAGAAAACGCCGCTCTATATCGACCAGACCGGTGGTATCTCGATCGCCCAGCTATCGGCCCGCGCCCGCCGCCTGAAGCGCCAGCGCGGCCTCGATTGCCTGGTGGTGGACTATATCCAGCTGATGACCGGCTCGGGAAAGTCCGGCGAAAACCGCGTGCAGGAAATCACCCAGATCACCACGGGCCTGAAGGCGCTCGGCAAGGAACTGAACGTGCCGATCATCGCGCTGTCGCAGCTGTCCCGTCAGGTGGAAAGCCGCGAAGACAAGCGCCCGCAGCTCTCCGACCTGCGTGAATCCGGCTCGATCGAGCAGGACGCCGACGTCGTGCTGTTCGTGTTCCGCGAAGAATATTACGTGAAGAACCTTGAACCGCGCGACGAGTTCGACCCGAAATACGAAGAGTGGAAACAGAAGTTCGAATCGGTCAAGGGCACGGCGGACGTGATCATCGCCAAGCAGCGTCACGGGCCGACCGGCACGGTCAAGCTCGCCTTCCAGTCGGAATTCACCCGCTTCACCGATCTGGCAGATCCGTCCTTCACCCAATACGAGGAACCGTGACCCGCGAAAAATGACCCTTCCCCCGGCAACGGCCGCTGGCCGTGTTGCAAATATCCAGACTTGCGGTTAAGCGGGAAGAAATTTAGCAAAGCCTTCGCAGCCCTTGGCCGCGAAGGGCAGTCTGGAGAAATCAGTTGACGGAAGCTATTATCGCGCTGCTGCAGGTGCTTGCGATCGATCTCGTTCTCGCAGGCGACAATGCCATTGTCATCGGTCTTGCGGCAGCCGGTCTTCCCAAGGAACAGCGTGGCAAGGCGATCCTAATCGGCATCGCTGCAGCCACAGTCCTGCGTATCATCTTCGCCCTTCTCGCCACCCAGCTTCTACAGATTCTCGGTCTTCTGCTCGTCGGCGGCATCCTGCTTCTGTGGGTCTGCTGGAAGATGTGGCGCGAGCTGCGGACGTCCGCGAAGGAGGAAAACGAGGGCCTGGAGACGCTGACCGGCGAAGACATGGACAAGAGCGGCACAGTCGGCAACGGCGCGCCGCGCAAGACGCTGAAGCAGGCCGCAATCCAGATCGTCATCGCTGACGTTTCCATGTCGCTCGATAACGTGCTGGCCGTGGCCGGTGCCGCGCGCGAGCATCCGAACATCCTCATCCTCGGCCTTGCGGTATCCGTCGCGCTGATGGGCATTGCCGCATCCTACATCGCCAAGCTTTTGCACCGCTTCCCCTGGGTTTCCTATCTTGGCCTTGCCATCATCCTCTTCGTCGCGCTGAAGATGATCTACGAAGGCTTCATGGAAGTCGAACCGCTGATCACATCATCGCTGATGTAATCCGGCGGGCGAAACGTCGCCCTTTCCGTGATCGCAACCGTTGCGATCGCGGGCCACACAACGCACGGTGCCGGCCGATGCATGGTGCTGACGATTGCAGCCGCCCCGATCTGGCTGTATCTCTCTTGCCATGGCCAATTTGCACACTCCCCCCTTCGCCGATCCCGCCTTTGAGGCTGCGTCCAACCGTCTGACCATCGATCTCGGTGCGCTCGCCAGCAACTGGCGCCATATGGACAAATTGTCCGGCAAGGCGCGGGCCGCGGCGGTGCTGAAAGCCAATGCCTATGGGATCGGCATCGAACCTGCGGCAAGCACGCTCTATGCCGCAGGTGCCCGGGATTTCTTCGTCGCCAGTGTCGAGGAAGGCGTGGCGCTTCGCCCGATCGTTCCGGATGGCCGCATCCATATTCTTGCCGGTATGTGGCCGGGCAACGAGCAGCTATTCTTCGACAATGGTCTAGTGCCAATCATCAATTCCGAGGAGCAACTGGCCTTCTTCATGTCGGTGCTGTCGGAGCGCGGCGATCATCCTTGCGTCCTACACATCGATACCGGCATGAACCGCCTGGGGCTGACGCTGGACGAAGCACTGGCACTTGCCGGTGATCCGGCTCGCCCCGCGAGCTTCTCGCCCATTCTGGTCATGAGCCATCTCGCCTGCGCCGACGATCAGGCGCATCCGCTCAACCGCCGGCAACTCGAATCATTCCGCGCGGTTACGGCCGCTTTCGAAGGCGTCGAATCAAGCCTTGCCAATTCGGCAGGCATTCATCTGGGACCAGATTTCCATTTCGACATGACCCGCCCGGGCATTGCTACCTATGGCGGCGAAGCCGTCAATGACGTGAAAAATCCGATGAAACCGGTGGTGACGGCCGAGGCGCGCATCCTGCAGATCCGCCGTGTACGGACCGGCGACACGGCAAGCTATGGCGGCTCGGCCCAGTTTTCCCGCGACAGCCGGGTGGCGATCGTCGCCATCGGCTATGCCGACGGCTATCACCGCTCGGTCTCCGGCGGCGGCGTCACCCTGCGCCAGGCGACACCATCGGGTGCCTACGGCTTCCTGCACGGACAGAAGGTGCCGCATCTCGGCCGCGTCACCATGGATCTCAGCCTGTTCGACATCACTGATTTTGCTGACAATGCCGTTCGACCCGGCGACTATATCGAACTGTTCGGCAATCATGTCGCCATCGATGACGTTGCCCGCGCCGGTGGCACGATCGGCTACGAGATGCTGACGAGCCTCGGGAGCCGGTATGAGCGGGCGTATATCGAGGCCTGATAGCTTTTCGAGATTGCGGCTTGGAATCGGGAAAGTGATGTTATAGATTGGAACAAAAGGAGATCATCGCTATTTTTGCAACCTGACCTCCCGCCGCCCCATCCTCGCGTCTCACCTGTCCGCATCCTTCACGGCCGCCAGGACATGACCTCCGAAGACTTCCCCGAAAGCGAAATTTGATGGCGAAAGCCCGGACACAATTCATCTGCCAGAACTGCGGAACCGTTCACGCCCGGTGGGTGGGGAAATGCGAAGGCTGCAACCAGTGGAACACGATCGTCGAGGAAGACCCGATGGGCGGAATCGGCGGCGGGCCTGGCCGGACGCCGAAGAAGGGCCGTCCCGTTGCGCTCACCACGCTATCGGGCGAGATCGAGGATGCACCGCGCATTCAGACGGGGATTTCCGAGCTTGACCGGGCAACCGGCGGCGGGTTCGTGCGCGGTTCGGCCGTGCTGATCGGCGGTGATCCCGGCATCGGCAAATCGACGGTGCTGATGCAGGCGGCCGCGGCTCTCTCGCGGCGCGGTCACAGGATCATCTATGTCTCGGGCGAAGAGGCCGTGGCGCAGGTGCGGCTCCGG
This sequence comes from Rhizobium sp. LjRoot98, assembly GCF_964252935.1. NCBI lineage: Bacteria > Pseudomonadati > Pseudomonadota > Alphaproteobacteria > Hyphomicrobiales > Rhizobiaceae > Rhizobium > Rhizobium sp. LjRoot98. Next base: position 270,566 of record NZ_CAXUPW020000001.1, read on the forward strand.
GCACAACGGCTGGGGGCTGCCGATACCGAGGTACTTCTGGCTGCCGAAACCAACGTCGAGGATATCCTTGCCACACTCGGCGAAGGTAAGCGGCCGGACCTCGCCATCATCGATTCGATCCAGACGCTTTGGAGCGACACGGCCGATTCGGCACCCGGCACGGTGACGCAGGTGCGCACCGGCGTTCAGGCGATGATCCGTTTTGCCAAGCAGACGGGGGCCGCCATCGTTTTGGTCGGCCATGTCACCAAGGAAGGCCAGATCGCCGGTCCGCGCGTCGTCGAACACATGGTCGATGCCGTACTCTATTTCGAAGGCGACCGCGGCCATCACTACCGCATTCTGCGCACCGTCAAGAATCGTTTTGGCCCGACCGACGAGATCGGCGTGTTCGAGATGTCCGACAAGGGACTGCGCGAAGTCACCAATCCGTCCGAACTGTTTCTCGGCGAGCGTAACGCGAAATCGCCGGGTGCCGCAGTCTTTGCCGGCATGGAGGGGACACGGCCCGTGCTGGTCGAAGTCCAGGCGCTGGTGGCGCCAACATCGCTTGGAACGCCGCGCCGCGCCGTCGTCGGCTGGGACTCGGCACGGCTGTCGATGATACTTGCGGTGCTCGAGGCCCATTGCGGGGTCCGGCTCGGTCAGCACGACGTTTATCTCAATATTGCCGGTGGATACCGGATTTCGGAGCCCGCGGCAGACCTTGCGGTCGCTTCCGCATTGGTTTCCTCGCTTGCCGGTCTTGCCCTTCCCTCCGATTGCGTCTATTTCGGCGAAGTCAGTCTGTCCGGGGCCATCCGGCCGGTTGCGCATACCGCCCAGCGCCTTAAAGAAGCCGAAAAACTCGGCTTTTCACAGGCCGTCCTGCCTTCCGCCTCCGCCGACCTGCCCAAGGGCAACGGCATGAGTTGGGCGGAGATGGAAAGCCTGCCGGATCTGGTGGCGCGCATTGCCGGCTCGAAGGGAGCCTTGAAGCAGGCGGACAATGATGATTGAGGAAATTGCCGCTTAAAAATGGCGAATTCCGGTGAAAACAGTGTTCAATCATGGACCATCGAAAGACGCCCCTCGCGTCATCATATATGGTTCGCGAAAAATCAGCGTGGGGCCGTCTCAAGGCGGTTTCGGAGTAGGACAATATGCCCATTACAATTCTCGACGGTATCGTTCTCGGCGTCGCGCTCTTCTCGGCCATTCTGGCGATGGTTCGCGGTTTTTCCCGGGAAGTTCTGTCGGTCGCAAGCTGGGTCGGCGCTGCAGCTGCCGCCTATTTCCTCTACCCATACCTCCTGCCTTACGCAAAGAACTATACCAGCAGCGATACAGTCGCGATGATCGGCTCGGCCGGCGTCGTCTTTCTCGTCGCGCTGATCATCGTCTCCTTCATCACCATGCGGATCGCCGATTTCATCATCGACAGCCGCATCGGCGCGCTGGACCGGACACTCGGGTTTCTGTTTGGCGCGGCGCGTGGCGTCCTGCTCGTCGTCGTCGCCATGCTGTTCTTCAACTGGCTGGTCGCCCCGCAGCAGCAGCCGGTCTGGGTCACAACCGCAAAATCCAAGCCGCTGCTCGACAATCTCGGCGGCAAGCTGATCGCGCTCCTGCCTGAAAATGCCGATGCCACCATTCTCGACCGCCTGCGCGGCAAGGACACGACCGGCGAAGGCGAAAACGAGGCCCCTGCTGGCGCGACCACTCAGCCCCCGGCCGAAGAAACGCCCGCCACCAATGGCGCAGCTACCAACGGCTAAGGCCGGATGCTAAAATGAGAGCCCGCTCCGGCGGGCTCTGTGCATTTTGCAATGATGATGTGCGAAACCTTCAAGTCATGACGGCTTGAAGGCCGCAAGACCCGATACGATATGCCAAACGCGTTCCAGCCGTTAACACAAAGGCCAACAGCGATGACCCATTTGCGAGCCGCAGAAATTCACGATGAGATCGACGGCGACACGCTGCATGAAGAATGCGGCGTGTTCGGCATTCTGGGACACCCGGATGCCGCGACGCTGACGGCGCTCGGGCTGCACGCCCTGCAGCATCGCGGCCAGGAAGCCGCCGGTATCGTCACCTTCGACGGCAAGCAGTTCCATACCGAAAAGCGCATGGGCCTGGTCGGCGACCACTATACCGACCCCGCAGTTCTCGCAAAGCTGCCCGGCTCGATTGCCATCGGCCATACGCGCTATTCGACCACCGGCGAAGTGGCGCTGCGCAACGTGCAGCCGCTGTTTGCCGAACTCGAAGTCGGTGGTATCGCCATTGCCCATAACGGCAACTTCACCAACGGCCTGACGCTGCGCCGCCAGATCATCGCCACCGGCGCCATCTGTCAGTCGACATCGGATACCGAAGTCGTCCTTCATCTCATCGCCCGCTCGCGCCACACCTCGACAGCCGACCGATTCATCGATGCCATCCGCCAGATGGAAGGCGGTTATTCAATGGTGGCCATGACCCGCACCAAGCTGATCGCGGCCCGCGACCCCACCGGCATCCGGCCGCTGGTGATGGGTGAACTCGACGGCAAGCCGATCTTCTGCTCGGAAACCTGTGCACTCGACATTATCGGTGCAAAATACATCCGCGACGTCGAGAACGGCGAAGTGATCATCTGCGAGATCCAGGCCGATGGCTCGATCCAGATCGATGCGCGCAAGCCCGTCAATCCGCAGCCGGAGCGGCTCTGCCTGTTCGAATATGTTTATTTTGCCCGTCCCGATTCTGTGGTCGGCGGCCGTAGCGTCTATGTGGCCCGCAAGAACATGGGCATCAACCTTGCCAAGGAATCGCCGGTCGAGGCCGATGTCGTCGTCCCGGTGCCGGATGGCGGTACGCCCGCAGCGCTCGGCTATGCCCAGCAGAGCGGCATTCCGTTCGAATACGGCATCATCCGCAACCACTATGTCGGCCGCACCTTCATCGAGCCGACGCAGCAAATCCGCGCCTTCGGCGTCAAGCTGAAGCATTCGGCCAACCGCGCGATGATCGAAGGCAAGCGTGTCGTGCTCGTCGACGATTCGATCGTGCGTGGCACAACCTCGCTGAAGATCGTCCAGATGATCCGGGATGCCGGCGCAACCGAAGTTCACATCCGCGTTGCCAGCCCGATGATTTTCTTCCCGGATTTCTACGGCATCGACACGCCGAATGCCGAAAAGCTGCTCGCCAACCAGTACAACGACATCAAGGCGATGGCGAAATTCATCGGCGCCGATTCGCTGGAGTTCCTGACGATCGATGGCCTGTACCGTGCCGTCGGCGGTGAAGACCGCAACAATGCCCGCCCGCAGTTTACCGACCACTATTTCACCGGCGACTATCCGACGCGGTTGCTCGACAAGAATGGTGAAGCCGTAAGCCCGAAACTCTCCATGCTCGCCAGCAATGGCTGATCCCCTTCCTTGAGCCCGAAAGGGCTTGAGGATCGCGCCTGCGCCCTCAACATTCGGTTCCCGGCTTGCGTCGGACGCCGGACGTGTGGCACAGCAAGCCCGCATCAATGAATTCGGAGCCACCCAGACATGATCGATCTCAAGGGCCGCATCGCCTTGGTTACCGGCGCATCGCGCGGCATCGGCTATTTCACAGCGCTTGAACTGGCGAAAGCCGGCGCACAGGTCATCGCCTGCGCCCGCACGGTCGGCGGCCTGGAAGATCTCGATGACGCAATCAAGTCCGCGGGCGGCCTGCCCGCAACGCTGGTTCCTTTCGACCTTGCAGATATGGCAGCGATCGACAAGCTCGGCGGCGCCATCAACGAACGCTGGGGCAAGCTCGACATTCTCGTCGCCAATGCAGGCGTGCTTGGCGTCATCTCGCCGGTCGGCCATGTCGAGGCCAAGGTGTTTGAAAAGGTGATGACCGTCAACGTCACGGCCACCTGGCGGCTGATCCGGTCCGTTGATCCGCTGCTGCAGCAGTCCGATGCCGGACGCGCGCTGGTCCTGTCGTCAAGCGCCGCCCATAAGTGCAAGCCCTTCTGGGGACCCTACTCCGCCTCCAAGGCCGCCGTCGAAGCGCTGGCCCGCACCTGGGCCGGGGAAACGCAGCGCCTGCCCTTGCGCATCCTCTCGGTCGATCCCGGCGCCACCCGCACTGCCATGCGGGCACAGGCCATTCCAGGCGAAGACCCGTCGACTGTACCGCATCCGTCCGAGGTGGCCGCAAAGTTGCTGCCGCTGGTTGGTCCGGATCAGACGGAGACCGGCAAGCTCTTCATCGTCCGCGAAAACCGCATCGCCGACTACCGCCTGCCGGATTGAGATTCTTCGCAGCTGCGTGAACGCCGGCACAAAAAAGCCGCCCGCAACAACGTTGCCGGCGGCATTTTCTATGAACTCAATGTCATGTCTAAGTCTTGTCGCCCGGCAGGCCATCTTCTCCGGGCTGCGAATGATCGGGGTGACCCGGCCATTTGCTGCCATATTTGCGGTGCCAGGCGCGCGCGCCGAACGGTAGCGTCAGCAGATAGCCGACGGCGGTAATGGCCATCGTTTCCCACGTAAAGCTCATCAGCGTTGCGACATAGAGCACAACAACCAGAATGACCGGCAGAACCAGATCGCGACGGACGCGGTTTTCCGACTTGCCCGACCAGACCGGCAGACGGCTGACGAGCAGGAAGGCAATGAGGACGGTGTAGGCGGACGAAATCAAGCCGAGGACACGGTCCGTCTCGACGCCCAGCAGCCCAAGATAGACGGGCAGCAAAACCAGCATGGCTCCGGCCGGGGCCGGCACACCGACGAAATATTCCGACTGCCATTTGGCCTTGATGTCGCGCTCGGCCATGACGTTGAAACGGGCCAGACGAAGACCGGCGGCGATGACGTAGATCAGCGCGGCGATCCAGCCAAACGACCGTGCCTGATCAAGCACATAGGCATAGAGGACGAGTGCCGGCGCGACGCCGAAATTGACGATGTCGGCGAGCGAATCCATCTGCACGCCGAACTTCGACGTTGCCTTCAAGAGACGGGCGACGCGCCCGTCGATACCATCGAGGAAGGCTGCGACCAGCACCATGGCAACGGCAAGCTCGAAGCGGCCTTCGAAGGCGAGACGAATGCCGGAAAGCCCGGCACAGATGGCAAGCACCGTAATCAGGTTGGGCACGAGCAGCCGCAACGGAATTTCTCGAAGGCGCGGGCCACGGGCCTCGTCGTCGTTCGGACCGTGCGGGTCAAAGGGCGGAAAGGGCGTTTCCATGATCTGCTCCTGTTTCGCTTTCGCCTCTTGCATCAACCGCGACGGCTGATGACCGGTCCCTTGGCAGAGCCGAATTCCGCCAGAACGGTTTCACCGGCAATGGCCGTCTGGCCAAGGCTGACGCGGGGCTCGGCACCTTCCGGCAGGAAGACATCGAGGCGCGAGCCAAAGCGGATGAGGCCGAACCGTTCGCCCACCTGCAGCGTGTCGTTCGGGGCCGACCAGCACATGATGCGCCGGGCAACAAGGCCGGCAATCTGGACGACACCGATGTCGCCATGCGTGGTTTCGATGACGAGGCCGTTGCGCTCGTTCTCGTGGCTCGCCTTGTCGAGTTCGGCATTGACGAATTTACCGGCCCGGTAGGCGATCCGGCTGATCTTGCCGCGCATCGGCGCACGGTTCACATGGCAATTGAAGACATTCATGAACACGGTGATGCGCAGCATCGGCACCGTTCCAAGGCCAAGCTCTTCCGGCGGCGTCATCATCGCGATCGACGAGACGCGGCCATCGGCCGGGCTGATCACCAGATCGTCGTCGAGCGGCGTCATACGCTCGGGATCGCGGAAGAAATACGCGCACCAGGCTGTCAGGATGAAGCCGACCCACATCAGTGGCTCCCAGAGGAAACCGAGAACCAGCGAAACAACGAAGAAACCGGCAATAAAGCGATAACCTTCCTTGTGCACCGGAACCAGTGTGTTGCGCACTGTGTTGATCAAGCTCATCTTACGGCATCTCCTGCAAATTTAACGCCATCGACCTAACCTGAAAACATGGCGGGAGCAATGCGGGGCGGTTGCTTTGCAGCCATGTTGACAATCTACGTGCGACGAAAGAAAATCTCCTTGTTGCTGTAGGGCGCATCGGCAGGAGCCGAAGGGGCTATGCCCACCTACGACAGAAACCGTAGTTGCGCCCATGCCAAACATCGAAAACCTGAAGAAGCAGGCCAAGCGATATCTGCGCTGGCATCGTGAACGGCACCATCCCGTGGCGGCGGTCATTCGCGCCACCCAGCCCCGTTTCAGGCATCTCGCTGACCGCGACGTACTGGATGCACCGTTCTCGCTGGCCGATGCACAGGAGCTTGTTGCCCGCCAGAATGGATTTGAGCGATGGGAGGCGCTGACGACAGGAACCCACGCCATGAACAATCCCACCGGGACAATCTCTGAACGTCCCTATCTCAGCGGGACAGAGGCGGTTCTCTATGTCTCCGACTTCGCCGCATCCCTCAGTTTCTTCACCGGAAAACTCGGCTTTGCCGTCGATTTCTCCTATGGTGATCCGCCATTCTTCGGCATCGTTAAACGAGACAAGGCGCGGCTTTGCTTTCGGCTTGTTTCAGAGCCTGTGTTCGTGGGCGATATCCGCCAGCGTGAGGAACTTCTGTCGGCGGCGATAACGCTCGACAGCGCCGCTGATATCAAGGCACTCTTCCTCGAGTATCAGGCGGCCGGGATTACCTTTCACCAGACATTGAAGACGCAGCCTTGGGGCGCACGGACTTTCATCGTGCTTGATCCGAACGGCAATCTGATTCTGTTTGCAGGACCGGGCGGCTGACGCTCAGACTGCTGCCGGGCCACGAACGATGACGCCGAGATCGTCGCTCTCGCGTACCTTCTTGAGGGTCTCTTCCGCCTGCGTTGCCTCGCGCTGACGGTTCCACATCGAGGCGTAGAGACCGTCTCGGTCGATCAGTTCGCCATGGGTGCCTCGCTCGGCGATACCGCCGTCCTTCAGGACGATGATCTCATCGGCATGGATGACGGTGGACAGCCGGTGGGCGATCACCAGCGTCGTGCGGTTCTGCGAGACGATGTCGAGGGCCGTCTGGATTTCCTGTTCGGTGCGGGTATCGAGCGCCGAAGTTGCCTCGTCGAGAATCAGGATCGGTGGACTTTTCAAAACGGTGCGGGCGATCGCCACGCGCTGCTTCTCGCCACCTGACAGCTTCAAGCCGCGCTCACCGACCATGGCACCATAACCTTCCGGCAGGCTCTTGATGAAACCGCCGATCTGGGCGATGTCGGCTGCCGCCTCGACCTCCGCTTGCGTGGCGGAGATGCGACCGTAGCGGATATTGTAGGCGATGGTGTCGTTGAACAGCACCGTATCCTGCGGCACCATGCCGATGACGGCGCGCAGGCTCTTCTGCTTCACGTCGCGCACGTCCTGACCATCGATGGTGATCGAACCGTCCTGCACGTCGTAGAACCGGTAGAGCAGCCGCGACAAGGTGGATTTTCCGGCACCCGAGGGACCGACGACGGCGACCGTCTTTCCGGCCGGCACCTCGAAAGAGATGCCCTTGAGGATCGGCCGGGCCGGGTCATAGGCGAAATGCACATCCTTGAAGGCGATGGCGCCCTTGTCGATCGCCAGTTCCTTGGCATCCGGGCTATCTACGACCTCTGCCTCGACTTCCAGCAGGTCGAACATCTGCTCGATATCCGTCAGGCCCTGACGGATTTCGCGGTAGACGAAGCCGATGAAATTGAGCGGAATGGAAAGCTGCATCAGCATGGCGTTGATGAAGACAAAATCGCCGAGCGACTGTTCGCCGCGCTGCACCGCCAGGGCGGACATGACCATCATCACCGCGGTGCCTGCGCCGAAAATCACCGCCTGTCCGAAGTTCAGCCAGCCAAGCGACGTCCAGACCTGCGTCGCCGAACGCTCGTAGCGCTCCATCGACTGATCGAAGCGCTGGGCTTCCATCTGCTCGTTGCCGAAATACTTTACGGTTTCGAAGTTCAACAGAGAATCGATCGCCTTGGTGTTGGCGTCGGTATCGCTGTCGTTCATCGAGCGGCGGATCGCAATACGCCAGTCGCTGGCCTTGATGGTGAACCAGATATAGAGGGCGACAGTGACGGCCGTGACCAGCAGGTAGCTGAACCCGTACCCCCACCAGAAGATCACCGCCGTCATCAGGAACTCGATCAGCGTCGGCACCGTGTTGAGGATGGTGAAGCGGACGATCGTTTCGATGCCCTTGGTGCCGCGCTCGATGATGCGCGACAGGCCGCCGGTGCGCCGTTCCAGATGGAAGCGCAGCGACAGCTGGTGCATGTGGACGAAGGTGCGATAGGCAAGCTGGCGCACAGCATGCTGGCCGACGCTGGCAAACAGCGCATCGCGCAGCTGATTCAACCCCGCTTGCAACAGGCGGGCAAGATTATAGGCCAGCACCAGCATGACGGCGCCCGTGAACACGACAGGGAGAACACCGACGATATCGGTCTTGCCGTTCAGCGCATCGGTCGCCCATTTGAAGAAATAGGGCACCAGCAGCAGCACGACCTTGGCGACCAGCAGGATGACCGTCGCCCAGACGACGCGCATCTTCAGGTCCATGCGGTCACTCGGCCACATGTAAGGCCAGAGATTGATGATCGTCTGCAGCGGATTGCCTGAATCCGCCGATACCGTTTTCTTTTGCGCTGCCACGTCCTGTCCCGCCTTCGTTCACCAGCCGCACGTTACACGCGGCAGTCCTTGCGCGTCTTGGATGTCACGACAATGAAGGACATCGAGGAGGTGGCGCGCAGAAGTTACTTTCAATCAAAAGCGGCGCCCCTTTCAAGGCGCCGCTGTATGTTTGAGATAGGTCTTATCATCGGCGGCCGCAATGGAGCGGCACGTAAAAAACCGGTCAGGGCAGATGCTTCACATGCTTGCGGTGCATCTCTTCCGATTCGGCTTCCGACATCGCCTTGTCCGGCACGCCGAAAATCTGGCCCGGCAGAATCCGGTCGGGATCGGCGATCTGGTCCTCATTGGCAAGGTAGATCGTCGTGTAGCGGACACCGGCGCCATAGACGCGGCGCGAAATCTGCCAGAGCGTATCGCCGCGGCGGATGATCACCGAGGTCTTGCTCTGCTGCAACGGTGCCTGTTGGACGGTTTCCGGTTCGGCAGATGCTTGGCCGGTGGCAGCGGAGGCATCATCGGTTACCGTAGCGGCAGTGCCTGACTCTGCGGCAGGCTTCTGTGCCGTCTCCGTCGTCGCAGGCTTGGCTGCATCGCTGCTTTCAGCCGGTGCCGTGCCTGCAGCAGCGACAGCATCCTGGGAAGGCGCCGGTGTCGCGGTTTGGCTGGCAACGGCATCGTTACCCGTACCATCAGTGCGCGGCATCAAGGCCGAGCCGACCGCAGTCTCGATCTTGCCGAGCGATGCAGACACACTTGCCGCATCCTTGGGGAGCGCCTTCAGCATGGTCAGCGCATCCGTGGCGGCCGAGGCGGTCTTGGCCGCCATTTCCTTGACATTCGCATCCAGATTGTCGGCAACCTTGAAATCGGCGAGCGACTTCAGAGCGATTTCTGTCGCCGAACGCGCCGCCGCCAGTTCTTCTGCCGACGGCACCTTGCCACCCGCAAACAGGCCCTTCAGCAGGCTCAAAGCCTTGGTCGCTTCCAGGCGCAAGCCATCGAAGCTGCCGCCTTCGAGCGGTACGACGGAACCCTGTGCGTTACCCTGCGCCACGGCTGCCACCTGATCACCGGCCGGACGATCGAACGGCACGGCGGCACGCAACTCGACCTTGCTGCCATCAGCGCCCATCATGTCGGCACGTATCGTGTGGTTGCCGACAGGCAGCTCGATCGTGCCGTCGACGACGAAGCGGCCCTGCTCGTCGGTCTTGGTTTCCCCGACCAGCGTGTCGTCGGCGTAGATGCGCACCAGCGCACCCGCCTTGGCGTTACCGGCCACGAAAATCTTCTTGCCTTCAATCTCGACGGCTGAAACGCCAACGACCGATTTGTCGCCGGTTGCTGCGGCGGCAGCCGCATCGCCTGTCGCCGGAGGTTGAGCGGAAACTGCCGTACCGGCAGGCTGAGCGACATCCGTCGCGGTCTGTGCAACCGCCGGTGAAGGCTCGGCTTTAGCCACTTGACCGGAAGCAACGGCGGCGGCGCCTGCTACCGGCTTGGTGATGATACGGCTGGCCTCACCGGGCTTGGAGACCATGGCGAGCAATTCGCCTGTCTTGTCTTTCGGGATCGAGACGGTTGCGACTTCATCCGAGGGCGTGGTCACGCCGTTTTCACCGATGCTGCGCAGCGTCAACTGATAGTCGCCTGCCGGCAGCGGATTATCGAAGATCGCAGCGAAATCGCCGGTCGCACCGACATCTGCAGTCGCAACGACTGTTTCGCCGTTGACGATCTCCAGTTTGGTATTGGGCTGTGCCCGTCCTGCAATCACCGTCGAACCATCGGGCTCGACGCGCAGCACGTCGAAACCAGGTACGGTCAACGCAGAAGCCGCATCGGCGGGCTTGGCATCGGTCGCAGTCGCGGTGTCGCCTGCGGCGGCCGGGCGCGCACTCTTGGCGTCTGCCGGCTTGGCGTCTGCCGTTTTGCTATCGGCGGTATCTGCTGGCGTTTGCGCCGGAGCTTGCGCCGTGACCTTGTCCTTACTGCCGTTGATATTGGGCATGACAAAGAAAATCATCAGCAGTGTCGCAATTGCCAGGACGATAAGAGCCACCCAGCCGGCCTTGTTCTTCATCATGCACATCTCCAAATGGCCCGGAACCGCCTACGCCCGGCATGGGCGCAGAAGGGCAGCTTTTTCCAAGCCTTACTGCCAGCAGCTTTCCGTCAGTTGCTGTTGAACGGAATCAACCTCACTATAACGTCAGCTCAAGCTTAAAAAATGCTAACGATTCCCGAGGTTTTCCACAAGCATCGCCGCATGTTCAGACCGGCCGAAAGCCCCGTTTCCCGTCATTTTTCTTGACGCATCCTGCCCACGGTGTCTCTTTGGGGCATGAGCGAGAAAAACATCCCGATTCGATCCGTTTGCGTCTACTGTGGCTCCCAGCCCGGACGCGATCCGTCCTTCATGGACGCCGGCCGGATTCTCGGCAAATCCATCGCCGAAAATCACCTTCGCCTCGTCTATGGCGGCGGCACGAAAGGCATCATGGGAGCCGTCGCAAGCGGCGTTCTTTCGCATGGCGGCCGCGTGACAGGTATTATACCAGAATTCCTGATGGATATGGAGGCCACCCGCCATTCGCTGGGGCAGCTCAGCGAACTGATCGTGACGCCGGACATGCATGAGCGCAAACACAAGATGTTTGAGCGTTCGGATGCGTTCGTCACCCTGCCCGGCGGCATTGGCACGCTCGAGGAGATCGTCGAGGTCATGACCTGGGCGCAGCTTGGCCGCCACCGCAAACCGATCGTGCTGGTCAACATCAACGGCTTCTGGGATCCGCTGATGAAGCTGATCCATCATATGGCCGACAGCGGCTTCATCCACACCGCCCACCTCGTCCAGCCGCTGGTCATCGACAGCGCCGACGAAGTCGTTCCGGCCCTGCTTGCCCATTGGGCCAGCCAGGTCGACCGCGACGGCGACGACGGCATCATCGCCAAGCTGTAATCGTCGCGGCGCAATGGTATTTGACGAGACCATTCGGCCGGTTCCTGCCCGTATTGATCGACCGGCTGCAGAGTTGTACTCTGGCGGTAGAACAAGGTGTGCCGGAAATATATTTTGATGAGCGACAAAAACAGCATTTCCGAAGATTTAAGCCGCCGCATCGATAAGCTGGCTGCCCGGTCAGCTTTGACGCGCCAGCAGATCATTGAGGATGCGCTATCGCATGGCCGCTCCCTTGCCTGGCAGGAAAAATGGGTTGAAGGCGTGCAGGACGGCATCGAAGAAGCCGATCGTGGCAATTTCGCCACCTCGGAGGACATTGCAGCGGTTCTGAACAAGTACAACCAGGCATAAGGGCCGTGCGGATCGTATGGACGAAACGCTATCTGCTCGAGCTTAGCCGCATCGGTGATTACATTGCCACGCGAAACCCACGGGCCGCTGCGCGCATCGTCAACGACATTCACGCAAAAACAGAAAGGCTGCTGTCCAGCAATCCTTTCATCGGACGCCGTGGCGAAATTCGCGGGACGCGGGAACTCGTCATTCCCGGCACGCCCTACATTGTTGCCTACCGCGTCGGAGATACGCAGGTAGAAATACTCTTCGTCCAGCATGGCGCCCGTGAATGGCAGGAAGACGCTTAACGCACGTCCGGATCCATCGGGATCAGGATGTCTCCAGGCTCATCGCGCCACGCAAACCCGCAAAGCGGATTTTGCGTGGCTTTGGCCTATTCGGCCGCGTTCGGCACGGCTGCCCGGCGGGCGCGGCTTTCCAGGATCATCGATGTCGAATAGACCGCCAGCGCTGCCCAGATCAGGATGAAGGCTATCAGCTTCGATGTGCCGAAAGGCTCGTGGAAGACGAAGACGGCGATGATGAAGATCATCGTCGGGGCGATGTACTGCATGATGCCGATCGTCGACAGTTTCAACAGCTTGGCGCCGTTGGCGTAGATCATCAGCGGGATCGCCGTGACCACGCCGCAGGCCATCAGCCACGCGACATCGGCCCAGCCGGTATCGGTGAAATGGCCCTGCCCGGTGAATTCCAGATAGGCGATATAGCCGAGTGCGGGAACGCTGAGCAACAGCACTTCGAGGAAGAAGCCCTGATTGGGTCCAACCGGCAACGTCTTGCGGAAGAAGGCATAAAGCCCCCAGGACAGCGCCAGGCCGATAGACACCCAGGGCAGACCACCTGCATCGAAGGCAAGCACAACGACGGCGATGGCGGCGAGAACGATCGCCACGATCTGTGCCGGGTTGAGCTTTTCCTTCAAAAGAACCGCGCCGAGGAAGATCGAGAACAGCGGATTGATATAATAGCCAAGCGCGGTTTCGAGCGCCCGCCCTGCCCCGATCGCCCAGACATAGATGCCCCAGTTGATGGTGATCAGCACCGCCGTCAGCATCGCCATCTTCAGCATGCGCGGGCTGCGCAACGCCACCTTCACGTCCTCCGTGCGGCCAAGCAGGATCAAGACGGCACCGGCGAGCGGCACCGACCAGACGATCCGGTGCGCCACAACCTCGAAGGCCGGAATATGCGCCACAGCCTTCATGAAGAACGGCAGGAAACCCCAGAGCAGATAGGCCGTTAGCGCAAAGGCGAAGCCACGAGGAGAATCGCCGTTTTGCACCGCTGGTGTTTGTTTCGCGTCAGTCATGGCATTTCATCCCGTTGCAGGCTGCCAATGGCAGTCCTTTGTCATTACGGCCGTCCTACTCCAAACACGGGTGATCAACCAATTCATTTCCGTGAACCTTGCTACAGCAATGCTCACAATGCTCTGCCCCGGCTGTTTCACCGCAGCTTGTCGAAAATACCCGATATTTTACGGGGTGCATTCTGGCGTTTGCCGCTTTAGGTTCCTTACCAGGCAATGACCGGTCAGAGATAAGGACTTCACGATGTCATCCATCCTCGCGCTCCACCCGATTACCCGCCGCTCGCTCCTGAGCGGTGTCGCAGCCACCTCCGCCCTGGTTCTCCTGCACCCCTTTGCCGCGCGCGCGGCCGCCAACCAGGCGCATCTGCGCATCATGGAAACCACCGACATCCACGTCCACGTCTTCCCTTACGACTACTACGGCGACAAGCCGAACGACACGCTGGGACTTGCCCGCACCGCCTCGATTATCGACAAGATCCGTGCCGAGGCCGGTAATTCCTTCCTCGTTGACAATGGCGATTTCCTGCAGGGCAATCCGATGGGCGATTACATGGCCTATCAGCACGGCATGAAGGAGGGCGATGTCCACCCGGTCATCAAAGCGATGAACGTGCTTGGCTACGAGGCCGGCACGCTGGGGAACCACGAATTCAACTATGGCCTCGACTATATGTTCAAGGTGCTGGGTGGTGCCAATTTCCCTTATGTCTGCGCCAACCTGACCAAGGGGCAGCTCGCAGCGAATCCGAAGGACGACCAGCTGTTCTTCAAGCCCTACACGATCGTTGAAAAAACCATCACCGATGGTTCCGGCGCCGCAAACGAACTGAAGATCGGCATCATCGGCTTCGTGCCGCCGCAGATCATGCTCTGGGACATCAAGAATCTCGAGGGGAAGGCACAGACGCGCGATATCGTCGAGGCGGCCAAGGCTTGGGTGCCTGTGATGAAGGAGGAAGGTGCCGATATCATCATCGCGCTCTCCCACTCCGGCATCGATGGCTCCGGCCAGAGCGACCGCATGGAAAATGCCTCGCTCTATCTTGCCGGTGTCGAGAGTATCGACGCCGTGTTTACCGGCCACCAGCATCTCGTCTTCCCTGGCCCCAAGAGCTTTGACGGCATCGACGGCGTCGATCCAGTCAAGGGCACGCTGCTTGGCAAGCCGGCCGTCATGGGCGGCTTCTGGGGCTCGCATCTCGGCCTGATCGATCTTCTCTTGGAAAAGGACGGCAACAGCTGGAAGATCGTCGATTTCACCACCGAGGCGCGGCCGATCTATCACCGCGAAGACAAGAAGGTGGTGGCTGATGTGCCCGACCGCGCCGATGTCCTCGCCGCCGCCAGCGCCGAGCACGAGGCGACGCTTGCCTATGTCCGCACGCCGGTCGGCAAGACCTCGGCGCCGCTCTATTCCTACTTTGCGCTGGTGGCCGACGATCCTTCGGTGCAGATCGTCTCCAACGCGCAGACCTGGTACATCCAGGACATGCTGAAGGACACGGAATACAAAGACCTTCCGGTTCTTTCGGCCGCTGCTCCCTTCAAGGCGGGCGGGCGCGGCGGTGCGGACTACTACACCGACGTTCCGGCCGGCGACATCGCCATCAAGAACGTCGCCGACCTCTATCTCTATCCGAACACGGTTCAGGCCGTCGTCATCACCGGCGCGCAGGTGAAGAACTGGCTGGAAATGTCGGCCGGCATGTTCAATACCGTTGCGCCCGGCGCCAAGGACGTGGCTCTGCTCAACACCACCTTCCCCTCCTACAATTTCGACATTATCGACGGTGTCACCTACCAGATCGATCTGTCGCAACCGGCGAAATATGACGGCGACGGCAAGGCCGTAAACCCGGATTCCAACCGTATCCGCAACCTGTCGTTCGAAGGCAAGCCGATCGACCCGGCCCAGAAATTCGTCGTCGCCACCAACAATTATCGCGCCGGTGGCGGTGGCAAGTTCCCGGAAATCGCCAGCGACAAGGTGGTCTTCGCCGCCCCCGACACCAACCGCGACGTCATCGTCCGCTATATCATCGCCGAAGGCACCATCAACCCGTCGGCCGACGGCAACTGGAGTTTTGCGCCCGTGGAAGGTGCAACGGCGCTGTTCGAGAGCGGCCCGAAGGCACGCGGGCTGATGGCTGATGTCAAGAGCGTGAAGATCGAGGATGCCGGCGATGGCGCGGACGGGTTTGCGAAATTCCGGCTGGTGTTGTGACTTTCGAGCGCTCCGATAGGCGCGCTCCACCGGCACAGGATCCGAAGTGTACCGGGGCATGACGTCTTAGCCCGCCTGATTAAATCAGGCGGGCAAGCTCCCGCCCCCTATAATACTAGGTGATCCCGAGCCACCACTCGAACTTGAAAGCACACCTCGCATGGATAACAGCCCGTCAATCGCAAAGGCGGCAGCATGGATGGTGACGTCTGTGGTCCTGATCCTGCTCATGGCTGTGTCGGGCCGCGTTATTACCCGCGAGCTCGACGTTTTCCAGGCAATGGAGATGCGGTCCGTCATTGCCTTTTTCATGCTGTTGCCGCTGGTATATCGCGAAGGCGGTATCAGAGCGATGCGAACCGGCATCCTGCCCAAACATATCGGCCGCAACGTTGCGCACTATGCGGGGCAATATGCCTGGTTGATGGGCCTGACGCTCATTCCGCTGGCTCAGGTCATTTCGATTGAGTTCACCGCCCCCATCTGGGCTGCGTTTCTGGCCGCAATCTTCCTCGGCGAGCGGCTGACATGGCGAAAAGGTGTCGTGATCCTTTTCGGTCTGGCAGGTGTGGCGCTCATCGTGCGTCCGGGGGCAGCGCCCCTCAATCCCGGCCATCTGATCACACTGGGCGCCGCCTTCGCGTTTGCGATTTCCTTCATTTCCACGAAGGCACTGACCCGCTCCGACAGCGCAACAAAAATCCTTTTCTGGATGCTCGTCATCCAGTCGATCATCGGGATCATTCCGGCGATCAACGTCTGGCTTTGGCCATCGGCCTCAACATGGCCGTGGATATTCCTGTTCGCATTCGCTGGCTCGTTTGCCCATTTCTGCATGGCGAAGGCGCTGTCTCACGCGGATGCCACTGTTGTCATGCCGATGGATTATCTGCGGGTGCCCTTGTCGGCAGTGCTGGGTTTCCTCCTGTATTCCGAGGCGATCGACAGTTTTACGGCGATCGGCGCTGGACTGATCCTGGTTGGTAACCTCTTCAATCTGCGGCGGCCGAATGCCAAGAAAGTCGAACCGACACCGACGTGACGATTGCAGGAGGTGGCGCGCGCCCTCGGTTAAGAAAGCGCGCCTCCTCCACAACAGCAACATGGGGCTTGCAGGCGAATACCCTACTCGGCCGCAGCCAAACCGGCCTGATCGCGGTTCTTCAACAGCTTGAACACGATCGAATCCATCAGCGCCTGGAACGATGCGTCGATGATGTTGTCCGAAACCCCGACCGTCCACCAGCGGGCACCGGTACCGTCGACGGATTCGATCAGGACGCGGGTGATGGCCTCGGTGCCGCCATTGAGAATACGCACCTTATAGTCCACCAGTTCCAGGTCCTCGATCTCAGACTGGTATTTGCCGAGATCCTTGCGCAGGGCCAGATCGAGCGCGTTGACCGGGCCGTGGCCCTCGGCGACCGACATGGTGGCTTCGCCATCGACCGAGACTTTGACCACCGCTTCCGAGACGGTCTTCAAATGACCGTTGGCATCGAAACGCCGCTCGACCATGACGCGGAAGCTTTCGACATGGAAGAAATCCGGCACCGAGCCGAGAATGCGCTGGGCAAGGATGGCGAAGCTGGCATCAGCACCTTCATAGGCATAGCCGGTTGCCTCGTTTTCCTTGACGATGGAAATCAGCTGATCGAGCTTGGGATCATCCTTGGAAACGGTGATACCGCGGCGCTTCAGCGCGTTGATGAAATTGGCCTTGCCGCCCTGGTCCGACACCATCACCTTACGCAGGTTGCCAACGCTTTCAGGCGTCACATGTTCGTAGGTGCGCGGGTCCTTCAGGAGTGCCGAGGCGTGGATGCCGGCCTTGGTGGCAAAGGCGGACGCGCCTACATAGGGCATCTGATGATCCGGCGAGCGATTGAGCAGTTCATCGAATGAATGCGACAGCTGGGTGAGTTCCTGCAGCCGGTCGGCGTCGATCGCCGTCTCGAAGCGGCTGGTATAGGTTTCCTTCAGTGCCAGCGTCGGGATCAGCGTCACCAGATTGGCGTTGCCGCAGCGCTCGCCGATGCCATTCAGCGTGCCCTGGATCTGGCGCACCCCCGCCTCGACGGCAGCGAGCGAATTTGCAACCGCCTGGCCGGTGTCGTTATGCGCATGGATGCCAAGATTGGCGCCCGGCACGCCATGGGCAATCACAGCTGCGACGATGTCACGGATTTCGGGCGGCTGCGTGCCGCCATTGGTGTCGCAAAGCACGATCCAGCGGGCACCGGCGTCATAGGCGGTCTTGGCGCAGGCCAGCGCATAGGCCGGGTTGGCCTTGTAACCATCGAAGAAATGTTCGCAATCGATCATCGCTTCCTTGCCACTTGCGACAACAGCTTCGACCGAAGACTGGATCGATTCGAGGTTTTCTTCATTGGTGCAGCCAAGGGCGACGCGGACATGATAATCCCAGCTCTTGGCGACAAGACAGATCGCATCGCTTTCAGCCTGCAAAAGTGCTGTCAGCCCCGGGTCATTGGAGGCGGATACACCGGCGCGCTTGGTCATGCCGAAGGCGACGAAGCGCGCGTTCTGGGTGCGTTTTTTTCCGAAGAATTCGGTATCGGTCGGGTTGGCGCCGGGATAGCCGCCTTCAACATAATCCATGCCGAACTCGTCCAGCAGCGCGGCAATGGCGATCTTGTCCTCGACGGAAAAGTCGATGCCCGGCGTCTGCTGGCCGTCGCGCAGCGTGGTGTCGAAGAGGTGGATTTTTTCGCGGGTCATCGGCTGGCCTCCGAACGTGTATTCCGAGCATGAGGTACATTACCCCCCTCTGTCGGCGACGCCGACATCTCCCCCACAAGGCGGGAGATTAACCGAATGCTCCGTGCTCGCCTCAACGGAAAGCTGGAAAGGGAAATGAATGATCTCCCCCCTTGTGGGGGAGATGTCACGAAGTGACAGAGGGGGGTGCAAGCGGCAAACGCTGTCATGTCAATTCTTCCCCGCAAACCCGTCCGTCGCCCGGATCAGCCGGTCGAGAATGCCGGGCTCGGAATAGGCATGCCCTGCCCCTTCGATCAGGTGAAACTCGGCTTCCGGCCAAGCCTTGTGCAGCGCCCAGGCATATTTTGCCGGGCATGGCATGTCGTAGCGGCCATGGACGATGACGCCGGGAATGCCATGCAGCTGGTGGGCGTCACGCAGCAACTGCCCCTCATCCAGCCAGCCGGCATTGACGAAGAAATGGTTTTCGATACGGGCAAAGGCGTGGGCATATTCCTCCTGCTCGAACGGCGTCGAGGTCGACGGTTCCGGCAAAAGCGTAATGGTTTCGCCTTCCCAGATGCTCCAGGATTTGGCGGCGGCAACACGGGTCGCCCGGTCATCGCTTGTCAGCCGCCGTTGATAGGCGTGCATCATCTCGTGGCGTTCGTTTTCCGGGATCGGTGCGATAAAGCGCTCCCATTTGTCGGGAAACAGTTCCGAGACGCCGAACTGATAGTACCAGTCGAGTTCGACCTTGGTCAGCGTGTAGATGCCGCGCACGACGAGTTCGGACACGCGTTCGGGATGTTTTTCCGCATAGGCGAGCGCCAAAGTCGAGCCCCAGGAGCCGCCGAAAACCAGCCATTGTTCGACGCCGGCCATTTCACGCAGCCGCTCGATATCGGCAACGAGGTGCCAGGTGGTGTTGGCTTCCAGTTCCGCTTGCGGCGTTGACTTGCCGCAACCGCGCTGGTCGAACAGGGTCACGTCATAGAGTTTTGGATCGAACAGCCGGCGATGGTTCGCAGAGATCGTGCCGCCCGGGCCGCCATGCAGGAAGACGGCCGGTTTTGCGCCCGGCGTTCCGGATTTTTCCCAATAGATCGTGTGGCCGTCGCCAACGTCGAGATGGCCGGACGCATAGGCCTCGATTTCAGGATAGAGCGTGCGGAGAATTTCGGTCATGCTGTCTGCTTTCAAGGATGATCTTAAGCGCCGGTCAGGAGGCGTGCGGAAATTGCGGCCAGACTTCGGTGTCGTGGTCGGGATGCTGGAAGGAGATGATCTGTTCCTGCTGCATGTAGTAATTGGGATCTTCATGCACCAGCTGGTCGAAGATCGTTGTCACCCAGGCATTGCGGGCGGCGAAATTCACCTGGATCTGCGGCGCGAGATCGTCGCGGTTGTCGAAGGCGCCGATGGCAATTTCGAGCCCACCCGGATGCCTGTAGGTCAACGGCGTGCCACAAGCGGCGCAGAAGCCGCGGGCAATGTTGATGGATGACTGGAAATAGCTCGGCTCGCCGCGGGTCCATTCCGCCTCGCCTTCAACGGTGACCAATGGGCCGAAGAAGCCACCGAAGGCTTTCTGGCACATGCGGCAATGGCAGATCGACGGGCGGCCGAGGGCGCCATGGATCTTAAAGCGAACGGCACCGCACTGGCAGCCTCCGGTTCGGGTGGTTTCGGTCATCTCAGTCCTCCGGTGGCCAATGTTCAGTATCGTAGTCGGGATGCTGGCGGTTCGATTCCAGAATGGCAATATGCCGTTCGGTGATCGGCTCACTGCCGTCGTCCGTCTCCGTGCCCGGCAATCCCGGCAGATGCGAAAACCAGGGCATGCGCGATTCGACGCCGGATTGGGTCAGCGGCCGCACGTCATAGGGATCATCGAGCGACCCCAGCACGATATTGATGAAATCGGCCTCGGGCATATCGTAAAACAGCGGCGTGCCGCAAAGGAAACAGAAGCCGCGCCGGACCAGATGCGAGGAACGAAACCAACCGGGAGCGCCGCGGGTGATGCTGAAACTGGCGCGCGGCGCATTGGCGAGCGGCATGAAATAGTTGCCGGACGCCTTCTGGCACATGCGGCAATGGCACAGATGCGGATCGCCAAGCGTTCCTTCCGCCCGGTAACGCACCGCGCCGCACTGGCAGCCGCCGGTATAGATGCGGCTGATGCTCATTGGCGCTCCTCCGGCGGCCATTCGGCCGTATCGTGATCCGGGTGCTGATAGGAAACCAGATTGGCAAGGAAGGATACGGCGTCCTGATCGGCCATCGTATCCTCGCCCGGCAATTGCGGGATGTGATCCACATAAGGCAGCTTGGCCTCGGTGCCCCACTGGATTGTCGGGACGATGCCTTCCGGCCGGTCAAAGGCGGCGATCGTCAGCGCCACGCCATCCGGCGCTTCATAGGTCAGCGGCGTACCACAATCGCTGCAAAAGCCGCGCGACGCTGCGTTGGAGGACTGGAAGCGCTTGGGTTCGCCGCGTGTCCAGCTGAGCTTTGCCTGACGCACGGAAACCAGCGGCAGGTAGAAATTTCCCGCGGCCTTCTGGCACATCCGGCAGTGGCAGACGGACGCATCGCCAAGCGCGCCCTCGACACGAAAGCGAACGCCGCCGCATTGGCAGCCGCCCGTATGGACGATAGCGGTCATTGATGCTCCTCCGGCACCAGCCAGTTTTCGATTTTCAAACCCTCGACCCGGGAAAATTCACGGGTGTTGTTCGTTACGAGCGTTAAATTGAGCGAACATGCATGAGCGGCGATAAAGAGGTCAGCCAAACCGATTGGCTGACCCTGACGCTCCAAATCATTACGAATGACACTGTAGCTCTGGGAAGCCGCGTCATCATAGGGAAGGATGGCAATGCGGGATAAGGTATTCTCGACGAGATGGGATAGTCGCGGCGATCCTTTCTTCCTGATCCCGTAGCGCATCTCGGAGGCGACGACGGCACTCACGCACAGCGCATCTTCACCGACCCGTTCCATGTACTGACTTGCAATACCGAACGGGTTGCGGATCGCATCAGACAGAATATTCGTATCGAGCATGTAAAGCACACCGTTCACAGACTGAAGTCCTTCGGAAGCGGGCTGTCTTCATCAAGGTCCGGGAATTCTTCATCGAACGGTTCCTGCGCGCGAAGCCACTCCAGCAAGCCGCTTTTCTTCTTCGGCTCGATGATCAACCGGTCACCTTCCTTGCGCATGATCGCCTCGTTTCCCGGGAGTTCGAACTCCACGGGAATACGGACGGCCTGATTTCGGCCGTTGCGAAAGAGTTTTACCTCGCGTCCCTGGTCAACCTTGATGACATTCATGACAGCCTCCTTCGGCATAGGCCTCAGCATATGCCTGTATCGTCAGTGAGACAAGTTCAGCGCCTGACCTCCCACGTCGTGACCCGCTCGCCCGTCGCCGCATCCTTGCCGTCCTTCAGCTGGATGCCCTTGGCGGCGAGATCGTCGCGGATCTTGTCGGCCTCGGCAAAGTTTTTGGCCTTGAGCATTTCAAGCCGCATCGCCACAAGCGCATCGACCGCCGATGCAACCGCACCGTCAACTTCCGCCTCCTTCGGCAGAACGCCAAGCAATGCAGCACTGGCGGCAAAGACCGGCAATGCGGCCGGGTCTGCATTCGCAGCCGATGCCAGCGCATGCAGGGCCTGCACCGCGGCGACCGTGTTCAGATCATCGGCCAATGCGTTGAGCACGGACGCATCCGGCGCGGTATCGCCCGGCTTGCCGGCCGGCCATTTGGCCAGCAGGCGCTCCGCCTCCTCCAGCCGCTTGATCGAAAAATCGATCGGCTCGCGGTAATGCGTCATCAGCATGGCCAGGCGCAGAACCTCGCCCGGCCACTTGCGGCCGCCAAAGGTCTCGGTGTGCAGCAATTCGTAGATCGTGACGAAATTCCCTTCGGATTTCGACATTTTGCGGCCTTCGACCTGCACGAAACCATTATGCATCCAGACATTCGCCATCACCTTTGTGCCATGGGCGCAACGCGACTGGGTGATCTCGTTCTCGTGGTGCGGAAAGATCAAGTCGAGCCCGCCACCGTGGATATCGAAAACCTCGCCGAGATAGGCGGCCGCCATGGCCGAGCACTCGATATGCCAGCCGGGACGGCCCCGGCCCCAGGGCGAATCCCAGCCAGGTTCCTCCGGCGAAGAGAGCTTCCAAAGCACAAAGTCGCCAGGGTTTTTCTTGTGAATGTCCACAGCGACGCGTGCGCCAGCCTGCTGTTCGTCAAGGTTACGTTTGGAGAGCTCGCCGTAAGCCGACGTCGAAACGGTATCGAACAGGACTTCGCCATTGGTTTCATAGGCATGACCGCGTTCGATCAGCCGCCCTATCAGCGTGATCATGTCCGACTTTCCGTCCTCACGCGGCTGCACGAATTCGGTGGCACGCGGCTCGTGTGTCGGTTCAAGGCAGCCAAGTATCGCCACGTCGGAATGGAACTGGTTCGCTGTCTTCTCCGTCACACGGCGGATCGCTTCGTTCAGCGACAGCGTACCATTGCCGATCTCTGTGCCGAAATCCCGCAGCGCCCGCGCATTGATCTTGTCGTCGAGGTCGGTGATGTTGCGGGCGTAGGTCACGTGGCTTTCGCCATAGACATGGCGCAGCAGCCGGTAGAGCACGTCAAAGACGATAACCGGGCGGGCATTGCCGATATGGGCGAAGTCATAAACCGTCGGGCCGCAGACATACATGCGGACGTCATCGGGATCGATCGGCGCAAAGACCGCCTTCTCCCGTGTCAGCGTGTTGTAAAACTTCAAGTCTGGCAGTCCGCTCATTTCCATCTCCCATTCCGCACGATACCGGATACACGCAGCCGCCAGGCTGGACCTTCACGTTGTCATCTTGGATTTTGGGAGACGAAAACGGCCAGGCCAGCGTTGAGGCTAGCGAATAATAATCCGGCAGATGCAGCAGATAACCGTTTTCATGGGCTGCTTTATCGCGCTTCGATCCGTCCTGGTCAAGAGGTCAGCCGCGCTCCAGCATCTTATGTTGCAATACTGGATTATTCGTCATCGTTTTGTCATGATTGCGCTTATCTGGAGAGGCCAGATGTCTGGGGAATCAAGGCTTTGAGAACTTGCACATTAAAGCCTGTTTCCCGGGGCACAATAAGGAGCGCCGTTCTGGTGGAGAACACAACGGACGAAGCGATTCCGCTTAGGGAAGCATCTGAGGAGAATTTGAAATGCCTGGCACAAAAACCGACAAGAACAGTCCGCGAGCGGCGGCCAATCTCGTCGAGCAATATCGTCCGCTTGGCCTGAAGGCCGTGCTTGCCGCTGCCCTGCAGATCAAGCCAAAGCCGGTGAAAAAGCCGGCCTGATCGCTCAAAAGAGCGACAGCTGCGGATTTGCAGGTGTTTCTTTCGGCTTTGAGGAAGGCCGCGCCGATACATGCACCGGCGTCTGAAGATCGGCGCCGGTATTGGCCACCTTGTTCACCTTGTCCGACACGGCGATGACGTCGAAATAGTCATCATCGACCGGGGCCAGCAAATCGGCGACATCGCGCGGTTCCTGTGTCCTGCAATCAAGCCAGCGGGCAAAATCCTCCGGCTTGATCACCACCGGCATGCGGTCATGAACATCGCCGACGCGCGTGTTGGCACAGGTCGTCAGGATGGCGGCCGTATCGACCTCGGATCCGTCCGCCGAAGACCAAGTTTCCATCAGTCCCGCAAATGCAACAATGCCGCCGTCTCTCGGCTTGATCCAGTATGCCTGCGCCGCCTCGCCGCTTTCCTTTGACGGCCGGTGCCATTCGTAGAAACCGGAGGCCGGGATCAGAACGCGCCTATGGCGCATCGCTGCCTTGAACGAGGCTTTTTCCGCGGCAGTTTCAGCCCGCGCGTTGATCAGCAGCGGAAAATCGCGCGGGTCCTTGACCCAGGACGGCGTCAGCCCCCAGCGCACCAGCAGCGCCCGGCGATCCGGCAGGTTGCTGCCGGGGCGCTGCCTCTCACCGGACATGACGATGATAATCGGTTGCGTCGGGGCAATATTGAAGCGCGCCGGAAAATCCTCAGTCTCCATAAGACCGAAAATATCCGCCAGTTCCTTGGGTGTCGCCGTCAGCGAAAATCGTCCGCACATGGCTTTCAAATCGCACTTCGCCTAAGGTGGGTCAAGATTTTCAATACTTTTCCGGTTCCATCGATATGACAGCTTCCCCCCAACTTGCCTCGTCCGCCGTTCTCGAACGCAACGGGCGCTACCTGCTCGTGCGCCGCGCCAATCCGCCATCCGCCGATATGTATGCGTTTCCGGGCGGCCGGGCCGAGGCAGGCGAAACGCCGGCGCAAACGGCGGTACGCGAGTTTCATGAGGAGACCGGTATTCTGCCACGCAATCCGCTGCTGTTCGAGACTTACGATCTACCACCGCGTGAATCAGACGGGCCGAGTGCCCGGCATTTCTTTCTTTCGGTGTTCACGGTGGACGCCGACCCCGATCTTGTTGCCATCGCGGCTGACGATGCAGCCGATATCGGCTGGTATACGGCCGATGAAATCTTCGGCCTTCCCATTCCAGAAAGCGTGTGGGAATGCGTGGAAAAACTCGAGGCGCTGCGGCAGCGATGAGCCTGCCGCCAAAATCCACTTGCCCGCAGGCATGATTCGGGGCTTGAAAGGGAAATGATCCGTTTTCTGGCCGCACGATCGTCTCTTCTCCTGGCTTTTGCCTGCCTGCCGCTTGCCGCGCTGGCGCAG
Organism: Rhizobium sp. LjRoot98; assembly: GCF_964252935.1. Classification (NCBI taxonomy): domain Bacteria; kingdom Pseudomonadati; phylum Pseudomonadota; class Alphaproteobacteria; order Hyphomicrobiales; family Rhizobiaceae; genus Rhizobium; species Rhizobium sp. LjRoot98. Next base: position 295,586 of record NZ_CAXUPW020000001.1, read on the forward strand.
GGCGTTCCACCGGCGGGCGCGCCTGTTGCTGTCGCCGAGAAGCCTGCACCTTATGATGCGCGCCTGCTGCGTTTATCGGAAATCCTTGGATCCGTTCACTATTTGCGCACCCTCTGCAAGGATTCCACTGCAGATACCTGGCGGCAATCGATGCAGGATCTGCTCAACAAGGAAGCAAAGGGCGAAGCCGACCGGCGTGCGCGGATGACCGCCGCCTTCAACCGCGGCTACCGGACATTTGCCTCGGTTTATACGGCCTGCACGGCTCCGGCCGTGGTCGCTGACGAGCGATACCGTGCCGAAGGAGCAACACTTGCTTCAGAAATAACCGCCCGCTTTGGAAATTAACGATAAATTAACCTCTTTCTTCAGGAGCCCGTGTCGTTTTGGGAAAAGGCTGCTAAGGTTGTTAAGAGAGTGGTAAGAAGTGGCATCGCCCTGAGTCAGGTGCCAAGTAAAGAGCGTGAAACGGCATGGAACGAATGATGGAACCAAGTCTGAATGACATCGACGACATGATTGTTCATGAGAAGATGCAGGCAGCCCTGGAACACCAGAATGAGGCCTGGGCGGATGGCATGGCCGATGGCATCGAGCCTGAAATCATTGCCGACGCTGCCATTGCGCTTGCCATGCGCGAAACGATCCGCCTTCATGGCGAAGAAGGTGCCGAGGCCATGCTGAATTCGCTTCGCGAGCGTATGCTGGCCGGTGAATTCTCACCGGAACGCACCCTGCAGTAGTTTCGAGGCTATCATGGAACGTCAGCTGTCAGCATGCCGGATGCGTGCGGTTCGCCTTTCTGCGTTGCTGCTTTCCAGCCTGCTCGTCTCATCCATCCTCCTACCCCATCGAGCCTTCGCACTCAGCGAATTGAAGCAGATACCTGGCGAAACGAGCCAGGATAAGCCGGCCAAGGACGTTCCCGAAGAAGACGAGCCACGCGATACCGGCCCCATGCAGATTCCGATGCCGGATCCGCTGGTCAACAAGCCTGCCCGTGACGCCAAGGATGATTCGATAGAGGACAAGGCGCCAGCCGCTCCGGTCGAGGTCCTGTCGGACGTTTCCAAAATTCCCAAGCCGGTCGCCCGGATGCGCGAATTGATCGTCGAGGCTGCCGCCTCCGGCGACATCGAACGGCTGCGGCCCCTGCTCGGCAAAGGTCCGACCCAGACTCAAGTCGGCGAGGCCGATGCCGATCCGATCGAGACGCTGAAGGGCCTGTCGGGCGATCCGCAAGGGATCGAAATCCTGGCGATCCTGCTCGATGTGCTGTCGGCCGGTTTCGTTCTCGTCGACAAGGGTACGCCTGAAGAAGCCTATGTCTGGCCCTACTTCACCGAAAAGCCGCTGGCATCCCTGACCCCGCCGGAAAAGGTTGATCTGTTCCGTCTGGTGACCGCCGGCGATTTCGCCGAGATGGAAGAAGGCGGCAATTACAATTTCTACCGCGTGGGGATCACACCTGACGGCCAGTGGAAATTTTTCGTGGCTGGCGACTAACGGCGGCGCAAAGCGCTTGCCGCGGCGCGTGCGAAATCCTACCTGTTTCACCTGACAAACAGGATAAACGCCATGCAGCCCGTCACCCTTCCAGATCGTGCCATGATTACCGTGTCGGGACAGGACGCGCAGGAATTCCTGCAAGCGCTGATCACCACCGATCTCGACCTTCTCGAAGACGGCGAAGCAAAGCCCGGCGCGCTTTTGACACCACAGGGCAAGATTCTGTTTGACTTCATGGTCAGCCGCGACGGCGCGACGATCAATCTCGAAACCGGCGCGGATCAGGCCGAAGCGCTGTTGAAGCGATTGACCATGTACAAGCTACGCGCGCCGATTTCACTGTCGCTCGCCAATCCTGCCGCCGTTGCCATCCGTTTCGACGAGGCGCCCGGCGCCTATCGCGATGCGCGTTTTGCCAAGGCCGGACTGGCCGTTTTCCGCACCTATGGTGGAGAGGGCGAAACGGCTGGCACCGGCGACTATGATCGCCTTCGCATTCAGAGCGGTATTGCCGTTTCGGGCTCCGATTATGCTCTGCAGGACGCTTTTCCCCATGATGTGCTGATGGACAAGAACGGCGCACTGTCCTTCAAGAAGGGCTGCTATGTCGGCCAGGAAGTCGTGTCGCGCATGCAGCATCGCGGCACCGCGCGGCGGCGTGTGGTGATTGTCGCAGCAGAAACCGCACTGCCGGAAACCGGAACAGCGCTGACGGTCAAGGGACGCTCGATCGGCACGCTCGGCAGCGTCATTGGCGCATCAGGCTTGGCGATCGTGCGCATCGACAAGGCTGGCGAAGCCATCGCTTCGGGCGAGCCGATCCTTGCCGGAGACACCGCGGTAACGCTCACCCTGCCCACCTGGACAGGCCTGGATTTCCCGGCTGAAGCCGGTGAGGAAAGCGCCTGATGTCTGCCCGTGCCTGGCAGCGCATGCTTTCCGGACGGCGGCTCGATCTGCTCGACCCCTCACCGCTCGATGTCGAGCTGTCCGATATCGCCCACGGGCTTGCCCGTGTTGCCCGCTGGAACGGCCAGACGGACGGTGATCACGCCTTTTCCGTTGCCCAGCATAGCCTTGTCGTCGAGGAAATCTTTCGCCGCCAGTTCAGCTGCACAGCCGAGGAATGCCAGATGGCCCTGCTGCATGATGCCCCGGAATATGTGATCGGCGACATGATCTCGCCGTTCAAGGCCGTGGTCGGCGGCGGCTACAAGGTGGTCGAGAAGAGGTTGGAGAGCGCCATTCATCTGCGTTTCGGCCTTCCTGCCGCGGCATCGGCGGAGCTGAAGACCCGGATCAAGAAGGCCGATCAGATCGCTGCCTATTTCGAGGCGACCGTGCTTGCCGGATTTTCACTGACCGAAGCGCGCAAGTTCTTTGGCCAGCCGCGCGGCATCACCCGCGAGATGATCCTGATCGCTCCGCTGCCGGCCATCGAGGCGCAAAGATTGTTTGCTGAACGGTTTGCCGCGATCGAGACGGAACGTTCGGCTTTACGGGCGGTGTCCTGAGATGCCGGTGATCGTCGTCTCGCCCCTGTTGCGCATCGCCGAAATGGCTGTGCGCCATCGCGCCCGCGAAATGATCAGCCTGATGGCCAAGGAGCAGGCCTTTCATCGTCCGGCCGTGATTACGGCTGCCCGGCATCTGCTGCTGGGAATGAACGATATTACCTTTTCCGGAAATGCCGCTCTTGTCGCTCCGGGCGAAGAGCACGTGCAACAGATCATCGACTTTGCGCGGCAATGGGATCGTTCGGCTCCGTTGCTGATCCACTGCTGGATGGGCATATCGCGCTCGCCCGCCGCTGCCGTTATCGCCTCCCTGGCGGTTGAGCCCGATCAGGACGAAACAGAGCTTGCATTGCGGCTGCGCGCCGCCTCCGCCTATGTCACGCCCAATTCCCGGCTGATCGAGATCGGTGATCGGATGTTGTCGCGCAACGGCCGGCTGGTGGCGGCAATCAAGGCCATCGGCCGCGGTGCCGATACCGATGGAAACGTGCCCTTCGTCTTTTCCCCGCTGCCGGAGCCTGCCGTCCATGCCGGCTGACAGGACCGTTGGCGTCGAAATCGGCCTCAACGCCGCGATCGTCGCGGTGACCAGCCGCTCGCCGCGTATCCTCGCTGTCAGCGACGAACAGAGTGACAGCCGGGACGGCCTGCCCTTCGGCCCCTTCGACCCTGCCCGCCACCGGACATTCGAAACCAGCCTTCGCGCCAGCGTCGAGCAGCAGACGGCGCTTGATCTCGGGTACATCGAGCAGCTCTACACATTTGGCGACCAGGGCCGCCACCGCTCGGCGGGCGAAAGCAGTACGCATATGGTGTCGGTCGGCTATCTGGCGCTGACCCGCACGGACGCGGAAAACAACGCCCGCCTCGCCGAGGCCGGCGCCCATTGGCGCGACTGGTACAGCTACCTGCCGTGGGAAGACTGGCGGCAGGGCCGGCCAGTGCTGATCGACCAGATCATTCTTCCCGCCTTGCGCCAATGGGAAAAGGGCGGACATCAGGACGAGCGGATGGGCCTGCCGCAACGGCGCACCCGCACACGCCTTGCCTTCGGGCTCGATGATTTCCCCTGGGACGAGGAGCGCGTGCTGGAGCGCTACGAACTTCTCTATGAGGCCGGTCTGGTCGGCGAAGCCGTGGTCGACGGCCGCGCCAGCGCCACCGCCACTCCACCGGTTGGCCTGACAATGCGTCACGATCATCGCCGCATCGTTGCCACGGCGGTTGCGCGGCTGCGCGGCAAGATCAAATACCGGCCGGTGATCTTCGAACTGATGCCACCCGAATTCACGCTGACGGACCTGCAGGCGACGGTGGAAGCGATTTCCGGACGGCATCTGCACAAACAGAATTTTCGCCGTCTGGTCGAAGGCGCCGAACTGGTCGAGCCGACCGGCATGCTGACGGCTGCGACCGGTGGACGGCCAGCCGCCCTCTTCCGTTTCCGCCGCCAAATTCTCGACGAACGTCCGGCACCCGGCCTCAAAGTTGGTGGTCGATAAATGCTGCTGACAGCAACTGCCTTTTTTCAGGGTTGACGCACCGGCCCCGCGCTCCATCTCCCTCCCCTTCAAGCATGACAAGGGAAAGGCCCGATGGAACAACAGGCAACGGACGTCATCATCGCCACACGCACGGCGCTCAGTCAGGCAAGCGCGCTGGCGGTGCAATATTCCTTCTCGGTCCTCGGCGCCGTCATCCTTTTGTTTGTAGGATGGATCATTTCGCGGCTTCTGCACAACTGGGCTTATTCCGGCCTGTCACGGGTGCGCGGCATCGACGAGACGCTCGCCCGGTTTTTCTCCAATATCGTGCGCTACGCGGTCCTGCTGCTGGTCTTCATCACCGTTCTTGGCCAGTTCGGTGTACAGACCGCCTCGATCATCGCGACCTTGGGCGCCGCCGGTCTGGCCATCGGGCTCGCGCTACAGGGAACTCTGCAGAACATAGCGGCGGGAATCATGCTCCTGGTGCTGCGGCCGTTCCGGGTCGGAGAGTCGATCGAAACGCCTGCCGTCACCGGCACCGTCACGGAAATCGGTCTCTTCGCAACGGAGCTGAGGACAGCGGATGGGCTCTATCGCCTCGCACCAAACTCGACGCTCTGGAATGTTCCGGTCACCAACTACAGCCGCGAGCGCCTGCGGCGCCATGACCTGACGGTAATCATCGGCAATCACGAGGATATCGATGCGGCTCAGGCCGCCTTGCTGGATCTTGCGAAAGGAAATCCGGCCATCGAACAAACCCCGGCCCCCTCGACTTTCATTGCCGATCTGAGCAAGGACGGGACATCGCTGACGCTTCGCTACTGGGTGGGCACCGCCAAATGGTGGGCAACGACACGCGATATGCTGCGGGCCGCCAAGCGTGTCTTTTATCTGCCTGAACAGCCAGCCGAGGATCCGGCCCCCTCGTAGGGCCGGGGCTGCTATTCGATGACCGCACAAGCGAGCCGGTCACCGGCATCACCCGAAGGCTGGCTGCGATTGTCGTCGGATTTCGCATGCACCATCAGCGCCCGGCCGCGAATACCGTTATCGGCATTGTCGAGCACCACCATGCTGTTGAAGACCTGCGCTCGCATGACGCCATCGGCGCCGACATACTGGTTGGGCATATCACCGGCATGCGGGCCGTTGGCGGCGAGAAAACCATGTTCGGCATTACCCGGGTTGAAATGCTTGCCGGCCGATTCATGATTGTGCGCGGCGTCGCATTTGCCGGTCTCGTGCACATGAAAGGCCACCCACTTTCCGGGCGGCAGGTTTGTCACCTCCACCTCGATCAGCACGCCATTCTTACCCTGCGTCAGGGTTGCCCGTCCCGTCTCCTTGCCATCCTTGCCGATGAAATTGGCGATGGCAGTCTGGGATGACGATTGTGCAAAAACGCCTGTCGATGTGACGAGAACAAGGGCGAGCGTGGGGAGCAAGCATTTCATCAGACATTCCTCCAGTGGATGATTGGCTGAAGATGCAACGCCTGATGCGGCCAGCAGTTCCACAATCAACCGGTGTGGCCGGAGAAACCCGGTGATGTGCGGATCAGAATATCCGGATCGCCGACGTGGTGATGATGACGAGGGAAACGGCGATCAGAAGCGGCCTGACCGGCAAATGCTTGACGACGATCGCGCCGATGGGAGCAGCCAGCACTCCACCCAGCACGAGACCGATCGCCGAGCCGAGATCGGACCAGCCAAGCGTGAATACGAACGTCGCCGAGATCGTCAGGGTGACGAGAAACTCGGTCAGGCTGGTGGAACCGATGACCTTTTTCGGGTCATGGCCGCGGCCGATCAGTGATGTCGTCACGATCGGCCCCCAGCCGCCGCCGCCCGCAGCATCGAGAACGCCGCCACCCAAACCGATGAACGGCACGGCCCAATCCCTGACCTCGCGCACCCAGAGCGGCCGCACCGCCTTGAACAGGATATAGAGGCCGACCAGCACCAGATAGGCCGAAACGAACGGCTCGATCACCTTGCCATCAATGTTCGACACGCCGTAGGCGCCGAGCGCCCCGCCGATCATGCCAGCGGGAGCCAGCCGCGCGACAAGCCGCCAGTTGATGTTGCGCTGATAGGTATGCGATGCACCGGATGCAGCGGTCGTGAAGATTTCGGCGATATGAGTCATCGCGCTTGCCGTTGCCGGCGGGACACCGAAGGCCAGAAGGCTGGTGGTGGACAGCAGGCCGAAGGCCATTCCCAGAGCGCCATCGACCAATTGTGCGAAGAAACCGATGACAACGAAAATCCAGAAATCTGCCGACACGAACAATCCTTCTTCAAATCCAGCGATTGGAAACGCGGCCTATTTGCGCCAACCACGCCGTGTAGGTAAAGGTTCCCTGACGGCAATTCACAAGCCCTATGACCAACGGCCGTGATGAAAACAGGAGAAACCGATGAAGATCATTGCTCTTCTCCTCGCCGGTGCTGTTCTGACGGCCCCGGAGGACAAGCCTGCCATTTCCGATTATTTCGGTAACAACGGTACCACCAGCCAACCGGCGATTACCCAATGCAACCTGACCAGCGACGACCTGAATGGACAGTTCAAAACCTGCCGCTACGACTGCGGCAAGACGCTGACGATCGGCGCGCGCCTGGTCTGTCCGTTCGTACTGCAACGATAGGAAGCAAGAGATGACGGGGTTCGACTGGCACGCTGATCCGATCGACCGCAACACGGCGGTCACGCGCAACTATCGCAACACGCAGAATGTCCGCCGTTTTCTCGCCACAGAATGTGGTGACGGCTTTGCGCTCGACCGCGCCTTCATGGCCTGGATCAAGGACGGCACGGAAAAGACGATGGGTGACGTCGCCGACGAATGGAAGCGGCGTCACACAATCGCTGGTGCCTGACGCGCCCGCATTTAGCCGATGACGATATCAAGCCCGATATCCAGCGTCGGCGCGGCCATGGTGATTTTTGAGGTCGAGATATAGTCGACGCCGGTTTCGGCGATGGCACGAATAGTCTGGAAGTTTACGTTGCCTGACGCTTCCAGCTTCGTCCGGCGCGGGTCGGACGGATAGGCGTCAGCGGACAGTTGCCAATGCGCGGCGTTGATGGCCACGGCCTCCCTGAGCAGATCAGACCCCATATTGTCGAGCAGGATCACGTCCGGGCTGGCGGTCAGCGCCTCGCGCATCTGGTCGAGACCATCGACCTCGACCTCGATCTTGACGAGATGACCGCAATAGGCGCGCGCCGCATGAACAGCAGAGGCAACGCCGCCGGAGACGGCGATATGGTTGTCCTTGATCAGGATCGCGTCGTCCAGGCCATATCTGTGATTGGATCCACCGCCGAGACGCACCGCATATTTTTCCAGCGCCCGCAGGCCAGGAATGGTTTTTCGCGTGCAGCAAACTTTTGCCCGGGTATGGGCGATCTCGGCCGCGAACTTCGATGTGTAGGTGGCGACGCCGCAGAGATGCATGAGGAAATTCAGCGCGACGCGCTCGGCCGACAGCAGGCCACGGGCCGGGCCGGAGATGCGGGCCATCGCCGTGCCCGGCGCAATCTGGTCGCCGTCCTTCACCAGCGCCTCGAAGCGGATGGCCGGATCGATCAGGCGAAAGGCGGTGCGGGCAAGCTCCATGCCGACAACGACACCGGTTTCACGGGCGTTCATTTCAGCTGTTGCCGTCCGGTCCGGGGCAATCGTCGCATAGGTGGTGATATCACCGGCGCGGCCGAGATCTTCCAGAAGGGCCGTGCGAACCTGATCCTCGACCATCAGGGCGGGCAGTTCGGGGCGAAGGGCGGTTTGTGTCATGATTGAGCACTTTCGGTTTCGAACTGGTAGAATTCCTCTTCTCCCCTGCGGGGGAGAAGTGCCGAGCGAATGCGAGGCGATGAGGGGGGCGGCACGGCACAGTCCGGGTTTGCGGCCCCCTCATCCGGCCCTACGGGCCACCTTCTCCCCGGTGGGGAGAAGAACCACCTATACACTCTCCGTTTCCGCCACTTCGGCGACGACCCGGTCGGCTTCAGCGAGTGTGAGGAACGTGCGGTGCTTCCATTCCGGGCGCGGATCCGGGTAGTCGGAGCGGTAATGACCGCCGCGGCTTTCCGTTCGCAGATAGGCGCCGGTGGTGATCAGTTTGGCCGTGGTGACGATGTTGCTGAAGCGCAACCGGGTGTTCTGACGCTCGAGATTGGCAATTGCCCGGATGGCGCGCGTCAGCGTGTCCTGGCTGCGGATGACGCCGACATGATCGCTCATGATATGGCGCAGCGCCGTCAGCGGCGGGCTGTCTTCCAGCGTTACCGGATCGTCATTTTCTCCGGCATTGGCGCCCCAGTCGGTGATCTTCGGCTCCGGCAACATGCCCTTGATATTTTCGGCGATGCGGGCGGCAAAGACCACGGCCTCAAGCAGCGAATTGGAGGCGAGCCGGTTGGCGCCGTGGACGCCGGTGGAGGTCACCTCGCCCGCGGCCCAGAGTCCATCGATCGAGGTCCGGCCTTCCGCATCGGTCAGGACGCCACCCATGTGATAATGAACCGCCGGAACGACCGGGATGGGCTGTGTGACCGGATCGATGCCTGCCGACATGCAGGAGGCATAGACAGTCGGGAACGCTTCGGGGAAATGTGCGCCGACCGCCTTGGTGCAATCGAGAAACGCGCCGCGCCCGGCCTGCACTTCGGCAAACACACCCCGCGAAACGATGTCGCGCGGTGCGAGTTCGCCGTCCGGATGGATATCCAGCATGAAGCGTTTGCCGGCCGAATTGATCAGGTGGGCGCCGTCGCCGCGCAGGGCTTCGGTTGCCAAAGGGGCAGGATCGCGGCCGATATTGATCGCGGTCGGATGAAACTGGATGAATTCCGGATCGGCGATGATCGCACCGGCACGCGCTGCCATACCGACACCCTGGCCGCACGCTTCGGTCGGATTGGTGGTGACGGAAAAGAGATGGCCGACGCCGCCTGAGCACAGCACCACCGCGCGGGCCGGAAACGACACACGGTTCTTCGACTGTCCGGCATCCGGACGGGCGATGACGCCGGAGATGAACCGGCCCTGCCGCACCAGTTCCTCGACGACATACCCTTCCAGAACGCGGATCGACGGCGTGTTGCGCACGGCGGCAATCAGCGCTTCCATGATCGCCTTGCCGGCCATATCACCCTTGACGCGGACGATGCGGCGCTCGGAATGGGCGGCTTCGCGCGACAGAAGCAGCTTGCCTTCCAGATCGTGATCGAAGGGCACGCCATAGCCGAGCAGATCGTGGATGCGGGCCGGGCCTTCCGCCACCATCAACCGCGTCATCTTTTCATCGACGATACCGGCCCCGGCCACCAGCGTATCGGCAACGTGTTTGTCGATCGTATCGCCAAGTCCCATGGCAGCAGCAATGCCGCCCTGCGCCCAGGCGGACGAAGCGCCGTGACCGATGGGCGCTGCTGCGAGCACCGTTACAGGACGCGGGCTGAGCTTCAGCGCGCAGAAAAGCCCGGCGAGGCCACCGCCGACAATGACGATATCGTCGATGCCGTTGAAGGACTGTGGGCGGAAATGATCGGTCAGCATGCTCTTCCTCCTCCGGGAGTGTCTCCCTCTTCTCCCCTGCGGGAGAAGTGCCGAGCGCAGCGAGGGGATGTGGGGGCGGTAGGGCAAACTCCGGTTTGCTCGCCCCCGTCATCCGGCCTCCGGTCACCTTCTCCCCGCTGGGGGGAAGAGGCAGCGCCCGGCTTCCCCTTTATTGCTTCAAATTCACCATCCGCTCGACGGCAAGCCTGGCGCGATCGGCGATTGCCGGATCGACCAGAACTTCCTCCGTCATGAACAACAGGCTGTCGAGAATCTTCGGCAGCGTGATGCGCTTCATGTGCGGACAGAGATTGCACGGCTTGATGAAATCGACGCCGGTGATCTCGGCCTGGATGTTGGAGGCCATCGAGCATTCGGTGACCAGCAGCACGCGCGGCGGGCGCTTGTCCTTGACATAGTTGATCATGCCGGCGGTCGAACCAGCGAAATCGCAGACGGCGATGACATCCGGATGGCATTCCGGGTGACCGATGATCTCGATCGACGGATCGGCTTCCTTGTAGGCCAGCAGCTCGGCCGCCGTGAAGCGCTCGTGCACTTCGCAATGGCCCTTCCAGGTGAGGATCTTCTTGTTCGTCTGCTTGGCGACGTTCATGGCCAGGTATTCGTCGGGGATGCAGAGGACGGTGTCGCTCTCCAGGCTTTCAACGACGGCCAGCACGTTGGACGACGTGCAGCAAATGTCGGTCTCGGCCTTCACGTCAGCAGAGGTGTTGACGTATGTCACCACCGGCACGCCGGGATAGCGCTGTTTCAAAAGCCGGACATCGGCGCCGGTGATCGATTCCGACAGCGAGCAACCGGCCTTGCCGTCCGGGATCAGCACGGTCTTTTCCGGATTAAGCAGCTTGGAAGTCTCGGCCATGAAATGCACGCCGCACTGGATAATGATCTCGGCATCGACCTTGGTGGCATCACGCGCCAGCTGCAGACTGTCGCCGACGATATCGGCGACGCAGTGGAAGATGTCCGGGGTCTGGTAATTATGGGCGAGGATGACCGCGCCACGCTCTTTCTTCAGCCGGTTGATGGCATGCACATAGGGCGCATAAACCGGCCATTCGAAGGCGGGCACGAACTGCTTGACGCGCTCATACAGATGCTCGGTTTCGCGGGCGATCTCCGGCGTGAACGTCAGGTCCGGCCGCTCGATTATGCCGAAACGCTCGGCTGCGGTCTTTACCGCGCCGGAACCTTCAAGGGTTGCCTTGCTCTGTGCGATGGTCATCGACTGCTCCTCTTGCCGCCCCTCCGGCGGCTGACCTATTTTGCTCAAACTGAGCATAATAGGATCAAAACAAAACCGGCAGGGCCGGGAGATGAGATTTAGAAAGTTTTGTGACAGTTTTCAAGAATGCACTCCCGCTATTTTCTGCGGGAGTGCAAGAAATCGCGGGTGTCAGGCCACCGCTGGACGGGTCACAGCCTTTTCCTCGATCGGCCAATGGACGATGGCGGCAAAGACGCCAAGCGCCACGCCGAGCCACCAGACCGGATCGTAGGACCCGAAATGGTCATAGAGATAGCCGCCCATCCAGACGCCAAGGAAGGAGCCGATCTGGTGCGACAGGAAGACAATACCGCCAAGCAGGCCGAGATGGCGCGTGCCGAACATGATGGCGACAAGCCCGTTTGTCGGCGGCACCGTCGATAGCCAGAGCAGGCCCATGAGCGCGGCAAAGATGATCACCGACGTTGGCGACTGCGGCAGCAGCAGGAAGGCGGACACCACCACCGACCGGCCAATATAGATCCACGACAGAAAATACGGCTTCGAATAACGCTGGCCGATGAAACCGGCAGCGAGCGAACCGATGATGTTGAAGAAGCCGATCAGGGCGAGCGCAATCACCGCGTAACGCGCATCGATGCCGATATCGCCGATATAGGCCGGAAAATGCGCAGTGATGAAAGCCACCTGATAGCCACAGACGAAGAAGCCGGTGACAAGCAAAAGATAGCTCTTGTGGCCGAGTGCTTCCTTCAGCGCCTCGCCGATCGACTGCTTGTACTGCGCTTCCTTCTGGGTGCCGGACGAGGAGTTGCCACGCAACGGGATGGCAAATAGCGGCACCAGCAACATCAGCGCGCTCATGTAGATCAGGCTGTCCGACCAGCCGAAGGCGGAGATCAGGCCCTGGCTCAGCGGCGCAAACAGGAACATCCCGGCGGAACCGGCCGCCGTGCAGATGCCGAAGGCCATCGAGCGCTGCTCCGGCGTGACGTTGCGGGCGAAGGCCGACAGCAGGATACCGAACGAACCGGAACCGACCCCCAGCCCCACCATGACGCCGCCGCCGATATGCAGCCAGATCGGCGCGTTGGCAAATGCCATGATGATCAGGCCAGCGGCATAGACGAGACCGGAAAAAGCCAGCACTCGCCAAGAGCCGTATTTATCGGCGATTGCCCCGAAGAACGGCTGGCTGACGCCCCAGGCAAGGTTCTGGAAGGCCATGGCAAGGCCGAACGTGGTGCGGTCCCAGCCGGTATCGGCGAGCATCGGCAGCTGGAAGAAGCCCATGGCCGAGCGCGGTCCGAAGGTCAGAACGGCGATGAGGGACCCGGCAATGATGATTAGCCAGGGCAGACCGGGACTGGCTGCGGGCGCCCGCGTTGCGGATGGGGAGGAAACGGCGGACATGAGCGACTCCGTGTGATTGAGGCCGCAACTTACGCTGTAGCATCTTGCTAAAAAAGCGAAATAAAATGACGTTCGGATCAGCCACATTGATGGATAAGCCGCTATCGATCAGCGACGCGCGCGAAAACTATTACGATAATCCCGCGGCGTACGCATCTTCAACGCCTTGAACTGGCGATTGAAATTGGCAAGCGAGCCGTAACCGACCTCACCGGCGATATGGGCAACCGGCCGGTCCGTTCCCGATAGCAGCGCGCAGGCTTCGCCGATCCGCAGGCGCATGACATAGTCCGATATTGTCGTTTGCAGATGGCGCCCGAACAGACGGTGCAAGCCGGACGGACTGAGGGCGGCGATCCCCGCCAGTACATCGACCGGCAGGCTTTCGGCGTAGTGGAGGTGAATATGATCGAGAACACGATCGAGACGGGCGCGATCGCCCTGCCCTGCCGCCGGTACAGCCAGTGTGCTCGACAGGGGCTTTGCTTCCCTATCACGGGCAAGCAAGGTCAGAATTCGAATGGCGCTCAGCAACCGGTCTTCCGGCGGCTCGGTGAAAGCTGCCTCGATCAGCGGCCGGGCTTGCGCTGCAAACTGCGGCGAGAATTTCAGGCCGGCGCTTGCGCCTATCAGCATGACGCGCGCGGCGGCCAGTTCCGTGAAGGTCGCATCGAGGGCCTCCACCCATTCCGGGCGGAACCACAGGACCAGCGCCACATGCGGACGGTCCGTATCGATCTTTTCGGCCGAACACCAGGTATGCGGCAGGTTGGAGCCCACCAGCACGAGGTCACCGTCGTCATACGTCCCGATATGATCGCCGATGAACCGTTCGCCGCGCGAATTGAGCGTCAGCGTCAACTCCAGTTCGGGATGGTGGTGCCATTGAAACGGGATACCGTCGTCCAGCCGGCGGTTGAGCATCGACCAGGATGAATCGGCGGCAGGCCGCAAGCGCTCAAGATGTGGCTTCATTCCCGCATATTCCCAAACAACTACGCCAGAATAGTATCAGAACTTGCGTCGTGGCGACAACATCAACACTCCAAGGGGGCTATCCTCTCTTCATCGATACACGTCATGGAGAAGAGGAAGCGCCATGCAGACTGCCGCCAAGAAAGACAGCCATCCGACCAGCAGCGCGGTCGAGACGCAGCTGAAGGACATCAAGAAGACACTGCCGCTCAGGGTCTTGTCTGAAGCCGATTGGCAACACTGGATCACCCGCGGTTACGTGATCGTGCGCCAGGCCGTACCGATGGCGAATGTCGAGCGGCTGGTCAACCTGCTCTGGCAGTTCGACGAAAAGGACCCGGCCAATCCGGACACTTGGTATGCGCCGCAACGCCGCGAACACAAGATGAAGGAACTCAACAATACTGGCATGCTGGAGATCTACAATCACCAGCATCTCTGGGACAATCGCCAGGAGCCGCGTGTCTACGGCGCCTTTGTCGATATCTGGGACCGCGAAGACCTCTGGGTGACGATCGACCGGGCAAACCTCAATCCGCCGAAACGGGTGAAGGGCAATCCGGGCGGCTTCATCCACTGGGATGTGGATACCTCGATCACGCCTCTGCCTGTCGGCGTGCAGGGCGTTCTCAGCCTGAAGAAGCAGGACGGCGATGTCGGCGGATTCCAGTGCATTCCCTGGCTGTTCGAGCACCATGAAGAATGGGTGAAAACGCAGCCCACTGACCGCGACCCGATGCATCCGGACACAGCAGGCCTTGATGTCGTCAACATCGAGATGGAGCCCGGCGATCTGTTGATCTTCAACTCGTTGCTGGCGCATGGTGTGCGGCCAAACCATTCCGGCGACCGGGTGCGAATGGCGCAATATATCTCCATGCACCCGGCCGAGGAGAGCAACGAAACCGAACGGCAGGAACGCATCCGGCTCTGGCGCGAACGCGACCATCCCCGCCGCGATGCCTTTCCCGGCGACCCACGCGAATGGGAAAAGCAGAATGCCGCGACCGCTGAACTCAGCCCCCTCGGTGAAAAGCTGCTTGGCTTGAAGAGCTGGACATAACGTTTTTAAGCAGGGTGTTTTTCACCGGTGAAAAACACCCTGCAAGACTGTCCGTATGGGCAAGGGCCAGCGGCTGATAGCTTTCCCGCAAACATCACGCGGAGGTCATCATGCTCGACAGGACAAAACCAACCGGCATCACACTTTGGGACGGACGCAGCATTCCGCGTCTTGGCATGGGCTGCTGGGCCATCGGTGGTCCATTCTATGCCGGAGACGTGCCGCTCGGCTGGGGTGATGTCGATGATGCGGAATCGATCCGGGCGATCCATCGCGCCATCGATCTCGGTATCCGCTTCTTCGACACGGCGTCGAACTACGGCGCCGGTCATTCCGAGGATGTTCTGGGCCAAGCCCTCGCCTCTCATCCCGACATTGTCATCGCCACCAAATTCGGCTTCGCCACCGATCCGGCAACAAAACAGGCGACAGGCGCCTTTGCGTCGCCGGAATTCATCCGGGCCTCAGTGGAAACCTCGCTAAAGCGGTTGAAGCGCCAGCGGATCGACCTCCTGCAATTCCATCTCAATGAATTCGATCCGCATGAGGCCGATGCGGTCTTTACCACACTCGACGGCCTGCGAGCCGAGGGCAAGATCGCCGCCTATGGCTGGAGCACGGACTGGCCGGACCGGGCGGCGCGCTTTGCCGGGCGCGATGGCTTCGTTTCGGTGCAGCATACGATGAACGTTCTGGAGCCGGCAGACGAGATGATCAGGCTCGTCGAACAGACCGATCTCATTTCGATCAACCGCGGCCCTTTGGCAATGGGTCTGCTCTCCGGCAAGTTCAAGCCGGGCGACCGACTGGCCGCAAACGATGTGCGCAGCGCCGATCTCGACTGGCTGCAATATTTCCGCGACGGCGTGGTCTCTCCTGAGTTTTCACGGCGGCTCGATGTGATCCGCGACCTCCTGCAAACGGACGGCCGGACATTGACGCAAGGGGCTCTCGCCTGGCTTTGGGCACGCTCGCCCAACACACTACCGATCCCCGGCTTTCGCACGGTGAAGCAGGTCGAGGAAAATGCCGGGGCGCTGGAGAAGGGGCCACTACCAGCACTGGTCATGGAGGAGATTGACGGCGCGTTGCGGTGCGAACGGCGTTAAGCCCTGATCTTCATCGGCCAGCGGTCGGCTCGTTCGCTGACAACACGCATCTCGTCGCCGAGATTGATCGCGCCCTCGCTGCGCGGCACGGCATTCCAGCCGAACAGGACACCCGGAACGCGACGGTCGGCTGACATGCGCTTTTCGGCAAGCCCCTGGATCGGGTTGCCGCCGATGCGCTCGCCGGTGACCTGGTCCTGCGTTGTCATGATGCAGCGGGCGCAGGGTTTGACGAGATCGAAGATGATGCCCCCGATCTCGACGCTTTCCCAAAAATCCTCTTCCCAGGGATCGTCATTGTCGATCAGGATATTGGTGCGGAAACGGTCCATACCGACCGGCTCCTGTCCCTTTGCAATCAGCGTGACGTTGAGATCGGCAAGCGACGATGTGGTGGTGATCAGCACCGGAAAACCATCGGCAAAGCCGACGGGTGCCGCCTTGCCCGCCCATTCCTCGCCGACCGCGCGGGTGGCGCGCTCATCCATATGCACCAGCTTGACCGGGCGGCCGAACCAGCCGGACAGCGTGGTATTGGTATGGTCTTCGGACACGGCGGCGTTGACCTTGCTGTCCCAGACGCGAACATCCAGCCGCCGGGCGGGATCGAAGGAGACGGTGGTGGACCGGGTTCCCATTTTCAGGTGAACGCCGCCGGTCACATGGGTGGCTTCCACCTGCGCCAGAAGCTGCAATTCGCGCTGGGTGATGAACTTTCCGTCGGGATCGACGACCATGAAGCGGCGGTCTCCGGCCAAGCCGTCATGCTGGATCGAAACCGAAGTCTGCGGGATGGCGCGGCCGCTCTTCAGCGGGTGGATGTTGAGACCAGTCACCTTCATGTCGTCACTCCCGAGCGTTCAGATTGTGATTCAAGCGCATTGCAGATCGATTCCGCAGATCACGGCAAGGCTTTGGTTTTTCTAGATTTCCTCAAGCAGCATGCCGAGCACAGCACGCAGCCGCTCCTGCCCTTGGCGGGCAAGCGCCCGGCCCGCCGCCGTCTGGAAACCATCGGTCAGCTTGAACAGTTTTGTCTCGAAATGATCAATGGCAAAGGCCTTGTCGTCGAGCGGGCGATTTTCGGCGAGTGGATCCAGCGGATCATAAAGGCCGCTGCCCATGCGTCCGGCAATGTAGAAGCAGCGGGCAGCACCAATCATGCCGATCGCATCGAGCCGGTCCGCATCCTGCAGAATTTTCGCCTCGAGGCTTTCAGGGGCAATGTTGGCAGAAAAACTGTGCGTGACGATCGCGTGGGCGACCGCAGTGATGTCCATGGTCCGCCAGCCGAGCGCATCCAGTATTTCGAATGCCTTCTCGGCCGCAAGCCGCGAGGCATGGGCGCGATCGGGCGAATTCTTTTCGACCGAAACGCAATCGTGCAGCAAAACCGCGGCCGCGATGATGCGCAGGTCTCCGCCTTCCGAGCCGTGGATGCGCAGCGCATTCTTCCACACCCGGATCAGATGAGCGGCATCATGCGAGCCGTCATTGCCGGAGACGGCGTAAGGCAGCAATTGTTCCGCAAGAGCCTGGTGAGGCGCAAAAGCGGCGGCGAGCGAAACACTGTGGCTCATGCGGCGTCCATCCAAACGGTTGCTGGAGAATCGAAACAGCTCAGGCTGTTTGACCCGGTTCCGCCTCGATGTCCACCGGTGTTTCCTGCTGTGGCCCGGCACCCGCCCTGCCGGACAGGATCTTCTGGTAGAACAGCCCGATGCCGATCAGCACCGCGCCGAGGCCGATAAACGAGAGCGCGCGCAGAAAACCTTCGAGATTGGCCATGTCGATCAAGAACACTTTCAGCACCGAAACGAAGACCAGAACCGCCGAGGCGATGCGGATGCTCTTGGCATTGAAGCGGGAGCCGAGCACCAGCAACAACACGCCGAGCAGCAGCCAAACGACGGAATAGGTATAGGTCTCGCCCTGCACAAACCCTTTCCAATCAGCGATGTTCTGCCCCTGCCAGAACCGGCGCACCGACAGCGTTGCCCAGGCAAAGGCAAGTACCGCAGCGGCGACGGCAAGGATCGTCACGTAAGGCACCGGCCGCTTGCCTCGGGCATACCAGGCGAGGCCGGCATAACCGAGCCCCGGCAGCAGGTAGCCGATCAGCAAGAGATCGAAGAACGGGATCGAGCCGAGCAGTTCGCCGCTGAAATAAGGATTGAGCCCGATCAGATGGGCAAAAAGGATCGACAGGATCGACAGGACACCAATCACCATACTGCCATAGTGGAAAATCGGGCTCGGTGACTTGCGGTCGAGCGTCATCATGATGCCCGAGGCGCCGATGGCAAGCAGCGTGTAGATCGACTGTTCGCCGAGTGTCGGCACGGCGCTGTCGAGCACGCCGCCGTTCATGGCATGGCGCACGAGGATGGCGACCGTCAGAAGCACGAACAGGCTGGCAAGCGCCTGTAATAGATTGCGCACCCGCAGATCCGGCCAGCGGCGCAACTCGAATGCCGAGAAGACCAGCAGCAGCGCCGGAATGCCATAACCGGCCAGAAGCGCGTTGAAGACCGGTGTTTTGCCAAGATGGAGAGTGCCAACGATGGTCGGTTCCCAGGCGATACGGGCAAGCACGGCGATGGCGGCGCCGACCATCATCCAGGGCAGTGACGGCCAGGTCCGCAGACGCGTGGCCGCGACATAGGCTGCGCCGACAAGCGCAATCAGGATGGTGGTCGCGAGACCATCAGTCAGGGCATGCAGCGCAATGATGATCAAGCCAAGCGAACCGGCGACGAGGAAAGCCTGTGGCAGATCGAGGCCGTCATCGCCGCCCTTGCTGCGCGAGAACCACTCGGTGAGGCCGAGGAGGACGAGGCCCGCAGCCAGCGCAAACAATCCATGTGGCAGATCGAATGTCAGATTGCCAGTCATCAGCAGAGACATGCCGATCAGTGCGATCGGAACAACAGCCGTGATGGTGGCCCAGATGGTGGCGAGCGGCGGACGGTCCTTGCCATGCAGATGGATGGCAAGGGCTCCAAGCGCGATGAACACGCCGGACAAAATCATACTGGCCAGCATCGCGGTGTGACCGGAAACAGCAAACGTGACGATGTGGCCGGGGATGGTTGGATCGATGAATGTCAGAAGGCCGCTCAGCGCCGTCATGCTCCAGACGCCCAATATCGTGCCGACGGCGGAGAAGATGGCAGGATAGACGGCATAGCTGCGCGTCGCACCAAGCGCTGCCAAAGAAGCAACGACAAGGCTGAACTCGATGACCGGATAGCCGGAGGCGGTGGCGAGCGGGCTGATCATCGCCAGCGCAGTGAGAAGAGCGGAAATGCCCGCTGTTACCGTGATCGCCACGAAGGGCGGGGTCATGGTGCGCTCCCACGACGACGGCACGGCTGCAAGCGGCTGGTCCGGCTCTGCCGGCTGGTCATCGATGGTGTCCGCCAGTTTGCCCGGCCAAATTAAGCCGACACCGGCGATCATCACCAGCATGATCAGGGTGACGGGCCGTGTCTCAAATGGCGTTGCCGAGGCGATATAGGCCAGTGCCCAGAGGCAAAGGCCGATATTGGCCATCGATGGCACCACCGTCCAGCGGCGGATGCGGGCGGCAAGAAGGGTGGCGATCCAGGCGATGCTGAGAAAGCCGAACAGGCTCCAGGGACTGGGGCTTTCAGACGAAACCACTGCCGGCGTGACCAGCGAGGCCAGCAGCCCGAGACCGGCCAGAGCCTGCCCATGCAGCAGCGACAGGCCAACGGTGGCAAGCGATACCAAGGCCAACAGCGCAAAGGCGGTAACCGGCCCGATGAAACCATAGATGCCATGGGCGGCATAACACACCCCGAACAGGGTGACGGCGCCTGCCGCGGTCAGGATGCCGGGGATCATCGCATTCTGGAATGCGTCGGCCACCAGAGGCACGGCGCGGCGGCGGACAAACTCGCCGATGGCCATCAGGACGAGACCGAAGACGGCCGCCATCGACAACCGTACGACCGGGCTGAGCAGACCTGCATCGATCGAATATTTCACCATGAAGACGCCGCCAAGCGCCAGCGCGATACCGCCGACCCAGACCGCCCAGCGCGCGCCGAGACGGCTCTCGAGGCTTTCCTTCTGGCGCGGGGCGACGGCGTCGATCGTGGTGCTCGCCGCGTTCGAACGGGCGGCCACCGGTTCGCCACGCGACGCTTTTTCGACGGCATCCTGGCTGGGTGGCAGGCCGCCGAAGATCGCGTCACCCTTGCGGATTTCGGCAGCGCGCGGCGTTTCCGCCGGTATCACCTCCAGCGATTCCGGCGCGCTTTCCTGCATTTCGGGCTGATCGGCTGCTTCGACCACCGCATCAGCGGCCGGAATGACGGGTAGGCGCGCCTGAAGCTGCGCCAGCTGTTCCTTCAGCGCGGCAATCTCGGCATCCAGCCGTCCATCTGTCTTACGCCCGTTGAAAAACGCCGCAAGCGCTAGACCAAAAGCAATGAAAGCAATGACTTCCATTCTGATTTCTCCATGGCGCCAGTGACGGCGCGATCCTGCGAACCATACAGCTTTTCAGCCGGACGCCAATCATAGACGGTTCAGATCGACGATATGTTCACCGGATTGTTGTCCCCTCTGGTTGTGCCGCAGCACCCGTCTTTCGAGTGACAACCATTTGCAGCGCACTCAGCGCATCAGGTTCTCGATCGGAAAAATCGCGCAGGTTTCCGTGCCGTGAGCCAGAAGCTTGCCGTTCTTGCCTTTGAGCCACGCTTCCGAGGTTGCAATCGTGCGGCCGCGATGGACGATCTTGCCTTCGCAGAACACCTCGCCCATGCCGGGCAGCAGCGGGCGGACCAGATTGACCTTGAACTCGACGGTCGTATAGGCCTCGCCCGGTTTCAGCATCGTCATGACGGCGCAGCCAAGAGCCGAATCCATGATGGTCGCCGCCCAGCCGCCATGCACGGTACCCAGCGGATTGAGATGTTCGGCGGCTGGCAGCCCCTTGAAGACGACCCTGCCCTCTTCGACCTCACTCAATCCGAATTTCAGGGTTGCCGACATCGGCGGCGCGGGATGCACGCCGGCCAGAAGGTCGAGCATCGCCTTCAGCCCGCCATCGCGCGCGACAGCCTCAAGCGGCACCGTGCCGACGCCGGACACGGTCATTCCGGGATAAAGTTCGACAGTCATGCGTGAAGGATTCCTTATGGGAGGATTGTCGCGCTCTGCGGCTTCAGGGCCTTGAGTGCCGCCTGCACAAACCCTTCGCGGGCGGCCGAAAGGCCAATGCCGCGCGGCTCGTAGACATGGCGATGAAGAAAGAACGCCGTCATGCGGAACGCTTCGGACAGGCTATCAAAATCGGCGGCGCCGCCCTGCGCCAGGAAACCCGGCAGCGCCAGCATCTTGCCGGCATAGGGCGCGCCTGCGGCCCGGCTGACCGCCCGGCCGGATTTCGGCGAAACATAAATGAGATCGTCGCGCGTTCCGGTGGCTGCACATTCCGCAAGATCAAGTCCAAAGCCGAGATCATTCAATACAGCGATCTCGAAGCGCACGAACAGTTCACCGGCATCGCGGGGGTCGTGCAGATTTTCCAGGATGACATCGAGTGCTTCATAGAGATGCGGGTGCGGATCGCGCTCAGGTAAGAGCCGAAGCAGTGCACCCATGGCCTGAACGCCGTAAACGGAAGTTGCCGCCTCCATCAACCGTGCCGCACGCAGGCGCACAGGCTCCATCTTGAACTCACCCAGATGCTCGTCGAGCCGCGCCCGCCAGGTGACTTCGACCTCGTTGCCGGGCTGCAGCACCGGCTGCATCGTCCGCGACCTGCCGCCGCGCACAAGCCCGAGATGGCGGCCGCGCACCCGCGTCATCACCTCGGCGACCACGGAGGTTTCCCCGTGCCGCTTGACGCCGATGATGATGGCCTGATCGCTCCACTGCATGGCTTCAGTTTTACTCCCGGCGGCAGGCGAAAACAATCAGAACGCCACCCGATCGCCAGATCACCCGGCAACCGGACGTCCCCGAGCCAAGCTCTACTTCCGCTTCATCGCCTCGGCGAGCGCCGCGCCAAAGGCACCCTGCGACGGAGCCTGCGGCTTCTGCTGCTGGACGCGGGACAAGGTCTGGCGTGCCTGCTGGGCCGCCTTCGGATCGCTCTTCATGTCATTGCGTCCACCTGACTCTGCGGCACCATCCTTGCGCATGGTGAGCCCGATGCGCTTGCGGGGAACATCGACCTCGGTGACGCGCACCTGCACGACATCACCGGCCTTGACCACTTCATGCGGGTCCTTGACGAAACGATCGGCAAGCTGGGAGACGTGAACCAGGCCATCCTGATGCACGCCGATATCGACGAAGGCGCCGAAGGCCGCGACGTTGGTCACCGTGCCTTCCAGAAGCATTCCCGGCTTCAGGTCCTTGATGTCATCGACACCATCGGCGAAGGTCGCCGTCTTGAAGCTCGGGCGCGGGTCGCGGCCGGGCTTTTCCAGCTCAGAGAAGATATCCTTGACCGTCGGCAGGCCGAAGCGCTCATCGACGAAGGTCTTTGGATCGAGGCTCTTCAGCGCAGCACTATCGCCCATGATGGCGCGCAGGTCGCGGCCGCAGGCGGCGACGATCTTCTTCGCCACGCCATAAGCTTCCGGGTGCACGGACGAGGCATCCAGCGGCTCCTTGCCATCACGGATACGCAGGAAGCCTGCGCATTGTTCGAACGTGCGGGCCCCCAGACGCGGCACTTTCAGGAGTTCCTTGCGGCTGGTAAAGGCGCCGCTCGCATCGCGATGGGCGACGATGGCTTCGGCCGATGACTTTCCAAGTCCGGAAACGCGGGCAAGCAGCGGAGCGGATGCGGTGTTCAGATCGACGCCAACCGCGTTCACCGCGTCTTCGACGACAGCTTCAAGCGAGCGGTTGAGACGGCCCTGATCGACATCGTGCTGATATTGGCCAACGCCGATCGATTTCGGTTCGATTTTCACCAGTTCGGCCAGCGGATCCTGCAGGCGGCGCGCTATCGACACAGCGCCGCGCAGCGAAACGTCGAGGCCAGGGAATTCATCGGCTGCGGCCTGCGATGCGGAATAAACCGATGCTCCGGCCTCAGAAACGATGACCTTGGTCGGCTTCGGGCCTGCCGGCAGCTGCGTCAGCATGTCGGCGACCAGACGTTCGGTCTCGCGGCTGCCGGTGCCGTTGCCGATGGCGATCAGTTCGATCTTGTGCTTGCGGATCAGGCTGGCAAGTTCCGCCTGCGTGCCGCGAATGTCGTTCTTCGGCGGGAACGGGTAGACCGTCGTCGTGTCGAGCAGTTTGCCGGTGCCATCGACGATGGCCACCTTGACGCCGGTACGGATGCCCGGATCGAGGCCCATCGTGGCACGCGATCCGGCGGGAGCAGCAAGCAGCAGGTCCTTGAGATTGCGGGCGAACACGTGGATCGCTTCCTCCTCGGCCCGCTCGCGCAGTTCGCGCATCAGGTCAAGCGACAACGACATGGAAAGCTTGACCCGCCAGGTCCAGCCGATCATCTCCAGCAGCCACTTGTCGCCCGGCAGCGTGCCGCCGACCGCGTAGGCGGCGGCGATGGTGCGCTCGACTGGCTTGACCGGCGATGTATCGTCGAGATCGACGACGATATCGACGGACAGAAACTCTTCGTTCCAGCCGCGCAGCATGGCCAGAGCCCGGTGACCCGCAGTCGTTGCCCAACGTTCGGAATGGTCGAAATAATCCGAAAACTTGGCGCCGGCCTCCTGCTTGCCATCAACGACCTTGGAGCGCAGCATCGCATACTGGCGCATATGGGCGCGCAGGCGGCCGAGCAGATCGGCATTTTCGGTAATGCCTTCGGCGATAATATCGCGGGCACCATCGAGCGCCGTCTTCACATCCGGTACTTCAGCGGTGATATAGGCGCTGGCGCGGTCGGCCGGGGCAATCTTACGATCGGCAAGGATCGCGTCGGCTAGCGGCCCAAGGCCGCGCTCCCGGGCGATCTCGGCCTTGGTGCGGCGCTTCGGCTTGTAGGGCAGATAGATGTCTTCCAGTTCCGCCTTGGTGGTGACCCCGGCGATCTTGGCTTCCAGTTCCGCCGTCAGCTTGTCCTGGCTGCGGATCGAATCGAGAATGGATGTCCTGCGCGCCTCTAGCTCGCGCAGATAGACCAGCCGTTCGGCGAGGTTTCGCAGCTGCGTATCATCCAGCCCGCCGGTCACTTCCTTGCGGTAGCGAGCGATGAAGGGAACGGTCGCGCCTTCGTCCAAAAGCTCGATGGCTGCGATCGCCTGGGCGGGCGTGGCCTTGATTTCCTGGGCGATGAGGACGGCGATGGACTTTGATGGCAGGGACATGGCATTCCGGATTCAGTTGAGATGGCGGGACAATAGATGCACATGCCATCAAGGCCAAGTGAAGGCGCGCCCTCGCCCCGGCGCGTCCACAGATGGATACCTGCAAAGCACTGACTGCTGGCTTAAAACTCCACAGGCTCCAAGGGCGGCCGGGTCTTTTCGAATTGACGCAACGCCTCTTCCCGTTCGCCAATATAATTGCGCGTATAGGGTACGGATTCCAGTTCGTGCGACAACTGGATCTGGAAGATCGCCATTTTGTCATAGAGGAAGGCCGTTTCCGACGAGGCCAGATAGAATTCCCACATGCGGAAGAAACGCTCGTCGTAGAGCCGGACAGCCTCTTCCTTGCGGGCGGTAAACCGTTCGCGCCAGGCCCTGAGCGTGTGGGCATAGTGCATCGGCAATATCTCGATGTCGCGGATCATCAAGCCCGCCTTTTCAATGGACGGAACCACCTCGGACAGGGCCGGCATGTAACCGCCGGGAAAGATGTACTTTTCGATCCAGGGATTGGTGGCCCATGGTTTTTCCGCTTGGCCGATCGCGTGCAGCACCATTACGCCCTTCGGCGCCAACAATCCGGCCATCTTGATGAAAAAATTGGGATAATTGGGCATGCCTACATGCTCGAACATACCGACCGAAACGATGCGGTCAAATTGGCGCTCGGCCATCGTGCGGTAGTCCTGTAGCTCGAACCGGACGCGATCCTCAAGCCCGCGCTTCTGCGCCCGGCCGCGCGACACTTTCAGCTGTTCTTCACTGAGTGTGATGCCCGTGACATCGACGCCGGAGGATTCGGCCAGATACATGCCCATGCCGCCCCAGCCGGAGCCCACTTCCAGCACCGACTGCCCGGGCTCCAGCAAAAGCTTGGCAGCGATATGGCGCTTCTTCGCCGTCTGCGCCTCATCAAGGTGGATACCCGGAGGATCGAAATAGCCGCAGGAATATTGCCAGTCCTGATCGAGAAACAGGTCAAACAGCTTGCCGTCGAGATCGTAGTGATGGGCGACATTGTGCTTGTTGCGATTGACCGGCAGGCGGCTTTTGATCTGCTGTTCGGCCACGTGCATCAGTGCCGTCGCCGTGTTGCTGATCGTTGCGGCCTTTTCCAGGCCATTGGCCTTCACCATCGATAACAGGTCGAAAATATTGCCCTCATCGATGACGATGCGGCCTTCGACATACATTTCACCGAAACGGAGGCCCGGATCGTGCAGGATCGCTTTTTCGGCTTCCTCATCCAATGTGCGCACGGTCACGGCAACGCCGGACCCATCGCCAAGAATGGCGCGCTCTCCAGAAGACAGAATGAGTGTCAGATTGCCTTTTTGAACCAGCCGGCGGAAAATCTTCAGAAATGTCGTATTCATTCCGGACCTCGACCACAGATGCAGAACATTCTGGTGAAGGGTCACGTGCCGCCGGTCTTGGTTTTGCCGGACATTCGCAAACGAGAAGAACCACAGCTAGCGCGCCGTCGGCGTCGTCCGGGGGCAAACAGGAACGGTAACATCACGGGGTCGCCGCCGTCTGGCTGCCGGACAGATCGTCTGGGCACCCCGGCCAGGGAGCTCAATCCATCAGAACACCCGTTTAAATAGTGCTGTTTTACAGCCGTGCAATGCCGGCGCTGGTCCCTCAAGAATTTATTTGCTTAGCAAATCCCGTGGATCATATGGACATCACGCCCTGCCCCGGCAACCGTGCCCGATCATGCGGCCGGTCAAGATCAAGCAGCGGACCGAGCGGCACGATCTTCGTTGGGTTGATATGCACAATGGAGTAATAGCCCCGCTTGATATGATCGATCCGTGCCGTCTCGCGGATGCCCGGCCATTGATAGATCTCGCGCAGGTAGTTCGACAGGTTCGGATAGTCTTCCAGGCGGCGCAGATTGCACTTGAAGGCACCGAAATAGGCGGCATCGAAGCGGATCAACGTGACGAACAGCCGGATGTCGACTTCGGTGAAAAAGGCACCGGCGACGTAGCGATTGGCAGAAAGATGCGCTTCCAGCGTATCCAGCATATCGAACAGGCTGGTCACGGCCTCTTCATAAGCACCCTGCATCTTGGCAAAGCCTGCCCGGTAGACGCCATTGTTGACCCGTTCATAGATTGGCGCATTCCAGCGGTCGATCGAGGGGCGCAAGCTCTCCGGATAGAAATCCCGAGTGTTGCCTGTCAGGTGATTGAAGGCGGTGTTGAGAATGCGGATAATATCGGCGGACTCGTTGTTGACGATGCGGCCTTCCTTGCGATCCCAGAGCACCGGCACGGAGACCTTGCCGGTATAGTGTGGATCTGACGCAGTATAGAGTTCGTGCTGGTAGCGGATCTTTGCAGTGCGCGGGCCGGCGTCCTGCGGTGCGGCATAGGTCCAGCCGTTTTCACCCAGCTCCGGTTCCGAGATCGACACGGAAATGATGTTCTGCAAGCCTTTGAGACTGCGCATCATCAGCGTGCGCGAGGCCCAGGGGCAGATGAAGGCGACGAAAAGCTGATAACGGCCTGCCTCTGCGGGCAATGCCGGCTGGCCGTCAGGCCCCGGCGCGCCATCCGGCGTGATCCAGTTGCGGAAACTGGTCGGCTCACGATGAAAGGCGCCGTTCTTCATCTCGCTGGCGGCGACATCGCCGGTTTCCCACTTTCCATCGACCAGCTGCGGCATCGTCCAAATCCTCACGCGCCCGGAAACGCCGGGACATCAAACTCACCTTCAGATCTCATGCGCCCGCGCGACGGGCAAGACTGTGGTTGTGCGACAGACTGTTCGATGATCCGGTCCGGATACGAAAAGGCGCCGTTTCCAGCGCCCTCGTCCTACCTTGATCTTACTTCGGGAATTCCAGCCCCATCTCGCGGAAGCGCTCGGGATCGTCGCCCCAGTTTTCGCGGACCTTGACGAACAGGAACAGGTGCACTGGCTGTTCGAGGATTTCCGACAGCTCCTTGCGGGACGCCATCGAGATGGCCTTGATCGCATCGCCGTTCTTGCCGAGCGCAATCTTCTTCTGGCTGTCGCGCTCGACATAGATGACCTGCTCGATGCGCACCGAGCCGTCCTTGCGCTCTTCCCACTTTTCCGTCTCGACATGCGACGAATAGGGCAGTTCCTGGTGCAGCCGCAGGAACAGCTTTTCGCGGGTGATTTCGGCGGCGAGCTGGCGCATCGGCAGATCGGAAATCTGGTCTTCCGGATAATACCAGGGACCTTCCGGAAGCTTCATGGCGAGATAGTCGAGCACGTCGTCACAGCCCGAGCCGTTCAGTGCCGAGATCATGAAGGTGCGCTCGAAATCGACATATTCGTTGGCGGCGGTCGCCAGCTTCAACAGATCTTCGCGCGATACCTGGTCGATCTTGTTGAGGACCAGCATCTTCGGCTGCTCGACTTCCTTCAGACCGTTCAGGATGGTTTCGGCATCGCCCTTCAGCCCGCGTTCGCTGTCGATCAGCATCATGATCGCATCGGCATCCTTGGCACCGCCCCAGGCGGTCGTGACCATGGCGCGGTCGAGGCGGCGGCGCGGCTTGAAGATGCCGGGCGTGTCCATGAAGACGATCTGGGCGTTCTTGTGGATGGCGATGCCGCGCACGATGGCGCGCGTCGTCTGTACCTTGTGGCTGACGATCGACACCTTGGCGCCGACCAGCTTGTTGACCAGCGTCGACTTGCCGGCATTGGTGGCACCGATCAGGGCGACGAAACCTGAGCGGGTCGGGCCTTTTTCGGTTTCTACTGCGGTTGGTTCTGTTTCGCTCATGATGTCCGTAATTTCCGATTGAGCGACCGGGCGCCGCTGAGGCGCGCAGGATCGCAAGTGTCTGTCAAAAGATTGCCTGATCTTTCGGGAGGAACCGTACCTCCGGACAGATCAGGCCGTCGTCGCTTTCTTCCAGACGCCTTCGCGCTCCAGAATTTTCGTGGCAGCCACCTGTTCGGCGGCGCGCTTGGACCGGTCGATGCCCGTTTCAGGACCGATACCGGGTATTTCGACCGTCACCGTGAAGCGCGGGTCGTGATCCGGGCCGGAGCGATCGTCGATACGGTAGTTTGGCGTCACGCCGAATTTGGCGTGTGCCCATTCCTGCAATTCGGTCTTGGCATCGCGCCGCGCGCCATCGACACGGCTTGCCCGTGACGACCAGTGGCGCTGAATGAAACCACGCGCAGCCTCCAGCCCGCCGTCGAGATAGATCGCCGCGATCAGCGACTCTACCACATCGGCGCGCACATTGAGCATCGATTTTCCGGTGAGCTTCTTCACGTCGGCACCGGTGCGGATGAACAGGTGCAGCGACAGCGTATCGGCGACAAGCGCACAGCTGTCTGCGCTTACGAGCTGGTTCAAGCGAACCGAAAGTTCGCCCTCATCGGCATCCTTGAAAGTATCGAACAGCAGTTCGGCGACGCAGAGCCCAAGCACGCGGTCGCCGAGAAACTCCAACCGTTCATAGTTGGAGCCCTTGGCATTGCGGGCGCTGGCATGAGTCAGCGCCCGGTCGAGCCGTTCCTTCTGGACAAAGCTGTAGCCGATCGCAGTCTCAAGCCGCTGCCGGTCTTCGGTGTTCAGAGAACGGCCCTTGCTCATTCTACGCCCTTGAAAAGACGGTCGTAGCGCAGGTTGGTCGGCCACTTCCAGATTTCGCGGAACGAAGTGTCGTTGCCCAGCGAGAAGAAGATCATCGAGGCGCGGCCGATCAGGTTCTGCGCCGGGACGAAGCCGACGTCGAAACGGCTGTCTGCCGAGTTGTCGCGGTTGTCGCCCATCATGAAGTAATGACCTTCGGGAACGATGAATTCGCGGGTGTTGTCGCCGCGCGAATCCGGAAACTGGTCGAGCGTGTCGAAGCTGACGCCGTTGTCGAGCGTTTCGCGGTAGACCGGAACGTCGGCACCGGTGTCGTACTGGTCGTCGGCCCGGAACATGCCGTCCGGAACGCGCTGAACGGCCTTGTCATTGACGTAGAGAATGCTGTCGCGAACCTGGACCTTGTCGCCCGGCAGACCGATCAGGCGCTTGATGTAGTCGATGTCCGGATTTGGCGGGAAGCGGAACACCACGACATCGCCGCGCGCCGGCTCACTGGCGAAGATGCGGCCTTCAAACAGGTCGGGCGAAAATGGCAGGGAGTATTTCGAATAGCCATAGGCGAACTTGTTGACGAAGATATAGTCCCCGACCAGGAGCGTCGGCATCATCGAGCCGGACGGGATGGTAAACGGCTGGAAAAAGACGGTGCGGATCACCACGGCCAAGAGAAGCGCCTGGATGATGACCTTGACGTTCTCCCAAAGGCCGCCGCCCTGCTTCTTGTCGATATTTTCTGCCACGCCACTTGTTCCTTGATCTGATTCCGCGCGCGCTGCAAAGCGGGCGGGTATATTGTATGGGGTCCGTATGCTGCCGGGTCATTCGATTGGAGGCTGCCTGACGCAAATGGTCCGCGGCGCCGTCCTTTCAAATGAACTTGAGGCAGATCATACGGTCCACGTCATCCGGACATGCTCTAAACGCTTCCTCAATCTTGAGCAACGGGCAGAGCCTCAATTATGACGAAGGCCTGCGCCAGCGGGAAATCGTCCGTGATGGTCAGATGAATGACGCCGCGATGGGCGGCCGGCAGCATTGCGGCAAGCCGCTCGGCAGCACCACCGGTGAGTTGCATCGTTGGCTTGCCACCCGGCAAGTTGACAACGCCCATGTCCTTCCAGAAAACCCCCTGCGCCAAACCGGTACCGAGCGCCTTGGAACAGGCTTCCTTGGCGGCAAACCGCTTGGCATAGGATTCGGCGCGGTTCTTGCGGCCTTCCGATTTGCGGATCTCGACATCGGTGAAACAGCGATGAGTGAACCGCTCGCCAAAACGCTCCAGCGAACTGGCGATACGCCGGATGTCGATCAGGTCACTGCCGATGCCGATAATCATCGAAATGAAAATACCTTAGTGAGAGTGTGACAAGAGCAAACGATAAGCCCTCTGCCAAGTTAAAAATTTGTCAGAAATCAAACATCGTCGGCCCAGGCGACGGCCCGTGCGCGCATTTTGCTGAGACGGCGGACCTGCCGGCGCGACTGGAACAGTCTGGCGGCATAAAAAGCAGCAACGTAAAAGACGGCAGCGCTTGCGGCAGCAAGCGGCAACGAGCCGACCAGCATCGGCTTGAGCACCGGCCCCCACAAATGGGAAAGTTCGAGATGCCGCAGCATGTGGAGGATATCCTGGCCGGCCATCGCACCGTTGCCCTCCGTCCCGAGCATGATCAGGCCAAGTTCGTAGGTCGCCGCCAGGATGAACGGAATGGTCAGGGGATTGGCCAGCGCAGTCGAAATGCCGGCCGCAATCATGTTGCCGGACAGGAGATAGGCGAACGCCAGGGCGATGAGAATGTGAAAACCGACAAACGGGGTTGCCGAAGAGGCCGCACCGGCAGCGACGCCGAGCGCGATCGAATGGGGCGACGACGAGAGCCTGAGCACACGCATCGACAGATAACGCAGCCCACGCGAAAAACCTTTTCGCGGCCACAGAAACTCACGGAGCTTTCCCGACCAGGTCGCCGGCTTCTTGCGTCTGAACAACATAATGCTCTGATAGACGATGCGGATATGGCTGTTCAATGGCAGCGGCAGCAAAATCAGCTTTTCCGGCGCCGCAAATGCTAACAGCCTGAGACTGGCTGGCGCCGGTGATGGCCGATGGGCCGTGTATCGTGCACAGTGAGCAAATCCGCTATACGCTACATGCATAGGTCCCGGCAGCCTGACGATGCAGGCAGCCGGACAAGGGCATCTTTTTAGAACGAGTTGCGGAACAGGCCACGGTCAATCTGACGCTGACGGTATTCCAGGTCGATCCGGTCGAGCGAACCATTGAGATAGCTCAGTTCACGGTCTTCGACGGACGGGACGCGCAGGGCGTTGGTGATCTTCTTCAGTTGCTTAAACATGGTAAACCTTCTTTCGTTTACCTCCCGACGCTGAAGATAGTGGAACCACCCCTTTTTCACCAGAGCCACAAAAAGACGGCAGCCATGCACAGAACGCATGACCTGCACCTTTTCGCCCCAGAGAATGCACAATCAAACGGCAATTGCCACCAAGCCGTGCGTAACTACTGGCGATCATGGCGAAATATCGGCATGACCTTGCGCCCGCCCTCGAACCATGCGGACGCGGCTGTGAGCCGAGCATCATTTCAGCCCTGTGCACGGATGACAAAGCAATGCCGCCAGGGCGGCATTACTCGAAGACGCGCTTGACCGTCGAAACGCTTGGCAGATCGCGAATCTGGGTGATCAGGTGGTTGAGCTGGCGAAGATCCCAAACCTCGATATCCAGCTGAAACTCGCTGAAATCGGTCGCCACCTGCCCCATCGACAGGGTGCGAATGTTGATATCGCTGGTGGCAACCGCCTGGGCGATCTCGGCCAGTGTGCCCGGTTCGTTGAGCGCATTGATCTGAATGCGCGCCATGAAGCGGGTGTTGTTGGCCTCGTCGAGATCCCAGCGCACATCGATCCAGCGCTCCGATTCCTCGTCGAACTTCTGCAGGCTCGGCGACTGGATCGGATAGATGGTGATACCCTTATCCTTCTCCATGATACCGACGATCCGATCGCCAGGGACAGCCCCGGACGCGCTGAAATGCACCTCGGCATTGCCCGAAAGACCACGGATCGGCAGAGCCTCCGGCCCCTCGCCGTCGAGGACGTCGAACATGTCCTTCGGGCGCCCCGGCAATTTGAAGACCATGCCGGCGGCGCTGCGCATATTAAACCAGCCCTCATCATTCGGCTTGAGCGTGACGCGCTCATCCTGATGGTCGGGATAGACGGCCCTCAGCACATCGAGCGACGACAGTTCGCCACGGCCGACGGCGGCAATGGCGTCCTCGATCTCCTTGTGGCCGAGCCGGTGCAGGACCGGCTTCATACCCTCGCGGGTAAACTGTTTGCCGGCCCGCTCGAACGTGCGCTCGAGGATGCGGTAGCCGAGACCGGAATATTGCTTTCTGACGGCCGCACGGGTGGCGCGCCGGATGGCGGCACGCGCCTTGCCGGTCACGACGATCTCTTCCCAGGCCGGCGGCGGCACCTGGATGCCGGAGCGGACGATCTCCACCTCGTCACCATTGTTCAGCCGCGTGACCAGAGGCATGATCCGGCCGTTGATCTTGGCGCCGACGCAGGTATCGCCGATATTGGTGTGAACCGCATAGGCAAAGTCGATCGGTGTTGCGCCGCGCGGCAGAGCGATGAGCTGGCCCTTCGGCGTGAAGCAGAAGACCTGATCCTGGAATAGTTCGAGCTTGGTGTGTTCGAGAAACTCTTCCGGATTATCGCCTTCGGCCAACGACTCGATCGTCCGGCGCAGCCAGGAATAGGCGTTCGATTTCGGCGAAAGCTTCACCTCGCCCACCGGCTCGATGCTATCCTTGTAGAGCGTATGGGCAGCGATACCGTATTCGGCGATCTCGTGCATCAGCCGTGTGCGGATTTGCAGCTCGATACGCTGACGGGACGGGCCGACAATGGTCGTGTGGATCGACTGGTAATCGTTCTGCTTCGGCGTCGAGATATAGTCCTTGAACCGGCCCGGAACAACGCGCCAGCGCGTGTGGACGATCCCGAGCGCCCGGTAGCAGTCCGGTATATCGGCAACGATGATCCGAAAACCCCAGACGTCCGAAAGCTGTTCGAAGGACAATGACTTCGACTGCATCTTTTTGAAGACGGAATAGGGTTTCTTCTGCCGTCCCTTGACCATCGTGCCGGTCAGGCCCCTCGCCTGAAGCAGTTCGTCCAGCTCGGCCTCGATCTTCTTGATCAGACCCTCATTGCGGGTCGACAGTTCCTCAAGGCGGCGGGTTACCGTTTCGAAGGCTTCCGGATTGATATGGCGGAAGGAGAGGTTTTCCAGTTCCTCGCGCATGTCCTGCATGCCCATGCGGCCGGCAAGCGGCGCATAGATATCCATCGTCTCCTCGGAAATCCGGGCACGCTTTTCCGCCGACATATGATCGAGGGTGCGCATGTTATGCAGCCGGTCGGCGAGCTTGACGAGAAGGACGCGCACGTCGTCGGAAATCGCGAGAAGCAGCTTGCGCAGGTTCTCGGCCTGCTTGGCCTTCTTGGTGACAAGATCGAGCTTCTTGATCTTGGTCAGACCTTCAACCAGCGCGCCGATGTCTTCGCCGAAGAGATCATCGATCTCGGCCCGCGTCGCGGTCGTATCCTCGATCGTGTCATGCAGAAGCGCGACCGCGATGGTCGATTCATCGAGATGCATCTCGGTGAGGATCGCGGCAACTTCGAGAGGATGGGAAATATAGGGGTCGCCGCTTGCCCGCTTCTGCTGGCCATGTTTCTGCATGGCGTAAACATAGGCCTTATTGAGGAGTGCCTCGTTTACATCGGGCTTGTATTTTTGAACGCGCTCAACGAGCTCGTATTGGCGCATCATCCGCTAGGGACTCCAGGAGGGATCCGGAAAACAAAAAGTGCGCCAATCATAGGAGTGGCGCACTGCTTTGCAAATACCGGTGTCACGCGAATTCCGAATGAAAACGCGGCATTGCGTCAGAGCGTCGCGCCCAACCCAAGGCCGGGCACGCCATTGGCTCAATAATCGTCACTTTTTTCCGGCGGAACGAGGCCTTCGATACCAGCCAGAAGCTCCTCTTCCGACATGCGGTCGAAGGTGACGGCCTCAGGCTGATCGTCTTCGGCCGACTGGTCGGCAAACACGGAAGCAGCATCGCCGCTGATCATCGAAGCCGGATCGGGCTCAGGCTCATCGACTTCGACATGCTTCTGCAGCGAATGGATCAGGTCTTCCTTGAGGTCGCCGGGCGACAGCGTTTCGTCAGCGATTTCGCGCAGGGCCACGACCGGGTTTTTGTCGTTATCGCGATCGATGGTGATCGCTGCACCCTGCGAGATCAGGCGGGCGCGGTGGCTTGCCAGAAGCACGAGCTCAAAACGGTTATCGACTTTGTCGATGCAATCTTCAACGGTGACGCGGGCCATGCCTGTCCTTTGGATCTCAGGAGCGCAGCTAAAAACATGGATGCCGTGAGAGGCCCCGTTGCTGCGCCGATTAACAACACCGGAACCCGTCCAGCCGTCGGCTTGACGGTATGCGCGGCTCCGATTTCAGGAATTACCCTGCCCGATACAATCAAAACCGCATAAATTCAAGTTTTTCCTGCAATGCGAAAAAAGATATCCAAAAATCCGCCCAGCCACAGCTGCCGGAACAAAAATGCTATCTGGTAACCACTCCCAATCGATTGGCTTTGACATCTGCTTAAATGATGATTGAATATCGCTAAACCCTGATGTGCCATGGAGAAATTGACATTTGCGCCGATGACGCCCGGCCCCGCCCATCAGAAAAAAAATCTAAACATTTCTGGATATCTCATATTTTTAGCAAAAAACTGCGAGATATAGCTATTCCAAGCGGAATTTTCTTAGACTAAAGCGAATGCTGGCTTAGAAAGCTAGAATATGATGAAATCTTAATGTATTCGAGTTGTTCTGCGGCCGGGAACATTATCGCTCGCTCAGGTTGAAATCAAAAACATTGAGACAACAAAAAAGGAATTACGATGTTCGACCCACGCGAAAAAATCGCGCTCTTCATCGATGGGGCCAATCTTTACGCCGCGTCGAAAAGCCTTGGTTTCGACATTGATTATCGCAAGCTTCTCAAAGCCTTCCAGAAGCGCGGCTATCTGCTTCGGGCGTATTATTACACGGCGCTGATCGAGGATCAGGAATACTCATCGATCCGGCCACTGATCGATTGGCTAGACTATAACGGTTACAAGGTTGTGACAAAGCCGGCCAAGGAGTTTACCGATTCTCTCGGCCGCCGGAAGATCAAGGGCAACATGGACATCGAACTGGCCATCGATGCGATGGAACAGTCCGAAACAGTTGATCATCTGGTGATCTTTTCCGGCGATGGCGATTTCACCACGCTGGTGGAAGCACTGCAGCGCAAGGGGCGCAAGGTCTCCGTCGTCTCTACCATGTCGACCCAGCCACCAATGATCGCCGACGACCTACGCCGCCAGGCAGATCACTTCATCGAACTTGTCAGCCTGAAAGCCGAAGTCGGGCGCGACCCCTCGGAACGCCCCGTCCGGGTGGCGGCCGAACCGGTCCATGACGAAATCCACGACTAAAAAAGAACCGGCTGATCGCAGCCGGTCCTTTTTTCAATCCCAACGCCGCTTTGTGATCTAATGGTCCTTCAGCAACCGGCTCTTCTGCCGGTTCCAGTCGCGTTCCTTTTCGCTTTCGCGCTTGTCGTGCAGCTTCTTGCCCTTGCCCAGCGCCAGTTCCAGCTTAGCCCTGCCCTGATCATTGAAATAGATCTTGAGCGGGATGAGCGTCATGCCGTCGCGGTTGATCGCGCTTTGCAGCCGGTGCGCCTCACGCTTCGACAGCAGGAGCTTGCGCCGGCGGCGCGGCTCGTGGTTGAAGCGGTTGGCCTGCAGATATTCCGGCAAGTACGAATTGATCAACCACATCTCGCCGCCCTCGTCCGTGGCGTAGGACTCGGCGATGTTGGCCTTGCCTTCGCGCAGCGACTTCACCTCGGTGCCGGTCAGAACCAGACCGGCCTCGTAGGTATCGATGATCTCGTAGTTGAAGCGGGCCTTCCGGTTTTCCGCGACAACTTTCTTGACCACACGCTGGCTGCCCTTCGGTGCCATCAGTTCATCAGCCCCGCATGGCGCAGCGCTGCGTCGATGGCAGCCTCGGTTGCCGGCTCCAGCGTCGACAGAAGCGGCGAACGCACGGTGCGGCTCATCTGGCGCAGGCAGTTGAGCGCATATTTGGCACCGCACAGGCCCGGCTCCATGAAGATCGCCTTATGCAGCGGCATCAGCTTATCCTGATAATCGAGCGCCTTGGCGTAATCACCGGCTAGAGTGGCCTCCTGGAATTCGGCACAGAGGCGCGGCGCCACATTGGCCGTGACCGAGATGCAGCCGACGCCGCCATGCGCGTTGAAACCAAGGGCCGTTGCGTCCTCGCCGGAAAGCTGGACGAAGCCTGCGCCGCAGGACAGGCGCTGCTCGGAGACGCGCTCGATCTTGCCGGTCGCATCCTTGACGCCGATGATCGACGGATAGGCCTTGTGCAAGGCAGCCATCGTTTCGACGCTCATATCCACGACGGAGCGGCCGGGAATGTTGTAAATGACAACCGGCAGTTTCACGCTTTCGGCAACAGCTGCAAAATGGGCGAAAAGCCCCTTCTGGGTCGGCTTGTTGTAATAAGGCGTCACGACCAGAACGGCATCTGCCCCCGCCTTTTCGGCGTGCTGAGCCAACTCGATAGCCTCTGTCGTGTTGTTGGAGCCGGCACCTGCGATCACCGGGACGCGCTTGGCCGCGGTTTCGATGCACAATTCCACCACGCGTTTATGCTCGGCATGCGACAGGGTGGGCGATTCACCGGTGGTGCCGACCGGCACCAGACCGTGACTGCCTTCGCTGATCTGCCATTCGACATGCGCGGCAAAGCTATCCGTGTCCACAGCGCCGGAGGCGGTGAACGGGGTGACGAGTGCGGGAATGGATCCCTTGAACATGCACGACTCCTGACGGCCGGGGAGCTTGAAACCAACCCACGCTTTAGCCGCATTTCATGGTTAGAAAACTGGCGCACCTTAATCATGTGCAGTGCCTGCGGCAAGCACTCTATCGCGCCATTCGTTGCCGGCTCCCGTCAATTACGCTGGCATCAACGGCGGTTTTACGCATTTCGGGGCTCGCCCAACCGCGAGAACAGGCCGACCGATATTTATGGGATTGAATGGAAGCGGGTAACCTTTCGTTAACAATTGCGTCGCCAAATGAGAGAATGTCAGGGGCAAGCGTGGGGTTCTGGATGCGTGGGCAGATTTTACGCCGCATGATTGCGATGCTCGGCGCGTCGGCAGTGCTTTTTTCAGCGGTGACCGTTTCGGCGCAAGGCCTTCCGGTCCCACTGCCCCGGTCAAAGCCGGAGACGCTGGTAAAGGCCGGACGGGTGCCCTCCTCTGAAGTCACAGGCTCCATCATTTCCGCCACCGCCTCGATACCGGTCAACTCGAACCTGAAAGCCGGGCTGGACGCACTCTCCAACAGAGATGCGGCGAAGGCTATCGTGGCGCGAAACGCCATGACCCAAGGCACGCTCGACCGCCACATTCTCACCTGGGCGATCGCCACCTCGGGTCAGAAAGGCGTGCCTTCCTATGAAATCGCCGCTGCGCAGCAGGAATTGAAGGGCTGGCCGGGGCTTGGCGCACTGCGTGCCAATTCCGAGCGTGCGCTCTATCGGGAAAACCCGGCAGCCGCTGATGTGCTCTCCGCCTTTGGCACGACACGGCCGGAGACGGCGGATGGGACCATCATTCTTGCCCGGGCCCTGCAACAGACCGGCAACATGAATGCGGCAGCGAAGTTGCTACGAGGCCTATGGCTGAAAGATGCCCTCGACAAGGACAACGAGACCCGGATTCTCGCAGAATTTCCGGGCCTCCTGACAACCGCTGACCACAAACAGCGCATGGAAATGTTGCTCTATCGCGGCCGCCTCGACCAGGCATCCCGCTTCAGCGACCTCGGCAAGGCGCAATCGCTGTATCGCGCCTGGGTCGCGACGGCCAAGAAGGCCGATAACGCGGCGGCACTGATTGCAGCCGTCGACCGGTCCTGGGCCAACGAACCGGCCTACCTGTTTATCCGGGTCGAATACCTGCGCAAGCAGGAGAAATATGAAGAGGCAGCCAAGCTTCTAGCCGGCCTGCCGAAAGACAAGGACGCGCTGGTCAATCCGGGCGAATGGTGGGTTGAACAACGGATCATCAGCCGGGGCCTGCTCGACCAGGGTAAGTTCAAGGCTGCCTATGCAATCGCCGCAAACAATTCCGCCGCCAACCCGGCCGATATCGTCGATGCGGAATTCCATGCCGGCTGGTATGCGCTGCGCGGACTGAAGGACGCAACAACCGCAACGCAGCACTTTCAACGCATCCTGAAAGCATCTAATAGACCTATTTCGGTTTCGCGGGCCTGGTACTGGATGGGCCGCGCAGCTGAAGCAGGCGGCCCCGGCGATGCAAAAGAGTATTTTGCCAAGGCCGCAACGCTTTCTGGGACATTTTACGGGCAGCTTGCCGCAGCCCGGCTTGGCCGCACGGGGCTGAATGTTACCTACCCATCACCGACGGCCGAGGATCG
The DNA here is from genome assembly GCF_964252935.1 of Rhizobium sp. LjRoot98. Taxonomy (NCBI): domain Bacteria; kingdom Pseudomonadati; phylum Pseudomonadota; class Alphaproteobacteria; order Hyphomicrobiales; family Rhizobiaceae; genus Rhizobium; species Rhizobium sp. LjRoot98. The sequence continues at coordinate 334,086 of NZ_CAXUPW020000001.1, forward strand.
CGGGCGGTTCGAGGGGCGCGAGGCAGTTCAGGCTATCGCGCGGCTGGAACAGGCAGGGCATGCGTGGCGGGCCGACAATCTCTACCGCGCGCTGGCCGAGGAGCTGACCAGCCCGGGAGAACTTGCCATCCTTTCAGCCCGCGCGGAAAAAGCCGGAGGGCACCAGTTGTCGCTGCAGATCGGCAAACTCGCCTTCGGCCGGGGCATCGACGTCGCAGCCCTCGCCTTCCCGATCGGCGTCATTCCGGCAAATGCCAATATCAGTGGCGCGGGCAAGGCTTTGGCCTATGCGATTGCCCGCCAGGAAAGCGCCTTCAACCCGGCAGCCATCTCGCCGGCCAATGCACGCGGATTGCTTCAGATCCTGCCCGGCACCGCCAAGGGCGTCGCCGGGCGGCACGGCCTTGCCTATTCCCAGGAGCGGCTGACGACGGATACCGCCTATAATGCCACGCTCGGCGCGCATTATCTTGGCGAACAGATCGATGATTTCGGTGGCTCCTATATCCTCACCTTCATCGCCTATAATGCCGGCCCCCGGCGCGTACCGGACTGGATAAACCGGTACGGCGACCCGCGCGGCAAATCGATCGACGACGTCGTCGACTGGATCGAGCGAATTCCATTTGCCGAAACCCGAAATTATGTGCAACGGGTGATGGAAAACTATCAGGTCTACAAGTCCCGGCTCGGGCAGACAGCAGATATAGTACAGGATCTGCGCGTGGGCCGCTGACAACAGTCCTTTTGTTCACCTGCCAGAAACAGCACCCGGATTGCCGGCGGATATAAACCCGCCGCCCCTCTTCCGGGACTGCCCTGATGAGCTATGCTTCTCCCGACAATCAGCAACGGGAGAGATCGTGACAAGCGCCACCAAGACGAGTTTTCAAGAACTCCGGTTTTCAACCAGCGACGGATTACAGCTCTATGCCCGCGACTATGGCAATGGCGATCCACGAACGGCAGGAACGCTTCCGATCGTCTGCCTGCCTGGGCTCAGCCGCAACAGCCGCGATTTTCATCTTCTGGCAATGCGGCTCTCAACTCACCCCGAAAACCCGCACCGCGTCATTGCGCTCGACTATCGAGGCCGCGGATTTTCAGATTGGGACACAGATAAAAGCCGCTATCAGCTGCCGGTGGAGGCCGAAGACGTTCTGTGTGCGTGCGCCGCTTTCGATGTAACGCGCGCCATTTTCATTGGCACGTCCCGCGGCGGTCTGATCCTTCATCTTCTTGCTGCGATGCGCCCGGCCCTGCTGGCAGCCATCGTCCTCAACGACATCGGGCCAGTCATCGAAATTGCCGGTCTGCTACAGATTCGACGGTATCTGGAGGCGCAACCGACGTTGCACTCCTGGGACGAGGCAGTCGAAAGCTTGAAAAGAGTGCATGGCCCGGCCTTCCCGTCCCTGGAAGAGCCAGACTGGAGGGATATGGCGGATGCCATCTTCCGTGACAAGGACGGTATGATCGTCGCCGATTTCGACCCGGCCCTGATCGAGCCACTGAAAAACTTGGATGCAGATATGCCGGTTCCTGATCTCTGGGCGCTTTATCAAGGTTTTCAGACAATGCCCCTGATGGCCATCCGGGGTGAGAATTCCAGCATTCTGTCACGCGCAACCTTCGCGGAGATGGCAAAACGGCATCCACATATGACGCTGGTCAATGCCGTGGGACAAGGACACGCGCCGCTTCTGCATCGCCCAGATTTGCTTGACGAAATCACGGCGTTCATCGGCAGGATTTTGTAAAGGCGCCGATTACGCGAATGGCGGTTAAAAGGCCAAGGCCAGGTAAACCGTAAAACGGAAAAAGCCCGGTCTTTCGACCGGGCTTTCCATCACTGATATGAAATCAGAGATTAGAAGTCGCGCTGCAGACGGAGGAAGCCGGAGACTTCGTCGCCGCCAATGCCGTAACGACGGGAGTCGTCTACGTCCTGGTACTGAACCGTTGCGAGGGTCTTCAGACCGTCGGTGATCTGGTAGCCAGCCGTCAGGCCTACACGCCAAGCGTCAACACCGTTGATGAAAGCGTAGTCGCCGAAGTACTGAGCAGCCGGAGTGATGGTCAGCTTGTCAGTTGCCTTGAATTCATACGAGGCAGCAACGGTCCATTCGGATTCGTTGTAGTATACGTTCGGGTCAGAAGCCCAGACGCCTGCCAGGTTGAATGTGCCAGCACCGAGTTCAGCGGAGATGATAGCGCGGATAGCGCCTTCTTCGCGTTCAGTGTCGTAAGCGCCGAGCAGGGTAGCTGTTACGCCACCAACCGAGCCGGACAGCATGGCAGCAACGCCGAGGCCGTTGTCTTCACGACCGAAGTCGTTCGGCAGACCCATCGGCAGGCCCTTTACGCGGCCAATGCCTTCGATTTCGTCAACCGAGAGACCGGCCTTGAATGCGCCGCCATCGTAGGTGTACGAGATCGAGTTGAACAGGGTGTTGGTTGCAAGAGCGTCGGTTTCGCCGGCGATGCCGTCGTCCCACCAGCTGTAGTAGTAGCCGAACTTGAAGCCAGCGATCGCGATCGAAGCTGTGTCAAGGAAGGTCGAGCCGCCGTTTACAGAGCTGTCAGCATTGGTCTGCAGAACGATGGTGCTTTCGAGCGTGCCAAGTTCAGTGTCGTTCTTGGCGTCGAACTGCAGCTGGCCACGTGTGAACGTATCCCAGTCAGACGTGCCCGAACGGTCACGACCGAAGTTGGTCTGGAAACGGACGTAACCGCCGATCTTCAGGCAGGTTTCCGTGCCCGGGATGTAGAAGTAGCCAGTGCCGAAAGCGTCGCAAACGCGAACGTATTCCATTGGTTCCGGCTCAGCAGCAACGATTGCGTCAGCTGCCTGGGCGCCGGATACTGCTGCGAGAGCTGCAGCGGAGCCGAGAAGAAGGCTCTTGATGTTCATTTCTGACCTCCAGTCAAAAGTTTCAAACAGGTCTGGGTATTATACTGAAGGACAGTATTCCCTGCCCCATCCCCAACATTTAAGAAGTCGGACGATCAACCGCCCTTGCTTCCGGAGTTGAAAATACAAGACGGGACCGCTGGCGCAATCACCAACTTGCGAGTTCGTCATGTTTGGCCCGCCCTTCCCCCTGCGCTGTTGCTGAAACGACACAAAAACGCCCCAAGCGGCCGGAAGTTATTAACAAGACGTTAAGAAAACCCTTTATTCATCGGGACTTAGCTGCACCCTTCGCGGTGCGATCCGTATCATAACGGGGCGAAAATGGGGCGAAACGGCTGTGCGCAGCCGGATTCGCGGCACGGTCCACGAGGCGCTTCGACGGCCGCTACACCAATCGCGGACAGTCGAGAACCGGAATCATGGTGTCATTCGATGAGATCAGCGGCACGATTCGGAGAATCATTAATGCGGGGAGCCCGCCGGCACGATTCGTATGTTCCTGACGAACAATCAAACTGCGCATGCCAATTTATTGCGTAGGCCGTCCTGACCACCGATCGGATATCGACCTCGCCGTGGAGCAGACAAGAGACATCAAAGAGCTGCGTAACCAGAATCGATTGCCGCTGACCAAAAGGGAGAGTTGAGCACCTGTCGTACTCGCCCCGTCAGCGAAGACTGGAGGGAGCCATTCCGGCGTCGCGATCAGCAAGCCGCACCTAAACCCGCGAGAGGATGAAATGGAGCCAGGCTCTTTGGAACCGGAAAAACGGCAAGGTGCGATTTGGAACTGATTTCCGGCGCAGCAATTGATGCGGGCCGATGTGCGTGCCAAAAATCGAGCTTAAGATCTGATGGCGGGCCGTGCCCGACGATGATGAGCACTATGTCTACGCTATAGCCCTCTAACGCCGCAACGCTCTTTCGGGCTGTCGGCGGAGATTGGCGGCTATGGGGTAGCGACCGCGGTCATGTCGCACTATCGACGGCCCGCCGCCTATATGGCGGAGGTGCAGCGCAGTTGGATTGCAGCGTTTTCTTAGCGCGTACCCGTCCAGCGTTTCGGCTTCTTGGCGTTCCCGAGCTTGACGGATGGCCGCACAGGAATCGATGGCTTTTTTAACCGTCTTGGGCTACTGCTTTACAAGCCTATACGGGGTGTTGGGCGCTTGAGGCACATTCAGGTATAGCGAGGCCGAATCGAAGAAAGGAGGCGATTATGTCTACGAAGCATTTTCTCGCCCTTCTGAATTCGCATATCGACGGGGATGAGGATCAGTTCCTCTCCATAGCCCTTCAGGTTGCTGCTCAGGAAGCTCGCCAGGGACGCACCGACGAGGCCGACAAACTGAAGCGCCTTGTCCAGAAAGCCCGCGATCAGCTCCGGGTCGGGAAACCGGCTGGCGGGCAAACACCGATCCCGTTGGCGCGGCCTCGTGGCGAACTCCAAGGGTTGGTCGAGAGCGCCTATCCGAAGGTCACGCTGTCGAGCATGGTGCTGTCGGATGACATCGGCAAACGCCTCGCGCGCATCTTGCGGCAGCAGCAGGAGCGCGTGACCCTGCGCGAACACGGCCAGACGCCGGCGACCCACATGCTGCTCGTCGGTCCGCCGGGAACCGGCAAGACCATGACGGCCTCAGCGCTGGCTGGTGAATTGCGCCTTCCGCTCTTCACTGTCCGCCTGGAGGCGTTGTTCAGCCGATTTTTCGGCGAGACGGCAGGGAAAATGCGTCTGCTGTTCGACCAGATCGCCCAGACGCGCGGCGTTTATCTCCTTGATGAGTTCGACGCGATCGGTGCCCGCCGGGGAGATCCCAACGACGTGGGCGAGATTCGGCGCGTCCTGAACTCCGTCCTGGCGTTCATGGAGGAACCAAATTCGACTGATAGTCTCGTGTTGGCGGCGACAAATCATGTCGAGATACTGGACGAGGCCTTGGCCCGACGGTTCGACGAAGTGATCGAATACACATTACCGGATGCGGCCTCCGCTCGGGCCATCGTCGAGCGCCGCCTCGGAAAATTCAAGTTCGCAGCCAAATCGTGGGCGTCGCTTGATGCCGTGCTGGAAGGCCTCAGCCAGGGCGAACTGGTGCGGGCGGCGGATGCCGTCGTCAAGGACGCCATTCTTGAGGGCGCATCAAAGGCTTCTCCCGACGCGCTACGTGGCGCCTTGGAGAACCGCCAGACGCTGAAGGGAAAGTTCCGTCGTCAGCCCGGCCGGTAGGCAGGCTACACCGATCGGATTGAACGGAACGCGCATGAACAAGTAGGGACATATGGCGGAGCCTGATAACCACGACACGAGAAACCGTCCGCATATCCCGATCGATCTCTTCCGTGAGACAGCGGCCTATACTTATCCGGCCCGCAATCAAGATCGTAAGCCGCTTCGTGGCGACTATGCCGCGCACGCCACCCGACTTCTCGACCAGCTCAGCGCGGCTCTGGGTGACACGCCACAGGCCGGAGCGGATTCCCGTCTTTCTGTCCAGGGCCTGAAGCCAGGAACGATCGTCGAAATTACGACGCTTCCGCCGGCCGAAGATTCCCGAACCAAAGCCGTCAAAATTCCAACGGCTGTAGAGTTTCCAACGCAAGACGTGGTCGTGCTTCGTTCCGAGCGGAACGATGATCGCACGGAAAGCGCCTTACTCTTCGTGCCCGACGACGCGCGAAACTTTCTGCAAGGCCGGATTGCTGACTACGGTCGCGATCCGGGCAATCAACGCCGCCCCGATGTCGAACGCTTCGAGGTAGTTGAGGAAGTCCGCGCGATAGATACCGGTTCACTGTTTACCGGCGAAGTGGACCTGACGGCACCGGACATCATGTGGTGGGAACTTTGGGTCCGCCAGCCAGTGGCATTGGCAGATCGCATCGCGAGTGCCGCACGGGCTGCAAACGTCGACGTCCACGGCGACCGCCTCCTTTTCCCTGACACCACGGTCCTTTTCCTTCACGCCGCCGCCGCGAACGTCTTGGCCTTTGCGACAAGGGTGCCAGGCGCTATCACGGAAATCCGCCGAGCGACCGGAACGATCGAACCATTCCTCGATCGTGGTGCGACAGGCCTTGGCCAACACGATTGGGCCGACGAGTTGGCGCAACGCGTCGAGGAACCGGCAGCACATACACCTGTCGTCTGCACGCTCGACACCGGCATTGCCGCCGCCCATCCCTTGATCGCAGCCGGACTTCGCGGCGCGTGGGCTTACGATGCGGCTTGGGGCGCGGACGATGACCAGCCGAATGGCGGCCACGGCACACCGCTTGCGGGTCTAGTCCTCTATGGCGACCTTGAACCATTCATGAACGACACACGCCCGGTAGTGCTGACACATGGCGTCGAGTCGATGAAGCTGCTGCCGCCGCACGGTTTTCCGGCTACCAAGCCACCCAGCTACGGCGTCGTGACGCAAGGCGCCGTCGGCCTGGTTGAAATCGAAAGCCCGGACGTCCTGCGTAGTTTCTGTATCGCCACCTCCGCGACAGATTTTCCTCCAAGCCGACCATCGACCTGGAGCGGCGCGATCGATCAGATCGCCGCTGGCGCAATGCCTGGCGAGGCAGATGATAAGGTGCCGGCAGCCGAGCGGCCCAAGCGCTTACTTGTCGTGGCGACCGGGAACGTGTCTGGCGGGATGGCAATAGATGTTCTGCCGTCCCAGCCGCTGGAAGATCCCTCACAGAGTTGGAACGCCCTGACCATCGGTGGTTTCACCCGCAAGGAGCAATCACCGGCACCGCCGCCGGTGCTGAGTTCGGCTGTCCCAGCCAATCATCGCAGTCCATTCAGCCGTGGATCGCAATCCCTTCCCGACGACCTGACGCCCATCAAGCCCGAAGTCCTGTTTGAGGCTGGCAATATGATGTCCGATGCTACAGGATTTTGTGGTTGGGACCCGTCGGTGTCACTCCTCTCGGTGGGGTCGGATGTGGCGACGGAGCCGCTGGTGCCGTTCTGGGCAACCAGCGCGGCGGCAGGCATGGCGGGTAACTTCGTAGGAAGGTTGCAGGCGGCGCGACCCGATCTTTGGCCGGAAACGCATCGTGCGCTGACGGTGGATTCTGCGCGCTGGCCTGAACCGATCCGCAAGAAGTTCATCGGACGTGGCGCGCATTGGAAAACTGGTTCCAAGACCCAGAAGCAGCAGCATCTTCGCGAGTTCGGCTATGGCGTGCCCGACCTTGAGCGCGCGATCCTCTCGGCACAGAACGACGCGACCTTGGTCGCTCAAGCCGAGATCCAGCCTTTTGCCATTGGCGCGGACGGCAGGACCGGTGTCTTCAACGAGATGCACTTCTACGATCTGCCATGGCCAAGGGCCGCGCTGGAGAAGCTCGAAAACGAAATCGTCACAATGAAGGTTACGCTCTCCTATTTCATCGAGCCGAACCTGACCGGTAAAGCTGCAACAAGACCCGATACTTACCGCTCCTTCGGTCTACGCTTCGATATGAAGAAGCGTACAGAGACAGACGCCCGTTTCCGTAGCCGCATTTCGGCCAGTCAGGCGAAGGACGGCACGGAAGCCGATGGCGAGACGAGTTGCTGGCTGTTGGGACCGAAGGCCGTGCAAGCCGGTTCCTTACATTGTGATCTCTGGCGCGGGCGGGCGATCGACCTGGCTGGACATGATGCCATAGCCGTCTATCCCGTCGGCGGTTGGTGGAAGTCGCATGCTGGGCAGAAGCGCATCGCGGACAAGGCACGCTATGCGTTGGTGATTTCGATTTCCGCACCGGGACATAGCATCGACCTCTATTCGGAAATTACTACCTTGGTTGAAGCTAAGGAGATCGAGGTGCTGCTCGGCTGAAGCTGCCAACCGGCAGCAAGCACAATTTTGACTGCTGGCCACACCGATCCGTGTCGGTCTATTGGGTACAGGAACAAGCATGCGGCGTTTTCGAACATTGCCAGGAGATTTCGACGCGCGATGCTATGGCCTTGAACCTGTTCAGGATCAATGGGACGATCAGGTCAAAAAGCTTCACGGAGAGAACCAAGCTCGAACAATCGAGGGATTGAAGGCCGAGTTCGGTGTTTGGGGTTTCGAACGGAAACTGGCCGATTTTATCGCCATTGGCGTGAAACCATTCTCCGTCCAGAGTTACCACAACGCCTTCTTCGATCAGACGCGACGCGCTTTTGTTCAAGGGCCTACTATCCCGCACTTATCGGTGCATGCGCTTTGGGTGAGCGCATTCTCAACCACCTCGTCCTTGATCTGCGCGACGACTACTCTCACACTGCCGAGCACGCCGATGTCGCTTCGGATGCCAGCTTCTCGAACTGGCGACGGATGATTGTTGCCCTGTCTGCCTGGGGCGTCATTGATGCAGAGGTGGCGATCCTGTTTCGGACCCTGTCAGGGCTCCGGCACCGATCCGTTCATTTCAATCCCAAGACGTACGACAGCGTGCGCGAAGACGCTCTAAATGCGATCACCACCTTGCGCGATATTTTGCAGAAGCAGTTCTCGGCGTTCGGTCCCCAACCCTGGTTCATGCCGGGTACGCCGGGGGTTTGCTTTATCGCCAAGGACTACGAAGAAAATCCCTTCGTGAGGCGGTTCATTACTCCGAGTGCTGTCTATGTTGGACCACTGCATAACACTCGCATCACCGAGAACGGTTCCTGGCAGTTCGTCGATTGGCCGCCCGACGTCTATGGAGCCGGCGAAATTAGCGACGAGCAGTATCGACAGGTGTTCAACGACCGAACACCTGAGTCGCTTGTCCCCCTCGATGGTCCGCACGTCCCGGCAACCATTCTAGGGCCTGACGATGTCTTGCGACTGTGATTCTGCACCGGGGGAGCGGCTGCCATTTCCAGACCTTCCGGGGGCGAAAACCACCACAGATTTCCGGACGTTAGACGGACGGCAGGAGTTTCCGACGGAACAAACTGGAATAGGTCCGATCGCGCGCTAGGATCGGATCATATCCTCCCCTGTCGTAAACGATCTTGGCTGCGGCCCCCGTGGTTGAGAGCGGCAGCACAGCGGCGTTAGGGTGGCGCTCAACGAATAAGTCATTCTCTTCGTAGATGCCCTCCATGCCGCCGACGATCACTGCCGCGCTGAAACTGCGACTGTCGATCATTGCGCGCCTCATCGCCGTCAAGCTAGCCGTTCGGTCGTTCCCCACAGCGGGCACCATCTGGACATTGACGAAGTCTGCAAGTTCGGGGGGCAAACGCCCCGCAAACAGCTTGCTTTGATAGATTGCCAACCGGTCACGATCGAGGTTGGCCTCGCGGGCGAACAACGCCAGCAGTGGCGTAATCGCTGGATGGCCGCCGCATGTAATTCGTCCGATCGGCAAAACCACTTCGACCAGCGCCTTGATTGCCTCTCGGATGGCGAGAACGTCAGCGGTATCAAAAAACACTCGATCACGCTCAGGCAAGGGCACACTAGCAGACAGGAATATTTCAATCATATCAGCAGCTCCTTCAGCAGCTTCGGAGCCTTCGACATCTGCACGGCTCGGATTGGCAAATGGGAGTCAAGCCAGTCGAGATGAGATAACCACGTATTTAGTATGCCCCGGTTGTCGTAGATCATCCAGATCTCTCTTGTCTCAACAGCGGGATCGGTGATTGCCTCGAATACTTCGTTGATCCGGTCGGAAGTGGGAATTCCTACAGCTGGTACAATCGCGAGCGTCCGACTGGCTGCGGCCTTGAGAGCAATCCAGCCTTCAACCTGGACAGTGGGATCAAGCCCTTCGTCGCGCGCAGCGTCGCAAAAATTATCGACGAGGTATCGATGGCGCGCAGCAATTGCTGGAGCGCGCAATCGTTCGACCTCGTCGCAAATTCTCGTCACCAGCGCTTTGGTTGCCCAGCGCCCCCGCATTGGAAGAAATCCAACGAAATCGCTCCGCCGAAGTTTCATAAAGTGGCTGAAGGACGAAGCAGGATCTTCCTTTTGCCCCGGCCACAGTAAGTGCAGGATTTGAACATTGGTCGCGTTTGCGCGTGCCAGCTCTTCTGCGGTCCAGCGGCCTTCTCGAAATCCGGGCGTGTCGATCAGCACCACGACATCGGAATCCGACATTCTGTGCCAGAGCTGCGATTGGAAGTCTGCGGCCGGAGGCACCGATCGCACGTCGATAAAGACATCAAAGCCTCTGGCATCGAGCGCGTCATACAGCCGATCAGCCAGCGGCTGAGACCCCGTTCGCTTGTAGCTGATGAACAATCGCCGCTCACGCCGCAGCAGCCGGAATGTCTCAAGGATGAGCGTGACAAGCCGGTCGATGCCTTCGTCATTGGGTCCCAATACGATCGCATTGACATGCCTGAGCTGCGGCGGAATTTCTGCATGTACCACGGACAAATCCGAGACGACCGGAGCGATCACTATCGAGTCGCCGATCAACTCAGTCACAAGCCCGGTATCAGCGATGTTTGCCGGTGAGCCAAAAAAGACCGCCATCGTTGGCGCATTTAGGCTGCGGGTAGAGGCGTCTACATGGTTGAGGAATTTGATCGCGTTCGCCGAAATTCCGAGGCCCTGAAGCGCCAGCTCGACGCTACGGCGCAGGCGAGAACCATGTCTGTCGGCTGCGCCCAGCATGACGACTTGGTAGGGTGACGTTATGCCGGAAACATTGCTCATCGGCCGGCCAATCCGGCAGCAGTTTCAATCCAGCCGCCAATGTTACTCCTGCCATTCTGGCCTGAGAAGTCGTAGCTCATGCAGTGGGTTGAGAGCTGGACGACAGTGCTGGTTTTCGGCGCGTCGAACCAAAGATCTCCTTCAGGAATCGCAAGTGTGTAATCTGCGTAGGCGACCCACTTTCCACCCTTCCATTCGGCGAGATATATGCCGCGATCGGTTTTATAAAGTCCCATCTGCGCCAGAGGATCGGCACCCTTCGTAGATGTCTCTTTATCTTTATTCTGGACGCCGTGGATGTAAACGGTAAGCAAGCCGTTGCCCTTGATGATGCTGCGAGCAATCTCGTAGCGCACCCACCGCCGCGACCATGTGTCAGTCCCAGCAAGTACACAGGTGACGGAGGTATTTTCCAATCCCTTGCGGAGAAAGGTTTTCAGCGCGTCATCCCCCTCCTTTTTCGAGGCTTCGAACACGCTGTTGTCAAAGAAACCCCGACTTTCCTCATCGGCTTCTCTCACGACCCAACTGTTGCGGACATTCCACGCGCGCCAGACATCCGGGACATAGTGGAAGGAAAAGAATGTTTTGCGCGGCATTTAACCCTCAACCTGCTTAATTATGCCCGTCCCAACTCGGCCCCAATCCAGGCGCCGCCCCGATACGCGACTTCCGACGCTGGGGACGACGCCCGCTCAACTGGTTCAGCGTGCTTTCACGGCGTCGCTCACCCAAGTTTCGATGTTTGTCTTGATGTGGTCGTACACATTCGTGCTGGTGGTGTATGGCGGATCATACACTTTGCCAGTCACAGCCACCCCATCAACAGTAAGGCCTGTGAACGGATTAGATCCCTTCGACGCCTGGTTGCCGTCCGAGTCCTTCAGATTGTGGACATGAATGGCCAGAACGCCCAGTCCATCTTTCCAAGCTTTCTTGATCTCGTGCTTGACCCACCGACGACCGGCCGTCTTCTCCCCGACGAGCACGACAAGGCATTCCTTGCCTTTCATGTTGTCGGCTATCCATTTTTCAATGGCGTCGTCGCCCTTCTTCTTGATCTCTTCCCATTTATTCGATTCCAGCAATGGCTGTTCTTCGATGGCCCCGATCTGCCGGACCTGTGATACACGCCAGCTATCCGGCTTGTAATGAAAGCTGAGAAAACACTTCTTCGCCATAACGCCTCCCTTTTTTCGTTTGAACATCGAGAGATAGCACCTTGGGTTGAGATTTGCGACCCGCTGCGCAACGGAAATCGACCGTTCTGGCGCTATGGGCGTTCAATGTTGTGGATCACTTTACTCATCAACCGGCCGCAGCACGAATGTAACCACGCTGATTCAAGTACTTTCGGCGATAAAACTAAAAACCATGGCCCATATCCACGCTGCTAATATCGTTATTTAAGCGATTACCCGTTTGATTAAATAAGGGGTGAGCTTAAGTAAGCGCGATTTATTATAATTCGCCCTAGTCAGCGGCCGGATATGCAAGCTCGGCTTTTAAGGCACGACAGTCACACCACCATGTCAGCCGACCTCAACGGCGGGTTCGTGGTCCGCGCGCCAGACATCGAAGCTTTCGCGTGCCCTGTCGGTCAGAAGCGATGCAAACACGTCGGGATCGCCTGCATAGAGACAATGCCGCATGACCGTAAACGGATTGAGCGGAGTACCCTCGGGGCGAGCCTCGAAGTCGGCTTTGTAGCGCCGCACCTCGCCAATCGTCTCACGGAGGTAGAAGTTGAACTTGCCCCGGCTGATATCGGGCTTGAGGTCGATGACCTGCTGCGTGAAGCCATCCACCTTGTGCGGCTCGAAATCCTGCCCAGGGAAAAAATGCTTCGCAATGCGCAGCAGGCTGAAGGCGTTAAGCGGGGAATATTTACGAGGCGCGGCATCAACGACAGCTTCCGGCTCGGCAGGAACGACGGCCGACTCTTCCTCGATCTCGGCATAGGCATCGGTCCGCTCGATCTCTTCGGCCGTCCCGTCGCGAATGGCGCGGAACTCCCGATCAGCCAGTTCGAACAGGGCGGCGAGCGTGTTAATGCGACGTTTCAAACCATTCGGGATCGACTTCTTATATTTGATCTTGTGATCGAGAATGCTCCAGGAATCCTGAACCACTGTCCGAATCTGAAGTTCAAATGGATAGTCGGCATAGGCGGCATATTCCTTCAGCGTCCTTCGACCCTCGCTCAGGCGCAGATCGAGATGCAGACCCTTGTATCCGAAGGCATCCGCCGTTTCCTCCATCTGCGCTGTCTTGTCGGTGACACCCAGCACGTCGAACTCGGCCGATATGAGAGATTTCACCCGCTCGACATCGTCCTCATAGAAACAGACGATGCGCAGCCCGATCAGATCGGAGATGTGGTCGCGTATGGCATAAGCCGTCTTCGTGCTTTCCAGCCCCGTCTGATACTTCAGCCGGAACTTGCTCAGGCATTCCTCACGTTCCTTGATCCGCCCTTCGACCTTAGCGCCCGCAATCGCTGCATCCGTGGCGAGAAGGGAACCTATCATGGTGATGAAGGCGTTCCGGGCCGCTTCCATCGTATCCCACGAGGCGTCGTAGAATTCGCGAAAGACGACTTTCTCGGTTTCGTAGTCCTGCGACGCCATCTCACCCCCAAGTGTTGTTGTGATAACCCTACGTTGAGATCTGCCCGACGCAAATCCTCCGCCGCGATTAATCATCATGATTGAGGGGGAAAGCCTTCCCCTGCGGTCGAGCCAGGGTCTCGTCCGACCCCTTCTGCGGGGACACCCCGCAACGCCCCGAGACGATACGGCGATCAGGGTCTCATGAGTTTGGGCATCGAAGGCCTCGCACCCTGATCCAGTTTTTCTCCCGGCTCCCGCTGACGCTCACGCCGGGCGGTTTGCTTGGGGGCGCTGCCCCCTGGCGCGGTCAAGGGTAAAGCGCCGGCGAGCCGGCGCCGTCCGGGGTGGTCTCCCCAACCTTCCGCGCGGATGCGATGTTCAGCACATCCGTCATGACGGACATCCGCTTGTGCAGGTCGGGTGATCCCCCTCCACCCCGGCCGCCCTTGCCCTTGCACCCCCCGGTCTCGCCGACGGGCAGGGTTTCAGCGCGGCGCTTCGCTGCGCGAAACCCAAGCCCATAGGAGAAAGACCATGACGACCCCTGCCAATGAGACGACCGCCATCCCCGTTGCCGTGACCGGCGCGGAGGTGTTCATCCCGCTCAACAAGCTCAAGAAGCACCCGAACAACGCCCGCAAGACGCCGCACAGCGAGGCGTCCATCGAAGCGAAGGCGGCGAGCATCCACGCCAAGGGCATCCTGCAAAACCTCGTGGTGGAGCCGGAGGTTGACGCCGAAGGAGCCGCGACCGGCTTCTATCTGGTCAGCATCGGTGAAGGCCGCAGGCTGGCGCAGTTGCTGCGTATGAAGCGCAAGCAGATCAAGAAGACGGAACCGATCCGCTGCGTCATCGACACCGTGAACGACGCCAGCGAAATCAGTCTGGACGAGAACGTCACCCGCGAAGACCTCTCGCCCGCCGATCAGTTCGAGCGCTTCCGCGAGCTGGCCGAGACGCGCGGTTGGGGCGCGGAGGAAATCGCAGCCCGCTTCGGCGTGACGGCCCATGTCGTGCGCCAGCGGATGCGCCTTGGCGCTGTCAGCCCCAAGCTGATGCAGGTCTATCGCGACGGTGGCCTGACCTTGGAGCAGTTGATGGCCTTTGCCATCGTGGACGATCCGGCCCGGCAGGAGCAGGTCTATGAAAACCTGTCGTGGAACAAAGACCCGTCAACCATTCGCCGCGACCTGACCCGGATGCACATCGCGGCGACGGATCGGCGGGCGGTCTTCGTTGGCGCGGAGGCGTATACCGAAGCGGGCGGCGTGATCCTGCGCGACCTGTTCACCGAGGATCGCGGCGGCTTCTATGAGGATGCCCCGTTGCTCGACCGGCTGGTCATCGAGAACCTCCTCGAAATCGCGGAAAGCGTGAAGGCCGGGGAAGGCTGGAAGTGGGCGGAGGTCCATATCGACTATCCGCATGGCAACGGTCTGCGCCGCACCTATCCGCATCCGGTGGCGCTGTCGGGGGAGGACGAGGCCGCCTATGCCGCCGCGCAGGCCGACTATGACGCGCTGACCGAGCAGTATGACAGCGCCGAGGAACTGCCCGATGACGTGGATCAGCGGTTCGGGGAGTTGGAGGCCGAGATCGAGCGTATCGACGCGCTTCGCCATGCCTATGAAGCGGACGAGATCGCGCGGGGCGGTGTGTTCGTCATCCTCTCCCATGACGGCGAAGCCCGCATCGAGCGCGGCTTTATCCGGGCCGAGGACGAGAAGCCGGAACCCGAAGGTGATGTGGACGGTGACAGCGGCAGCGTGGTGGACGGCGTTCGCGTCAACAGCGATGGCGAGATCATCGAGGATGGCGACCATGACGAGGACGGCCACTCGGTTCCCGTGTCGGAGGCCGAGGACGAGGACGCCGGGGATGCGGGCAAGCCGCTGTCGGACCTTCTTATCCGTGACCTGACCTCGCACCGGACGCTGGGCCTTCGCCTTGCCTTGGGCGAGCAGCCGGACATGGCGCTGATCGCCGTCACCCATGCGCTGGCGGCGCAGACCTTCTATCGCGGCGTGGATGCCGCCTGCCTCGAAATCCGCCCGACCAGCAGCTTCCTTGCATCCCATGCGGACGGGATCGAGGACACCGCGGCGGGGAAGGCGCTGGCGGATCGTCACGCCGGATGGGCGGCGGACATGCCGCGCGATGTGGCGGACCTGTGGGACTTCGTTGCCGGTCTGGACCATGCCAGCGTCATGGCGCTGTTCGCCCATTGTGCCTCGCTCACCGTCAACGCGGTCAAGCAGCCTTGGGAGCGCAAGCCCCACGCCCATGCGACGGCGGACAAGCTGGCGACGGCGGTGGCGCTCGACATGACGGCGCACTGGACGCCGACCGTGCGAACCTATCTCGGTCGCGTCACCAAGGCGCACATCCTCGCCGCCGTGCGCGAAGCCGTCAGCCACGCGGCGGCGGAGCGGATCGCGGGCTTGAAGAAGACGGACATGGCGGGGGCTGCCGAGCAGCTTCTGGCCGGAACCGGCTGGCTTCCCGCCGCCCTGCGAACGGCGCGGCCCGCGTGGCTGAACGAGCAGCAGCTGGACAGTGACACTTTCCAGATCGCCGCCGAGTGAGGACCGGGCCGGGATCGCATCAGCGGTCCCGGCCTTTCACCCGCCAAAATTCCGGTCGCGCGGTGTCCACCGCGCGACCGGCTGACCTCGACTGTCCGATGACGGCGACCGTCATCGGGGCTATGGAGAACCATCATGATCGCCGTGATGTTGATGAGCGTGGCGCTGATCGCGGGACTGTGCGTCCTGGCCTATACGCTCGCCGTCTATGCGCTGCCCTTCATGCTCGCCGTGGAAGCGGCGCGTTTCGCATACGCCACCGGCTCCGGCCTGATCGGCGCGGGTCTCGTCGGCCTCGTCATCGGTGCCGTCGCCTATGGCCTGCTGGTGTTCGCCTTCACCTCGCTGCGCTCGCCGGTTCTGCGCCTGATCGTGGCGCTGGTCTTCGCCGCGCCCGCCGCCGTCGCGGGATACGCCCTTATCCACGGCATCACGCGCGAGGCCGTGCCGTCCGAAATCTGGCGGCAGATCTTCTGTATCATCGGCGGCGGTGTCGTCGGCGTGTCGGCGCTGTTGCGGTTGGCGCCACCTATGAACGGACCGCCGACCTGATACCGGACGAAAGAGACGCCAGAACGAAATCGGCGCGAGCCGACACCGAAGTTTTCGGCAGGGTGACGACCTCGTATCCCAAGGCCGGTATGACCATCGCGAGCCGTCGATACTCGGCCAGCCCCGTCTTGAAGCCGTGTTGGCGCTCGCTGTCGGCTTCGTAAATCTCCGGCCATGGCGGGGCCATGAAAACACGCCGATGATACCGATGCGCCGCGCAAAGCGTTTCCAGAACGGTATCGCCCGTCAAAGCATCGAGAGCCGACGCCGCATCGATCAGCCCACGGTCGAAAAAGACCCAGCCCGAAAGCGCGCGTGCGGACTGCCGGTCGGCCAGCGCCATCTCGATCGCGCGACGGGCGAAAGCTGCCGGATCGGCCCATGGGAGCGCCTTACGGTCGCCCGCCAGTTCCTCGCTCACGATGCGGCGGCCGGGCTCTTCGACGACATTATGTCCGCGCGCGCAAAGCTCCGCCAGAAGAGTCGATTTTCCGCCACCCGAGCAGCCGGAAAGCAAGACGAAATTATCAGCCAATGTGGATTCCCCTTTCCATGATGCTGGCAACCGGCGGCGCAGTAGAGCTGTTGCGCGGTTATTTGACGGTGGGAGATGCGCTCGGAGTTTCCTCGACAAGCGTGCTATAAGGTAACGCCTTACTTCGATGGTCGCAATCCAGGCAACACCAGACAAGTCGTCCGAATACGAGAAACGTCGATAGCGAGGGCGTTGCCCTGCGGGCCGCGCTTTCGGCAGCGCCGGAACCCCGCCTTCGTCGAGTTTCCGCCATTCGGCTTCAATCGCTAACGCGAAGAGCGGCGGTCGGCGGCCCCTTTCCGATGATGAAGCCCCGCTCGGGGGAGCGCGGGTGCGGCGGTAGCCGTTCACAGCGGCGGCGGCAGGACCATGACGGCGGTCTCTCTGTTCTCGGCATCGACACTTTCGGCCGGGTTGCGCGCGTAGAATCGGAGATCGCCCGTTGGCGAGAGCGGTCCCGTCACTGCGGCAGGTGATCGTCTCCGGCCTTCCGAAGCCGGCGTTATGAAGACGGGGGAGGATCGGGACGCGCAGCAATCCGCCGGTGAACGATGGACGGGCCTTGCCGTCGAAGGTCAGGGGTAAGGTTGACGCGGCCGGAGGTTCACCACCGATTTCGGGTATGGCGCGGAGGCCGACCGCCACCAGTGCCGTGTTCCTCGGATTTCCCTGTCAGCCACGCCCACGGCGTCCTCGAATGGATTGGGTCTGACCGAAGACCGGCTGCGCCTCGCTCGTCTTCCCGCAACGTCCCCCGCCAGCTTTTTTCCGCCGCGCGCGGGCGCGCTTTGCATCGCGAAGCAAAAAAGCTGTCGCCGGCCGCCGTCCATTGCATTTCCGCCCTTCGGGTGCGGGGCCGAGCGTCCCCGGTCGCACGACCACCATCGAGGCCGCGATAGGCGCGGCCGGATGCGAAAAGGAACACGACAATGGCGACCATCGGCACCTTCACCAAGAACGAAAACGGCTCGGCTGGCTTCACCGGCGCGGTCAAGACCCTGACCCTCAACGTCAAGACCGTGAAGTTCGTCCCCACCGAGGGCGACAGCGAGCGCGGCCCCGACTTCCGTATCTTCGCCGGGGCCACGGAATTTGGTGCGGCCTGGAAGAAGACGGCCCGCGAGACGCAGCGCGAATATCTCTCCGTCAAGCTGGACGATCCGAGCTTCCCCGCACCGATCTACGCCAGCCTGGTCGAGGGCGAGGATGGCGAAGCCCATAACCTCATCTGGTCCCGCCGCAACGGCGACTGAGCCGGACACGTCCCGAAGCCTCGCTCACCCGAGCGGGGCTTCGTCATGGTCATGGCCACCACCGCCTGTCAGGGAATACGGCGATCAGGATGTGCTATTTTCAGGGTTTGCGGCTTGGCACATCCCGATCAGATCCTGATGCCCGGCGCCCGCTGGCGCTCATGCCGGGCGGGTCTGGCTAGGGGCGCTGCCCCCGCGCGGTGCAAGGGATCGCTGACGCTCGTCCGGGCCGGTGTCCCCGGCCTTCCTCCACGTCGTTCCTCCGTTCCGTGCAGGCCGGGTGATCCCCCTCCGGCCCGGCCGCCCTTGCACCTTGCTACCCCGGTCTCGGCGACGGCCAGGGTTGCAGCGCAGCGCTGCGCTCCAACCCAGACCCACGGAGACAGATCATGTATCATCAACTCGCCACCCGGTTCGGCCGCAACAGCCACCAGATCAGCGGGCGCGAAGCCCTCAACAACGACGCCCTTTACCGCCACGTCCCGTCCGTGTTCGCCCGCGAGGCCCATGACAGCCGGTCGGACCGCTATGTGTACGTCCCCACCATCGAGATCGTGGAGGGGCTGCGGAAGGAAGGATGGCTTCCGTTCTTCGCCGTGCAGTCCGTGCCGCGCGACGGGAGCCGCCACGGCCACGCCAAGCATATGCTGCGCCTTCGCCGGGATGACGGCATCGGCAAGCCCGAGGCGGCGGAGGTCATCATCGTCAATTCCCATGACGGAACGTCGGCCTATCAGATGTTCGCAGGCGTGTTGCGGTTCGTCTGCACCAACAGCATGATCGCGGGCGAGCGCTTCGAGGAGGTCCGCGTCCCCCACAAGGGCGGCATACAGGATCAGATCATCGAAGGCGTCTATACGGTCGCCGAGGACTTCCCGCGCCTGATCGACGCGACCGAGACGATGAAGGAGACGCGCCTGTCGCCGGATGAACAGCGCGTGTTGGCCGAGGCCAGCCTTGTTGCCCGCTATGGCGAGGACGAAAGCCCCGTCTGCCCCGATCAGATCATCGCCCCGCGCCGCCGCGAGGATGTCGGGCAAAGCCTGTGGAGCACGTTCAACGTCATTCAGGAGAACATGATACGCGGCGGGCTGGAGGGGCGGCGCACCAATGCCGAGGGCCGTATCCGTCGCAGCCAGACTCGCCCCATCAACGGCATCGACCAGAATGTCGGGCTGAACCGCGCGCTGTGGACGCTGGCCGAAGGGATGCAACGCCTGAAACGCGGATGATCGTGGAGCCGTGCAGCCGGGTTTCCGGTTGCACGGCTTTCGTCATCTCCGGCTATCCGATTTTCCGCCGATCCGTGGCCCCGGATCGGCGGCGCGGCCGTGTCGTCGCCACGGCCGCCGCTCGCCGGGCTGCGCCCGGCTCGCCAGATCGACTTTTCCATGTTAAGTAATCATTAGCCAATATTGATCGTATTGCGCGATCTACATATGCGATAACGCTGACTTCAAAGCATATCCCAAGTTGTGGACACTTCGTCTTTCCAGCGCTGATCCCATGCTGGAAGAAAAGAGGTGACGCCATGCCGAGTTCTGATTGGCGCTCGCCGGCCGCCTATGGACATGCCCAGAGCATTCCTGCCGCCGGCTTCGCTTGGGAATATCTCCGTCGCGACGACGAGTATCGCCGCGACTTCCATCGCCTGAAGCGGAAATCCCGCCACGACACCGAGGCGCAGACCGCGTTCTCCAACCGCTGGGGGTTGCGATTTCGCGGCGGACCCGGACCAGCCCGCCGATCGCGCATCGCTTTTCTGGACGCCGTCGCTTCAGCCTGACGCCTTCGAACTTCGCCCCTCAGGCGATCCGCCCGGTGACTTCGCCATGCCCGTCGTGCTGCCGGGGCTTTCCGGTCTCGCGGCACGATCGGCCATCGACGCCGACTGGCACGGTCTCTGGCACGCATCGGGCGGGGAGCATCGCT
This sequence comes from Rhizobium sp. LjRoot98, assembly GCF_964252935.1. Lineage (NCBI taxonomy): Bacteria > Pseudomonadati > Pseudomonadota > Alphaproteobacteria > Hyphomicrobiales > Rhizobiaceae > Rhizobium > Rhizobium sp. LjRoot98. Next base: position 354,110 of record NZ_CAXUPW020000001.1, read on the forward strand.
TCTGGCTCGCTCAGCCGCCATCATCTGGACCGACGACCTTCGTCGTCATCCTGCCGCTCGACACCCTGTTCGAGTTGCGCGCCGAAGCGGCGTTGCGCTTCTGGCTGGCGCTGTCCGGCCGCCCGCCCGGCGACCGGCGGCACGACCTTCCGCCGCAAACCCGCGACCGGCACATCCTGATCCTGCGCGCGCTCGACGCAAAACTGGCCGGGGCCAGCTATCGAGTCATCGCCCAAGCGCTGCTCGGCTTCCAAGGCCGGTCGAAGAACGATTGGGAGGTCAGCCCGCTGAAGAACAAGGTCCGCCGCCTCGTTGCGGACGGCCTGTTCTATATGCGCGGCGGCTATCGCGAGCTGCTCCATTATCCCGTCCGCGTGCCACGCCGCCGCTGATGAGCGACCTGGCCTTGGCTTGATCCGACACCTCCGGGGTGCCGGATCGTCACCCCTCTGTTTCCGGCATCGGGTGCCGGATTCACACCTCCCTGATTCCGGCACGCTGCAAGCCGCCGATCCTCCGCCACGGTTCGCCATAGCCCGCTGTCGCCGCCGACAGCCGCCGAACCCGACCCGGAGGTCCAATCATGATCGACCCGAAGACGGGGCTGCCGCCCCGATTCCTGCGCACGCCCGATGCGGCCCGCTTTCTCGGCATCTCGCTGCGGACGCTGGAGAAGCACCGCACCTATGGCACCGGCCCGACCTATCGCAAGATCGGCGGGCGCGTCGTCTACGCGCTGGAGGATCTGCAAGCCTGGACCGCGGTCGCCGCCCGCAAATCCACCACCGACCAGGATGCCGGCCGGGTGTTCCCGGCACGTCCCCTGACGCCCGCCGAACGGGGCGCACGCTGAATGTCGGGCGGTCCATCCCCGGACGCTGGACGGCGCGCACAGCGCCTTGCCGGCAGCGAGCGGGCGCGGCTCGACCCCTTCGTCGTCGCGACGGGTGACGCCAGCCCGCGCGACCAGCGCGACCTGATGGAGCGCCCGTTCTTCTCGCTGTCGAAGACACCGCGCACCAAACCCATCCTCTACAAGTCCGCCGATATCGAAGTGCAGGTGCTCGGTATGCCCGAGCACGGCATGGCGACCATCTGGGATGCCGATGTGCTGATCTGGGCGGCCAGCCAGATCGTCGAGGCCGAGAACCACGGCCTGCGCACCTCGCGCTTCTTCCGCTTCACACTGTACCAGCTCCTGCGCGGCATCGGCCGCGATACCGGCAATCGCCAGTACCAGTTGCTGAAGGCGTCGCTGGCGCGCCTGCAATCGACCGTCATCGCCACCACCATCCGCAACGGCGTGCATTGGCGACGGCGGCAGTTCTCCTGGATCAACGAATGGGAGGAGATGACCACCCATGACGGCCGCGTCGAGGGCATGGAGTTCGTCCTGCCCGAATGGTTCTACAATGGCGTCGTCAACCGCTCGCTCGTTCTGACCATCGACCCCGATTACTTCCGCCTGACCGGCGGCATCGAACGCTGGCTCTATCGCGTCGCTCGCAAACATGCCGGTCGCCAGCCGCACGGCTGGCTGTTCGAGATCGCCCATCTCCACGAAAAGTCCGGCAGCCTGGCGCGGATATCGGATTTCGCGCTGGACCTCCGGCGCATCGCCGCCCGCCAGCCGCTGCCCGGATACCGCCTCGACATCTGGCGTGAAGGACGGCGCGAACTCCTGCAAATCCGGCCCGTCGAACAATTCACAGTGCCTGTGGATAAGGCTGTGGAAGCCATCGGCACATCAGGCGCAGACGGTATCGGTACATCAGGCGCAGCCCTATCGGCACATCAGGCGCACGGACCGCAGTTAAACCTTTGGCCCGAAACGCGGAATCCGACTGCTAACTTAGAGTCTAATAAAGAATCTAACTCTTTATCTTTGATGCGCGCGGGCGCGAGCCATGGTGCCGGTGCCGCCAACGGTGCCTCGAAACGTGGACTGGTTCAGGATTCCGCGAGCACGCGAACCATCATTCGCCCGAACCGGGGGCGGCTATGATCGTCGCCTTGCTCAATCAGAAGGGCGGTGTAGGCAAGACCACGCTGGCCCTGCATCTCGCCGGCGAGTGGGCGAAGACCGGCAGCCGTGTCACTCTGATCGATGCGGACCCGCAGGGCTCGGCGCTGGACTGGTCGCAGCAACGCGCCCGTGAAGGCTGCCCAAGGCTGTTCGGTGTCGTCGGCCTGGCCCGCGATACGCTGCACAGGGAAGCGCCCGAGCTGGCCCGCGACGTCGATCATATCGTCATCGACGGCCCGCCGCGCGTCGCCGGCCTGATGCGCTCGGCACTACTCGCTGCCGACCTAGTGCTGATCCCGGTGCAGCCGTCGCCGTTCGACGGCTGGGCCTCCGCCGAGATGCTGGCGCTGCTGACGGAAGCCCGCATTTACCGGCCCGAGCTGGCCGCGCGCTTCGTGCTCAATCGCTGTGGCGCGCGCACCGTCATCGCCCGCGAGACGGCCGAGACGCTGGCCGATCACGATCCGCCCTTGCTCGCCGCCACCATCGGCCAGCGCGTCGTCTTCGCCGACGCCGCGCAGTCAGGCCGACTGGCCTCGGAGATCGACGCCGACAGTCCGGCCGCGCGCGAGATTGCGGCGCTGGCCACCGAGATCGGCCGCCTCAACATCGGAAAGATCGCGCCATGAGCGAGCGATCCCCGAAACGCGGTTTCGCGGCGCGTCCCGGCGATCCCGAGAGCTGGATCAAGGCCAGCGAACCGCCACCGGCCCGCACGGGCGACGGTGCTGCGTTCACCGCCCGGCTGACGATCGACATCACGCCGGAGCTGCGCGGCCGGATCAAGATCGTCGCCTTCCAGCGCGGCGTCACCGTCGCCGACATGCTGCGAGAGCTGCTCGCGCGCGAATTCCCACCCACCGAAGGAGATACCCCATGACCGGCAACGCGGCTCCCCGCGTGCGCGGCGGCCCCGTGCCGTCAGCGCATCCCTCCGACAATCTCACCCATGTCGAACTGATCCATATCGAAAAGAAGATCGAGCATTGGGTTCGCTTCGGTCCGCTCGCGGCGGAAACCATCATCGACCGGCGGCGGCGCATCTTCGCGTTCCGGCCCGGTGCGATCTTCGCCTTCGTCCGCTGGGCGTCGAACGACTTCGGCACGATCATTTCCCGCATCGACATCGTGCGCGCCGTGGAGCCGCACGAACCCTATCAGACGCTGCCCTTCGTGCGGCCCGGTGGCGACATCCTGCTCAAGATCGAAGGCTGGCCCAAGGTCGAACAGGTGCTCCGCCACATCGACGCCATCCAGGCGATCGGCATCGATCCCGAGGATGTTTCGCCCGACCATTGGCGGCACGTCCATAACCGTCTGACCGCCAGTCACGAGCCGCGCGCCTACACCGCCGACCAGCACCGGGCGTTCCTTCTGCGCCGGAGCGTCGCACCATGACCCGCTTCGGCTATGTGATGGTGACGTATTTCTCGATCATGGGCGTCGCCATTGCGTCCTTCATCCCGACGCCGACCCGGCTGGTCTGGAACGTCTCCGCCAGTGCGCCGATCGGTCTCTACGATATCGACCCGCCTGGCGATCTGACCCTCACCGATCTGGTCGCGGTCGATCCGCCCGAACCACTCGCCGACTTTATGGTGGAGCGCGGCTATATCGGCCGCGGCGTGCCACTGTTGAAGCGCGTCATGGGACTGCCGGGGCAGGAAGTCTGCCGCGTCCGCCGCACGATCACGGCCGATGGCGTGGAACTCGGCACGGCGCTCGACCGCGACCGCTTGGGCCGGGAACTGCCGGTGTGGAACGGTTGCCGCCGCATCGGCGGTGACGAGATCTTCCTGATGAACGCCGATGTCCGCGACAGTCTGGACGGCCGCTATTTCGGCCCGATTCCGGTCAGCGCCGTCATCGGTCGCGCGACGCCGATCTACACCGATGAAGCTGGCGACGGCCGCTTCGTCTGGCGCGCCAAAGCCGCAGCAGCGACGCGCTGACCGTCCCGATTCCGGCGGGCATGGCGCGCGCCGGCTTTCGCCCCACCACCAGCATCGAGGAAATTACCATGCCGCAGATCAGCCAGTTCACGCGCGAGACGACGGGGTTCGTCGGGCGCGTCCACACGCTCACCCTCTATCGCGAACTCACCATCGTCCCGACCGAGCCGTCCGATGCCGAGAACGCGCCGGACTATCGCATCCATCACGGCGGCGACGACGGGCCGGTGATCGGCGCGGGCTGGAAACGCACCGGCGAGAAGGCCGGTGACTACGTCTCGCTGCTGATCGACGATCCCGCATTGCCGCAACCGATCCGCGCCAATCTGTTCCGCGACGATGACGGCGGGGCCGCCTGGTCGCTGCATTGGACGCGCCCGGTCAAGCGCGGCGAGCGGGAGTGACGCCATGCAATCGATCATCAGGATCGCGTGCGGGATTGTGCGAACAAGCCCCATCCCTTTGTTCGCGAACAGGCCGTCTCATCCCTTCGTCCCGCTCGACGATCCGTCGGCCGGCGCGCGCAGCGAAGGTCCAGGGCGATCGAAGATCCGCGCTTTGCGCGAACCCTTGACCGCAGCGAGCACGCTGGCAGGCTGGCGTCGGTGCGGAGACAGAATGCCCGTCAGATCGGCGGTCCTTCTGCTCTCCATTGTGCTCGCCGCCACGATGCCGTTGCCCTGTCAGGCGCAACCGGAGCCGGTGCAGCGCCAATCCCAGGCCGATCCTCATGCCGCGCATATCGCCGAGGCGGCGCAGCGCTTCGGCATCCCGGCAGCGTGGATCAGGGCCGTCATGCGCGTCGAGAGCGCCAATGATGTGCGGGCGATCTCGCCGAAGGGTGCGATGGGTCTGATGCAGATCATGCCGCCGACCTGGGCCGATCTGCGCACTCGGCATCGACTCGGCGGCGATCCCTACGATCCGCGCGACAACATTCTGGCAGGCGCGGCGTATCTGCGCGAGTTGCATGACCGCTACGGATCGCCGGGGTTTCTGGCCGCCTACAATGCCGGTCCCGGTCGATACGAAGAGCATCTCGCGGGCCGTCCGTTGCCAGCGGAAACGCGCGCCTATGTCGCCACCCTCGCACCGCAGATCGGCGGCCGCGCGATCAACGCGCCGGTCGCCGTCGTGTCGGCCGATCCCCGGTCCTGGACCCGCGCGCCGCTGTTCGTCGCGCAGGCCGATCGCACGTCGTCTGTCGATCCTGTGCCACCCGTCGCGCGATCCGACGACACTCCGGATGCAACGCCGGTGCCCGATCTCTCGGCAATCGCGCCGCAGTCGGGCGGTCTGTTTGTTGCCCGCGCGGAAACGGGAGGGCCGCGATGAGCATGGTGCGGCGGCATCCCCGGCGGTCCATTTCAGTGTGCAACTTGTCTGGGTGGGGTCAGGCTGAAACAGGGTCAGGACGGGCAGAAGAGGTAGGAAGGCGGGAGGGCAAGATTAAAGCGGACGGCACCCCATGGGTCCGATCCGGGGGGCAAGCCTTTGTCTGCACACTGTTTGGGACGGCACCGTCATCCGGGCACCATGGTGCCGCCTGTTGCCACAATTCCAGCAGACGCCGCGTTTTCGGCGGCACTCTCCCCAGAAACCGGCGCTTTCGGGCGGGTTGCCGCCGATGAGCGCCGACGACGACAACCGCTTCCGCCCGAAGCCCGGCCGCATCCGCTCCGATGCGTCGAAGGCCGGACAGGCGAAGAGCTTCCTCACCAAGGTCAGGAAGATCGCCCGCCAGCATGGCGCGGACTCCGGTCGAACCTCGCGAAGCGGCAGCGTCGGAGGTGGCGGCAAGCCAGGGCGGAACGGTGCGGTCGCTTCCGGCCGGGGCGTCAAGCGCGGGCGCGGCGCGGCCTTCGTCCGATCCCGCAATCTGTCGAACGCCTGGAGTCATCGCCAAGCTGGCAGCCGCCGCGTCATCGTCAAGTCGCGTTCCGTCCGTGCGGCTGGCAAGAGCGGCAAGGCCGCCGCCCATCTGCGTTACATCCAGCGCGACGGCACCTCGCGCGATGGCGAGCGCGGCCGGCTCTATTCGGCGACCGAAGGTCGCGCCGATGGCGATGCTTTCCTCGATCGCGGCAAGGACGATCGCCACCAGTTCCGCTTCATCGTCTCGCCTGAAGACGCCGCCGACATCGAAGACCTGACCGGTCACACCCGTGACCTGATGGCCCGCGTCGAAGCCGATCTCGGTACGAAGCTGGATTGGGTCGCGGTCAACCACTTCAACACCGGCCATCCTCATGTCCATGTCATCGTCAACGGACGCGACGATATGGGCGAGGATCTGGTCATCAACGGCGACTATCTCGCCAACGGCGTCCGCGAACGGGCGAGCGAACTGGCGACGCTGGAACTCGGCCCCGTCACCGAGATCGAGCAGCGCCGCAAGCTGACCGCCGAGATCGACCAGGACCGCTTCACCCGCATCGACCGGGCGATGGTGAACGAGGCCGCCGAGGATGGACGGCTCGACCTGCGCCATGCGCCGGAGAACATGCGAGGCCAGGAGGATCGGACGCTCCGGCTGCGCCGTCTTGGCAAGCTGGAGAAGATGGGCCTCGCAACCGAACAGTCACCGGGCGTCTGGGAACTTGGTGATCGCCTGGAGTCGACCCTGCGCGACCTGGGCGAGCGCGGCGACATCGTGCGTACCATGCAGAAGGCGATGCGAGCCGAGGGCCATGACCGCGATCCGATAAGTTTCCAGATTTACGACACTGCGCCCGCAACGCCGGTCGTTGGCCGCGTCATCGACAAACACCTCTCCGACGAGCTGGGTGAGAACTTGACGCTTGTGATCGACGGCACCGACGGCCGCACACATCACATCTCCGGCGTCGATCAGGCGAAGGTCGCGGATGTCCGCATCGGCAGCGTTATCGAGATCGGCGCGACCGACGCCGGATCGCGCCCGTCCGACCGCACGATCGCCAGCATGGTCGAAGATGGCATCTACCGGCCCAGCCGCCATCTGGAGCAGGCCCGGTTCAATGGTCGCGTGCCCGGCAGCGACTATGATGGCTTCGTCGATGCCCATGTTCGCCGCCTGGAGGCGCTGCGCCGCGCCGGCATCGCCGAGCGAATCGACGCCGACCAGTGGCGCATCCCGCAGGACTTCGAGGCGCGCGCCGCTGCCCATGATGCGGGCCGAGGTCGCCAGCTCAATATCCGTGTTCTCTCGACCTTCGATCTGGAGAAACAGATCATGGCGGACGGGGCGACCTGGCTCGACCGGAAGCTGGTCGGGCGCGGTCCTTCCGATATTGCGCAAGCGGGGTTCGGGCAGGACGTGAGCGAGGCTATGGGCCGCCGCCGCGAGCGCTTGGTCGAACAGGGTGACGCCACTCGCCAGCAGAACGGTCGCGTTCTCTATCGTCGCGATCTGCTCACCACGCTGGAGGCGCGCGAGGTGGCGCGCGCCGGGGCGGAGTTGACGGCGACAAAGCCGATACCGTTCCGTGCGGCCGGCGACGGCGAGACGGTCAGCGGCACCTTCACCGGGACGGTCCAGCTCGCCAGCGGCAAGTTCGCCATCGTCGAGAAGAGCCACGAGTTCACGCTGGTCCCGTGGCGGCCGGTCATCGACCGCCAGCTCGGCCGCGAGGTGATGGGTGTCGTGCAGGGCCGATCGGTGTCGTGGCAGCTCGGGCGGAAGATGCAATTGGGACTGTAGTCCTGTTCGGGCGACGTGCTGGCAACGCAGCGCACGCAGCGTCGTCGATTAACTAAACCAAACTAAATCATGTGATTGATTTAATATCTTACCGGCGCTAAAGCTGGCCGTGGGATAGGGGTCAGCAAGCGCCGCGAGCAAGCGGATGGGCGGCTTCCGGCTCCCAGGATGAAGGATGGAGCACGGGCCTCATGTCGGGACGAAGGATCGAGCGCGGCGATCAAACTCGCGAGAAACTGCTTATCGCAGCCATCGACGTTTTCGGGCGTGTCGGTTTTGATGCCGCGACGACACGGATGCTTTCCGAGGGGGCCGGAGGAAACCAACAAGCAATTGCCTACTACTTCGGCAGCAAGGAAGGTCTATACCTTGCTACGGCCGCCTCCATCGCGGACGGCATAAACGATCACATCGCCCCGCTGCGAAGCCTCGTCTTCGCCCGTGTCGAAGCGGCCCGCTCGGGGACAGCGCCACTCAGCACGGACGAGGCGCGTCGCCTGCTGTGCAAGATCATTCAGCGGATGGCGGCGCTATTCGCCAGCAGCCGCTCCGAGCCTTGGGCGCTCTTCATTATTCGCGAGCAGTCGCAGCCCACTGCGGCCTTCCGTCAGCTCTACGACGGCGTAATGGGGCCGCTTCTTCAAATATGTCACCATCTGGTCGGAATTCTGCTCGACGAAGATCCCGCCTCCCAACACGTACGTCTCAGAACCGTCTCTCTGGTCGGAAGCGTCCTCGTGTTTAGGATGGCGAATGCCGCAGTCCTCTCGACGCTCGATTGGGAAGCGATAGACGACAAGGGCCTAGCGGCGATTGAGGCTCTGGCGGTCGAACTTGTCGCGTCCATTGCGCCTGTTTCTCCGATTGTGGGGACGCGATAGTGTCCCGGCGCATCATCATCCTGGTGGTCATCATCGCCTGCGCTGCTGGCGCGGCAATCTACACCCGTGGGTTCGGCCTTTGGGACAAGCCCGACGAGGGGCTGGTTCTCTATGGCAATGTCGATATTCGTCAGGTGAATCTCGGATTCCGCGTCGGAGGACGCATTGCCGAGATGCCGGTTGATGAAGGAGCTTCGGTCGACGCGATGGCAACGCTGGCACAGCTCGACCGCCAGCCTTTCATCGACGCGCTGACGGGGGCGGAAGCGCAAGTCGCTGCCGCTCAGGCTGAACTCGACAAGCGGCGCAGCGGAAATCGACCTCAGGAGATCGCCCAGGCGGAGGCTGCGGTCGCCGTCCGAAGGGCTGACATGGTGCGGACTCGCGAAGCCTACGAGCGCCGCCGAGCGCTGGTCGCTACGGGCGCTGTGTCCCAATCCGTTTTCGAGGCCGCCGAGGCTGAATACCGCGCCGCCGAGGCTCAGCTTCGGGCGGCGGAGGAAGCATTATCGCTGCTTCGCGCTGGCTCACGCATCGAAGACATAGCGGCTGCGGAGGCGCAGCTCGCGGCAGCAATAGCGGAACGCGACAGGGCCAGAACCAGCTTGGCCGATACGACGCTTCAGTCGCCGGACGCGGGCACAATCCTTACGCGAGCTGCCGAACCCGGAGCCATCGTCCAATCCGGCGCAACCATCTTCACGCTCACCATCAACCGGCCGATCCGGGTGCGCGCCTACGTCGCCGAACCTGACCTCGGCCGGATCGCTCCCGGCATGACCGTGCTCGTGACCACCGACGGTAATCCCAAAGCCTATCGTGGTGTCATCGGCTTCATCTCACCAACCGCTGAATTCACGCCAAGGACCGTCCAGACCGAGCAACTGCGGGCCGATCTTGTCTATCGGCTGCGGATCAACGTCACCGATCCCGATGACAGTCTCCGTCAAGGTCAACCCGCAACCGTGAGGCTCGAACAGAGCTCGGAACCAGCGGCAGGGTCAGTGAAATGACGGAGGTAGTCGCTCGCGCTGTTCGTGTCACCAAGCGCTTCGAGGCCAATGCGGCTCCAGCGCTCGATGCCGTGAACATCGAGGTGATGGCCGGCCTGATGACAGGCTTGGTCGGTCCTGACGGCGCGGGTAAAACGACTCTGATCCGTCTGCTCGCCGGATTACTCGACCCGGATGAAGGGGAAGTCACCCTTCTTGGCGAGCCCGCTGTCGCGGCCGACAGGTCAGCACTAGGCTATATGCCGCAACGCTTCGGACTCTACGAAGACCTATCCGTCATCGAGAATCTGTCGCTCTACGCCGATCTTCGCGGCTTACCCCCAGGGGAGCGCGCAGAGCGGTTTTCTCAACTTCTGTCTTTCACCGATCTGGAGCGATTTCGGCCTCGATTGGCTGGCCAACTCTCGGGCGGCATGAAGCAGAAGCTGGGCCTCGCCTGCGCGCTGGTGCGGCCCCCTCGGGTGCTGCTGCTTGACGAGCCCGGCGTTGGCGTCGACCCCGTGGCCAGGCGCGAACTATGGGCCATGGTTCGCCAGCTCACGACTGAAGGCATGGGTGTCGTCTGGTCCACCGCCTATCTCGACGAAGCCGAGAAATGCGATACGGTATTTCTGCTGAACGAAGGCAAGTTGCTGTTCAGTGGACCGCCGAAGCAACTGACATCCCGCGTCGCTGGACGGACGTATCGCCTATTTGGTCCGACCGAAAGCCGGCGGTCTCTGCTCGCCAGCCTTGTTCTTCGAGATGAAGTAAGGGACGCCACCATCCAGGGCGCGTCCATTCGTGTGCTCATGGATGAAGGCGTTGCTGCACCGTCCCTCGAACTGCTCGGACTGTCGCGCGGCGACCGGATCGAAGCCGTGCAGCCGCGGTTTGAGGATGCGTTCATTGACATCCTCGGCGGTGGGCCGAGAGGAGCCAGCCAACTCGCGGCAGGATATCGGCCCATCGAAAAGTCTGACGCACCGGCGATCGAGGCGCGAGGACTTACCAAGAAGTTTGGAACGTTTACGGCGGCGGGCGACATCACCTTCTCCGTGCCGGAGGGGCAGATATTCGGCCTCCTTGGGCCGAACGGTGCCGGCAAGTCCACGACCTTCAAGATGCTTTGCGGCCTTCTCACGCCGACAGCGGGCGACGGTCGCGTTGCGGGCCATGATCTGCGCAGCGCTAGAGCGGAAGCACGTCAGTCGCTAGGCTACATGGCGCAGAAATTCTCCTTGTATGGCGATCTCAGCGTCAAACAGAATCTGGACTTCTTCGCAGGAGCCTATGGCCTGGATCGACGCGCACGGTCGGAGGCGGTGGCGCGCGTCGTCGATATTTTTCAGCTTGAACGGCATCTGCCGGTGAACAGCGGGACGTTGCCGCTGGGCTTCAAGCAGCGGCTCTCCCTTGCCTGCGCCGTGCTTCATCAACCGCCGGTGCTTTTCCTGGATGAGCCGACATCAGGCGTGGACCCCATCACCCGCCGCGAGTTCTGGCTACACATCAACGGGCTCGTGCAACGCGGCGTGACGGTGCTCGTCACTACCCACTTCATGGAAGAGGCGGAGTATTGCGACCGAATAGCGTTGATCTATCGCGCACAGGAGATCGCCGAAGGCACGCCCGAAGACCTCAAGACCCGCGCGGCTGAAATCGGCGGTGGCACGGACCTGACGATGGAGGATGCCTTCATCGCACTGATCGAGGACTCGGATCGGAAGCGGAAGGCCGCATGACCGATCGCTTCGACGCTCGACGCTTCGCCGCGCTGCTTCGCAAGGAGTCGCTACAGATTCTTCGCGACCCCTCTACCATGCTGATCGCCTTTGTGCTGCCGCTGCTCCTGCTCTTCCTGTTTGGTTACGGCGTGTCTCTCGATACGGCTAGGACGCGAATTGGCCTGGCTGTTCAGGACTCCAGTGAAGCAGCGGCCAGCCTGGCGGGTGCCTACCGATCATCCCGGTGGTTCGAGGTTGAAGCTCGGCGCGACGTGACTTCGCTAAAGGATGAGCTGATCGCGGGACGCACCCGGGGTATCGTGGTCATTCCGAGTGATTTCGGCCAAAGGATCGCAGCCGGGAGCGACGCGCCGGTCCAAGTCATCACCGATGGCTCGTTGCCGAACACGGCCGCCTTCGTTGCCGCCTATGCCGAAGGTGTGCGAGCCACCTGGGCAGAAGGCCGCGCATTGGAGCGTGGCGTGCGATTGCCTCCCTCGATCGTTCCTTTGCCCCGGTTCTGGTTCAATCCCGGTCTCGAAAGTCGTTTCGCCCTCATTCCGGGCTCGATCAGCATTGTGATGACAATGATCGGGACGCTTCTGACCGCGCTCGTCGTCGCGCGGGAATGGGAGCGCGGCACCCTCGAAGCATTGATGGCGACGCCCATCAGCATGGGCGAATTCCTGGCGACGAAGATCATCCCCTATTTCGTGCTCGGGCTGGGCTCCATGACGCTCTGCGTCGTCGTGGCCGTCTTCCTGTTCGGCGTGCCGTTCAGGGGGTCGATTATCGGCCTGTATGCGCTCGGTGCGGCCTTCCTCATGCCAGCGTTGGGCCAAGGATTGCTCATTTCGGCGGCGACGAAGAATCAGTTTGTAGCCAGCCAGGTTGCGCTGCTGACGGCCTTCATGCCGGGTCTGCTGCTGTCGGGATTTCTATTCGAGATCGGCTCAATGCCGAAAATCCTTCAAGGGATAACCTATGCAGTCCCCGCTCGCTACTTCATCCCGCCCCTGACCAGCGTGTTCGTCGTGGGCGATCTCTGGCCCATGTTCATTCGCAGCATTCTGGCGATGCTGGGTTTCGGTCTGCTGTTCTTCGGCCTCGCTTTTCGGGTGACGAGACGGAGGATTGCCTGATGGGTTCCTCCAGTTTCGCGCGTCTTTCGGCGATCATCGTCAAGGAACTATGGGCGGTCTTTCGCGATCCCAAAGCCCGTATCACCCTTATTGCACCCCCCTTGCTTCAACTCGTCCTGTTCGGTTTCGCGGCGACGCTGGAAGTGCGCAACTTCGACGTAGGCGTCCTCGACCGCGATTCCGGCATCTGGAGCCATGAAGTTGTTTCAAGAGTAGCGGGCAGCCCTAACGTCGGTCGCGTCGTGCCGCTCGCATCGCCTGCCGACATGCGGGAGGCAATCAACAATCAGCAGGTCATCGCCGTTTTGAATTTCGATTCCCGCTTCAGCGCGGCTATCGAGAGCGGACAGACTGGAGAGGTCCAGATCATCCTCGACGGGCGTCGCTCGAACGCATCGCAGATCGTTTCCTCATACCTGCAACAGATCGTTGGCCAGGTTGCTGCGGAAGCCCGTCCCGCCGCAATTGCAGTCCAGCCGACTTCCCGAACTGTCGTCACCAACTGGTTCAATCCCGCGCTGATCTACCTCTGGTTCGTGATGCCTGCATTGCTTGTGACCCTGGGCGCAACCGGCACCTTGTCGATCACAGCGCAGTCCGTCGCGCGAGAGCGGGAGCTAGGCACTTTCGATCAGCTCATGGTCTCACCTTTGAGGGTCCACGAAATCCTGATCGGCAAGATGGCGCCGCCTCTGCTGATCGGCTTTTTCAATGCCACGCTCTACATGATCCTTATCCCAACGGTCTTCGGAGTGCCGCTTACCGGCTCCGTGACCGCGTTCTATTTCTCTCTGTTCTTCTATCTGGTTTCGCTGATCGGCGTCGGGATGCTGGTATCCACGTTGTCGCAAACCCAGCAACAAGCCTTCCTCGGCATGTTTCTGGTGACGGTGCCGCTCATCCTGCTGTCTGGATTCGCCACTCCCGTCGACAACATGCCCGGCTGGCTACAGGTCATCGCCTACGCCAATCCCTGTCGGCATTTTCTCGTCGTCTCCGAGGGCGTGTTTCTCAAGAACATGCCGGCGGCGGTCATTCTCGCCAACACTTGGCCGCTGGCGGTTATCGCGTCCGTCACGCTGACCGTCTCGGCGATTCTATTCCGCGCGCGGATGGAGTAGCCCATGCAACGATCACCGTTTCCCGCATTGCTTGCATCTATGAGCGTCGCTGCCTGCACTGTCGGACCAAGCAATGTCGAACTGCGCCCGGCGGTAGCGCCCGGCTGGATGTCCGCTGCAAATCCGCATCCAATAGATGACGACTGGTGGCATTCGTTCGACGATCCGCAACTCGTCGAACTCGTTGAGCTGGCAGTAAGGAACAACCACGATGTTAGAGAGGCCGAAGCGCGCCTACGCGAGGCTCGCGCATTGCGTGACGCCGCACGCGGCCGTGCCGGCCCAGATGTAGCATTCACCGGCGCGGCCACCGAGAACCGGGTCAGCGAAAACGGTCAGTTGCCGGTCGCCAGCGTTCCGGGGTTGGATCCTCGATTTTCCCTTTTCGATCTCGGATTTGATGCGTCGTGGGAAATCGACCTGTGGGGCCGCGCACGGCGTAGCGTCGAGGCGGCCGACGCACGTGCAGAGGCCATGCGGGAAGCGCGGCACGGCGTCATCCTACAGGTGATCGCCGAGGTCGTCCGAAGCTATGTCGATCTACGCAGCGCCCAAACTCGGCTGGTGATTGCGCGCGCGGACGCCGACGCGCAGCAAGGCATTGCAACCCTGGTCGAAGAACGATTCCGATCCGGTGAGGCATCGCTCTTCGACTTTGCCCGTGCCGATACCCAGGCGAAGGCGACAAGCATAAGTCTTGACGGCATCGAGGCGGACGCGCACGCGGCAGCCTACCGTTTGTCCTTGCTAACTGGTCAAGCACCGGGAGCGACCGCGCTCCGGCTGTTGAGCCCTGGACCGCTTCCATCTGATCCATCACAGGTCACGGCTGGGCTGCCATCGGAGCTTCTGAGGCGACGCCCGGATATCCGTCAGGCGGAGCGCGAATTGGCGGCCTTCACCGCCGACGTTGGCGTGGCGACGGCCGATCTCTTCCCGCGACTGTCGCTCATTGGTTCGATTGGTCAGCAAGCGCAGAACGCGGGTGATCTCGCCTCGGGGACGAGCACACGATTTCAGATTGGGCCTAGCCTGCACTGGCCCATATTCTCCATGGGACGCATCCGGGCGCAGATTCGAGCTGCCGATGCCCGCGCCGAAGCGGCGCTAGTGCGCTACGAGCGGACCGTGACGGGTGCGCTTACCGACAGTGAAACAGCGCTCAATCGGTATGCCGCAGCGCGAAGCATGCGTCAGAAAGCGGATGGAGCAACAGCACAGGCGGCCGTCGCGGTCGATCTTGCGCGACAGCGCTACCATGCTGGCGAGGACGCCCTGACCATCTTGCTGAACGCACAATCCGCATACAGCGTTGCGGAGCGCGCGAGCCTTGATGCCCGCGTCGGTGAGTTGATGGCCGTTGTCGCTCTCTACAAGGCGCTAGGGGGTGGGTGGGAGGCCGTCATCGCATGATCGGTCTGCCACTCTTACGATCACAGGTTTATCGCGTTTCCGCCATCCGGCGCGAAGGTTGCCGCCGAACGACCGAGCGCGGGTAGAGCGATGCGGCGGCGGCGTTCGGCACCAATAATCGACCGCCAACCCAAGAGTGCGGCTGTAAACCAGCCACCTCAACTGCTGGGCGGTCGAATTCCGATGACATCTCTTCTTCAAACGCTCGCCGTTGCCGAGTATCTGAACTTCCGCCATGCGGCGAATGCCATGGGCGTCAGCCAGTCCAGTGTCAGCGCGCGCGTAAAGGCGCTGGAAGAAGACCTTGGCGTCCAGCTGTTCGAGCGCCACGCGCGCGGTGTGCGGCTGACGGAAGCCGGCCGGCATTTCGTCGAGCGGGTGACGACCGGCATCGACCAGCTCGACCACGCAGTCAGGACGGCTGGAATGGTGGCGCGCGGAGAGCACGGCCGGCTGCGCGTAGGTATCCATGCCCTCATCCCCGGCAGCTTTCTCGCCATGCTGATCGAACGCTACCGGGAGCAATATCCTGGCATAGAGGTCGAGATCGCCGAAGGCAGCGCCCGCGATAGCGTCATGCGGCTTCGGGCCAACAGACTGGACCTGACGTTCGTGGCGGGCTCGCCCGAGTTTCCCGACTGTCATGCACGGAGGATATGGAGCGAACGGCTTCTGGCCGCGCTGCCCTCGCGCCATCCGCTCGCCGATGGCGTGGGCGTGACCTGGGCCGATCTGGCAGGCGACACCTTCATAGTTCGTGAAGGCGGCAGCGGGCCACAGGTGCATGACCACATCGTCATGCGCTTCGCTGGCAGTTCGCCGGACCTGTCGATCCTGCGTTTCGACGTTGAGCGCAGCACGCTGCTGTCGATGGTCGCGCAAGGTTATGGTGTCACCATTGCCGGCGAGGCGACAATGCTTCTGCACGTGCCCAGCGTGACGTTTCTGCCGATCCTCGACGAGTTCGAACCTTTTGCGTTTTCTGCCGTCTGGTCCCCGCACAATCGCAGCCCAGCGCTCAGGAACCTCCTCGACCTCGCAGCCGAGATGGGCAGGTCAGCGCGATCCGGCTGACGATTTTAGAAGCTCGCCCGGTTCCACGCTCAAGGCGTCGGCAATCTGCCCGAGAACCGTAACGCTAGCCGACACGTCGGCACGCTCGATCGCCCCGATATAGCGCGCGCTCAGGCCGGAGCGATCCGCCAGTTCCTCCTGCGTCAGTTGCTTGCCATGACGTATCCGACGCAGATTGACCGCCATGACCTCTTTGAGATCCATGACGTGAGCGGAGCCTGAGTAGGAATGATCGTTCCAGGAACGATAATTCCGATTCGTTGCGCGATGTGATATTTACCGGATAGCTTCGACTATCGGGGCGGTTGAATGCTTGGCGGAACTACACCGCCAGACATCAACGGTCTCACCTGAGAAGCAAAAGTGAGGTAATTATCAATCCGAGCCGCGGTGCCGGAAGGAGGCCGCAGATGCGCGTCAAACCCGAACTCGATCCCCATGTCGATGATTTGGCTCCGATGGAGCCGGACATAACCCTCTACGACGAGGCGCATTTCGTCACCTATCTGCGCCTGCTGGATGCCGAGACCGATGGCGCGGACTGGATGGAGGTGGCGCGGATCGTGCTGCATCGTGATCCGCTGGCAGAGCAAGACCGAACGCGGACGTGCTGGGAAAGCCATCTCGCCCGAGCGCAGTGGATGACGAAAATCGGCTACCGGCGCATTCTGGAACAAGCCGTCGAAGAAGCCCGCAACACACGGCACTGACCCGTCCGATTTCTACGCCATGGTATCCGGCAGCACGCTCGCTGTTCTTTCCTGTTGCCTATCGTGAAACCGCCTATTCTCTGATCGGCTCCGCCTCTTTTGCCGATTGGAGCCTGTATGTCGGGAAGCCGTGTCCTCTGGGGCCAGATCACCATCGTCGTCGTCATCGTGCTGGCGGCGATCTGGGGCGCGACCGAGTGGACGGCGTGGAGGCTCGGATTTCAGGGGCAGCTTGGCACACCATGGTTCGAGCTGGGCGGCTGGCCGTTCTACTATCCGCCGGCCTTTTTCTGGTGGTGGTACTCCTACGATGCCTATGCGCCCGCGATCTTCGTCGAAGGAGCGATCATCGCGGCTTCGGGCGGTTTCCTCTCCATCGCCGTCGCCATCACCCTGTCGATCATCCGCGCGCGTGAGGCCAAGAACGTCGCCACCTACGGTTCGGCGCGTTGGGCCTCGGCCGAGGAGGTGAAGGCGGCCGGATTGCTCGGCCCGGATGGCGTGGTGCTGGGCAGGCTGGACCGCGACTATCTCCGCCACGATGGGCCGGAGCATGTGCTGTGCTTCGCGCCGACCCGTTCCGGCAAGGGCGTCGGCCTTGTCGTGCCGACATTGCTGACCTGGCCGGGCAGCGTCATCGTCCATGATATCAAGGGCGAGAACTGGGGCCTGACGGCGGGATTCCGCGCCGGGCATGGCCGCGTGCTGCTGTTCGATCCGACGGATGCCAAATCCTCCGCCTACAATCCGCTGCTGGAGGTCCGGCGCGGCGACTGGGAGGTCCGCGACGTCCAGAACATCGCCGACATCCTGGTCGATCCCGAAGGCGCGCTCGACAAGCGGAACCATTGGGAGAAGACCAGCCACTCGCTGCTGGTCGGCGTGATCCTGCATGTCCTCTATGCCGAACCCGACAAGACGCTGGCCGGGGTCGCCAACTTCCTCTCCGATCCGAAACGTCCCATGGAGGCGACGCTGCGCGCCATGATGTCTACGCCGCATCTGGGCGAGGTCGGCGTGCATCCCGTCATCGCCTCGTCGGCCCGCGAGTTGCTCAACAAATCCGACAACGAGCGATCGGGCGTACTGTCCACCGCCATGTCGTTCCTCGGTCTCTACCGCGATCCCGTGGTGGCGAAGGTGACGGCGCGCTGCGACTGGCGCATCGCCGATCTGGTCGCGGGCAACCGGCCCGTCAGCCTCTACCTCGTCGTGCCGCCTTCCGATATCGCCCGCACCAAACCGCTCATCCGCCTGATCCTCAATCAGGTCGGGCGACGGCTGACCGAGGAGTTGAACGCCGCCAATCGCCATCGGCTGCTGTTGATGCTGGACGAGTTTCCGGCGCTGGGGCGGCTCGACTTCTTCGAGTCCGCGCTGGCCTTCATGGCCGGCTACGGCATCAAGAGTTTCCTGATTGCGCAGTCGCTGAACCAGATCGAGAAAGCCTATGGCGCGAACAATTCGGTGCTCGACAATTGCCATGTCCGCGTTGCCTTCGCTACCAATGACGAGCGCACCGCCAAGCGCGTGTCGGACTCGCTGGGCACCGCGACCGAGATGCGTGATTCCACCAACTATGCCGGCCACAGGCTATCGCCCTGGCTCGGCCATCTCATGGTCTCGCGGCAGGAGACGGCCCGGCCACTTCTGACCCCCGGCGAGGTGATGCAGCTTCCACCGACCGACGAACTGCTGCTGGTCGCGGGCGTGCCGCCAATCCGGGCGAGGAAGGCGCGCTACTACGA
This sequence comes from Rhizobium sp. LjRoot98, assembly GCF_964252935.1. Taxonomy (NCBI): domain Bacteria; kingdom Pseudomonadati; phylum Pseudomonadota; class Alphaproteobacteria; order Hyphomicrobiales; family Rhizobiaceae; genus Rhizobium; species Rhizobium sp. LjRoot98. The sequence goes on from NZ_CAXUPW020000001.1 coordinate 372,578, forward strand.
AGACGCGCGCTTCAAGGAGCGGCTGCTGCCGCCGCCGGACCTGTCCACCGGGGCCAAAGCCTCGAAAGCGCCATCGGGTGACGACTGGTCGGCCCTGACGACACCAACGCCCACCGCACCATCCGCGCCGCCAACGCACGACGCCGCCGCGACCGATCCCGCCAATGCAGGTATCCGCCGCGAGCCGGAACTGCCCGAGCATGAGGAGATCGTGCCCGACGCACATCCGGTGGTCCGCGAGTTCGATGTGCTCGACGACGAGCCGGACGTGGACGCCGCCAAGGCCCGCACCATCCGCCAGCAGGTCAGGTCCGTCGCACGCCAGGCGACGATGGACCCGTCCGACGGCATCGAACTGTAAGGAGCCGTCGCCATGCAGACCAAATCCCGCATGAATGTCTATTTCGAGCCAGACCTTCTGAAGAAGGTCGAGGCGTTGGCGCTGCGCCGCAACGTGTCCAAATCAGCCGTGATCGAAGCGGCGGTCGCGTCCTTCTTGTCCGCCGACGCGTCCGAACGGCTGGAGGCGGTCTTCGCTCGCCGCATGGACAAGCTCGGCCGACAGGTCGAAGGACTGGACGAGGATCTGGCCATTCTCGGGGATACGCTCTCGCTGTTCATCCGCTTCTGGCTGACCGTGACGCCACCTTTGCCCGACAGCGCGCAGGCGTCGGCACGGGCGAAGGGCGCGGAGCGATTCGACGGCTTCCTGCAATCGCTCGGGCGGCGGCTGGCGACCGGCGATCGATTTCTGAAGGAGCTGTCGCGGGACATCGACGCAGCACGAAATAGTAGCGATACGCAATAGGACGGACGCCGCTGATCGTCCTCACGACCTATGATCGGTCGATCGCGACATAGCTTTTCGCGAACTCGCCCTCCAGCGCCTGCGATTCCTCCCATGTCATCGGGTTCTTGTTCGCCTTCTCCCAGATGCTGACCGCCTTGTCGGCGTGCTTCATCGACTGGCCGATGCCCGACAAGCCCGGAAACAGGACTTCCGCCTCAGCACGCGCTTTCCTGCCGACTTCGCCACGCGCCTCACGCCATGTGCGATAGGCGGGATGATGCGCCTGCTTATACTCGTCCAGCGCTCGATCTCGATCTTCGCGCTCCCGCTTGACCCATGGAGCAGGCTTGCCCTTTTTGCCTGGATTATTGCTCATCGCGCTGCCTTTTCTGATTCCATTCAAGATGGGCATAGCTGATCACTATCGATCGCGGGCTTTTCAATCCCGCCGATTGCCGCCTTTTTTTCGCCATGGCCGTCGGCTGTTAGATACTTGTTGAATCAGCCAAACTTCCGGCTCTTTTAATCATCCCGGTCCGGGAGCGTCTGTTTTGTCCCTGGCGAGATCGGGGATCAGATGGCGGCTTCACACCAGATTTCGGAGAGCTTGACGCGGGGCGCGCGGATGCTGCGCACCGCGCTCGGCCCCGCCATCGCGCGATTTCTGGAAGACCCGGCCGTCGTCGAGGTGATGCTAAACCCCGACGGGCGGCTCTGGATCGACCGACTGTCCGAAGGTCTGTCGGATACGGGCGAGCGGCTGTCGCCCGCTGATGGCGAGCGCATCGTTCGCCTGGTCGCGCATAATGTCGGCGCGGAAGTCCATGCCGGTGCGCCGCGCGTCTCCGCCGAACTCCCCGAAACCGCCGAACGGTTCGAGGGGTTGTTGCCGCCCGTCGTCGCCGCGCCGGCCTTCGCCATTCGCAAGCCCGCCGTCGCCGTATTCACGCTCGACGACTATGTCGCCGCCGGGATCATGTCGGCGACACAGGCCGAAGCGCTGCGTTCCGCCGTCGCGTCGCGCGCCAACATCCTCGTCGCCGGAGGCACGTCCACCGGCAAGACGACGCTGACCAATGCGCTGCTGGCCGAGGTAGCGAAAACCGCTGATCGCGTCGTCATCATCGAGGATACGCGCGAGCTGCAATGCGCCGCGCCCAACCTCGTCGCCATGCGCACCAAGGATGGCGTCGCCTCGCTGTCCGATCTCGTCCGCTCGTCGCTGCGGTTGCGGCCCGACCGCATCCCGATCGGCGAGGTGCGCGGCCCCGAAGCCCTCGACCTGTTGAAGGCTTGGGGCACCGGCCATCCGGGCGGCGTCGGCACCATCCATGCGGGCAGCGCCATCGGCGCGATCCGCCGCCTCGAACAGCTCATCCAGGAAGCCGTCGTCACCGTGCCTCGCGCGTTGATCGCCGAGACCATCGATCTCGTCGCCGTGCTCGCCGGACGCGGTTCGCAGCGCCGGCTCGTCGAACTCGCCCGCGTCGAAGGCCTCGGCCCCGACGGCGATTACAGCGTCGTGCCTGCCGTCACCGACGGCGGCGACATCCAGTCCGTCCTCAGTCTTGAATCCAAAGGAGATATCCGATGATCCGCACGTTTTCGCGCGGTTGCCAGCACATGGCGACCGCAGCCCTTGCCGTATCCATCAGCATGATGCTGGCGCCCGCCGCCCATGCTTCCGGCTCTTCCATGCCGTGGGAAGCGCCGCTGCAATCCATCCTCCAGTCGATCGAAGGCCCGGTCGCCAAGATCATCGCCGTGATCGTCATCATCTCGACCGGCCTGGCGCTGGCCTTCGGCGACACGTCGGGCGGATTCCGTCGTCTGATCCAGATCGTCTTCGGTCTGTCGATCGCGTTCGCCGCGTCGAGCTTCTTCCTGTCGTTCTTCTCGTTCGGCGGGGGGGCGCTCGTCTGATGGCCGGCCTTGTCGAACAGGGCGGTGACGTGCCGGGGTATTCCGTGCCGGTCCACCGGGCGCTGACCGAGCACATCCTGCTCGGCGGCGCGCCGCGTGGCCTCGCCATCCTCAACGGCACATTGGCGGCGGCGCTTGGCCTCGGCCTGCGGCTCTGGCTGGTCGGTCTCGCCATCTGGGCGGTCGGCCATCTCGCCGCCGTCTGGGCGGCCAAGCGCGATCCGATGTTCGTCGATGTGGTGCGCCGCCATCTGCGCATCCCCGGCCATCTCGGCGTTTGAGGAGGCCGATCCCATGATGAACCTCACCGAATATCGCCGCACCGCCACCCGCCTCGCCGACTTCCTGCCCTGGGTCGCGCTCGTGGGTGAAGGCGTCGTCCTCAACAAGGACGGCAGTTTCCAGCGAACGGCGCGGTTTCGCGGCCCTGATCTGGACTCGGCCGTGCCCGCCGAGCTGGTCGCCGTCGCCGGGCGATTGAACAACGCCTTCCGCCGCCTCGGATCGGGATGGGCGATCTTCGTCGAGGCGCAGCGCCATGAGGCGGCGTCCTATGCCGTCAGCCGCTTTCCCGATGCCGCCTCCGCGCTGGTCGATGCCGAGCGCAAGGCGGACTTCAAGGAAGCGGGTTCGCATTACGAATCCAGCTATTTCCTGACCTTCACCTACCTGCCGCCGGCCGAGGACGCGGCACGCGCCGAGACCTGGCTGTACGAGGGTCGCGAGCGCTCCGGCGTCGATGGGCGCGAGATGCTCGCGGGCTTCGTCGATCGCACCGATCGCGTGCTGCAACTGGTCGAAGGCTTCATGCCGGAATGCGTCTGGCTCGATGACGCGGAGACGCTGACCTATTTGCATTCCTGCGTTTCGACGCAGCGTCATCGCGTCCGTGTGCCCGAGACGCCGATGTATCTCGATGCGCTCGTCGCCGACCAGCCGCTGATCGGCGGTCTCGAGCCACGATTGGGATCGTCGCATCTGCGCGTCCTGACCATCGTCGGCTTTCCGACCGCGACCACGCCCGGCCTGCTCGACGAGTTGAACCGGCTCGCCTTTCCCTATCGCTGGTCCACCCGCGCGATCCTGCTCGACAAGACCGATGCGACGAAGCTGCTGACCAAGATCCGGCGGCAATGGTTCGCCAAGCGCAAGTCGATCGCCGCGATCCTGAAAGAGGTGATGACCAACGAGGCCTCGGCCCTCGTGGACACGGACGCCGCCAACAAGGCGGCCGACGCCGATCTGGCGTTGCAGGAGCTGGGCGCGGACTATGCCGGTCTCGCCTATGTCACCGCGACGATCACGGTTTGGGACGACGATCCGCGTATTGCCGACGAGAAGCTTCGGCTGACGGAAAAAATCGTCCAGGGCCGCGATTTCACGGCGATGGCCGAGACGATTAATGCGGCGGACGCCTGGCTCGGCAGCTTGCCGGGCCATGTCTATGCCAATGTCCGACAGCCGCCGATTTCGACTTTGAACCTCGCCCACATGATTCCGCTTTCGGCGGTATGGGCGGGTCCGGAACGGGACGAGCATTTTGCAGCGCCCCCACTGCTCTTCGGTAAGACCGAAGGCTCGACCCCGTTCCGGTTATCCCTTCACGTCGGCGATGTCGGCCATACCCTCGTCGTCGGGCCGACTGGTGCCGGCAAGTCCGTGCTGCTGGCGCTCATGGCGCTTCAGTTTCGGCGCTACCCGCAAGCGCAAGTCTTCGCCTTCGACTTTGGTGGCAGTATTCGCGCCGCCGCGCTGGCGATGGACGGCGACTGGCACGATCTCGGCGGTGGCTTGAGCGACGGCAGCGACGAGAGCGTGTCGCTCCAACCGCTGGCCCGCATCCATGACGTGCCGGAGCGCGCCTGGGCGGCCGACTGGATCGTGGCGATCCTGACCCGCGAAGGCGTCGCCATCACCCCGGAGGTGAAAGAATACATCTGGACCGCGCTGACCTCGCTCGCCAGCGCGCCCGTCGGCGAGCGCACGATCACCGGCCTTGCGGTCCTGCTTCAGTCCAATGACCTGAAACAGGCGCTCCGGCCTTATTGTGTCGGCGGCGCCCATGGCCGGCTGCTCGACGCCGAGGCCGAGCACCTCGGCTCCGCCACGGTCCAGGCCTTCGAGACCGAGGGGTTGATCGGCACAGAGGCAGCGCCCGCCGTGCTGGCCTATCTGTTTCACCGCATCGGCGACCGGCTCGACGGTTCGCCAACGCTCATCATCATCGACGAAGGGTGGCTGGCGCTGGACGACGAAGGGTTCGCCGGCCAGCTCCGCGAATGGCTGAAGACGCTGCGCAAAAAGAACGCCAGCGTCATCTTCGCCACGCAGTCGCTGTCTGACATCGACGGCAGCGCCATCGCGCCCGCCATCATCGAAAGCTGCCAGACCCGGCTTCTGCTCCCCAACGAACGGGCGATCGAGCCGCAGATCACGGCCATCTATCGCCGCTTCGGCCTCAACGACCGCCAAATCGAGATCCTCGCACGGGCGACACCGAAGCGCGATTATTACTGCCAGTCGCGGCGGGGCAACCGGCTGTTCGAGTTGGGTCTGTCCGATGTGGCGCTGGCGCTCTGCGCCGTCTCGTCGAAGACCGACCAGACCGAGATCGCCCGCATCGTCGCCGATCATGGCCGCGACGGCTTCCTCACCGACTGGCTGTGCCATCGCGGTCTCGCCTGGGCGGCCGACCTTATCCCCGACCTTACCAACCTGGAGATCCCATCATGACCACTCGTCGTTCCCTTGGCCGCCGCTTCGCCGCTGTCTTGCTGGCCGCACCCATCGCGCTGTCGCCGATCCTCGTGACGACGCCCGCCCAAGCGCAGTTCGGCGGGATCGTGTTCGACCCGCGCAATTACGTGGAAAACGTCCTGTCGGCCGCACGCTCGCTCCAGCAGATCAACAACCAGATCACCTCGCTTCAGAACGAGGCCCAGTCGCTCATTAATCAGGCTCGTAACCTTACCAGCCTGCCATATTCATCGCTGCAACAGCTTCAGCAGTCGGTCCAGCGCACCCAGCAGCTTCTGCAAGAGGCGCAGAACGTCGCCTATGACGTCCAGCAGATCGACCGGATGTTCAGCCAAAAATACGGCAACGTCTCGCTATCGGCCTCCGACAGCCAGCTTGTCTCCGACGCCCGCTCGCGTTGGCAGAACACCGTCGGCGGTTTGCAGGACGCGATGAAGGTGCAGGCCGGCGTCGTCGGCAATATCGAGACCAACCGGTCGCAGATGTCTGCGCTGGTCGGATCGAGCCAATCCGCGACCGGCGCGCTTCAGGCAACGCAGGCGGGCAACCAGCTTCTCGCGCTCCAGGCCCAGCAGCTCGCCGATCTCACCGCCGTAGTCGCCGCCAACGGCCGCGCGCAAGCGCTGACCGAGGCCGAGCGCGCGGCAGCGGCCGAACAGGGCCGCGAGCAGCGCCGCCGCTTCCTGACGCCGGGCACCGGCTACCAGCCCGGCAGCGCGCAGATGTTCAATAACGGCAACAACTGAGCGGGGAGACGCGCCATGGAAGGCAAGACGCTCGCCCGCATCGCAGCCGCCGTGTTCGCGGGCGTCGCCATCACCGCGACCGCGATCGAGATGACCCGCGAGGAAGAGACGTCGGCAGATCCGACGGCGGCCGTGATCGCGCCGGCCGCGCCAGACCCGCTGCGCGAGGGGCAGCGCCGATGCCAACGTCTCGGCGAGGCAGGTACGCGCGACGCGGAATGCCTTCGTGTCTGGGCCGAAAGCCGCGACCGCTTCCTTGGTCTCGATAGGCAACGCCCCTCCGTACCGTCGAACGACGATCCCGCGACCAAGCAGACCGCGCCGGCCGAGCCGAGCACGACCGAGGAACGATAATATGGGCGGCACCGGCGTCATCGACCAGTTCCTGGCCGTCTTCACCCGCTACATCGACAGTGGCTTCGGCTTGCTGTCGGGCGAGGTCGCCTTCATCGCAACCACGCTGATCGTCATCGACGTGACGCTGGCCGCGCTGTTCTGGTCGATGGGTGGCGAGGACGACATCATCGGCCGCCTCATTAAGAAGACGCTGTTCGTTGGGGTGTTCGCCTACATCATCGGCAACTGGAACAACCTCGCGCGCATCGTCTTCGAGAGCTTTGCCGGCCTCGGCCTGAAGGCATCGGGCACGGGGTTCACGACCGCCGATCTCCTGCGCCCTGGCAAGGTGGCGCAGGTCGGTCTCGACGCGGGGCGACCGCTGCTCGAATCGATCTCCGGCCTGATGGGCTGGATTTCCTTCTTCGAGAATTTTATCCAGATCGCCTGCCTGCTGTTCGCCTGGGCGCTGGTGCTGCTCGCCTTCTTCATCCTCGCCATCCAGCTCTTCGTCACCCTGATCGAGTTCAAGCTGACGACGCTCGCCGGGTTCGTGCTCATTCCGTTCGGCCTGTTCGGCAAGTCCGCCTTCATGGCCGAACGGGTGCTGGGCAACGTCATTTCCAGCGGCATCAAGGTGCTGGTACTCGCCGTCATCATCGGCATCGGCTCGACGCTGTTCAGCCAGTTCACTGCCGGGTTCGGCGGGACCGCGCCGACGATCGACGACGCGATGGCGATCGTGCTCGCCGCGCTGTCGCTGCTGGGCCTCGGCATCTTCGGTCCCGGCATCGCCAACGGTCTCGTCTCCGGCGGACCGCAGCTCGGCGCGGGCGCAGCAATCGGCACCGGTCTCGCGGCGGGTGGCATGGTGGCCGCCGGAGGTGCGGCCATCGGTGCCGTCGCATCCGGCGGTGCAGCTCTCGCCGGAGGGGCCGCCGCTGCCGCCCGCGGCGGTGCGACCCTGGCGGGCGGTGCGACCGCCGCCTATCGGGCCGGAGGCGCATCGGGGGTCGCCAGTACCGGCGCGTCCCAGGCCGGGTCTGCCATCGCCAGCCCGTTCAAGCGCGCCGCCGCCTCCATGAAGGACAGCTTCCAGACCGGCGAACGGACCGTCGCTGGCGGAGCCGCGTCGAACGAGGCTGCTGATGCCACGTCTGACTCTTCGTCGTCCGCCGCCAGCAACGGCCCGCCTGCCTGGGCCAAGCGCATGAAGCGCGGCCAGCAAGCCTCCCACGGCATTCAGGCCGCCGCCCATGCCGTCAAATCCGGCGACAGCCATGGCGGCGGCTCTTCCGTCAACCTCTGCGAAAGCGACCGCTGATGTTCAAACGACCCTCAACCCATTACGGCAAGACGCCGCAACCCGAGACGCCATACCAACGCGCCGCCCAGGTCTGGGACGACCGCATCGGCTCGGCCCGCGTCCAGGCCAGGAACTGGCGGCTGATGGCGTTCGGCTCGCTGATCCTATCGGCCGGGCTGTCCGGCGCGCTGGTCTGGCAATCCGCCAACGGCTCGATCGTGCCGTGGGTGGTGCAGGTCGATAAGCTCGGCCAGGCCCAGGCCATCGCACCCGCCATCGCCGACTATCGCCCGACCGATCCGCAGATCGCCTGGCATCTGGCCCGCTTCATCGAGCAGGTCCGCTCTATCGCGGCCGATGCGATCATCGTGCGGCAGAACTGGCTCCGCGCCTACGAGTTCACGACGGATCGCGGGGCGATGGCGCTGAACGACTATGCCCGCGTCAACGACCCTTTCACCAAGGTCGGCAAGCAGCAGATCTCTGTCGAGGTGTCGTCCGTGATCCGAGCCTCACCCGACAGCTTTCGCGTCGCCTGGGTGGAGCGCCGCTATCAGGACGGGAGCCTCGCTTCCACCGAGCGCTGGACCGCCATCCTCACCATTACCGTCGCGCCTCCGCGTGACGCCGAAAAGCTCCGGGCCAATCCGCTCGGAATCTACGTTAATGCCATCAACTGGTCGAAGGAGCTCGGACAATGATCCGGCCGTCTCAACTGACCGCCGGACATCCGGCGAACCCTGTTCACACCATTACGCCTGCACGGAGAGTTGGAAAGGCGGGTTTCCGTAAAGTCGGACTTGCGGTTTTGCTGCTCTCAGCAACGGCGCTGGCCGGCTGCGCCACGACGCAGAAGCCGCCCGAGATCGCCTATGACGATGCCGCACCCGCCGTGCGGACGGTCGATGCGCCAGCGCCCGTCACTGTCGTCGAACTGCCGCGTCCGTTGCCGTTGCCCGGCCAGATGAAGCCGGTGGAGCAATCCCGCCGTGCGCCCGAGCCGACCGATCCGGCCGCCCGCGTCAATCAGGCGAACGCCGCCGCCCGCATTCAGCCTGTCCGCGACGGCTTCATCAACGCCATGCAGGTCTATCCCTACACCGGCGGGGCGCTCTATCAGGTCTATACCGCCGTCGGGCAGATCACCGACATCGCGCTCCAGCCCGGCGAAACCCTCGTCGGCTCCGGTCCCGTCGCTGCCGGCGACACCGTGCGCTGGATCATCGGCGACACGCTCAGCGGTTCGGGGGCGACTCAACAGGTGCATATCCTGGTCAAGCCGACGCGCACCGAGCTGATGACCAACCTCATCATCAACACCAATATGCGCACCTATCACATGGAGCTGCGCTCGACCGAACGGACCTATATGGCGTCGGTATCCTGGCAATATCCGCAGGATCAGCTCATCGTCCTACGTCGTCAGAACAGCCAGGCCGAGGCCGCGCAGCCCATCGCCAGCGGCGTCGATCTCGCCAACGTCAACTTCCGCTATGCGATCGAGGGCGACCGCGCCCCGTGGAGGCCGCTTCGCGCCTTCGACGACGGCCGCCAGGTCTTCATCGAATTCCCGCGTGGCATCGCGCAGGGCGAGATGCCGCCGCTGTTCGTCGTCGGCCCCGAAGGCAACACCTCCGAGCTGGTGAACTACCGGGTGCGCGGCCGTCATATGATCGTCGATCGGCTGTTCGCTGCCGCCGAACTGCGCTTCGGCACGGGCGATACCCAGCGCCGCGTCCGCATCACCCGCACTGACGGGAGGCCGGCATCGTGAGCGAGATCGATCCCGATAAGAGCGCGAAGCCAGAACCGACGCCGGAGCCGTCTGACGACGATGCCCGCCCGCTGACCGGCGAACCCGTCGTACCGATGCGGCTGCGCGCCGAACCGCCGCGCGTCACCCGGTTGTCGCGGAAGGTTCTGGCCGGTCTCGGTCTGGTCAGCAGCCTCAGTATTGGCGGCGCGTTGATCTATGCGCTCCAGACCCGCGATGGCGGCGGCGGAAACACCGAACTCCATTCGACCGAGAATCGCGCGACCGCCGATGGTCTCGCCGGCCTGCCCAAGGACTATACCGGTCCTGTCCTCGGCCCGGCTTTGCCCGGCGATCTCGGTCGGCCGATCCTCGATGCGCAGAACCGTGGCCAGCCCGTGCCCGGGCCGGGTATCGGCACACCAGCCGCGACACCGCCGGGCCTCAGCGCCGAGGAACAACGCAGGTTACAGGAGATCGAAGCGGCGCGGACCGGGCGGCTCTTTGCATCGACGGAGACGCGGAATACCGGACAGCCAGCCACCACGACCCCCAATGCCACAGCGCCCATGCCGGACCTGACCAGCCTAGGTCTCGCGCCGCAGCCGACGACGCCCACAGCTCAGGACCGGCAAACAGCCTTTCTCGACCAGGGGGCCGATCGGCGCACCGTTGCGCCGGATCGCGTTGCCGCGCCGGCGTCGCCGAACATCCTTCAAGCCGGCGCGGTCATTCCGGCCGCGCTCATCACCGGCATCCGTTCCGATCTGCCGGGCCAGATCACCGCCCAGGTCACGGAGAACGTCTATGACAGCCCCACGGGCCGCATCCTGCTGGTGCCACAGGGCACGCGGTTGCTCGGCCAGTATGACAATGGCGTCGGCTTCGGTCAGCGCCGCGTCCTGCTGGCCTGGAACCGCCTCATCATGCCCGACGGCCGCTCGATCGTGCTGGAACGCCAGCCGGGTGCGGACGCCGAAGGTTATGCCGGGCTGGAGGATGGCGTCGATTATCATTGGGGCGAACTGTTCAAGGCGGCGGCGCTTTCGACATTGCTCAGCATCGGCGCCAACACGGGATCGTCCGGTGACGAGAGCGATCTCCTCAGCGCCATCCGCGACGGCGCATCCGACAGCATCGGTCAGACCGGCCGGCAGATCGTCCAGCGCCAACTCAACATCGCCCCGACACTGACCATCCGGCCGGGTTTCCCCGTCCGCGTCATCGTCACCCGCGATCTTGTGCTCGAACCCTATGGAGCCACGCCATGACGAAGCTGAAGCTCGGCCCGATCACTGAGACCAAGCCGGTGAAGGTGACGGTGGAACTACCCGCTGACCTGCATCGGGATCTAACCGCCTATGCCCACGTGCTCGGCCGCGAGAACGGCCATCCGCCGACCGATCCCGTCCGCCTGATCGTGCCGATGCTGGAGCGGTTCATCGCGACTGATCGGGCATTTGCGAAGGCGAGGCGGACCACGCCGTTGGCCGCAGGCGGGCAATCATGATTCCGACGCTCGCCGTTCTTCGCCGGACCGATAGCCAAACACGATCATGGTTTCGGATCACGCCGTCTTCACAGTCCGCGCGATCCGTTGATGCTGGAAGAATTGCGCGGCGTCGTGGCGAAGGATCGAGCGTCTTTACGGTTGGTCATTTCACAGAATGCGGTTCCCATGTCCCGGCGCAGCACTGATCGCCCGCGACGCCGGCTCCGTGTCGTGTCCGGCGCTCTGCCCGACGACCTCTACGACTATATCCCGCCGGACGAGATCGGGAGGCCAGCCCCACCCATCGGCCGCCCGCCCAAGCACGATGTCGAATCCTGGACCGTGACCGACGACTGGCCGGAGCGCGTTCCAGTGACGGAGGCCGAGATCGACTTGTTCGAGGCATGGTTCGGCGACATCTTCGACGAATTGTTCGGGCCGTCCCGCTGAGCCGTGATCGGTTTCGGTGAAACTCATACGAACATGATCCGTTTGATTTAGTTGCGTTGTGATGATAACTATAAGCGGTGATTAGTCGATCCGCCGCCCGATGCTTTTGCCCGGCCCGGCGAATGCCAGGACGGAGGCAAAACGCCATGACGACGCTGAAGGTTGGCATCGCCGATCCCGACGAAATGAAGGCCCGCTCGCAGCGGATCGCGCGCGGAGAGGAGAGGCCGCGCGAGGCCGACCCCAAGATCTGGTTCGCCTCGACCGAATCTTTCGCCCGCATTCTTTCCGCGCCCAATCGCGAGATGTTGCGCATTATCGCAGAGCAGGCCCCGGGCTCGCTCGACGAACTGGCGGTGCTAACCGATCGGGCCAAATCCAACCTCTCACGCACCCTGAAGACGATGACCGGCTACGGCCTGATCCGCATGGAGCGCAGCGGCCGAAAGCTCGCGCCGAAGCTCGTCCACGATCGCGTCGTCCTGGACCTGCCGCTGAGACAATCGCGGAAGCGGACCATCACGGCAGAGGGAGACCCATCATGAACGCTGAAACACCCAGCATTGCCACGCGCGCCGCCCTCTATCTCCGCGTCTCGACGACCCGGCAGGCCGAGCATGACGTCTCGATCCCCGACCAGAAGCGCCAGGGCGAAGCCTACTGCGTTTCGCGTGGCTACCAACTTATCGATACCTTTGTTGAACCCGGCGCGTCGGCCACCAACGATCGCCGTCCCGAGTTCCAGCGCATGATCGAGGCGGGCACGTCCAAGCCCGCGCCCTTCGACATCGTCGTCGTCCACTCGTTCAGCCGCTTCTTCCGCGATCATTTCGAGCTGGAGTTCTACGTCCGCAAGCTGGCCAAGAACGGCGTCAAGCTGATCTCCATCACCCAGGAGATGGGCGATGATCCAATGCACGTCATGATGCGCCAGATCATGGCGCTGTTCGACGAGTATCAGTCCAAGGAGAACGGCAAGCACGTCATGCGCGCCTTGAAGGAGAACGCCCGGCAGGGCTTCTGGAACGGCGCGCTGCCGCCGATCGGCTACCGCATCGTCGCGGCCGAACAGCGTGGGGCCAAGACCAAGAAGAAGCTGGAGATCGATCCGCTGCACGCCGACACCGTGCGGCTGATCTACCGGCTGGCGCTGGAAGGGAACGGCACCTCCGGCCCGATGGGCGTCAAGGCGATCGTGTCCCATCTGAACGCGCGCCGCATCTTCACCCGCGACGGCGGGCGCTGGGGCATCGGCCAGCTTCACCGCATCCTGACGCGGCGCACCTATATCGGCGAGCACGAGTTCAACAAGCGCTCCAAGACCAAGGAACTGAAACCGATCAGCGAGATCGTCACGGTTCCTGTGCCGCCGCTGATCGACCTTGGGACTTTCGACGCCGTTCAGACGCATCTGAAAGCCCGCAATCCCAAGGTCACGCCGCCGCGCGTGGTCAGCGGGCCGACCCTGCTCACCGGCATCTGCTTCTGCGCCAAGTGCGGCGGGGCCATGACGATCCGCACCGGCAAGGGCGGGCGCTACCGCTATTACACCTGCTCGATCAAGGCGCGGCAGGGCGAGACCGGATGCTCGGGCCGTTCGATCCCGATGGAAAAGCTCGACACCATCGTCGCCGGCCATATCGAGGATCGGCTGCTCCAACCCGATCGGCTGGAGGAGGTGCTGTCGTCCGTCCTCGACCGCCGGCACGAGCGGGCCGAACGTCGGCAGGAGCATATCGGCGAGTTGAACCGCCGGGCGGCCGAGACCGACCTTCGCCTCAAGCGCCTCTATGACGCGATCGAATCAGGCGTCGCCGATATCTCCGATCCGGCGTTGAAAGACCGCATCGCCGGGTTGAAGGCGCTTCGCGACCAGGCGCAGGTGGATGCCGAGCGGGCGCAAGCCACGCTTGAAAGCTCCGGCAATCAGGCGGTCACGCCGGCTACCGTGCGCCGGTTTGCCGACGTGGCGCGCCAGCGCCTCCGCCTCGACGGGGGCGGTTATCGGCGGGATCACTTGCGCGCCTTCGCCCAGCGCGTCGAGGTCGCAAAGACCGAAGTTCGCATCATGGGATCGAAAGGAGAGCTACTCCGCACGCTTGCGGCCGTTTCCGGAGGGAAATCGGCGGGAATCGGCGTGCCCAGCTTGGGACTGAAGTGGCGGAGAAGATGGGATTCGAACCCACGATACCCTTCCGGGTATACTCCCTTAGCAGGGGAGCGCCTTCGACCACTCGGCCACCTCTCCGTTAGCGCCTGACTAGAGTCAGGAGCCTTTCATTGCAAGGAGTTTTTGCGGTTTCCCGCGACAAAGTTGTTTTTCCATGCCCGTTTCAGGACATGATGGACCGCAAACTCGCTTGATGAGCAACGCACCGGCCATATGAAATGTCCAGCACTTCCGTTCCCGCAAGCTACAGCAACAGCTACGGTGGGGACAGTGGCGTCCGCCGGGATGATGCGACTGCCGAGGGAGAAGGCTTACATCATTGCCGATTGCCCGATGCGGGACTGTTGCGCTAATTCATGTCTCTATAAAGATCATTAAAGCCATTCCGCCGTCATCATGCGGGCGGCATGCAACAACAGGTTCGGAATCCATCATGAGCAATGACAGCAAACCGGAAACCAAGGTGACGATCGAAAAGCTGCGCAACGGGCGGTGGGCTTTCGTGCTCAAGCGCGGCACGGTCGTCTATCCAGCCCACGGCCAGTTCTCCAACCAGATCGAGGCCATCGCCGCCGGACAGGCCGCACTCAGGGCGCTGGAAAGCAACCGCTAAGCCGATCTGCTTACTCCTTACATAAAGGGCCGGACCTGTCTCACAGGTCCGGCCCTTTATGTTTCCTGTCATTTCCGCTGCCGGCACCTCAGCTCTTTTTCGCCAGCCGGTCGATCGCGTTCTGTGTGGCGGCACCGAAATCACCATCCAGTGGGCCGCTGTAATAGCCGCGATCCTTGAGCAACGCCTGGATTTCCTTGCGGAAGGCGGGCGTGAAATTATCCGGGGATGTCTTCAGTTCTTCAAGTTTGGCCGGATCGCCGCCCTCGACGCTGGCCGCAGCCCAGCGCACTGCCTCTTTTGGATCCGCCTTCGTACCCAACCCCCAGTCATAGAGGCGGCTCAGATTGCCCATGGCATAAGCGCTTCCGGCGTTGGACGCCATTTCATACCAGTTGCGAGCCTGCGCATAGTCCTGCGGCACGGCCTTGCCGTCATCATAGAACCAGCCGAGCAGTGCCATCGAATAGGCGTCGCCGACATTGGCTGCCTTTTCGTACCAGACCTTTGCCTGGGTATAATCCTGTGGCGTGCCGAGACCATTCTGATAGGCCCAACCGAGCGACGACATCGCATTGGCATCGCCGCCTTCGGCCGCCTTCTGGTACCAGGAGAGCGACTGGTCGAGATCTTTTTCAACCCCGTTGCCCTCGCGATAGAACCAGCCAAGGGTCGCCATGGCATTGGCGTAGCCCTGATTGGCCGAGAGTTGGTACCATTTCAGCGATTCCGCGTAATCCTGCGGAACGCTGCCATAGCCATCGCGATAGAGCCAGCCGAGCGATGCCTGGGCGTAGGAATTGCCGTTATTGGCGGCGTGCTCGAACATTTCCTTGCCCTTGTCGACATCGACGGGACCATCGGTGCCGTAGATCGAGAACCAGGCGAGGTTCGTCAGTCCATACATATTGCCGCCGTCGGCTGCCTTTTGATAGTTGCTGCGGGCATCGACGTAATTGCGCCCGGCGTCCTGGGCACGGCCGAGCATGTTGACGAGCATCATATCGTCGGGGTTTTCGTTGACCGCCTGGGCGCAGGCGGTGAGCGCGCGCGCCGAATCGATCTTGAGGAAATTGACGCCGAGGAAGCCAGGCATCGATTGCGGTTCGCCGGCGAGCAGATAGCAATCACGCGAAGCCTGCGTATCCTTGCCTGTCCGGGAAATATTCAAGCCCTTCTTCGGCTCGAGCGCCGCGATTTGGGTCTCCGCTTCCACTCTGTGCTTGCTGTCCGGATACCGTTCAACGAAACGGGTGAGCGCTGCTCCATCGGTCGACTGCTTGAGCGCCTCCCAGGCGATTTCATCCGGCGTCACCGCGGTCTGCGCTGCCTCATCCAGCAGCTTCAGCTTCTTTTCCGCCAGCATCTTGTAGACCGGATCAGTGCCATGCTTGGCCAAAAACACCTCGATCAGGTCTTTATCGGCAAGATCGCGGATATTCTGCCAGTCCGCCGCCGCAGCAGACTGGCCGTTCGGCGAGACTTCCTGCGTGTTGCCGTTATTGGTGATGTTGATGTTCACTTCCTTGATATTGAGGAAGATCTGCGCGCCGCCGAGCGATCCATAGACGAACGGCTCCTGTTCGCGGTTGGTCGCCGTCACCACGTCATCACGAACCTTGCCGAGCGCGATGCGCACATCAACGCCGGGTTCGGTCAGATATTTCGCCAACGCTGTCGCAAACGGGCTGTTCTTTCCCTCTCCGTCCATCGCCACCGTACCGGCCTTCGAGGCGAAGGCCACCAGGAGGTCGGCCGATTCAGGCTCAACACGTGCCAGACCACGGCTGACGGCGCGGGTGGAGATCGAGCGGCTCATCGATTGTTCGAAGGGATTGTTGCGGCAGGCGTCGAGAATAACCAGTTTCAGACGTGTCGCGCCTTCCAGCGAGCGCTGCACGCGGTCGAGCGGGATTGCCTCGTCTTCGACATCCTTGTCGGTCTTCAGGCTGACATCGACCGGAAGCAGAAAGTTCTCGCCGTTCATCTCCATGCCGTGGCCGGAATAATAGATGATGGCGACATCAGCGCCGGCGGCAGTGTCCTCGAAGTCGCGCAGTGCACGGACCATCGAGGCGCGGTCGAGATCGTGCACCGCCGTCACCATATCGAAACCCGCCTCTTCGAACGAAGCCTTCATCAACTCGACATCGTTGGCCGGGTTGTTCAGCTGCGATGTCGCCTCGTATTTCTCGTTTCCGATCAGAAGCGCGACGCGTTTTGCCGCTTCGGCAGAACCGGCCTGAAACACGACAACCGACAGCGCCAGAACGAAGATGGGCAGCCAGCCGTGGAAATAACGCTTGAACATGATTTTCCCCTCCGCGCTCGTGCAGTCTGCCGGGGTGTAATGCACCCTTTGAAACTGCGCAAACATGATCCCTGCTTCACCGGGTATTTTCGTTGCCGGCGCGCCTTGCATGAAAGTATTACGTATGGGCTGGTGGGTTTCAATGTCCGGTTTCAGGCTTTTTTTAAGCACGCACGAAGACGGAGTTGCGTGACCGCAAGCTCAGAGCAAGGATGGCGACGGAAACTGCGGCCATAGCAGCATGCGGCGTGGCGAAACGCAGCGCGAACCTGACCCAAAGTTCCAGCATCCAGCAAAACGGCGCGTAGCCGCAGATTTCCGGAGTTTCCCATGTCGATGGTGATGCATCTCGCCGAGGCAAAACCGGGTCAACTGACCACCAGCTACAAGCACTATTATATAGAGCGTCCGTGCCGCATCCTTGTGGTCGGGCAGCACCTGAAGACGAAGACGAAATATCAATGCCTGCTGCGCCATATCTCGATCGGCGGCGCCATGGTGGATTTCAACGCCAATATACTTTTGCCAAAACATTTCTTCCTGCAGATCGACGGCTTCCAGGAGGAGATCGGTTGCTCGCAGGTTCATCGGCACCGGAGCGAACTCGGCGTGCGCTTCAACATGCAGCTGGCGCCGGAATTCCTGAGCCGCCTGATTCGGCTGAACTTTACCAGTGGCCTGATCTGAAAGCGGGCCGCTGACCGCAAGGCTTCTCCTATTATCGCTCACCGGCAATCCAGACAGGGCTACCAGCCGTAGTAAGGGCGAAAGAGGATCGAGCGTCATGAAAACTGTTTTGATCGCCTACGCGGGAACGCTGGTGTCCCTGATGATTGCCGACGCCATCTGGCTGGGGCTGGTCGCAAGGGCATTCTATCGAGATCAGCTCGGCGAACTCATGCTGCCATCGCCAAATTTCGCCATCGCCTCGATTTTCTATGTGTTTTTCGCGATGGCCATCGTTCTCCTGGCCGTCCTGCCAGGAGTGCGGGCCAGCTCTCTCCTCACCGCGCTCGGATATGGTGCTGTTCTCGGCCTTGCTGCTTACGGCACCTACGACATTACCAATCTGGCGACATTGAAGGGCTGGCCGCCGATTGTCAGTCTGGTCGATATGGCCTGGGGAACCTTTGTCACCGCGTTTTCGGCAAGCTGTGGCCTGCTAACCTGCAGCTATCTTGCCGATCCGATGTCCTGATTCGTGACGCAGTGACCGGCAGAATGCATCAATTTCTACCCTCATTAAAACTTTAGGGAATGTTTTCAAAGGATTGCAATATCCCTGACCGATCCTGCATTCATCGCACACTGCCCTCATGAGGAGGATAAGAGCGGTGAACGCAAACGATGCGGCAGATGTGGATCAATCATCCAGGCCGATCGCTATCGAGGGAGTGACGATGCAGAACTCGACGATGTATTCGGTGGTCAGTTCCAAGCTGTACGAACAGCGTTTCGAACGTTTTGTGATCGGACAGGCCGGTACGTTGATGGCAGTCAAGCCTGGGCTCGGCGGCGTCTCGACCCGAACCTGCAAGATGACAGAGATTTCTCGCGGGGGCGCCAGCTTCGTCGTCAATACGACGATCGGCCTTCCCCAGCACTATTATCTGACCATCGTCGGAACCAAGAAGCGAATCGGCTGTGCTGAGGTCTACCGGCGCGACAACCGGATTCAGGTGCATTTCATCAAACCGATCGATGAGGAATTCCTGCATCAGATCGTCCGTTACGAATTCTTCACCGGCGGCGAAGTGAAGAAGCACTAGCACTAGCGCCAGCGCCAATTCGAGCATGCCTTGCCAGGAATGTGGTCTCTCGCGCGATGGATTTGGTTTCCATGACTGCGAATCCTCGCTAATCTCCGCCACGATTTCATTCGTCGTCAGGCTCGATATTCAGCAATGTCCGCATTCTCCAGATTTACCCCGCTCGTCACCTCGCTTCCCTCCACCATTCCCTTTGTCGGGCCTGAAGCGATCGAGCGTCAGCGTGACCGCCCGATCGCAGCGCGAATCGGCGCCAATGAGAGCGGCTTTGGCCCGGCTCCATCGGTGCTGTCGGCGATGGCGGCGGCCGCCGCAGGGGTCTGGCAATATAATGACCCGGAAAATTTCGAGCTGAAGAAATCGCTTGCCGCCCATCTGGGTACCGGGGCGGAAAACATCGCCATCGGTGAAGGCATCGACGGCCTGCTCGGGCAGATCGTTCGCATGGTGATCGAGCCCGGAATGCCGGTTGTCACCTCGCTTGGCGGCTATCCTACATTCAATTTCCATGTCGCGGGGCATGGCGGCCGGCTGGTGACGGTTCCCTATGTCAACGACCGCGAAGATCTCGACGGGCTGCTGGCCGCCGTCAAACGCGAAAATGCGCCGTTGGTCTATTTCGCCAATCCCGACAACCCGATGGGCAGCTGGTGGGACGCAGACAGCGTTATTGCCTTCGCAAGAGCCTTGCCCGAGACCTGCCTTCTCATCCTCGACGAGGCCTATGGCGAAACCGCCCCGGCGGGCACCATTCCCCCGATCGCCTCATTGATCGACATGCCGAACATCGTCCGTACCCGGACCTTCTCCAAGGCTTATGGCTTGGCGGGAGCCCGTGTCGGGTATGTCATCGGTACGCCGGGAACCGCACAGGCCTTCGACAAGATCCGCAACCATTTCGGCATGAACAGGATCGGGACCGCTGCGGCTATCGCAGCGCTGGCGGACAAGGACTATCTGGCCGAGGTTCTGGAAAAAATTGCCGCCTCACGCGGCAGGATCGCCGAAATCGCTGATAGCAACGGACTGAAGCCCCTGCCTTCGGCAACGAATTTCGTGACGATTGATTGCGGCAAGGATGCCGTCTTTGCCCGCGCCATCGTTGACGGGCTTATGGCCGACCACGGCGTTTTCATCCGCATGCCGGGTGTTGCGCCCCTGAACCGTTGTATCCGCATCAGCACCGGGCCGGAGGCGGACATGGCGCTTCTGGAGGAAGCTTTGCCGAAAGTTCTGGAATCGCTCGGCAGGCAGTAGAAACCGCGCCCCATCTTCGGAGGTCTCGGTCCCTACCGCCTGTCGTCGATGCAATCCTGTTTCAATGCACTGTCATCCATTCGCGGGCGGCGCGCAGGGCCGTGGCGAGGTCGGTCTTGTTCATGGTCATCGCCAGATCGGCACGCAGCGCTGCTGCCCGGTCCGATCCCTTGATGGCCGCGATGTTCAGCCATTTGTGCGCGGCGACGAGATCGACATCGCAACCACGTCCGGTTGCATACATCAAGCCCATTTCACAAAAGACGTCCGCGCGGTTTTCGCCACCCATTGTGGCATCCGAAGCATTCTGAATGTCAAAGCGTGCCATTGTCTCTGTCCCTGTTTACCTGGTTTGTTACGTCGGTAGTCCCTGTTTTATCTGCCTTTTTGAGGCTCCTTTAAGGGGCCGCCGTCTTGTGCGGCTTTGGCCCCCTGAAGGATGTCGGCGGGGTGTTTTTCCCTGCTCGTCTTATGGGTCTGAATATGCAGCAGCGGTTTCAATACACGCTTAAAATGCATGATTAATGTGAGGCAAACAAAGTTCAAACGATTGGTAAACTTGGGTTTTTGTTAAACATCGGACTGACCGGAAACGCTGGCTTTTGCCTCAATCTTTACGGAAAATTCAGACGCCGATTTCAACCAATCGCTAACCACGCAAAACGGTCGCATGTTGGGCCTTGCGGAAAGAGACGGCGCAACAAGCCGCATTTTGCTCGATCCCTTCATCGCAAAACCAGTGACTTCCGTATTTACGTTTACGTCCGCGTAAGTTATTTTCCGGAAATTGAGCGGTGAGGAGACCGACTCTGACAACCTTTCGCCCGGAACCATCGGGTGTCCGGCGAATTTTACGGGAGGGACATGATGATTCGTACATTGATACTTGCGGTAGCCATGACAATGGCCACGGCAGCGTCCGGCTTCGCCGCCGAACCGATTGTCGGCAATTGGAAGACGGCCAGCGGCGAGACCGCCGTCATCACGTCCTGCGGCGGCAGCTATTGCATCACGTTGAAGACGGGCAAACATGCCGGCAAGCGCATCGGCAGCATGAGTGGCAGCGGCGACAGCTATTCCGGCGAGATCACTGATCCCGCCAACGACAAGACCTACAGTGGCAATGCATCGATCAGCGGCGCCTCGCTGAAAATGCAGGGCTGCGTTCTCAAGGTTCTCTGCAAGTCGCAGACCTGGACACGGATGTAATCAAGCTGGACATCCGGTGGCCACGCTGGATTCTGCTCTTGATCTTCGGCGCGCCGCCGCGTCCGGCGCGCCGCCTAGCTGAACAGAATTGTTTCGGCTGGCCGCCTGCAGGCACTTGTTCTTCCTTCTCCCAAATCAGCAGACCTTTTCTGAACAGCGATGTTCATAATCAGCGCCCGATTCTGCTCCTTTGACGCCAGTATGGCTGCCAAACGGCTTTAAGCACCCCTTGAGCGGTTCAGAACGCCGCGAAGATGAACGGGAGATGAACCGAGGTCTCAGGAAGAGTTCAGTTTGCTTGTGCGAAAACGTCATCATCGAGTTGAACCCCGATCGACACACCAGATCAAACGGACATAGCCATGGACATTCTCGCCCGCCGCCTCACCATCATCAGCATGCTTATGGTCGTTTTCGCATTGACGCTCGCAGCCGCTGTCAGCGCCGATAGCCAGCGCCGCCGTCACAACTATGCCGGCTCGATTGCCGACTGCACCGTGCACACCACGAAGTTCTGCGAACAAGCCAAGCTCTAAGGATCAAAGACGATGTTCTCCCTCACCCATTCCGCAACCATCGCACTGCGCATGCTGACGCTCGCAGCCCTTTTGATGGCTCCGATGGGTGCAGTTGCCTACAGCAAGGCCTCCGGCCTTGGTATCGGCAAGCAAGGAGCCGGCCTTGTCCTTTTCGTCACGCTGCAGCGCCAGTCGATGAGCTGAAGCTGCAAGCCTGATTTAAGCTCCGGGTGCGCTTGCACATTTGAACCGACTGCCTTCCTATAATCAGCTACAGGAAGGAACCCGATGCCCATTTCCGCATTCGCCGTCTATGCCCTTGCCGCTCTTGCGGAGATCGCCGGCTGCTTTGCCTTCTGGGCCTGGTTGAAGCTCGACAAACCGATCTGGTGGCTCATTCCCGGCGTGGCAAGCCTTGCACTGTTCGCCTGGCTTCTCACTCTTATCGAAACAGCAGCGGCCGGACGTGCCTATGCGGCCTATGGCGGCATCTACATCGCCGCTTCGCTGGCTTGGTTGTGGATTGTCGAGGGTGTCCGGCCGGATCGATGGGATGCGACCGGCGTCATTCTCGCCCTTGCCGGCACCGCTATCATCCTTGGCGGACCGCGCTGAACGGCTTTTCCTGAACGTGACCTGTGCAATCCAATCTTGTCGTTTGCTTGTAAAAAACAGCATCCTATAATGCCGTATGAACAATCGAATCTCTTCCCTCTCCGCCCTTTCCATCGCAACGCCCGACGTTTTCGAACCACAGACGTTTGACGATCCGGTTGCCGCCGTCGATGCGCTTCTGGCGCTTTACGAGCGCAATACGAAATTCCTGGTCGATGCCTTCACCGAACTTGGCCGGACCGGAACGCCGGTCTCGCGTTACCGTGCCTGCTATCCGCAGGTCAGCATCGAGACCAGCAGCTTCAGCCATATCGATTCGCGCCTCTCTTACGGCTATGTCAGCGCGCCCGGGGTCTACACGACCACGGTCACCCGGCCGAAACTGTTCCGGCATTACCTGAAGGAACAACTTGGGCTGTTGATCCGCAGTCATGGCGTCGGTGTTACCGTATCGGAATCGACGACGCCGATCCCGCTGCATTTCGCCTTCGGCGAAGGCGCCTATGTCGAAGCGGCAATGGCTGAGAATATCGACATTCCGCTGCGCGACCTGTTTGACACGCCGGATCTGACCACCACAGACGATGAAATCGCCAACGGCGCCTATGAGCCCGGCCCCGGCGAGCCCTCGCCGCTTGCCCCGTTCACCGCCCAGCGCATCGACTATTCGCTGGCTCGTCTCAGCCACTATACGGCGACCAGCGCGACGCATTTCCAGAATTTCGTGCTGTTCACCAACTATCAGTTCTATATCGACGAATTCTGCGCCTGGGCACGTCAGCAGATGATCGATGGCGGCAATGGCTACACCGCCTTCGTCGAGCCCGGCAACATCACCACCCAGCCCGGATCGGACAAGCCCGATTCGGACCTGACGCTTGCCCGGCTGCCACAGATGCCGGCCTATCATCTCAAGAAGAAGGGCCATGGCGGCATTACCGTCGTCAATATCGGCGTCGGGCCTTCGAACGCCAAGACGATCACCGACCATATCGCCGTGCTGCGGCCGCATGCCTGGCTGATGCTTGGTCATTGCGCCGGCTTGCGCAACAGTCAGACGCTTGGCGATTATGTGCTTGCCCACGCCTATGTCCGCGAGGACCATGTGCTGGACGACGACCTGCCGGTCTGGATCCCGATCCCGGCGCTCGCCGAAGTTCAGGTGGCGATGCAGGATGCCGTGGCGGAAGTGACCGGTTACGAGGGCTATGATCTCAAGCGGATCATGCGCACCGGCACCGTTGCCACCATCGACAACCGCAACTGGGAACTGCGTGACCAGCGCGGTCCGGTCAAGCGACTGTCGCAATCACGCGCCATCGCACTCGATATGGAATCGGCGACCATTGCCGCCAACGGTTTCCGCTTCCGCGTTCCCTACGGCACCCTGCTCTGCGTCTCCGACAAGCCGTTGCATGGAGAACTGAAACTGCCGGGCATGGCGACGGCCTTTTACAAGACACAGGTCAGCCAGCATTTGCAGATCGGTATTCTTGCATTGCAAAAACTGGCAGCCATGCCGCCGGAAAAACTGCATTCCCGCAAGCTGCGCAGCTTCTTCGAAACTGCGTTCCAGTAAGTTTCAACGGCGCGGCGATAGAACCATCGACAAAAGCGTGCCGGCAACCGCCGACACGACGATCAGCAGATGCGCATTGACGCTGGCGCTGGCAAGCAGGTCAAAGGCGGCGCCTTTCGCTGGCGCACCGAAGGATATAGCGCCGGCGGTAATGCCGGCCGGATAGGTGCCGACACCGGCGGGGGCATGCACCGGCAGAACCGACGACAGTTCACCGCCAAGCGCGCCGCCGAAACAGGCGGCAAGCGGCAGAACGCCCATGGTCGCCAGAACCCAGGCGAGCACGGCGACCTTCGTTGACCAGTTGAGAACGGTCATCAACCATGCCCTGACGAAGACCAGCGCATTGGCGGGTAGCCCGGCTTCGACCTCGACTAGAAACTGGCCGAACTTTTCCGGCAGCCGACGCTGCAGAACGGCAAGGGCATGACCCTTCAATAGAAACAGCGCCAGCGGTGACACAAGAAAAAGCCCCCACAGCAACCAGCCAAGCGCCTGGTTATCACGGCCAATGACGAGGCCGACGCCCGCGGCGGCGAACAGGGCGTGCAGATCGAGAAGGCGCATGAGCAGCAGCGCCGAGGTGCTGCGCGTCAAAGGGACGGCAAATTCCGACCGCATCAGGATCGGAAAACTGGTCTCGCCTGCCCGGAATGGCAACATGATGTTGAGAAGGTTATGGACTTGCGTCACACGCAGAAGCGTGAGGAAACGGCCGCGTGTTTCGTTCGGAAAATAGTCGTAAATCCGATAGCAGCGGATGAAATAGGTTCCGACCAGAAGCAGCAGCGCCGACAGGACAGGAAAGAGACCAATCCCGGCCCATTGCCGCAAAAGAACCGGCCAACCCCAGATCCATTGGATGAACGCGGCGTAGGCGACGACAGCCACAAGGGAGATGGCGCTCATCCGGTTGCGGACAAGCCATGAGCCCCGGCTGGCATCCTCTCCTGCATTCATATATTTGGTACTTTCCTGTCCGGTGCTATGGCACGGCTGGTTATCACGATAACCCAGGCGAGAGAACCTGCACGTTTTTAAAAGGCTTTGATTTTGGATCCCATCTTGGAAGCAAACAGGGTAGATAGCGAAACGGCCCCGCCGGTCGAGTTGTCCGTTGTCGTGCCGATCTATAACGAAGAAGAAAGCGTCGGTCCGCTGGTCGCCCGCATCCGGGAAGCCATGCTCAATTTCGACAAGCCGTGGGAACTCATTCTCGTCAACGACGGAAGCACCGACGGCACGCTTGTCAGCGCCCGCAAGGAGCTCGAAAGCGGCCTACGCTTGAGAATCGTCGAATTGCAGCGCAATTTCGGCCAGACCGCCGCCATGCAAGCGGGTATCGATCTCGCATCCGGCAGATTGATCGCTACGCTCGACGGCGACCTGCAAAACGATCCGCGCGATATTCCGCCGATGGTCAAGGCGATCGAGGAGCGCGAACTCGATCTTCTGGTCGGCTGGCGCAAGAACCGCCAGGACGGCCTTTTCCTGCGCAAGATCCCGTCCTGGTGCGCCAACTACCTGATCGGCAAGATCACCGGCGTGAAACTGCACGACTACGGTTGCAGCCTGAAAATCTATCAGGCGTCTATCATCAAGCAGGTCCGGCTGATGGGCGAGATGCACCGGTTCATTCCGGCCTGGGTTGCCGGCGTCGTGCCGAGCAGCCGCATCGGTGAGATGCCAGTCACCCACCACGCCCGCCAGCATGGCACGTCGAAATACGGAATTTCCCGAACCTTCAGGGTGATCCTCGACCTGCTGTCAGTGTTGTTCTTCATGCGCTACAAGGCGCGGCCGGGGCATTTCTTCGGGTCAATCGGACTTGCTGCCGGCGGCCTCAGCGCCCTGATCCTGTTCTACCTGTTCATCGACAAGTTCCTGCTCGGCAACGATATCGGCACGAGACCGATGCTGATCGTTGGCGTCATGCTGTTCCTGTCCTCGGTTCAGCTGATCACCACCGGCATCCTCGCCGAAATGATGGCGCGGCTCTATTCCGGCGAGAACGACACGCCGCCCTATATCGTGCGCAAAGTTTTCGAGCAGGATAAAGCTGATGCCTCACGCTGATTCCCGCCGCGCCGATGCAATGATTTTTGCCGTCGCCGCGTATTTTGTGCTGTGTGTGGCCCTGCGCGTGTTCATCTCTCCGGCGCTCGAAATCGACGAAGGCGAACAGGCCTTCGTTTCGCAGTTTCTGGCGCTCGGCTATGGTCCGCAGCCTCCCTTCTACAATTGGCTGCAATATGCCGTGGTGGAGGCATTCGGCGTCTCCCTGACGGCGCTGACCATCCTCAAGCATCTGCTGCTTTTTCTCTGTTGTCTGTTTTATGGTCTCGCCGCCCGGACCGTCATCAAGGATCGAACGCTGGCGGCCATGGCCATGCTGGGCGTGCTGACCCTGCCGCCGGTTTTTCTGCTGGCTCAGCGGGACCTTTCGCACACCGTCTCCGCACTCTTTGCGGTGTCGCTGTTTCTCTACGGATTTTTCAGGACGCTACGCAATCCAAGCCTGTTTTCCTATCTCCTGACAGGGGTCGCCGTCGGTATCGGGCTGATTTCGAAGTACAATTTTGCGCTGGTGCCGGCTGCTGCCGTTCTTGCCGTTCTGCCGGAGCGGGATTTGCGTCAACGCATTTTCGATTGGAGGCTGATTGCCTCCCTCGCCGTCGCCTTTGCGATCGTCCTGCCACACGCTTACTGGATTCTTCACAACCTCACATCGGCCTCGGCCGGCACCATCAACGAGATGAAGGAAGGACTGGAAGGCGGGCGGCTGGCTCAAGCGTTCAAGGGAACCATTTCGCTGATCTCGGCGATCTTCGGGGCGACCATTCTACCGATCGCCTTCTTTCTTGCGGTCTTTCCCTTCGACATCAAACGCATCTGTCTCGCGGAAAGCCAATGGACCCGGATAACGGGGCGGATCATCTGCCTCTGCCTGATTGCCGTCCTGCTGATCGTTCTCGGCCTTGGCGCCACCCATATCCGGGAAAAATGGCTCGCCCTGTTCGTGGTTATTCTACCACTGTATCTCTGCCTCAAGATTGATGCGGCCGGGATCGAAACAACCGGAAAACTCAAGCGTTTTGCCATTCCCCTTTTCATCATGATCTTCGCGGTGCTCATCGGCGTTTCGGCGCGGGTCGTGACCTCGCCAATGCTGGGCTCCTACAACAAACTCAACGTTCCCTATGAGGCATTCATCCGCGAGATTACGCAAAATTACACCATCCAGCCTGCCCTGGTCATTGCCGACGATACCAATCTTGCCGGTAGCGTGCGTTTGCAGTTGCCGCTGTCAACCGCCATCACGACCTACAATCCGCCAGTTCCTCTTGCGGCCGGGTGGCGATCGGCTGGACCGGTTCTGGTGATGTGGCGCGGCAAGGGAGAAGCACAACCGGCTCTTCCCGAGAACCTCCGGCAAAAGCTTATCGAAGGCGGCGTGGCGCCCGGCGATATCGTGCCGCTCTTTAGTGCGCCGCTCTATCATCTCGCCAAAGGAGATGATCGCTACGGCTTCGGCTATCTCTGGCTGGCACAGCAAAAGCCATAGCGCCGCAGCGCGTCCCGGTCACTGGCCGACGAGCAATTTCAATTCGCCCGGATGAATGCGCAGAGCGACATCCCGGCCGATCGGCAGCAACTC
Organism: Rhizobium sp. LjRoot98; assembly: GCF_964252935.1. Taxonomy (NCBI): domain Bacteria; kingdom Pseudomonadati; phylum Pseudomonadota; class Alphaproteobacteria; order Hyphomicrobiales; family Rhizobiaceae; genus Rhizobium; species Rhizobium sp. LjRoot98. Next base: position 399,830 of record NZ_CAXUPW020000001.1, read on the forward strand.
ACCGTCGATGACGCAATTGATGTTGCGGCGCTCGCGAGGAAAATGCAGGTCGACGGCGGTGGCGCTCATCTCGGTGATCAGCGGGCTGTCACGGAATTTCCCACGCAGGATATCGACAGTCAGCTTTGCGACGCCATGTGGCTTCAATGGAGGCGCTGTATAGAAGCCCAGATGCCCCCCTGTAAGATCGTCCGCATACATCAGCGCATTCGGCCCGAAATGATTGTTGGACACGGAGATGGCGGAAACCTTGCGCGTTTCGCGAACCCCATCGACCTCGAACTCGATCTCGAATTCCGGCGGGTTGAACATCACACCGAGGGCTGCGCGTGTGCTGGCCCGGATTTTTCCGAGCCTTGAGGCAAAACTGTAGGATTCGCGGTAGCGCACCATGCGGGCATGCAGCCCCATGGAAAACTGATGCACGAAGGCACGGCCATCGGCACTGCCGATATCGGCTTCAATGATCCTGCCTTCGGCAAGCACATCCAGCACTTTCCAGATATCCAGCGGCAGTTTCAGCGCCCGGGCAAACAGGTTCATCGTTCCAGCGGGTACCACGCCGAGCGGCATGCCGTTCTTCCACGCAACGCCTGCCGCCGCGGAAATGGTTCCATCACCACCACCGGCCAGCATCGCATCCAGATCATCGCGACGCGCCGTTTTTTCGAGGATATCTGCCATGCCATCGCCGGAAGCCACGGTGATTTCGATGTCATGCCCGGCTGCACGGAAGACTTCCGCAGCCTTTTTGCTATAGGCGTCCATATCGGTTGTGCGGAATGTTCCGCCGTCGCGATTGAAGATGGCCTTGATTTTCATTCGTGCTCCTTGCAGCTCGTTGGGCTACATATGGAGCGGCACTAACCTTTTTTCAGCCGGCGTCGGCAAAATGACGAATCTTTAATATCGCCCGCCCCAAACTTGCCGTGATGCGCCAGCTATTCGGCAGCCTGCAGCAGGATATGTTCGTCGCCCCAGAGCTTCATCGCCATGATGACAGGCTCGAGGCTACGGCCACGCGGGGTCAGACAGTAATCCACCCTCGGCGGGACGACGGCAAAAACGGTGCGCTCGACAAGGCCGTCGGCTTCCAGTTCACGCAGTTGCTTGGTCAGCATGCGCTGGGTGACGCTTGTCAGGCGGCGGCGGATTTCGTTGAAGCGCATCGTGCCATCCAGCAGATGATAAAGGATGACACCCTTCCACTTCCCATCGATCAGATGCAGTACGCCCTCGACCGGGCAGCCGGGAGAGCAAGTCAGGAGCTTGTGGCGAACACGCGGCATTCACGGTATCCTTTTGGGTACTATATACACTTATTGTGCATTCTTGCGCTCCTGCATCATAATGCGCATCTAGCTTCTGTTCAAACATCAAGGAGCCACCCATGCGCGCCATTGCCTACAAGATTCCCCAGCCCATTTCGGCCGAGACCTCGCTGATCGATGTTGACCTGCCTGTGCCGACGCCGGAAGGGCGAGATATTCTGGTCGAGGTGAAGGCGATCTCGGTCAATCCGGTCGATGTCAAAATTCGTGCCAACGCCAAGCCGGAGCCGGATCAGCTGAAGGTGCTTGGCTGGGATGCGGCAGGGATCATCAAGGCGGTTGGCCCGGGTGTGAAACTGTTCCAGCCGGGGGATGCTGTCTTCTATGCCGGTGCCATCGACCGGCCAGGAGCCAATTCCGAATTCCATCTGGTTGACGAGCGCATCGTCGGCAGGAAACCGGAAACACTGGATTTTCCGGCCGCGGCCGCCCTGCCACTGACCTCTCTGACCGCCTGGGAGGCCCTGTTCGACCGGCTGAAGGTCAACGATCCGGTTCCCGGCGCTGCCAACGCGATCCTGATCATCGGCGGTGCCGGTGGCGTCGGCTCGATTGCCATCCAGCTTGCCCGGGCGCTGACCAATCTCACCGTGATCGCCACCGCTTCGCGGCCCGAAACCCAGAAGTGGGCCTATGATCTCGGTGCTCATCATGTGCTCGATCATTCCAAGCCGCTGGCACACCAGATCGACCAGCTGGCGCTCGGCGCGCCGGCCTTTGTCTTTTCAACGACCAATACCACCGATCATCTGGAAGAGATCATCCAGCTGATCGCCCCGCAGGGCCGCTTCGGGCTGATCGATGATCCGAAAGTGCTCGATGTCGTGCCGTTCAAGCGCAAGGCCGTGTCCATCCACTGGGAGCTGATGTTCACCCGGTCGCTATTCAAGACCAAGGACATGGAGGAGCAGAACAGGATACTCACCGAGATCGCCCGGCTGGTCGATACCGGCAAAATCCGTTCGACGCTGACAGAGACGCTGGGGCTGATCAACGCCGAAAACCTGAAAAAGGCGCATGCCCTGATCGAAACCGGCCGGACCAAGGGCAAGCTAGTGCTGGCGGGATTCTGACGCGACCGGCACCCCGAGAAACCGGCTTTTCCGCAGTTCCTGCGGGAACGCTTCATTGGCCGCGCTCGCCATAAACAGGAGGTAGCGCGGTACACCCGATAGTCTCTGAAAGAGAGGATGCCGCGTTACCCGGAATTGTTCTCCGCACCCCAGCGGGCCGGTTCCGGGGTTCGTTTCATAACCTGTTTCTGGAGAGAGAAATGCCTTCCCTTATTGATTTTCTCATCGGTTCCCGTACCTTCGGCTATCTGGCGCGCACTGTCCTGACCTCCATGTTCTGGGCAAGTGGGCTGGCCAAACTCTTCGATTTCAATGCCGGCGTCGCCGAAATGTCGTTCTTCGGCCTAGAGCCTGCGCCGCTCGTCACCATTGCCGTCATTGTCACCCAGCTTGGCGGATCAGCCCTGATCATCGCCAATCCCTGGACCTGGCTTGGTGCCGGGGCGCTGGCAGTCTTCACCGCACTGACCATTCCGATCGCCCATACGTTCTGGACCATGCAGGAGCCGATGAAGACGCTCGAATTCTATGTCGTCATGGAACATATCACGGTCATCGGCGCACTGATGGTCGTTGCCTGGAAGTCTGCGCCGGTGCGCGAAGCCCCTACCCTTCCCGGCTCTGGTTTTGCTGAACTCAACGCATAGAGTTGTCTCGCCACCGTCGCGAAAACGCCTGCGGATCGCATCCAGCAGGCGTTTTCATTGCGGTATCCTCGGGAGCCCGCGCGCTACCCGAACCATCACGTCAACTTACTGCGGTGATAGTAGCGCGAAACGCGGACGCGGTTGCCGCAGCGGGCAGCCGAACACCAGCGGCGGCGGGCATTGCTGCCGACGAACAACATGACGCAATCCTCTGCCGCGCATTTGCGGATCAGCGTCACGTCGCCGGAGGTGAGCAGTGCGGCCGCATCCTCGGCTAGAAACCCGGCAAGCCTAACCGCCGGTGCGCCTGCCCGTTCGCTGGCCAAAACCGGCGGGTCACCCCATGCAAGCTGGCGCATGACGGGCGACGCACGCATGGCGGCGTTCAAGCCATCAATTTCCGCGCGCGGCACCGGCCTACCGTCGCGGGCATGGGCGATTGCCGAAGCGGTGTGATCGCGCACGGCCATCACCGGCGCCAAGTCACCAGCCGTCAAGGCGTCAAACTCCATAACCACGCCCTCTGGCAAACGATCGGATTCCGCCTCCAGCCAAAGCTGCAGACCCGCTGCCGTTTCGAGCAGATCCACTTGGCCATCAGCCGTCAGGGGCCGGGTATTGACGAGATCGAGGGCCAACGGTTCGCCAGTGAAAGGGATCAGATCCATGCTCAGCCTTTCGTCTATCTTTCGTCTATAATGTATATTTTTACGATTGACACATTAGTTACTCGAATGCAAACCTAACGCATAAATTCAAACCATACGGGTGTTAAAATGGCATTGCACAGCATTCCCTCCATCCGTCACCGGTTTATCGAGGCCGGCGGCGTTCACGTTTTCTATCGAGAAAGCCTGCCGGAAACGGGCAAGGACGCACCAACCATCCTGCTGCTGCACGGCTTTCCCGCCTCGTCGCACCAGTTCCGGCGCGTGATGGACGCCCTCGGCAGCCACTACCGGCTGATTGCCCCCGACTATCCGGGCTTTGGCCACAGCGAAGCGCCCACTTCCACCAACGAGAACGGCACATTTACCTATAGCTTCGACAATCTGGCGACTGTGATGGAGGCCTTTGTCGATGCGCTGTCACTCAAGCGTTTCATGCTCTACGCCTTCGATTTCGGCGCACCGGTCGGGTTTCGGCTGGCAACCCGCCGGCCAGAGCTGATCGCCGGGTTGATCGTCCAGAACGGCAATGCCTATCTGGAGGGACTTTCGGACATCGCCCGCGACTTTATCGCCCTTGCCCCATCCAACGACGGCGCTGTGGAGCAGGTTCGCAATCTTCTGACACTGGACATGACCCGCGGGCAATATGAGGGCGGCACGGCGCAGCCGGAACTCGTCCCTCCCGATGGCTGGACGATGGACCAGCACTTCCTCGACCGGCCCGATCGCCGCCAGCCGCAACTCGATCTCGCCTTTGACTACAAGAGCAACCTTGTCCGCTATCCGGAATGGCAGCAGTGGCTGCGCCAAAGCCAGCCGCCGACGCTGATCACCTGGGGCCGCAATGATCCCTTCTTCACCGAGGCAGGCGCCCGTGCCTTTTTGGCCGACGTACCGGAGGCGGAGCTGCACCTGTTCGACACCGGTCACTTCGCCCTTGAAGAAAGGCTGCCCGAGATCGCACCACTGATCGCCGATTTCGTCGAGCGCAAATGGTCCCTTGGATGAGACAGCAAAGGCGCCGGAGCATTGAGCTCACGGCGCCTTTGTCGAGTTGAATATACTTGCGCCCAGTTCTCTGAATTTGGCTTACGCCTGCAGGACGACGACGCGGCCGCCGACGATTGCGCGCTCGTAGAGATCAACAACATCGTGGTTGAGCATGCGCACGCAGCCGCTCGACATCGCCTGGCCAATCGACCAGGGTTGTGTCGTACCGTGGATGCGGAACATCGTGTCGTTGCCATCCTGATACAGATAGATCGCCCGGGCGCCGAGCGGGTTGTTCGGGCCGCCAGGAACACCACCAGCATATTTGCGATTTTTGCCCGGATCGCGGCGGATCATGTTGTCGGTCGGCGTCCACGATGGCCATTCGGCCTTGCGGCCGATATAGGCAGACCCTGCCAGCGCATAACCGTTGCGGCCGACGCCGATGCCGTAGCGCATCGCCTGCCCGTCGCCGAGAATATAGTAGAGCCGCCTCGCCGGCGTATCGACGACAATGGTGCCGGCATCATGTTTCGTCGAATAGGCGACCTGCTGGCGGCGCAGTTCCGGCTTGACCTTTTCCAGCGGCATGGCCGGCATTGGAAACTTTTCGTCCGGTTTTGCAGCATAGTTGGCTGCATGGTTCGGTCCGTTGGTGGCGCAACCGGCAAGGAGAGCAGAAAAGCCGAGCAGCAGGCCACGGCGGGAGATCGACATCGTGTGTTTCCTTAAGATCCGGTTGATGCAACCGAAAATAGGGAAAACATGGTTAATGGCTGGTTAAGCGCGTTGAAGTTGTGCGCAATAGAAAAGGGCGGCAGGTTTTCGCCTGCCGCCCTTTTCATGCCATCGAGGCACCCACCTCACATATTCGGATAGACCGGGCCCTCGCCGCCCTGCGGCGGTACCCAGTTGATGTTCTGGTTGGGGTCCTTGATGTCGCACGTCTTGCAGTGGACGCAGTTCTGGGCGTTGATGACGTAGACATCCTGCCCATCCTTTTCCACCCATTCATAGACACCGGCCGGACAGTAGCGGGTCGAGGGGCCGGCATAGATATCGTGCTCGGACGATTTCTGCAGGGCCATATCCTTGACCTTCAGGTGCACCGGCTCGTTTTCCTCGTGATTGGTGTTCGACAGGAACACAGAGGAGAGACGGTCGAAGGTCAGAACACCATCCGGGCGCGGATACTCGATCTTCTTGTGCATCGACGCCGGCTCCAGCGACTGCGCGTCGGTCTTGCCATGCTTCAGCGTGCCGAAGAAGGAGAAGCCGAACAGCGTGTTGGTCCACATATCGAGCCCGCCGAGCGCCACACCGGCTGCCGTGCCAAGCTTCGACCACAGCGGCTTGACGTTGCGCACGCGCTTCAAGTCCTGGCCGATGGCGCTGTCGCGCCAGCCGTTCTCGATCTCGATCACTTCATCGTTGGCGCGCCCGGCGGCGATAGCATCCGACAGCTTTTCAGCGGCGAGGATGCCCGACAGAACGGCATTATGGCTGCCCTTGATACGCGGCACGTTGACGAAACCGGCCGAGCAGCCGATCAGCGCGCCGCCGGGGAAGGTCAGCTTCGGCACCGACTGGTAGCCACCCTCGGTGATGGCGCGGGCGCCGTAGGTCAGCCGCTTGCCGCCTTCGAAGGTGCCGCGAATGGCCGGATGCGTCTTGAAGCGCTGGAATTCCTCGAACGGATAGAGATAGGGGTTCTTGTAGTTGAGGTGCACGACGAAGCCGACGGCGACCAGATTGTCCTCAAGGTGATAGAGGAACGAGCCGCCACCCGTCTTCATGCCGAGCGGCCAGCCGAACGAGTGCTGGACGAGGCCTTGTTTATGGTTTTCCGGTTTGACCTGCCAGAGTTCCTTGATGCCGATGCCGAATTTTTGCGGCTCGCGGTCCTTCTGCAGGTCGAATTTCGAGATCAACTGCTTGGCGAGCGAACCCCGCACGCCCTCGCCGATCAGCGTGTATTTGCCGAGCAGTTCCATGCCGCGGGCAAAGTTGGGACCCGGCTCGCCGTTTTTCTCGACACCCATATCGCCGGTGGCGACGCCGATGACGGCGCCCTGATCGTTGTAAAGCACTTCAGTGGCAGCAAAGCCCGGATAGATTTCGACACCGAGCGCCTCGGCCTTTTCGGCCAGCCACCGACAGACGAGGCCAAGCGAGACGATGTAGTTGCCATGATTGTTCATCAGCGGCGGCATGGCAAAATTCGGCAGGCGGATGGAGCCGGCGGGACCAAGCAGCAGGAACTGGTCGTCCTTGACTTCGGTCTTGAAGGGATGCCCCTCTTCCTCGCGCCAGCCCGGCAGCAACCTGTCAATACCGATCGGATCGACAACGGCGCCCGACAGGATATGCGCCCCGACTTCGGCGCCCTTTTCCAGAACGACGACCGACAGATCCGGATTGACCTGCTTCAGACGGATAGCCGCCGCCAAACCGGCAGGCCCAGCGCCGACGATAACAACGTCGAATTCCATGCTTTCGCGCTCGGGCAGCTCATGTTTGTCGGTCATCTCTTCGTCTCCAGTCGCACCCGGCTATTTTGCACGGTTTTGTTCCCAATTCTTGACCTCCGTCATGGCAAATACGGCCGGACTTGTCGAGCCGGTCTGCGACGGCAGCCCAGCGCATTTGCGCATGAGGTCATGCCGCAGGATACAAACATATGACGTGAACGTAAACGTCAAAATACAAAAAGACTTCTTCCACTACCGGCCTTTCATCTTGCCTTGCTTTGGCCTTCGACCCATGCGAATACGCGCCCTCCAAATAACCAAGCCCTCCGCCACAAACCGCATACCGGCTGCCGTAAGGCATTCCGAGGCCGTGCGTGTAGGCGAGACGACTTCTGCCGCCAGCTGGCGGACACCCAAGACGGAGACTTTCATGGCCAAGGCACTCGGCTTCGATTTCGGCACGACCAATTCGGTGCTTGCCGCCTCAAAGGGCGACTCGACGCAGTCGCTCAGCTTTTCAAGCAAAGCCGGCACCACAGATTCGATGCGCACCGCGCTATCGTTCATGAAGCATGCACAGATGGGGGCCGCCGCAGTGAGCATCGAAGCGGGACAGGCGGCGATCCAGCAGTTCATCGACAATCCCGGCGAGGCGCGCTTCCTGCAGTCGATCAAGACCTTTGCCGCCAGCCCGCTGTTTCAAGGCACGCTGATCTTTGCCCGTCGCAACAGCTTTGAAGACCTGATGCGCGCCTTCCTTTCCCGTATCGCCGACTATGCCGGCGATGGCTGGCAGCAGGAGTACAAGCGCATCGTCGTCGGCCGGCCGGTTCGTTTTGCCGGAACCAGCCCGGACGAAAACCTGGCGCTCGAACGCTATGACCGCGCGCTATCTTCGTTCGATTTTCCCGAAGTCCACTATGTCTACGAGCCGGTGGCGGCGGCGTTTTACTTCGCCCAGAACCTGAAGAAGGATGCGACCGTGCTGGTGGCCGATTTCGGCGGCGGCACCACCGACTATTCGATCATCCGTTTCGAAAGCCATGCCGGCAAAATGACGGCGGTTCCGGTTGGCCATTCCGGCGTCGGCGTCGCCGGTGATCATTTCGACTTCCGCATCATCGACACGGTGGTTTCGCCGTTGATCGGCAAGGGCAGCCAGTTTAAGAGCTTCGACAAGCTGCTCGACGTGCCTTCCAGCTACTATGCCAATTTCGGCCGCTGGAACCAATTGTCGATCTTCAAGACGCTGAAGGATTTTACCGACCTGAAGCAGCTGGTACGCTCGGCCGTCGAGCCGGAAAAGCTTGAGGCCTTCGTTGATCTCGTCGATCACGACGAAGGTTATCCGCTCTACCAAGCGATTTCGGCCACCAAAATGAGGCTGTCACATGAGGAAGAGACCGAATTCTTCTTCAAGCCGCTCGGCGAAAAGAGCCGCCAGACCGTACGCCGCAGCGATTTCGAAAGCTGGATCGCACCGGACCTTGCCCGCATCGAGGAAGCACTGGACGAGGTGCTGGTCACCACCAACACGCCGGCTGATGGCATCGACAAGGTGTTTTTGACCGGGGGTACTTCGTTCGTACCGGCCATCCGGCGCATCTTTGAAGACCGCTTTGCCAGTGACCGGATCGAAAGCGGTGGCGAGCTTCTCTCCATTGCCCACGGGCTAGCGCTGATCGGCGAGCGCGACGATATCGAACGCTGGACGGCGATGGCGGCGTGATTGGTACCTCATCGTCTCCCCAGCGGGGAGAAGGTGGCCCGCAGGGCCGGATGAGGGGGAGCCAAACACGCGAGAACCGGCCGAACCGCCCCCTCATCGTCTCGCTTTGCTCGACACTTCTCCCCGCTGGGGAGAAGTGGGAGACTGCCGCTCTTTCGCCGGCATAAATCCATATTGCGTCCGCGATGGCCTTCCCTGCCCGCCCCCCCTTCTGTACAAGCAGACCATGATCTCCTGCGACACCATGAGTCCGGCCGAACTTGCCGCCCTTCTGCATTTTCATGCAGAATCCGGGGTCGAATGGATGCTGGAAGACGATCCGGTCGACCGGTTCGCCGAATTTGCTGAAGCGAAGGCGGCGCGCGGCAATGGCGCCTCGCAAGCCATGCAGCGAACGCAGACCTTGGAGCGCAGCGATGCGCCCGCCACACCGGTTGCCCGTGAGAACGGCAATCGCGCGACCGGCAAGGCTCCGGCCGCTCCTACCGCCACGCCACAAATGGCCATTCCCGACGAGCAGGCCATCGCCGAAGCCCGGTTTGCGGCTGAATCTGCCCGCTCCCTTGATGAACTCAAGAGCGCCATGGAAGCCTTTTCCGGCTGCAATCTGCGCAACAGCGCTCGCAACATGGTGTTTGCCGACGGCAACCCCGCGTCCGGCATTCTGGTGATCGGCCCGGTGCCAAACGGCGACGACGACCGCGAGGGCGTTCCATTTTCGGGCAAGCAGGGCCAGATGCTCGAACGCATGCTGGCCGCCATCGGGCTCGATCGGACATCCGTGCTTTTGACCAATGTCATTCCGTGGCGGCCGCCGGGAAACCGCCCGCCCTCGCCGCGCGAAACCGATATCTGCCGCCCCTTCATCGAACGGCAGATCGCGCTCAGCGAACCGCGCCACCTGTTGATCCTCGGCAATTTTGCCGCCCGTTTCTTCTTCGGCGGCAACGAGATGATCCATCACATGCGGGGCGAATGGCGCGACATTCAAATTGGCAATGCCACGGTCCCGGCCCTGGCCACCCTGCATCCGCAGGACCTGACCTCGGCCCCGGCCAGCAAGCGGCTCGCCTGGCAGGATCTGCTGGCCTTTCGCGCCCGGATTCGTGGTTAAGAGCGCCTGAACCCGACGCCTGCCCGAAACATGAACAAACGATGAAAAAAGCCATGCGGATTGCGCATACCAGCAACGCGAACGCGTCCGTTGCGGAATTGATGTTGCAGTGCAATATAGAACGACGGGAGGACTGGAATAAGGAATTGAACCATGACGACCCGTTTTCGCCCTTTGCATTCGAGCTTTGAAACGCTCCGCCATGCCGGCTCGGCGCTGCGCACGCCGTTCAACAGCTTCGGCTCGGCAGCCAACGAACAGATGACCGCTGCAGGCTACGGCCACAAGACACGCCCGGCCCAGATCTTCGCGGAATTCATCCAGCGTTGATTTTTAACGGTCTGCGCAGCCGCGCTCGCCTCTGCCTGGATTAACAGACCAAAGATGAAAGGAATCCGATCATGACAGCATCCATCCGCTCGCTCCGGGTTCTGATCGCCGATATCGGCACCGCCGTGCGCGCCTCCGGCGAATATAGCCGTTTGAGCCGTGAAGCCCCGGCTGCCAATGCCGACCGTCATGCGGTCAGCGCCTTCCTGCCGAAGTAAATCGCTGGCTTCCGGCCGCCCTGCGGCCACATCTCCTCTTCTGCGCCAAGCCTTGTCGCAATCGACAGCGTCAGCAAAACTGGATAGAGCGACACTCGTTCTTTGATTCCAACAGCGGCGTGTCGGGCACCGGTTTTCAAGCGCGCAATCCGCTCCAACATTTTCAGCGTTTCTCCTGAGGCTTGTGCGTCACAGGCACCCCGGCAGATCCGTACCCGGAGCCTTCATGCTGGCAAGCCTCAGATCCGTGTTCAGCCTGATGCTTTCGACGCTGCTGATGATGGTCGGCTTCGGGCTGGCGAGCTATGTCTTGCCAGTACGGTCGGTGACCGAGGGCTGGTCGACGCTGACCATTTCGCTGATCGCAACCGGCTATACGCTGGGCTTTACAATCTCCTGCATCATCACCCCGAAATTCGTTCTGCGCGTCGGCCATGTACGGGTATTTGCAGCGCTGATCACGCTGCTGAGCATCGCCATTCTGATGTGCGGGCTGGTGGTCGACTGGCGGTCCTGGATCCTGTTTCGCGCCATTTCCGGCTTTGCGATTTCAGGCAGCTACCTGGTGATCGAAAGCTGGCTGAACGAACGGGTGACCAATGAAAACCGCGGCATGCTGTTTTCGCTGTACCTGATCACCACCATGGTCGGCACCATCGGCGGGCAATATCTGGTGCCGCTTGGCGATCCGACGAATTCGTCGCTGTTCATTCTGTGTGGCGTGCTGTTCTCGCTGGCGCTGTTGCCAACGGCGCTGTCCTCGTCCGCGATGCCTGCCCCGCCGTCACAGGCCAAGTTCGATGTGCCGGGACTCTATCGCCGCTCGCCGGTTGCCGTCGTCGGCGCATTTCTTGCCGGTGCCATGTCCGGCGCCTGGCTCAATCTCGGCGGCGTCTTTACCCAGAAGATCGGCCTTTCCACCGCCGAAGGCGCAACGCTGCTGGCTGCCCTTCTTGCTGGCAGCGCCGTCTCGCAAATCCCGATCGGGCGAACGTCCGACCGGATCGACCGGCGCATTGTCATGGTCGGCTGCGGTATCGTCGGCGTTATCTCCTGCCTTGCGATGGTCGCCTTCGTCGGTTCCAGCCCGCTGGTACTCTATGTCATCGCGGCTTTTGTCGGTTCAGTTCTGTTTCCGATCTATGCGCTGAATGTCGCCCATGCCAACGACCTTGCCCGGCCGAACGAATATGTCGAGGTCTCCTCCGGCATGATGATCACCTATGGCATCGGTACCATTTCCGGCCCGCTGATGGTGGGGCCGGTGATGGACCGTTTCGGCCCGCCATCGCTGTTCATGGTTCTGGCCGTCTATTTCGCACTCTACGCCGCCTATGCCGCTTGGCGCATTGCCCAGCGCGGCCATACGGACGGGCTCGTTTCCAAGACGGACTTCCAGGCCAATACCGTGCCGACGCCGGGGACTGAGGCCGTCAACGCAATGAACCAGGCTGTGCGGCCGGCCGACCTGATCGAGGACGACACCGCCCCGACGGCCGCGCCCTGATCATTCGGGCAATGTGTCACCCCTGCGGGGTGATATGCTTGCGCGCGCCCCGGCGCTCGAGACCGAGCTGGTGTTCACGGAAAATGATGAAGATGCCGGCACCGACGACGATCGCCGTGCCGACCAGCATGACGCCTGTCGGCACCTCGTCGAACAGGAAATAGCCGATCAGCAGCCCGAGCAGGATCGAGGTATATTCGAACGGCGCAATCGTCGACATGTCGGCATAACGATAGCTCTGCGTCAGAAGAATTTGCGCAACGCCACCACAGAAACCCGCTCCCATCAAAAGCAGAAACGAACTCAGCGGCAACGGCTCCCAGCCGAACGGAAGCGTCAGCAGCGAGAAACAGGAGGCCGAGAGGGAGAAATACAACACGATCGTGTGGGTCTTTTCCTTGGCGATCAGCTTGCGCACCAGCACCATGGCGATTGCGCCGAGCGCGGCCGAGAGAAGCACGGCCAGCGCACCGAGCGCCTCCTGCGAGCCAAACCCGCCATCGCGCAGCAGCGTTACCCTCGGCCATGTGATGATCATCACCCCCACCAGCCCGATCAGGACGGCAGACCAGCGATAGACCCGTACGGTTTCCTTGAGAAACACCGCTGCGAAGACGACGGCCAGCAGCGGCATGGCATAGCCGATCGCAATCGCTTCGGGCAGTGGCAGGTGCACCAGACCGTAAAACCCAAAGCTCATCGCCAGGATGCCGATGAAGCCGCGTGCCAGATGGCCGAAAATATCCTTGGTGTGGAAAGCCGTGCGCAGATGTCCCTTGACGGCGAGATAGCCGAGGATCGGCACCATCGCGAAAGCCGAGCGGTAGAAGGTAATCTGGCCGGTGGCGATCTCCGTTCCCGCCGCCTTGATCAGCGTCGACATGCAGACGAAGACCAGCACGGACAGAACCTTGAGGGTAATGCCCTTCATCGGGTGGGGGAATTCGGAATCCATGCGGGTCGCACTCATCGGACTGAGGGCAGCGGGCCGGAAATCAAGGGAAACGACAGGCTGCGGGAAAAATATGCGACCGGAGAATCCGTCGCTTGGGCCCCGTCACCTTAACCCGCGATATTCGAAAGAGGCATCAATTTTCGTGATGGGTAGCGGAAATATTTGATGCGTCGATGGCGATACCCTAGTCTCGAGCGGAATGGGCAAGCAGAAACGCCGCCAAGCAATCCGACAGCCGAAACTGCACTCCTGCACCAAGAAGACTGGTAGCGGGCTGTAAAAATCCGAAACCTGTGCCAAAAATACACGACTGGTTTAAATATTGTTAGGGCGAATTTCGTAAGTCTCTGAACAAGCAAGGAATGGGACAGATCACACTTGCCGGAAAACGGCATATGTCAGCGAAAAGAACCGCCTTGCGATCACACCGGAAGCTTCGCATCTTCTGCGCAGCCTCTTCATCGAGACAAGCCTCATCGCCAGCGTCTGGACGCAGCGGATGATGCAAGCGGGACAAACAATGCGGACAGATACGGGCGCGATCATTCATCTGGAAGACTACCGGCCGACGGATTTTGTCCTCGAGAGGGTGGACCTCACCTTCGAACTCGATCCTACCGAAACCAAGGTCGAAGCCCGGCTGATCTTCCACCGTCGTGAGGGGGTAAGCGCCGATGCGCCGCTGATCCTCGACGGCGACGAACTGAAGATGACGGGCCTGTTGCTTGACCAGGTGGAGATTCCGGCTGCGAACTACGATGCGGCGGACGATACGCTGACGATCCGCGGCCTTCCGGCAACGGTACCCTTCGAGGTAACGATCACCACCGAGATCAATCCGGAGGCCAACACCACGCTGATGGGTCTCTACCGCACAAACAATGTCTATTGCACACAGTGCGAAGCCGAAGGCTTCCGGCGCATCACCTATTTCCCGGACCGCCCGGATGTGCTTGCCGTCTACACGGTCAACATCATCGCCGACAAGGCGACCGCGCCGCTGCTGCTCTCCAACGGCAACCATCTCGGTGGCGCCGGTATGGGCGACGGCCGCCATTTCGCTGCCTGGTTCGATCCGCACCCGAAGCCAAGCTATCTGTTCGCGTTGGTCGCCGGCGATCTGGGAGTGGTGGAAGACACTTTCACAACCATGTCCGGCCGCGAAGTCACGCTGAAAATCTATGTCGAACACGGAAAAGAGCCGCGTGCATCTTACGCAATGGATGCGCTGAAGCGCTCAATGAAGTGGGACGAGGAACGGTTCGGACGCGAATACGATCTCGATATCTTCATGATTGTCGCCGTGTCTGATTTCAACATGGGCGCCATGGAAAACAAGGGACTAAACGTCTTCAACGACAAGTATGTCCTTGCCGATCCGGAAACAGCGACCGATGCCGACTACGCCAATATCGAGGCGATTATCGCGCACGAATATTTCCACAACTGGACCGGCAACCGCATTACCTGCCGCGACTGGTTCCAGCTCTGCCTGAAGGAAGGTCTGACGGTCTATCGCGACCACGAATTCTCGGCCGACCAGCGTTCGCGCACCGTCAAACGCATCGCCGAAGTCCGGCATCTGAAAGCCGAGCAGTTTCCGGAAGATGCCGGTCCGCTTGCGCACCCGGTTCGCCCGACAAAATTCAGGGAAATCAACAACTTCTATACGACGACCGTCTACGAAAAGGGTTCCGAAGTCACCCGGATGATCGCCACCCTGCTCGGTGCTGATCTCTTCAAGCAGGGCATGGATCTCTATTTCGACCGCCACGACGGACAGGCCGTGACCATCGAGGATTTCGTTGCCTGCTTTGCGGAGGTGAGTAAGCGCGACCTCACCCAGTTTTCACTCTGGTACCATCAGGCGGGCACGCCGCTGGTCAGCGCCTCGACGGCCTATGACGCCGCCAAGCAGACATTGACGCTGTCGCTGGAACAGATGGTGCCGCCGACCCCCGGCCAAAGCGCCAAGGAGCCGATGTATATCCCCTTGCGTATCGGGCTCCTGCTGGAGGATGGCTCAGAAGCCAACGTCACCTCCGTCACCGGCGCCGAGATGACCGGTGACGTGCTGCATCTCATCGAGCGCAATCAGACGGTCGTGTTCGGTGGCATCACGTCACGCCCAGTCCTGTCGTTGAACCGTGGGTTTTCGACGCCGATCAACCTGCATTTCGAGCAGACGGCCTCTGATCGCGCCCACATCGCCAAACATGAGAGCGATCTGTTTGCCCGCTGGCAGGCCCTGAACGATCTTGCCTTGCCCAATCTCGTCGCTGCCACAGCCAGCGCCAAGGCAGATGAACCGGTTCAATGCGACGCCGCCCTGATCGATGCCCTGCTTGCGGCCGCCGCCGACGGTGATCTTGAACCTGCCTTCAGAGCGCAGGCGCTGGCACTGCCGAGCGAAGCCGATATCGCCCGCGAAATCGGCGGAAACAACGACCCGGACGCGATCCACGTCGGACGCCAGCAGATCATGGTGGCGATCGCCACGGCCGGTCAGGCCATTTTCGAAAAGCTCGCAGACGAGATGATCGTCTCCGGCCCGTTCAGCCCGGATGCGGCAAGCGCCGGACGCCGGGCACTGCGCAACACCGCCCTCTCCTACCTCGTTTATGCCGAAAACGAACCCACTCGGGCAGTCGCCGCGTTCAAGTCCGCCAACAACATGACGGATTTGAGCCAGGCCTTGACAATCCTTGCACACCGGTTCCCGGACGCTGCCGAAACGGCGGATGCCTTGGCTGCGTTCAAGGCCCGGTTCGCCGGAAATGCGCTGGTGATCGACAAGTGGTTCACCATCCAGGCAACCATTCCGGGCGAAGCCGCGCTTGCCCGCGTCAAGGTCTTGATGGCCGACCCGCTGTTCAACGGCTCCAACCCGAACCGGGTGCGTGCACTCGTCGGCACATTTGCCTTTTCGAACCCGACCGGCTTCAACCGCGCTGATGGCGAAGGTTACCGGTTCCTGGCGCGCCAGATTCTCGACATCGATCCGCGCAATCCGCAACTGGCAGCCCGCATCCTAACCTCGATGCGGTCGTGGCGCTCGCTGGAATCCGGCCGCGCCGATCACGCCCGCAACGCGCTGCGTGAAATCGCGGCTGCAGCGAAACTGTCAGCCGATGTCAGCGACATCGTCGAGCGCATGCTCAAGGGATAGGAAATAGCAACCGGAAATGATTGGAAAACCCCGTAAGCGCGGGGTTTTTTCGTTTCTGCCGTGGCGCCAAAGCCAATAGTGCAATTTTCCCATGACGATAAATGGTTAACAAACTTTTACGTTTTCCTCTGGACAAGGCGAATCACAATTGATTCATTGGGTCAGGTTCAAGCGAGCGGCGCTTCGAATCACATGAGGGTTTACAGAATTGACGAAGATGGCGGAAGCGCAGCGGGGACGCGCAGCCGGTGAGCGGTTGCGTCCCAGATTTCCGGGTTTTTCACGCCTGGAACGGGACGTTATCCAGCACGCACGGATTTTTACCGAGCCGGCAGTGCGCCGTCTTGCGGGCGCCGAGCCATTGCTCAAGCGTTCGATCCCGATCCTGATCACCGCGTTTCTTCTCGTCGTTGCCATTTCCCGCATCAACGGCATCATGGTCGAATATGCCCGCATGGAGGCAAGCGCGCGCCAGGTCACCGTCCTTGCTGCGGCCACCGCCAGTGCCGCTCTTCAGGAAAACGGCGTTGCCCTGTTCGACAAGGCGCAAAAGTGGGATGTCGAGCAGCGGTTGAATGCGGTCCTTTCGCCCGACATGCTCGAAAATGGTGCCTTTGTTCTCACCGTGCGCAATGACGGCCGAATTTTCGCCAGCTCTCCGGAGGGCGCGGCCTACACGGGACGCACGCTGAACGCTGTGGCGCCGGAAGTCGCCGCTTTCCAGTATTTTGGTGAACGTTCGACAGTGATGAAAACCTTCATCGGCGGTACGGAGCATACCGTCGCGATGATGCAGGTGCCCGGCGGCGCGGGAACGCTGTTGGTCGCCACACCGCTGGCAGGCATCCAAAAGCTATGGCGGGATGAAGTCTCGCTCAACGTCACCCTTTTTGCCGGAATCTCGGCAATCCTGCTGATCGTTCTCTATGCCTATTATATCCAGGCCAAACGCGCCCGTGATGCCGACCAGATTTTCGCGGAATCCAACCTGCGCGTCGAAACCGCCTTGTCGCGGGGGCGCTGCGGCCTTTGGGATTTCGACATGCCCAACCGCCGGCTTTTCTGGTCGCGCTCGATGTATGAAATGCTCGGCATGCCGCCGCAGAGCAATGTCCTGTCGTTCGGCGACGCGGCGCGGCTGATGCACCCGGATGACGGCAGCATCTACAAGGTCGCCCGCACCATCGCCAGGGGCGATGCCCGCCAGATCGACCAAATCTTCCGGATGCGCCATGCCGATGGCCATTATGTCTGGATGCGCGCCCGCGCCCAGGTCATCCGCACCGCCTCCGGCCGCGTGCACCTGATCGGCATCGCCATGGATGTTACCGAGCAGCATCGCCTGGCTCAACGCTATGCGGAAGCTGACCAGCGGCTCGCCGATGCGATCGAATGCACGTCCGAGGCCTTTGTGCTCTGGGACAAGAACGACCGGCTGGTGATGTGCAACACCCATTATCAGCAGGCCTACAAGCTGCCCGACCGGGTTCTGGTTGCCGGCACGGAGCGTTCCGTCGTCAACGCCGCATCCGCCCGTCCGATCATCGAGCGGCGCATTGCCGATCCCGACCGGTCCAATCAATCACAGACTTCGGAAGTGCAACTCGCCGACCAGCGCTGGCTGCAGATCAACGACCGGCGAACCCGTGACGGTGGCCTGGTATCGGTCGGCACCGACATTACCCTGCTGAAACGCCACCAGGTGCGCCTGCGCGAATCCGAGCGGCGCCTGATGGCGACCATCGGCGACCTGTCGACGTCTCGCATCACCCTGGAACGCCAGAAGGCCGAACTCTCCGTCGCCAACTCCAATTATCAGGCAGAGAAAGAACGCGCGGAAGCAGCCAACCGGGCCAAGTCCGAATTCCTCGCCAACATGTCGCACGAGCTGCGAACCCCGCTGAACGCCATTCTGGGCTTTTCGGAAATCCTGCAGAACCAGATGTTCGGCCCGCTCGGTTCGGAAAAATACGACGAATACTCCCACGATATCCATGACAGCGGCAAACATCTGCTCAACGTCATCAACGACATCCTCGACATGTCGAAGATCGAGGCCGGCCAGATGAAGATCAACCGCGAGACGATAGATCTCGCCCCGCTGATCGAGGAAACCCTGCGTTTCACCACCATCCCGGCACAGCAGAAGAACATCTGCGTCGATCAGCAGATTTCCTCCGGTCTGACGATCACCGCCGACCGCCGCGCCATGAAGCAGGTCCTGCTCAACCTGTTGTCCAACGCCGTCAAATTCACCAACGAGGGCGGAAAGATCTCGCTGCGCGCCCGCAAGGTCGCCGGTGCTGTGACGCTGACCATCGCAGATACCGGCATCGGCATACCGCGCCTGGCATTGGAGAAAATCGGCCAGCCCTTCGAACAGGTGCAGAGCCAGTACGCCAAGAGCAAGGGGGGCTCCGGCCTTGGTCTGGCCATCTCGCGTTCATTGACCCACCTGCATGGCGGCGCGATGAAGATCCACTCCCAGGAAAATGTCGGCACGATCATTTCGCTGCGCATCCCCGACACGGCCCCACGCGCCGTGTCGGAGGCCAAGGCCACACTGGCCGTGGCGTAGCCTTTCAGGGCTTGACGGTTGTTTGAAATATCCGGCGCACCGCCTTCGAAAGGCGCCGGATATCAGCTTCCAGCACCTTGATATCCGGCGCATCCCCTGCCCGGCATAAAAGCTCGATCAGCCCGGCCGGCGCATCCTTCAGTTCCAGATCACCTTCGATGCACAGGCGCACGATCTGGGAAAGATCCGTGAACAGCGCCAGCGCCTCCTGCACGGTATCGAGATCGGCAGGTGCAATCAAAGCCGGGCCAAGCAGCGCCAGGACATCGGCCGTTGATGTGCCGCTCGACGGCGGTGCGACGCCACGCGCCGGAGCGATCAGCGCAAGATATTGGGCGATGAACTCGATATCGACCAGTCCGCCGGGAATGAGCTTGAAATCCCAGACATCGCTTGGCGGCTTTTCCTTGTCGATCAACCCCCGCATCTCGGCGACATCGGCAGTCACCTTTGCCAGATCCCGGCTTTGACCGAGCACTTCCTTGAAAATCCCGCCGACGTCGGCGATCAGGCTTTCCTCGCCACACAGCGCCCGCGCCCGTGTCAGCGCCATGTGCTCCCACGTCCAGGCTTCCTCGCGCTGGTACTTTGCAAAAGCGTTGATGCGGGTGGCGACAGGCCCCTTGTTGCCGGAAGGGCGCAGCCGCATGTCGACCTCGTAGAGCACGCCTTCGGCGGTGGGAGCGGACAGCGCCGAGATCAGTCGCTGCGTGATGCGGGTGAAATAGCGGACAGAATCGAGCGGCTTGGCGCCATCGGATTCACCCGCAGCGTCATCGTAATCGTAAAGCAGGATGATATCGACATCCGACCCGGCCGTCAGCTCATGGCTGCCGAGCTTGCCCATGCCGATAACAGCGACGCGGCCGCCGGGGAATTTGCCATGCGCCGCTTCCACCTCACGTAAGACGGCGTCCAGTGCGGCGGTCAGGATCAGGTCGGCCAGATCGGTAAACGCATGCCCCGCCTGGACACCGGTGATGACGCCGGTCAGCAGCCGGATACCGATCAGGAACCGTTGCTCGGAGGCAATGATCCGCAAACGGTCGAGGATCTCCTCATAGTGCCGAGCGGTTGCCAGAAAGCCCTTGATCCGCTCGGCCAGATAATCCCGCGTCGGCAGTTCGGCGAGAAGCCGGGGATCGAGCATGCCATCGAACACATGCGGCTTGCTGGCGATGATATCGGCCAGCCGTGGCGCTGAGGACATGATATTGACAATCAGCGACAGAAGCCCGGGATTGTTGCCAAGCAGCGAAAACAGCTGGATACCGGCCGGCAGCCCGGCAATAAACTGGTCGAAGCGCAACAGGGCGTCATCGGCACGCTTGTTCTGCCCGAACACACGCAAAAGCTCCGGCGTCAGCTCGGTTAGCCGCTCGCGCGCCTCCACCGATTGCGTCGCCCGATAGCGCCCGTAATGCCAGGTCCGGATGGTGCGGGAAATGTCCTGCGGCCGGTCGAAACCAAGCTTTTTCAGTGTCTCCAGCGTATCCGGGTCATCTCTCTGCCCGGTAAAGACCAGATTTCCGGTTTCGGTTGAGAGCTTGGCTTCCTGCTCGAACAGTTGCGCATAACGACGCTCCACCGTCTTGAGTGTTCGCGACAGTTCGGCCGAAAACGCCGGGACATCGGCAAAGCCCATCATGTAGGCGATGCGTTTCAGTTCGGCATCGGTGGTTGGCAAAACATGCGTCTGCTCATCGCGCACCATCTGCACCCGGTGCTCGACATCGCGCAGGAACCAGTAGGCGGAAATCAGCTCCTCGGCGGTTTCCCCATCGATCCAGTTGGCCCGTGCCAAGCCGTGCAGCATCGGCTCGGTGGCGCGCAGCCGCAGTTCCTGCATGCGGCCGCCGGCGATCAATTGCTGCGTCTGGACGAAGAATTCAATTTCCCGGATGCCGCCGCGGCCAAGCTTGATATTATGGCCTTTGACGGCGATCTCGCCATGCCCCTTATGGGCATGAATCTGCCGCTTGATCGAATGGATGTCGGCAATCGCCGCATAGTCGAGATATTTGCGGAACATGAACGGCGTCAGTTCCCGCAGGAAGGCATCCCCTGCCTTGAGGTCGCCGGCCACCGGCCGCGCCTTAATGAAGGCCGCCCTCTCCCAGTTTTGGCCCCGGCTTTCATAATAGAGCATCGCCGCCTCGACCGGGATAGCAAGCGGCGTCGCACCGGGATCAGGACGCAGGCGCAGGTCGGTGCGGAATACATAGCCGTCGCCAGTGCGTTCCTGCAGGATGCGGATCAGGCGGCGCAGCAAACGGGCGAATGTCTCCGGCGCGTCGTCGCGGGACGTGATCAGCGGCGCCTGCGGCTCATAAAAGACCACGAGGTCGATATCTGACGAATAATTCAGCTCGAAAGCGCCGAGCTTTCCCATGCCAAGCACGACCACACCCGACCGGTCACTCGGATGCGCGGTATCGACGACATTCAGCTTGCCTGCGTCATGGGCGCTCAAAAGCAGATGATCGATGGTGGCCGATACCGAAGCACCGGCAAAATCGCTCAGCCAGCGCGTGGTCTCACGGGCATCGAAAAGGCGCGAAAGGTCGGCAAGGGCAATCGCAAAGGCAATATCCCGCTTGGCCTGCCGCAAACGCGTCATGATCTCGGCATCCGGCACGGATTTTCCGGCGTCGGCACCTTTCCAGGCATCCCGCGCCGTCTGGATGCACGTTTCCAGATAGGGGATCAAAGGCCCGGCAAGCGCCTGCACAAGCACCTGCGGATGCGAAACAGCCGTGTCCCGCAGATAAGGCGAGAGCGACAGCGCCGCGACGATGAAATCCTTGAGTGGTGTTTCCGCAGCCAGAAGATCGGCAATCTGCGGATGGCTCTTTGCAATATCCTTGAGGCTTGAAAGCACGGACTTCGCATCCGTCTGGCTCATCGGCCGCAGCGCACATGTGCCGATATCCGATAGCCGCCGCATATCCGTCTGCATATTGGTCTCTCCCAGCCGCTCCCGATTTCGGCTGCCCTATGCGTATCAGGCGGAGCGCAATGGGAAAACCATGCTGGCAGTCAAACCACGATTGTTTTCAACGTCCGGAACCGTATCACTCAGTTCGAGAGACCCCTGATGCATCTCCATCACCGCCTCGACCAGCGACAAGCCGAGGCCCGTTCCCGGTTTGCTGCGGCTTTCGTCGAGCCGCACGAAACGCTCCACGACGTCGTCCCGTTTATTGGCGGGTACTCCGGGGCCGTGATCCGCCACCGATAGGACGATCGAACCATCCCGTCTGAAGAGGCTGACCTTGATCAGCGGATTTGCAGCGCCGTCGGAATATTTGATGGCATTGTCGATCAGGTTGCCGAGCGCTTGGCCGATCAGTTCGCGATTGCCGGAAATGTGAATATCGTCAGGCACGTCGGCTTCAAGCTTCAGCGCCTGTTCGTCCGCCACCGGTTCATAAAGCTCGACACAGTCGGCGACGCTTTGTGAAAGATTGACATCACTCATCTCCGCAGCCGCGGCCCCGGCCTCGACCCGGGAGATCATCAGCAACGCATTGAACGTCCGGATCAGCTGATCGGATTCGCCGATGATCTCTTCCAGGGATGCCCGATAGCCGGAATTGGTTGCTTTGTGCGCCAATGCTGCCTCGGCCTTGTTGCGCAGGCGCGTCAGCGGCGTTTTCAAGTCATGGGCGATGTTGTCAGAGACCTGCCGCAGACCCTCGTTCAGCTTTTCGATCCGCCCGAGCATGGCATTGAGCGATTCCGACAGCCGGTCGAACTCGTCGCCGGATCCGCTCATCGGCAATCGTTGCGAGAGGTCACCCGCCATGATCCGCGTGCTTGCGTCCGACATCCGGTCGATCCGCTTCAGCGCGTTGCGGCCGATCGCAAACCAGATGATCAACGCGCCGATGCCCATGATGCCAAGCGCCACCACAAGAGCCTGCCGCACTAGCACCCGAAACTTTTCGGGTTCCTGCAAATCGCGGCCAACGAGAATGCGCAGGCCATTATCGAGCACAAGCACATGCGCCAGTGCCACATGGTCTTCCTTGCGGCTTTCGTCGGTATAGCGCTGATAGCGGAATGCTTCGCCCGTCCATCCTTCCTTGTCCAGAAGGCCGGGTTGCAGCGAGGCGACATTACCCGCGAGGATTTCGCCAGTCGGCCCGGCGATGACATAGAGATTGGCACCAGGTTGACGCGCCCGCCGCTCCAGGGTCCGCAGCAATCCGTTGACGCCGCCGCGGCTATAAATCTGCTCGATCTGCGAAACTTCCGCCGTCACCGCATCCCTTGTCTGCTGTTCCAACAGCCGTTGCGACATGGCGGTGACGTAGAAGACCAGAAAAGCGGCGCAGAGCGAAAAGAGCAGAAGATAAAGCGCTGACAGGCGAACGGCGGTGCTGCGGAAGAGGACGTTCAGCCTGTTCATGCGTCCGTGCGTCCGTCTTCCTTGATCATGTAGCCTGCCCCGCGCACGGTGCGCAGCAATGGCTGATCGAAATCCTTTTCGATCTTGGCGCGCAGCCGCGACACATGCACGTCGATAACATTGGTCTGCGGATCAAAATGATAGTCCCAGACATTTTCCAGAAGCATGGTGCGCGTCACCACCTGCCCCGCATTCTTCATCAGATATTCCAGCAGCCGGAATTCGCGTGGTTGCAATAGAAGCTCCCGGCCCTGCCGGCGCACCGTATGCGACAGCCGGTCCAGCTCCAGATCGCCGACCCGATAGACCATATCCTGTTCGGGAGCGCCTTTACGGCGGCCGAGCACCTCGACCCGTGCCAGAAGCTCGTTGAAGGCGTAAGGCTTGGGCAGATAATCGTCGCCGCCGGCACGCAACCCCGTCACCCGGTCATCGACCTGGCCAAGCGCCGACAGGATGAGGACCGGAGTGTGGACGCCCTTGCGGCGCAATTCCGAGATCACCGACAGCCCATCGCGGCGCGGCAGCATCCGGTCGATGACCAGCACATCGTAGCTGTTCTCGCTCGCCATGAACAAGCCGCTCTCGCCGTCGCTGGCATGGTCAGACACGATGCCAGCCTCGCGGAAGGCCTTGGCCAGATAGGCGGCCGCTTCGAGGTCATCTTCGATAATCAGAATCTTCATACGCGTGACCATAGTACCTGACCCGTCTCTTCCACAACCGGTTTGCCATGGGGAAACCACACCCGCCTGCCCGGTTGCGCAGGTCAGCCATGTCCCGAAACGCCAGACGCCGCGAAACCTGGGTAAAGGTCCGCGGCGCCCGGCAGCTGGAGCTGCGTCAGCCCTCGTCAGCCCTGGCTGATGGGAAGCGCCACGAAGCGGCTTGCGTTGTCGGCCTCGATCTGGAACAGCGCCTTTGTGCGTCCGTCCTTCTTGGCGGCCTCGATCACCTTGAGGATGTCGTCAGCAGACTTGACCTCCTGGTTGTTGACCGAAACGATCTTCTGGCCTTCCTTCAGGCCGCGATCACTGGCGTCGGAGTCAGGATCAACCGAAGAGATCGTTACGCCCTTGCCGTCCTCGGAAGGCGTCACGGTCACACCGAGATCCGCCAATGCCTTTTCGCTTGAGGGCTGCTGGTCTTCCTGCTGCTGCTCGGTGCTGGTAGCAGCATCCTTGGTATCTGCAGGCAGGGTTCCGACTTCGAGCTTGACGCTCTCGGCCTTGCCATCACGCCACAGGGCAACATCGACGCTTGTACCGGGACGCATCAGGGCGATCTTGCGGGCCAGTTCGCGCGGCCCCTTGATGGTGTCGCCGTTGACCGCAGTGATCACATCACCCTTCTTGATACCGGCCTTTTCGCCCGGAGAACCAGCCTGCGGCTCGACAACGAGCGCACCGCTTGCCTCGGCAAAGCCGAGCGATTCAGCCACGTCCTTGTCGACCGGCTGGATCTGTACACCGAGCCAACCGCGCGATACTTCGCCATCCTTCATCAGATCATTGACGACATCCTTGGCAACGGAGGCCGGAATGGCGAAAGCGATACCGACATTGCCGCCCGATGGCGAGAAGATTGCGGTGTTAATCCCGACGACTTCGCCGTTGAGATTGAAGGTCGGACCACCGGAGTTACCGCGGTTCACTGCCGCATCGACCTGAAGGTAGTCGTCATAGGGGCCGGATCCGATATCACGGCCACGTGCAGAAATGATGCCGGCGGTCACGGTACCACCAAGTCCGAACGGGTTGCCGACAGCAACGACCCAGTCACCAACCCGAACCTTGCTGTCGTCGGCAAAGCCGACATAGGCAAACTTGCGCTTGTCATCGACCTTCAGCACGGCGAGGTCGGTGCGGCTGTCCTTGCCGATCAGCTTGGCATCCAGTTCCGTGCCGTCGTTCAGGATGACTGTAAAGGCCGAGCCGTCGGAAACGACGTGATTGTTGGTGACGAGATAACCGTCCTCGGAAATAAAGAAGCCCGAACCTTGCGATGTCGGGCGCAAGCGGCCCGGCTTACCGTCGCGCGGTCCATGGTCGCGATCAGCACGCTTGTCGCCGTTCGGGCCGCCGAACTCCTTGAAGAAGCGCTTCAGCGGGTGGTCGTCCGGGAGTTCGTCCAGCCCACGGCCGCCGAAATCGAAGCTGAAGCCGTTGCCGCTACCAGCGTCATCGGAAACAGGATTGGCACGCGACTGGACGCGCACCGACACCACTGCCGGAGAAACCGCATCAACGACGTCAGCAAAACTTGGAACCTGCGGCGCCTCGATCTTGACGGCGGCGGCAAAGGACGAGGTGATGGTAGCGGGGATGCCGGTCGACAGCATGACGGCTGCCAAACCGGCAACGGTCGAGGTCTTCAAGATGGTCTTGAGGGAGGGACGCAGTGCATTTGTCTGAAACATCCGGTTTGCCTTTTCTTTTCATTGACATTTGGCTGCCTGGAGGAACAGCCGATGAAAAAGGAATAGCCGAGCGCACCTTACTGACTTGTGTCCGGAAAATGAACTTTTGGTAATGTTGGGGAATGGGCCTAAAAGGAAATCAATCCTTCAGGACAGCATCCAGACGCGCCTGCTCATCGGCAGAGAGTGCCGTTCCCGTCACCTTGCCGGTCCTGCGCCGCGCGGCGAGAAGCATTGCCGCCACACCGGCCAGCAACAGGATGACCGGCGCGCCCCAGAGAATCAGCGTCTTTGTCTCGAAGCGCGGATTGAGCAGCACGAATTCGCCGTAACGCGAAACGACATAGGCAATGACCGCGTCGTCACTGTCGCCATTGGTGATCCGCTCGCGCACCAAAAGGCGCAGATCCTTGGCAAGCTCGGCATTGGAATCGTCGATGGACTGGTTCTGACAGACCATGCAGCGCAATTGCGCCGACAGCGTACGCGCCCGCGCTTCCAGCGCCGGATCCGACAGCACCTCGTCGGGATTGACGGCAAAGGCCGGCCACGACGAGACCATGAGGAAAGCGATGACGAGCAACCGGCTGATCATCGCGCAGGCTCCAGAACAGGTTTCTTCTGCTTCTTGGCGCGAGCCGGGGCGCCCACCCGCAGCCGCCTGTCGCTGAGCGAAACCGCACCGCCAGCCATCATGAACACCGTGCCCAGCCAGATGCAGAGGATCATCGGCTTCCACCAGATCCTGATCACGACGCCGCCGTCCTTGATGTCATCTCCGAGCGAAACGTAGAGCTGGCTCAACCCGAACGTCCGGATACCGGCCTCTGTGGTTGGCATTTGCCTTGCTGTATAAAACCGCTTTGACGACCAGACCTCGGCCACCTCGATCCCGCCTTGGCTGATGGTGAAATGCCCGGATTCTTCGCTATAATTTGGACCGTTGCCATTGCGCAAACCATCAAAGCGCAGCGTATAGCCGCCCGCATCCGTGGTCATGCCCGGCTTCATCTCGACAATGTGCTCCGTCTCGAATGCCGTGACCGCGACAATGCCGATCAATGTCACGCCAAGCCCGATATGGGCCAGCGCCGTACCGAAAACCGAACGCGGCAGACCGGACAGACGGCGCAGCGCCACAGATCCCGTCACCTTGCCAAGACCGGAACGCAGATAAAGCTCCGTCAGTGAACCGGCAATCATGTAGGCCCCAAGCGCGAGACCGAACAACGCCATGATCGGGCCGCCATTTTGCATGTAGTAGATGATACTTCCGACAACCAGGCCGAATGCCACCGCGGCAAACAGGCGCTGCCCGGCGCCGAGCAGATCGCCGCGTTTCCAGGCCAACAGCGGGCCGAACGGTACCGCCAGCATCAGCGGCAGCATGAGCAGTCCGAAGGTCATGTTGAAGAAGGGAGGTCCAACGGAAATCTTCGCCCCGGTCACTGCTTCCAGCGCCAGCGGATAAAGCGTGCCGATCAATACGGTCGCCGCCGCCGTCGTCAGGATCAGATTGTTGAGAACCAGCGCGCCCTCACGCGAAATCGGCGCAAACAGCCCGCCCGCTTTGAGGTGTGCGGCGCGGAAGGCAAACAGCGACAGGGCGCCGCCGATGAACAGGATGAGGATGATCAGGATGAAGACGCCGCGCGTCGGGTCGGTGGCAAAGGCGTGAACCGATGTCAGTACACCGGAGCGGACGAGGAAGGTGCCGAGCAGCGACATCGAGAAGGTCATGATCGCCAGAAGCACCGTCCAGATCTTCAGCGCTTCGCGCTTTTCCATCACAAGTGCCGAATGCAACAGCGCCGTCCCGGCTAGCCACGGAATGAAGGACGCATTCTCGACCGGATCCCAGAACCACCAGCCGCCCCAGCCGAGTTCGTAATAGGCCCAGTAAGACCCCATCGAGATACCAGCCGTCAGACAGGTCCAGGCGGCCAGCGTCCACGGCCGCACCCAGCGGGCCCAGGCCGCATCGATACGACCTTCGATCAGTGCGGCGATCGCAAAGGAGAAGCAGACGGAAAAGCCGACATAACCGAGATAAAGCAGCGGCGGATGGATGGCCAGGCCGACATCCTGCAGCACCGGATTGAGGTCCTGCCCTTCACCCGGCGCATTCAGCAACCGGTTGAAAGGATTGGACGTCAAGAGGATGAAAAGCGAGAACGATACCGCGATCCAGGCCTGGACGGCCAGCACATTGGCTTTCAGGGTCTCCGGCAGATTGTTGCCGAACACAGCGACCAGCGCCGAGAAAAAGGTGAGGATCAGCACCCACAACAGCATCGAGCCTTCGTGATTGCCCCAGACACCGGAAAATTTGTAGATCAGCGGGATCTGCGAATGCGAATTCTCCCAGACGTTCTGGACGGAGAAATCGGATGTCACATGAGCGTAGGTGAGAATACCGAATGACAGCGCCATCAGCAGGAATGTCGCCTTGGCCGCCACCGTCCCGATTTCCATCAGCGCGTGATCGTTGCGCAGCGCGCCGATGATCGGCAATACCGCCTGCAGGAGCGATGTGGCAAGCGCCAGAACCAGCGCATAGTGACCAAGCTCGATGATCATTGGATATTTTCCTTGCCGCCAAGATTGACGCCCTGCGCCTTCAACCGGTCCGCCACGTCCTTGGGCATGTAGGTTTCATCATGCTTGGCAAGCACGGTATCTGCAACGAAAACCGGACTCCCCTCCTTGAAACTACCCTCGGCGACGACGCCTTGGCCTTCGCGAAACAGATCGGGCAGAATTCCCGTATAGGTCACCGGCACCTTGTCGAGCGTATCGGTGACGCTGAACGTGATGGTCATGCCTTCACCGCGCTTGAGCGAGCCATTTTCCACCAGGCCACCGAGCCGGATACGCGTACCTGGGGCCAGTTCGGCCTTGGCGAGATCGCCAGGAACATAGAAATAGGCGATTGCCTGGCTGAACGCGACCATCACCAGCAGAACGGCGGCGGCGATGAACGTCACACCGCCGCCAATGATCACAAGGCGCTTCTGTTTGCGGGTCATTCCACGCCTCCGTCTGCCTTCAGCCCAAGCTCGCCTGCCAGCACCAGCAATTGCTTGCCCTCGTCGCCGTCGGCCGGAAAAACCGCTAGGCTCTGTTTCAGGGCGTCGCCTGCCTTGTCCTTCTGGCCAAGCACGGCATAGGATCGGATGATCCGCATCCAGCCCTCGAAATTCTTCGGGTCTGTCTTCAGCTTTTCCGCAAGGCTACCGACCATACCTTCGATCATCGCCGTGCGATCACCGGTACTCATATCGTTGGCCGCAGTGATATCCTCGCTTGTGGGATTGCCCAGCGGGGTGCCGGCCTGCTGTCCTGCAGCCGGGACCTTGAGATCGGCGATATGCTCGTTGATCAGCGGCAACCATGGAGCGCCGGCCGGTGAGGTACGGACGATCTGCTCGAACGCCGCCAGCGCCTCCGTCCCTTTGCCTTCCTGCTTCAAGGCAAGAGCCAGATAGAACTGCGCTCGCGGGTCCGTGGGCTCGATCGCCAGCAATTTCTGCAGCGCATCGCGGGCCTCGTTGGTCACCAGCCCGCCGGAAAGCGCGATCAAGCTTTCGGCGTAACCGCCCAGGCGCGCCGGTGTCGCCCCGAGGATTCGCAGCGCATTGCGAAACGCCGTTGCTGCCTGCTCCAGCCGGCCACTGCGATAATAGATCGGCGCCAGAACATCCCATCCGGCACCATCTTCAGGATTGCTGACCAGTTGCTGTTCGGCCCGCGCGATCAGGATGTTCATATCGTCGCCGGGATTTGCCAAACGCGCGGCCAGCGGCGCATCCGGCACATCCGGATTGCCGGTCCGCAAGTAAAGACAGAGCCCGATGGCAGGCAGGATCACGATAACGGCAAGCTGCGCCAGCCGGTTGCTGCGCCTTACCGGTTGAGCCGGCGCAGCGGCTTTCACGGCATCGGTTGCAGCCAACAAACGGCGGGCGACCTCGGCGCGAGCGAAATTCGCTTCGTCGCCGGAAATCAAACCGTTTTTCTCGTCGCGTTTCAGCTCGTCCAGCTGATCGCGATAGACCTCGACATCATGGGATTGGGGGGCCTCGGCGCTGGCGGCGGCGCGCAGCAGCGGAAGCAGCAGAACAGCGGCAACGGCCGCCGTCAAAGTGGCAACTAGGATCCAGAACAGCATGTTCGCTCAATTACTATGCGAAGCCTGCCATTCCAATCGGAAAACCGGAGATGACGGAAATTTGAGGCGTTTCGCCGCAACTATGGAAACTATCGAATGGGCTGGATCAGCCCAACGGCGTCCACGTGCCGTCGGCATTGCGGCAGGCGGCACCACGCGCGACACTGTCCTGCCCTTTGACCGTTACCGTATGGCTGTATTGGCGGCAGTTCTGCGAGCCGACCTGATACGGTGCGGCGGCAACGACCGAGCCGCTGATACCCGATCCCTGCCAGACCACCGGCTGTCCGCCACGGGATGCTTCCAGGGCGCGGTATTCGGCCTCCAGCGCCCGCTGACGGTCTGCCTTGCTGATCGAAAGTCCGGCTTGATGCCCGATCACACCGCCACCAAGCGCCGCGATATAGGAAGCCGATGTGTTCGAGGTAATGCCACCCAGCTTACCGCCCTCGCGCGAGGCCGTACCGCAGCCGGCGATCAGCAACGACGAGGCGATCAGGCACGCAGCCGGCGAAGCGGAGAGGATGGTCGGGAAACGGGCCTGGTTCTTCATCGTATCGGACAGCTCTTACGGTTTCCGGTGCATCGGCAAATCATGGCTCGGCTTAAGGCCGATTCATGGCTCATTATCTTTTTTACATTCCCCGCATGAGCAGGCAACATCACAGCGATCAAAGCTGCTGCATTGCGGAATTTTGCCTGCAACTCTGTCAAAAAAGTCACGCAACGGCTCAAGACACGTTCCATCATGACACAGCCGGCAGCACGATCAGTGCCTTCAGCCCGCCACGTTCACCGCGTGATAATCCAAGCGTACCCTGATATTCGCCGGCGATTTCGCTGACGATCGACAGACCCAGCCCGGTCCCGGGCTTGCTTTCATCCAGCCGCCTGCCGCGTTTGATGGCAACGGTGATCTGCTCCGGCTCCAGGCCGGGACCGTCATCATCAACCTCTATGGCGATCCAGGTGCGCCGCCCCGGGTCCTTGCCCTGCACGCCCTCGGGCGCGATCTGTGCCACGACGCGAACCTGATCGGCTGCATAGCGCGCAGCGTTGTCGAGAAGGTTCCCCACCGTTTCCTCGACATCCTGCTGTTCCATCGCCAGAATCAGGCCGGGGGGCGAGACAGTCAGCAGAAAGGTCTTTTCCGGATGCAGGCGGCGCATGACGCGAACCAGCCGCTCGAGAACCGGCTCCACCTCGGTGCGGGCCAGAACCGATTCCCGTTGCGCCGCGATCCGCGCCCGGTTGAGATAGGACTGCACCTGCATCTGCATCGCATCCGCCTGCGCCTTGACGAGATCGCCGTGCGGCGGCTCCAGCACCCGCGCCTCATTGATCAAGACGGCAAGCGGCGTCTTCAACGAATGCGCGAGGTTGCCGACCTGCATCCTGGCGCGCTCGATGATGCGCCGGTTGCTGTCGATCAGGGCATTAACTTCGCTCGCCAAAGGTTGGATTTCGCGTGGAAATTCGCCGTCCAGCCGCTCGCTTTCCCCGCCTCGGATCTTTTCCAGCGACCGCCGCGCCTGGTCGAGCGGCCGGAGCCCGAAAAGAATGGCCAGCGCGTTCATGCCAAGACCACCAAAGCCGAAGATCGCCAGCGCCAGATAGAGATTACGATTGAAATCGTCGATGTCGGCTTCAAGGACATCGCGGTTGCCCGCAACCCGGAACCGGGCGGTGTGCCCCTGAATATCCAGAACGACTTCGGTCTCCGCCACTTCGACTTCATTGTTGAAGGAATCAACAGTGGTGTAAAAACGCTCGTAGCGAATATCGAAGGGAACCTCATCGACACTGGCAATCGGCAGCTTGCCTGATCCGAGCGAGGTCGAAATCAGCGGCGGGGTGTTGAATTCCCCAATCGGTTCTACGATCCAGTACCAGCCCGTCTGTGGCTGGGAAAAGCGCAGGTCGCCCAGTTGCGGACTGCCGGCCAGCACCGACTTGTCGTTGACGACGATCGAATTGATGACGTTGTAGAGCTGCGCACGCAAGAGATCTTGAAAGCCGCGCTCAGACCCTTGCCGATAGAGTGTCGAGATCACCACGCCGATCACCACCAGCGCCGCCACCGCCCAGATCGTGGAAACCAGAAGAACGCGTGCGGTCAGCGATTGCGGGCGCAGCATCATGGGTGCCGCCGGATGGTTTGGCGGGACAATGGCGTTAGGCCCTTGCCTTGGTGCGCAACCGCCCTGTCCTTCCAGTTGATCATAGTGATCCCGCTCAGGACTTCACTTCCTTGCTGGCCATGCCGGGAGCCTGCATGCGATAACCAAGGCCACGCACGGTTTCGATCAAGTCGTTGCCGATCTTCTTGCGCAGGCGGCCGACGAAAACCTCGATCGTGTTGGAATCGCGGTCAAAGTCCTGGTCGTACATGTGCTCGACCAGTTCCGTGCGCGACACCACCTGCCCCATGTGGTGCATCAGATAAGACAACAGCCGGAATTCATGCGAGGTCAATTTCAGCGCCACGCCGTTGACCATCGCTTTGGAACCCTTGGTGTCAAGCCGCACCGGGCCGCAAACGATCTCCGAGCTTGCATGTCCGGCCGCACGCCGGATCAGCGCGCGGATACGGGCCAACACTTCTTCAACATGGAATGGCTTGGTGACATAATCGTCGGCGCCGGCATCGATGCCCGCGACCTTGTCGCTCCAGCGGTCACGCGCGGTGAGAATCAGCACCGGCATCGCTTTTCCGGCACCGCGCCATTTTTCCAGCACGGTGATGCCGTCCATTTCCGGCAAACCGATATCAAGGATGACGGCGTCATAGGGCTCGCCCTCGCCGAGGTAGTGGCCTTCTTCGCCGTCGAAAGCCTGATCGACGACATATCCGGCTTCCTTCAACATGTCCGTCAATTGACGGTTGAGGTTGACGTCGTCTTCGACCACCAGAATGCGCATGAACAGACTTTCTTCCCTTGCGCGCCAGCATCTCCTGGAGATTTGCCGTCGCGTCGCAACACCAGACTTACTGCTTACCTTATTTCATCCGTTTCGAGAATGTCTTGAAGGCAGGCATTCTGCGGCTACATCGGCAC
Organism: Rhizobium sp. LjRoot98; assembly: GCF_964252935.1. Lineage (NCBI taxonomy): Bacteria > Pseudomonadati > Pseudomonadota > Alphaproteobacteria > Hyphomicrobiales > Rhizobiaceae > Rhizobium > Rhizobium sp. LjRoot98. The sequence goes on from NZ_CAXUPW020000001.1 coordinate 432,676, forward strand.
CCGCATCGTCACCTTTTTCGGGCGGCCGCCATTGCCGGGGATTAGCACGGTGACGACACATTTGCCGTCGCCCGTCGGCTGCGCCGACAGCAGTTCGCCACCGGTCTTGGCAACCACCTCGGCCGCCGCCTGACCACAATCGCCGTCCACAGCGACAACCATCGATGGCACATCAATCGCAGGCGGCGCGAATCCGGACAGGCCCGCTGCAAGCGTTGCTATGATCAAGGGTGAGGACATGAACGCACTTTCGCATTGAAAACAAGATTGGTGGCTTGGGATGCATTGTTGCAGATTTAATAAACGATACAGTCTGAATGGCAAATGAATGTGCCGCCACCACCCGGTTTGCGCAATGTCTAGCGCAAACGCGAGCGCGCTGAAATCCGGCCCCAGATGGCAATCAGTCCGCCCACTGCGGCCGCCAGCGCAGTCAGTCCATCCACAACTCCCCTTTCATCGTCAGGCGCGACCTCCAATCCCAGCAGGTTGGCGCAGGATGCCAGGATTGCCACCACGCCACCCCAGACGGTCTTCGACATGTACCAGGTCTTCAAATCGTTCATTTGACGCTCCTCGTCCGGTTTGCTGAATTTGAGTTTGACTTGAATGGGAAAGCCGGGGTGTTACAGGCTGAGCAGCGCCTGTGCCGGCACGCCGAAGGCAACCTTCTGGCCGCGCTGCCGGACGCGAACCGACAAGTCTGCCTGTGGCGCGCCGAAATCCTCGATCTCGAGACCCGCGGCATAGTGCAACACCGGTTCGGACACGTCGAAGGACCGCTTGACGCTCGTCCCGGCGAGAATGTCGATACGATATCGTTCCTGGGGCTCATCCAGCGCGATATCACCGTCGAGCCAGTGGTCGGCCTCCCGGCGGGCGCAGCGGGTCCAGGTGATTCGGATACCACCGCCCTCAAGACGCCGCCCCCGCAGATGCACCGGCGCAACCGGCCTCTCGGCCCTCAAGCCACCGGCAAAGGCAAAGGGACCGCTTGGCTGAGCGGCCTGCCCGCTCGCCTCGGCGATCCAGTTGATCACACGCCCCGCCTCGTCGGGGCTCAGGGCCAACGGCCTGACCGCCGCATTGAGCACCACCACCGGAGCACCGGAAGCACTCCCCGCCAGCATCGCATCCGTGGTCCCGTGCAGACCCCGCAAAAGCTTTGTCAGCCGCCAGCGCCCGGCAGAAATTTCCTCAGCGCTCTGATAACCGATGATTTCCCAGACACCATTCGAAGCAAGGATCGCCACGCGGTTGCGCCCGTTGAGAACGGAAAGGCGGCCTGCCGAAGACAATCCACCGAAATGTAAATCAAGCGTCAGCGTATGCATGGCATCAAACCTGCCGGTAACACCTGCACCAAGCGACGCCGCCAAGACACCCGTCTGCGCTGGTTGCCCCAGCCGCACCCGCGCCTGATAACCTTCCGCCGTTGCCGATGAAGAAAGCGTCACCACGCGCCATGGCCTGGCAAAGACAGCGGCCCGGGCAAAACTGCTGGCATTGCCTGCCACGTATTGTGGCAGGTCCATCAGGTGCACAACGGGAGAGAACCCGTCGGATGGCCTGCGCGGCGGAACGATCGGTTTTGACGGCTGAACCGGGCGGCCGCCGCTCGACGGCACAAACGCCCGCGCCTCGATCGAACGTGCCGCGCCATCCTCGATCCGGCTGACAATAAAACTGCCCTCCGGTCCATCGTCGAAGGCGACCACATCACCCGGCTCGAACGCCAGTGCCGCCGGCGATAGCGAAAAGCGTACGCTGCGCCTCGACACCTGATGATCGCGCAGCGCGTCCTCGACAGCACTTGCCGACGCCCCTTCATGCATCACCCCCGGCAGTGAAAGCCGCAACACCCGGTCATTGGCCGGCGATACCCGGCGGGAACGGGCGGTGGTTCGCTCAAACGCATTTCCCGGATCGAACCGGTCGAGGATCGCCTCGCTGGCAAAATCGCTGTCGTGGCTGCGCGTCTCCTCAAACAGCGGCTGTCCGTCGAGATCCGCCAGCACTGCAATGGCCCTGGGCTGCGAGGCCTGTTTCATCCGCGACCGGAACCGCAACTTCGCCCCGTCTTCAGCAGCATCGATCTGCAGCGCTGCCATCAGCGGCTCCAGCACATCACGCGCCGACACCTGCTCCGACTGCACATAACCGCTGAGATCACCGCTGACGCAGCTTACATCGCCGCCCTGAAATCCGTGATCGGCAAGTACCGCCGCGATCACGTCGGCCGCCGTCGCCCCACCCAACCGGCCGTTCACCCAATGCCCGGTCTGCCAATTGGCGCCGTCGGACCAGAGCGCCGTATTCTCCGGAAAGGCCGGCATCGGTCGCGCGTCCCAGGTCCAGACGAACATATGATCCGGATCAACACATGCGGGTGCGCCCGAGCCTTGCCAGAACCGGTGCTGCGCCTGTAGAAACCGGCGTTGCATGGCATCGCCGCGCGCGCCGTTCGAAAAATACGGAACCGCCGTTTCCGACGATTTCGGATCAGTAAAGACGTTCGGCTGGTTCGCCCCCTTGTCGATCGCCGGGCAACCGAGTTCGGTGAACCAGACGGGTTTGGAGGCCGCTACCCAGGCCGTCGGCACAGCCTGCTCGACGCCGCCTATCCGGTTGCGATGCATCTGCCCCCACCAATTGGCAATATCCTTGTAGCGGTAGACCCATGGCTTTCCCGCCAGCCCGTCGGTAATCGGCGTGCGGATACGGCCGCGGCGATCGTCCATGCTGGCGTAATACCAGTCATACCCCTCGCCGGCAGTGATCATCCTGCGCATCGCGTCGGCATCTTCCGCCAGCCGGAAACCATCCGCATTTCCCTGAAACAGGTCTCCGTCACGCCAGTCGGACAGCGGCATGTAATTGTCGATCCCGACGGCATCGATATTGGCCGATGCCCAGAGCGGATCGAGATTGTAAAGCACGTCGCCAGACCCATCCGCCGGGTGATAGCCGAAATACTCGCTCCAGTCCGCCCCGTAGGTCAGCTTGGTGGCCGCACCGAGAACGGCCCGGACATCGGCCGCAAGATCCACCAGCTTCTCGACGAAAGGAAACGCGCCCGTCCCATCGCGCAATTGGGTCAGCCCGCGCAATTCGGAGCCGATGATGAATCCGGAAATCCCGCCCGCCGCCTTGCTCAGCAACGCGTAGTGAAGCACCAGCCGGCGATACCCGTCGTCCGCAGCAACCGATCTCACCGACGTGCCCGAAACGGCAAAATCCGCCACCGTGGCCGTTCCGCAAAACGCCGCCACCTGCGTGCGCGCCGCCATCGTCCTGTCGGCAGCGCCCGCAAGCCCCGGCGCCGGATCCGCGGTAATCCGCCCCCGCCAGGGATAGGCAGGTTGCCCCGTACCGCCATAAGGGTTGGGCAACGTGTTCCCGGCCGCAATGTCCATCATCACGAAAGGATAGAGATAGACTTCCAACCCACGTGCCTTCAGGTCAGCAATCGCCGCCACCACGCTCGCATCGCCCGGCGTGCCGCCATAGGCCGGGGCGCCATCATTGCGGCTGATCAGCCTCCCACCACCACGCGAAATTCCCGACACCGACCAGGCCAGGCTTTCCCCCCGCCGCACCGGCGTCTCGACGCCGGGCTCGATCCGGCAATGACCAGCCCGCAAATCCGTTCCGAACCAGGACACCACCAGCGCCACCCGCTCAAGGTTCGGGCAGAGCGCCTGCAATTCATCGATAGACGCACGCCAGTCGGAACTCGCATGAAAAACGTTGCGGTTGATCAACCGGCTCGCACCGGCTCCGGTCTCTTCCCTGACGACGCCAGGGTGATAGCCGTATTCGCTCGAACCCGGAATGATCGTGATGGCGCGGATCTGCTTTTCGAGCGTACCGGTCGGCCGCAAGACCTCGAACTGGATCACCGGAATCCGGTTGCCATAACTATCCAATGGCAAACGCTCGAACACGGCATAGGCGAGCCCCCGGTAGGCCGGTGCTTTCCCCACGCCCTGCTTGGCCTCGATCAACGGATCGGGCAATTGACCGGCTGTCCCGCGATAAATGCGCATCTCGATCCCGGTCAGGTCCAGCTCCCGCCCGTCCGCCCAGACCCGGCGAACGCAGGCAATCTCGCCCTCGCAGATCCCAAGGGCAAAATTGGCATAGTAGCGAAACGTCTCGACCCGCGGCCCGCTCGCCTTGCCGCCCTGCCGTTCGACCCGCACTTCTTCTTCAAACCGTGTCGCCCAGATCAGTGTGCCGCCGATGCGCACCGTGCCATAGGCCCGCGTGATCGCCGTGCCGTCCTCGGCACCGGGTATGCGCGCATCGCCCAGCCGGGCGCCGGAAACCGTCGTCATGCCGTTGATGATCGAGCGGTCGATCACCGAGCCCGCAAGCGCACCAACCGCGCGGCCAAGCACCGCGCCAACCGGACCGAACACGCTGCCAAGCGCTGCACCGGCAGCCTGCAGAAGAATGGTTGCCATGATCGTCAAACCTTTCCGGGAAAACGGAATACACCGGCAATCCGCCGCCGCCAGGACGGAACGAGCGCCGACTCGATCACCGCCGCCTGTTCATAGGCATGGATGAACCTGTCTTCGGTACTGAGAATTCCCGCATGCTTGGCCGGAAAGTCCGGCCGCCAGCAAAACAACAGCAAATCGCCCGGCTGCATTTCCGCGGCCGGAAGCTCCGCCCCGAAATACCGCCGCGCCGCCCCGCGCAACCGATCCTCGCCGCTGCGCTCCGCCCAATCCGGCTGATAGGCCGGCGGCAATTCCGGCTCGGAACCATAGATTTCCCGCCACACACCCCGCACCAGGCCCAGACAATCGCAACCAACGCCCTTCAGGCTCGCCTGATGCCGGTACGGCGTCCCGATCCAGCTCCGTGCAACCGAAACGATTTCGCGCGCAAAGCCAACGGCTGGATCTCCCTCTTCTCCCCATCGGGGAGAAGATGGCCCGCAGGGCCGGATGAGGGGGACCGCAGCCTCCGAACCAACCAAATGATCCTCCGCGCGGTCGTCACTCATAAAGCGCCCGCCCATCATGCACCGCATCGCCATCCGCATAACCGAAGGCAAAATCCGTCCCCGGCATATGCGGAAACCCTTGGAAGTTCAGGCGATTTGCAAACGTCCCGCCACAAGTGGCAAAACTCTTGTCGCATCCCGCCGTCACGGTGAAATTATCTCCCGCCACCAGCGGCAAAGGCGGCGGCAGCCAGAGCGAAAGCGTGACCCCGTCAGCATCCTTGCGGTGATCCTCGATATCGCAGGCATGCCCGGCATTGGCACCGCCAACGAACCGGAACATGCCATACCGGTAAAACCCTGCCATCGCTGCATCGAGCCCCGTCACCCGGATCCGCGTCTCGCCCAGAACAGCCATGATCGCGCCGCTGCCCCGGTAGGCCGGATTGCTCAAGTTTACCCTGCACCGCCCATCGCCAAGCACGGCATCACAGCGCCGCCCGTAAATCCGCCCCTGCACCTGATCCAGCTTGTGCGTCAGCCGCCGCAACTCAGCACGAAAAGCGCCGCCCGCGCGCACGACATCGCCGATCTCCTGCACGCGCAGCAGAATGCGCTGATCCGGCGCCTGCCAGTTCACCTGGAACACGTCGACCCTGGCGCCGTCATAACGTCCGGCGATCACATCCGCCTCGCTGATCGCGGCGCTGGAAAACCCACCCGCAACCTCGCCTGCCTCGACGGAAAGTCCGCTTGCCGCCTCGCTGTCGGCGGCCCGAAACCCGCTGGCGGCCAGAAAATCGGTGCCATCAAAACGGAGGTCGTGATCATGCTCGGTAAAGCCGAGCACCACCCCGTCGCGCCGCGTCACCCTCCAACAATGGCACATCGTTGTCGCATCGCCGTCCAGGTGTTCGGCAAGGGCTGCGGTGAGCGTTCTCATGGCTTGATCTCCACCAAAGGAATCGACGGAATGCGCCCGGCCTGAAACTGCCCCAGATCGACATCGATCCGGTCGGTATCGAAGCGCACCGGCACATCGAATTCGAACCCTGCCTTGATCGCAACGCCGCTTGCCGGAATTTTCGATGGCAGAAACGTCACCCGCCCGCTTGCCGCATCGAGCGTAAAATCGGCAGGCACCACCAGAATCCCACCAACCGACATGACCACACTGCCCAGAACCGGCTTGGCGATCTCGCGCACGCTCGCACCACCCGCATCGCCATAGGTCTTCGCCAACTGGAACACGGCGGTCACGCCATCACCCGTTCCAACAAGCTGATCATTGGCGCTCACCGTTCCACCCGGCGCACAGGACTTGAAATCGACGGGATCGCGAAACCGGAACCCGAAAAGCTGCCCCGCCCGCGCCTCGAAAAACTCCAGCACCGCATAAAGGTCGCCAACAGACTTGATCCCCGATCCCGCATCATAGTGCCTGCGCGCATCACGCCAGCGCCGGTTGCGGTTTTCCCGCCCGTTCGAAAGGCTGACAATATCCGTCCGCCTGACCGGCCCGCCGCTCGTTCCCAAAGCCAGGCGCAAGGGAAACCGGACTTCATGAAATCCTGTTGTCATGGTGTTTTCCGCTGTGTGTTGAATCGGTTGACAGGGAGTCTTCAGGGATTGCTGCACGGCGGCAGCGTTTTTCTGCCGCTGGCGCGTTGGCAACTGCGATTCCCTGCTCCCTCTCTGCGGGTACGGGGAAGTCGCGAGTTGCTTGGTACGGCACTGCCGAGTACGGTCGACGAATGGAGGAGCTTGAATGAAGGCTACGGCGCTGCTGCAGGCAATTTACACGATGGGTCTCGTTAACTATCCTAATGAGGCGCGCAAATGGGTGAACGTGATGAACACGCTGGGCGTCGTGGCTGGTCGTGCCCACAGTCTTTCGGTCTCGGAGGTCAGCAAGCTTGACCTCATGCTGAGGCAGCTTGAACAGGAGCATCTGGAAGAGATCATAGGCCCCGAAAAACAATTCAGCTTTGCAACAGACCTTATCTGCACCCTCTCCGATAGCTGGCTTCTCGCAAGCTACGAGCCGATCCGTGCCGCGTGCGAACAGACGAGGACCCGCAAGGAGCCGTACGAGAGGCTGGACTCGTTCCACCGTCGTCTTGCGTTGGTACGTATACCTATCGCCAAGGCGGAGATTAAGGACGCGCAACGGCTCAAGCCAACGCTGATGCTTTATCCAATTGGCGACGGAGACGATAACAGCGGAAAGCTGTATGCTCATGACGGCTCCTACATTGTACCGAAGGGAGTTTGCGCGGAAACCGGAGCTACCGTGTGGTACCCAATTGACTTGAAGACACAGAAGACCGTAGCGATCTGCCGGCGTGATCTTTCCGACGAATTTTTGGGATTGTTCGACTAGTAGCTAGCTTGCCTCCCTCATGCCACTTTGCCGCCGATGCAACGTCACATCGATGCAATCCGGAAGGTCCCGACGGGATAACCAGTCTGGAAAAAGCTCCTCGATCTGGGCGATGATCTGGTCGGTCGGCCCGAACACATGATCTGAGGGTGATGGCCACCGCGACGGAGAAGCCTCTCCTCAAATCCCCCGCCGTCCCCGCCCCACCGTGCGCGTCAGCATCGCCGCGATCTGCCCCTCCGACTTTCGAAAACTCTGCACATCAGACGCCGTCACATTGAAGACGACATTCATCGGCCCACCGCCACCTGAGGACGCCACGCCCAGCGATCCATCCGAACCGCGCTTCAACGGCAATATCGCCTCCGATCCGGCCTCGCCCATCAGCCCCATCTGTCCATCCATTGGAAAATAGGTCGGCGTTGAGACGACACCTCCAGCAGCAAACGGCGTCACCCTGCCCGGCACGCCACCATTGGCAAAAGCCGTCGCGCCCCCAAAACTCCCGGCAAGCCCCGAGATCGCCGATCCGAGCAGTCCCTCGAGCGGCTTCAACCCTGCTGAAAGCGCGATCTCCGTCAGCCGCAATCCGGCGCCACGCAGCACATCCTCCAGCCCCTTGCCGCCCCGCGTCGCCGAGGCCAAAGCCCCGGTCAGCGCCGAACCGAACGAGCGCGAACGCCGCTCCAGATCGTCGAGCACATCCTTCCAGGCATCCGCATCATCGGCCGCTGCCGAAAACCCGATCTCGTCCTGTTCCATCACGATCTCCTCGAAAAAGGCTCACCATCTCAGTCTGGAAACGCCGCCATCAGCGCCTCCATGCCAGAGCGATCCGCAACGGCAGCGGCAGGCTGCAGCCCACCGAATGCGGCCTGCATCTCGCGCGGCGTCATCGACCAGAAGACGGGGGCTGGAAGCCGCAGCAGGCAAAGCCCGGCATGGATCACCGGCCCCCACGGAAACGGAGGCGGCAAGCCATTGCCCGCTGCGGCACTCAAGGGTTTGCGCCGTCCTCCGCGCCACCAAAAGTCGCCGCCAGAAGTTCGCTGGTCAGCCGCGCCAGCCCGGCAATGCCGCCGTCGAGGCTCATGACAGCAACATCCTCGTCCGACACCAGATTGCTGCCACCGCGCAGACCGGCGCTCAAGATCCGGATCATGTCCTCTGCCTTCAGCCGCCCGGCGGAAAACCGTGCCGCCAGATCCATCAGATTGTCAGCCGCAAACGCCATCTCCAACTCGGCCAGACTGCCGAGCGTCAGGCAGAGGATGCGCCGCTCACCGCCGATGACCGCCTCCACCTCGCCGCGATGCCGGTTCGCCCGGCCTGCCGTTCCCGTACTCCGCCCGCTCATCACAGCGCCGCAAAGGTCAGAGCACCGGCCGATTCCAGCGCCGTTTCAAAAAGGATTTCGCCATTGTACTGGCCGGAATATTCGAGCGCCGTCACCTGGAACGGCCCGGTCAGCGTGCCGAAATCCGGAATGACGATCTGCCAGTTGAGGATGGCGCCGTTAAAGAAAGCTGCCCGCACCAGCGCATCCGAACTCTGATCCTTGAAGATACCGGCGCCCGATATGGAGGCGCGCTGCACGCCCGCGCCACCCAGAAGCTCCCGCCATCGGCCCGCGGATTCCGCATCCGTCGCGTCCACCGTCTCGGCATTGAACGCCAGCCGTTTCGACCGCAGCCCCGCCACCGTCAGGTAAGAACCGCCATTGTCGATCTTCAAGAGAAGATCCTTCCCCTTCTGCGCCACCATGTTTCATCCTTCCAGAAACAAAAAAGGCGCCCGCTGGGGACGCCGATGAAATCCTATTTCGCCAAGCGAAACGTCATTCCGTTACTGCCCGAAACACCATTTCCGCCACATGCCCCTTGGCCTTGGCATCACGCTTTGTCTTCGTGCGTTGATGCAGGATGCTGACCAACGCAAACCCGGTAGGAACGAGAGGCGTATCGTGCAGCAGCGTCCGCACCCGTGCGGCAATCTCCTGCACCACCCGGTTTCCACCTTCGCCCGTGCGCGCCTCCAGCGTGACCAGATGCTCTTCCCCCGCTTCACTGGCCGTCGAAGCATCCCGGCTCTCGATTGCGGCGATAACAATGCAGGGCCTATGCGATCGTGGCTGCAGATGATCGTGAACCCCGTCCGGCCCGATCAACGCCGTCAGCGCCAGGTCTCCGGCAAGCTTTGCAAAGACTGCCTTCTGCAAGGCTCCCGCCGCACTCATCGCCCCTCCTCCGCACAACGGCAGACGAGATAGCGCCGTGTCTCGTCCGGATCGTGAAAGGCCCGGATCGTAAAAATCCGCGCCCCCTTGCAAAACCGCATATCCGCCGCGATATCCTCGCGAAACCGGATCCAGATACGGTGCGTCACGGTGAACATCTCCGCATCCGCCCGCTCCTCCTCGCTGACGCAAACGTGTTCGATCCGCGCCCAGAGCGACGTCACCGGCACAAAACCCGCCACAATACCACCCTGGCCATCACCGGCATCATTGCGCATCTCCAGGTCCAGCCGCGCCGATAATTGCCCGGGATCGAGCATGACGGTTCCCATGCTCAAAGCCCCCGCCGGCAAAAGGGCGCGATCAGCCGGTCGTAGCTGGCAGGCACCGCCGCCGGTTGGCTGCCCGGCGAAACCGCGCCGCGAAACTCGTAGAGCAGCGCCAGGTGTAGAAGCATCGCCCGTTTCAACATGTCCGGCACATCCGCACCGGTCGCGCCGAAACCGGCCGAAAAATCGATCTCGATACCGTTGATCGCCCGTCCCGGCTCCGGTTGCCGCGGCAAGATCAGCCGCGCCGGACGCGCTTGGCCGTCCAGCACGAAACCGGTGGCATCGATGGTAACAGGCAGGCCGGCCGCATCATAAACCGTAACCGCTTCAATCGTTTGCACCGGCCCCCTGCCAATCTGAATCACCCGCCCCGGCGGCCAGTCGTCGAGATAGAGCCGGAAGGTCCGGGTCAAAAGCGATAGTCCTGTCTGCCGCTCCAGATGTTCGCGCACGGTGCGGATCAGCCCGGCGATCAGCGTATCGTCGGCGCTGGTTTCGACACGCAGATGTGCCTTGGTCTCGGCAAGCGTCAGCGGCTCGCCGAGCGGCGGCGCCAGTTCGGTGATGGTCATGGATATCTCCGTCGCGATGAGGCAATGGGGCAAGAAAATGGGTGGACGCAGCGGGAGGGGAGCTGCGTCCACCCTCGCGCACTGCGGCAGGGAAGACCGCGGCGCGAATGGTTGCACCCTTTGAGAAAGGGCGGCCTTACGCTTATTCAAGATGCCGCGAATTTAATCAGCTTGATAGCCTCGAAATTTTGCACTCCCCCGCCGACGCGCTTGGTGGTGTAGAACAGCACCTAAGTGTTGGCTGTGAATTAAACTACTTCGCCAGCGCATTGAGCCGCGCATGCATGTCGCTGGTTACAGCCCGTCGCCTTTGCGTCGAAACGCCCATCCTCCTTAAACGGCGGCAACATTGTTAACGAAACTTTACCGACTCAAATGCTTTAATCCCGCCCGTGCGTTCAGCTGTGAGCGCCGTGTCCAACAGCGCGATAGATCGGTCGGCTGTATTCATTGTGCCGATGATATCGATATTCGTGGGGAGACCGAAGCGCCTCGCCGGGATCATGCTGGAACAGCATGCGCACACCAGATGCCCAGCGCCGGATGAGTGATTGCTGGAAAGCGCCCGGCGCTATCGCATCCTTGCCAAGATCCACCTCGCCAAAAACGCTGGCATAGCCGGAAAACCGGCCCTCCCCGGTCACCCCGGACAACGTCAGGTTGGCAAACTTCTGCGTTCGCCAGACAGGCATCCTGTCGGTCGTCATGTGTCTTTCTCCGATGATTGGAAATGCAGAGGACGGCAAGGCCAGCCGAAGGCGTCAACGCCTTGCTACCAAAATTATTCAAAACCCGGGGTTGATCGCTCGCGACCCCGGCCTATCTCGACCCGGGTCGTCTTCGAGGGACGGCCGTGGACTGACGCAGGATGCGATGCGGCAGGAACACACCCGGGCGGAAACATTTGCTCCGCCCGGGGCGATAGCCGGCAGCGCCACTTGTGCCTGCCTAATCCGGCCGCCTGCCGAACCGCTCTGCCACGCGCACGGCCGCTCCCATTACCCACCAGGCCATAAGGCTCGCCGCCGCCGAACCCGTCAGCATCACCTCGGCACCTGAAAGGCTGCCGGCAATATCGAGCTTGCCGACAATCCACAGCCCCGCCGGCCCGCCGAAAATCAGCCCACAGGAAAGGCCGGTGAAAAAGCGGGAAGCAGCCTCACGCCGGCCCTTCGGCAGCATGTATATCAGCGACACCGCAGCCCCGGCCGCAGCGCCGATCCCCTTGGCAGCCCAAAGGCCCGGGTCATTGCCAAAATCAGCCATTTGTTAAGCCCTTGATGCTATTATCGGAATTGCATCATCTTCACCCAACCGCAGCCAACTGCCGCGAGGTGATGCACAGCATGACGTCGCGTGAGCTGAAGCATTCTCTGAATCTTTTGAATCGGTTGCAGGGCGAGATTGAGAAACTGAATCCGCAGCCTCACGCGTCACTTCAATAGCCCACCGCCTGCCGCTTCTCCTCGTCGGTCAGAAAATCCGCATCCTTCATCCGTGCCCAGATCTCGCTGCGCTCGCCAGTCAATCCGGTTACCTGATCAAGATCCGGCACCAGTTTCAGCGCCTCGCCCAATCGCCCGGAAAACCAGCCGGACAAAGCTGCTGCGGTGCGAAAAACCATCGGCAGGATAGTCAGCCGGTAAAGCGCGCGGTTGGCCTCCTGATAGTTGGCATAGGTGTTGTCGCCGGGAATGCCGAGCAGCATCGGCGGCACGCCGAAGGCAAGCGCGATGTCGCGCGCAGCACCATTCTTGGCCTCAACGAAATCCATGTCCTTCGGCGAAAGCCCCATCGCCTTCCAGTCCAGCCCGCCTTCTAGAAGCAGCGGCCGCCCGGCGCGGATCGGGCCGGAATAGCCGTCCTCCAGCTCGCTCTTCAGCCGGTCGTACTGATCGGCCGAGAGATTGCCGCCCTCCTTCGGCTGGTAGACCAGCGCGCCGGAAGGCCGGGCGGAATTGTCGAGCAGCGCCTTGTTCCAGGTCGCCGCCGCATTGGAGAGATCGAGCGCCATCTGCGCTGCCGCCAGCGGCGGAAAGCCGAGATGATCGTCAAGCGGATGAAACAGCCTCAGATGCAGCAATCCATCGTCACCAGCCGAAATCCGCCGCGCCAGATTGCCCACCCGGTACTCATACCCCTCCGGCCAGCCATCCCGCCCTTCAAGGACGCGAACCCGGTCCGGCCTCAGCAGATGCAGTTCACGCACCGTGCCACCGATCTCGGCCGCATCAATATAGGCATTGCCGGACAACAGCAGATGGCCGTAGAGCGCTTCCAGAAAATCATGCCCGCCCATCCGCCCATTCGGCCGTGCCAGCAATGCCAGCACCGGATGCTCGCTCCGCTCCTGCGTTCCCTCGTAGACCAGCAGCGGCACGTTTGCCGCCCCCTCCGAAATCAGCCGCACGGCCCGGTGCGCCACCGGATTGCGCATGAACCCCTCGCGGGCAAGTGCCGCATAGGACCGCCCGGTCCAGTGCGCTCGCCCCTCCTGTGCAAGGGTAACAAAGCCCGATGCGGCCTTGGTTTCGTGCGCGTTCTCCACCGGGCGGCGCCACGGCAGACGGAATGGATTTTTCATCGGTCGTGATCCTTGATGGCCGCTTGAGCGCGGATCGAAAGGGAAAAAGAAACCGGAAGCGCCTAAGCTGCCCGGGCGTCGCGGAGCGCCGCCAGGTATCGCCTGCCATAGCCTGCCACCAGCGCCGCCCTGTCGCGGCTGTTGATGATCCGCCGGGCGCCGGTCCAATCCTCTTTGTCTTGTGAGAAATACTGCCCGAGCCTCTTGCCGGTAAACGCGCCGGTCTGCATGCCGATGAACAGGATGTCGACGGCAACACCCATCTCCATCGCCCGCTCCGGTTGGGCGATAAGGTCGACCCCGGTTGCAAGCGTCATCTTTTCGTAATTGGCCCTGTGCGTCAGCTGCACCAGCCCGCGCCCAAGCCAGGTCTTTCCCTCCACGTCCCGCCGCCAATAGGGCGTCGAGACGGAAGGTAGACGGCCCTGTTCAAACGCGCGGTCGAGAAGGACGATCGCCCGTGCGTCACTTGCGGCAAACGTCTCGCGCACCGGCTGCATCGTCCGCCCGGTTTCGTGATGCGCCGTCGCCAGCATATAGGCGAGCCAACGGTCATCAAGCGCTACGGCGCTTTCGCCGCGATCAAGAATCGCCGTCAGCCCCGCCACCTGATGCCGTTTCAACACGGCGTCGAACAGGGAAACACGCACCGCATCAAAGAAGGCTTTTCGCACAAACGGCATTCTTTCTCCGTTTCCGGTCGCACGACCCTAAAAAATCTCGTGACTCTAAATCGATTTAACCAATTTAAATCGTTTAAACTGTTTAATGCCCTGATTTACTTTGCGTTTAAGATATGAAATCTGAATTGAGCAACATGATGTTGTCCCTGATCGAGGAGGATCGAATGAACGCGCAAAGCAAGATACAGGCCGACACCACCCGCGCAACGGTCCCGCAGCATATCCTCGACCGGTTCGAAAACGCCTGGCAGCAGATGCGCGCCAATGCGTCCTCCGCGCCGAAGTCTCCCGCGGACGAAGACGGCAAGCGCTGATCGCTCCTGCGTATTTTTCAACTGCCAGCACACAACCGCTGCGGAACCTTCCAGTCCCGCCTGCGTTATCGGCCGTTGCAGAAATCAACGAAAGGATCGCCCATGCCGGCTCAGCAAATTTCCCAGGCCCTGTTCGACCGCCTCGAAAACGAATGGCGCGAGATTCGCGAAACCGCCTCTGCGGCACCAAGGCCCGTTGCCACGGCAGGCAAATAACCCGCCAATAGTCTCACCTTGAAGCCATGTTCCTTCCCTTGAGGGTAGACAATCGCATATGGCGTTCGGCGTAATCCCTCTTCTCCCCAGCGGGGAGAAGGTGGCCCGAAGGGCCGGATGAGGGGGCGGCATGCTCTGAACTCACCGAAAGCCCCCCTCATCGCCTCGTATCCGCTCGGCACTTCTCCCCGCCGGGAGAAGAGGGAGATCGTGGCATCACTCCTCAAATCCCCCTGACCCGTGGCTCGCCGCCGCCGTCCAGCATAAGTGCCGTCAGCGCCCAGACCAGCGCATCCAGCCGGTCCGGTGAACGGCCTGACGACAATCCATCCGGCCCGAAATCACACATCTGGTCCTCCAATGCCGCAAACGACCCGGCATGCACCACCCGGCCCTGTTCGTAGAGCGCTGCCACCGGTTCCGCCCGCAGCCATTTTCCACGCGATGCCCGCACTGATGTCACCGGCAGCTGCGCATCGATGCCGCGCAGCACGGCAGAGACCATGTCGCCGCCCTGATTGACCTCGGCAACGATCCGGTCGGCATCGAAACGCCTGAAAGCGCGCACCACCGCATTCGCCCATCCGGCCGGGCTTGCGCCCTCGACAGAACAGTCGGCCAGCACGACACCACGCCCGGTGCGATCAAGCCCCGCCACGATGATACCGCAGCAAGAGCCCTGCCCCATGCCCGCCGGCGGATCGACCGCAACGACGATCCGGCCAAGCGGCCCGGTATCGCGCAGTTTCAGCGCCTCAATCCCGGCGCGTGACCAGAGCGCATCCTCGCGATCCTCGATCAGTTCGCCGTCCAGTTCCTGCCGTCCCAGACGCGTGCCGCCATACCGCCCGCTCATGGCTGCAAGAAACCCGGGTGCCAGATTGACGGCGTTGTCGCTAGTGCGGATGCGGCACACCGCCGTGCCGGGATCGGCGATCAGCGCCTTCAGCACCGGCACCGGTCGTGGTGTCGTCGTCACCAAAGCGCGTGGACGATCGCCAAGCCGCAGCGCAAACTGCAGCATATCCCAAGTCTCCTGCCCGTGTTTCCATTTACCCAGTTCGTCGCACCAGGCGTAATCGAATTGCGGCCCGCGCAGGCTTTCGGGGTCTTCCGATGAAAAGATCTGCGCCACCGTGCCGTTCGGCCAAATGAGCCTGCGCCGCGACGCCTCGAAATCCGGTCTGTTTCTTCGGGCAATCCGGCAGATGCCGGACACACCGTCGATCATCACCTCGCGGGCATCACCCAACGTCTCGGCCACCAGCGCGATCCGCAATCCCGGCCGTGCCGTCTTTCCGGCCGCCAATTCCTGTATCCATTCGGCGCCCGCCCGCGTCTTTCCCGACCCGCGCCCACCCATCAGAAGCCAGACCCGCCAATCGCCTTCCGGCGGCCTTTGTTCTGAACGGCTGGTATTGCTCCAGGTCGCGAGCAGACGATGGATTCTGGCCGCGTCGGCGATCATAAAAACCTTGGCCGCTCCCGCATGTCCTGCAGGAGAACCTACAGCTTGGGGAGGATTTCCGCTGGTTAACAACGTGTCGCCGGTGCCGAGGGCCAGACCTTGCAGGTTCCCAACGGGATTGGCCATTGTGCCACTCAACGGTTCTTCGATTACGTTAGCGGGCGCCGCATAGTGCCCCTTCTCGCCACTAGCAGCCTGCTCCCGATTATCTCGCAACAGGTTACCCTTCAGCCGTTCCAGCAACCGTTCGGTATTGACGTGCAGATCGAGCGTCCGGCCCACTCCGGTACTGTGAAATGCGGCGATCCCATCCTTCTTTCCAGTCAAGGTCTTCGTCCGGCACCGCTCACGACGGTCCACTGGACCGGGCGTCGCCGATGGCTCGCTCGGCAAGCGAACGCTCTGCCTCAACGCATCCAGTTGCCGTCTCTCTCGCTCGTTGTTGTTCGCGTTCACGGGCAATATCCTGTGCTCGGCTTTCAATCCGGGCTTCGAACTCAAACTGAAGCTTTTGAAAACCCGCCTCATCGAAGTCCCGCTCAGCCATCATCTGCCGGTCATGCGCAATCGTCCTTTGCAGGCTGTCGATCTTTTCCAATGTCCGCACGATCACCGACATCGCCTCGATGCTCGCCTTGGCGTCGGCCTGGATCAGTTTGCGGTCGATCTCCTCGCCCACCGCCTCCGCCCTGCCGTCAGCCAAAAGCCGCAACCGCTGGAACTGCTGCATCTGCTCGCGCAATTCCCTCGTCATGCCGTTCAGCATGTCCTGCAGCTCATCGAGCGGCGAGACGGTCTCCGCCTTGGTCTCGAGGATCACCCGCCGGGCAATATCCTCAAGCTCCGCATCCACATCCTGCGCCACCACCCCGCCATAGACCGGCGCCTTCGGCCACAGGCCAAACAGCTCCGGATCGAAATCCAGATCAGACGTCATGACAATGTCCTTTGAAACTCACCCTCGCCTTGAGG
The DNA here is from genome assembly GCF_964252935.1 of Rhizobium sp. LjRoot98. Taxonomy (NCBI): domain Bacteria; kingdom Pseudomonadati; phylum Pseudomonadota; class Alphaproteobacteria; order Hyphomicrobiales; family Rhizobiaceae; genus Rhizobium; species Rhizobium sp. LjRoot98. The sequence continues at coordinate 449,396 of NZ_CAXUPW020000001.1, forward strand.
GCGCAGCTCCGGGGTGGGGTGACCACTTTGAAAACCAAATCACGCCGCGGAACCCGCCGCTCTCTCCCTCTTCTCCCCAACGGGGAGAAGGTGGCCCGCAGGGCCGGATGAGGGGGCCGCAATCTCAAATCATCCGGAAAACCCGGCCAACATCGCTACTGCAAGAGTGCCGAAGCATCCCGCCTCACCCACTTTTCCGACTGTGCCATAACCCTATCAAACAACCGTCACGCCGTCAAGGATTATTTTCCTATTAGGATTATTTTCTTGAGTTTTGCGCATCTTCCCGGGCGTGTTACACTTTTCCGATGAGAACCGAGGACCTGGAAAAGCGGGCTTTGGGCCTGCCGGGAGCCGTCGAGAGCGCCCATTTCGGCAAGCGCGATTTTCGCGTCGGCAACCGCATCTTCATGTCCCTGCCGGAAGCCGGCCGTGCGGTCGTCAAGTTCACCCCTGACCAGCAGAAACTGTTCCTCGAAACCGAGCCCGGCGTTTGCGCTGCCGTCCCCGGCGGCTGGGGTCTGAAAGGCTGGACATCCGTCTATTTCATGGACGCCGATGACGACATCATCGGCCATGTAATGGATACCGCCTGGCGCAACGTCGCGCCGAAAAGCCTTTTGAAACCGGCGGTTCCGGCGCAATAGCCCTTAGCGTGCGCTGTGTTCGCCCACCGTCAGCGGCCATTCCACCAGATAATCCTCGAGGTCCTCGACGTCGATATCGTCTTCGCTGACCGTGCGGCCGCGCACCGAAATGCCCGCCTGATGCACGGTTTCCGGATCCCCGGATACCAGCGGATGCCACCAGTAGAGATCGATCCCGTCGCGCACCAGCCGGTAGCCGCAGGTCGGCGGCAGCCAGCTCAAGGTTTCCACTTCTTCCGGCGTCAGCTGGATACAGTCCGGCACCGTCGCCTGCCGGTTGGGATAATCCTTGCATCGGCAGCTCTCGCCATCGAGCAGCGTGCAGCCGACATTGGTCCAGGCGATCTCGCCCGTATCCCAGTCTTCCAGCTTGTTGAGACAACAGAGCCCGCAGCCATCGCACAGGCTTTCCCATTCAGCGCCCGTCATCTCGGCCAGCGTTTTTGTCTTCCAGAAGGGCTGTTCGCCCATGACGCTCATTCTTCCATCTGTTGGATTTCGGCGACAATTTTACAAAACATTGCCGGTTTTTTAAGGCTCATTATCGATATCGGCGTAGAATAGAAACCCGGCCCATGCAAATATCGCATGGGATTTGAAGCCACCAGGATGCGATCGCGTTGCAGGATCCAAGCCAAGACGACAGCCCGAACCCGGAAAACGGCGCCGCACAGGATGACCGTCCGAGGAAGCGCCATATCCTGCTGCGCATCGATTCCTGGATCGATTCGACCGTCTGGAATGCCGGTTTCCGGCTTGGCGTCTGGTGGGAGGACATCACCATCTTCTTCCGCCGTTTTCGCGTTCGCGGCTGGAAGAAGGCTGTGTTCGAGGTGCTTGGCGAAGGCATGACCTGGGGCACGGTTGGCTCGGTGCTGATGCTGGCACTCGCCCTTCCGGCCTTTGAAGACACCAAGGGCAACTGGCGGGCGCAGGGCGATTTCGCCGTTACGTTCCTCGACCGCTACGGCAACGAGATCGGCCATCGCGGCATCATCCACGAGGATTCCGTGCCGATCGATGAACTGCCGGACACGCTGGTCAAGGCGGTGCTTGCCACCGAAGACCGCCGCTTCTTCGATCATTACGGCATCGACTTCCTCGGCCTTGCCCGCGCCATGACCATCAATGCGCGCGCCGGCGGCGTTGTCCAGGGCGGCTCGACGCTCACCCAGCAGCTGGCGAAAAACCTGTTCCTGTCGAACGAGCGCACCATCGAGCGCAAGATCAAGGAAGCCTTCCTGGCCGTCTGGCTCGAATGCAACCTCTCGAAAAAGGAAATCCTGCGCCTCTATCTCGACCGCGCTTATATGGGCGGCGGCACGTTCGGGGCGGCGGCGGCGTCGCAGTTCTATTTCGGCAAGAACATCACCGATATCAATCTGGCCGAAAGCGCCATGCTGGCCGGCCTGTTCAAGGCGCCAGCCCGCTATGCGCCGCATGTCAACCTGCCTGCCGCCCGCGCCCGCGCCAACGAGGTCCTGACCAATCTCGTCCAGGGCGGACTGATGACCGAAGGCCAGGTGATTGCCGCGCGCCTCAACCCGGCAACGGTCATCGACCGCGCCGAAGTCAGCGCGCCGGATTTCTTCCTCGACTGGGCTTTCGACGAAACCAAGCGCATCGCCACCCCCTTCGCCCAGCATTCGCTGGTCGTGCGCACCACCATCGACATGGGCCTGCAGCAGGCGGCGGAAGAATCCGTCGAATCGAGCCTTCGGCAATATGGCGAGACCTACAAGGTCAAGCAGGGCGCCATGGTGATGATCGAGAATGGCGGCCCGGTCCGCGCCATGGTCGGCGGAAGGGACTATGGCGAAAGCCAGTTCAACCGCGCCACCAAGGCGCTGCGTCAGCCGGGCTCGTCCTTCAAGGTCTACACCTATACGGCCGCCATGGAGACGGGCCTGAAGCCGGAATCAACGATCAGCGATGCGCCGATCACCTGGCGCGGCTGGTCGCCGCAGAACTATTCGAAGGGCAGCTATTCCGGCAAGGTGACGTTGCTCACCGCCATCGCCAAATCGATCAACACCGTGCCGGTGCGGCTTGCCAAGGATACGCTCGGCACCGAGATCATCGCCGAAACCGCCAAGAAGATGGGCGTCGAAACGCCGATCCGCACCGATAAGACCATGCCGCTCGGCACGTCCGAAGTCACAGTGCTCGATCAGGCGACGGCCTACGCGGTCTTTCCGGCGGGCGGCCTGCAATCGCGCCGCCACGGTATCAGCCAGATCCTCAATTATGACGGCGATATTCTCTATGATTTCAATCGCGACGAACCGCCCGCCCAGCGCGTTGTCAGCGAGCAGGCCAACGCCTCGATGAACTACATGCTGACCCAGATCCCGGTCATCGGCACGGCCCGCAAGGCAGCCCTCGACAACGGCATCGTCACGGGCGGCAAGACCGGCACGACGCAAGCCTATCGCGACGCCTGGTTCGTCGGCTTCACCGGCGATTACACCACCGCCGTCTGGTTCGGAAACGACGACTATACCTCGACCAACAACATGACCGGCGGCTCGCTCCCCGCCATGACCTTCAAGCGGCTGATGGACTATGCCGAGCAGGGTATCGAGCACCGGGCCATTCCCGGCATCAAAAACCCGCTGCCAGGACCGGATGCGAAGAAGAAGCAAGCGGAAACCGCAGCCGCGAAACCCGCCGACGAAAATGCCCTGCCACCGCTGGTGCGCCCCCGTTCGCTCTCGTCGGAGGTGACCCGGATGCTGAAGTCGCTGGGCGAAAAATTCGATACGGCCCCTGACCTGAAGGTCCCGGCCGAAACTCCCGGCAAGGTCGCTGAACTCGATCCGCAACCGACTGGCACCATCGTCAAAGGAGGCCGGGATGGGAGCCAGTGATGTTTCCATCACGGCGGCGATGGCAGCCCTCCGGCCCAGTCGCCCCCCTCTGTCCCTCCGGGACATCTCCCCCACAAGGGGGGAGATTACCATAGATTTCGCAGGCCACCTGACGGGTGCAGCACTGAACTCGCGACCAATCTCCCCCCTTGTGGGGGAGATGTCACGGAGTGACAGAGGGGGGTATCTTGCCGAACTCCCGAAACCATTCTTTTCCCTCGACACCCCATCAAATCACCGGTAGTCCACGTTGTTCCGCATCCCCCTCCTCGTCGCCCTTGCCCTGTCCGTCGCCTTTGGCGCCGGCATCGTTTCGAGTGTATCGGCGCTGAAGGCGACGGTCGGGTTCGGGGCGATTGCGCTCGGTCCATGGGTGGCTTTTCCGGACGCGCAGACCGAAAACACCGATCCGTATGCGAAGGCGCACCGGGCGCGGGCCGGCAAGCTGCTGTATGGCGGAGCCGAAGGCCTGCAGTTTACCGCTGCCATGGACAGCACCGGCGAGAAGCTGTCCTCCGGCTGCACCTATGATATCGCCGGCATCACCCCGCCTGCCCGTTTCTGGACGCTCTACGCCACCAATGCCAACGACCAGTCGATGAAGACTGACCCGGAACTGCCGTCGGCGATCAACGCCTGGACGGTGCTGCGCCAGCCCGACAGTTCGTTCGTCATCCATGTCTCGCCGGTCGCCCAGCCCGACAACTGGCTGGCAATACGCCGCACCGGCGCCTTCAAACTGGTGCTGACTCTGCTCGACACCCCGACGGCCGGTTCCTCCGGCGTCATCGATCTCGCCATGCCGAAGATCATCAAGACGGGGTGCCCGAATGCGTAGCGCATTTTTCGCCATCCTTGTCGGCCTGGTCGGCGCGGCCCTGCTGCACATCGTCATCATTCTCGCCTTGCCGCAATTTACCGGCAAGGACGCCTATAGCCGGGTGCTCGGCCTCTACGAGATGGATAGCTTCTTCCCGCTGACCAGCGAGCCAGGCCCGACGGGGCTTGCCAATGACGATCCGTTCCTGCGGGTCGCCGTCTGCGGATTTTCGGTGGATGCCGGGCCAGCCCGGTTCGTCGCCAAGGGGGCCGTCCCCTTCTGGTCATTGGCGATCTATGACGCCAATTCCAACGAGATTTTCAGCATGAACGATCATACGGCCGTCAACGGCAACCTTGATCTGGTCATGGCAACACCGATCCAGCTTGTCGATCTCAGAAAGACGCCGCCACCCGCTCTCGCCCAGTCGATCATGGTGGCCATGCCGGACGAGGAGGGATATGCCGTCCTGCGCGCCTTGGCGCCCACGGGCAGCTATGAGGAAACCGTGCGCAACTTCCTGGCCGAATCAAGCTGCGAGCCCTTCCGGCGGTAATATTTGGAGAATGCCCCCGCGCGGCGCGGCCGTACGGTCTTCACCAACGAAATTTCAAAAAATAATTCCAACAGGCGCCAGTCCTCACCGTGAGGTTTCAAACCGGAAAGAATATCAATGCTTCTTTGCCCGGCTGGGGGCTGGTTTCGCCGGCGTGTTGTCCGGGTGACCATCCAGCCGCTCGTAGCGGATGCCGGTAAACAACAGGATCAATGCCTTGCTGGGGACAATCGGCCCCATGGATGGTTTTGGCGGTGCCCGCACAAGGCGGTCCTCCAGTCTGATAATTTCTGCCATGCTCGTCTCCAAAAATGGTTGAGACGGATGAACTACCGTACTGATTTCACCCTGCCCGCTTTGCGGGCCGGCGCGTCCCATAGCCTTTCAGCTTCGGGCATCTGCGCCTTTCTCGTTGCTCCTTCTTCCGGGATTTCCGGATGTCATGCCAGTCTACATGCGAGAATGCCGATGGTATCCACCATCCGCTGTCCGATTGAGCCACACGATAGTTAACAGCTCCTTAACGGTCGCAATCTCAAGTCACGCGAAAAAATCGCCCGTGCCGGCCTCCTCTCAAACGGACATGTCCGGCGCCATCGCACCGGACAATCTTCCTGCCTGCAGGAACCATTATGGACGAACCCCGACCCCGCGGGAGTTTCGAAGGGAACACCCCGTGGCGCTTCTATCTTCGGGCCAGCAGGCCGATCACAAAAGAAACACCGGCAATCGCCAGGAGTGTCGACACGGGCTCCTCGCGAATGCGGTCACGCAGGCGTTCCGTCATTACCTCGACCTCCGAAGCCGCCACCGCCTTGGCGCTACTGCCGATGGCGCTGACCGATTCGGTCAGGCGGGCAATCTCGGCGCGCAGCTCGGCCAGCTGGTTTTCGAGATCGGCTTTTGCCGTACCGGCTTCGATCTCGGCGACATTGGCATCGTTGGAAACAGCTGCGAATTTCTTTTCGACCATGGTCTGGGCTCCTTTTTCAATGTTCCCACAACGCATAAGCCCGGATTTGGTTCCCCTGTTGATCGCACCAAACCACGGTTTCCTGCCGCCCGACCGGTCTTCAATTCACTAACTCCCGCCGCCCGCCATCACGGTGCTGCGCGCCCTTCCCGGCCAAGCGCGGAACGAAGCACGAGCCTTGCGCGTTCCATGGCACGGAACATAGAGCCGGACGCTCCAATCACCTCAAAAAAGACACAAAAACAACGGTGTTTGCAGGAAACCGCGCGCTTGCACTGACCAGCGTCCGCCGGATCGATAGGGATGGAAAACCGATGACACTACCGCGACGATATTCATTGAAATCAGCACTCATGGCGATAGCCGCCACGGCGGCGGCTTTTCTGTTGCCCGCTGCCGCTCAGGCGGCTGAAGGTTTTGCGACGGCGAATGTCAACATGCGCTCCGGTCCCAGCACCCGCTACCCCGCTGTCACCGTCATTCCGGTTGGAACTCCGGTCGAAATTCACGGCTGCCTTGCCGACACGCCGTGGTGCGACGTCTCCTTCTATAACGGCCGCGGCTGGGTCGCTGGCCGTTATGTTCAGGCGCAGTACCAGCAGCGCCGCGTTTACGTCGAGCCGGACTATTACGGCACGCTCGGCATTCCGCTGGTGACCTTCGAAATCGGAAACTACTGGGATCGGTACTATCGCAACCGTGACTTCTACAGGGAGCGGGATTACTACCGCCGCGACCGCGACAGGGACCGCTACAATCCGGATCGCCGGCCACGCCGTGATTACAACACGTACGAGCGCCCGCGTTACAACAATACCGACGGCATCGTCATTGAACGTCCGACACGCGACCGTGACCGGGAACGCATCGAACGCCGCCGTGAGGACAACGCCCGGCAGTTCGAAAATGAACAGAACAATCGGCGGGAACGCGATCGCGAGCGCATTGAGCGCCGCAACTATAATAGCCAACAACAGTTCGAGCGAAATAACAACAATCAGCAGCGGATCGAACGCCGTAATAATAGTCAGCAGCAGATCGAACGCGGGAACGACCGGCCCAGATATCGTGGCGATGGCGGCGGAGGTTGCCGTCCGCGCGACGTGAACTGCAACTAGTTCAATCTAAACGACGACAGAACGGGCGGCATTGCCGCCCGTTCCTGTATTCCCCGGCAACATTGGAACTGAAGAGCGCCCAACCACGCACGCCAATTGTACGGGGATAACCGTGCTTCTCTCCTCCGGTAAACGATATATTAACCACGTCATCCTAATCTCGGATCATCATTCAGCCATGATCGGCAGGGTCGGCATGCTTTCGTCGGCACCAATGTTTTCAGCGCCTTAGCGTCGATGATACTGGTAGCGCCAGCGGCGTTCGAAAACGTCCCCTCCGTCCGTGTCTGAAATTTCGCCACCCTTTCGGACAAGCGGCCATGCCGGCTGTTCGAAATCGGGACAATGTGTTGTGCGTATGAGTGGGTGTATCCGTGGCGGACCGGTTTCGTGAGTTGGAAAGACCGCAGGCAGGGCGGCTGAAGGACGTGGTCCTGATGGCGACCGTGACCGGTTTTGAAGGACTGCGCCGCCCCCGCCGGACCGACCTCAAGCAATTCTCCGAACTGTTCGATCCGCTGTTTTCCGCCTCCAGCGACGAGGCGCGCCGTCAGGCCGCCGCCGCCCTTTCCCAATGCCAGCACGTACCGCCATCGGTGGCATTGCAGATCGGCAATGCACCGATTTCCATTGCCGCGATCTTTCTCACCCGCTCCGCCTCGATCGATGATGCGACACTGCTGCAGGTCATCCGCACCCAGGGGCAAGCACACGCTACCGCCATTGCGCGGCGCGACAATCTCTCGGTTCATGTGGTCGATGCGCTCGTCGAGCGCCGCCAGACCGCCTCTGCCCCGGCAAAGGCAGCAGTTCCTGTCCTGCCTGCCTCTCCCACCCCGCGCACTACAGAAGTATCGCAGCGCCAGCCGGAAGCGACAGCCCAGGACATGACCGCGGCCAAATTGCTGCGCGAGGAAAAGCTGCGCAACGACCTGAAGTCGCTGGCCCGGGCGCCCCAGAAAACCACCGCAGCCCTGCCGGTCATCGAGCCGGTGGATTCCCTGCATGAGGCGCTGCTCGTTCGCTTCGCCCGCTCCGGCGAGGCCAATCTTTTTGCCGCCAGCCTGTCGGCGGCGCTGCGCTCGACCGCAGAATTGGGTGAGCGGATTCTGCTCGATATATCCGGCCAACAGCTCGCCACGACGTTGACGGCGCTGGACATGCACGCCGATGACAGCCTCTTCGTGCTCTGCGCCTTCTACCCGGACCTGACCGAGCGTCTCGGCGGCACCACGCGCGGCGAAGCGCTGCTTGCCTCGCTGAGCTTGGAGACCTGTCGCGTCCGCGTCCAGGCTTGGCTACAGTCGGACCAAAAGGATACCACCGGCCCGGCCGGACATCAGGCCTACCTGTCGCCGGATCGTGGCAACGATCCGCGCCAGACATCTTCGCGGCAGGACCCGGCCCGCGCTTCCGCCGATACCCAGCAGAAGCGGACCTTCGGCCGCGGCCGCTGAGTTTTTACAGGGTCAATTCGGTTTTTCGGTCACAACATCGAACAGATCGCCGCGCGCATCCACTTCGATCTCCACCACCCAGCAATCCGGATCGAACCGGATCTCCCGGGCAATCGCCTGATCGACCGCATCGGCGTCGGCCTCTTCTAGCCGGATCTCAAATAGCCGGCCTGGCGCCGGGTCATCGAAGAAGCTCTGCGGTGCTGGCGCATAGAACGTCTCAGTGCCAAAGCGTGACCGCTGCCGGATGAAGATCGCACCGGCTTCGCCTGCCCCCTTGCGCAGCACGGCGGCATAACCGCCAAGGCCAAAGACCCGGCGAACAAGGGCAGACACGAAGATTTCTGATTTCAGGCGCATACACGGCTGATACACTCCACGGAGCCTGGGCGCAAACTCCCCCTGCTCCGCTTACCCGCTCGTCCCGCGCCTAGACCCGGATCGCCAGCCGCAACCCGCCCCAGTGGCGGCCGTTGACGAAGATCGGGGCAGAGATATCCTTCATCAGCACGAAATTCCCGGCCCCCATGTCACGCCGGTAGGTCTGCACCAGAAAAGGCTCGGTACTGCGGCCCGCGGCAAGCCCGACCCGGTCGTTGAACATGCGGCGATTGCGGCAGTTTGCGGTGTTCCAGTCCGTGTCGCCTGCGCGCTGCGGATGGGAAAATTTGCGGTTGTGGGTCGGAAGATAGCCATTCTCGTCGATCGGTGCACAGAAGGCGATGCGCTCGTCGGACGTGGCGACCGGTTCAAGGATGGCCGGCAGAACTCGATCGGTAAACTCGGTAAAGCGAGTGGTCATCTGAGGCGGATTGCTGCCCGCAATCTGCCGGTACTGCCGATCAAACAGCGCATCCATGCTGATACTGCCGGACGCGACATGCCGCTCGAACACCTCTGAAATCGTCGCTGCGACAGCGCAGGCGGTGCGGATATGGGGGCTGTCAGGCGTTTCAAGCCCGGCGCTCGCCGTTACCTGGATGATCTTCTCAGACACCGAAACGACGGCATCGACGCGGGCCGACGCCGTCTGCAGCGCGCCGCTCGACGTATGGATCTCGCCAGCGATATCCGTCAGTTGCTCGGCAAAGGCGGCATATTGCCGGTCAACGGCATCGGTCGTTCCGGTCACAGAGGATGCGCTGTCGAGGATCGCCGACATGACCTGTTCCATGCTGGCAAAGGAGCCTTGGATCTCGCCTGCCTTTTCCTTGACGCCCTTGGCTGAGGCCGAGGCCTGCTCACCTGCCGACGTCAACCGCACGATGCGGCTGCGCAGTTCGCCAAGCGTCTTCTGAATCGAGGCGGTGGTCTGCGATGTCTGCAGCGCGAGGGCGCGCACTTCGGCCGCGACCACGGCAAAACCCTTGCCGGCGTCGCCTGCCCGCGCCGCCTCGATCGCTGCGTTCAGCGCCAGGAGGTTGGTCTGACGGGCGATCGTGCTGATCTCGCCGGCAAAGCGGTCGACTTCCGACAACGCGCCGGAGAAAGACGAGATTTCCGCGCCGATTTCCCGCGTCGTCGCGACCATGTGGTCGATTTCGGCTAGCGAGCCTTGCAGCCGCTGACCCTGCTCGCCCAGCACCGTGCGGGCGCTGGTGGCCGAAGCGTCGGTTTCACGCAGCGAGCGGGCGACCTCGCCATTGGCGGCGGCAATCGAGCGGGCGGTGGCGGTAACGCTGGAAAAGATATCGACATGGCGGGCAGACAGCGCCGCGGCATTCTGGATCGCCCCGGCAATATCGACAAGATCGATGCCAAGACCGGCGGCTTCGCGCGCCAGATCGGCGATGACGCGCCCGAGGCCACTGGCGCCCGTATCGCTATCGTCCGCGCCCGGCTGAATTCCGGACACAGGTATGCGCAAAGCCGTCGTCACCATCCCAATTCTCTCCTCAACCCCGCTACAACCTATGCGAACAGGGTTAACGAAGCAAAAACGGGAATTTTAGAGGCATGCAACGGACACGGGAAATTCAGAGAGCGCCGATTTCCTTCATTTTTTTCAGCACCTTGTCGCTTGGCTGGCCGGTTTCGGGCAGCCGGTAGTGCTTTTCGAAATGGCGGATGGCCGAGCGGGTCTGCTCACCGGCGACACCGTCGATCGACACGTCGCTATAGGCAAGGTTGGTCAGACCCTTCTGGATATTCATCACCAGTTCGCTGGAGGCAGGAATATCGACCTTGGGGATATATTGCGGATCGATCTCGGCATTGCGGATTGCCGCTGCGACCGGATCGAGTTCACCCTTGCCACCCTTGACGTTCTCATAGGGCCGCTGCGCGGGTTTTGCCGCGGAAGCCGTCTTGCCACCCGTCTGCTGTGCATTGCCCTGTGCGGCGCCTTTTGCCTGCAAGGCTGCCAGCAGCGTTGCGTTTGCCGAGCCCGTCTCCGGACGGCCCGCCTGTTTTTCAAAGCGCAGGATCGCCGCCGAGGTTTTCGGGCCGGTCTTGCCGTCGGCGGGACCGTCGTAGAAGCCCCGGCGCGCCAGTTCCTTCTGGATACCGGCCACAAGCGCTCCGTCGGCCGCAGGTGTCGCTGCAGGCGCAGACTGGATAATCCCGGAAACGGTTTCAGCTTCCGGCTCCGGTTTCGGCTGGTCGATGCTGGCCGTCTGCTCCCCCTCTTCCTCACGCTGGATGACGAAGGTCGTCACCTTACGGGGTGAAAGGCCATCCTCCTCGGCCGCCGCCTTTGCGGTTTGCGGATCGACAAACGGCAGGCGTGTGCGCATGAAGGGTGAAGGATGCGCGCCCGGCTGGTACCACATGGCATTGGCGGCGACGAAACTGAAGGCAACCGCAAACGCCAGCGAGCCGCCGAAGACGCGCGGATTGCGCGACGCCAGGCGGCCGGCGAAGGTCAGGCCGCGCATCGCCAGGCCCGCGGCCATAAGGCCCGCGCCGCGCTGCGCTTTCTTTTTCTTCTCAGGCTGTTTTCGCTTGCGAGCCGTCATGACCAGCACCCCCGTTCATTCCCTCGGCATCCCTCCGGCTCGCTTCCGGAAAGGACTTGCCGTTCGTCTTTACCCGCGTACGCTCCTTCAGGCGCGGCGGAAACTCCACCATTGTCTGTTCCACAGGTTCCTGCTCGTCGATGCCGACAATGCCGGAACCGTCGAGCGCGATCGTTACCGTGATGACGGTGCCCTCGCCCGGACGGCTGCGGATGTTGAATTCTCCGCCATGCAGCGCCACCAGTCCCTTGACCAGCGACAGGCCAAGGCCGGTCCCCTCGTATTTGCGGGTATAGTCGTTCTGGATCTGCACGAACGGCTGTCCGAGCGACGACAGCTTGTTCTCGGCGATGCCAATGCCGGTATCGCTGACGATCAGGTTGAGATTGCTGCCGGCAATTTCTGCGTCGATGGTGACGAGACCGCCGCGATCGGTGAACTTGATGGCATTGCCGACCAGATTGATCAGGATCTGCTGGATCGCACGCTGGTCGGCATTAACCTCTGCAACATTGCGCATGATCCGGCTGGTCAGCTGCACGCCCTTTTCGCGCGCCTGCAGGCCCAGCATCGCTTCGCAGGCGCTGACGGCATCGGCGACCCGGAACGGTTCCGGCATCAGTTCATAGCGGCCAGCCTCGATCTTGCTCATATCGAGCATGGTGTTAACGACCGATAGAAGATGGGCGCCCGACTGGTTGATCAGCGAGACATATTCGCGCTGCCGGTCGTTTTCGAGCTTGCCGAAATATTCCCCCGACAGGATGTCGGAAAAGCCGAGAATGGCATTGAGCGGCGTGCGCAACTCATGGCTGACCGCCGCCAGGAAACGGGTCTTGGCATCGTTGGCGGATTCCGCAAGCCCCGTCTTGTAGATGGCTTCGGCACGCAGCCGCGCCTCTTCGGACACGTCGCGCGACTGGACGAGGATGGCGAATTCGCCGTCGACCTCGCCAAGCGCCGTCATTTCGCAGCGCATGTGGACGAACTGCTCGCCGCCGGCAAAGACGTTGGGATGCTCCAGCCGGATGTCGATGGTCGCCTGGCGATTGCCCTGGCGCAGCGTATCGATGGCCTGCAGAAACAGGATGCGATCGGAGACGTGGATCTGTTCGATGAACCCCCGGCCGCAGGGATTGCGCATCCAGGCCAGATAGGATTCGGCGTCGCGGCCATGCACGGATGTGACCGAGCCGCGGATGTCGTGGATCGTCACCAGACCGGCAAAACAATCATAATGGCGGGCGCCATTATCGATGGGCATTTCCCGGATTTCGACGGCGGCAGGCGTGCGGCCTCGTTGATAGGCAATACCGCCGACGGTTGCGATCAGTGCCGCAGCACCGACTGAAGCCGCGCCGACCGGCAGGGCCAGCGAAACCGGCAAGACAACAGAGAGCGCGAGGGGAACCGTCGGGAACGCAACGAGAGCCGTGGCTGCGACCGCCCGGATAACGGCGAATTCGCGGCTTGCCTCCGGCTCTCCCGCCACCTGGCGGGGCAGCCAAAGGCGCGCGACGTCATCGACACGCGACGCCATCCTGCCAGCAATGTTACGCAATACTCTCAACGTCTGACCCTGTACGCTCGTTCTTTTCCGGAGCCCGTCATGGCTCCATTCTTTATAAGCAAATCATCATGCACGACCGGAAACGGTTTCATTGAACGATCATCTTGCACATCCGAATTTCGCACTGGCGGCTTAATGAAAGGATAAATGAAACTGCGACAAATCCCGCGAAAGGCCTTCAAAGTCCCATTCCGGGACAAATCGCCGGGGCTTTATCTTTTGTGGTTAACGGGGTGTAAGCGCCGGATTTTAGCGGGTTTTTGCTCCCGCGTTAACCTGTGTGGCACCCCCGCCCGCCGTGAGACCCCGCGTTTCGGGGCTTGACCGGAACCGCTTCGCCTTGAACCTTAATAGCGACTGTTAAAATGCACGATAAATGCCATTCAAATGCCGATAATTCAAATTTTATGAAAAGACGGTGCAAATGCCACTGGTTTTGGCAAAGGCATGTTCCGAATCCCTGCCTAAGGTGTGATGACAAGGCGCCAAGGGAGCGAACCCGGCAGAGACCGGACGCAGGTTTGAGCGCCTGACCAAAGGATGGGCAAGACAATGTGGTTTCTGATCAAGGGAACATTCTGGTTTTCGCTGGTGCTGGTGCTCCTGCCGTTTCTCGATCCGGCAAGCACTTCGACACTGGAGCGCGGCCCCAAGGTCGATGTCGGCGATACGGTCTCGGCCGCCACTGAGGCATTCGGCTACATCAGCGCCATCTGCGTCGAAAAGCCGGATGTCTGCGTCAAGGGAACCGAAACCTTCGTCGCACTTGGCCACCGGGCCCGTGAAGGCGCCAAGATCGCCTATCAGTTCCTCGATCAGCAGTTTGCCGAACCGAGCGACGCCGTGACCACCGGCACCGTTGCCGCCGCCCCGCAGCCTACTATCGACGTCACCACCGATCTCGCCACCGCCGAACAGGCCGCCGCGCAGCCGGAGCCCGTCTTCAACAGAATCCCCGTGCCGGAAAAGCGCATCGAACCGAAGGTTTCGGTTGTGCGCTGACACGCACCCCCAGACCACCACGATTTTACAACTGCCTGAACTGCCGATTTTACGGCCGCCGTGAGGAACGCCCATCCCTCACGGCTTTTCTTTTTGCAGTTCTCATTTGCCAGTCCATCGCCTATATCAACGGCATGGACCAGTTGCACACATCGCCGATCACCCCGCTTGCCGAAATCATCGACAATTGCGCCTATCTGGACGATTGGCAGGACCGGATGAGCTATGTCATCGAGCTTGGCCGCAAGCTGCCGGAGATGCCGGACGAAAAACGCACGTCTGAAAACAAGGTGCAGGGTTGCGCCAGCCAGGTCTGGCTGGTCACCCATGCCAGCCCGGCGGCAAGCGACCCGATCCTGACCTTCGAGGGCGAATCAGATGCGCATATCGTGCGCGGCCTGGTCGCCATCGTCCTGTCGATCTTTTCCGGGCAGCATGCCTCCGACATCGTCAAGACCGATGCCATCGACCTGTTTAACCGCATGGGACTGATCGAATACCTGACCGCGCAACGCGCCAATGGCCTGCGCTCGATGATCAAGCGGATCAAGGACGAGGCCGCCCGCCAACTGGCCGCCTAAAGCACAATATCGTTCGCCTGCGGGCGATACCCCTCCGCACCCCACGCATGGCTGCGTTTTGCATCCTTGCGTGGTGGCGTATAGTGGCGGGCAAGCGCCATCAGCGCGGTGCGCAGCATCAGCTTGGCCGAGCGCGCAGGCCATTGCCGCTCCCGCTCGACAATTTCCAAGCCCTTCTGGAAGCAGCAGACATCCAGCGCCACGCCGCAAAGTTCCGGACCGATCGCCTCCATTGCCTTTCCGACCCGAAACCGCGCCGACATGGCAGAATCGCTGAGATCGGCAGCACCGCCCACGCCGCCCCTGGTCTTCGTCGAAAGCCGCGGCTCGTAGGCCATGGTCAGCCGTGGCTGCAAATTCGCGCGGGTAAAATCGGCATGCAGCCGCTCACCCGCCGTAATCGCCTCCGGCGGCAGGAAGGGCTGGCCGGATTTCTCTTTCAGCCGCGCGCAAGCACCGAGCGGCGATTCCAGTTGGTTGACCCGAACGGCCTGGCGGACGCCGTCCAGTGCAACGGTCCCGCTCTCCATTTCGCGGTGCTGTTCCTGAAACCCCTCTTCCGGCGTCACAAGCGCGCGGCGCAGGAAAGGCAACGCCTCTGCCGTTGCCCGCATGCAATGACCATCAAGGACGACCAGTCCAAGCGAAAGGGCCTGAGCGACCGTGGTTCCGGAAACCGGGCGCGACAACTTGCCCCGGTGCGAACCCTTGCTGTCTAGAACGAGCGTCACGGCCCCCTCTCCGGGCTCCAGCCGGACAGGGGCGTGGGTAACGACAGTGCGAACGAAGCGAACAAGATCCTTTTGCGCGGCGCGTGCGTCCCTTCCGCTTGTGTCAGGCATGATCGCGTCCTCCCGGGGCACCGAAGAAGCAGGTGACGACGCGCTCCAGCGCGGCGATGAAGTCATCAAAGGCCTGATCGTCGCGCCGGTCCTCGACGACATTGCAGGCATGGCTGACGGTGGTGCGGTCGCGGCCGAAGGAATAGCCGATATCGGTCAGCGAAATCTGCAGCACCACATGGCAGACATACATGGAAATCTGCCGGACATGGCAGCTGGTGCGGCGGCGGTCACGCCGGAGCGGCACGCGCTCGCCGACCATCATCACCATCTCCGCCGTCACCTGCCGCACAAGGCGGCACCGGTGGTGGGCGGCAACAGACAGAACCGGGCCCCATGGATCGTCGAGCGTGCCTGAACCGGGCGGCAGGATGGACTGCGTGACCATGCGCGCTCTTGGCGCCGGCAAGGACGGTTTTAGGGACAAGGGCCGATGAAGAAAGTTACTCAGATGCATGGCTCACTCCTCAGATAGGAATTAATTCATACACCCTAGTGTGATTGCGGGGATGAAAGAAAGCGCGCAGCCACAACCATCCGTTGTTTTTTCATCGTTTTCAAGTTTTTTGAGGAAAATAATAGGTTTATTTTCCTCGTCTTCATTTTTTAGCGCCACCGCCGGAGACAAAAAAGCCGGTCTGTGGGAGCCAGACCGGCTTGGAAATTTTACCGCTGATATCCGCGTAACTTACTTGGCGCGGCGCTTGCGGCGCTGGCCGAGGCCCATTTCCTTGGCGAGACGCGAACGCGCTTCGGCATAGGCCGGAGCGACCATCGGATAGTCTGTCGGCAGGTCCCATTTCTCGCGGTATTCTTCCGGCGACAGGGTGTGATGGGTCATCAGGTGGCGCTTCAGCGACTTGAACGTGCCACCGCACTCCAAACAGGTAATCTGGTCATCCTGAACCGACTTGCGTACCGATACGGCAGGCTTCGGCTTTTCGATCACAACAGCGACAGGAGCCGGGCTGCTCGTGTTGTTCAGCGCAGCATGCACATCACCGATCAGCGTCGACAGTTCGGCGACCGGCACGACATGATTGCTGACATAGGCGGCAACGATCTCGGCGGTCAATTCAACCAGTAGATCATGGCCCGAGCCAAGCGGTAGATCCGTCATTTTTTCTTTCTCCTATCGGAATCACTTCAAACGCGCCCGCGACGGGTTTATCGCGAGCACAACCAAACCATTTTGAGAAAGTGCCCGAACATCACGTTTCCCGCCGAGCCAGATGCACTTTGCTTCTGACAGCGACAGAAAACCACGAGAACCGTATAATACTCCTAATTCTTAGGGATTGGAATCCGTTACCAAAGCGCCGGGACAACCCTGCGCCTCAAAGCAACAATCAATAGTCACAACCCATGCTGGAATTTCAGAATGAAGTAATACGAAAATGGACACTTTGCCTTTACTCGATTAGCATCGATCAGGCAAAAGTCCAACCATAATTTATGCGAGATTTAGCCTCTTGATCTTTAAGAGTCGCGCATATCGCCGCGCAAGCGGAAACATTACGATACATCCGGCCGCAGAGGCTGTGCAGCTTGGCAAGTAATTGGCATTTTACTTGGTATTAACCACACTGTTTCCAGCATTACCAAGAACGGGCCGGTAGACATTCTAGGGAGAACCCCCGGTGTGCGGCATAAGTAGGCCGACGCACCCGATCAGAATCGCCCGGACGCATGCATCGCGGCAGAATGCGTTCGATTAAAGGCACGGCGTATCAGAGGCTACGGGATTTCTGCGGAGACGGCTGCGGCATCTGGTCCGTCACCGACAGATTGGTCAGACGATACCCGGCCTGATGGGCTGCCTTGGCAAGCAAATGGGCCGAGAGCGGCGCAGTCAGCAGGAAGAAGGCGAAACCGGCGAGCGCGCGCAGCAGGATGGCGATATCCATCGCGTGGATACCGGCGGCAAGCAGTAACAGACCGGAGCCGATCGTCCCCGCCTTGGAGGCTGCGTGCATGCGCGTGTAGAGATCGGGGAAACGCAGCACACCGAGCGCGGCCAGAACGCTGAACAGCGAGCCGATCACCAGGAGCGCGCTGACCACGAGCGCCATCGCCATATCGGGATCAGTTGCCATTACCGGCCTCCCTTCTTGTTGCGCCGGACCGGCTTGCTGCGCTTCGCCTTCTGCACCGCAGGAAGCGGACGCCCCGCCGCGCCACCCTTTTCCGGAGAAAGCCCCCGCGCCAGAATGAACCGCGCAAAGGCGACCGTTGCCAGGAAGCCGACAAGGCTGAGCGCAATGGCGATATCGACATAGAGATTGAAGCCGCTCTTGATGGCAAGGACGGCGATCAGGCCGATGGCGATCGCCACCAGCATGTCGAGACCGAGCACCCGGTCGGGCAAGGTTGGTCCGCGCAGGATCCGCACCACCGTCAGCAATAGGCCAAGCGACAGCGCGGCAAGCGCGAAATAGATCGAAGAAGACAGGATGGCGGCGGCGCTCATAGCGGAAAGGCCTCCCGGATGCGGCGTTCGAAGCCGGTGGAAATCGCCCGCTTCTCGGCCGCCGGATCATGGCAATCAAGCGCGTGGACATACAGCGTCTTGCGGTCTTCCGAGACATCGACCGACAAAGTGCCGGGTGTCAGCGTGATCAGGTTGGCCAGCAGCGTGATTTCGAAATCGCGCGTCAACGTCAGCGGAAAGGCGAAAATGCCCGGCCGCAACTGCATATCCGGCCGAATGACGAGAAGCGCCACCTTGATCGCCGAGAGCGACAACTCCTTGAAGAAGACAGCGGTCAGGACCAAGAGCTTGACGGGATTGACGCGGTGGCGGGCAGCGGCAAACTGTTCGCGCACCAGCCACAGCGACAGCGCGCCCACGGCAAGGCCCAGCAGCAGGTTGGGAATGGTGAAACTGCCCGACACGGCCGCCCAGGTCAGCATCAACAACACATTGACCATGAGGAATGTCATGACGCACCTCCCGCCGGAAAGACCGAATTGAGATAGGCGGATGGCTCACTGAGCGTCGATGCGGCCTGCTGGACGAGGTTGAGCAGGGTTTCGGGAAGCAGTCCGATAAGAATGCTCAGTGCCGTCAGGACCAGGAGCGGCAACAGGGCGGTGAATGCCAGCGGCTGCGGCACTGCCGCCGCCGGCGCATCAGCCGGTCGCCAATAGGAAAGCAGGAACACCCGGCCCGTGGCAATCGTGGTGAGAAAGCCGGACAAAAGCAGGATGGCCGCCAGCCACGAAACACCGCCATCGATGGCAGCCTTGACCAGCATCACCTTTGGCCAGAAGCCGGAAAACGGCGGCAGACCGGACACCGAGAAGAACAGCATCAGCGACAGCGCCGTAAACAGCAGATAGTGGCGGTAGAGTCCACCGGCGGGCCCGAGCGAAAAATCGCCACTCAACCGGGCGGCAAGACCGGCTGCCAGATAGAGCGCCGTCATCACCAGCATGGAATGCAGCGCATAGAAAATCACCCCGCCGATCGCCTCCGGCCCGCCGATGGCGATACCGGCCAGCATGGCGCCGATACCGGAGATGACGAGATAACCGAGCAGACGGCGGGTATCGTTTTGCGCCAGCGCCCCAAGCGAACCGGTGAGCATGGTCAGCGCCGCGACAATCGCCAGCACAAGGCTCAACTGTTCAATCTCGGCCGGAAACAGCATGACCCCGACACGGATCAGGGCATAGATGCCGACCTTGGTCAGCAGGCCGGCAAACAGCGCCGACACGACGATGCGCGGCGTATGATAGGAGGCCGGCAGCCAGAAATTCACCGGAAACGCCGCCGCCTTCATCGAGAAAGCGAGAAGATAGAGCGCCGTCAGCGTCACCAGCGGCGCTTGCGCCTGCAAACCCGGGGCCTTGGCCGCGATATCGGCCATGTTGAGCGTGCCGAAGATGCCATAGAGATAGCCGGTGGTGATCAGGAACAACGTGGTGGCAACGAGGTTGAGAAAACCGTATTTCACCGCCCCATCGATCTGCTCGCGCTCGCCCCCCAGCACGAGAAGCCCGAAGGACGAGATCAGCAGAACCTCGAACCAGACATAGAGGTTGAAGACGTCACCGGTCAGAAAGGCGCCGCTGACACCCGCCATCAGCAGCATCAGGAAAGGGTAAAAACCGTAGCGCCTGCCGCTGGCATTGACATCGTCGATGGCGGCGGCCGCGCCGACCAGCGCCACCACGGCCGATGTCAGCGCAAACAGCGCACCGGTCAGATCTACCGTGAACGCAATGCCGAACGGCGGCAGCCAGCGGCCCATGACCATCGTCACCGGCCCGCTTTGCGCGACATGCCACAGGAGGGCGGCATCGAGAAGGACAAGAACGGCAAGCCCGGCGATCGCCACCAGCGGCTGCGCCACGCCCTTGTGACGGATCATCATCAGAATCGCGCCGATCGAAATGCACCAGGCGACCGGCAGGATCACCAGCCAGTCGAGCGCTGCCACCGGCTGAAGAACCAGGGCTGCGGAGAGATCGGCAGGGGAAGAGGAAGCGGCCATGTCTGTCAATATCCGAGCGGCGGCGGCTGGACATCGTCCGGCTCGGCCACGCGCATAACATCGGTGTTGTCCGTTCCAAGAACGCTATAGGCGCGCCAGGACAGCACCAAAAGGAAAGCAAAGAACGAAAAGGAAATGACGATTGCCGTCAGGATCAGTGCCTGCGGCAGCGGATTGGCGGTCACACCGGCGGGAACGTCCAGCCCCGCCCCAATCACCGGCGGTACCTCGCGCAGGATACGGCCGCTGGTGAACAGCAGAAGGTTGACCGCATTGCCGAGAATGGCAACGCCGAGCAAGATGCGAATGATGAACTTCGACAACAGCAGGTAAACGGCAACGGCGAGGAAAATGCCGGTCAGAACGGCGAAAACAGGTTCCATCAGTCTTCCCCCCTTTCCTCGAGCGACAGGGCAATCGAGGTGACCGCGCCGACCACGACCAGATAGACGCCGATATCGAAAGTCATCACGCTCGACAGCGGAATCTCTTCGCCGAAAACCACCGGATAGACCCACAGCCCGGTCATGAACGGTACATGGAAAACCATCGACAACAGGCCGGACAATGTCGCCAGCAGCAGCCCGGCCCCGGCGATCGACAGCGGATGAAAGACGATGGCGCGCCGCACCGTCTCGCCGCCAAAGGCGATGCCATAGATCGACAGGGCGGCAACGGCGATCAGGCCGCCGATGAAGCCTCCGCCCGGCTCATTATGGCCGCGCAGCAGCACGAAGATCGAGAACAGCATCATGACGCTGGTGATGACTGGCGTAATGGTCCGGAAGATCAGCGATTTCATCGGCCGGCCTCCTCCGCGTCGGGATCATTGTCGGCGATGCGGCGCATCGATCCGGCCCGCAGGCGCACGAGCGACAGAATGGCCAGCCCGGCGATCATCACCACGGCAATCTCGCCCAGCGTATCGGTGCCGCGGAAGTCGACGATGATGACGTTGACGATATTGGCGCCGTGGGCGATGGTTTTCGAATATTGCGCGAAGAAATCAGACAACGCCGTGTCGAACGGCACCTGTGTCACCTTGAGCAACAGCAGCCCGGCGCCCAGCCCGCAGGCAATGGCGATCGCTGCATCCGGCAGGGTCTCGCGGAACGGACGATGATCGGACGGCGACAGCCTCAACCGTGTCATCACCAGCGCAAGGATCACCACCGCCAGCGTTTCGATCATGAACTGGGTGAAGGCCAGATCCGGCGCGCCGTAGAGCAGGAAGATGACCGCGACCGAGAAGCCCTGAATGCCGAGCGAGACGATTGCCGTCAGCCGGTCCTTGGCGAGAACGACGGCAAATAGGCCGATCACCGCGATGACCATGATCGCCAGTTCGTGCAGAGGAATGGACGGGAAGACCGGCGCCAGCGCCAATTCGCCGAAGACGAACGGCGGCACGAGCAGAACGGCCGCAATCGCTGTGAAAGTCATGGTCATGTAACTGTCCAGCCTGCCATTCTGCAGCCGCCGGGTCACGGCGAAGGAAAAGCGCACGAGACCGCGGATAGCCTGATCGAAGCCACGGTCCGGCCCCCAGCCGATCCAGGCGAGAACGGACGCGACGCCTGCCCTCACCCGCGCCAGGCCAAGGTAAAGTGCAATACCGATAACGCCGGTGATGCCGGACAGTGCCAGCGGAACGCCGATATGCGGCACAAGCGAAATGGTGATCACGCGCGGCTCGCCGGCGATAGCGGATGCCATCGGGGTGGAGATCAAGGCGTGTCCGGCCGCCGATAGCACGGCCGCGACGAGACCGGCCAGCGCCAGCACGGCCGGGCCAAGCCAGAGCAGCACCGGTGCTTCATGCGGGTGCTTTGGCGTTGCCACCAGCTTTCCGGAAAACGGCTTCAGCGCCACGGCGAAGGCGATGGCAAACATCAGCGCGTTGCCGATGATCACAAGAACCGCAAAAACGATCGACCGAGGATCAGACGACGACAGAGCGGCATAAACCTCTTCCTTGGCCAGAAAGCCGAAGAAAGGCGGCAGGCCGCCCATCGAGATGGCGGCAGCAAGCGCAATTGCGAATGTCAGCGGCATAGCAGTGCGCAGCCCGCCGAGACGGGTAACATCGCGGGTGCCGGTCTCGTGATCAATGATGCCCGCCACCATGAACAGGGCGCCCTTGAACAGCGAATGCGCAACGAGATAGAGCACCGCCGCCTCGATGGCATAGGGCACGCCGAAACCGGTTAGCATCACCAGAAGGCCGAGCGACGACATTGTCGTATAGGCGAGCATCAGCTTCAGGTCCGTCTGGCGCACCGCGAGAAGCGCGCCGATGACGAGGGTCGCGGCACCGAATACCGGCAGAATAAGCTGCCACTCCGGCGTATCCCCCAGCACGGGGTTGAGCCGCATCAACAGATAGACCCCGGCCTTCACCATGGTCGCCGAATGCAGGTAGGCGGAAACCGGTGTCGGCGCTTCCATGGCGTTCGGCAGCCAGAAATGGAACGGAAACTGCGCCGATTTGGTGAAGGCGCCGCCCAGCACCAGTACGAGCGCTGCGAGATAAAGCGGGCTTGCCTTGACCATCGGACCAAGAGACATCAGCGCCGAGAACTGGGTAACACCGGAAATGTTCCAGAGCACGATCAGACCGGCGAGCAGAAACAGCCCGCCGCCGCCGGTAACGACCAGCGCCTGGAAGGCGGCACGGCGCGCGGCTTCGCGATGATGGTCAAAGCCGATCAGCAGGAACGACGTGATCGACGTCAGTTCCCAGAAGACGAACAGCATCAGGAAGCTGTCGGACGCGACGAGGCCGAGCATCGACCCCATGAACATCAACAGGAACGAGAAGAACCGGCCCTGATGCGCATGGCCCTTCAGATAGCCACCGGCATAAAGAACGATCAGCGCGCCGATGCCCGAGATCAGCAGGATGAAACTCAGCGACAGGCCATCGATCAGCCACGAAAACCGGACATTGAAGGACGGCACCCAGGTGTAGCCGCCGGTGATGGGGGTGCCTTGCGCGATTTCCGCCGTAAAACCGGCAAAATGGACAAAGATCGCCGCCGGTATGAGGGCCAGTACCCAGGCGGCATTGTGGCCAAGCATTCGTGTCAGCAAAGGCGCAAAAAGCGCCCCCAGGAAAGGAAGGCAGAGGGCCAGAAATGTCAGGTCGGTGACATTCATGGGTCAGCAGGTTCCTTTCGTGGATAGATGGCGAAAAGCGGGAACGGCGGCAAAGAATGCCGCAGCGTCTACCGTTGGGAATAAGGCAAGCGATGGGTAAACTCAAGGTTACGACGGGATATACAAGCCCTTGTGCCCAGTTGCTGACGCAAAACACTCACGGCATCCAGATACCAATTTTAACGCCGGGCCAGTAACGGCAATTGCCGCAGTGCAAGTTCGTCCTATGTCCTGCGCCATAACGTCACGGAGAGGCCGATGAACGAGAAAAATACCCTGAAAGTCGAGAAAACCGATACCGAATGGCGGGAGCTTTTGACCCCGGAGCAATACCGGATCACCCGGCAGCACGGCACCGAGCGCGCTTTCTCAAGCCCGGATTTCGAAATCAGCAAAACAGGCACCTATCGCTGCGTCTGCTGCAACCGGCCGCTCTATCGTTCGCAGACGAAATTCGATTCCGGAACGGGGTGGCCAAGTTTCTTCGAGCCGATATCCATGGAAGCGGTGACGGAGCATCACGACGTCTCCTATGGGCTGAGCCGGACGGAAATTCGTTGCGCCGATTGTGACGCCCACCTCGGCCATGTCTTTCCCGACGGTCCGCCGCCGACCGGCTTGCGTTATTGCATGAATGGTGTTGCGCTGACATTCGAGCCGACTTAGTCGGCCGATGGAGAAATGGAGAAACAGTTTTGAGATATGCGTTGCTGCTGATCGCCAGCTTTTGGGCCGCAATCCCCGTTCTGGCGGCGGACGGGTGGGTCCGTTATTCAAATCCGCGCTTCGACTACAGCGCTGACGTGCCGCCCGGTTTCACATTGGCGCAGGAAAGCGACAATGGCGATGGCGCAACATTTGAATCAAGGGACGGTGCCAGGTTGTTGATTTTCGGCGCTTTTGTCGAAGAGGGGGCATTCGCTGCCGATATCCGGCAACGCATGGCGTGGGACATGCAGGAAGGCTGGCACATTACCTATGAAAAAGTGACACCAGGATGGGCCAGTTATTCCGGTGCCAAAGGTAGCGATATTCTGTATTCCCGCGCCGTCGCTTTATGTGACGGGAGTGCTGCCTATTTCCAGCTGACATATCCGCGCAAAGCACTGAAGGCCTATAACAACCTTGTCGGCCGCATGGCCAAATCCCTGCGCCCCGCGACCGGATGCAATCAGGCGCCGGCATCGGCACCGGGCGCTGCGCCGAATTGAAAGGGGTCAGGCCCATAACAGAGAGATTTTTATGAACCATTTCGTGGTGATTTCAGGCTGCTCGGGCGGTGGCAAGTCCACCTTGCTTGCAGCGCTTTCCGCTCGGGGATATGCCGTTGTCGAGGAACCGGGCCGGCGCATTGTCGAAGACGAGGCGAAGGGCAACGGATCTGCCCTGCCCTGGGTCAACATGACCGCCTTTGCCCGCCGCGCCGTCGCGATGGCACTTGAGGACCGGAATGCCGCTGGTAGATACCAAGGCTGGGTGTTCTTCGACAGGGGGCTGGTCGATGCCGCCGCAGCACTCGAACACGTTACCGGCGAACCGGCATTGGCGAAGTTCTGTCAGGCGCATCGTTATCACAAACGGGTTTTCCTGGTGCCGCCCTGGCCGGAGATTTATGTGACCGATCCCGAGCGGCGGCACGGCCTCGATGCGGCGGTGGCGGAATACGACCGCCTCCTCAGAGCCTATAGCCTGCTTGGCTATGACATCTGCATCCTGCCGAAGACCGGCATTGCCGAACGGGCGGATTTTGTTTTGCAGACGCTCGCGGCTGACGAACCAGCACTGTAACAAATCGCTACCAGAACCTTGAGCCTGCGACACTCAAGCAGCAGCCCGCGCGCTACGCCGCTGGCGGAACTCCCCTCACCTTTCACTCACGCCCGGATTGCGCCGGGTGTATACTTGCGCCGTCTATCGCAGCGGCGTCCACCGCTCTGGCGGCAGGACCGCATAACATTGGCGGGAGTTGAACAATGGCACGCGTTGAATCCGGGCTTGGCGAAGAGGCCGCTCCCCTGCGAGCGGACAATCCCTTTCTGGTCGAGGCTCCGTCGCAGGCGCCGGCGTTGACGGGTTATTTTGCGTCGGTCCTGATGACTGCCGCCGCCACGGTCGTGGCTGTCGGCCTCGACAGCGGCATCAGCATCCCGAACGTCTCGCTCGTCTTTGTCATACCCGTGATTATCGCCGGCGTTTCCTTCGGGCTCGGAGCCTCCGTCTGCTCGGCGATCCTGGGCGCGCTCGCCTACAACTTCTTCCTGACCGAACCGCGCTACACGCTGGCGGTCAACGACCCGGCCAATATCTGGGCAATCGTCCTGCTCTTTTTCGTCGGACTGATCGTCAGCAGCGTCGCCTTCACCTCGCGCCGCAGAGCGATCAACGCGGCGCAGCTGACGAAACAGGCCACTCTGCTGCAAGACTATAGCCGCGATATCGGCGCGGCCGGCGACGCCAAGGCTGCCGTTTCCATCACCTCCGGGACACTGACGGCATTGTTCGGCGCCCCCGCTGTGGTGATCCTCATGGCCGGGAATGACCTTGTGCCGGTCAACAATCTCGACGGCGCGGAGCTTCAGGCCGCCGATCTCGATGCGGCGCGGGCGTCACTGGCGATGGGATCTGTGGCACGAGCGGGTGTCTATCCGGCCGTGGCCTCGCGGTTTGATTTCTGGCCTGTGCCCACGGTTGTGGGCCAGAGCGCCGTCATCGGGATCGCCTTTGCGACGGACCAGCGGCCTTTGTCCCCCGATACGTCTGTCGATATCATTGCGCGCATTCTGGGCCTGGCGCTCGATAACCAGCATTTGCGGGCTGCCCGCAACGCGCCACAGGCGGATTGAGCTGGCCGCCCAAACCGTTAAGGAGAGGCGCTGCTCAGCTCGCAGCGCTGCTGATGCAGGTGAGAACGGCGGAATAGTGCACGGCGGCGGCGGTGACGACGAAGCCGTGCCAGATGGCGTTCTGGAAGCGCAACCTTTCCCAGACATGGAAGATCACGCCGAGCGAATAGATGATGCCACCCGCCAGGATGAGGATCATCGTCGTCTCCGTCAGCTGCGACAGAAGCGGACCGGCGGCAAAGACACCGCTCCACCCCATTGCAAGGTAGAGCAATATCGCCAGCTTGTCGAAACGGCCGGGAAAGACGCATTTGATCAAGACGCCAACAATGGCGATTGACCAGATGCCGATCAGCATGCCGAACAGAAAAGGATCGTCCCAGCCGCGCTGCAGGAAGGGCGTATAGGTGGCGGCGATCAGAATGAAGATCGACGAATGATCAAAGCGGCGCAGGAACCACTTTGTCTGCGATACGGGATAGAGATTGTAGAGGAAGGAAATCGACAGGGTCGCCACCAGGCCGGCGCCATAGATCCAGGCGGCAACCAGCTGCCCCGACGTGCTCCAGACGCTTGCATAAAAGATCATCGCCGTGACGCCGATCAGCGCAAAGGCGAGCCCGACGCCATGAACAACACCATCGGCGATCAGCTCAGAGCGATCGTAGTTCCACTTGATGCCCTTGATTTCCATGCACGCCTCTCAACAGCCGGTCCGGCTCTCTCATTGCAGTCTGCCGTCAACACGGCCGGACGGCAAGCCAGATAACCATAACAATTTGACAGGCTGTTAAAGGCTGGAACAGGGTCATCGGGATCAACATTTGCGACAGGCGGACATCAACGCATGCTCGGTGTCCCCCGGTGCAAGGAACGTCAGCTGGATGAAGCATACGGGCGATAACGAAGCGCGTTCACCAGCAGGACAAAGGCGGCGGACGGCTGTTTGCGGCTGGGATAATAGAGGTGATAGCCGGAAAACGGCGTGCACCAGTCTTCGAGAACACGGATCAACCGGCCATCGGCAAGGTGCGATTGGACAACGTCTTCCGGCAGATAGGCCAAGCCCATGCCCTCGACTGCCGCATTCACCCGAAGGGCAATATTGTTGAAGACCAGCCGCCCCTCGACCCGCACGCGCAGCTCATGCCCATCCTTTTCGAACTCCCAGACATAGATGCCGCCATAGGTCGGCAGGCGCATATTGATGCAGGAATGGCCGGTCAGGTCGTGCGGCGTCTGAGGCTTTTGCCGGGTGGCGAAATAGGCGGGGGAGCCGACGGCCGCCATGCGCATGTCGGGCGCGATCCTGACCGCGATCATGTCCTTCGCCACCTGCTCGCCCAACCGCACGCCGGCATCATAACGCTCGGCAACGATATCCGTCAGGCCATAGTCGACAATGACCTCGGCATTGATATCGGGATAGTCCGGCAACAGCTTTGCAAGAGCTGGCCACAATACCGCTTCGGCCGCATGTTCGCCGGCGGTGATGCGGATGGTGCCGGCCGGTTTGTCGCGCAATTCGCTGAGCGCCGCCAGTTCGCTTTCGATCTCATCCATGCGCGGGCCGGCGGTATCGAGCAGCCGGGCTCCGGCCGGCGTCGGCGAAACGCTGCGGGTATTGCGGTTGAGCAGGCGCAGTCCCAGCCGCTTTTCCAGCCCGGTAATCGTGTGGCTGAGCGCCGATTGCGACACGCCCAGCCTGGCCGCCGCCCGGGTGAAACTCTGTTCGCGGGCAACGGCGATAAAGGCGGTCAGATCGTTGATCGGCTGGCGCGGCATTCATGAATTCTCCTCATGAGGCTTAGCGCGTTCTAGCACCTAATCGCGGGTAATCGCACGCGCTAAATACAGGATCATCACTTGCATCATCATCGGCCATGACCGGCCAGCCTGTTTGGAAAGGACATCTGATGAACATCAAGCGCAATGGCTCTGCGCCATCCGCCAAAGGCCCCACAGACTATTTTACTGGAACAGTCCGCATCGATGCACCGTTTCAGGGAACAGCCCCCGCCCGCGTCAGCGGCGCAACCGTGACGTTTGAGCCGGGTGCACGCACCGCCTGGCACACCCATCCGCTCGGCCAGACGCTGCTTGTCGTTTCCGGGTTTGGCCGGGTGCAGCGGCTTGGCGGCCCGATCGAGGAGATCCGGCCGGGCGATATCGTCTGGTTCGAGCCGGGCGAAAAACACTGGCACGGCGCATCGCCAACCACCGCCATGACCCACGTCGCCATCGCTGAAGCGCTGGATGGCAAGGTCGTCGACTGGATGGAACACGTCACCGACGAACAATATCAGGCCTAATCAGGAGCAACCACAATGCAGAAACGCACACTTGGAAATAGCGGCCTTGAAGTCTCGGCCATCGGTCTCGGCTGCATGGGCTTGAGCTTCGGCTACGGCCCGGCCACCGAGAAGCAGCAGGCCATCACGCTGATCCGCACCGCATTCGAACGCGGCGTCACGTTTTTCGACAGTGCAGAGGCTTATGGTCCCTACAAGAACGAGGAGTTGCTCGGCGAGGCGCTCGCCCCCATTCGCGATAAGGTGGTTATCGCCACGAAATTCGGCTTCGACTTCAATGCCGAGGGCGGGCAGAGCGGCATGAACAGCCGTCCACAGCATATCCGCGCCGTTGCCGACGCCGCGCTGAAACGGCTGAACACCGATGTCATCGACCTGTTCTACCAGCATCGCGTCGATCCCAATGTGCCGATCGAGGACGTCGCAGGCACGGTCAAGGACCTGATCGCCGAAGGAAAGGTCAAGCATTTCGGCCTGTCCGAGGCAGGCGCCCAGACCATCCGCCGCGCCCATGCCGTCCAGCCGGTCACAGCCTTGCAGAGCGAGTATTCGCTTTGGTGGCGTGAGCCGGAGGATGACATCCTGCCGGTGCTGGAGGAATTAGGCATCGGCTTCGTTCCCTTCAGCCCGCTCGGCAAGGGGTTCCTCACCGGTGCAATCAATGCGCAGACCACTTTCGACGACAAGGACTACCGCAACACCGTGCCGCGCTTCTCAACGGACGCCCGCAAGGCCAACCAGGCGCTTGTCGACCTGCTCGGCGAGATCGCGGCGGCGAAGAGGGTGACCCCGGCGCAGATCGCGCTCGCCTGGCTGCTCGCACAAAAGCCCTGGATCGTGCCGATCCCCGGCACGACCAAGCTGAACCGCCTCGACGAAAACATCGGCGCTGCCGCTGTCATCCTGTCGGCCGGCGATCTCGCGTCCATCCAGGCTGCGGTCTCGACCGTGACAATTCAGGGCGCGCGCTACTCGGCCGAGCATCAGGCGCGGATCAATCGCTGATCCGGAAGGGGTTCAGAGGGCCGCGCCTGATTGGCATCTTCCGGTCGATGCGCGAGTTGCCGGATGGTAATTCCATCCCAAGCGGCTGCAAAGCAAGCGCCGAACCCCTGGGGCAAACCTCCTGTTTGCCCCAGGGGTTCAGATTGACGGAAACCGGCCCCGGGCGAGACAAAGTGACATCGGCCTGGATAAGCGGCTTCACATTCGCTTGAAAGCCGTGCAACGGTCACGGGTGAAGTCCCCGAATCAGGTAATCTTCTGCGCTGGAACGCTTTTTATCGGCGAGCGAAGGGGTCCCTACGCTTACGGGGGCCAAAGCGCAGAAGGAATATCAGGGCGGATGACAGGTTTTTTCGAAGGGCTTGCGGAGTTTTCCGTCCTGCTCGCCGTGCTCTACGGCGTGACCGTAGCGCTGTATTTCCTTCTTGGCTGCAGCATAATCTGGCTGAACAATCGCAACCCTGAGCGCCGTATCCAGAAGAAAAGGCGTGGCGAAAAACGCAAGGCGGCAGAAATTCGCCTGAGCCTTGCTTCCATTCTCGTCACCTGCCTGTCCGTGACAATCGGTCTTTTCGCCCAATACAAGGGCTGGGCCATGCAACCCTGGGACTTCAACTGGTGGACCGCAGTGCCGCTGTTTCTCCTCTGCATGGTACTGTTTGACGCCTGGTTCTACTTTGCTCACCGGCTGCTCCATACCAAATACTTCTATAAGTACCATCTGGAGCACCATCGCAGCGTCGCGCCGACCGTCTGGAGCAATGATTCCATCGGGCTTGTCGATACCGCCCTGTCGCAGGGATTTTATGCGGTCATCGTTTTCATCGTGCCGTTTCCACCCCTTATCGTGCTGGCCAACCGGCTGTTTGATCAGATCAACGGCACCTTCGGCCATGCCGGTTTTGAATATTTCGCCTCGAAGACGGCCCGCCGTCCCTCGCCGCTGCTGTGCACGACATATCACGATCAGCATCACGCGGAGTTCAAGTATAACTTCGCCAACTACTTCTCGTTCTGGGACCGGGCGCTGGGCACGATTTCTCCCGTTTACGATCGCAGGGTAGAGACATTCGAAAAAGAAGCGCCGCCAATCAACCTGAAGCTTGAACGGCAGATCGCGGGGACGCGTAAAGCCGAGACGTGAGCTTTCAGAAGGTGCGCCTTCTCAGCGGATGGAGGAGACCAGCCGTTGCCACGCCCTGGTTCCAAGGATCGCTCCGCCCATGACAAGCTGTCCGGCCGTGCAAAACGATCGAATACCGGGGCGGCACTGAGCCGTCCCGGTATTCCTTGGTTACACACGCTAAAAACAGCTCTGCTGGCCGCGAAACCGCCCGTTCGCTGTGGATAACGATGCGAACACAGGCGGGCCTTGCTACGGCACGCTCTCAGCGCGGCGCGAGTTGTTCCAGCTCGCCGAGCTTCTTGAGCGCCGCCTGCTGCTGCAGCCAACCATAGTTGATGTTGCTGGCATTCAGTGTGCTGCCCATCTGGAACGGGTACTTGTCGAAGTCCTGGAAAAACTCCTTGATCTTCCCCTGGATCGGCACCAGCAACCACATATTGCGGGCAAGGAAATCGACCGCCCCTCCGCCTTCCTCCAGTCCTTTTTCGTACGGATCCATCCGCAGATTGGCGATGAGCGCCCAGGCCGGGGTTTCGCGGACACCGGTGGCAATATTGCCATGCGCCACCGCAAAGCTCAGTTTCCAGTCGTTCCACCGGATGGCATTCAGGTTCCCGCCCTGGTCGAAATAATAGACGGATTCACGCGGCGGGGTTTTGTTTTCGCCCTTCAGCAAGGAGGTCAGGTCGAAGCCGTCGAGATGGACCTTGAAGGTCTTGGTGCCGGCCTGATAACCCGTCTTCATCTGCTCTTTAATGTCGGTGATGCCAGCGGCGGTCGCGAATGTCGGCAGCCAATCCATCAGTGTCACCGGATCGTTGATCTGCGTGCCCGGCTTCACGACGCCCGGCCAACGGACCATCATCGGGATGCGGAAACCGCCTTCCCAAGTGGTGCCTTTTTCGCCGTGGAACATGGTCATGGCGCCATCCGGCCACAGGGCAATTTCCGCGCCGTTGTCGGTCGTGTAGAGCACGATCGTATTGTCGGCGATGCCAAGGCTGTCGAGCTGATCGAGCAACTGGCCAACGTGCCCATCATGCTCGACCATGCCATCGGCATGAATGCCTTTGCCGGTCTTGCCAAGCGAGTCCTTCTTCAGGTGGGTGAAGACGTGCATGCGGGTCGAGTTGAACCAGCAGAAGAACGGCTTGTCGGCCTTGGCCTGACGGTCGATGAAATCTTTGGCAGCGGCCAGAAACTCTTCGTCCACCGTCTCCATACGCTTGGTATTGAGAGCGCCGGTATCCTCGATCTTGCCGTCCGCCGTCGACTTGATGACGCCGCGTGGACCATACTTTTTCCTGAACTCGGCGTCCTTCGGATAGAAATAACCTTCGGGTTCTTCCTCGGCGTTCAGATGGTAGAGATTGCCGAAGAACTCATCGAAACCGTGTTTCGTCGGCAGATGCTCATCGCGGTCGCCAAGGTGGTTCTTGCCGAACTGCCCGGTGGCGTATCCCTTCGATTTCATCACGTCGGCAATGGTCGGCATCCAGTCCTGGATGCCGTGTGGATCGCCCGGCATACCGATCGTCAGGAGCCCGGTACGGAAGGGCTCCTGCCCGAGAATGAAGGACGCTCGGCCGGCCGTGCAGCTTTGCTGGCCATAGCTGTCGGTAAAGATCGCACCTTCGGCTGCGATGCGATCGATGTTCGGCGTGCGGTAGCCCATCAACCCCATCGTATAGGCGCTGATCTGGGGAACACCGATATCATCGCCGAAAATCACCAGGATGTTCGGCACTTTGCCGGAGGGAGCGGCGGCCTGTGCCTGTGCGGCCGTCGTGGTGGCGATATTGCCGACCGCAACGACACCGGCCGCTAGAGCTGTTGTGCCTATAAGGAGATTGCGTCGCGTTACGTTGCTGTCGTCGTAGGCCATGTCATGTACCTTCCATCGAACGTTGATCTGTGGCGTGAATGTGAGATGCACTGCTGACGCCACAACCGGGCATATTCATGCGGGCATGCACAAGTACGTTACAGTAACATTCCGATATCAGGCACAGTGATGTGTTCGGGAGCCGTGCTCCCGAACGGGTGGTGCACGCGCAAAACCACGGGCCTGCCTTAACGGTCGATCAGCACCGCACATTTGCAATGGCTGGCGACGCGGCTGGCCGTCGAGCCGATAAAATAATCGATCAGCCCTGGCCGATGCGAAGCGATGATCACCAGATCGCCTTCCACTTCCTCGGCAAAAGTGTTGATGATGCCGGCGGCACCGCCGATGCGGATTTCAACCTTGCCCTTCGTCACGCCGTGTTTTTCCATCAGTTCCGTCAGCGTTTTCTTGGCATGCTCGCGCGATGCCTCGATCAACTCCAAGGGAAAATCAACGATCATGTAGCCCTGGGCATAGGCATTCAGATCCTCGACGACGTTGAGCAGGATGATCTCGCCGCCCTCGTCGAGCAGCGATTGGGCGCGCTCCAGGATTTTCTCGCCGTGCTCCAGATGGTCCATGGCAATCGGCACGATAATTCTCGAATACATGACGGTCTCCTCGGGTTCGCCGCGCCGGCCGCAGCGCGTGATGACAGGCTTTGCAAGGCCGTCACCCTCGCCGCATTGCGCGGATAGATTCAATATAGGTGTGACACGACAAAAGTCACAACCCGCCATACGGTCGCAGGCGATTGTCAACACGTTGAGAACAGTACATCCTCAAGTCAGTATCTTCCGTGAACGCCGCGCGCGCGTCATATAGTTGGGCAGACAACGGACGGGGACAGACCAATGACCAGCTTCAACCGACGCACCTTCATGAAGTTTTCGGCCACCGCATTGGTCACAAGCAACGCCGTCACCACAGCCAAGGCAGGGAGCATCCCCATGACCGTTCAAGCCGAAGACCACGCCGTCCGCATGCCAGCCTATGTCGATCATTCGCATCTGGTCGTGCGCGATCTACCGATGGTGTCCTCATGGTACCAGGCCATCATGGGCCTGAAGCCGATCGAGAAGACCGCAAGCGGCGAGACGCTCGGCGTTGCCGGCCGTCCGCTTCTGACCCTGACGACGCAGGGCAATGCGGCCGTCGCGCCGCACAATGCGCCGGGTCTGTTTCACACCGCCTTCCTGATGCCGGACCGCACCGAGCTTGGCCGCTGGCTCGCCCATATCGCCCACAACAACGTGCCGCTTCAGGGCGCGTCCGACCATCTGGTCTCGGAAGCCATCTATCTCGGCGACCCGGAAGGCAACGGCATCGAGGTCTATCGCGACCGGCCGCGCGGCGAATGGAATTACCTGCAGGACGGCATGGTGAAGATGGCGACGCTGCCGTTCGACCTGCAGGCGCTCTATGACGAAGCCCCGAAGGACAAATGGGACGGCATGGCCGCCGGCAGCACGATCGGTCATATCCACCTGCAGGTTTCGGATATCCCGCAGGCCAACGCGTTCTTCGGCGATGTGCTCGGCCTTGACCTGATGGCAAGCTATCCCGGCGCCAGCTTCTTTGCCTCGGGCAAATATCATCACCATGTCGGCGCCAATATCTGGAACTCGCGCGGCGCACCGAAACGTCAGGCCAACATGACCGGTCTCTCGGACTATACCGTGCATTTCAACGATCCGGCCAAGCTACAGAACGCGATTGCCAAGCTCGACGAACTGGAGATACCGGTAACGCGCAGCAGCGATACCGTCTCGCTGATCGATCCCTGGGGCATCGGCCTGAAACTGGCCGCCTGACAGCGCCGCGGACACCCTGCAAAACGAGTTTTCAACAGGGTGCCTGCGACGGATTGTACCGGCGCACTCCTTAAAATTGACTATTACAGTCAAGTATTCTAATTCGCCCCGGCATCCGCTCTTGCGGACGTGAGTCTAGGGGTTAGTATTTTGAAAAATAAGAGCATTCTTGTATACGCGCTCGCCACAGCGAGCGCTGCGCCACTGCCTTTGTACGCAGCCGATTGGCGCCCGTCGGTAGAAATCGACGGCACCTGGCGCAGTGGCAATTCAAGCGCCAGCGGCGGCTTCTTCCTGCCCATCCTGCTCGATTCGGGCAATGCGCTGTTCATCGATACGCAAGGTGCCTTCATCGAAGGTGGCGTTCAGCGTGGTTCGATCGGCGCGGGCTATCGCATGCGGGCAAGCGACGACTGGGTGGTCGGCGTCTATGGCTATTACGACTACCTGAACAGCGCCTATGACAATTCCTTCAACCAGCTGTCCTTCGGCGTGGAAGCGCTCGGACCGGTGTTTGAAACACGCGCCAACATCTACCTTCCGCTCGGCGACGATCATACGCTCGCCGGCATGGGCCGCGGCGAAGTCAGCGGCGGCAAGCTGATGTTCCGCGAGGGCATGGAGCGCGCCCGCCGCGGCGGCGATGTCGAGGCCGGCGTTCGCGTGCCGCTGTCGGGCGCCAGCGACAAGATGCAGCTGAAGGTGTTTGCCGGCAGCTACTGGTACGACGGTGACAACATCGACGACAAGCTGGGTGCCAAGCTGCGTGCCGAACTGTCCTTTGCCGACCTGCCCGGCCTTCCCGGCGGATCGACGGTGACGATCGGCGCCTCCGGTTCCTACGATAACGAAGACCACTTCAAGGGTGCAGCGATGGCGCGGTTGCGCGTGCCGCTCGGCGCGGCCTCGTCCACCGGCTCGTCAGATCCGTTCGACCCGCTGACGCAGCGCGTCGAGCGCAATCGCACCATCGAGACCCATCGTGGTGCCACCGGCGATCTCGAGAAGGCTATAGTCGAACTGAACGGCCAGACCGCAGGCAATGTTATCGACGTCTCCGCCGCCAATGGCGATGCCACCGCCATCAACGCCATCATCGCTGCGGCCGGCGACAACGCGCTGATCCTTGCCAACGGCGCGATCGGGCTTGACCAGTCGCTGACGCTCAACAACGGCCAGGTGCTGCTCGGCGGCGGCGGCTTGCTCAGCCTGCGCGGCGCCTCAAGCGGCGGCGAAGGCTGGTTCCGCAACCATGGTGCTGCCACGACGCTGACGGGCTACAATCCCGCCCAGGACGTTGTTACCATGGCATCGAACAGCGCGGTCTCGACACTGTCGATTACAGGTGGCCTGGCCGCAATCGGCGGCACAGATGCCTCGAACCTGATGATCGACCGTGTCGATATTTCCGGCACCAGCCATGACGGCATCCGGTTTGACCGGGTGAACGGTGCGATCATCCAGAACTCCAGCATCCACGACCTCTACATCTGCGAAAGCAGCACGGAATGCGAATTCTCGGTGTTCGACCCGAACCGGGCGCCCTATGCCGCCGTCAGCGCGCATGGAACCAGCAACCTGACGATCCGCGACACGGAAATCGACAATGTGACCTACGGCCTCTTTGCCGGCAGCGCGATCGATGAAAATGATTGGCCGCCGGTTATCACCAACGCCGCCAGCAACATCACCCTGGACAACGTGACGATCTCGCGGTCGCGCCGCGAGGGCCTACTGTTCGTCGCAGCAAACGATGTGAACCTCAACAAGGTCACGATCGACAACTCCATGCAGGAACGCGACATGGACCTCGTCGTATTGCAGGGAACGCGCGACGTCACCATCACCGACATGGTGCTGAAGGGCGGCATCAACGGCCTGATGATGGTCACCTCCAGCAGCATGCCGGAAGGTGCCGTGACCACGAATGTCAATGTCGATGGGCTGACGATCGACGGCACCCGCAATGCCGGCATCTTCCTCAATCCGGTTTCCGGCATCAGCTTCAAGAACGTGGCGATCACCAATGCCGGGACCTACGGCGCGTTCATCTACGGGAGCGACTGGGACTTCCTCGGCGGGCCGATCAGCGACATCACCTTCGACAATGTCACGATCGATAAAGCCGGCACGGCGGGGCTCTACTTCATGGGACCATCGCTGGATGTCAAAGGTGACGTCACCGTTACCGGCACCCCGCGCGATTGCAAGGTCGATCCGTCCTGGGACGGCAGCCTCGGCGGTTCACTGACGCAAGGCCCAGGCTCGGTCCTCACCGTCAATGGCAGCGTACTTGACCAGACAAACTTTGGCGGCCGTTGCGGCGGATAAGGCAAATTGAAATCGCTGTCCGCACCTGATGTCAGGTGCGGACAGCGGTCCTTCGAGGCTTAGTGCGTCGCACCGGAGCCACCGGCCGCAACGATCGCAAACGGCATGCCTTCGACGGAAATGGTCGCGGTTTGCTTCAGCGTTTCAGTGTTGATCATCCGCACCAGGCTGTGACGCGGATCGGTGATCGCGATGCTGTCGCCGGCAACCGCAAGCCGCGGACGCGGATCGCGCCAATGGCCATCCTTGCTATAGGGCTCGGTGACGCCGGCAGACCGGACCATCTCGCCGCTGACGACATCCAGCACATGCAGCTTGCCATCCTCCGTCAGGATATAGGCGTTGCGGACATTGGCCGGATCGAGGATGAAATCGACACGGCGGGTGGGCAGTTCGACCAGCCGATAAGGTGACGCGGCGTCCGGATCGATCAGCACGACCTTGTCTTCACCGTAATTGCCGAGAAAGAACTGCATCGACCGGCCGCCGAGCAGGGTCGATACCTTGCCCTCCGGCAGATCGCTGCCATAGGCGACCATTTCCAGCGTCGGCCCATCGAGCCCGCCGGGCCGGGCGACGAGGACGCCTTCGGCGCAACCGAAGGCGACCAGACGCGCCGATGACGCTTCGCCATGCAGACCCGTGCATGTGGCGACATCACCAACCTGCTTGCCTTCCCGGTCGACAATGCGCAGGCCAAGCCGCGGGGGCAGCTCATCCGGCTTCACATCCGTCGTCATATTGGGCACGGAAACGAGGATATGCTGCCCCATCGGCACGGCGACGCCATGATGCGCGGCCGTGGTATCGACACTTGCAGCAATTCCCTTGCCTTCCAGCAGCGCGCTTTCCTCAAACAGATCGACCTTGCCGCCACGATCGTAAAAGACCGCCACATCATCGCCATGCGTGACCACATGGCCCGGCTTCTTGCCGGTGATGACGCCGGGCAACAGTTTCGGATCGGAAATTTCGATATCGCGGTGCTCGCCATGATCGGCCAGCGCGATGCCGGAAGCGATGACCTGCACTGTGTCCTTGTCGCCCTGCACCGCAAAAATGGTCTTGCCACTGTCGCTCAAGGACAGTGCGGCGTAACCGCCAAGATCGAACCGGCCCAGCTCCTTGCCACTGGCCATATCGAGCGCCCGCACCACGGGCTGGGTGTGATCGGCGACGAACAGCCGCCATGTTTCCTGATGATCATCGGCGAAGGCTGGAAGGGGAGACAGCGCCGTCAGCGCCAGAACAGCGGCGGCCCGCATCGGTTTGCCAAGATGGATCGGCATGAGTTTCTCCTGCAATATTTATGTAATAACGTAACATTGCGGATTGTTATAAAGTTACACCCACCTTGTCCAGACAGAAAATACGGCATCTGACATTCTGCCGGTATTTAACGGGTCACTGCGGGATGCAGCTTGATTGGGAAGAAACGCGGATCAGCCGGAACCAAGATAATGCGTCACAAACAAAAGACGCGATCTGGCGAGGCGGCAGAAATCACATTGCAGCGCAGCAAAAATTGTACCGTTCACCCGATGCTACCCTTCGTTGGTCCGCACCAATTCCCCCCAATAAAGGTTCAACGAGACGCGGTTACATTCGCATCAACTACTATTGCTCATCCACAACAACTAGTGTATCCACAGAATAACAAACTTAAAACTATGTTACCAATTGATTACCAAGACAAAATTTCATCATTTTGTCACAAAATCGGCAATTACGCTGCCTGAATTTTAGGCAAAATGCTCAATAATTTTGTTTTATTCGTAATAATTACGCACGCGTATAATCGAATTATAAAAAACAACCAGAAATAGAGAGTGTTAATAATAAATATAGTGTGAGGCTTAAAGTGATGACCAATATCGCTGTCATAATACCTTTCTATCAGGCAGAAGACGGAATCCTGCGCAGGGCTCTCGATTCAGTTGCGCTGCAGCAATTGCCCCCCGGCGTTGCGCTGAAGGTTGTTGTCGTCGATGACGCCTCGCCGCACCCTACCAGTAGCGAGCTTGACGGATTCTCGTTCAAGTGCGGGCACTCGCTCAACGTCAT
Source organism: Rhizobium sp. LjRoot98 (assembly GCF_964252935.1). Taxonomy (NCBI): domain Bacteria; kingdom Pseudomonadati; phylum Pseudomonadota; class Alphaproteobacteria; order Hyphomicrobiales; family Rhizobiaceae; genus Rhizobium; species Rhizobium sp. LjRoot98. The sequence continues at coordinate 487,830 of NZ_CAXUPW020000001.1, forward strand.
CACGCAGGTCAATTCCGGCCCTGCCGGAGCACGGAATGCCGGCCTCGACAGCCTTGCCGGCGAAGAGATCGATTTCGTCTCGTTCCTCGACTCCGACGATATCTGGACTCCCCTGCATATCCAAAGAGCATTATCGGCGCTGCGGAAGAGCGATTTCTTTTTCTGCAATCACGTCAGAAGCAAACATTACGGCGACTATTTCCGTTGCCTGCCCGAGACATGGCAGGCCCTCAGCCAAAACCGGGGGGCGGGTCAGTCGCAGCTGGTCAAGGTCTTCGGTGCGGGTGAACTGACGCGGACAATGATCCGCGAATGCCCGCCGCAGACATCAACCGTCGTCTACAATTTCCGCAAAAACCCGGCCCTTCGCTTCAACACCTCGCTCAGAAGTGCCGGAGAAGATCACATCTTCTGGATCGAGTTGTCGATTGACAACGCAACGGCGGTCGATGTTCGTGTCAATGTGAGCTGTGGTGAGGGACTTAACCTTTATTGGTCAAACGTTTCCTGGGAAAGCCCGAAATCGATCAGTATCCAGGGCTGCCTTGCCATCCAGTACAACTATATGCGCAACAACAGCCGCATCTATTCCATGGATGCCGAAACCATCACCTTCAGGCAGAGACTGTATGAAGGCGCTTATGTCTATGCGCTCCTGCGCGGAGCCGCGAAGCGGTTTCTTCCGGACCCCAAGGTCTTCACCAAGCTGGTATCACACTATCCGGCTTTTATCCTGCGCTGCCCGACAAACCTTGCCTTCTTCGTCATGAACAGGAAGGTGATGACCGATGTGACTTCGGTAAAAAACGTCCCTAGCGCGGACCTCGCCGCGTAGGAGGTTTCATTTTTTGGTGGCGCCCTGCCTTGCCTTCCGAGCGCTCTGCCTTGGACAGCAAAGCAGGTCTTGTGGAAAACCCAAAACATTTCGAGCGCAAAATGATATCATCGGCGGCAAGAAACGGTAAATATTCCCTCCTGCATATTGTCAATCTTCAGTACAGACCAACTGGAGGATTCACCAAGCGTTTCCTGGATGTCTTCATTTCACTGTCGATCATCCTGGTATTCCTGCCAATCATCCTGATGATCGCGGCGCTGGTGAAGCTATCAACCACAGGATCAGTCATCTGCGGCCATGCCGAGATCGGATATGATGGCGTATCCCTTGTCCGCCTGAAGTTTCGGACATCGTCTCCTCCCGGAGGCGAGGATTTCGCTCAATACCTGACAACAACGCCGGAAACGCTGTGGGCACGCAAGCATCAGCCGGACGTCTCGCTTCCGCCGATGGGTGCAGTTCTTCAACAATTGGGTCTGGACGGGCTGCCGCAGCTCTTCAATGTCCTGCGTGGCGATATGAGCATCGTCGGCCCCTCGCCGTTGACTATGAGGGATATCGAGCGATACGGGTCCAATACCTCATCCTATATCAAGTCCCGCCCCGGCCTGATCGGCTACCGGTTGAACAGCGGTCTCGACGCCCATTATCTACGCCGCCTGCAACTCGATAGCGACTACGCGGATAATTGGACGATGGTGACGGATTGCAGGGAAATCTGGCGGTTTCTCACTGCCGCGCGGCAGTAGCGGCAGTTTGGAAACGCGCATCATAGGCCCGCCCATTCGCATCGGAAGGCCAGGACGGGCTTTGAAAAACCTTTGAGCCGGCGGCGTTTTGCCTGCGTGAAAAGATCGGCGGCACCATACTCTCGGAAAATGTTCTCCGACACCAGGATCTGATCTCCGGAGGCCGCATCACACAGGCGGGCTGCCAGTTGCACTGTGGAACCGAACAGATCGTTGCTGTCCTCGACGGGCTCGCCGCAATCCAGCCCGATGCGGATATGAAGCGGCTCGGCATTGCCGCGATTGTAGCGCTCGAATTCCTGCTGGATCGCTCTGGCGCAATCGACCGCTGCTTTTATCGAGGCAAAGGCCGCCATGACGCCGTCACCGGTGTGCTTCACCTCGCGGCCGGAAAACTGTTCGAGGCACCTGCGCACCACCGCGTCGTGGGCCCTGACCAGTTCGGCCGCCATCCGGTCACCAAGCCGCGCCGTCATCGCTGTCGAGCCGACAATATCGGTGAACAGGATCGCCCGGTGGCCGGAATCCATTTCGGCCGAAGATTGCCCCGGGGCCGGCACCGGGTCATGTATCCGGCCCAGAAACGCCTCGACCGCCGACAGGGCAACCTCGACGATCTCGCCGGAAACCAGACCGTGCGCCTCGCGGTGAACGCATTGGGCCGCTTCGGCGTCCGGCGCGTCCATCAGGCAAAACGCGGTCCCACGCCGCTGGTCGAACCAGTAGGTCAGAAACTTGACGCCGTACTGATCCTGAATCTCAAGATCCTTGCTATGTGCCTCGGCAACGTCTGCGGCCGTGGTTCCCGAAAGGTCATGCCGGTCGATGAAGATAGGCATCTGTGCGCTCCCGCCCCGAGCCCTGCACCTGTTCCTGGGTTATAGTCTACGGTCTGGAGGCAACGCCGTCTATATTTTAGTATAGCCTTATCTAAAGGAGCGGGACGTACCCTCCAGTTTCCCGCGCCCTGCTCTGCAACCCCATGACGAATCTCAACAGTCCTTCACGACGAGACCCGCACAGCAAGCCAAGGGGAAACGGTGGGCTGCCGGTGAAGGAGTGCCGCAGGCGGCAGCGCGAGCGCTGAAACGCAAAGGGGAGGACACAACGGCCCCCTAGTGAAACACGCCGCAAAATTCAGTTGCAAAACTGCCGCTTTCGTTGAGATCTGTATGACACCGCATGCGATGAAATACTGAAATGGTGGTCGGCCTCGTGAAGATTGAAACGTTTTTTATCCCGTCCTGTGAGGCAGATGCTCAATTGGAAATTGTTGCAGCCAAACCTGACCATGATGGACCTTATCCGACAGTTGTTTTCAACCATGGCTCGACCGGACGGGGGCAGAATAAATCCTTTTATACAAGGACAATCAGTCCGCAGGTCGTGGCAAACTATTTTGTCGAACGGGGCTGGATGACTCTCTTTCCGCAGCGCCGGGGAAGAGGAAAATCAGGGGGGAATTACGGGGAAGGGCTTGCTTTTGACGGCTCCGGCTATTCTTGCGACGCTGCAATCGCAATCGCGGGCTTCGAGCGGGCTGTCGAAGATATCGATGCTGTCGTCCGCCACCTGCGTGCGCGGTCTGATGTGCACCAGGACCAGCTTGCCATCGGCGGCGTGTCACGCGGCGGCATTCTGTCGATCGCCTATGCGGGCATGCGTCCGCATGTTTTCCGGGGCGCGATCAACTTCAACGGTGGCTGGCTCGGCCAAGTCTGCCCCGCCCATGAAAGTGTCAACCCGGCGCTCTTTGAACGGGGCGCGCCAAGCGGAATTTCAACGCTCTGGCTGCACGGAAGTCATGACCAGTATTATCGAATCGCGCACTGCAGGGGGAATTTCGAAAAGTTTCTGTCAGCCGGAGGACAGGGAAAATTCGTTGCCGCCCGGATGGGCCATGCCTTGATGTTCAAGCCAGCCCTGTGGAAGAACCATCTTGACGGCTACATGGATGCGATTGCCGTGCCGCATTCTTCTTAGGTTCGCGGTGACATTAAACGCGTGTGGTCGAACCGGCCGTATTCCACTTTTGCATCACGGGCTGGGGAGGACACGGCGCCCTCCCCATTTTTATCGCAATCACCAAACCGAAATCAGGCTGCGTAACGTGTGCGCTGATGCTGCGCCGGCTGGCTGTGCGAGAAGCGGTTTTCCTCTTCCAGCTTGAAGCGGGCCAGCAGCGCCTGCAGCTGGCGGCTTTCGTCGGCGAGTGTCTCGCTGGCTGCCGTGGTTTCCTCGACCATGGCGGCGTTCTTCTGGGTCATCTGGTCCATGTGGTTGACCGAGGTGTTGATCTCGGCAAGCGCGGTTGATTGTTCGCGTGCGGCAGTGGCAATGCTTTCGACATGATCGTTGACGCGCAGCACGAGGTTTTCGATTTCAACCAGTGCATCACCGGTTGCCCGCACCAGCGAGACACCGCCTTCGACCTCGGATGTCGAGGCCCTGATCAGCGTCTTGATCTCCTTGGCGGCATTGGCCGAGCGCTGTGCCAGTTCGCGAACTTCCTGGGCAACGACAGCAAAGCCGCGGCCGGCCTCGCCTGCGCGTGCTGCTTCGACACCGGCGTTCAGCGCCAGAAGGTTGGTCTGGAAGGCGATCTCGTCGATGACGCCGATGATCTGGCTGATCCGGCTGGACGAGCCCTCGATACGGCTCATGGCGGTGACGGCGTTGCGGACGATCTCGCCGGATTTTCCGGCACTTTCCTTGGTTTCGCGCACCATGTCTCGGGCCTCGATGGCGCGTGCCGAGGAGGTGCGCACGGTCGCGGTGATCTCGTCAAGCGCTGCCGCGGTTTCCTCAAGCGCTGCGGCCTGCTGCTCGGTGCGCTTCGACAGATCATTGGCGGCGGAGCTGAGTTCTGCCGAGCTGTCCTTGATGGTGCCGGCGGCACCGCGCACATTGTTCATGGTCGAGCGGAGCGTCACCATCGTGGCGTTGACGTTCTGCTGCAATTCGGCGAATGCGCCCTGGAAATGGCCTTCCATGCTTTCCGACAGGTCGGCATCGGCAAGCGCTGCGATGACGCGACGCACTTCATTGACGGCAAGATCGATACTGCCAACCAGTTCGTTGACGCTGCCGGCAAAACGGTTGAGGTCGTCGTTCTGGTAATCCTTGCCGATACGGCCGGTGAAATCGCCGGCGACCGCCGCTGCAACAACAGCGCTGATGCTCGACTGCAACTCACTGCTGAGCGCATTCAAGGCTGCTTCCTGCGCCTTCATATCGCGCATCGCCAATGCGTTGCGGCGGAACACTTCGACGGCTCGAGCCATTTCGCCGATCTCGTCCTTGCGGGTGGCATCGGTGCCGGCGCTGTCAAGATTGCCTTCGGCAAGACAGCTCATCGCGGCGGTCAGATCGCGAACGGGGGCGGCAATGCCGCGGCGCGCGACCAGCAGACCGATCACGGCACCGGCGAGAATGCAGGCTGCAGCAATGCCGAGGCCGATCATCAGCGCCGTGCGGGAGGACTCCAGTGCATCAGCACGGGCAGCCGCCAGCGCGTTGCCGGAATAGGTGCTGTATTCCTTGACGGCGACCGTCACGGCCTTTTGCGCATAAAGAACCTGGTCCAGCAAGCCGCGGATGCTGGCCGCATCGTTGGGATTGGCCTGTGCATGGTCGATCATGCCACGGATATCGGTGAAATAGCTCTCGAGCGCACCGCGAATAGCCTGCAGCAGCAGAACCTGCGTCTCATCCGCTCCCACCTCGATCTTGGGCAGGCGTCCCAGCATTTCCTTGGCGCGGGTCTCGGCCTCAGTGCGGAATTCCTCGGCGCCACCCGGTTTCAGGGCGAGCTGGTAGGTCATACGGCTGATGGCGATGACATCGACGCGCAGATCCATCGCCTCGCGGGCAACCTCTTCCTTCATTCCGACGGAGGTAAGCGTGTTTTCGAGAGACACGACCCCTCTTGCTCCGACGGCGGCGATAACCACGGAGGACAGGATCATGACAGCCATGACCAGGCTTATCTTCAGAAGAATGGAAAGATTGCGAAAACTCATGTCGGAACTCCGGCTGGGCAATTGACCGCGCGCTGAACGAAAAATGGAAAAGCAAGGCATGATGCCTCTGGCAAAGCGCAGCAGGGACATCGCGCCGGAGCGCAATCTGAAGTAATTGCGCTAACACCAAGTTAAAGCTGGCAATTAAGACGTTGCAGCGGCCTCATAAACACGAGCAATCGCACCGGAACCGTTCACTGCCACCTCAAGTTGCCTGCCTCGGCCAAGGCCAGGACCAGTTTCAGCTTGAACCTTGCCCGGCCGGTCTCTATCTCGGACACAGACCCCTCGCATCCCCGGAGATTTCCTTGTCCATCTTCAAGAACCTGCCGCCTGCTCCCGCCGCGCCGAAAAAGCCAGTCACGGATACCCGCCATGGCATTACCAGGACGGACGACTATGCCTGGCTGCGCGCCGATAACTGGCAGGCGATGTTCAAGGACCCAACCATTCTCGACCCCGAAATCCGTCAGCATCTGGAGGCCGAAAACACCTACATGAAGGCGGCGATGGCCGATACCGAAGCCCTGCAGAAGACGCTGTTTGCCGAGATGAAGGGCCGCATCAAGGAAGACGACAGTTCCGTTCCGATGAAAGACGGGCCGTTTGCCTATGGCACGTTCTACGTCACCGGTGGCGAACAGCCCTCCTTCTTCCGCATACCACGTGACGGCGGCGAACGCAGCGTGCTTCTCGACGGCGACAAGGAAGCCGAGGGCAAGGCCTATTTCCGGCTGGGCGGCGTCGACCACTCGACCGATCACAGCCGCGGCCTTTGGAGCTATGACGACAAGGGCTCGGAATATTATACGCTGCGCGTCCGTGACCTTGCGACCGGCGAGGACCTTGCCGATGTCATCGAAAACACCGGCGGCGGCGGCGCATGGGCGCCGGATGGCAAGAGCTTCTTTTACACCGTTCTCGACGACAATCATCGCCCATCAAAGATCTTCCATCACATCGTCGGCACGCCGCAGAGCGACGACCGGCTGGTCTATGAGGAAGAGGACCCGGGTTTCTTCATGGGCGTCGGCGGCTCGATGCTCGACGATTTCATCTACATCGACATCCATGACCACGAGACCAGCGAATACTGGCTGCTTCGGACCTCCGATCTCTTGGGTAAACCAAAGCTGGTGGCTGCGCGCGAAACCGGCCTCGAATATTCGCTCTCGGAGGGCGGCGATGTCTTCTACATCCTGACCAACGCCGACGGCGCCAAGGATTTCAAGATCATGCAGGCCCCGGTTGACAATCCGATTCGGGAAAACTGGACCGACGTGGTGCCGCACACTGCCGGCCGACTGATCATCTCGCATGGCGCCTATGCCCGCCATCTCGTCTGGCTGGAGCGCGAGGGTGGCCTGCCGCAGATCAAGATCCGCGACCGCCGCACCGGCGAGGAACATGCGATCGCCTTTGCCGAAGAGGCCTTCTCGCTCGGTCTGCAGGGCGCCGCGGAATACGACACCGACGTCATCCGCTTTTCCTATTCGTCGATGACCACGCCGAACCAGCTCTACGATTACAACATGGTGACGCGCGAGCGGACACTGCTGAAGACGCAGGAAGTGCCATCGGGCCACAATCCCGGCGACTACATTACCCGCCGCGTCATGGCGCCAGCCTCAGACGGCGCCGAAGTACCGGTAACCCTGCTCTACCGCAAGGACACCCCCCTCGACGGCTCCGCCCCCTGCCTGCTTTATGGCTACGGCGCCTATGGTATTGCCATTCCAGCCTCGTTCAACACCAATTGCCTGTCGCTTGCCGACCGCGGCTTCGTCTATGCCATCGCCCATATCCGCGGCGGCAAGGACAAGGGTTTTCAATGGTACGAAGACGGCAAGATGGAGAAGAAGGCCAATACCTTCAAGGACTTCATCGCGGCGGCCGACTATCTGAATCAACAGAAATTCACCTCCTACGCCAACATCGTTGCCGAAGGCGGATCGGCCGGAGGCATGCTGATGGGGGCGATTGCCAACATGGCGCCGGAGAAATTCAAGGGCATCATCGCCGCTGTCCCCTTCGTCGATGTCTTGAACACCATGCTCGACGACAGCTTGCCGCTGACCCCGCCGGAATGGCCGGAATGGGGCAACCCGATTGCTTCCAAGGAAGCCTATGAGCGCATGGCAGCCTACTCCCCTTACGACAACGTCTCGGAAAAGCCTTACCCTGCGATCCTGGCGCTGGGTGGCCTCACCGACCCGCGCGTCACCTATTGGGAACCGGCCAAGTGGGTGGCCAAGCTGCGCGAAAAAACCACCGGCTCCGAGCCGATCCTGATGAAGACCAACATGGATGCCGGCCACGGCGGCGCCTCCGGCCGCTTCCAGCGGCTGGAGGAAATCGCGTTCGAATATGCGTTTGCGATCAAGGTGGCGGGGAAGATGTAACCCGTCCTGCCGCGGACTTTGGCAAGCCCGGCACATGCCCCAAAGAATAAATCTCCCTGCAACCTTGCAGGGAGATTGGCCATGAAGATCGGTGACAGCATCAGCAACTACTACCGCCCGCATAATGGCAGCCAGGGCGCGGCGTCCTCCAGCCTTGGGCTCAACATCGATGGCGGCGGCGGTAATGAGCGCACACAGGCGCCGACCGTTTCGATCGGCTCGTCAGGCCCCTCCGCATCTTTGTCTTCCGCTCTCTGGCTATCGATGGCCGATAAGCTGGAAGGTGAGACCGGCGCCGTGACAGCAGCGCCGAAAGACAGCCCGGCCGACGAGTTCATGGACTGGTCGAAAATGTCACTGGCCGAAAAGATCCGGGCGCAAATCCTCGCCGACAAGGATTTGACGGAGGAAGATATTGCCGCCATGGACGCTGACGCTCGCGCGGCAATCGAGGCGGAAATCAAGGAAGCGATCAAGCGCCAGCTGGAAATCCCTCAGGATGGTGGCACGGCGCAGGCCGAGGCGGCTGGAGCTGATTTTATCAAGGCGTGATGGCTTGCTGTCCGGCTGGCCACCTGCAGGGGTAATCGTGTCAGCGGGCCTGCTCCTCCTGCCGCTCGAACGCCCTTGCCGCAGACCCGCCCTGCTCTTACCTTAGCCGCATGACATTATCTGCGCACGAAAAAGCGGCCGGCGCCGCACCCATTGCCTTCGACAACAGCTATGCCCGGCTGCCGGCGCATTTCCATGCGGCGGCCAATCCGACGCCCGTTTCCGAGCCGTGGCTGATCAAGTTCAATCGGCCACTGGCGCTTGAACTTGGGCTTGATGCCGATGTTCTGGAGCGTGACGGGGCGGCGATCTTTTCCGGCAATCTCATCCTTGAGGGTGCTCAGCCACTGGGCATGGCCTATGCCGGGCACCAGTTCGGCCAGTTCGTGCCGTTGCTTGGCGACGGACGGGCGATCCTGCTTGGCGAAGTCATCGATACCCATGGCAGGCGCCGCGACATCCAGCTGAAGGGTGCGGGCAAGACGCCGTATTCCCGCCGCGGTGACGGGCGCGCAGCCCTTGGCCCGGTGCTGCGCGAATATATCGTCAGCGAGGCGATGTTTGCACTCGGCATTCCCGCGACCCGGGCGCTGGCGGCCGTCGTCACCGGTGAGCCGGTCTATCGCGACCGCGTTCTGCCGGGTGGCGTCATCACCCGCGTGGCAGCCAGCCATATCCGCGTCGGCACGTTCCAGTTTCTGGCGGCACGCGGCGACACCGAGGGGCTGAAGGTTCTGGCAGATTACGTCATCGACCGGCATTATCCCGAAATCAAAGGTCATGAGCGGCCCTATCCGGTGCTGCTCGAAGCCGTGATCGAGCGGCAGGCCTCGCTGATTGCCCGCTGGCTTGGTGTCGGCTTCATCCATGGCGTGATGAACACCGACAATTGCGCCATTTCCGGCGAAACCATCGATTTCGGCCCCTGTGCCTTTCTCGATGCCTATGATCCGGCCAAGGTTTTCTCCTCGATCGACCGGGGCGGGCGTTACGCCTATGCCAGCCAACCGGCGATCGGCCAGTGGAACATGGCACGGTTTGCCGAAACTCTCTTGCCGCTGCTTGATCCCGAACCATCCGAGGCCGTCAATCTCGCCAATGACGCCATTGCCGGTTATGGGCCGCGGTTCCAGAACCATTGGCTCACCGGCATGAAGGCGAAGATCGGCCTTCACACAGAGGAAGATGGTGATCTCGATCTGGTTCAGGGACTGCTGAGCGCCATGCACCGCAACGAGGCCGATTTCACGCTGACCTTCCGCAGGCTGTGCGACGCGGCCGAAAGCAGCGCCCATGACGGACCGCTGCGCGCGCTCTTCGCCAACCCCGCCGATATCGACGCCTGGCTGCTTGCCTGGCGCGAAAGGACAGGACGGGAACCGCTGTCGGATGCGCAGACGGCGGCCGCAATGCGCGCCGTCAACCCGGCCTTCATTCCGCGCAACCACCGCATCGAGCAGGCGATCCGTGCGGCGGAAGACGATGGCGATTTCTCGTTGTTCGAGGCATTGAACGACGTTCTGGCAAAACCCTATGAGGACCAGCCGAAGTTCGCCGCCTATACCGCCCGACCGGCCCCCTCGGAGGAAGTATTGAAAACGTTCTGCGGGACGTGAGAGCAGCACCCACTCTCCGCCATCCTCGCCCTTGTGGCGGGGATCCAGCGACCCGGCGTCCGCCGGATCAAAAAGCCCTTCAGCCCAAGGGCTTGGGCTGACTGGATTTCTGTGACATCCCTCGGGTCAAGCCCGAGGACAGAGATGGCGGAGGATTTAGCAATCGCCTATTTCCCAAGCAGCCTGCCGAACAGTGAGCGGACGAGTTTTTCAACAGTCTGAGAGACTCGTTCGCGGTTCTTCCAGTCACTCCCAGCCAGTTCCACCAATGGCCGCGCAGCCGTAGGGCGGCAGGCGGTTTTCGAAATTGGTTTTCAGCTGGGCGCAGCCCCATTTGCGCAAGGGTTCCGGCATCCGGCTGTTGAGTTCGATGCCGACTTCGTCGAGCGGGTCGCTGGTATTGGTGACATAGAGCAGCCAGCGGCCGCCGATCACCCCCACCACGGCCACCACCATAACCAAGAGAACCATCAGCAGTTTCTTCATTTCGACCCTCGTTGTGAATCAACATTGCCGTTGACCTAGCCTATTTCCCGGCCGTGCCGAAATCCTTTTAAATCCCGCGGGATGCTGTGAGTCATCCGCCCGCCGCCACGTCGAATTTTGATGGCTGTGCCGAAATGTGGCCATTGAAAGGCAGGGGCACCGCGTTATGTATCAGGATACGCGCGCGAATTGAAACTCTTTCCGCCGCGCACCCGACAGAGGATCACCGCGCAAATTCCCTCCGGCGCGATGGCCAACCTTGAGACCGGACTGCCTTTTCCCAGAGGCGTTGGACCCAATGCCTGCCGCAGGCGGCACTTGCCGCGCGGCGCGGCTTTCCATAACGGGAGATATCCATGTTGATTTTATTGACGGCCATCGTCTTCGCGCTGATCGGGCTTGGGCTCGGCGGCGGCGGGCTTTGGCTCATCATGCTCGGCGGCAGCTGGTATTATGCCATTGCCGGTCTCGGCTTCCTCATCACCGCTTTCCTGCTGCTTGCACGGCGGGGTGCCGCGCTCACCGTCTATGCGCTCCTGATCATCGGTACGCTCGTCTGGGCGATCTGGGAAGTCGGCTTTGACTGGTGGCAACTCGGCCCGCGCGGCGGCGTCATCATCCTGCTTGGCCTATGGCTGTTACTACCGGGCATCCGCCGTGGCCTCGGCTTTGCCAGCCCGACAGGCGAAGCCTATCCGGCCAGCGCCCTACCGCTCGGTCTCGCTGTTCTCGCCTCGATTGTTGTTGCCGGTTATTCGATGACACAGGATCCGCTTGATCTTGCTGGCGAACTGCCAGTCGGCACCACAACGGCCGCGGTCGATCTCGGTGGCAATGTGCCGGATGGCGAATGGCATCAGTATGGCCGCACACCGTACGGCCAGCGTTATTCGCCGCTGGCGCAGATTACGCCCGAGAATGTCGGGACGCTGCAGGTCGCATGGCAATATCAAACAGGCGACGTGAAACGGCCGGACGATGTCGGCGAGACCACCTATCAGGTGACGCCGCTCAAGATCCGCGACACGCTCTACATGTGCACGCCGCACAATCTCGCCATCGCGCTCGACGCCGCGACCGGCAAGGAAAAATGGAAATTCGACGCCAATTCCGGCATGAACCCGGACCGGCAGCACCAGACCTGCCGCGGCGTCAGCTATTATGCCGATCCGGCTGCCGTTGCCGGCAGCCCCTGCGCCGAACGGGTCTATCTGCCGACCGCCGATGCACGCCTGATCGCGCTTGATGCCGCCGATGGCAAGGTCTGCGAAAGCTTTGCCGACAAGGGCACGCTGCATCTGGAAACCGGCATGCAATACAATCCGGCCGGTTATTATTATTCTACCTCGCCACCGGTGATCACGGCTGGCAAGATCATCATCGGCGGCGCCGTCAACGACAACTATTCGACGCAGGAACAGTCGGGCGTCATCCGCGCTTTCGACGTCAATACCGGCGCCCTGGTCTGGAACTGGGACAGTGGCAACCCGGACGTGACGACGCCGCTGCCGGAAGGCCAGACCTACACGACCAATTCGCCCAACAGTTGGTCGGTGTTCAGCTATGACGACAAGCTGAACCTCGTTTATATCCCGCTCGGCAACCAGGTGCCCGACCAGCTGGGCATGGGCCGTTCGGAGCATGTCGAGAAATACTCGTCCTCGATCGTGGCGCTGGATATCACCAGCGGCGCAGTCCGTTGGGTGCGCCAGACGGTGCATCATGACCTCTGGGACATGGACGTTCCGGCCCAGCCGGTTCTGCTCGACATTACCGGCAAGGACGGCCAGCCGGTTCCAGCGCTTGTCGGCCCGACCAAGCAGGGCGATATCTACGTGCTTGACCGGCGCACCGGAGAACCGATCATTCCGGTCAAGGAAATCCCGGCGCCGAGCGGCGCCATCGCGGAGGACTTTACCGCGCCGACCCAGCCGATCTCCGATCTCACTTTCTCGCCGCCACCTTTGACGGACAAGAACATGTGGGGCGTGACGATGTTCGACCAGCTCGCCTGCCGGATCGACTTCAAGCGGCTGAAATATGAAGGCCGCTACACGCCGCCGTCGCTGGAGGGCAGCCTGATCTATCCCGGCAATTTCGGCACCTTCAACTGGGGCTCCGTTGCGGTCGATCCGGAACGGCAGGTGATGTTCGGCATGCCGACCTATCTGGCCTTCACGTCGAGACTGGTGCCGCGCGACCAGATCCCGGCCAAGGGCCAGGATGAGAAAGGGTCCGAGCAGGGCCTCAATCGCAATGACGGCGCACCTTACGGTGTCTTCATGGGGCCATTCCTTGGACCACTCGGCATTCCCTGCCAGGCGCCGCCATGGGGCTATGTCGCAGGAGCCGACCTCAAGACCGGCAAGATCGCCTACAAGCACCGGAACGGCACCGTGCAGGACATGACGCCGCTGCCTTTGCCCTTCAAGGTCGGCGTACCCGGCATCGGCGGCCCGATGATCACCAAGGGCGGCGTCGCCTTCTTGGGGGCAGCCGTCGACAACTTTATCCGCGCCTATGACCTGACGACCGGCAAGGTGCTGTGGGAAGGCCGCCTTCCCGCCGGTGGCCAGTCGACCCCGATGAGCTATGCCACAGACGACGGCACCCAGTTCGTGCTGATCGTCGCCGGCGGCCATGGCTCGGTCGGCACCAAGCCCGGCGACTACGTGATCGCGTACAAACTGGCGAAGTAGTCCAGTCTTCAACACATGGAAAAGCCGGCGGGGCGACCTGCCGGCTTTTCTGTGTGGTCAGTGCTGCCAAACGATTCTGCAGCGAACCGCCTTGGGAGGCGGTTCAGGGGCTTCACCCCGATACACCCTACGCCGCGACCGGCGTCACCTCGACGGTCAGATGCGACAGGCCAGCGAGCTTGGCGAGCTTTTCCTTGTAGAAGGCCGGCGGGTGCGGGTTGGCCGTGGCGATGGCGACGATGGCGGCGTTGTGGCCGGGGCCGACCTGCCAGACATGCAGATCGGTGATTTTTTCCTGCGGCGTTTCGATCCTTTCGCGGATTTCCGTCTGCAGTTCCGTCACGGTATCGGTCGCATCGACGAGAATGAGGCCCGTCTGGCGGATGAGACCATAGGACCAGTGGGCGATAACCAGCGCGCCGACAATGCCCATGGCCGGATCGAGCCAGAGCCAGCCATAGATGCTGCCCGCCAGAAGGGCGAGAATGGCGAGTACCGAGGTCAACGCGTCAGCCATCACATGCAGATAGGCGGACCGCAGATTGTTATCGGTGCCGGGCGCCGCATGGCCATGGTGGGCATGCCCCTCGTAGCTATGGCCAGAATGGCCGTGATCATGGTGTCCGCCCGCCGGTTGGGCTTCATGATGGTGCGAATGATGCGCGTGACCACCATGGGAATGTCCGCCATGCGAGTGCCCCAGATGATCGTGGTCATCCTTGAGCAAGAAAGCCGAGACGAGATTGACCGCCAGACCGATCACCGCAACGGCAATCGCCTGCGAAAAGCTGATCTGGACGGGGTTGGCGAGGCGCAGCAGGCTTTCCCAGCCGATCAGAAGGGCGATCAACGCAAGGACAATGGCGCTGGCGAAACCGGCGAGATCGCCAAGCTTGCCGGTGCCGAAGGTGAAGCGTGGATTGCGGGCCTGGCGCCGTGCGTAGAGGTAGGCGAGCGCCGTGATCAGCATGGCGCCCGCATGGGTGGACATGTGCAAACCATCGGCGACCAGCGCCATCGATCCGTAAAGATTGCCAGCGATGATTTCCGCCGCCATCATCGTTGCGGTCAGCGCAATGACCAGCCAGACGCGGCGTTCGTTGCGCCGATGACCGGCGCCCAGAAAGACATGTTCGTGAACCAGATTTTCTGTCGGCACGGGCCTATCCTTTCAAGGTCAGCGGCTGCGGCTCAGCGCACGTAAGTTCTCAAGACAGCGGAGAGTTCATCGACGGCCCGGGCGCGCTCGACATCACTTTCCGCCAGAAGCACATGCTCGCGCAGGTGATCTTCCATCACCTCACCGGTCAGCCCGTTCAGCGCGCCACGAATGGAGGACAGCAGCTGCAGGATATCGCCACAGGGCGTCTCCACCTCCAGCGCCCGCTCGACAGCTTCAAGCTGCCCCTTCAGGCGGCGTACCCGCGCCAGCAGTTTTGGTTTTTCACGAACGGTATGGGACATCAGCACCTCAATATAGGATAGTGGGGTATACTATACTCCCATGAAAGAAAAGCCCTCCGGACGACGCAGAGCGGCGGAGCGAAGCGCACCTGCCCGTCCATGCTGGTGTGACGGGGCGTGCGGGATCATGGCCTACGACGTGGAGAGGGCGATCTATGCGGGTTGCTAAAACCCTGGCCGGCCCGATGCGCGGCTGGGAAAGATGGACTAGAGGAAGCGCCCTCACCCTCCGCCATCCTCGCCTAGTGGCGGGAATCCAGTGACCCGACGTCCCTCGGGTCAAAAGACTCTTTCAACCCAAAGACTTGGGCTGGCTGGATCTCTGTGACGAACACAGAGATGACGGCGGTTGGAAGTGCGCTTGGTCTCCTCAAACGGCCACACGCAATTTTCAAAACCGGCAAGTGTTTAAGCCACCATCCCAGCGATCAGCTTGCCGACTTCGGCAAACACCGGCTCAAGCTCCTTGGTCGGTTTCGTGCCTTCGGCGATATAGACCGAGGCAAGAATCGTGTGGCCTTCAGCGGGACGCATGAAGCCGATATCGCCGGCCTCGCCGCGGCCGCTGGTGCCGGTTTTTTCACCGATGGTCCAGTCCTTCGGGAGCCCTGCCCGCAAGCGCCGGTCGCCTGTCGTATTGGCGACGAGCCAGGCAGAAAACTGATCGCGCGATGCGGGTGAAAGCACGTCCCCGATCAGAAGCTTGCCGAGCGTCTCCGTCATCGCCTTTGGTGACGTCGTGTCGCGCGGATCGCCGATCTTTGCCTCGTTGAGTTCCGGCTCGATCCGGTCGAGACGGGTGGTCTCATCGCCGATCGAGCGCAGCCAGTCCGTCAGCCCCTTCGGACCACCAAAGCTCGCCAGAAGCAGGTTGCCGGCGGCATTGTCGCTGTAACGGACCGTTGCATCGCACAGTTCGCGCACCGTCATACCGCCGCCGACATGTTTTTCCACGATCGGTGAATAGGACAGAAGATGTTTTTTCGAGATCGGAATCCGCCGGTCGAGCTTTTCTTCGCCCTTATCGGCACGCGCCAGTGCGAAGGCAGCGGCCAGCGCCTTGAAGGTCGAGCACATGGCAAAGCGTTCATCCGGCCGGTGGGCAAAGGACGCCTTGGTTTTCGTGTCGAGGACATAGACGCCGAGGCGGCCGCCGGTGCGTTTTTCCAGCGCGGTCAACTGCTGTTCGATGTCATTGCTCGCAGCAAGGACCAGATTTGGCGCAAAACCGATGCTGGGAAGAAGCAGGCCGGAGCCGATGATGAAGGACCGGCGATTGAACGTGAACGACATGCGATAGGGTCTCCGTGGATGACTGCGCTGACGGACCAACATCTTGATCAGAATGACGAATATTAGCCATCCCTCAACCAGATACTGTGCGCTTGAGCCAATGGGTAGGCAGCGATTGTGGCCGGTCTTGGCCGGAAACATGGCCGTTCAGAATCTTGTTTCAGCCTTAAAAATTAACAGGCCCGAGAATTCCCGTTGACATTTCGTCGAAAAAGGCGACATTGCCCGCCATGATCAGAACCGCGAACATCGCCCGTTGGTATTTTACGCTGCTCCCATAGGTGCGGCTGTCTGATCTCGTTCAACAAGCCGCCATCAGGCGGCTTTTGTTTTTGGATGGCACCTGATGGCGCAAAAGCCATAAGGAGCCTTGAAATGCTGCAGACTGCCACTCCGACATCCCTTCTCCATCCCGCCACACGCGCGCCGATGGTCACGATCCGTACCGCCAAGCAGCGCGACCTGCCTGCCCTGCGCGAACTGATCACCGAGCTTGCCGCCCATCATGGCGATGCCGCCGCTGTGACCCCGGAAAATCTCGAGCGTGACCTGTTCGGCCGCATGCCCTGGATCACCGCGCTTGTCGCCGAGGCCGCTGGCGAACTGATCGGCTACGCCATTCTCGTGCCGCTCTACCGTGCCCAGCAGGGTGCGCGCGGCATGGAACTGCACCATCTCTACGTCCGCCCGGCCCATCGCGGCACCGGCATCGGCCGTCATCTGGTCGCCAAGGCCCGCGAACAGGCCCGAATGGCCGGCGCCACCTATCTCTCGGTCAGTGCCGCCACCGGCAATTTCCAGGCACATCGTTTCTACGAATCGGAAAACTTCACGCCCGGCCCGGTGACCGGCATGCGCTATCTGCAGACACTCGCCTGAGGCGGGTCATTTCAAGGCAGCAGCATTATGGCGATGGGCGCGTTCGCAAGGGCGCGCCTTGGCCCTTCGGGGACGGAAACAGCCTTTATGCCGCTTTTGCCGCCGCTGCTTTTGCCAGCACTTCGGCTGCCCATTGGTTGAGGCTCTTTCCCGACAGTTCCGCCGCCTTGGCGGCCTGGGCATGCACATCCGGGTCAACGCGAAACATCATCTTGCCGGAATACGATTTTTGCGGATCCTTGCCGATCTTCGCGCAGGTGTCGATATAGTCATCGACAGCCTCGTGGAACGCCGCCTTCAGATCGGCAACCGTATCGGCATGAAACCCGACGCCATCGGTAATGCCTGCGATACGGCCGAAAAAGACTTCGTCTTCCGCGTCATAGTCGATCCGCGCTGCGTAACCCTTGTAGGACATGATGTTCATGGTCTTACTCCTAGACGCAGCAGAAAGTCCCGCGCCGCCCGAACCTGATAGCGCTTTGCTTCTTTCGCCGGATGCGGACGATGGAAACTCTCCACCTCGCTTGCGAAAGAAAACCTGACGCGCGAACCGTTACCTTCGATCAGAGTACACCCAGCCGCCAGAAGCAGGCTTTCGATATCGGCCCAATCGATCGTTCCGGACACAGGCTCCTTGAAGATCGCGGCAAGCGTTTTCCTATGCTTGCTGTTCATGCTAGCATTCTACTATCTGATAGCATGTTATGCAAGCACGCTACTCCACCACCGGCACCGCCTTCAGATACGCCGCAATCGCCTCCCGGTCGGATGCCGGAAGCTTGGCCATGTTCTGCTGGACCTCGACCATCGAGCCGCCGGCCGAATCGAATTCCGGTGTGAAGCCGGTTTCGAGGTAGTTGACGATATCGCCTTCGCTCCAGGAGCCGATGCTCTTCGAGCCCGGCGTGATGTTGGGGATGCGGCCCTCGCCTTCCGGATTGGGCGCGCCCGCCAGCCATTGTGCCGTTTCGAAGCCACCCAAGCTATTGCGCGGCGTGTGGCATTCGCCGCAATGGCCGGGGCCTTCGACGAGATACTGGCCGCGGGCGATTTTAGGATCGCTGGTATCAACGGTGACACGCGGCTTGTCGCTAAGGAACAACAGTTTCCAGCCGCCAAGTGTCAGGCGGATATTGTACGGAAACGGCAGATCGTGTGGTGGCGCCACGTTGGCGCTCTTCGGCAGGGTTTTGAGGAAGCCCCAGAGATCGTTGATATCCTTCGGTGCCATCCGAGCGTAGGAACCGTAGGGGAAGGACGGGTAAAGATGCTCTCCGTTCCTTCCGACGCCGCGTGTCATGGCGTCACCGAATTCCGCCAGCGTCCAGCTGCCGATGCCTGCCGTTTCATCCGGGGAGATATTGGGCACATGAAAGGTGCCGAACGGGCTTTTCAGCGGCAATCCACCGGCGAGGACCAGCTTGGCGTCGCCTTCGGATTTCGCCGCCGCATGACAGCTGGTGCAGCCGCCTGCCCAGAATATCTGTTCGCCATTGGCAACATCCGGTTCACCAAGGTCGGCCCAATGCGATGCGGGCCATGGCTCGGGCTTGGTCAGAAACCAGGCGGCGCCACCGGCGATCGCGCCGAAGAAAACCACCGTCGTCACCAGTTTTCGAACCCGCAAACCCATCACCCGCTCCTATTGCCGGAAAACACATTTGGCGCGCCGGGCCGGGCGCGCCAAAGATCGTCTTTTAGGGGAACGAGGCCCGCCGTGTCATTTCTTGATGCGGTAGGCCTGATGACAGTCGCCGCAATTCTTGCCGATGACGCCAAGGGCTGCTCCGACGCCCGCCTGGTCAGCCGGAAGCTGGGCAAGCGCCATATCGGTGTCTGCACCGAGCTTGGCAGCCTTGGCCTTGAAGTCGTCCATGCTTTCCCAAATCTTCGGGCTGGCTTCGGAATTGGCTTCCGAGCCTGCCGGGAACTGATCCGGAAATGCCTTGATATTGGTGCTGATCGTCGTCAGCGCCGTCTTGACGATCTCGGCGTCATACGGCTTTTCGCCCTTGGCGATACCGGCAAGCGCGCCCATCGATCCGCCGACCTGCTTCATCAGTCCTTCACGGACCTTGACCGGATCATCCGCAGCGATGACGGCGCTTACGCCACAGCCTGCAATCACCATGGCCGTCAATATTGTTTTCAGCTTCATCCATGTCTCCCGGTCAGACACGGCCGCAGCGCTCCGGCGCGGCCTTCCTGTCAATGCGCCGGCATGATTGCATGTTGCGATCCCGAAGGAAGTAACATTTTTTTGAAATCAAGTTTATTACATTCATCGCAACGGCTTGAATTAACAGGAGTATTTACTCATATTATTGGCAGATCAGCCTTGCGACACCCATCCGTGCCAGGCCGTCAGCGCTGCCACCGCAATCAAAACCACGCCGACTGTCTTGCCGATGATCGCCGTGACGCGCGGGCTGGAGACGATGACATCCCGGCTGCGGCCGGCCGCCAGCGCCAAGCTGCCATAGACGGCGAGCTGGGTCAGCGAGATCATGATCGCCATGATCAGCGCCTGCGACCACACCGGCCCGAACTGGGGTTTCAGGAACTGCGGATAGACGGCGAGCATGAACAGATAGGCTTTTGGATTGAGGATACTGGTCAGCGCGCCGCGCCGGAAGCTCGTCCAGAGCGACAGCCGGGATCCGGTCTCGACCGAGGCGATCGCGATGCTGCTGCGGGCAAGCGACAGGCCGATCCAGGCGATATAGGCTGCCCCTGCAAGCAGGAGCACATTGAACAGTTCAGGCACCAGGTGCAGCAGGAAGCCGACGCCGAGCGCCGCATAGAGCGTATGGAACACGCCGCCCGCCATAATGCCGGCTGTCGCCGTCAGGCCCGAAGCCCGGCCGCCGGTCAGTGCATTGGCCATGACGAACACCATATCCATGCCGGGCACGATAATGATGCCGAAGAGAAGCGTGAAGAACAGCCAGAGATTTTCCGCGTAAGTCATGTCAGTTATCCGTTGATCGAGAGAGAGGCGCATTTTGCACAACGCTTGTTTTTCAAGCGCTTGCCAACATGCTATACCCTCACCCAACTGACAGGGTTCTGTCAGGAGCGTTTCGCCTGATGCAAGAAAAGGTGACCCATGCGCAAGGCATCGCGCCTGTTCGAGATCATCCAGATTCTGCGGCTTGCCACGCGGCCGGTGACGGCGGCTGAGATCGCCGAAACGCTGGAAGTGACGGTCCGCTCGATCTACCGGGATATCGCCGCCCTTCAGGCGATGCGGGTGCCGATCGAGGGCGGGCGCGGCATCGGCTATATCATGCGGCCCGGCTTCGACCTGCCGCCACTGATGTTTTCGATCGAGGAAACGGAGGCAATCGTGCTGGCCCTGGCGCTGCTTGAGCGCACCGGCGATGCGGAACTGAAGGACGCTGCCCGGCGGGTCAACCAGAAGATTGCCGGGGCCATACCGGTGCCGCTGCGCCAGACATTGCAGTCCAAGGCCCTGCATGCCTGGGGTACGATCGCACCGCCGCCGTCAGGGCTCGATCTGGCGCTGGTGCGCCGGGCGATCCGCGACGAACAGAAACTGACGCTCGACTATCGCGATGAACTCGGCCGCGCCAGTGAACGCACAGTCCGGCCGCTGGCACTGATCTATTACTCCACCACCGCGGTCGTGGTCGCCTGGTGTGAACTGCGCCAGGCCATCCGCAATTTCCGCGCCGACCGGGTGGAAAATTGCGACGAGACGCAAGAGAATTTTCGCGGTGAAGGCGACGGCCTGCGGGACATGTGGATCAAGGGGTGGCGGACCGGGTCACCGGCCCCTCCACTGGGCGTCAGCTGAAGAATACGCTTATTTCGTCGCCCCGTGCGCCGGCCCCTCTTCCTTCACCTGCCGCGGCGTCGGCGCCGTAATCACGCCGTGGTCGGGATCGTGCACATCCTGGCCTTTCGAACCATCGGCGGCGGTTGTCCGTTCGCGTTCGCGGCTGGTGCGCAGCGTCTCACGCAGGCTCACCGCCTCCTCGATGAGTGCAGTCAGCTCCCCTTCGGACAGGTCGGATAGATCAAAGGTCTTCGCCATAGTCGTCTCCTCGGCTTGATTGGACCAGAGGTAAACGCACGACTCGGCAAAACGGCTCACGCTGATGGAAATTTTCAGGCGGTGGCCCGCGTCAGGCGCCGAGCCGTATCACCCGGCTCTCTTCCCGCCCAAACCCTTCGATCTCCATCCGGTCCTGAAAGACCGCGACGATCGCAAAGGTGTTTTCGTCCGGCGTGTCGACCATGCCCTTGAACGTCACGAACGGACGGCCGCCGACCTCGCCGAAATTGCCGACATGGTTGTGGCCGCAGAAATAGCCGCGAAAGCAGGCAAAACCGGTGAGCAGGTCAACGATCCGCGCGCTATCCCACATGTTGTGGCTGTTGGGCGGAAAGACAGGATAGTGGCCAAGCACAAGAACGGTTTCGCCATCGGTCTCAGCTTTCTCCATCACCTGCTTGAGCCACCCGAATTGTTCGTCGCTGAGCGAACCGTTCCAGGTCTGCGCATTGATGGCGCCTTCAGCGACAAGTGCCTCCAGCCGCTCCACGGCCAGCGTTGTGCACGGATCTTCTGGCGGCGCTGAAAACGTACTGACATCATTGCCATCCAGGACGACGAAGCGCCAGGAGCCAATGGCAAAATCATAATAGCGGGCGGGCATGCCGAGCCGTTCCGCCACATGACCCAGATGTTCCGGCGCCACTGCGAAATCGTGATTGCCGAGCAGGAACAGGGCCTTGTGGCGCAGAGCTTCATAGACAGGCAGGATATCGTCAAAACTGTCCCAATCGCGATCGATGATATCGCCGAGCGTCATCACAAAATCGAGATCAGCCGCGTTGAAAATCGTTATGGCGTCGGCAAGCTTGGCGAGGCTTTGGGCATAATGCCGGTTCATCGCCTCGTGCGGCGCAATATCGGCATATTGCGGGTCGGCGACGATGCCGAAGCGGAGCACAGGTATTTCGGTGTTGTTTTGCATCGCGCCTGCCTAGAACCGGCCTGTGACAGCCGCATGACATCTGCGCGTGAAAACGGCAAATCTCAAGACGGTACAGGACCTTGCCAAAACGAAAACACCCGGCGCTTGTGACGCCGGGTGTTTTCGCAATTCGATAAGCGGGTTGCTTATGCTGCGGCTTCGTAAAGCTCGAGCACGTAATCCCAGTTGATCAGGCTGTCGACGAAGGCTTCGAGGTACTTCGGACGGGCGTTGCGGTAGTCGATGTAGTAGGAATGTTCCCAGACATCGACGCCGAGGATCGGCGATGCGCCGTGAACCAGCGGGTTTTCGCCGTTCGGGGTTTTCGAGATTTCCAGCTTGCCGCCCTTGACGGAGAGCCATGCCCAGCCCGAGCCGAACTGGCCGGCGCCGGCGGCGATGAAATCGGCGCGGAACTTGTCGTAGCCACCGAGATCGGACTTGATGGCCGCATCGAGCTTGGCCGGCAACTGCGTGCCGCCGCCGCCCTTTTTCATCCACTTCCAGAAATGCAGGTGGTTGTAATGCTGGCCGGCATTGTTGAACAGCGGCTGGTTGGTGCCGTAGGACTTCTTGACGATTTCTTCCAGCGACAGAGCGGAAAGACCGGCTTCTTCAGCCAGCTTGTTGCCGTTGGTCACGTAAGCCAGATGATGCTTGTCGTGGTGATACTCCAGCGTCTCGCGCGACATGTAAGGGGCGAGCGCGTCGTAGTCGTAAGGCAGGTTCGGCAATTCGAAAGCCATGATGGTATCTCCTCTTCTTGGCGGGATCCATGAAAGCCGGGTTGGAATTCATGAAAGAAATCTGTGAGGCGGAACATAGGGACCACTGCTGCAACAGGCAACCGCCGCCATGCCAAATTTCGCACCAGCAATGGAAAATACTTTCATCGCCAGAATGTTCCACAGCGAGGAAACGGGCACAGAATGGACATGATCCTTCGACAGGGTGGCCGCGAACCAGCCGATCCATAAGCCAAGGAAATCAGATGTCTTTTCACCGCCGCTCTGCCCTGATCGCCGCTTTCGCCAGCCTGCTGCCATCAATCGCTGCCGCATCCTCGGATGACGCATGGGCCGCGATGCGGACAGACGTCTCGGCGAAATGCCTGAAGGCGGCGGCGGGATCGATCGAAAAGCCGAAGGCGGTCGTTGATCCCTTCGGTTCCGAGAGCTTCGGCCTTGCGCTGGTCAGCGGCAAGCCAAAGGGCGCCAAGGGCAAGATCACCCAGATCTGCGTCTACAACAAACAGACCAAGACCGTCGAACTGGGCGGTGAACTGACCGAACAGATGCTGAAGACGCCTGCAAAATGACACCGGGACAATCCCGCCATTGACCTCTCACGGCAGGACGGTCACAGCTTGCGGGACTGCTTTCTCCAGCACAGAGACCCTATATGCTGTTTCATGGCCTGTCTGCCTTTCCGATCACCCCTTGCGACGCGGCTGGCGGCGTCGATACCGGTGCGTTGAGCAACCTTCTCAAGCGCATCGATGCGGCGGGGGCTGATTCCATCGGCCTGTTGGGAAGCACCGGGTCCTACATGTACCTCAGCCGGGCGGAAAAACGCCGCGCCATCGACACTGCCACGGAATGCCTTGGCGGCCGCACGCCCGTTATCGTCGGCGTCGGGGCATTGAGGACCGATGAGGCGGTGGCACTGGCCCACGATGCGCAGGATGCCGGCGCACAGGGGCTGCTTCTGGCGCCGGCCTCCTATACGCCGCTTGGCGATGATGAAGTATTCGAGCATTTTTCGGCGGTCGCGACAGCCACGTCCTTGCCGCTCTGCATCTACAACAATCCCGGCACGACGCATTTTTCGATCAGCCAGACGCTGCTGTCGCGTCTCTCGGCCATTCCCAACATCGCTGCCGTCAAAAATCCGGCGCTTGCCGCTGCCGACATTACGGCAGCCCATCAGGCAACAGTGTCTGCCGTTCCCGCCGGCTTCGCCGTTGGCTACAGCGGCGACTGGCTGGTGGCCGATGCCATCCTTGCGGGCGGTGCCGCCTGGTACAGCGTGGTCGCCGGGACACTGCCGGAACCCGCCGTCAAGCTGATGCGGGCAGCGCAAGCCGGCAATCGTCCCGAGGTCGCGCGCATCAATGGGCTGTTTGAACCGCTCTGGGCGCTGTTTCGAGAACTCAGCAGCTACCGCGTGGTCCATGCGATCGCCAACGTCCTGGAACTCAGCAAGTTTGATCCGCCACGGCCAATCCTGTCGCTGTCGCAGCAAGACCGGCTGAGGGTGAAGGCTGCGCTCGAGGTTTTGGCGGCGGTATAACCAGCCGCTGCGGCCGGCCCGCCTGCCATTCAAGCCCTATTGGGCAAATGTAAGGACGGCAGCGGTGGCGCTGATCGCCAGGAGCGCCACGACGCACAACCGCAAAAGCATGGCGACGTCTTGCCGCCCCGTTGTTTCCGCCGTGACAAGGTGATCGGCGGCGGTGGTTTCGCGCGACCGTTGATACTGATGTGAAAGAACCGCGCCACGACCATAGAGCATTGAAAACTTCCTTCTGGTTGACCGTTTGCGTCGCCGCTTCGCATCAGAGGCAAAAGCTGCGGGCGCAGCACCGTTTTAGGTCGAAGCAGCATAGGATTTCGATTGCGCCCGCCCGGCGAACATATCAAAATCCCATAGGACCGCGGCCACCCGGTGCACTCAGCCCGGCGGCACCTGACGGCAGGCCGGCTGATTTTTCTGCGCATCGATCATTATCATTCAGGGGGATTTCCATGGCCAATCCATTGTCCACGCTCGGCATCGTTCACACCGTCATCAGCGTCGTGCCGATCATCGCGGGGCTCTATTCCTTTTCGAAATATGCCGCCATCCTGCCGAAATCGAATTCCGGGCGGATATACATCATTACGCTGTTCCTGTCGGCGATCACCTCGTTCGGCCTGTCGAGCACCGGCGGGTTCAATGCCGGCCATGCGATCGGCATCATCGCCATGCTGGCAGTGATCTTTTCCATCGTCATCGCGCAACTCGGCTGGTTCGGCCGCCTCAACCGCTACCTGCAGGCGCTGTCGATGTCGTTCACCTTCTTCCTCTTGATGATCCCCGGCATCAACGAGACCCTGTCGCGCCTGCCGCCCTCAAGCCCGATCGGCAACGGTCCGGATTCGCCGCCGGTCCAGACGATCACCGCCATCTGGGCCGTGATCTTCCTGCTCGGCATCTGTCTTCAGGCCTTTATCATGCACCGCCGCTCAGGCTCCGGCGCCCTGCCCGCCTGACGGCAGCGAGAGGCGCTGCCGACGGGTCTTCCCGCGTCATCGAGACTGATGACGCTGGCAGTGTCTCTTACTCAGCCGCCTGCACTTGAGAAGGGCCGGTGGCGATCGCCTCCTTGACCGCAAGCTCCGCCATGGCCAGCGCTGCCTCGCGGGTCTTGGCTGCGGCAACGAAGCGGCCGTTGTGGCAGAAGCTTGCACCTTTCACCCCGGAAGCAGCTTCCAGGTCGCCATTGGTGAGGCCAGCCCAGGCGGCCGGCAGGTCGGCGCGGACTTCAAAACCTTCGTCGGCCCGGCGGATGGTGGTCAGGCACCAGTCCTTGTCGCGCGGGTGGACGACGAACAGCAGGTGATCGGCGCCCGCCTTGATGATGGCCGGACGGAACGGCATGCCCATCGGCAGTTCCAGAATACGCCCCTCGCCGGCATCGACGATCGCCTGATGCACCAGCGCCTCGGCCCGCAATTTGGCAGCGCTCTTCCCGATCCGGGCCTCGACGAACGCGCGGGCGATAACAAGAGCGCCATCAAAGGCCTGATCGTCGGCGTCCGGATCGGTCTCGTCGAAAACGGGCTTGAGGGTTTCCAGCAGCACGGGCAGGCTCAGCCCACCCAGCAACCCGGCAACCGACGGGCTGAGCGCGCCATTGTCGACCAGATCGATTGGGAGCACGAAGCCGGCATCGAACGAGGCATGCACGGTTTCGACATGGGCTTCTGGAACACCGAAGGCTGCGAGATAATCGCGGCCAAAATGCTTCCAGATTAGGCCGAATGAACTATAGGGCTGGCCATCCTCGCGCATCGGCGCGCCGCGCTGATGGTGATCAAAGATGCGCGTCCCGGCATCATAGGCGCCACCGACATCATAGATGACCCGGTCTGCAGCCGGTGTGATCCATTCCGGCGCCCGGCTGCGCACGATGCGCGCCTGCGGGAAAAGCCGGGTGAGGATGACACTCGACAAAAGCTCATCAGCATGGAAGCCACCGGAATGGGTGACGAGGAATTCTGGGGTCATGCCGGGATACGCCTTGTTGTTTGCGGAAATTTGCTTGGGAGTTTGCACCAGATAGCCATTGCCGCGTGTCATCTCAACCCGTCACTTATGTGTTTGACGTGCGGATCGCAGGCACTTCAGGCAAGCAGATGCGTGTTGGCAGCGATTGAGGGCCTTAGCCAGCAGAGCCGGTTTGTTGCTGTAGCTCTGGAGGGCGCCGGACGGGAACAGGGACATCCGCCGGGTTCTCGCTGGCCTTCGTGCTGATGGCGTGGACCTGGCCGGGTATTTCGTCGCGCAAATAGCTCGGATTGCCCGGCAATCCCATCGGGTACAGTGCGTTCCGGCTCGCCTCGTAGGCCGCACTCTTGTCGGTGCAGAGGCGGACACGCATATCCTGAGGCGCCACATCGGTCCGGTTTTGCAGATTGCCGACTAGCCCCGCATTGGCCGGCAGGCCGCCTTCAAAAGCTTGTGTCAGATATTGCGCCGAACGCTCGTTGCGTTCCCGCTCCGTCGTTGCGCCCAAAATCACCACCGCCACGCGTTTTCCATTGCGCGTGGCCAGCCCGACGAAATTCCGCCCGGATGCGCAGAGAAAACCGGTCTTCATGCCGATCGTGCCGTCAAAGCGGGTGAGCAGCAGATTGTTGGATTTGATCTCCTTGCCGTCGATCGTGACGGCCGACGCCAGGAAGAAACGCCGGTATTGCGGAAACAGCCGGTCCACTTCCATGCCAAGGATCGCGAGATCGCGGGCGGTGGTATAGTTGGTCTTGTCAAACAGGCCGTTTGGATTGGAAAAATGGGTGCCGGTCAGCCCGAGGCGGGCCGCCGCTTCGTTCATTTTCCGGACAAAGGCCGTTTCGTCGGGAGCCACTGCTTCAGCCAGGGCCGTCGCGACATCATTTGCCGACGCGGTGATGGTGGCAAACAGCGCATCTTCCAGCGTCATCGTCCGCCCGAAAGTGAGGCCGGATTCGAGAAAGGCCTGTTTCGTTGCATTGCGGGTCATTGTGACAGGTGTGGACAGGCTCACCTCGCCGGAGCGCAAGGCTTCAAACACGACAAATGCCGTCATCAGCTTGGTCGTCGAGGCCGGATACCAGGGCACGCCTGCATCCTCCTGATACAGCACCTGCTGACTGTCGGCATCGACAACGAGCACAGGCGTCGCATGTGCCGGCGCGCACAGGAAAAGCGACGCCATAAACGCCAATTTTTTCCAGGGCCGTCTGGCCAATATGTTTTCGGTCATGTGCCGGTCTCCGGAGAAAGGCATCGTAATGACATGATGCACCACGAAAGGACAAGCGTTTGCTGCGGTAGTATGGCGAAAGGGTGGCTGGGAAGAACCGGCTTTGCCCAATCGCTGGGAAAGAGCCATCCGCTTGCCGCGGATGGCCGGTTTATAACGTTCTTACAAATCCGACGCCGATGAATGCGCCCAGTCCATATACAGGTCCTTGGCCTTGGCGGCGATTGGGCCTGGCTGGAGGTCGCGGTCTTCGAGTTTGGTGACAGGGACGACCTTGGAGTAATTGCCGGAGGTGAAGATCTCGTCGGCGGTCTCGAAATCGGCGAGCGTCAGCGTCGTTTCGACGACGTCGAAACCGGCGTCACGCAGAAGGCCGATGACGCGGAAGCGGGTGATGCCGGCGAGGAAGGTCTTGTTGGAGGCGGGCGTGAAGACGACGCCGTCTTTCACCATGAAGACGTTGGACGAGCCGGTCTCGGCGATATTGCCAAGCATGTCGCGCACCAGCGCATTGGAGAAGCCGCGCTTGCGGGCCTCGATCAGGATACGGCCATTATTGGGATAGAGGCAACCTGCCTTGGCGTCGGTCGGCATGCATTCGATCGTCGGGCGACGGAAGGGGGAAACAGTCAGCGACTGGCCGCCCGGGCCTTCGCCCATCGGCGCTTCAAACAGGCAGAGTGCAAACCGGGTCGAATCGGGATCAACGGCCACGACGCTGCCGGGCATGCCATGTTCGCCCCAATACATCGGCTTGATATAGATGGCGGTCTGGCCGTCGAATTTCTTCACACCTTCCCAGGCCAATGCCTCGATATCCTCTGCGGTCACCACCGGCTTCAGGCCGAGCGCCAAGGCCGAACGGTTGACGCGCTGGCAATGCAGGTCGAGATCCGGCGCGATGCCGTCGAACCAGCGGGCGCCGTCAAACACGGTCGAGCCCAGCCACATGGCATGCGAGGTCGGACCGATCAGCGGCGGATTGCCGGAAAGCCATTCGCCATCGACATAGGTCCAGGTGGCGCTGCGCGGGGATGTATCGACGGCCATAGTGATCTCCTTTTGGTCTCTTGATTTTGCCCGGCATAGCCGGAAAATCGACAAGTGGGGTAAATAGGTACATCAAAAAAAGTCATGCCGTCCAATCTGGATCGCAAAGTTCCGCTCGCCTAGTCTGTTGCCAGAAGCAAAAGGACCCATCCGATGAAAGCCATGTATTACGACGCCTTCGGCAAGACGCCGGATATTCGCGTGCTGCCGGACCCGACACCGAGCGCCGATGGCGTCGTCATCAAGGTCGAGGCGACCGGGCTCTGCCGCAGCGACTGGCACGGCTGGATGGGGCATGATCCGGATATCAACCTGCCGCATGTGCCCGGCCATGAACTGGCAGGCACCGTTGCTGCCACCGGCAAGGGCGTGCTGCGCTACAAAGTGGGCGACCGCGTAACAGTTCCCTTTGTCTCCGGCTGTGGCCGCTGCGGCGAGTGTCATTCGGGCAATCAACAGGTCTGCGCCAACCAGTTCCAGCCGGGCTTTACCCATTGGGGCTCGTTTGCCGAATATGTCGCCATCGATTTTGCCGACCAGAACCTCGTGCATCTGCCCGACAATCTCGACTATGCGACTGCCGCCAGCCTCGGCTGCCGGTTTGCCACCTCGTTCCGCGCCATTGTCGACCAGGGCCGGGTGCGTGGCGGCGAATGGGTGGCGGTACATGGCTGCGGCGGCGTTGGCCTGTCGGCGATCATGATCGCGACCGCGCTTGGCGCCAACGTCATCGCGATTGATATTTCCGAGACGAAACTCTCCTTCGCCCGCGAGATCGGCGCCGTCGCCACCATCGACGGCAGCGTCACCGGCGATGTGGCCGAAGCCGTGCGCGACATCACCAAGGGCGGCGCGCATGTGTCGATCGATGCGCTCGGCTCGCCCGTCACCTGTTTCAATTCAATCAAGAACCTGCGCCGCCGCGGCCGCCATGTGCAGGTCGGCCTGATGCTCGGCGACCATGCGACTCCACAGATCCCGATGTCACAGGTGATCGGTCACGAACTGGAAATCTACGGCAGCCACGGCATGCAGGCGTGGCGCTATCAGGAGATGATAGCGATGCTGGAGACCGGCAAGCTCAACCCGCAAAAGTTGATCGGCCGCCATATCAGCCTGGAGGAAGCTGTGCCGGCGTTGATGACGATGGACACGGCCCAGGACCTCGGCATCAGCGTCATCACGCGGTTTTAGCAGCCAATCCCGGGGTCTTCCGCAGACCCGGCCAAAGCCCGGCACGGCATTGGCCGGGGACACCCGGCCGTTTCTGCCTGCGGTCTAAAACCACCCTTTGCCAGCATATTCTGTAAAACACAGCTTCCCTTCAGACGAGAACGCCCTAATTCAACCACAGGCGCACGCTGCGCCCGTTTTTTTAGGAGTGGGATAAATGGCATCATCCGTGCTGATCAGTATTCTGATTACATTTCTCGTTATCGTACTTGTTCTCTATCTGGTCGCGCGCCTGCCGATCGATGGCCGCGCCAAGCAGATTGTTCAGATCATCGTGCTGATCATCGGTATTATTTCACTTCTGAAATATCTCGCTGTCTTCTAGCGCTGCGAGAGAGAATACTCTCTCGTCACCCGCCCTTCGGATAGCCCGTTTCGACATGCCCAGTTTCGGCCAGCAAAGTGAGTGCACAGATTGACCAGCAAAAACGCCACCAAGACCGCCGCCAAACCAACCGCACGGCGAAGCCCGGACGAAACCTCGGCGGCCGCCCAGCACATCATCAACGCGGAACTGGTGGCGCGCAACAAGAAGACGGCCATGCTGAAAGCCTTGCGGCTTGCCCAGGAACAGGCGGAAGAAAAACCTGTGAAGGTTGCGGCCAAGAAGAAGAAATAGCGGCCAAGCCGCGGCAGTTTCCCGTCGCAACGCCTGAAAATCCTTTCATTTTTCCGGCTTCACAGCAACCAAGTGGGCGTGTGAAATGGGGCGATAGCCGCACAGCGTTGCAGCGCTCAATCCGTCCCTTTCAAAAACCCTCTTCCCCCGCCCCCATTCCAACTGGTATTTTCCCGTCTCACGGCAACGGAATCACGAGGCGATCCATGGCACTGGCAGCGGAAAGGCAGGACAAGCAGACGGATATGCTCTATGCGCCCTTGCTGGCGGCCAATGCAGGCCATCCGAATGGCTGGCCTGCCTGCCTGATCGTCGCGTCTCAAACGGAGGCACGGCACAACAAGGCGGTCTGGGCGCCGAGCCACCTGATCTCGATCCGGGCGCCGGGAACGAAACTTCTGTCGATGATCGACCTGCCGGCGGAACGGCATCTGGAATTACTGTTC
Organism: Rhizobium sp. LjRoot98; assembly: GCF_964252935.1. Classification (NCBI taxonomy): domain Bacteria; kingdom Pseudomonadati; phylum Pseudomonadota; class Alphaproteobacteria; order Hyphomicrobiales; family Rhizobiaceae; genus Rhizobium; species Rhizobium sp. LjRoot98. Next base: position 518,696 of record NZ_CAXUPW020000001.1, read on the forward strand.
GGCGATGTCACCGATCCCGACGAAACGGATGCGGCCAAGTCCGCCCATATCGAGCAGGCCTTCGCCTTTATCGACGGCCTGCCTGAGGATGCGCATCTCCTTGTTCACTGCCTGCGCGGCATCGGCCGTTCGACGGCACTGACGCTCGGAATCCTCGCCCGTTACATGGATCCGGAAGATGCGGCGGCGGCACTGCATGGATTGAGACCGGAGGCCAAACCGAACCGGCACGTGACCGGGCTTTGCGACACCGTTCTCGGCCTCAAGGGGCGGCTGGCCAAGCAGGCGCTGCGGTTTCCGGCCAAAGTCTGGAAACCCGCGAAGAGTTGATGCGGATTGCGCCGAGAAACATTGTGCGGCGCACAAATCTTTGACATGATCCCGGTAGAGAACCGTATCCAAGCGGCAATCGCAGGATGCTCTCGCCTTGACATTGGCGAGTGGCGGAATAATGCGATCAATCAAGGCGCTGCCATCTCTGTTTGATGTATTGACAGAGAGCAGCGTCCGGGAAATGACGGGAGAGTGTGATGTCTCATGCGGCCTATGTGTTCGATGCCTACGGCACGCTGTTCGACGTGCATGCGGCCGTGCGCAGGCATTCAGCCGCGATGGGGCCGGACGGCCAGGCCTTTTCCGACCTCTGGCGAGCCAAGCAGCTGGAATATTCCTGGATCCGCACCCTTATGGGCACCTACACCGATTTCTGGACGCTGACCGAGCAATCGCTGGATTATGCCTTTGCGCGGTTTCCCTCCGCCGACAAGAAACTCAAGGCAGCGTTGCTGGACGCCTATTGGCATCTCGACTGCTATCCGGAAGTTCCAAGTGTCCTCAAGCACCTGAAGGACCGTGGCGCCCGCATCGCCATCCTGTCGAACGGCACACCGCAGATGCTGCAATCGGCGGTGAAGAAGGCCGGGCTTGATCTGATCATCGACGATATTTTCTCGGTCGAGACGGTCAAGGCCTTCAAGACCGCGCCTGCGGTCTACGACATGGTGACGACGACCTACCGGCTCTATCCCGATGCCGTTTCCTTCCAGTCGTCGAACCGCTGGGACATTGCCGGCGCCACCAAGTTCGGTTTCCGTACCGTCTGGATCAACCGCGCCAACATGCCCGACGAATATGCAGATTTCGGCCCGAAGCTGATCCTGCCGTCGCTGGAAAGTCTCTAGGGTATTTTTGCTTTTCCTCGAAATCGCGAAATACCCTCTCTTTCTGTTCTTACGCATTTCCGGACGCAAAATCGCTCCCATTTTTGCCGGAACTGCTCCAACACCTGAAGGACATCCAATGTCTTGGTCTGCCGAACAATATATGAAATTCGAGGACGAGCGTACGCGGCCGGCCCGCGACCTGCTCGACCAGATTCCCAACCTGCCGGATGGTGCGCTCTACGATCTCGGCTGCGGTCCCGGCAATTCGACCGAACTGATCCACGACCGCTTCCCGGCCTATATGCTCACCGGCATCGACAGCGATGAAAACATGCTGGTGGCGGCGCGCAAGCGCATGACCCATACGCGCTTCGAAAAGGGCGACCTGACGCAATGGGCGCCGCCAAAGCCGGCCGTGCTGTTCTTCGCCAACGCCGTGTTCCAATGGCTGCCGGATCATCTGAGCACGATAGAGCGCTTGATGGGCGAACTGATCCCCGGCGGCACGATCGCCGTGCAGATGCCTGATAATCTCGACGAACCGTCGCATGCCTCGATGCGGGAACTGGCGGAAGACCCGCGCTTCTCGCAATATTATCCAAATGGCGGCCAGCGCCGCGCCGCCCTGCCCGCTCCGTCCGCCTATCTCGACCGGCTGGAGGCGAAATGCATCAAGATCGATGTCTGGCACACGATCTATTATCATCGTCTGGCAAATGCCGAAGCGATCGTTGAATGGGTCAAGGGCACCGGCCTTCGCCCCTATCTCGACGCACTTCCGGCTGATGTGCGCGAAGCCTATCTGGCTGCCTATCTCCGGCGCATCCGCGAAGCCTATCCGCCGCTAGCGGACGGGCGCGTTATGCTTAAGTTTCCGCGCCTTTTCGTGGTGGCGGTCAAGCGGTAATGTCCGGGCAACCGTCGAGGCCTGCGCTTTTCCCATAAAAGACTGACGGCCTTGTCTTCGGCGGTGTACTGTAGCGTGCAATCTGTGACGAAGCCCGCTATTGTCTGCGGCGGATTTAAATTCAGGCGTCGCGCAACCAAAATACCGAACGGGAAGTGCGTTGGAAAAAGCCGTTCTAACCGTGTTTCAGGGACGCGCGGGCGACCATAATGATCTCGCAATACCGGGAGCCGCTATCCTGGCGGCTGCCCTTTCCGGTTTGCTTGGCCAAAACCTTCAGGCGATCGGCACACCTGAGCCAGCACTGAATATTCAATGGCAGCCGGAGTTGGAGGCGGCAATGCCTGCATTGCAGGCCATGTCGAGACACTATCAGACCATTTTCGAAGACAGGGTACGCCCTCTTACTGTGCTGACCCGATGCGCGGTCGCCTTGGCGACATTACCAATTATCGCCAGATATCGACCCGATGCCTGCATCATATGGCTCGATGCCCATGCAGACCTGAACACTCCAGAAACCTCGACGTCCGGCTATCTTGGCGGAATGGCAATTTCCGGTGCGGCCAGCCTGTGGGATTCAGGACTGGGCGGCGGTCTTGAGCTGAACAATCTGATCCTGGTCGGAACGCGCGACATCGACCCCGCCGAGCGCGACTTGATCGACGCGGCAGGCGTTCAGATCCTGCAACCACAAGCGGGACTTGGCACAGCAATGATCGATGCGATTGCCGGGCGACCGGTCTACGTGCACCTCGATTGCGACGTACTCAACCCCGGCATCGTGCCGACGGATTATCAAGTCGACGGTGGCCTCTCGCTCTTCGACCTAAGGGAAATCGCCGAGGTACTTGCAAGAACCGAGATCATCGGCGTCGAGATCGCAGAATTTCAAGGCGCATGGGAGATCGGCGGCCCTCCGGCCTCGCCTGAAGCATTTCTAAACGCGATCGAACCACTTCTCGGGAGCTTTAGAGCGGCTAAGATCATCTAACGCCTCACACCGTATTGTCACTGTGGCCTTGTGGGAAAAATCACCCTCTGGCGCACGGCCCCGGTTCAGGGCATCCTGTGAGCACAGAGAATTGAGCTTATGGCTGTTGGAGGACCGCCCATGCGCTGCTTTACTGTACTTGGACCGTCGCAGACCGGAAAATCGACGATCGTGGAAAAGCTTGGATCGCTGGAGAGGCCTCCGAGAAAATCCATCTCTCCCTACGGACTGAACCTTACGGAATTCACCTTCGGCAACGAAGCTTGGTGTGCGCTCGACACGCCAGGATTGAATGAGGCGCTCGCCCATGCGCAGCACGCCCTGCTCGCCAGCGATGCCTGCATTCTCTGCGTTTCGCCCGCGCCGGAAGAAGCCGTGCTGGCGGCACCCTATCTCAAGATGATCGAGGCGTCGGGCACGCCCTGCATCCTTTTCGTCAACCGGATGGACGAGCCAAAGGGAAGGCTGCGCGACATCATCGCCGCCCTTCAGGATTATGCCAGCCACACGCTGCTGCTGCGCCAGATCCCGATCCGCGAGGGCGACAAGATCATCGGCAGCTGCGACCTGATTTCCGAACGGGCCTGGCGTTACCGCGAAGGCCAGACCTCGTCGCTGATCGCCATCCCCGAAAGTGCTTCCCAGCGGGAACATGAGGCGCGCACCGAACTGCTGGAACATCTGTCCGAATTCGACGACTGGCTACTGGAAGAACTGATCGAAGACCGCGAGCCGCCCAGCGATGCGCTCTATGCGGTCTCCACCCGTGTACTGCGCGAAAACAAGATCATTCCGGTGCTGATCGGGGCTGCCAGCCATGGCAACGGCATGATGCGGCTGATGAAGGCTTTGCGTCACGAGGCGCCGCCGGTGGATGCGCTGCGTGAGCGTCTTGCCGCGGCCGCCAAGGCCGACAAGAGCAAGCTGAAGGCCGTCAGCTTTCACGCCTATCACCGCCAGAATATCGGCAAAACAATTTTGGCACGCGCACTGAATGACGGGCTGAAACAGGGAACGCCTCTTGCTGGCTCAGGGCTGGGTGCCGTGCAGGATCCCGCCAACGGCAAGGGCAATGTGGCGTTTGCCCCCGTCGCCGGTGACCTCTTCGCGACGGTGAAATCCGATCACCTGACCGTGCCGGCGCTTTTGACCGCAGATGCCGCCCTTGCTGCACCTGAATGGGCCAAGGTTCCGACGCCGATGATGGAGAGAATTCTTGTTCCCGGCAGTGAGCGCGACGAGAACAAGCTTTCAGAAACACTGGCCAAATTGGCCGAGACCGATCGCGGCCTGATCATCCTGCAGGAAGAAGGGACCGGCGCACAGATGGTTTGCGCTCAGGGGCCGGTGCATCTGCGCGATCTCCTGCGCACTCTGTCCGATGTCTTTCATGTGACGGCGACCGAGCGTGCACCAACGCCGGTCTACCGCGAGACGATCTCGAAACCGGCCGATGTCCACTATCGCCACCGAAAGCAGACAGGCGGCGCCGGGCAGTTTGCCGATGTGAAGATGACCATCCATCCCAATGGCCGCGGCCAGGGATTTTCCTTCGGCGAGACCGTCAAGGGTGGCGTCGTTCCGCGCAACTACATTCCGGCCGTGGAAGCGGGAGCGCGCGAGGCGATGGAGAAAGGGCCGCTCGGTTTTGCGGTGATCGATGTCGGCGTGACATTGACCGATGGCCAGCACCACGCGGTCGACAGTTCCGAACATGCGTTCCGCTCCGCCTCGAAAATGGGCGTACGGCAAGCGCTGTCGGAAGGAGCAGCCGTACTGATGCAGCCGGTATTCCGCAGTGAAATCCACATTCCCTCGGTCTATTCGGGCAATCTGGTGCAGATCGTCTCGTCATTGAAAGGACAGGTACTCGGCTTCGACCGGGACGAGACCGCCAAGGGCTGGGATATTTTTCGTGCCCTTGTTCCAGGCGGGGCGCTTGACGAACTGGCCCGCGCATTGCGGTCGGCCACGCAGGGGATCGGCTATTTCTCCAAGACATTCGATCACTTCGAGGAATTATATGGCAAGGAGGCGGACGCGATCGTGCGGGCACATGGGAGCGAGCGCGCCGAGCATTGACGCCGGGATGATGGACATCGGCCCCGCGCTTTCCTAGAACTGGATCGGCAGCGGCACAGGCGGGCAATCGATGGTTCGGGAAAACGAAATACGCGAGAACGAGGTTGCCGTTGATGCACCGCAGGACGCGGATGCGTCGCTTGTGTTCATCGGCCGGATTTCGACGCCCTGGACATCGCGGATGGAATGCCCGCGGCAGGGACGCCATGACGGCCCGCTTTGCCGGATCGAGATTTTTGAACCTTGGGTGCAGGCGCTTCAGGGTGTCGAGGCCTATGAGCGGCTGGAAATTCTCTACTGGCTCGACCGGTCGCGCCGCGATCTGGTGTTGCAGAGCCCGGCCAACAGCGGCAAGGTGCACGGCACGTTTTCGCTGCGCTCTCCCGTGCGGCCCAATCCGATCGGCACATCGATCGTCAAACTGGAAGCGGTCGAGGGTAATATCCTGCTTGTCCGCGGCCTCGACTGCCTCGATGGAACGCCGCTGATCGATCTCAAGCCGGACCGCACGCTGTTCAAGCCAATCGCCCCACCACAGCGGGGCGATTTCGAGACGGGCGATGCCACGGAGGCCCGCCATTGCGAAAAGCTGTAGGGCTGGTCAGTCGACCGCGACCATCACGTCGGATGCCTTGACGACGGCATAGGCCGATCCCCCGACCGTCAGCTCAAGTTCATCGACCGCCTGATTGGTGATCGACGCCGTAACGATGGCGCCATTGCCGATATCGATGCGGACATGGGCCGTGGTCGCGCCCTTGGTGAAACGACTTTGCCCTTCAGGCGGTTGCGCGCGCTGATTTTCATGTGATTTCTCCCTTTTCTCGCTGCGCCCCTATCGCACAGGGACGCTGTTTCGCACGATATATCGCGGCAACAGCAGGATGCAACCGAGCGGGCGCGGACACTGCGCCGGACATGAAAGCTGGGATTCAGGACGTGCTGCGGCGCGGATGGATGGTTTCGCCGCGGGCCAGCATGGCGACCAGCTTTTCGATCATGCGGGCGCGGGTCTCCGGTTTCTTGGCGGTGTGAACGCTATAGAGAACCGCATAGCGGTTGGCGCTGTCGAGCACCTCGAACAGGGTTTTGGCGGCTTCGTTTTCGCCGAGCGCCTGCTGAAAGTCTGACGGCACGGTGATCGTGCTTTGCGACTGATAGGCAAGATCCCAGCGCCCGTCTGCCTTTGCCCGTTCGATTTCAGCAAGACCGGCCGGGCGCATGCGACCCGTCGCAATAAGGGCCTCTGCCCGCCTGCAATTGATCGCCGACCATTTGCTTTTGGGCCGCCGCGGCGTGAACCGGATCAGCCAGTGATTATCGTCGAACGGTTTCAGCTGACCATCAATCCAGCCATGACACAGGGCTGCATCGATCGCCTCAGGCTTTGACACCGTCGGCACACCCGCCGCCTTCCTGGCGAATTTTATCCAGAGACCGTTTGCCGGCAACGGCTGGCTGGCGAGCCAGTTTTCCCATTCAGCCGCATCTGCAAAGGCCAGGACAGGCAGTGGGGTTTGATCCTTGGCCATCATCCTCTCCCTGCCCCGTCAGAGGCTCTGCGGTTCTGTAACCTGGGAATGGATCGACCTGATCTCATCGGCAACCAGCTGCTGCAGCCGCCAAAGGTTGCGGTCGTGAATGCCGAAATCCTCCAGATGCGAGACCGTGTTGTAGAGATATTCGGCGCCTGATCCGAAATGTCCGCACGCCCGGGCGAGGACACCTGCGACCTCATCCAGCGGCAGGCGGGAACGGATGCGCTCGCCGGTCGCCCCCACCCAGAACCCCAAGGCCCGGCATGGGCCGCTTTCGGATTTGACCGATATCCAACGGACGGCATCGATGTTTTCGACGGCGCTGACCTCGCGGCGCAGCATGCGTTCGATCTGCACCGCCCGGTCATGATCCGGCAGCCGGTAAATGACGCCATCGCAGCGGCCGCCGCGCTCCAGCGCCATCATTAATCCGGGCTGATCATGCGAGCCGCGCCAGCGGTTGATGTGCAGGCAGAAGGAGCGGTGCCAGCCGAAGGCCGTTGCCCGCTGCCGGTCGATCGCCTCGAATTCCGGCTTCCAGATCAGCGATCCATAGGCAAACACCCAGAGCGGTTCGCCATGGCTTTCGCGCTCCAGCGCCACGGCGAGATCGCGATATTGCGCGTCGCTGATCGCGGTCCAGCGTCCATCCGGGCCGGGATCGGTGATGTCGCGATGGCAGAGCGCCACCATATCCGGTGTCAGGGACATTTTTCGCGGTTGGGGCATCGATATCTCGTCTCGGCAGGCAGTGTCGGAAGAAGCATGTGGGGCCTGCTTGCCCAAACTGCCAGAGCCAACTCATCAGTCAAGCGATTCGACCGCCACCCGATATCTGCCTTTTCCCGGGACGCCGTCGCCGTTAGAGCCTCCAGAGTTCGTATGCCGGCTTGACCGCTTGCGAGACGCGCGCATTTCCGGACGTGGTTACGCCGGCCGGTAAATCTGCGCCACCGAGCCTCCCGGAAAGGCTGTTGAACTGATCAGCTTGAGGCGCCTTGACGGAGAGACTCCGGAGAAGATCGGCATGCCGTTGCCCAGCACGACCGGATGCACCAGCAAGACGTATTGATCGATCAGATCCTCGGCGATGAGGCTGCGCGCAAAGCTGGCGCCACCATGGGCGATAATCGGCAGGCCATCTCCCGCCTTCAGACCGGCGATTTCGCCGGCCAGATCGCCGCTGGCGACATAGGTCTCACTCCAGCTTTCAGCGCCGGGCTGAAGCGCTCCGGATGGCGCGTGTCCGGCATTGCTTTCGTCTAGAATTGCGAGCCTTCGTTTCGAAAACACGGCTTTGGGGATCTGGTTCATCGGCGACGCAAACACGCCGGTGGCGGTCGGCCAATAGGCGGCCATATCGTGAAAAGTACGGCTGCCCATGATGTGCAGGCTGGCTTTCGACACAGCCGCCACACTCCAAGCAACGGCCTCCGGGTCGCCGCTGAACATCCATTCGACTTCGCCCGCAGGCCCGGCGACAAATCCATCAAGCGACATGGACATTTTCAGGATCAATTCTCTCATTGCTTCGTCCTCGCATTCGCCAGCAAGGCAGTTCCCTTAATCCATCTTTGCGGCAAGAAAATCGATGAAGGCGCGGATACGGGCGGCCAGATGCTCGTGGCCTGCAAAAACCGCATGGACCTGCTCCGGTTCATGCGGATTGTAGTCCGTCAGCACCTCGACCAGCCTGCCGCCGTCGATATCCGGGTCGACATCGAATTTGCCGATGCGGGCGATACCAAGGCCGGTCAGGCACAGATTGCGGGCGATCGAACCGCTCGACGCCTGGACATTGCCGGGCGCCGGCCGGGTGTAAAGCGTTTTACTTTCGGGATCGCGAAACAGCCATTCGCCCGGATTGCGGCCAAAGGTGAAGGTGATGCAATTGTGGGTGACGAGATCATCCGGCCGTTGCGGCGTGCCATGCCGGGCCAGATAATCCGGCGTCGCCACCGTAATCCGGCGACTGTCGAGGAGTTTTCGCGCTTTCAGGCTGGAGTCGCGCATCGGCCCGACCCGGATGGCAATATCGGTGCGCTCCTCGATCAGGTCGATGACGCCATCCGTGAAGGACAATTCGAGACGGACTTCCGGATAGAGCGCCAGGAACTCACCGGCCAAGGGGATGATGTAGCGCTCGCCAAAACCGACCGTGGCGTTGACGCGCAAAAGTCCGCGCGGCGTTGCCAATCCGCCGCCCGCGACGATCTGTTCCGTCTCGGCAATATCAGCGAGGATACGCTGCGCCCGGGCGAGATAAATCTCGCCCTCCGGTGTCAAAAGCAGCGATCGGGTGGTCCGCACCAGAAGGCGGGTGCCAAGCCGGTCCTCGATGCGGGTCACCAGCTTGCTGACGGCCGAGGGGGACAGCTTCAGCCGCCGTCCGGCTGCCGAAAAACTCTTCAGCTCCGCCGCCGTAACGAACACTTCCATTTCGCCTGCCCGGTTGTCCATGGCCGTATCCTGTGAATTAAATTCACAGGCATTTATCTATTCCCCTGGATTATCGCGCAAGTGGCTTTGGCCCATATTCCGCCCAACGAAACCCATGACGGCCCGGATATCCGGTGCGCCGCCACCAACACGTCCGGTCTCCCACCGGCAATAAAGGTGTTCCCATGCCTCTTGCCCTGTTTGCGCTGACGATCGCGGCCTATGCGATCGGAACCACGGAATTCGTCATTGTCGGCCTGTTGCCGACGGTTGCCACCGACCTCGGCATCACTCTGCCGCTGGCTGGCCTGATCGTCTCGATCTACGCGCTCGGCGTCACGTTTGGCGCCCCGATCCTCACTGCGTTGACCGGCCGCATCGAACGCAAGCCGCTGCTGCTCGGCCTGATGGCGCTGTTCGTTGCCGGCAATGCCATGGCGGCGCTCAGCCCGTCTTACGAAACACTGCTCGTCGCCCGCGTTCTCTCGGCCTTTGCGCATGGCGTGTTCTTCTCCGTCGGCGCCACTATTGCCGCCGATCTCGTACCGGAAAACCGCCGCGCCTCGGCCATTGCGCTGATGTTCATGGGGCTCACCGTCGCCATCGTCACCGGCGTACCGCTCGGCACCCTCATCGGCCAGACATTCGGCTGGCGCGCCACCTTCTGGGCCGTGGCCGGTCTCGGTGTCATTGCGTTTGCGGCCATCGCCGTACTTCTGCCCTCCACCCTGTCGAAGGCGGCGCCCGCCAGCCTCCTCGATCAGGTCCGCGTACTCGGATCGGGCCGCCTGCTGCTGGTGTTCGGCATGACGGCGCTCGGTTATGGCGGTACGTTCGTCACCTTCACCTTCCTGGCGCCGATGCTGCAGGACGTCACTGGTTTTGCCGCCTCCTCCGTCAGCCTTGTGCTGGTGCTCTATGGCCTGGCAATTGCCGCCGGCAACATCATCGGCGGCCGTGTCGCCGACCGCAATCCGGTGAAGGCGCTGGTCTGGCTGTTTGCCGCCCAGACGGCGGTGCTGGTGATCTTCACCTTCACCTCCATCTCGACCGTGCCTGCCCTGATCACGCTGGCCGCGCTCGGCTTCCTGTCATTCGCCAATGTACCCGGCCTGCAGCTCTATGTGGTGCAACTGGCCAAGCAGCACCGTCCCGGCGCCGTCGATGTCGCCTCGGCGCTCAACATCGCCGCCTTCAACCTCGGCATCGCGGCCGGTGCCTGGATTGGCGGGCTGGTCGTCGCCTCGTCGCTCGGCCTGCAGGCAACGCCCTGGGTCGGCGCAATCCTGGTCGCGGGCGCCCTGGTGCTGACCATCATCAGCGGCATGCTCGACCGCAAGCCGGAGCCGATTGCCCAGGCTGCTTGACGCAGGCACCGCACGCCACATCTATTAAGACATCATTCCAGACCCGGCCGTTCGCCGGGTCTCCTCCCTGAAAGGACTTTCCCCATGCAGACAGTCAACGCCAACGGTGCCAATATTCCCGCTCTCGGCTTCGGCACCTTCCGCATGCCCGGCCCCGATGTGTTGCGCATCGTGCCGCAGGCGATCAAGCTCGGCTTCCGCCATATCGATACCGCACAGATCTATCGCAACGAAGCCGAGGTCGGCGAAGCCATCGAGGCATCCGGCGTTTCCCGCGGCGATATCTTCCTCACCACCAAGGTCTGGGTCGATCATTACAAGCACGCCGATTTTCTCGCCTCGGTCGATGAAAGCCTGAAGAAGCTGCGCACCGATTATGTCGATCTTCTGCTCCTGCACTGGCCCAGCAGCGGCGTGCCGCTGGCCGAACAGATCGGCGCGCTGAATGCCGTGAAGAAGGCCGGCAAGGTGAAGAATATCGGCGTCAGCAATTTCAACACCGCCCTGATGGCAAAATCGGTTGAACTCAGCGAAGCGCCGCTCGCCACCAACCAGATCGAATATCACCCCTATCTCGACCAGACCAAGGTTCTGGAGGCTGCCCGCGCGGCCGGCATGTCGATCACCGCCTATTATGCGATGGCCGATGGCAAGGTGCCGAACGAACCGCTTTTGAAGGATATCGGTGCCAAGCATGGCAAGACCGCCGCCCAGGTGGTTCTGCGCTGGCTTACCCAGCAGAAGGATGTCATCACGCTTTCAAAAACGGCAACGGAAAGCCGCCTGAAGGAAAATTTCGACATCTTCGATTTCGATCTTTCAAGCGACGAAATGGCAGCAATCCACAAGCTCGCTCGCCCGAACGGCCGCATCGTCAGCCCCGGCGGCCTGGCACCCGACTGGGACCGCGCGGACTAATCGGGGACGACAGCCTCCACGCACTGCGCCGGCAGATTGAAAAGCCGGCGCGGTGACAATCGGCTCCTCGAGCAGGCCGATCTATTTCAACCCCGCTCATGTTCCGATAAAAGAGATCGGGCCACATCCAAGATGGCCGCGAGGGTCTCATGCAGTCATCACACGCCACCGCCGATTTCATGCCCGATTGGGCGGCCATCGTTGCCGTCATTCTCGGCGCGTCGGCGTTTTCGGTGGCGCAGGGCATTACCTATCCGCTGATCTCGCTGACATTGGAGAGCCGCGGCGTAACACCGGCAATGATCGGCTTCAACGCCGTCGCGTTTGCGCTGGGACTTGCCGCTTCGACGCTGATGATCGGCCAGTTGACGGCACGACTTCGGACCGACAAGCTGATCATCATCAGCCTTGCCGGCTGCTCGATATGCCTTGCGACCTTTGCCGCGACTACCGCGCTGCCTGTCTGGTTTCTCGCCCGCTTTCTCCTCGGTTTCTTTGCCAGCCTGATCTTCATGCTGAGCGAAGCCTGGATGAACTCTGCCTGCCCCGACCGGCTGCGCGGGCGGGTTTCGGGGCTTTATGGCGCGGGTATCTGCGGCGGGTTCGCCGCCGGTCCGCTGGTCATTCCTCTGATGGGAACGGAAGGTGGTTTCGGGTTTGCGCTGACAGCCGTTTATGTGGCGCTTGTCGCGTTTGCCACGGCTCTGTTGACGCTGTCGACCCGCACGACGCCAGAGGCATCCTCGACCCGCGACGTCTTCGTCTTCTTCCGCAGGGCGCCGGTGCTGATCGCCATGGTGCTGGCATTCGGTTTCTCGGATATCGCCGCGATCTCGGTGATGCCGGTCTATTTCGTCAAGACCGGCCATTCGCAGGCTTTTGCCGCACTCAGCGTCACGGTGCTGGCCTTGCCGACCGCCTTGGCCCAGCCGTTCATCGGCGTGCTGCTTGACCGGCTGCCGCGCCAGCGCGTGGCGATCGCCATGGGCGGGATCGGCGCCTTCGCCTTCCTGATCATCCCCTTCCTGACATCGCCGATTGCCATTCTGGCCGATTTTGCCTTGATCGGTGCTGCGAGCTTCTCGCTTTATACCTGCGCGCTGACGATGCTCGGCGAACAGTATCGCGGTAGCATGCTGGTGGCGGGAAGTGCGGCCTTCGCATTGGCCTACGCCGTGGGAAGCGGCATGGGATCGGGCGCAACGGGATCGATCATGGATCTGTTCGGCGCTCACGCAGCCCCGATCAGCGTCGGGCTAATCCTGGTGATTTTCACGCTGTTTCTGTCCTTCGGCAGGCGGCGGGCAGCGGCCTGACGGAACAGACGCGCCTTGCGATGCAATGGGATGCTTAAATGCAGAACCGCGCACCCGTGATGGCGGAGACCTTCTCCACCATTCGAATGCGCGGCTCGGCAGTTTTAGAAAATTTCGTTCGTTAAAGCTTCAGGCGATCAGACGAACTGGCTGAGGCCGGGAACCGAGGCAACGACTTCGTCGACCACGTCGGCGCCGGCTTGCTCCTTGGCATAACCGATGGTTTCCTTGGCAAGCGCGGTGATTTCGCCCATGCCGAGGCCTTGGCTCATCAGCTGCTGGCCGAGCGCCATGACGCCGCCACCGGCGCCGACTGCGCTGAGCAAGCCACCGAGCAGACCACCACCGCCGCCCGTGCCTTCGCCGTTATACTGCGCAATCAGTGCATCGGCGCCCGGAATGGCTTCTATCATCTTGGCAACCGGGCCGTCTGCCGCTTCGCGCTGCAGAAAGCCGAGCATCATGCCGATGGCCTTTTCAGCCGTTGCCGGGTCGATGCCGACATTTTCCGCAACGCGGGTGATCAGTTCGTTCATGATGATTCTCCTCAAATATTTGACGTTAACGTCAAGGTAAATTATCTGGAATTGAAACTCAAGCGCCCTTCGGTACGGGTATCCACAGCGCGAGAACGGCAATATCGTTTCATGCCTCGGTGGCAAATACAATGCGGCCATCCAGCGCGCAAATCCCGTCTTTTGCATGGCAATCCTTCTGTTGCCGCTGACCGGTACTCCTCCTATAACAGTGTTGAGAAAACAATGTGATGAAGGCTAGCGCGCTGCCGGCTTTCATTGGCGAAACGGAGACAAGGCCCACATGCTTGAGGACGGGAAGCTCTATATCGGCACCAGCCGGAAACCGGACGACACGATCAACAAGGGCGAATATCTGGATTTCAAATTCGGCAACCGTCACGGCCTCGTGACCGGGGCCACCGGCACCGGCAAGACCGTGACGCTGCAAATCCTGGCGGAAAGCTTTTCCAATGCCGGCGTGCCGGTTTTCTGTGCCGATGTGAAGGGCGACCTTTCCGGCATCGGCGCCATCGGCGAACCGAAGGACTGGGTGACCAAGCGGGCCGAACAGATCGGCTTCACCGATTTTGCCTTCCAGGAATTCCCGGTGATCTTCTGGGATCTCTATGGTGAAAAAGGCCACCGCGTGCGCACCACCATGTCGGAGATGGGGCCTTTGCTGCTCTCCCGGCTGATGAACGCCACAGACGCCCAGGAGGGCGTCATCAACATCGCCTTCAAGATCGCCGACGAAGGCGGGCTGCCGCTCTTGGATCTCAAGGATTTCCAGGCGATGCTCAACTACATGGCCGAAAATGCCTCGGCACTTTCGGGTAAATACGGACTGATTTCCAAGGCCTCGGTCGGCTCGATCCAGCGCGAACTGCTGATCCTCGAGCAGCAGGGCGCCAAGAACTTTTTCGGCGAACCGGCGCTCAAGGTGTCCGATATCATGCGCACCACCCGCGACGGGCGCGGCGCCATCTCGGTTCTGGCTGCCGACAAGCTGATGATGAACCCGCGCCTCTACGGCACATTCCTGCTCTGGCTGATGTCGGAACTGTTCGAGGAGCTGCCCGAGATCGGCGATCCCGACAAGCCGAGACTGGTTTTCTTCTTCGACGAAGCGCATCTGCTGTTCAACGATGCGCCGAAGGTTCTGCTGGAACGTATCGAGCAGGTCGTGCGCCTGATCCGCTCCAAGGGCGTCGGCATCTATTTCGTCACCCAGAACCCGCTCGACGTTCCAGAAACCGTGCTGGCCCAGCTTGGCAACCGTATCCAGCATGCGCTGCGCGCCTATACGCCGCGCGAACAGAAGGCGGTGAAGACGGCGGCTGACACCTTCCGTCCCAACCCGGATTTCGACTGCGCCACGGTCATCACCAACCTTGGCACCGGCGAGGCTTTGGTCTCGACACTCGAAGGCAAAGGCTCGCCATCGATGGTCGAGCGCACGCTGATCCGCCCGCCGTCCAGCCGCGCCGGCCCGCTGACTGAGGCTGAACGCGCCAACATCATGAGCATCAGCCCGGTTGCTGGCCAGTATGACAAGGATGTCGACCGGGAATCGGCCTACGAGCTTTTGGCCCAGCGCGCCGCCAAGGCAACACAGCAGGCGGAGGATACCCGGGAGACTTCGGAAGCTCCGCCGCCAGCCGCCCCCGGCGGCAGCCGCTGGACCCTGCCCGGCTTCGGCGATGACGATACGCAGGCGCCGGCACAACCCAAGCCGAAGCCCCGCGCCGGTTATCAGCGCGAAACCGTCGCGGAAGCGGCAATGAAATCGGTTGCCCGCACCGTCGCCTCCTCACTCGGAAGGGCCTTGGTGCGCGGCATTTTGGGAAGCTTGAGGCGATAAACGCCGCATCGGCTTGAAACGCAAAACGGCGGCCCCGATGTGGCCGCCGTTTTTTATTTGTCCGATCCTGCCTCGCGTTAGGCGAGCTTGGCCGAGATTTCGGTCGAGGTGCGGAGCGCATGGCTGTAGGGGCAGACGATATGGGCTGCGGCGACGAGCTTTTCGCCGACTTCGCGGTCGACGCCCGGCAGGCTGACGGAGATCGACGGGCTGATGTAGAAGCCGGTGCCATCTTCGCGCGGACCGATGCCGACCGTTGCGGTGACCGTTGCGTCTTCCGGAATCTTGACCTTTTCCTTGCCGGCGACAAATTTCAGCGCGCCGAGGAAGCAGGCGGAATAGCCGGCTGCAAACAGCTGTTCAGGATTGGTGCCGGTCGCGCCATCGCCGCCGAGTTCCTTCGGAACGGTGAGCGTCACATCGAGAACACCGTCTTCACTGACGGCATGGCCGGCGCGGCCACCGGTTGCGGAAGCTTTGGTTGTGTAGAGAATAGGCATGTCTGTCTCCTTACTGTCTCAGCGGGTTGATGGCGGGGCAAAGTGTTGCCTGACTTTTAAATAGCGCATAATTTAATTGTACGCAATATAATTTTGCAAATTGCAAAATGGTGCACGAACTGCGAAAATGGCATTATGACCAATGATCAAGACATGCGTAAGGACGACCTGAAAGAGGGCGATGCTCTGGCGCTTGGCCAGCAGCTCTGTTTTGCCGTCTACTCGGTGGCCCATGCCTTCAACCGGACCTACAAGCCTCTGCTTGAAAAGTTCGGCCTGACCTACCCGCAATATCTGGTGCTTCTGGCGCTCTGGCAGCAGGATCGGATGACGGTAAAGGGGATAGGCGAGGAACTGGGGCTGGATTCAGGCACGCTCTCGCCGTTGCTGAAGCGGCTGGAAACCGCCGGATTCGTCAGCCGTATTCGCGATAAAGGCGACGAGCGTCAGGTGATCGTGACGCTGACCCCAAAGGGCCAGGCGCTGAAGACCGATGCTTTCGGCATCCTGACGGAAATCGGCAAGGCGACGGGATGCAGCATGGCGGAAGCCGCAGCCCTGCGGTCAGCGCTGCATGGCCTCAGCAATCATCTTGGTGAAAACCAGCAATCCTGAGACGGCAATCCGCCACCGTGCAGGATTTTCAGATCACCAGGATCGGTGCCTTGTCGCGCACGCGATCATAGAGATCGATGACATCCTGGTTGATCAGACGGACGCAGCCGGACGATACGGCCTTGCCGATCGACTGCCATTCCGGCGACCCGTGCAGGCGGTAAAGCGTGTCTTCGCCGTTCTGGAAGATATACATCGCCC
This sequence comes from Rhizobium sp. LjRoot98, assembly GCF_964252935.1. Taxonomy (NCBI): domain Bacteria; kingdom Pseudomonadati; phylum Pseudomonadota; class Alphaproteobacteria; order Hyphomicrobiales; family Rhizobiaceae; genus Rhizobium; species Rhizobium sp. LjRoot98. The sequence goes on from NZ_CAXUPW020000001.1 coordinate 535,115, forward strand.
GCGCGCCGAGCGGGTTGTCGAGCCCCGGCGCCATGCCACCGTTGGCAATCGAGTATTTTTCCAGATGCGGCTGACGCGCCACCATCTCGTTCGGCGGCTTCCAGCGCGGCCATTTCTGCTTCCACTGGAGGACGCCCCTGCCCGACCAGGCAAAGCCCTCGCGACCGATACCGACGCCGTAGCGCATCGCCGAGCCGTTGGAGAGGATGAGGTAAAGAAAACGCTCGCCGGTATCGACGATGATTGTGCCGGGCTTCTCGCCGAACGTGTTGTCGACCTGCTGACGGTAGAAGCGGGCATCGATCTGTTCGTAAGGCACCGCCGGGATATTGAAGCCACCATCGAATTTGGGGCCGTACATTTCGGCATAATAGGCCGATTGCAGAGGCAGGCCCGTCGGGGTCATGCCATTGCCAACCGGACCTTCCAGCTCGGCGCCGTAGCGCGGATCGGCAAAACGGCCCTCCTGGGACGGGTCGCGGAAATAGGGCGCTGTTTCGGCGCGGAAACGGTCGGTGTTCATCGAAGATGCACAGCCCGCAAGGCCAGCGGACGCGACCGCAAGCCCGGACATATTGAGGAACTGCCGGCGGGAGAGAGCTTTTGAAAGGGTCATTGAACTCTGTAATTCCGTTGACGCATATGGCGAAGACGCGGCCGGTGGCCACGCAGGCATTCTATCCCGGCAGCAAATACCGATCTCTTGCCACAAGTATGGCAATTGCGGCTGGATCGGGGCTTGCGGCCGCTCGATGCCATCACGACTGCGAGAGGAAACGCCTGCGATGCAAAAACGCCACAGGAACCCCCGCCGGGTCTACTTCGTCAACAAGGAAACAAAGGCCGCCGGAGCGACCGGGCGGCTGAAGAAGTAGCCCTGAATATCGTCGCAGCCGCTGGCCGCCAGGAAATCCACCTGGTCCTGCGTTTCCACACCTTCGGCAATGACCTGCATCTGCAGCTTCTGCGCCAGCGAGATAATCGCGCCGGTAATCGCCCGGTCGTCGGCGTCACCCGGAATATCCTGGACGAAGGAGCGGTCTATCTTCAGGCGGCGGACGGGAAAGCGCTTCAGCGCACTGAGGCTGGAATATCCGGTGCCGAAATCATCGATGGCCAGATGGACGCCAAGCGCTTCCAGCTCGTGCATGGTGGCAACCGCAGAGGCGACATCCTGCATGATCAGGCTCTCGGTCAATTCCAGCTCAAGATAACAAGCCTCCAGTCCGCTCTCCTCCAGCGCTTCGGCGACCTTCGACACCCAGTTGCGCTCCTTGAACTGACGCGCGGACACATTGACGCTGACGACAATTGGCGGAAGGCCGGCATCCTGCCAGGCCTTGTTCTGCCGGCAGGCTTCGTTCAGCACCCATTCGCCGATCGGCACGATCAGGCCGGTTTCCTCGGCCAGCGGAATGAAGTCGCCCGGCGAAATCAGGCCGCGCTCGGGGTGCTGCCAGCGCAGCAGCGATTCCGCGGCAAAAACGCTGCCCGTCTTCAGGTTCATCTGCGGCTGATAGTGCAGCACGAATTCGGCGCGGACGACCGCGTCGCGCAGTTCTTCGTGACGCCGCAGGCTCTCATGCGCCTTGGCCGCCATCTGGGCGTCGAACACCTGCAAATTGTTACGGCCGACCTCCTTGGCCCGGTACATGGCGGAATCGGCATTGGCGAGCAATTCGGCCGCGATCGCACCATGTTCGGGATAACAGACGACGCCCATCGAACAACTGACCTGCAGGCTGCGCCCGGCGAGCACGACCGGCGCACCGATCGCTGCGCGGATCGCCTCCAGACGGGATAGGACCACCGCGTTTTCCGGTGGGAGACCATTGAGTAGAATGATGAACTCGTCGCCACCCACCCGCACGATCATGTCCGACTTGCGCACGCAGGACAGCATCCGCCGCGCGACCACCTGCAAAAGTTCATCCCCGGCGTGGTGGCCGAGCGTATCATTGATCAGCTTGAAATTATCCAGGTCGAGAAAGGCCAGCGCCACCCACTGGCCCGTCATGCGGGCCTGCTCCAGGGCTCTGGCGACGCGCTCATCGAACATCGCCCGGTTCGGCAAGCCGGTCAGGGCGTCGTGATGCGCCATGAACTGGATGCGCTCTTCCGATTGCTGCCGTTCAATGGCAATGCCGGCAAGATGCGCCGCCATCGAAATGAGGTCAGTCTGCTCTGCCGAAGGCGTTCCGGGTTGATGCGAATAGAGGGCGAACGTGCCGAGCACCTTCCCCTGGTAGGAGAGGATCGGCATCGACCAGCAGGACCGATATGCGAATGGCCGGACCATGTCTGCATAATCTTCCCAGAGCGGATCCGACTGGATGTCGGAGACGAACACCGCCTCGCCACGAAAAGCTGCCGTGCCGCAGGAGCCGACTTTCGGACCAATGGCGATGCCATGGATCGCGGCGCAGTAGGCATTGTCAAGCCCCGGCGCTGCGCCGGTCAAAAGATGCCGCTGGTCTGGAGACAAAAGCAGGATCGAGCCGATAATGCCGGGCAAATGCGCTTCGATCATCAGGATCAGTTCGTTGAAGAACTCGGAGAGCGGCGTGCTGGTGGCAATCAGCTCCAGAAGACGCGCCTGGCCGAGGAGAAGACGTTCTGCCCGCTTGCGATCGGTGATATCGCGCGAAATACCGACAATGCCGATGGTTTTCCCCTGCTTGTCGCGCAGCGGTACCTTCGATGTCATCAGCCAGCGCTCATCCTTGCTGACCGCATTCAGCTCCTCGATGCCGAACATCGGTTCGCCGGTTTCGATCACCCGCCGCTCGGCCTGCTCAAAATGGCGGGCATTGTCCAAAGTATGGATATCGTAGTCGGTCTTGCCGACGATCTCATGGGCTTCGCGAAACCCGTTTTCGGTAACGGTTGCCCGATTGGCTACAAGAAAGCGGCCGTCGAGATCCTTGGCATAGATGTAGTCAGGGATGTGATTCATCATCGTTTCGAGCCAGTAATGGCGATCGGCGATGTCAGGTTCGGGGCCGAACATGCGCGAGACCTCTGCCGCAAGCCGCTGGCTTGCCGCGATCAATCGCTGGGTGTCATCATTACTGGCAATTCGTGCTCCGCCGTCCCTTCGATAGCGGTCCAAACCCTTCGTCACGCAAGCCTCCAAGGACGGATGCACCGTTCCAGCCGTCTCTTCCCTGTTCCCCAACCCGATTTCTACCAGCCATAAGTTATTCTTCCCTAAACACAACTTTCTAAAATAAACGCATCACGCCCCAAACTCCTCCGGCGCTCAACCAGAAAGAGTGAGAATACGGCAGCAGCCGTGCCATTTCGACACACTCCGCGCTGGCATGCTCTATGCATGGAGCGTGGAAAGGATTCGCCATGCTCACCAGACGCCTGCTCCTGTCTTCGATCGCCTCCCTGGCCTGCCTGGAGGCCATCGCCGCCGCCCTCAAGCCGGCTCAGACTGGCCTGCGAGGCACCATCGATATTTCCGGATATGGGGTCAGGCCGGGCAAAACCGGAGATCAAAGCAAGGCGCTCGACCGGCTCTTCAAAGAGGCTGCCGAAAAGGGATTGCCGGTTTTTTTGCCCGCTGGTGATTACCATCTGTCGGGGGTCTCCCTGCCCGACAACCTGTGGCTCAGCGGTGTCCCGGGCCAGACCCGGCTGATCCATGCCGGCGGCGGCAGCTTCATCTCCGGTGAAGCTCTCACGAGGATTACCCTGTCGGACCTTGCTTTCGACGGTGGCGGTAAATCCCTTGGGGACGACGTGCAGGGGCTTCTCAATTTGCGCGGCGTCACCGATCTCAAAATCGAGAACTGCACGATCACCGGCTCCGCCAGACACGGCATCAACGCCGAGCGCTGCGGTGGCCGCATCACCGGCAACAGCATTTCACAGGCGGCCTTTTCCGGCCTCTACGCGGTGGAAAGCGAACGGCTGGCGATCACCGCCAACACGGTATCGGACTGCGGCAATGGCGGCATTCTCGTGCATCGCTGGGAGCTGGGCGAAGACAACACGATCGTCAGCGGCAACCGCGTGTTCAAGATTGGTGCAAAGGATGGCGGCACCGGCGAAAATGGCAATGGGATCAGTGTTTTTCGCGCCGGCAATGTGATGATCATGGACAATCACATCTCTGACTGTGCCTTCTCCGCCATACGCGCCAACGCCGCCACCAATGTGCAGATTTCCAACAACAAGTGCCTGCGTTCCGGTGAGACAGCGATCTATTCCGAGTTCGGTTTTCAGGGCGCCATCGTCTCCGGCAATCTGGTCGATGGCGCCGCCAACGGCATCCTGATCGTCAATTTCGACGAGGGTGGCAGGCTTGCGACTGTCAGCGACAATATCATCCGCAACCTGCATCCCGATGGGCCCTACATTCACGATGGTGCCGGTTTCGGTTTCGGCATTGCGGCGGAGGCGGACACGGTGATTTCGGGTAACGTCATCGAAAACGCACCGAAATGGGGCCTGATGCTCGGTTGGGGGCCCTATATGCGCGGCATCGTCGCGACCGGCAATCTGGTGCGCGACGCCGGTGGCGGCTGCGCGGTTACGGTGGTCGAAGGGGCCGGCACCGCGCTCATCGCCAACAACCTGTTCCTGGACGTCAAGGACGGCGCGGTGTTCGGCTACCGCTGGAACGAGAAATCCACCGGTGATCTTCTGGTGGGGGGAAGCGAGGCCTTCGCGCACCTGACCCTCACCGGTAACCGCATGGCCTAAAACCGCTCACATCAAAAGATTTCATGTCAGATATCACCGCTCTGCGCTTCAAGCCCCGATCCGCTTGGAATAGTTTGCTACGAAAATCAAACGGAGGGACAGACATGCTGACAATCTACGGCGTTTACTGCTCGCGGGCCTCGCGCAACTACTGGATGGCGGAGGAACTCGGCATTCCCTTTCAGTCCGTGCCGGTGATCCAGGCACGCAGGCTGGCCGATCCGCTGGCCGCAGACGCGCAGATGAATACGAAGTCGCCCTCCTTCCTCGCCGTCAACCCGATGGGGCTGATCCCGGCGATCGAGGATGAGGGACTGGTCCTGGCTGAATCGCTTGCCAACAATCTCTATCTCGCCCGCAAGCACGGCGGCCCGCTGGCCGGAGCAACCGTGCGCGAAGAGGGCGAAATGACCGCCTGGACCCTGTGGGCGGCAACCGAGGTCGAACCGCATACGGTGAAGATCGTGCTGACCTACGACAACAATCAGGAAAACACCCCGGCCGGCAAGGCACTGATCGAATCCTGCGTGAAGGGGCTGGAGCGTCCACTTGCACGGCTCGAACAGCACCTGCTGACAGCGAACTATGTCGTCGGCAACCGTTTCACCGTCGCCGATCTCAATCTGGCAGAAGTGCTGCGTTATGCGATGAGCGAGACCTACCTGTTCGATAGATACCCCGCCGTCAGGGCCTGGCTTACCCGCTGCCATGCACGGCCGGCATTCGAGGCAATGATGGCCGGACGGCGCAGAGAAACGCAGGCCGCCTGACACCTATTCGAAACCCAGACGCCGCATGCTTCCGGCAATTTCGTCACGTACCCATTGCTTGAAGGCCAAAACCGTCTTGGTTTCGCGGCGCGAGGGCGGCGTGACAAAATAATGCGCGAACCCTGTTGCCGCCCGCAGGGGAAAAGGCATGACCAGCCGCTTTTCGATCAGGGAATAGGCGGCCAGCGTCTGCCAGGCAAGCATTACCCCCTGCCCGGCAATCGCCGCATCAAGGCAGAGAGACGCATCGTTGAAGACATGCCGCGTCACCATCTGCTCTCCCGAGAGCCCCACCTCGCGCAGCCACATCTCCCAACTGAGGGTGGAATGACCATCGATGATGGCCGGAATTTTCAGAATATCCGCCGGCTCCTTCAGTTTTTCTGCAATGGCGGGAGAGCAGACGGGAAAGACCTCCTGTGCCAACAGAAGCTCAGCCTTGACGCCCGGCCAATCGCCGGCGCCGACGCGGATGCCGATATCAACGCCGGCGCTTTCCAGATTGACCAGCGCTGTCGTCGCATCGATGCGCAGCCGGATATCCGGGTGCTTTTCGGTAAACCGGTCCAGACGGTGGACCAGCCACCGAGCGGCGAAAACCGGAGCGACCGAGATCGTCAGGATCGTCTCGTCCCGCCGCCTTGCCGAGGCGACGGCCTGATCCAGCACTTCGAAGCCGCTGGTCAGGCTGGGCAGAAAACTTTCCCCAAACGGGGTGGCTACCAGGCCGCGCGGGCTGCGCTCGAAAAGGATGCGGCCAAGCTGTTTCTCGGTCTTGATGATCTGCTGGCTAACGGCACCGATGGTGACGCCAAGTTCGTCCGCGGCCGCCTGCAGCGAGCCGAGGCGGCCGGTCGCCTCAACCGCCCGCAATCCATTCAGGTGAATGCTGTTGAGGTCCTTCATATAGTTTTCCTATAACCACTGCGGCACAATCTCAATTGAAATTGCTGAGAACAAGGAGGATCATTGCACCATTGAACAAGGATGGTGATGCCATGTTGAAGATTTTCTCGATACTTGAGCACCTGCTTCCGGCACCGGCAGACGATGACGCACAGGCAAGCTGGGGTCGCGACCTGCTGCGTCATCCGGACATTGCCCGGATGGATACGCGTGAACTGGGCGACCTGCCCTTTCCGGGCAATCCCGTGCGGTTATCACCGAAGCTGCCCTGCGAGGCATGCCGGGCCTGAGCCACATCTGGAGGCTTGAACCGTGTGCGGTTTCAGCAGACAGTGATCTGTCCCGGCGGGCAGGATCATGACCGGCAATCAGGACACGGATTTCGAACGCGTAACGCGGCTCGCCACGGCGGCGGGCCTGCCAGAGATTGCGCCGGGGACCTCCTATGGAACGCCAGCACTTCTGGTGCGGGGCAAGATGTTCGTGCGCATCAAGGAAGCAGGCATCCTGGTCGTCATGTGCGCGACTGAGGAAAAGGCCATGCTGATGGAGTTGGCGCCGGAATTCTACTTCGAAACCGATCACTACAAGGGCTGGCCGGCCATGCTGGTCCGGCTTGACGTCATCGGCGACCGGGATTTGACGCAGCGACTGATCAGCGCCTGGCGGCAGAAGGCGCCGAAGCCCTTGCCGCCAGTTTTACTGCGCCTGCGGCGCCTTGGCCTAACCGCCAGTGACGGATAGAACCTTTTTCACGGCAGGACGTTCAGCCATGCGCAGGCTGTGTTCGTAGACTTTCGGGAAGCGCCTGGGATCGACACCGTCGCCTTCCAGCCAGCTCGTAAAGGTAAACAGGTATGGGTCAGCGATCGAAAAGGTTTCCCCCATCACCCAAGGCCCGGAAAACATGGTGGTTTCGATCAGATCGAAGCACTCACTCATATTGCTGGCCACCTTCAACGTCATAGCCTCTATGACCGCCGGATCATCGGCCCAGCGGCTGCCACGGCGCTTGTGAGCGTGCGCGACATGCACAGTCGAGCACAGATAGGCATTGAAGGACTGAATGCGCGCAAACTCGAATGGATCCTGCGGGACACCGATCGGCGTACCTGCAAAGCTTTGGCCTATATAGGCAAGGATGGCGGGAGATTCAGTAATGACACCGCGATCCGTCACAAGGGCCGGAACGCGGCCCTTCGGATTGAGGCGCAGGAATTCGGGTGCGCGCTGCTGCTGCTTGCCGAAATCGATCCTTTCGGCCTCATAAACCGCGCCGGCTTCTTCCAGGGCAATATGCGATGCCTGCGAGCAGCTTCCGGGCGAAAAATACAGCTTCAACATGCAGGCTCTCCATTCATCCACCGGCGGCAGGCCGGTATGCTCCAGCGGGAAACATACCAACCACGCCGAATGTTCGCCAGTCATTTGCCAGTGATCATGCCCGTATGGTCACGGCACAGCCCGGAACATCCTCGAGCCGGAAATAGACCGGAATGCCGCGCTCGCGGGCAATCCGCACGTCATTGTCGGCACCCTTGCTTTCGCCCGGCAGGCGCAGGACAGCCTCGCACAGCTGCAGAAGCCGTCCGGCGACGGGATGGAATATCTCCTCGTAGAGTTCGTCGCCAACTTCACGTCCGCCCGCCGCATGCCAGATCGGCAACGCCACCCATTCACCGATCATCGGCACGTGGCCCGCCTGAAACAGCGCATGCGACGGCGCTTCCAGACGCCTGAGGTTTGCCGCCATCTTTTCCGGATCGTCGCCGGTGCCGGACCGGTAGGGACCCGCAATCAAAATCAGCATGATCATCTCCATAAATTGCACGATATTTCCATATTATTCTGGGTATTTCACGATAAATCATGCAATATCGTGCATAGTCAAGATATGATTTGGAGACAAAAATGCTGACGTCCCAACGGCGGGCACTGATCTCGGCACGGCTGGCCAGCGACGGGCAGATCGTAGCCGGCGAACTGGCGCAAGAACTCGAGCTGTCGGAAGACACGATCCGGCGCGACTTGCGTGACATGGCGGCGGCCGGTCTGTTGAAGCGGGTGCATGGTGGCGCTTTACCGGTGACGCCGCCGCTGCCGGATATCGAAACCCGCCAGACGATGTCTCCCGACATCAAGAAACGGCTGGGGCGCAAGGCAGCGGAACTGGTGCGGGCGGGGCAACTGGTCTTCATCGATGGCGGCACGACCAATGCCGAACTGGTGCGCGCCCTGCCGCGTGAAATGCCGCTGACAATCGCGACGCACAGCCCGGCAATCGCAGCGCTTTTGGAAAAGAACCGGGCCGAGGTGATCCTGATCGGCGGCCGGCTCTACAAGCACTCGATGGTCTCGACGGGCGCGACGGCCCTTGCGGCAATCGGCATGATGCGCCCCGACATCTTCTTCCTCGGCGCGACGGCCATCCATCCGGCGCGCGGCCTTTCGACCGGCGATTACGAGGAAGCCGCCGTCAAACGCGCCATTGCGGCACGCTCGGCAGAAACGGTGGCATTGCTGACGGAGGAAAAACTCGGCACCGTCTCACCGCACCACATCACCGGCATCGAGGACATGTCGGCCCTCATCATACCCGCCGGCATGGCACCCGAGACCAGCGCGCCCTACCGGCAGACGGCGATGCGGATCATTGAGGCGTGAGGTTCAGGCAAAAGCGCCGGTGACCCTGACATCGCCGACATGGATGCCGTTCCAGTTTTTCATCGAATGGTTGGCCTGCGCCATCAGGCTTTGGTGCAATTCCGGTTCATCGTTGAAGAAGCGCGCGAGCGTGGCGGCGACCATCGCTTCGGCGGCGCGGGTGGTGCCATCCTCGCATTTCAGCGCGATCGCGATGCCCTTTTCCGGGATGGCGGCGCAGAACACGCCTTCGGCACCGGTCTTGGCGAAGATGCGACCGGGTGCCGTCTGCATCAGTCTTGTGCAGGCGCGCTTGCTGCCCGCGACATAGAAGGGCTCAGCCATGCAGGCTTCGATCAGGCGCTTTGAGGCTTTGGCGCGCAGCGGTTCAAGGCCAGTGCCCGTTGCCATTTTGGCAAAGCCATGGGCAAGGCCCTTCAAAGGCACGGCGTAGGTCGGGATCGAGCAGCCATCGGTGCCGCAATTGTCATGGGCAAGGACCGCGCCCGTCAGGCTTTCCATGACACCGCGGATTTCGCGCTGCAGGGGATGATCATAGGTGACGTAGCCGGTGGGCTCCTCGCCGCTATGGCAGCAGGCACAGATGAAGCCGGCATGTTTGCCGGAGCAATTGTTGTGCAGCGCCGAAGGATGTTCCAGCGCCCGCGCCTGGCTGATGATGGTGTCCTGATTGAACGACCAGTGGGCGCCGCATTCGAGCGTCGAGACGTCCCTGCCCGCTGCCGACAGCATTTCTGCGGCGAGCGCCACGTGTTCCGGCTCGCCATTGTGCGAGGAGCAGGAGAGCGCCAAGGCCCGCTTGTCGAAACCGTAGGCATCGGCTGCCCCCGTTTCCATCAGCGGCAGCGCCTGCATGGCCTTGCAGGCCGAGCGCGGGAAGACGCCAACGTCGGTATCGCCGAGCGAAAACACGGTCTTGCCATCCCCATCGACGACGATGACCATGCCGCGATGGCGGCTTTCGACCAGATTACCACGCGTGACTTCAACAAGAACCGGGTTCGACATGGTTGTGCCCTCAAAAATCCAACATCTGCCCTGTCTTTAGACCAAGACAGAGCAACGCAAAACCCGGACGGACCCATGAAATTTTTCCGCAAGCTGTTTCTTGCCATCCTGTTCGTCTATCTGCTGCCGGCGCTCGCCTCCGCAGGCTGGTGGTATGTCAAGGAAAGGCCGGAAAACTGGCGCGAGGCGGACTGGACCTCCGCCCATATCCTGCCGAAACCGCAGGACGATCCGGATGCGGCGATCTATATCTTTTCCGCCACGACAGGCGGCATGAAGGGGGCAGTTGCCAGCCATTCCTGGATCGTCACCAAGGGACGCGACGATACGGCCTATAATCGTTACGACAAGGTCGGCTGGGGCTCGCCGATCCGCCGCAACGGCTATCCGGCCGATGCGCGTTGGTACTCCAACACGCCGAACCTGGTGACCAGCGTCAGAGGCGACGAGGCCACCCGCCTGATTTCGAAGGTCGAGCAGGCAATCCAGTCCTACCCCTATGCGACATCAGGCGCCTACCGGATCTGGCCGGGACCGAACTCCAACACGTTCGTCGCCCATGTGCTGCGCTCTGTGCCTGAACTCGGCGCGGTTCTACCGCCGGATGCAGTCGGCCGCGACTACCTGCCGGAGGGCAAGCTATTTTCGATCGATGCCGACGGAATGGACATGCATGCGACGCTGTACGGACTGCTCGGCGTTTCAGCCGGCGTTCGGAGCGGGCTTGAGGTCCATTTCATGGGATTGGTGGCGGGGATTGATGTAATGCGCCCGGCCGTGAAGATACCGGCACTGGGGCGGTTCGGGGTTTAGAAGACAAACAAAAAGGGCCGCTTCACAGCGGCCCTCCATGAGTTTTGGCCAGGTAAAAGGCCCGGACCGTATCTTCTCAGAGACACGACCCGCAGGAAGGCGGGTTCAGATCGAGGGCTGCCTCGTTCCGATCACTACAACTCCCATGCCCTTTACGAGGTTTAAAATCTCATTAGACACTGGATCACCTTCCTTTCGTTCAATTGAAGATAAGTTAAAGGTAGTCCGATTCTTGCCGATTGCAAGAGCAGTCCGGATAAGACTTTAGAAGGTCATGACGATCTTGCCGATATGATCGCCGGCCTCCATCAAACGATGTGCTTCCGCGACCTTGGTGAACGGCACGATCGCGTGCATCACCGGCGCAATGTCGCCGTCTTCCAGAAGCGGCCAGACATTGTCTTCAAGATCGTCGCGGATCGATTCCTTCTCGGAGGCCGTGCGTGGACGCATGGCCGAGCCCATGATGTGCAGGCGCTTGCCAAGAATGGCGGCGATGTTGGCTTTTTCGACGGTGGCACCTCCAAGAAAAGCGATGATCGACAGGCGGCCATCCTTGGCGAGTGAGCCGATGTTACGATCAAAATAGGGACCACCGACCATGTCGAGAATGACATCGACGCCCATGCCGCCGGTTTCCTCAAGAATGACCGCCTTGAAATCCTGCTCGCGGTAATTGATCGCCCGCTTGGCACCCAGCGAAACGCAGGCATCGCATTTGTCCTTGCTGCCGGCCGTCACGAAGACTTCGGCGCCGAAGGCGCGGGCAAGCTGGATGGCGGTGGTGCCGATGCCACTCGAGCCGCCGTGAATGAGAATCTTTTCGCCTTCGACCAGATCGGCCATCTGGAAGACGTTGGCCCAGACGGTGAAGAAGGTTTCCGGCAGGGCCGCCGCGCGCGCCGCATCGTAGCCTTTCGGCCAGGGCATCGCCTGCGTTGCCGGAAGGGCGCAGAATTCGGCATAACCGCCGCCATTGGCAAGGCCACAGACCTTATCACCGACGATGAACCCTTCGGCGCCCTCGCCCATGGCCACGACTTCACCGGCCACTTCCAGCCCAAGGATCGGGCTTGCGCCCGGCGGCGGCGGATAATTTCCGAGCCGCTGCAGCACATCCGGCCGATTGACCCCTGCCGCCTCGACACGGATCAGGATGTCGCCGGGCTTCAGATCCGGCAATGGACCGCGGGCCAGAACCATCTTTTCCGGTCCACCGGGGGACGGAAGGTCGACATAGGTCATTTCGCTCGGCAGGGTCACGGTGTTCTCCTTGATAGATGCTGACCGGTTATCTAGCGCGCCGGTTAAAAACGGCAAAGCAATTCAAACTGCTGACAAACGCATTTTCTACGGCAAAGCCGCTGTCTTGGCATCCGCTATCCACATCGCTCCGACTTGAGGGGCATTGAGCGTCAAACGCTGCGCTGCATCGTGGCAAAATTAAGCCTGCCACTCCCCTGCAAACATTAAGTTTCTTTAATTTGAAACCACCCAAAACCCGGCTTAGCCTCGCAGCCGAACCGGGAGCCACCGGCGGTCCCCACCGCGACGCGACGGACTTCTGACGGTTTGCGATGACCGGTCCCGATGCAGGGACCAAATAAGGACGACACCATGCGTGCCCTTCTGACCTCGTTGACGATCCTTTCCGCCATCTCCCTGTCTTCTACCGCCTTTGCGGCAAGCACCACGACCGGCACCATCCGCGCCTATGACATGAAGGCGATGACCGTGACCTTGAAGAACGGCACCCAATACATGCTACCTGCGTCATTCAAGAATCCGGGGCTCAAGGTCGGTGAAAAGGTGACAATCGCCTATGAGACGATGGGCAAGAAGCATCAGGCAACATCAGTGACGCCTGTCATGAAGTGACGCCTACACCGTCCGCATGAGCGTACCCGATCGCGGCTAGACGCTTCGGGATCATGCAGAAGCGGGCTGGAACCCATGATGGGTTTCAGCCCGTTTTTTCGTTTTCAGATGATGAAGGAAAGAGGATCAGGCCGCCTCGCCGAACAGATCGAAAACCAGGCCGTCATCGCTTTCCTTGGCCCGGCTCTTGATTTCGGCAATACGGGCGCTGACGGCCTGGGCGTCGGAAAAGACAAAGCCTTCCGGCAGGATCAGCACGGCGACCGAGCAGCGCATCAACGGAAAGATGGTGGGCTCGCCGCTGCGTCCATGGCCGGTCATGTAACCCGCCTGCTGGTGCTCTGCCGAATAGAGTTGGCGCACGTCGCTGCGGAATTCCGCAAGAACACGAGAGAGAACGGTCGCAACCTCCTCGCGCGTCCAGCCGCTGACGCCGATGAAGAAATCGTCGCCGCCGACATGGCCGAGAAATTTTTCCTCGCCAATGAAGTGGCGGCGCATCAGGGCGGCAAACAGCGAGATCGCCAGATCGCCCTTCTGGAAGCCGTAGTGATCGTTGAACGGTTTGAAGCTGTCGAAATCGCAGTAACAGAAATAGCGCGCCTCGTCGGCGTCAAGCACGGCGCCCTGGACATAATCGCGAATGGCGCGATTTCCCGGCAGGCCGGTCAAGGGGTTTTGTTCCTGCGCTGTCTTCAGCTGCTTTTCGCTGATGATCTTCAACAGCGACGCCGCCGACAGGATGCCGGCATAGCGCATGTTCTCGGTCAGGATCACGCAATCGCTGCCATCCATGCCGGCAAAGATCTTCAGCATCTCATCGGCCGGCGTCTCGAGATCGGCGATCGGCGCCGGGCTGACGAAATGCGAGATATGACGCTGATAGAGATGGTTCTTCAGCAGATCGCGTCCGAAGGGGTGATAGATCATCTCCTTGACGTGATATTCATGCAGCACACCGCGCGGCTCGCCATTGGCATTCAGCACCGGAAAGAAGCTGCGCTGTGGCGAGCGGCGGAACAGCTCGAACACAGAATCCAGATCGTCGTTTTCGCGCAAAGCCGGCACCTGCTCCACCTGCTTGCGGATGAGGATGCTATCGAGCGAGCTCGACTGACGCCGGGTGCCGGCGGTCTGTTCCAGATGCGGATAGGCCGGCTGCAGATCGGCAAAATGTACGGTTGGGCGGGCAACGAAATAGCCCTGGACGAGATCGCAACCCAGATCGCGGCAGGTGGCGAACTCGGCCTCGGTCTCCACGCCTTCGGCGATCACCCGTGTGCCGAGCACATGGGCAGTGTTGACCGTGTGGCGGACCATGTGGCGCTTGCGGGGACTGGATTCGATGCCCGAAATGAAATGCCGGTCGATCTTCAGATAGTCGACCGGCTGATCGCAGAGCAGTTTCAGGCCGTTGAAGCCAACGCCGAAATCATCGATCGCCAGTTTGAAACCCGCCAGCCGCAGGCGTTTCACCAAGCCGGAATAATCCGGCATCTTGCCGCTGTCGAACCGCTCCGACAGTTCGAAGCAGATCGACGATGGCGGAATGTTCGATCGCTTCAGGTGCTTGCCGAGCCGCTCGACAAGATCGCCTTCGTGGCCGATCAACCGGCTATCGAAATTGACGAACAAGGTTCGTGCAGAAAAATCCGGCAGGCTGGCAAAGCCGGCAAAGGCGCGGGTATTGACCATGTGCTCCAGCGCCAGAAGCTGCCCCGCCTCTTCTGCCTTGTCGAGCAGCTCGATCGGCGACTTGAAACCCAGCCGCTCGAAACCGCGCATCAGCGTTTCGTAGCCGAACACGGCCCCGGTGGCGATCTCGGCGATCGGCTGGAAGGCATTTTCGATCGCAAGCTTGGCCAGCGTGACGATCTGGTCGTCACCGAAACGGCGCAGGGACAGCATTTCGGCGGGGGCAGCGGACATGGGGACTCCGGAGGCGATATCAGATCGCGCGGAGGATCGTCCCGGAAGCCTGAATTTTCCGTTTCCCCAACATGACAGTTTCATGAAAGTTCAATGACTGCCGGGAGTTAGCAGCATCTCACAACCGCCTTCCTGCCAACAGAAAACCAGTCGCTACCCTTTGGCAAGCACGCCGAAGGCGATCAGGGCGAGGCCCTGCATGACCAGATCGATCGCCAGGAACAAGCCGAGGATCCAGAGGCTATTGACCGGCCAGCCGGCGGCGATGATCAGGCCCGCGAGCAACGTGACAAGACCGCCAAGAGCGATCCATCCCCAGCCTGCCAGCGGCCGCAGCTTGAACGCCGTCCATATCCGAAGAACACCGGCAACGATCAGGGCAACGGCCATCATCAATGTCAAGGCGGCAGAGGCAAGCATTGGATTGAGAAAGGCAAAGACGCCGGCGATGGTGTAGCAGGCACCACTGAGGATCCAGTAGAACACACTTTCCCATTTCTTGACCCGGAAGGCCTGCGCCAGATGCAGTATGCCACCGATCAACATGAGCATGCCGACAAAATAGACCGAGGCCGCAGTCGCTGCCATGACATTGCCGAAGGCGATACCGCCAACCATGATCAGCGCCACGCCAAGCGCAACAAACCAGCCCCATTTTTCGCCGAGCGGCGGCCTGAGAGCAATGCCGGAATTCTGAACCATGATACAACCCTCAATTCAACAATGTGAACATTATGTAATCCAAGATAGAATAACAACATTTTAACATGTGAGATCCCGGTTGCGAACCTGCTCTAGATTTTCAGCGCCAGCAGCACCGCACCGCCACCGACCATGCAGACACCAAGCCAATGGGCTGGAGAAAGCCGCTCGCCGAGAAAAAACACGGCGAAAAGGGCGACCAGCACGACGCTCAGCTTATCGACCGGCGCAACCTGGGCCGCATTTCCCATTTTCAGCGCCCGGAAGTAGCACAGCCAGGACGCGCCGGTCGCCAGCCCCGAAAGCACGAGAAACAGCCAGCTCTTGCCCGACACCGACGCCGGCGCCTGCCAGTTGCCCGTCAGGAACAGCATCAGGCCGATCGCAAGCAGGATGACGATCGTACGGACGAAGGTCGCAAAATCCGAATTGACGTTCTCGATGCCGATCTTGGCGAAGATGGCCGTGAGTGCCGCAAACGCAGCGGACAGAAGTGCCCATGCCTGCCAGGAGGAAAACAGATATTTCATAGGCATGGTCCTCTTGCTCTGCCGCGTTCAGCAGCCACTGCCAGTTGAAGCCGAGGCTCGTTTCGATGGCAAGAAAATCCTTTGGCCACAGCCTTCGTTTTTTATTGATTGATGGATCAATCAAAAATACACTGCCGACAACAGGGGAGGAATGATGCCAAAAGTCGGAATGGAACCGGTGCGCCGCAAAGCGCTTGTGGACGCGGCGCTGCATGTGATCGGCGATCAGGGCACGCTGTCGGTCACCATGTCCGACATCGCGCGGCAGGCCGGGGTTTCGGCGGCGCTGGCGCATCATTATTTCGGCAGCAAGGAACAGTTGCTGGTCGAGACCGTACGTTCCCTTCTGAAACAGTTGCGTGACGATACGGTGAAGGCCCTCATGGCCGCTGCAACGCCCCGCGAAAAACTGTCGGCGCTCGTGCGGGTCAGCTTCCAGGCGGATCAATTCGCGCCGGAAACCATCGCGGCCTGGCTGGCCTTCTACTCCGAGGCGCAGCGCTCGGAGGAGACGCGCCGCTTCCTGGTGATCTATGCACGCCGGCTGCATTCCAATCTCGTCGCCAACCTGAAGCAGCTCTGTGTCGCAGATGATGCGCAGCGTATCGCAGAGGGCACCGCAGCAATGATCGACGGGCTTTATATTCGCCGGGCGCTCGGCTCCTCGCCGGTGACGGCGGGCGCCTCGATCGCGCTGACCGACGACTACATCACGCTCAATCTCCATGCCCGCCAGCCACAGGAACATGCCGCATGACCCGGCCGAACATCCTCATCATCATGGTCGACCAGCTGAACGGAAAGTTCTTTCCGGATGGCCCGGCAGAGTTTCTGCACGCGCCGCATATGAAGGCGCTGGCCAAGCGTTCGGCGCGCTTCCGCAACAATTACACCTCCTCGCCGCTCTGCGCCCCTGCCCGCGCCTCGCTGATGGCCGGACAATTGCCGAGCCGGACGCAGGTCTATGACAATGCCGCCGAATATGTCTCGTCGATCCCGACCTATGCCCACCACCTGCGCCGCGCCGGTTATTACACGGCCCTGTCGGGCAAAATGCACTTCGTCGGCCCGGACCAGTTGCATGGTTTCGAGGAGCGGCTGACGACGGATATCTATCCGGCCGATTTCGGCTGGACACCGGATTACCGCAAGCCGGGTGAGCGGATCGACTGGTGGTATCACAATCTCGGCTCCGTCACCGGTGCCGGCGTGGCTGAAATCACCAACCAGATGGAATATGACGACGAGGTGGCGTTTCTGGCCAACCAGAAGCTCTATCACCTCAGCCGCGAACACGGCGATGAGGCCCGCCGTCCTTGGGCGCTCACCGTCTCGTTCACCCATCCGCACGACCCCTATGTCGCACGCCGCAAGTTCTGGGATCTCTACAACGATTGCGATCAGCTTCTGCCGGAAGTCGGCGATATCCCGCTTGCGGAGCAGGACCCGCATTCGCAGCGGCTGATCCATGCCTGCGACTACCAGAATTTCTCCGTCACCGAGGAGAACGTCCGCCGATCGCGGCAGGCCTATTTCGCCAATATTTCCTATCTCGACGAAAAAGTCGGCGAACTCGTCGATACGCTGACCCGCACCCGCATGCTGGACGACACGCTGATCCTGTTCTGCTCGGATCATGGCGACATGCTTGGCGAGCGCGGCCTCTGGTTCAAGATGAACTTCTTCGAGGGCTCGGCCCGCGTGCCGCTGATGGTGGCCGGCCCAGGCATCCCCGCCGGCCTGCATCTGGCACCGACCTCCAATCTCGACCTCACCCCGACGCTCTGCGATCTCGCCGGGATCTCGATGGACGAGATCATGCCCTGGACCGACGGCGAAAGCCTGGTACCGGTGATCAACGGCACTGAGCGCATCGCGCCGGTGCTGATGGAATATGCCGCAGAAGGCTCCTATGCGCCGCTGGTCGGCATCCGCGAAGGCAAGTGGAAGTACGTTCACTGCGCGCTCGATCCGGACCAGCTCTACGATCTCGACGCCGACCCTCTGGAACTCAATAATCTTGCAACGGTTGCCGCCCATGCGCCGACGCTGCGCGCTTTCCAGGCGATGCGCGACAGCCGTTGGGACATGGACGCCTTTGATTCCGCCGTGCGCGAAAGCCAGGCGCGCCGCTGGGTGGTCTACGAGGCGCTCAGGAACGGCGCCTATTATCCGTGGGATCATCAGCCGCTGCAAAAGGCATCCGAGCGCTACATGCGCAACCACATGAATCTCGACAATCTCGAAGAATCCAAACGCTTTCCGCGAGGGGAATGACATGAAAGCCCAACCGCCAGCCTCCCATTTCATCGACGGCGAATATGTCGAGGATATCAACGGCGCTGCCTTCGACAGCATTTACCCGGCGACCGGCGAAGTCATCGCCCGGCTGCATGCCGCCACCCCGGCCATCGTCGACAAGGCGATCGCCAGCGCCAAGCGCGCGCAGGGCGAATGGGCGGCGATGAGCCCGACGGCCCGCGGCCGTATCCTCAAGCGCGCCGCCGATATCATGCGGACACGCAACCGCGAACTGTCGGAGCTTGAAACGCTCGATACCGGCAAGCCGATTCAGGAAACCATCGTCGCCGATCCGACCTCGGGTGCCGATGCGTTCGAATTCTTCGGCGGGGTTGCCGCAGCCGCGCTGAACGGCGACTATATTCCGCTCGGTGGCGATTTTGCCTTTACCAAGCGCGTGCCGCTCGGCGTCTGCGTCGGCATCGGCGCCTGGAACTATCCGCAGCAGATCGCCTGCTGGAAGGGCGCTCCGGCGCTGATTGCCGGCAATGCCATGGTCTTTAAGCCGTCCGAGAACACCCCGCTCGGCGCGCTGAAGATCGCCGAGATCCTGTTTGAGGCCGGCCTGCCGAAGGGGCTTTACAACGTCATCCAGGGCGACCGCACGACCGGGCCGCTGCTGGTCAATCACAAGGACGTCGCCAAGGTTTCGCTGACCGGCTCGGTCGAGACCGGCCGCAAGGTGGCGGGGGCTGCAGCCTCGAGCCTGAAGCACGTGACGATGGAGCTTGGCGGCAAGTCGCCGCTGATCGTCTTTGACGACGCCGATCTGGAAAGCGCCATCGGCGGCGCCATGCTCGGCAATTTCTATTCGACTGGCCAGGTCTGTTCGAACGGCACCCGCGTCTTCGTGCAGAAGGGCATCAAGGACAAGTTCCTTGCCCGTCTCAAGGAGCGCACCGAAAAGATCATCATCGGCGACCCAATGGCCGAGGAAACCCAACTTGGGCCGATGGTCTCGCGCGCCCAACTCGACAAGGTGTTTGCCTATATCGAAAAAGGCAAGGCTGAGGGGGCGACGCTTCTGACCGGCGGCGGCATTCCCAATTCAGTGTCTGCCGAGGGCACCTACATCCAGCCGACCGTGTTTGCCGATGTCACCGACACCATGACCATCGCCCGCGAAGAAATCTTCGGGCCGGTCATGTGCGTACTTGATTTCGACCACGAGGACGACGTGATCGCCCGAGCCAATGGCACCGAGTTCGGGCTTTCGGCCGGTGTCTTCACGGCGGACCTTACTCGTGCGCACCGTGTGGTGGACCGGCTGGAGGCAGGCACGCTGTGGATCAACACCTACAATCTCGCCCCGGTGGAAGTGCCGTTCGGCGGATCGAAGCAATCCGGCTTCGGGCGGGAGAACTCGCTGGCGGCGCTCAATCACTACACGGAACTGAAGAGCGTCTATGTGGCGATGGGACCGGTGCAGTCGCCGTATTAATTTAAGAGGTGTTTCGTGTCAGTCGTAGTGTCGAGGTATCGGGCGTTTATTCGCCGCCCTGCGCAGGCGTTCATTGTAGCGCGCAAGGAAGATGCCGATGGGGACGCATACGGCACACCAGAGTGTCAGAGACCAGCCTGTTTGGAAGTGCAGGAATATCGCAGAAAAGAGAGCAGCCCCAAAAAAGAGCTTCTTCCTGTTTTGTCGTTTGAAAGGCTCGAGAATTTTCCCGTTTTCGTTGTCCCGCATATCGCGGTAGACATTGACGGTACTGGCAAACTTCTCTTCCCGACTGTTTTCCGCCTGCTGGCGACTATTCCTCGCGCGCTCAAGACGCTTGAACATTCTACGACTAAAAGTCTCGGAAGCCACGTTTCGTAAACCTCTAATATCCCTCACCAACGATGTGTCACTTATTGTGGCGTTGCTCAAGACGATACAACCATTCCGGTTAATAAACCCAACTATAACTGTCGGATCGCCCCATGCAGAACGCAGCAGACTTCGTCATCATCGGCTCGGGCTCCGCAGGCTCCGCACTCGCCTACCGCCTGTCGGAGGACGGCAAGAATACAGTGCTGGTGCTGGAATTCGGCGGCAGCGATTTCGGGCCGTTTATCCAGATGCCGGCGGCGCTGGCATGGCCGATGAGCATGAGCCGTTACAACTGGGGTTATCTCTCCGAGCCCGAGCCGAACCTCAACAACCGGCGGATCACCGCGCCGCGCGGCAAGGTGATCGGCGGGTCGTCGTCGATCAACGGCATGGTCTATGTGCGCGGCTC
The DNA here is from genome assembly GCF_964252935.1 of Rhizobium sp. LjRoot98. NCBI lineage: Bacteria > Pseudomonadati > Pseudomonadota > Alphaproteobacteria > Hyphomicrobiales > Rhizobiaceae > Rhizobium > Rhizobium sp. LjRoot98. Next base: position 555,557 of record NZ_CAXUPW020000001.1, read on the forward strand.
GGCTGAGGATTATACCCGCTGGGAAGACGACGGCGCCAAGGGATGGGGTTATGCCGATGTGCTGCCCTACTTCAAGCGGATGGAACATTCGCATGGCGGCGAAGAGGGCTGGCGCGGCACCGACGGGCCGCTGCATGTGCGGCGCGGGCCAAACAAGAACCCGCTGTTCCATGCCTTTGTCGAGGCCGGAAAACAGGCAGGCTTCGAGCTGACCGACGACTATAACGGCTCCAAGCAGGAAGGTTTCGGCCTGATGGAGCAAACGGTGCACAACGGCAAGCGCTGGTCGGCGGCATCCGCCTACCTGAAGCCTGCGCTGAAGCGCCCGAATGTCGACCTGATCCGCTGCTATGCGCGAAAAATCGTCATCGAGAATGGCCGGGCTGTTGGCGTCGAGATCGAGCGCGGCGGCAAGATCGAGGTGGTGAAGGCCAACCGCGAGGTGATCGTCTCGGCCTCGTCGTTCAACTCGCCGAAGCTTTTGATGCTGTCGGGCATCGGTCCGGGCGCGCATCTGAAGGAGATGGGCATCGAGGTGAAGGCCGACCGGCCGGGCGTCGGCGCCAATCTACAGGACCATATGGAATTCTATTTCCAGCAGGTCTCGACCAAGCCGGTGTCGCTCTATTCCTGGCTGCCCTGGTTCTGGCAGGGGGTTGCCGGCGCGCAGTGGATGTTCACCAAATCCGGGCTTGGCACCTCCAACCAGTTCGAGGCCTGCGCATTCCTGCGATCGGCGCCGGGCGTCAAGCAGCCGGATATTCAATATCACTTCCTGCCGGTGGCGATTTCCTATGATGGCAAGGCGGCGGCAAAGAGCCACGGCTTCCAGGTGCATGTCGGCTACAATCACTCGAAATCACGTGGCGCGGTGACGCTGCGCTCGCCGGACGTGAAAGCCGATCCGGTCATCCAGTTCAACTATATGAGCCATCCGGAAGACTGGGAGAAATTCCGCCACTGCGTCCGCCTCACCCGCGAGATCTTTGGCCAGCAGGCATTCGATCAGTATCGCGGCCCAGAGATCCAGCCCGGCGAGAACGTCCAGACCGACGACCAGATCGACGCCTTCCTGCGAGAACATCTGGAAAGCGCCTATCACCCCTGCGGCACCTGCCGGATGGGCGATGCCCGCGATCCGACGGCGGTGGTCGATCCCGAAACCCGCGTGATCGGCGTCGACGGATTGCGCGTTGCGGATTCATCGATCTTCCCGCATGTCACCTACGGCAATCTCAACGGCCCCTCGATCATGACCGGCGAAAAGGCTGCCGACCACATTCTCGGCAAGCAGCCCCTGCCCCGCTCGAACCAGGAGCCGTGGATCAATCCACGCTGGGCGGTCAGCGACCGGTAAACCCTGGCAGCAAGCTGCACCCCGCGGCAAAACGGCTTGGCCTTCAAACCTCCGGCGCGGCTTTCCTGCGCCGGACGAGATTGCACAAATCGGGGCTTTCTGGCTACGAAACGTGCATAATCCTAAAGTACAACTTATAATTTAAGCATTTTTAATCTTCGATTGTTAATTTTGTTGACAGAGCGGACACTTGGCGGCGGCCCATGATGGGACATCGCCCTCTGTTTCCGGTGTCGCGCCCGATCGTCATACCCACCTTGCCAAGGCCAGTCGTTGACGAATGCCGTCGCTTTCTTGCGCCGTCATCGCATGCGGACGCGTGCCTTGCCGGCAACCGAGAAGTAGATTCATGACAATCAAATCACGCCTGCTCACCTGCCTGTTTCTGGTCGCTCTTTCCATGGTCGTCTTGATCGCGACGGCTTTCAGCGCGATGAACTCCATTTCCAAGCGCACCGAATCGATCGTCGCCGACCGGCTGGTACCGGTGGCGCAGCTGAAGACCGTTGCCGACATGTATGCCGTCAATATCGTCGATACCGCCCACAAGGTGCGCAGCGGCGCACTCGACTGGAATACCGGCGCCAAGGCCGTTACGGATGCCCTTTTGACCATCGAGGTGAAATGGTTTGCCTATGAGGCAACCAAGCTGACGGAAGCGGAAAAATTGCTGGCCGATGCGTTCGATACCGCACGCGCCGCCAGTGCCGCTGCAATACAGAACCTGCTTGATATCATGCAGCGGCGCGACGGCCCGGCGTTCGAACATTTCATCGACAAGGAACTCTACACCGTTATCGACCCGCTTAGCCTGCGGATCGGCGAACTGATCGAACTGCAGCTAACAGAGGCCAACCGCGAACTGCTGGCTGCCAAGGCGGAGAAGGACAGTCTCGTCCTGTCGAAAGCGGCCATTGCCGCCTTCGCGATGGCGGTGCTGGCGGCGACCGTCTGGTTCGTTATTGCCGGGGTCTTCAAACCGTTGACGCGGTTGCGCGAAGCCATGCGCCAGCTGGCAGGCGGCAATCTTGGCGTGGCGATCTTCGGCGAAGGCCGCCGTGACGAGATTGGCCAGATGGCTGGCGCCATCGCGGTCTTCCGCGACAATGCCCTTGATCGCCAGCGCCTTGAAGAAGAAGCCGAGAGCAACCGGTCGCTGTCCGAGCGTGACCGGCAGGAGCGCGAAGCCCAGAAGGCGGCCGAAGCGGCAGAGGTGCAATCGGCCGTCTCCGCGCTTGCCTTCGGCCTCGACAAGCTGGCGGAAGGCGACCTCACCTACCGGATCGATACGGCCCTTGCCGCCCATCTCGATGCGCTGCGCAGCAACTTCAACAGTTCGGTCGGCAATCTCGAGGATGCGCTGCGATCGGTCGGCGAGACCGCCCGCGGCATCAGCGCCGGGGCAACGGAAATCCGCTCGGCTGCTGCCGATCTGTCCAAGCGCACCGAACAGCAAGCAGCTTCCGTCGAGGAGACAGCGGCAGCGCTCGACCAGATCTCGGTCACCGTGTCGGATGCCAGCAAGCGGGCGGAGGAAGCAGGCTCACTGGTGGGCCGCACCCGCAACGCTGCGGAACGGTCCGGCGAGATCGTCGGCAATGCCATTGATGCGATGAGCGGCATCGAAGCCTCGTCGCGGGAAATCTCCAACATTATCGGCGTCATTGATGACATCGCCTTCCAGACTAACCTTCTTGCCTTGAATGCCGGCGTCGAGGCCGCGCGGGCGGGTGAAGCCGGAAAGGGCTTTGCCGTCGTCGCCCAGGAGGTGCGCGAGCTTGCCCAGCGCTCCGCCCAGGCGGCCCGGGAGATCAAGACCCTGATCGCCGCCTCCAGCAACCAGGTCCGCTCCGGCGTCTCGCTGGTGCGCGAGACCGGAACGGCGCTGGAAGGCATCATCGCCGAAGTCCAGGAGATCAGCATCCATGTAACGGCGATCGTTGAAAGTGCGCGCGAACAATCCTCCGGCATCAAGCAGATCAACACCGCCGTCAACACGATCGACCAGGGCACGCAGCAGAATGCCGCCATGGTTGAAGAATCGACAGCCGCCAGCCACAGCCTTGCCAGTGAGGCTGGCGCACTGACGCAACTGTTGACCCGCTTCAAAACGGGCAGAGGAAACCAAGCCGGCCGCGAGATGAAAGCGTCGATGCCAGATCGCAGTTATACCAATGGCTTACGCCAGTTTGGTGTAGCATCCTGACCGCTTGCCCGGTGATGGACGACTAAAGGGAGCCGGGCTTATCGTCCGGCTTCCTTTCCGCTTCACGCCCCTTAACAACATGTCCGGCAATCCCGCCGCCCCATCGTGCAATTGTTGAATCCGGCGAACGTCTTAGGCGCATATCCTTGGAAACAGATTCAGCCGTCCATTCGATCAGCCCGGCAGACGGTTCAGCTGCTCGCCATGCGCATGCGCGTTCACAGCCGCAGTGTCAGGAATTTGACCAAGCCTGACCCGGCGCACGCGTGCATTCATCCAGTGGCGCACGGCATTCCGATAGAGAAACCGGCGAAACCACCCCACCCCCTGCCGGTGCAGCGCATAGAAATCGTCCGGGCTATCGAATAGCCCAAGGTCGGCATTGATGCCGGTTTTCTGAATGTAAGTATCCTGGCCGGTCCAATCGACCGGTGGCGCATTCAAGCAATCGGTCCCGGCGCCAAAACCGCAGAGATCATTGCCCGCCCCGCCAAATTTCTCCTGAAGAGCGGACAGGAACGGCCGGTCGAGAATGAAGCCTTCGAGATTGATCCAGCGGCCGTCATGATAGATTTCGACCCAGCTGTGAAGGACGTTATCGGGAACAAGACCGTAGACCAGTTCCGGCACCACGCCGCGCTGCAATGCCTTGTGGATCGTGAAACCGTGAAGGCGGCACGGTATTCCGAGCGCCCTCAGCAGAGCCATCAGCAGCGTTGCCTTGGTGTTGCACTGGCCATATCCATCGCCAAGGACGGCCGATGCCGGGATATTATCGTCGCGATTGTATCCGAATGCGATCTGATCGCGCACGAAGGTGTAGGCGGCACCGATCCGCTCGAACGCATCAAGCCGTTGCCAGCCTTTCGTGACGATCAAGGCGGGAATCACGCCTGCGCCAAAATCCAGTAGCGGTGTCTGCGTCAGGTATGTGTCGCTCATTTTCCGTTTCCCCCTCTCTATGGAAACGCCTTGTAATTCCTCTAGCGGCTAGAGGGTCAACAGCTATACCGCAGTCTTTTCCGCCATCGGCTGTTGTGCCGGTATCGTCCAGATGCCGATGACAGTCTTCGTCAGCGACTGACAATAACGGGAAACAGGACCTTGAACCGAGGTTCGCTCAACCGCAATAAGCTATAAAAATCATAGATTTTATGCTTAAAATCACGGATTTTGACGCTATTCTGCGTTTTTTGCCGATCGGAGAGATATTTGCTCTGATCCGCCAACATTAGAAATCCGTTTTTCTGTCTTTTGTCACCCACGGCTGCGATATTCCCTGCCAACAGAACAGGATATCCTCCCATGACATCCGCATCGCTTGAAAACCGCGCCACAGCGCTCAACAGCCAACTGGAAAAACTCGATCTTTCCGGCCGGCTGGCGCTGATTGCTTCGCTTGACGGGAAGTCAGTTTTCACCACCAGCCTCGGCATCGAAGACCAGGTCATCACTGCCGCCATCGGCACCGGCAAGCACGGCATCGAGGTTTCGACGCTTGAAACCGGCCGCCTCTTCAACGAGACCGTGGCGCTGATCGACAAAACCGAAGAGACCTACGGCATCCTGATCAGGCGCTTCTATCCCGAACAGGACGATATCGACGCCTATGCCGCCAAGTATGGTGCGAACGGATTTTACGACAGCGTTGAAGCCAGGCATGCCTGTTGTGGCGCGCGCAAGCTGAAGCCTCTTGCGCGTGCACTCGAAGGGGCATCCTTCTGGATCACCGGCCTGCGCCGCGGCCAATCCGGCAACCGCGCGGAAACGCCGTTTGCCGAAGCCGACTCCGAACGGGGCCTGATCAAGATCAACGTACTGGCCGACTGGGACATCGAGACGATCCGTGCGCATGTTGCGGCAGAGGCGATCCCGGTCAATCCGCTGCACACCCGTGGTTACCCGTCGATCGGCTGCGAGCCCTGCACGCGCGCGATCAAGCCGGGCGAACCCGAGCGCGCCGGCCGCTGGTGGTGGGAGAATGACGAGAAGCGCGAATGCGGCCTCCATGTCGCAGACGCCGCCTCGGCGATCCCGCAAGCATCCTCGATCTCAAACAGCCCCGTTTCCAGCAGCATTGCGCGATAACCCGCGCAGGCTCGCACCACAGACACTCCGGGAGACTTGAAATGCCCAGTACTCTTCCGGAAACGGAACTGCACAATCCGCAGACAGCAAAGACCCCGCTCGACCCGCATTTGAAGGCGCTCGAGAACGAAGCGATCCACATCTTCCGTGAAGTGGCAGCCGAGTTCGACAAGCCGGTGATGCTCTATTCGATCGGCAAGGATAGTTCCGTCCTTCTTCATCTGGCGCGAAAAGCCTTTTATCCCGGCCGCGTGCCCTTCCCGCTGCTGCACGTCAATACGGGCTGGAAGTTCCCGGAAATGATCGATTTCCGTGACGCCGTTGCCAAGGAATATGATCTCGACCTGATCGAGCACAAGAACCCGCGCGGCGCGACAGAAAACATCACGCCGTTCAGCCACGGTTCGGCGCTCTATACCGACATCATGAAAACGGAAGCGCTGCGTCAGGCACTGGATGCCGGTGGATATGATGCAGCCTTTGGCGGCGCCCGCCGTGACGAGGAAGCCAGCCGCGCCAAGGAACGCATCTATTCCTTCCGCACGCCGGACCACCGCTGGGATCCGCGCAACCAGCGCCCGGAACTCTGGAACGTCTATAACGGCATGATCCGCAAGGGCGAAAGTGTGCGCGCCTTCCCGCTCTCCAACTGGACCGAAGTGGATATCTGGCGCTACATCCAGGCAGAAAACATTCCGCTTGTACCGCTCTACTACGCCAAGCCGCGCAAATACGTAGACCGCGACGGTATGCTGGTCTGGGCCGAGGATCCGCGCTTCGAGGCGCTGCCGGGCGAACAGATACAGGAAGGCATGCTGCGCTTCCGCACGCTCGGCTGCTGGCCGCTGACCGGCGGTATCCGCTCCACGGCCACCACCCTTGAAGAGGTCATTGCCGAACTGGAAATCGCCACGGTTTCCGAACGGCAGGGACGCGCCATCGACCGCGATCAGTCCGGCTCGATGGAAAAGAAGAAGCGTGAAGGATATTTTTGATGACCGTTTCCGCAATCGCACAAGCCGCCAGCGCTGACGTAACGACCGGCACGGTAACCGCCTTTCCGGCCACGGAGGCTACGCGCGCCGTCCGCGATACACGCCCGCTGCGGCTGATCACCTGCGGATCGGTCGATGATGGCAAGTCGACGCTGATCGGCCGCCTGCTCTGGGACACAAAGGCTGTCAAGGAAGACCAGGCGGCAACGCTGCGCCGTGACAGTGGCAAGCAGAACGATCTCGGCCTGCCCGATTTCGCGCTGCTGCTTGACGGTCTGCAGGCGGAGCGCGAACAGGGCATCACCATCGATGTCGCCTATCGCTATTTCGCCACCGACAAGCGCTCCTTCATCGTCGCCGATACGCCCGGCCATGAGCAATATACCCGCAACATGGCAACCGGCGCCTCGACTGCCGATCTCGCCGTGCTGCTCGTTGATGCCCGCACCGGCCTGCTCGAACAGACCCGCCGCCATGCGACGATTGCCTCGCTGATGGGCATCAAGCAGTTCGTGCTGGCCGTCAACAAGTTCGACCTCGTCGGTTATGACCGCGCCCGTTTCGAGCAGATCACCCACGAATTCCGCGAGCTTGCCTTGTCGCTCGGCGTGCGCCAGATCACCGCCATCCCGATGTCGGCGCTGAAGGGCGAAAACGTCGTCTATGACGGCAAGGCGTCGATGCCCTGGTATGACGGCCAGACGCTGGTCGAGGTGCTGGAGCTGGCAACGGTCCGCTCCGCCCAGACCGTCGGCTTCCGCCTGCCGGTGCAGCGCGTTTCGCGTCCTGGCGAGAGTTTCCGCGGCTATCAGGGCACCGTTGCCGGTGGCTCGGTCAAGCCCGGCGATTCCGTCATCATTCTGCCGTCCGGCATGGTTGCCAACGTCACCAAGATCATCACCTTCGATCTCGTGCGCAACGCAGCCGTTGCCGGTGATGCGATCACGCTGGTGCTCGATCGCCAGGTCGATGTCGCCCGCGGCGACATGATCGTCTCGATCGACAGCCAGCCGCAGGTCGGCCTCGACTTCGATGCCCAGATCGTTGCCCTGCAGGCCGAAGGCATTCAGCCGGGCCGGCGTTATTGGTTGAAGAGCGGCTCGCGGCGCCAGCGCGTTACTGCAAACCCCTACAGCCAGCTGGACCTCCAGACCGGCAGCTGGAACCAGCGGACGGGCGTACTGCCGATGAACGGCATCGGTAAGGTCCACCTCTCCTTCGATGAGAACGCCGTTTTTGACGCCTATGAACAGAACCGCACAACAGGCGCCTTCATCCTGATCGATCCGGATACCAACAACACGGTTGCCGGCGGCATGATCACCGCCAAGCGCTCGTCGCTGACCGATCTGCGTTCGGACGAGGCCCGCGTGATCCTCTCTCTGCCGGCTGACCTTGCCGAGCAACTGATGGCGACGGAACTGTTTTCGCGCCGCCGCGACGAAACCGACCTGCGCCGCATGACTGCCGGCGAAGCATCGCAAATCTTCAAGGATGCCGCCGTCGACATCTGACATGGCTTAGCCCGGCAAGCGCCACCTCCGAAAGACCGGAGGTGGCGCTTGTTGTCATGTCATTGAAAATGTCCGGCATACTCATGCGCCTGGCGGCGCGTGAACCGATCCAGGTCCGCCGCAATCAGGGCGCGTCAGCCGTGACGATGGCCTTCAACCGCTCCAGATCCACCACTTTCAGCGCATCGGATTCCATGTCCCGCGAGGGCTTGAACCATGCGGCCGCCTCGCTCAACGCTCCCGCATAGGGAGGCGGATAACCGCCGAGACCCAGCACCCATTCGCGCACAGTTTCGCGCTCCATGCGGCCAGCCTTGTAGCGGTCGTGGATGCTGGCCGCGGAAGCGATCAGGTCGTCAATCTTTTTCAAATCAGGCCCTTAGCGTAGGAGCAATGCGGTCCCGTACATGCCGGCCGCAAAGACCGTGTGCGAGACGAAATTGAGGAAACGCACCTTGTTGGCGTTTGGCAGCTTGGAGGCAGCCCAGCCGATGCCCAGGCCCGGCTGCAGCAGGAACCAGCCGGCACCGATGGTGACGATACCAACGATCCAGGCAGGCAGGAATGTCGGTGCAGCAAGCCATGCAGAGCCGGTGACGGCGACGAGCAGGATGCCATAGGCAATGCCGACAGCATAATGGCTGATCCAGCCAAGCGCCTGCTCGTGGGCATAGGGCTCGGCCTTGCCGATATCGTCATGAAAGACCTTACCGGTGCGCAAATGCCAGAACCATCGCCCGACCGGCGCCCAGTTCGGCTTGCTCTGGCCAGCCAGCAACCACAACAGGACCGCCCAGAAATCCATCAGCACGGTCCCGCCCACACCGATAGCCACGCTGCGCCAGAAAATATCGAACATGAAGTGAAAATCCTGTTGACCGGAGTGCGGCGCGACGCAGCCGTTTTCTTATAGTTCAGGCCGGTTTTTGTGGTCAAGCACCACCGCCGGTGAAGCCAGCGGCGGTTTCAGCGCTTGGCTTCCAGCTCGAGAAAGCTGGCGGGTTTCTTCTGACGCACGATCACCTCGTAATCGCCGGCGGGATAATCATCGATGACGACATCTTCAATGGTAATCGTCATCTCGCTGTACTCGCCGGTCTCGAGGTGGATGCCCGCCACATGTTCGGCGAGCCTGTTGGCATAGGCCTCGATATCGCTGGGGATGAGATGTGCCGGTGTGAAGTGAGGTATATTCATTCCAGTATCCCGAAAGGGGCCGCCGGGCTGGCCGGTTTTCAAGGCAATGATAGACCGGAGAATCGCTGTGTTGCAAATGGGATTTGAGCAGCAGGCAGCCTCAAATCAGCCTTCCCGGGTCAATCGGCCGGGCCGCCACGGCTCCGGCTGACGGTTAGGTTCCGGCGGGTAGCTGCAGGTTTACCATCGCCCGCTCTCCAGCGGCATTTTTGCAAACAGCAGGTCCAGCACCGCTATATAGAGATGGCAGCTTCAAAAAGTTCAGCAATTCAGGGAAATAGAGCTGGTCGGAGTGAGAGGATTCGAACCTCCGACCCCGTCGTCCCGAACGACGTGCGCTACCAGGCTGCGCTACACTCCGTGACCAGCGGCGCCTCTATAGAACAGCATTTTCCTTTCCACAAGGCGCAAACTGGAAAAATCCGCACGTAGCTTGAAAACAATAGGATAAGTCCCGCCACACCACCGGAAAAGCCTGCAGCCAAGCTGCTCAGCCAGGCCAGAAACGGCGCTAAAAATTGCAGCCGGCAGCGGGGTTTTCCCACCAAACTGTTCCCTTGCTGGGGCCTTTCGGCAACGCTTGCAAATTTATGCGTACAGCCGCGTTTATAAGCCGTTGCGGAGATTTTCTTTCAATCGGTTTAGCGCTAGAGGCTGGAGCGACAAGCCTTGGCTGCCAGCGCTTTGCGCCGCCGGGGCGGGCGATGTTTCAGAACGAAAACCAAAGGGACGTGACCAGATGAATTTCCGCTTGATGACCGTGGCCGGCCTTGCGCTGGCGCTTGCCGGCTGCACCACCGTAGGCCCGGCCCGCAATGCCGTCGAGGCCCGCTGGAAGGGACAGCCCGCAGGCGTCTTCTTCGCCGCGTTTGGCCCGCCACAGTCGGACGTTTCCAGCGGTGACATGACCGTCTATTCCTGGAAGGGCGGCTACAAGAAGCGGACGATCCCGGCGCAGTACGCCGAAGGTGAAAACGGCAAGAAGGGCAAGAAGATCGCCTCCGCCCGCACCGAATTCCTGTCCTGCTCTGTCCAGCTCAACGTCTCGTCCGACTACGTCATCCGCTCGATCACGGTGCTCGGCGATGTCAAAAAGTCTTCCGGTCCGAGCTGGTGCGAGGAGTTTCTGGCTGGCGATCAGGCGAAGTAAGATTTTTTTGGGCACCGATGTGCTGATCTGAATGGACCCGCCGGTTTTCACCGGCGGGTCTTGTTTATGGCGTTTGCTCAGGTGGTGCTGTTGTCTTCGACCGGCGCACCGGGGCCATTTTTCTTGATGGAATCGATGGCATTCTGAGCGCTCGACTTGCTGGAATAGCCTTCCGTCGAGAACATCACTTCGTTGTTGTATTTGAAGCGAACCCGGAATTCGCCAGCCTTGTCTTTGTAGATTTCAAACTTGTGAGCCATCAGCTCCCCCTCTTGTCAGCGTGAATCAAGCCTCTTCAACGTGGCAGTTGCTGCTGGCGTTGGCAAGTTTGACCCTGATGTAAAGCGACCAGCCAGCTGGTGAAAATCGATGGGGAGTTCTTTTTGGGCCGCCAGACTGACGCGCAATCTTCTGCAACGTTTCGGAGGATCGGATCATAAGCCGCCCAATGTTCATGCAGACGACCCACAAAGCCGCCTACCGAGGGACTTTTGAGGTGATCAACTGAACATGACGAGAAATGAAGTGGCTGGGGCGCCTGGATTCGAACCAGGGGTGCCGGTACCAAAAACCAGTGCCTTACCGCTTGGCTACGCCCCACCGTTTGGCGCGAACAGATTGCCCTGCCAAATCGAGTGCCGGTTTAGCAAAGCCGAACGCATGCGACAATGTCTAAGTTTGGGTTTTGCGCGGATTTTTCAAGGGGGCGATTTTGAGAAGGCTACGGGCGGGCGCGGTATGGGTAACGCCCCTCATCCGGCCTTTCGGCCACCTTGTGTGTTGGATTGGTGATAGATTCTGGTTTGTCCGGCCTGCCCGCCCGATGTTGAAGCATCGGGCGGGCGCCCGTCGGAGGGACCGTCGCCACCTGAGCCCTTTTGGCTGTGGAGAAGCTTGGTCGCCGTCGGCTGTTCACTGATCCGGATGGTTGCAGGGACGATCGGGTCCGAAGCCACAAGGAGGGATCGATGAACGTATCGAAGTCTATCACATGCAGCGCCGGCGTCGATGTCTCCAAGCTTTGGCTGGATGCCGCGATCCATGGCTCGCCGGCGACCTTGCGCGTTGCTAACACGCCTTTCGGACATGGCGTGCTGCTCGATTGGCTCTCGGCTCAGGGCGCCAATCGCGTTGGCCTCGAGGCGACGGGCGGTTATGAGCGGGTCGTCGTCAAGGCTTTGCGGGCTGCGGCGCTGGAGGTGATCGTTCACCAGCCCATCGAGGTCAGGCTTTTTGCCCGCCTCAAACGACTGCGCGCCAAAAACGACCGCATCGATGCCCGCCTGATTGCCTGCGCCACCGCCCAGGCAGACACCGTGCGAGCGGCGGCAGATCCTCGCATGGCCGATCTGTCCGAGCGGCTGACCGCCTATGAGCAGGCCAGCGAACTGGCAACCCTGCTCAAGACCCAGATGGAGCATCTGAGCCTGCCCGAGCTGATCGAGGAGGCTCGTGCCCAGCTGTCTGTGCTGATCGCCCGAAAGAACGGGATGATCTGTGCCCTCATGGCGCGTATCCGGCTCTGGCCCGATCTCGCGCGACGCTGCGAACTGCTGCGATCCTTGCCGGGCGTCGGTCCCATCGTGGCGCTCAGCCTGCTCATTCGCATGCCCGAACTGGGAACCATGCGCCGCGGCCAGGCGGCATCCCTGATCGGCGTTGCGCCGTTCGACCGGGATTCCGGTGCACGCAGAGGCCAGCGGTGCATCGCCGGAGGCCGCCGCAGACCACGAAGGCTTCTCTATATCGCGGCGCTGGCGGCAAAACGATGCGATCCGACCCACAAAACCTTTGCACAACGGATGGCTGCCGCCGGAAAGCCGCCCAAACTCATTCTCGTCGCCATCATGCGAAAGCTCATCGAAGCCGCAAATCTCGTAATGCAGCGTGACAAACCTTGGCAATCCGTCAAACAATGACATGGTTGCTTCTCCCCGCAGGCGGGGCGAAGGGATATGCGGCAACCTCTGTCGTCCCCTCTCCCCGCGTGCGGGGAGAGGGTTAGGGTGAGGGGCAATGGCGCGGGGACAATCGCTTGCAGCGCCAGCACTCAAAAGACATCAGCCAGTATTGGAAATGCATTTCTGTCATCGGTATTCTAGGCTAGGGTCTCCATCCAAACCCGGAGACTTCCATGAGCATCTTTCGTGCCCGCCCGCCCGCCAAACCCACCGTTCTTCTCGATGATGATGTGGTGAGAATCACCCGCTGGGATTTTGAGCCGGGGGCCGATACCGGGCATCATGTGCATGGCATGGGCTATGTGGTCATCCCGATGACCGATTGCCAGTTTCTGCTGGAAGAGCCTGGCGGTGAGCGGCGGGTGGATATTGCCAAGGGGCAGGCCTACCGGCGCGAGGCCGGCGTCGAGCACAATGTCGTCAATGCCGGCAAGGAATTCATGTCGTTCATCGAAGTCGAGTACAAGTGAAGAGACGGCGCGTGGACGGTCCAGATTTCGACCTTGACTTCAAGCCAGCCCATGGCGAAGCGGTGACAGTGGCGGACGGGGTGCAGCGCATCACCGTCAACAATCCCAGTCCCTTCACCTTCCATGGCACCAACAGCTATATCGTCGGCGATAAATCGGTTGCGGTGATCGATCCCGGGCCGGAGGACGAAGCGCATTTCCAGGCGCTGATGGCGGCGCTGAAAGGCCGCGAGGTCACGCATATTGCCGTCAGCCACACGCATCGCGACCACTCGCCGCTTGCGCGGCGGCTGAAGACTGAGACCGGCGCGCTTGTTGTTGCCGAGGGGCCGCACCGGGCGGCACGGCTGCTGCATGCCGGCGAGATCAACCCGTTTGCCGAAAGCTCGGACAAGGATTTTTCGCCCGATATCGCGCTTGCCGATGGCGACCGGATCGAGGGCGATGGCTGGTCGCTGACCACGCTTTTAACGCCCGGCCATACCGCCAACCACGCGGCATTTGCGCTTGGCAGTCCGAACGAGACCGGCATCGTCTTTTCCGCCGATCATGTCATGGCCTGGGCAACCTCGATCGTCGCGCCGCCGGATGGGTCGATGACCGATTACATGGCCTCGCTGGAAAAGTTGCTTGGCCGCGACGACCGGCTCTACCTGCCCGGCCATGGTGGCCCGGTCAACGCGCCTGCTGCGTTCCTGCGCGGCCTGCGCGCCCACCGGCGGATGCGCGAGCGCGCCGTACTGGAGCGGGTGCGGGCCGGTGACACGTTTATCCCCGACATGGTGAAGGTGATCTATGCGACCACCGATCCGCGCTTGCATGGCGCCGCGGCGCTGTCGGTGTTTGCTCATCTGGAGGACCTGTTGGAGCGCGGCCAGGTCGAGACCGATGGAGCCCCCTCGCTCACCGGCGCCTTTCGCCTGGCGCCCGGCGGGGCAAGCTGATGCAGTTGAGGTCAGCCTATAGTTATCGCAGCGATCCGGCGGTGCCTGGCTTTGCCGACGACCATCCCATCATCGTCTTTGATGGCGCATGCATCTTCTGCTCCGGCTGGGTGAATTTCGTCCTGCGCCACGACAAGCAGGGCCGCTACCATTTCATCACGGCGCAATCGCCCCTTGGCGAAGCGCTCTACCGTCACTATGGCCTCGACAGCCGCGACTATGAGACCAATATCCTGATCGAGAATGGCATCGCCTATCTGAAATCGGAGGGGTCGCTGCGCATGGCGGCCGGGCTCGGCTTTCCCTGGAACCTTGCAAACGTCTTCCGCGCGCTGCCGAGACGCGTCCGCGATCCACTCTATGAACTTGTGGCGCGCAACCGCTACCGGATCGCCGGCCGCCGCAACAGCTGCTTCGTCCCGGCGCCGGAACATCGCGCCCGGTTCCTTGCATAGGTTGGCAGCATCTTCGCTTTCATGTCGAGATCACCAGTCTGTCGACCGGCCTGATCGTCCGCTATACCGGCTGGCTTCGTCCGGCGAACGGTTGAAGCGTTCGGCGCTACCGTCGCCAAGGAATGTCTTGCGGCCAACGTCGTATTGCAGGGTCAGGAGCAGAATGACGTCCATCCAGAGTTTGAGGATCGCGCCCATCGCATCGTCCTTCCAAAACTATCGATGCGCCAAGGATGCGCCCCTTGCCCTTGGCTGACAAACGAGCTTATTGTCGTCTTCGGATGACTTAAGGTTATGCGATGAAACGCGGACGTTTACCCTTGACCGCCCTGCGCAGTTTTGAAGCGGCTGGAAGGCACGAGAGCTTTACACTGGCCGCCGAAGAACTGTTCGTCTCGCAAGCCGCGATCAGCCGGCAGGTACGCGAACTGGAAGCGCTCCTGGGAACGGCGCTGTTTACGCGGCATCACCGCAAGGTGCGTCTGAGCGCAACAGGGTCGAGACTGCTCGAAACACTGGCCACCGCCTTCGATACGATCGATGCCCGGCTTGAGGAAGTGCGGGCGGCCAAACCCGCGACGCTTTTGACGGTCAATGCCGAACCCGGCTTTGCCGGTTGCTGGCTCGTGCCGCATCTGCAACATTTTCGCGAAGAGCACCCGCAAATCGACGTATCCGTGGAATCCGAGGCTAGACTTGTCGATTTTCGCGGCGATGTGGCGGAGCTTGCCATCCGCCATAGCGCAAAGGCAAGCAGCTGGCCTCGCACCCAGGCCCTCCATCTCTGCGACGTCGCCATGGTTCCGGCACTGTCGCCAGCGATCGTCAGGGATGAGGCTCCCCTTGAGGTCCCGGAAGACCTGCTCTCCTATACGCTGCTGCATGAAGAAAATCGCGATGTTTGGGCGCGCTGGTTTGCGGCAGCAGGTTTAGCCCCGAGCACCGAGATCATGCGCGGGCCGATCTTCACCGATGGTGCGCTGGCACTGCAGGCCCTGCTGCGCGGCCATGGCGTCGCACTTGTCGACACAGCCTTGTCGCGCGACGATCTTGATGCCGGGCGCTTTATCCAGCCCTTCGACCTGTCAGTCCTGCATGGCGCCTATTTTCTGGTGGCCCGCGACTTCGGCCAATTGTCGCCTCAAGCCCTTGCCTTTGTCACCTGGATCACCGGCTGCTTTGCAGACATATCGGCCTGACGGACTGGATCAATCCCCGGCAATCCCCAAAAGTTCGGCATCAAGCGCGTGCAAAAACTGGTCGGCAAAGGCGGCACCGAGGCCGAGATCATGGCCGCCGTAGCGCGAGGCGACGCGCATGTCGACGAAGGTGGTTTCGGCCTCTTCGCGCAGCCTGATCAACACGTCGAAGCGCAGGCCAACGATCAAAGTACGCCATTCGCCCTGCAGCAAAATATCGGAGGAGCGCCGTCCCGGCGGCATCTCGCCCGTGCCGATCTCGGGGCGCGACAGCGGGATCGGCACGTCATCAGGATCGCTATCGGCCGGGGCAGCGTCGGCCGGCTTGACGGCCATGTCTTCCAGATCGGCTTCGGCATTTTCGACGCCTGCCTGCGCAACGATGGTAATGCCGGTCTGTTCCGCAACGGTCTTTACCCCCTGAAACACGCGGTCGAGCGCACCGTCGTACCGGCGGCCGGTCAGCGCCGGATAGGCAAGAACCTGCGCTTCGCGGTCTGCCGGCGTCACCTCGGCCGCGCGCTTCAGCCAGCCCTGTTGTGCATTCGGGGTCTTGATCCAGGGCGGCGGCGTCACCGTGTCGGTGCTGACATCGTAGATCGCCGGCTTGGAGAAATATTCGCCAATCACAAAGCCGGCGGCACCGATCGGAACGGCCGCGTATAGCAGGGCCACGAACGAGGCAATGCCGCCGACGGCTGCGACCTGCCAGAACCGGACGAAACCGGCAATCGCCAGAACCACCGCAAGAACGGCAAGGCCCGCCGACAAGGCAATCAGCGCGGCGAAATGCGGCGTCACGAGCGGGCCGAAGCGATGCGCCAGCAAGGCCCCGATAAAGAGACCGAAGGCAAAGCGGGCGATCCGGCGCGCCCAACGGGCTGCAACGGATGTAGGGCGCTCATACTTGATCATCATCTGGCAGAATCAATCCCTTGGCCTGACACGGCGACACATCTCCTGTTTAGAGCATGATGACGAAAGCTGTGAAGTGATTTTCGCCCGGACGAGGATGGAGGCGCGGAGGGAGCGTGAACATCTGCTCTTCCTAACATGCCGCAAATTTGCCATTCTCCTTGATCATGTCTTAATGATGGGGATCAGCCGTGTTTCCCGGTTCATGCGGCGTAGGACCGGTTTGCACACACATCGGAATTTCCAGGTGCGCGGGAAGAGATGTCTTTCCTGTGGCTTGAAAGGAGAGTGAGCATGCTATCATCCGAGATGGCCACATCGGCCACCCAGACCTTAATTCCGGCGCCCGACGCCAACCTGACCATCGAACTGCTTGAACTCGAACTCTCGCTGGACGGTTTCACCACCGGGCCGGACGGCTTTTCCGCCCATGTCCGCGCCGCCGCTGCAGCCATCGACGGCGCCCTGCTGTTCGAATTGCCCGCCTCCGGGCTGGTGGCCGATTGTGATCGCATCGCGGTCCTGCGCATTCCCAAGGATGGCAGCGCTGTCATGGCAACTATCTTCGCCTGCCTGGAAACCGGTGGCAACACGATCCGCCTCGAAGCACCCGACGAGAGCACCGCGGACCTCAAGAATTTTGCCGAAGCCTTTGTGGATGTGCTGCAACGTATCTGATAGACAGAGTGAGATCTGCAATCGTTTCAAGGTCTCAGCATGTCCATCGGGAAGATTCTGTCGCTTGTCGCGCTCGGCGCAATCCTTGGCGGTTGCACCACACTGACGCCGCAAGAACGCCGCGCCGCAGACGAAAAAACCTGCCTGTCCTACGGCTTCCGCCGCGGCACCGATGCGCTCGCCACCTGCCTGCAACGCATCGACCTCGACCGCCGTGCCGAGTCGCGCTCATTGCGCTATGGCAACGACCCGATGATGTGGGGCTGGAACCGCCCGGTTATCGTCCGGTAATCGCGTAGCACCTTCACTTTCCGCAAGGAAATTTCCGATTCGGCGCGAAATGGCGCTGACTTTTGCTTTGGCAACGGCAATTGCCGCCTATGATGGCGCGTCAACGATCGGGAGATTTCTCATGAAAGCCGTGCTGAAAGTACTCTGCGCCCTCTTCCTCTTCGCCGCCGCGCCGGCAGTGGCCGCTGAACGGTGGCAGCAACTGCCTGCCCCCGCCCCGATGCCGAAGGCGGATAAAACCGGCACGGCGCCGGTCAACGGCATCGACATGTACTACGCCGTCTACGGCTCCGGCCCGCCGGTGCTGCTCATCCACGGCGGCCTCGGCTATGCCGACGTCTGGGGCGCACAGGTTGCCGATCTTTCCAAGGATCATACCGTCATCGTTGCCGAAAGCCGCGGGCATGGGCGCTCGACCCGCAATGCCGATCCCTATAGCTACGACCTGATGTCTTCGGATTATCTGGCGCTGCTTGATTACCTGAAGATCGGCAAGACGGCGATTGTCGGCTGGAGCGATGGCGGCATTATCGGCCTCGATATCGCCATCCATCACCCGGAACGACTGACCAAACTGTTTGCTCAGGCCGCCAATTCCAAGATCGACGGCGTCATCCCGACCGTGA
The DNA here is from genome assembly GCF_964252935.1 of Rhizobium sp. LjRoot98. Lineage (NCBI taxonomy): Bacteria > Pseudomonadati > Pseudomonadota > Alphaproteobacteria > Hyphomicrobiales > Rhizobiaceae > Rhizobium > Rhizobium sp. LjRoot98. The sequence goes on from NZ_CAXUPW020000001.1 coordinate 573,603, forward strand.
TGGAAAACAAGACCTTCGCCACCTACATCGAAAAGGCCGGCGAGGTTTACAAGAAGATTTCGCCGACACCGGCCGAATATGACGCTTTCGTCACCCAGATCAGCAACATGTGGGCAAGCCAGCCCAACTGGAGCGACGACAACCTGAAGAAGATCACGACGCCGACCGCCATCGTTCTCGGCGACCACGACGAGGCGATCAGCCGGGAGCATACGGATTACCTGGCAAAAACCATCCCCGGCGCCGAACTGATCATCCTCGAGGACGCCAGCCATTTCGCCATGCTGCAGGACCCGGAAGGGTACAACAAGGCGGTGCGGGATTTCATCGACCGGTAGGAAACGAACTGTCCGGCGAGCCCCCGCTTGCCGGACAGTTTAAACCGTAGCACTCAGCCCTTGCCATTGATCGCCGCCTGGGCGGCCGCCAGTCTTGCGATCGGCACGCGGAAGGGCGAACAGGAGACATAGTCGAGGCCAGCGTCCTCGCAGAAACGGATAGAGGCCGGGTCGCCGCCGTGCTCGCCGCAGATACCGAGTTTCAAGCCGTTCTTGGTGCGGCGGCCGCGTTCGGCGGCAATCTGGATCAGTTCACCGACCCCATCGAAATCGAGCGAGACGAACGGATCTTTCTCGACAATGCCCTTCTGGATGTAGGTATTGAGGAATTGGGCCGCATCGTCACGCGAGATGCCGAATGTGGTCTGCGTCAGGTCGTTGGTCCCGAAGGAAAAGAAGTCGGCGCTTTCGGCGATGACATGGGCGCGAAGGGCTGCACGCGGCAACTCGATCATCGTACCGACAAGATATTCGATCTCGATACCGGACTCGCCAATAACCTCCCTGGCCACCGCATCGATGCAGGCCTTGACGTAGTCCAACTCGGATTTCAGCCCGACCAGCGGCACCATGATTTCCGGTACGACGGGCGCGCCGGTTTCGCGGGCAGCCTCAACCGCCGCCTCGAAAATCGCACGGGCCTGCATCTCCGCGATCTCCGGATGGGAAATCGCCAGACGGCAGCCGCGATGGCCGAGCATCGGGTTGAATTCGTGCAGCGCATCGACGCGCTGGCGCAGTTCGGCCGGGTCCATGCCGAGAACGGCCGAAACATCGGCGATCTCCTCGTCGGTCTTCGGCAGGAACTCGTGCAGCGGCGGATCGAGCAGGCGGATGGTGACCGGCAGGCCGTGCATGATCGAGAACAGTTCAGTGAAGTCGGAGCGCTGCATCGGCAAAAGCTTGGCAAGCGACACCCGCCGCCCCGCCTCGTCTGCAGCCAGGATCATTTCGCGCATGACATTGATGCGCTCACCCTCGAAGAACATATGCTCGGTACGGCAGAGCCCGATCCCCTCGGCACCGAAGGAGCGGGCAGCGCGGGCATCGGCCGGGGTCTCGGCATTGGTGCGCACCGTCATGCGGCGGCTGGCATCGGCCCAGGCCATGATCTTGCCGAAGTCGCCGGACAGTTCCGGCTGCAGCATAGGGATTTCGCCCTTCAATACCTGGCCGGAGGAGCCGTCAATGGTGATCACCTCACCCTTGGCGAGCGTCATGCCAGCGGCGATCAAAAGTTCGTTGCGGGTATCGACGCGCAGGTTCCCGGCACCGGAGACGCAAGGAATGCCCATGCCGCGCGCGACCACCGCCGCATGGCTGGTCATGCCGCCGCGGCAGGTCAGAATGCCTTCAGCCGCATGCATGCCGTGAATGTCTTCCGGGCTGGTTTCGACGCGGACCAGAATGACCTTGCGGCCTTCCTTGTTGGCCAGCACCGCCTCTTCGGAGGTGAAGACGATCTCACCCGTCGCGGCCCCTGGCGAAGCCGGCAGACCGGAGCCGATGATATCGCGGCGGGCACGCGGGTCGATGGTCGGATGCAGCAACTGATCGAGCGAGGCGGGATCGATGCGGGCAACTGCCTGATCCTGCGTGATCGTGCGGGCTTCGGCCATGTCGACCGCGATCCTCAGTGCCGCCTTGGCGGTCCGCTTGCCGGAGCGGGTCTGCAACATCCAGAGCTTGCCGCGCTCGATGGTGAATTCGAGATCCTGCATGTCGCGGTAATGGCCTTCCAGCCGATTGCAGATCGCCTGGAACTCCTCGAACGCTTCCGGCATCAGCTTTTCCAGCGACGGCTTGTCGGAACCGGACGCGATGCGGGCAGCCTCCGTGATGTTTTGCGGCGTGCGGATGCCGGCGACGACATCCTCCCCTTGCGCATTGACGAGGAATTCGCCGTAGAGTTCGTTTTCGCCGGTCGAGGGATTGCGGGTGAAGGCAACGCCGGTCGCCGACGTATTGCCGAGATTGCCGAACACCATCGCCTGGACATTGACGGCGGTACCCCAGGCGGCGGGTATGTTGTGCAAATGCCGGTAGGTGATGGCGCGGGGGTTCATCCAGCTGGAAAAGACAGCGCCGATCGCCCCCCAGAGCTGAACCTCGGGATCCTGCGGAAAGGCCTCGCCGAGTTCCTCCTCGATCACCCGCTTGTAGTGCGCGATGATGTGCTGCCATTCGACGGCGGAAATCTCGGTATCCTGCTCATGCCCGAGACGGCCTTTTTCGTCTTCAAGGATTTCCTCGAAGACCTCGTGGTCGAGCCCCATGACAACATCGGCATACATCTGGATGAAACGGCGATAGCTGTCCCAGGCAAACCGGGCATCGCCGGCATCGTGGCCGAGCGCCTGTACCGTTGCGTCATTGAGACCGAGGTTGAGCACGGTATCCATCATGCCCGGCATCGAGGCGCGGGCGCCGGAGCGGACCGACAGCAGCAGAGGACGCTCGATATCGCCGAACACGCGCCCGGTGATCGCCTGCATCCTCTCAAGACCGGCCGAGACCTGTGCCTTCAACTCTTCGGGAATAGTGCGGCCATCGGCATAATATTTGCCGCAGGCCTCGGTGATGATCGTCAGGCCGGGTGGCACCGGCAGGCCGAGATTGCACATCTCCGCCAGATTGGCGCCCTTGCCTCCTAACAGATCACGATCGCCCGCATTTCCTTCGGCTTCTCCCCCGCCGAAGGTATAAACCCACTTTGTCATGCCACTTCTCCACCCATACGGCTCCCACCGGAGGCTACAGTATCCTTTTCGGGTTTAAAATGCACCGGTGGTGGAATTATGCTGCATCGCAGCAAAAACACGAAAAAACTGTCACAAAAGCGGAAGGAAGGGTCAGGCCGCGGCGCCGCTGCGGCGCCACGTGCTCTTGCCGGAGGCTTTCGCCTGATAAAGCGCGCTATCGGCGGCGCTCATCAATTCGTCGGGATCAAAGCCGTTGTCGGGCGCCACCGCGATGCCGATGCTGACGCTGATGCCGATCTGGCTGTTGGCAATGCCGAAGGGTTTTCCCAGAGCCAGGATGCAGCGGTCGGCGATATCGGCGACATCAGCGGCAGAGGCATGTTGCAGAATGGCAAACTCGTCACCCCCGAGCCTGGCCACCAGATCACCGCTCAGCAGCACCGACTTCAATCGCTCGGCAACCTGCTTCAGCAGCATATCGCCAGTCGCATGGCCGAAGGTGTCATTGACCGGCTTGAAGCCATCGAGATCAAGATAGTGAACCGCCAGTTCCCTCCCGTCCCGCGCCGCTCTTTCCAGCGCGGATTCAAGCTTCTGGCGAAACTGCATGCGGTTCGGCAGGCCCGTCAGCGGATCGTGGTGGGCAAGATGGGTGGCATGCGCCTCGGCGCGGATGCGGTCGCTCACATCGGCGATCGTCAAAAGCAGCCGCCGCGACGGCCCCTCGTTGATGATGCGCACATAGATCAGAACATGGTGTTCGGTGCCATCTGCCGCCTTCTGGTGCCAGACAGTGCGCGCCTCGCAATCGCCCTCCAGACTGCGCAGCATGGTGCCCAGCCGGTCGCCCTCGCCGCCGGCATGAAAATCAATGACACGCTTTTGCCGCATCGCTTCGGCCGGAAAACCGTAAAGCCTGACTGCTGCGTTGTTGACAGCCAGAATATCAAGGCTCGCGGCATCGCAGACCATCATCGGCATCGGGTTGGCATCGAACAGCAGCCGGAAGGATTCCTCGCGGCGCTTGAGTTCGGTGATATCGATGCGCATGCCGATGGCGCCCCCATCCGGCGTACGCCTGTCATCGTGGCGCAGCCAACGCCCGTCCCGCAGCATCTGCTCCTCCTGCGAGACCGGTAGCCTGTGCTTCTTCATCCGCTCCTCGATCCAGTCTTCCGGATCCGCGACTATTTCCGGCATATCGCCACTGGCCAGGCTGATCTCGAGAATCTCCCTGAACGGCACTCCCGGGCGCAGGTGGCCAGCGATTTCCGGATACAGTGCTGCATATTTCTCGTTCCAGAGAATGTAGCGGTCCTCTGCGTCAAAAACGCAAGCCGCCTGCGGCAGCATGTCGATGAAGAAGCCGAGACGCCGGTGGGCAGCCCTTGCCTCAAGCAGCGCCTCATCGTTTTGCCGCTCCAACTCAAGACGCATCGATTCCATCGACCGCTCATCGATGAGATCGCGGATGACGATGCCCGTCAAAACATCACTAAACCGCACGACCGAAAGCTCGACGGGTATGACACTGCCATCGCCGCGCAAAAGCAGCGTTTCGCGGCGAAAGGATTTGGCAGTGGCGTTCGAGACGGCGTGCCATTCCGGCAGAAGCCGAGATACCGGCGTGCGCGCAAGAACAAAGCTGGCTCCGGACATGGCCGCCGCGGCCTCATTGGCAAAGACAATCAGGCCGCCAGCATTCACGCACACGGACGCCACGGGAACGGCCCTCAAAAGCATCAACGCATCTACGCCCGTGAAATCCGTCAAGCTTCATACCCTCCGGCAATCCGGCATAGCTCTTTACAGGCTTGCCGGTGAAATTGTGCGCCCAGATATGAAAGATTTTCTTACCAGCCAGCTTGCCAACGGATTAGGCAACGCGACCCGACTACCATCTTTGCGCACGACTTAGGTAATGCTAATATTAATGCGTTAACGGGGATATACCGGATTGAGAGCCGCTCCGAGCAGGCCGCGAATTTTTCCATCACATCATGCGTTCCAGTTTGTAACAGCCGGGAGTGATCACGATGAGAATTTGCCTGGTATGCCTGTCCGTTCTGGTTCTTGCTTTCACTGCACCGCTTGATGCGACCGCCACGGAAACGGGGAAGCGGCTCGCGCTTGTCATCGGAAACGGACAATACGAAGCTGCCGGAACGTTGCCTAACGCAGTACGGGACGCGCGCGAATTCGGAGCCTTTCTTTCCGCCCGTGGGTTTGACGCCGATGTGGTGGTCGACGCCGATCGCGGCCAGCTGGCGGAGGCAGTGTCGCAGTTTGTCCGCAAAATCAAGAATGACGACGTGGCGCTTTTCTATTTCGCCGGTCATGGCATGCAGCTGCGTGGCGAGAACTATCTCGTTGGAACAGATGCGCGGCTGGCGAGCGAATTCGATGTTGCTGCCGAGACGCTGGCACTTGCCGATGTCATTGCGGCAATTGAGAAAAAGTCGAAGATCGCCCTCTTCTTTCTCGATGCGTGCCGCAACAACCCGCTCGCCAACCGTCTCAACCAGGAGATCGAAGGCGCCACCAGAAGCATCGCGACACGCGGACTGGCGCCGGTCGAAACGGAAAGCGCAGGCACCATGGTGGCGTTCGCTGCAGCACCTGGACAGGTGGCCTCTGACGGGAGTGGCAAGAACTCGCCGTTCACCACCGCCCTGATCAGCCACCTTGCAGGGCCGGGCCTTGAAATCGGCACCGCCTTCAAGCGGGTCATCCGCGATGTTCGAAAGGCAACAGATGGCAAGCAGTCGCCGCAGATCCTGTCGTCGCTGTCGTTGGAATTCTATTTCGACCCCTCTTTGCCAAAGGAAGAACGGGCGGTATCCACACCGGCGATCGATCCTGAAGCAATCGAGATCGAGGCCGATTTCCGCAAGGCATTGCGGATCAACACACCGCGTATCTGGGGGCTGTTTCTGAAAAAACACCCGACAGGCGAACAGGCAATTCTTGCGCGGCAATTGCTGTCTCAGTTTTTACCGGTTCCGGCGCCGGGGAGCGGCACGAACGCTGAAATGCGGGAATCCGGGCTGGGTTTGAGCCGGACCCAAAGGCACGATATCCAGGTGGCGCTGACCGGGCGAGGTTTTGCCGCCGGCACACCCGATGGTGCTTTTGGCCAGCAGACTCGGCGGGCCCTTACCGATTACCAGGCGTCTATCGGCGTCGCCAGATCAGGCTACGTCGACGAGGACACAGCCAAAAGCCTCGGAATGTCCGTCCAAGCCTATGGGAACGGTCTGTATTCCTCGCCGCTAGCACGCGTTTACAATCCGAAGGATTTTGAAGGGCTCGAAATCGATCCGCGCGTTCTGAAGGCAATTGCCTGCAATCCTTATTACGAAAGGACCTACGGGTCATTCAACGGACATCTTTACGTCCTGATGCGGGCCGGCTTGATCACACGGAAATCGGCTGCGTCGGTTTCAAAACAGTGTGGCGGCTATCTCGCGACGATTACGTCCGATGCCGAAAACAGCTTCATCGCTTCGCTTCTGAACAAGGATCAGAGACTATTTCTGACGGGCTACGATCCCCGCGGCCACGTTTCCTACAAGATGGGCGCCTGGGTCGGTCTTATCCAGGATCCATCGGGCAAGGAACCACGCGGCGGCTGGAAGTGGGAGAATGGCGAACCGATGACCTATTCGAAATGGTTCAGGGATATGCCGAACGAAGACAAACCCGGCGACGATTATGGCATGTATTATGCTCACAGGCAGGGAAAGGCGGATACAAAGACGCAATATGTCGACACTTGGGACGACATGGGTGAAAGCGACGGCGGCTATTCCTTCGTCTTGGAACTGGAATAAAGAATTTAGACCGCTTCCCGCATTTGCTCGGCCGTCTGCAGATCGACGGAGACGAGTTGCGAAACACCCTGCTCGGCCATGGTGACGCCGAACAGGCGGTTCATGCGGGCCATGGTGATCGGATTGTGGGTAATGATGACGAAACGGGTCTCGGTCGAGGCGGCCATTTCGTCCATCAGGTTGCAATAGCGCTCGACATTGTGGTCGTCGAGCGGCGCATCGACTTCGTCGAGCACGCAGATCGGCGCGGGATTGGTGAGGAACACCGCAAAGATCAGCGCCATGGCCGTCAACGCCTGTTCGCCACCCGACAATAGCGTCATCGTCTGCGGCTTTTTACCCGGCGGCCGGGCGAGGATTTCAAGACCAGCGTCGAGCGGATCGTCACTCTCGATCAACTGCAGTTCCGCCGTGCCGCCACCGAACAGATGGGTAAACAGCCGCTGGAACTGGACGTTGACCACGTCGAATGCGGCCAGCAGGCGTTCGCGGCCTTCGCGGTTGAGATTCTGGATCGCCGAACGCAGCTTGCGGATCGCGTCGATGACGTCCTCGCGTTCCTTCAGCATGGCATCGAGCTTGTCGGACAGTTCCTTCTGCTCTTCTTCGGCTCTGAGGTTGACGGCGCCAAGACGCTCACGCTCGATTTTCAGGCGGTCCAGTTCACGCTCGATCTGGCGGACATCCGGCAGCTCGGCATCGACAGCAAGGCCGGTCAGCCGCATCACCTCGTGCGGGGCGCAATTGAGCACTTCACGGATGCGGGCTTCACCCTCGAGCCGCTTTTCGCGGGCGGACACCAGCCGTTCTTCGGCGCGGCCGCGCTTTTCCCGCGTCTCGGCCAGTTCCGAGAGCGCGGTGACAGCGATCCGGTCGGCATCGCGCTGGCGTGTTTCGGCAACGGCCAAAACATCCGCGGCTTCACGGCGCGCCTCTTCGGCCTTCGACAGCTCGCTCGTCAGCGCCCGGCGCTTCTCGTCGAATTCGTCGGGCGCCTCGAGCAGTTCCTCGACCTCCTCGCGCGTCTCGCTTTCGCGCTCGCGCAAAGTCTCGATGTGCTCCTGCGCACTCGCAGCCCGGGTGTTCCAGGTCTGCCGCTCGGCCGCGATGGCGCGGATGCGGCGTTCGCGGCCTTCGTTTTCGCGCGCCAGGCCATCGTTGATGGCGCGCGCTTCGGCCACCAGCGCCCGGTCTGTCGCGACGGTCGTCATCTGGCTGTTGAGCTTCTGCTCCAGCCCGGCAACGTCGGGGGCATCTTCCAGCGCCTCGCGGGCAGATTCCATCTGCTCGCCGATCTCTTCGACCTGCAGCGAAAGCTGGCTTGCGGTTTCGGCCAGAACCGCCCGGCGGCGGACGAGATCACCGGATGCGCGCTCTGCCGCGGCCAACGCTTCGCGGGCTTCGGCAAGCTTGCGCACCACCATGCGCTGGGTTTCGCGCGACAAGCGCAGGCGCTCGTCTTCGGCACGGATGCGCGCGGCAGCAGCAGCAAGTTCGGCTTCGCGCGCGGCCAATTGGTCGCGGGCGTCGATGAGTTCGCCTTCGAGTTCGGCAAGCCGGTTCTTTTGCGCCAGCCGCAAAGCTGCGGCACTCGGCGCATCGGCACCGATGACATGGCCGTCCCAGCGCCAGACAGCACCGTCGCGCGTCACCAGCCTTTGCCCTGCCTTCAACAGCGGCTGCAGACGCTCCGCCGTCGCGTCGTCGGCAACGATACCAATCTGGCGCAGGCCGCGATCCAGCGCTTTTGGCGCGCGCACATACTGCATCAGCGGAGTTGCGTCATCGGGCAATTGCGGATCGCCGGACGCATCGCCCGGTGCGCGCCAATGGGCGGGCGCATTCGGGTCGAGCGGCGATTCCAGATCTTCGCCAAGTGCTGCACCCAAGGCCGTCTCGAAACCACGATCGACCTTCATGTCATCGACCACAGCCGGGGCGGCGCCTTGAACGGCGGAGGCTTCCAGCATCCGCCGGATAGTGCGGGCTTCAGTCTCGATGCCGTTCACCTGCGATCGCGCAGCGTCGACGGACGGGCGGGCGGCAACTTCGGCTTGCCGGGCAGCGGCCAGCGCCTCTTCGATATCGGCAACGGCATTTTCCGCCTGCTCCAGCCCGGATTCGGCGGCTTCGACTTCCTCCTGCTTCTCCGCAGGGTCCGGCAGCGTCGAAATCTGCCGGTCGAGTTCGTCGAGATCGCGGTTCTGGTCGGACAGCTGTCGGGCAAGACGCGCCTGCCGCTCAGTCAGATCGCGAATGGTCTTTTCGAGCTGGTTGCGCGAGGCCTGCGCCTCGGCCTTTTCGGCAGTCAACAAACCGAGCTGGCGTTCGCTTTCGGACAGTTTCTCGCTTGCATCCGCCAGCCGCTCGCGGGCTTCTTCGGCGCGCTCGCCCGCCTCGGCGAGCATATCGGCAAGCTCGCTCTCTTCCTCGTCCAGCCGCGCCAGAATACCGGCATTGTCGGCAACCATCCGCTCTTCGCGAATAATATCCTCGCGCAACTGCGACAGGCGGCGCTGCAATTCATCACGGCGGCGCAGGATGCGGCCAGCGTCTTCTTCAAGCTGCGACTTGGCGATCTGCAGGCGCTGCAGGGCGGCCGCAGCCCTTGCTTCGGATTCGCGCAATTCCGGCAGTTTCAGGCTGGCGATGGCCTGTGCCTTGGCCGCTTCCATCTGGGCTTGCGCCTTTTCGGCGACCAGCGATGTTGCCTGGTTCAGATGGCTATCGGCTTCAGCTTCTGCCTCCTTGGCTTGCACCCAGCGGATATGCAAAAGCATCGCTTCGTGGCGGCGGATATCGGCCGACAGCATCTTGAAGCGATTGGCCTGGCGCGACTGGCGCTTCAGGCTCTCGATCTGGCTTTCGAGCTGCGAGGTGACGTCCTCCAGCCGCTCGAGATTGGTCTCGGCGCCCTTCAGGCGAAGTTCTGCCTCATGGCGGCGCGAATGCAGCCCGGAAATCCCGGCGGCCTCTTCGAGCAACTGGCGCCGTGCCTGGGGCTTGGCCGCAATCAGCTCGCCGATCCGGCCCTGGCCGACCATCGACGGCGAACGCGCGCCGGTCGAGGCATCGGCAAACAGAAGCTGCACATCCTTGGCGCGGGCTTCCTTGCCGTTGATGCGGTAGACGGAACCATTTTCCCGCTCGATCCGCCGCGTCACCTGGATTTCGTCGCTATCGTTGAAGGCGGCAGGCGCGGTGCGGTCGGTATTGTCGAGGTAAAGGCCGACCTCGGCCGTGTTGCGGGCGGGACGGTTGCCGGACCCGGAAAAAATCACGTCGTCCATGCCCGACGCGCGCATGTTCTTGTAGGAATTTTCCCCCATCACCCAGCGCAGCGCCTCGACCAGGTTCGACTTGCCACAGCCGTTCGGCCCGACAACACCGGTCAGCCCGCGTTCGATAACGAATTCGGAGGGTTCGACGAAGGACTTGAAGCCGAGAAGTCGGAGCTTGGTGAATTTCATGCGGTTTGCCCCCTCTTCTCCCCAGCGGGGAGAAGGTGGCCCGAAGGGCCGGATGAGGGGGTGGTTCCGCGCCCGGGGTTCCCCCTCATCGCCTCGCTATGCTCGGCACTTCTCCCCGCAGGGGAGAAGAAAAAAAGAAAAACGGGCGCACGAATGCGCCCGCGGGCCGTTTGGTCAAAACGCTGGGAATCAGAGCATCGAGTCGATAAGGGCCGACATGGTGTCAACCGACATTTCTCCAGAATACTTCTTGCCATTGACGAAGAAGGTCGGGGTGGCCTTGACGCCGAACTCCTTGTCGCCCCTCTGCATCGTTGCCTGCACATCATCCAGAAGTTTCTGGTTCGTCAAGCAGGCCTCGAAGCTCTCCTGTGTAAAACCGGCGAGTTTCGACATCTGCAGCAGCGCATCGCGGCCGTTTGGTGCAGCAGCCCAGGTTTCCTGCTGCTTGAACAGCATCGAAATCATCGGGAAATACTGGTCCGCCGGGGCGCAGCGCGCCAGCATGAAGGCGGCAGCCGCACGCGGGTCAAACGGGAATTCGCGCAGGACGAAACGGACCTGGCCGCTATCGACATACTTGGTCTTGATGGCGTCATAGGTTTCGTTGTGGAAACGGGCGCAATGCGGGCAGGTCATCGACATGTATTCGATGATCGTCACCTTGGCATCGGCCTTGCCGACCGACATTTCCGGCAGCGGACCAGGCGCCATCAGCTTGGCGATATCGACCTCGCCTTCCGACTGCGGAACCTCGACCTTGGCTGCGGGGGCAGCGGCCTGCGCCACCTGCGTCTGGGCAGCGTCAGCGGTTGCCGGCGTTGCAGCCGACGACATGGTGGAGGCTGTCGTCGTGCCATCCACCGGCTTCATCGCCGTGGCCGAGGACATCATCGAACCGCCGTCGGCGGGCTTGACCTCGGTCTTGGCGGCCGTGTCAGTGCTTTCCGTCGCAGGCGCGTTTGCGGCCGCGTCCTTCTTCTCGTCGCTGCAGGCGGCGAGCGTCACAGCGATGGCGGCCACGGCGACGCCGCTCAGGAGGCGCTTGAAAGGGCTCAGTTCAGAAAGGGACATGGTTTCACCTGTGTAAGGGGATGAACGAAATCGGTCGAAAATTCGATAACTTGCCTTGTTCGGGGCGACAAGGGGCTGTCGCTCACCAACGTTCAAACAATTGTGACCAGTTGATGGTGTCCGTCACTTTTTTCGCGGCGCCAGCACTGCGGTGCCGAGCCGTGTCAAAGCCGCCTTCAGGGCCTCACTCTCGATACCATCGACCAATGTCTCCAGATGCCTGGCACGTTCTCCGGTCAACGGCCTCGGTTTGCGATAGGGTTTTGGTGGCGGAGACACCGGCTTCTGGACGATGCGCATCTGGCTGATGGCCGGAAACCCGAAAAAACCGTTGATCCGCTGGATCAATTCGCCCTGCGCATGGGTGAGGAACAGGGCGCGCGCACCTTCGCAGGCGATCGTCAGCACGCCCGGTTGATAGCCGCCCTCGCCCGTCATCTCCGAAGCGCGGCGCGGCCAGGCAATCTTTTCCGGCCGGGTGCAATCTGCAAAATCCTCGCCGGCGATCTCATCCCACGACCCGAGCAACAGCGTATTGATACCGGCGCGCTTGGCAAGCACCGGATCGATCATGCCATTGGCGATCTCGCTGATCTGACGGCCGCCCTTGCGGGTATAAGGTTGTTTCAACAGATATCTTTCCGATTTCCGAATCCGCCTTGAAGGATGGCGAACACTCCGCCAAGTATAGGCCCCAACCAAACTTCCGGCAAATGATGCAGCAGATAATGAAAATGGCCGATGCGGCCGATGCGGCCAAACGGCTTCTTACCTGGTATGACCGCCATCACCGTGACCTGCCCTGGCGTGTCTCGCCGCCGATGGCACGCGACGGCGTCGTCGCCGACCCCTATCACGTCTGGCTGTCGGAAGTGATGCTGCAGCAGACCACCGTGCAGGCGGTCAAACCCTATTTCCACAAGTTCCTGGCACTCTGGCCGAAAGTCACCGATCTCGCATCGGCCGATACCGAAGAGGTGATGAAGGCCTGGGCCGGGCTGGGTTACTATGCCCGCGCGAGAAACCTGAAGAAATGCGCCGAGGCCGTGGCCAGCGAGCACTTTGGGGTTTTTCCCGACACAGAAGCGGGATTGAAGGCGCTGCCGGGTATCGGCGACTACACTGCCGCTGCCGTCTCCGCCATTGCCTTCAACCGGCAAAGCGCGGTGCTCGACGGCAATGTCGAGCGGGTGATTTCGCGGCTCCACGCGATCGAAACGCCGCTGCCATCCGCCAAGCCGCAGATGCGGGCATTGGTGGCCCAAATGACGCCGGCTGACCGTCCGGGGGATTTCGCGCAAGGGATGATGGACCTTGGCGCGACGATCTGCACACCGAAACGGCCGGCCTGCGCCCTCTGTCCGCTGAACGAAAACTGTCTGGCCTTGAAAACGGCAGATCCCGAAACCTTTCCACGCAAAGCGCCGAAGAAGGAGAAGCCTCTGCGCGTGGGCGCCGCCTTCGTCGCCAGCCGCACCGATGGTTCTGTCTATCTGCAGAAACGGGGCGAGACCGGCCTGCTCGGCGGCATGACGGAAGTGCCGGGCACGCCGTGGACATCGCGGGTCGATGGCGACAACACCATTTCCGCCCAGCCCTTTGCCGCAGCGTGGGAAGCCTGCGGAACAATCTCTCATGTTTTTACGCATTTTGAGTTGCGCTTGTCGGTGTATCGGGCCAAGGTCGAAAATGAGAACAAAACAGGAAACGGCTGGTGGGAACCGCTCGCTTCGCTCGAGGCCCAGGCCCTGCCGACCGTGATGAAAAAAGCAATCGCCCAGGCCTTACCGCACGCTTTCAAAAGCGGCCCGAACAGCCCGGGAAACTGAGGAATACCTGATGAGCAGCGTCGAAATCCGTCACATCGTCTTCGATATCGGCAAGGTGCTGATCCATTACGATCCGCATATCCCGTTCTCGCGAATCATTCCCGATGACGCGGAACGCAAATGGTTCTTCGCCAATGTCTGCACCCATGACTGGAACATCGAGCAGGATCGCGGCCGCGACTGGCGCGAAGCGGAAGACCTGCTGATTGCCGAACATCCTGACCATGTGGAAAGCATCCGTGCCTTCCGCAAATATTGGCACGAGATGGTGCCGCATGCCTATGTCGAATGCGTCTCGATCATGGAAAGCCTGATCGCCAAGGGCTATGACGTGACCATGCTGACCAATTTTGCCTCGGACACATTCAAGGAAGCGCAGAAAATGTTTCCCTTCCTGACACTGCCGCGCGGCGTGACGGTTTCGGGCGATATCCGGCTGATCAAGCCGGATATCGCGATCTACGAGACGCACGCCAAGTCCTTCGGGCTTGATCCGGCAGCCACCCTGTTCATCGATGACAGCGTGCCCAATGTCGAAGGCGCACGCGCAGCCGGATGGCATGCCGTTCACTTCACCGACCCGCAGACACTTCAATCAGACCTTCTGGCCTATGGGCTGGCAGCATGACGGCGGAGACCAGCAAGAACATGTCCTTTGATCCCGCTGCCGCCTCCGTGCGCTTTCATGCCGTGATCGGCGATCTCGATTTTGAAGCCATAGAGGCGTTCTTTGCCGATGACGCAACCTATTCCTCCGGCAAGGTCGGCGGGCTCAAGGGCCGCACCGATATCATGGCGGCGTTCCGGCGATATTTTACCGAATATCCCGACCAAGTGGCAGAGGACAGTCTGGTCGAACAGGTTTCCCCGCTCGCTGCCCGCGTGGTCTGGAGCCTCCGCGCAACCAGCGCTTCCACCGGTGAGCCCCTTGTTCGCCGGGGAGAAGAAACCATCACCTTCAATGATCAGGGCAAGATCATCGACGTCCATGTCACTGACTTCCAATAATATTAGGCTTTTTGAAACCTTCAAAACGCCGCAATTGGTTCAGCTGTCATTCACCTTCGCGGCGGCATGATCAGCCTCGAAATTAAGAATTGCTATTCACCGGAAAGGCGGAATTTCCATGGCACGGCTTATTATTGATGGCACCAATGGCAACAATCGCATTATCCAGGGCGATTACAGCGGCGGTCCGGTCGACATTTACGGTTATGGCGGCAACGACACCATCTATCTGAACGTGACCAGCAGGTATGGCGGCAACAACTATGTCGACGCCGGCTCGGGCAACGACAAGGTTGTCAACTATTTCGAAGGCGGCAACGATATTTTCCTCGGTGACGGCAACGATCTCTACATCGCCGACATTCGTGCAGGTGATGCGAACGGCTACGACGTCGTCAAGGCGGGCAGCGGCAATGATCGTTTCGAAGTCGATACGCTTGCCAGCGATTATTTCGGCGAATCTGGCAACGACACCTTCCTGTCGTGGGGCGCCGACAACTATTTCAGCGGCGGCACCGGCACCGACACGATCAGCTACCAGTTGCAGGACGACTACAATTCCCAGCGCGGCAAGGGCGTTACCATCGACCTCGGCAAGGGATGGGCTTCGACGATGAACGGTCACCGGGAAACTGTGACCAGCATCGAGAATGCGATCGGCACCAACAGGGGGCATGACGACATCACCGGCAGTTCCGGCCGCAATATCCTGGAAGGTCTCGGTGGCAACGACATTCTTGAAGGTCTCGGCGGCAATGACGACCTTTATGGCGGCGCTGGCAACGACGATCTCTACGGCGGCACCGGCGACGACGATCTGGTTGGTGGCTCAGGCGATGACGACCTGGTCGGTGGTACCGGCAATGATTATCTCCTTGGCGGTTCTGGCTTCGATTTCCTCAGCGGCGGCGCTGGCGCAGATGTTTTCGATTTCGACTTTGCCAGCGAATCGGCCGTTGGCAGCAGACGCGATGTCATCAGTGATTTCCGTGCTTCGCAAAATGATGTCATCGATCTGAGTTCGATTGATGCCAACGCGCGCGCGGCAGGCAACCAGAGCTTCAGCTTCATCGGTGGTTCGGCGTTCAGCGGCAAGGCGGGCGAACTGCAGTTCAAAGCCGGCATCATTTCAGGCGATACCAATGGCGACGGCCGTGCCGACTTCCAGATCAAGGTGAATGGCGTCACCAAGATGTATGCCGACGATTTCTTCCTTTAAGTCGAGTGAATTCGATCAGCAAGGAGGAGCTCCGCCCCGGCGGGGCTCCTTTTTTTTGTGGACCGCATCCGTGAAAACAGAAACGCCCAGGATCATCGCTGATCCTGGGCGTGTAAGTCTTCATCCGGGACTGAAGGTACGAAACCGGACGAAAACTATCTCTGAACCGGCTGGCTTTCGCCGCGCCGTCAAGCATTTTACGGGCTGGCCCGCGCGCCTCGCGTGGTTGATCACACGGTCGTCCTGCTTGAGGCCAAGCTACAGGCAGGATGGTTAAATTGTTCTAAAGGCGCGCACGCCCGACCCGATTTCAAAGGCTGGAAAACATCACCGAAACCGGCGCCGTCGAACGAAAACAGCGAGCAACCGAAAGGTAAGAAGCGTCCGTGGGAATTTCTGGATGCCAGTGTAACCGCCGTTCTTGCATCTCACGATCAAGCAAGGCACATAAAGCTTAAATGCCCTGTACGCGATGATTCCAGGCTGAACCATCCGCTATCCGATCTGCGCAGATGCCCGAAAAATTCGTCCGATTCAGAAACTTGTTTTTTCAGGAAATCGTTCCCGTCGACAGACAGGAGAGGCAGACCACATGAACGAGAATACAGAAATTCAAAAAAAAACGGTGGACGGGCAGCACGGCCCGGAGAACAATTTCGAAAGCCCTGCCCGCTGGATCATTCACTGTATCTGTTGCGAAGAGCCGGTCGAGCCTTGGCAGACCAGCGGCTATCAGTTCGGCTACTGCGCCCACTGTTTCGATATCCTGATGGAACCGGCAGGAAAATCCTAGGGGCGCTCTTGACCAGCGCCAAAGCGCAATGACTTTACATGAAAACGCCGCGCATCTGTTGAGACGCGCGGCGTTCGGCATTCAGGGCGTGCGGCAGATCAGTTGATCTTGGCCATGTCGCTGCGGATGACGGCGCGCAGATCGTCGATCGGACGCAGCGACGTACCGTCGTCATAGTGCCAGAAGGTCCAGCCATTGCAGGCGTCGAGGTTCTGCACCTTGGCGCCGAGGCGATGGATCGAGCCGGCGTCGCCACCGCTGGCAATCGTGCCGTCGGCGCGTACGATGGCGCTGTAGCGGCGTCTTGCATCGGTCAGAACCGTGCCGGGCTTGATCATGCCACTTTCGATCAGCGTATTGAAGGCAACCCGCGGCTCGGCCTTCTTGCCGGTCATGACCGACAAAGTTGCCTTGCCGAGCGGTTCGACCGCAGCAATTCGTTCGGCGGCGGCATCGATATAGCTCTGCTCGCGCTCGATACCGACGAAATGGCGGCCGAGGCGCTTGGCGACTGCACCGGTCGTGCCGGAACCGAAGAAGGGATCGAGCACCACGTCGCCCGGCTTGGTGGAGGCCATCAGGATGCGGGCCAGCAGCGCTTCCGGCTTCTGGGTCGGATGCACCTTCTTGCCGTCGTCGCCCTTCAGGCGCTCGCCGCCCGAGCAGATCGGAAACAGCCAGTCGGAGCGCATCTGCACATCGTCGTTCGAGGCCTTCAGGGCATCGTAATTAAACGTATAGCCCTTGCCCTTGGCGCTGGGGCTTGCCCAGATCAGCGTCTCGTGGGCGTTCTGGAACCGGCGGCCCTTGAAATTCGGCATCGGGTTGGTCTTGCGCCAAATGATGTCGTTGAGGATCCAGAAATTCAGGTCCTGCAGCGTCGCACCAACGCGAAAAATGTTGTGGTAGGAGCCGATGACCCAGAGCGTGCCGGTCGGCTTCAACACACGGCGGCAGGCGAGCAGCCAGGCGCGGGTAAAGGCGTCATAGGCCTCGAAAGACACGAACTGGTCCCACTCGTCATCGACAGCATCGACGAGCGACTGGTCCGGACGGTGCAGCGAACCGCCAAGCTGGAGGTTGTACGGCGGGTCCGCGAAAACGACGTCGACGGAATTGTCGGGAAGCGCTTCGAGCGCTGCAACACAATCGCCCTTGATGATGGAATCGAGCCAGCCGGCAGGGCTGACGCCGCGGGAGATTTCGGCCAACGAAACAACTGATGACATGGACACTCGCACCTACGCTTACTCGGACTGACTGCCCTTATGGTTACCGAACTTGGTTACCAAATGCTGAAGGGCGAGCAAAATTTGCGAAATGATACAGGAGGATGGAAACTCCGGTGCCGATGCGGTATTCTATTTTTATGGACAGAAGCCACGCCATAACGAGACTAAGGGAGCAGGCCGAAACCGTTCGCGGCATGGGTGCCACAGCGCTTTTTATGTTCGGCTCGACGGCGCGAAACGCCGCATCCGCTGCCAGCGATCTCGACCTGTTCATCGACTACGATCAGGCCAGCCGATTTAACGCCTTTGATCTGATCGGCATTAAACTTTTCCTGGAAACGCAGTTGTCCATCCCCGTCGACATCACAACACGTGACGGGCTGCATCCGGTGCTGAAGTCTGGGATAGAACAATCCGCCGTACAGGTTTTTTGATGGCGCGGGAGTTTCGTCACGCACTTGGCGACACGCTGGAAGCGATCGCTGGTATCGAACGAGCGACCACCGGTAAAAGCTTCGAGGACTATCAAAGCGATTGGCTTCTGAAGCATGCGGTGCAGCGCGCTATCGAAATCATATCGGAGGCGAGCCGCGCTCTCCCCGAAGACGTTAAGGCAATCCGGCCGGAAGTTCCCTGGCCGCAGGTTCGCACCATCGGCAACGTTCTTCGACACGAGTATCACGGATTGTCGGACAGGATTATCTGGGGCGTCGTAATCGACGAACTGCCTGCTCTGAAAATGGCGATCCTCGTGTTGAACGAAAAATTCGGCTCGCCGTAGTATCCCCCATCGGCACTACACCAGAAAAGGGCAATGTGATCGCCCTCTTCTGGTCATTCCTGACTGGCATGCCTACCGCTCCTTCGGCACTGCGTGAAACGCCCGGCTATCGGCCGGTGCTTCGTCGCGTTCGGTCATGCCGTAGTCGCGGATGACGCTGGCGATGCGCAGGCGGTAGTCTGCGAACGTGCCATTGCGGCCGGCGTGCTGGGCGGCGCGATGTTCCGGGCCGTTGCGCCAGGTGGTGATCGCCGCCTCATCGCGCCAGAACGACAAGGACAAGATCTTGCCCGGCACCTTCAGGCTTTCGAACCGCTCGATCGACAGGAAGCCATCGATCTCGTTGAGCTTGCTGTGCAACTGCGCCGCCAGATCGAGATAGGTGCTGCGCCGGTCATCGGCTGGCATGACCTCGAAGATGACGGCGATCAAAACGACACGCCTTTCGCATGGGGGGATGACACATTCTTCAGGAAGATCCGGTCTTCCTTGAGAATGAACCGCTCCTTCCGAGCGAATTGATAATTTTCGATGCCGAGCGGATCGGCAGTAAGCCGGGCGCGGTAGGCCTCGTAGGCTGCAAGGCTCTCGATATGATAGGCGGCATAGGCCGTGGTGGCCGAGCCCTCGTGAGGGGCAAAATAGCCGATCAGGTCGGCGCCGTTGCGGGGGATCACTTGCCCCCAATTACGCGCATAGGTGGCGAATTCCTCGCGCTTGAACGGATCGATTTCGTAGCGGATGAAACAGGTGATCACGGGTCTCTCCTTCGTTGTGGATGACCTCTTGTGCCAGTTTGCGGCCCTGAGATGCTTCGATCACGATCGAAGTATGAAGCCTTGCCGGGGGCCGGTGGCGCGGTTAAAATCCGGGCATGAAAGAAGGTCCAGATATTGCTCTCATCGGCTCGCTAATCGGTGACCCCGCCCGCGCCAACATGCTGACCGCCCTGACAGGCGGCAAAGCGCTGACGGCGACGGAGCTTGCGGGAACTGCGGGGATCACGCTGCAGACCGCCAGTTCACACCTTTCGAAGCTCGAAGCCGGAGGCCTGATTGCTCAGCGAAAGCAGGGACGCCACCGCTATTTCACCCTCGCCGATGACGATGTCGGGCTGATGATCGAGGGACTGATGGGCTTTGCCGCCTATCGCGGTTTTACCCGCCATCGCACCGGCCCCAAGGACCCGGCGCTGCGCAAGGCTCGCGTCTGCTACAATCATCTGGCGGGCGATTATGGCGTGCGCATGCTCGATAGTCTCATTGCCGAAGAGGTGGTTTCCGGCGCTGGCGACACGCTGCATCTGACGGCATCGGGTGCGGACAAGATGACGGCGCTCGGCATCGACCTTGCCGCCCTGACACGATCACGCCGTCCGGTCTGCCGCGCCTGCCTCGACTGGAGCGAGCGCCGTTCGCATCTCGCCGGTTCGCTTGGACAGGCGTTGCTGACGCTGTTTGTCGACAAGGGCTGGGCCAGGCGTGAGCCCGACAGCCGCGCCATCCGCTTTACCAGCACCGGCGAAAAAGAATTCGCAAAGCTCTTCCCCCCGCCCGCGCCGCCACCGGTCGCGCTTCGCCACGAGCACGCTATCCACGCGTGAAGCGAAAGAGCCATCGCAGGCATGGGATTTTGCTGGAAGGCTGCTATAGGTCGGACACGATATTTCCCCTGAATGCGGCCCATGACATCCCCAGCCAGTTTCCGCGAGCGCATCGTCCTCTATGCCTGCCTGACCTCACTGACCTCCATCAGCATCGATGCTCTATTGCCGGGGTTGCGTCAGATCGGGGCGGATGTCGGCGCTGCACCGCCGCTCTCCACCCAGCACGTCATATCGCTTTTCATCCTCGGCATGGCATTTGGCGAGCTGCTGCTGGGGCCACTGTCCGACGCGATGGGACGGAAGAAAGCGCTGGTTCTCGGCCTTTGCGTCTATGCGCTTGGAACGGTGATCGCCATGCTGGCCGGATCGCTCGAAATGGTCGTGCTTGGCCGGATCATTCAGGGGATCGGCGTCTCCGGCCCGAAGATCGCAACCCGGGCAATGATCCGCGACCAGTTCGAGGGCGATGCCATGGCCCGTGTCATGTCGCTGATGTTCACGCTGTTCATTCTCGTACCGATGCTGGCGCCGGCCTTGGCACAGGGTATCATCACGGTGGGCGGCTGGCGCAGCGTCTTTGCGGTTTATCTCGGCGTGGCAGGCCTGCTCGGCCTCTGGCTGGTGATGCGGCAACCGGAAACCTTGCTTCCCGAAAGGCGCATTCCCTTTCGGCTGAGGTTTCTCGTGTTGAACGGATGGCGTATCCTGTCGAACCGGCGCGTGACGCTGCTGATCGTCGCGACCGGCCTCGTGTTCGGAGCACAGCTCGTCTATCTCAGCACTGCTGCCGACCTGTTTTTTGATGCCTATGGCATTGCAGACACGTTTCCGTTTTATTTTGCGGCTCTGGCTACGGGGATCGGACTGGCCTCATTCTTCAATGCCAAGCTCGTACAACGTTTTGGTTCTGACAACATGGCACGCTGCGGATTTGCCGGACTGGCAGCGGCGGGCCTGGCGATGCTGGCCGCATCCGGATTGTGGGGCGGACGGCTGCCCCTGCCCGTCCTGATGGGGCTCGCCTTCTCGGCGTTCTTTGCGATCGGCGTGCTGTTCGGCAATCTCAACGCCATGGCCATGCGTTCGCTTGGACAGGTTGCGGGCCTTGGTGCGTCCCTGATCGCCTCCGGATCAAGCCTCATCGCTACCTTGTTTGCCGTCACTCTGGGCGCGTTTTATGATGGCACGGCGCTTTCGCTCTCGGCCGGCTTCCTCGTGGCGGGCGTCGGTGCGCTGGCGCTGGCCGAGCTTGCGGCGCGAGCTGATGCCTCACCCATCGAGGCCATCCGATAGACGCAGCCCACAAACACCCGCGGCGCTCACGTCGCGTTTCCGTTGCTCATGCAAGAGTTCATTACCGTTCGCCTCACGCAGAGCCATGTGGTGGCTGGCTATCCGGCGCCACCACCAGCACACCGTCGAAGCCTGCACTGGCAATACCGGTGCAGAGCGGCGACCATTCGCAGCGGGCGCAGCCCTCCCGGATGGAACCCGTGCTGAAAGCATCACGCATCCGCTGCAGGAAATCTGCACTGGGACAGAGCGAGGCGCCCGGCGCGGCAGGGTGCTTGAGCAAGGCCTCGACCGCATCGCTCGCCTTCCGGTCACGATCGGTCACACTTCTGTCAAGACAGTGCATGCCCGGCTCGCCCAGCATCGGCGCACAGACATCGTCCGGCCCTTCGACCACGAGAATATCCTCGCCCGCTGAAAGGCGGGCGGCGATGCGGATGTAATTTTCGGTGAAAGCAGCCGTATAGCCCTTGCCGACGAAGGTCAGCATGCAGAGGAGATGATGTGGGCGCAGGCGAACGGTCATGGGGGCCTTGCTGGATCAAAATCAGATTTTACCCGGCAATGCGGCGAGCGGCAACCGATGGCCAGCAGCCTTCCTGTCCCGCGCTCCGCTGCGCCCCTGTGAACAGAGAAGCAGCGGATGCTCCCGATGGCCAAATGTCGTCAGGCGGCGATGCCGGCAACCTTGTCCAATTCGCTGACAGTCTCATCCGGCAGCACCAGTTCCGCTGCGGCAAGGTTTTCACGAAGATGGCCGAGGGACGAAGTCCCGGGGATGAGCAGGATGTTCGGCGCGCGGCGCAACAGCCAGGCCAGTGCCACCTGCATCGGGGTGGCGTTCAGGCGGGTTGCAACGTCCGACAGCGTCGATGACTGCAGCGGGCTGAAACCGCCGAGCGGGAAGAACGGGACGTAGGCGATACCATCGCGGGCAAGATCATCGATCAGGGCATCATCGTCCCGGTGGGCCAGATTATACTGGTTCTGGACACAAACGATCTCGGCGATGCCACGCCCTTCAGCGATCTGCGCGGCGGTTACGTTGCTGAGCCCGATGTGACGGATCAAGCCCTGCCGTTGGAGATCCGCCAGCACTGTCAATGGAGCTTCCAACGACCCTTCCGCCGGACCATAAACGCTGAACATCAGGCGAAGATTGACGATCTCGATGACATCCAGGCCCAGATTGCGAAGATTGTCGTGTACTGCCTTTGTTAGTTCCTCACGCGAGAAAGCCGGGATCCACGACTTGTCCTCGCCGCGCCGGGCGCCGACCTTGGTGACGATGACCAGATCGTCGCGATACGGATGCAGCGCTTCGCGGATGAGCTTGTTGGTGACATGCGGGCCATAGAAATCGCTGGTATCGATATGATCGACCCCGCTTTCGACAGCCGCGCGCAGCACGGCGAGCGCCGCATCGTGATCCTTCGGCGGACCGAAAACACCCGGGCCTGCGAGCTGCATGGCACCGTAGCCGAGCCGTTTGACGCCGCGGTTACCAAGAGTGAATGTACCCGACTGATCGATAATTGACATGATCTCATTCCTTTCAAGAGCCGATACCAAGATAGGCGTTGTCGGCATGCATGAAAACGGGCCATAATCTGCACAGCATGTGCGGAATGGCGAACAATGAAGACTGATCTGGGCGATCTGAATGCGTTTGTCGCGGTGGCGCGTGCCGGTGGTTTTCGCGAGGGTGCGCGAACCAGTGGCAGCAGCGCCTCCTTTCTCAGCGAAGCGGTGCGCCGCCTGGAAGCCCAACTGGGCGTCAGGCTGCTGAACCGGACGACACGAAGCGTGGTTCCCACCGAAGCCGGCAAGGGCTTGCTGGAACGGCTGGGGCCAGCATTGACCGAAGTGGAAGCAGCACTTGACGTGGTCAACGGCTTTCGCGACCGGCCAGCTGGCACCCTTCGCCTCAACGTTCCAGTCAGCGCGGCGCGGCTGGTGCTGCCGGAGATCATACCGCCGTTCCTGGCTGCCTATCCGGATATAAGACTGGAGATTGTCACCGACGACAGCTTTGTCGATGTGCTTGCGGCAGGCTGCGACGCCGGCATCCGCTATGACGAACGGCTGGAGCAGGACATGATCGCTGTGCCGATCGGCCCGCGTGTCCAGCGCTTTGCCACCGCGGCGTCCCCCGCCTATCTCGACCGCCGGGGCCGGCCCCTTCATCCGCGTGAACTGCTTGGTCATGCCTGCCTGCTCGGCCGCTTTGCAAGCGGCAGGACGACGGCACCTTGGGAGTTCGAGCATGATGGCGAGGTGGTGCGGGTTGATCCCGTGGGGCCGCTGATCGTCAGCGTCGGCGGATCGATCGATCTCGCCGTCGATGCCGCGATTGCTGGAACAGGGATCATTTCGCTGTTTGAGGACTGGCTGCGGCCGCATCTGGACACCGGCGCACTGGAGCCCGTTCTTGAACCCTGGTGGCAGTCCTTCCCAGGGCCGTTCCTCTACTATCCAGGACGGCGGCTGGTACCCGCCCCGCTCCGGGCTTTCATCGACTTCGTCAAGGCACCCGCCGCCAGACCCGGCCCTTGCCTGTAAAAAGCAGGTCCTTCATTGAAGCGCGTAATTCAACCAGTCCGCTTCGCGTGCATGGCAGGTTTCCGCTTGCCGCGGTTGAGCTTTCAGGCGGCATCGTGTACACGGCCAGCATCTCCCCGAAGGACACTCCCGACATGACCAGCATTGATCTCATCATCTTCGACTGCGACGGCGTTCTCGTCGATTCCGAAATCATCGCCAGCGAAGTCGAAGCAGAACTTCTGACGGAATCCGGTTATCCGATCAGCACCGAGGAAATGGCCGAGCGCTTTGCCGGCATGACCTGGCACAACACGCTGCTTGCCATCGAGAAGGAAGCCGATATCCCGTTTTCGGCCTCGATGCTGACCAAGGTCGAAGCCATCCTCGACAAGCGCCTGGCCGAAGACCTCAACATTATCGACGGCGTCAAGCCGATGCTGGCGCAGCTGACGCTGCCACATTGCATCTGCTCGAACTCGACATCGGCGCGGCTCGCCTCGATGCTGGCCAAGGTCGGCATCAAGGATCATTTCGGCAAGCACATCTATTCGGCCCGCGATCTCGGCGAAGACAAGGTCAAGCCGAAGCCGGACATCTTCCTGCATGGCGCAAGACAGTTCGGCGTCCATCCGTCGCGCGTTCTGGTGATCGAGGATTCCGTCCACGGCATCCATGGCGCAATTGCCGCCGGCATGCGCGTCGTCGGCTTCACCGGTGCATCGCACAGCTATCCCTCGCATGCCGACAAGCTGACTGAAGCCGGCGCCGAAACCGTGATTTCACGCATGAGCGCGCTTCCGGGCGTCATTGCGGCCCTGTCGCAATGGTCGGAAACGCTGACGGCTTGATCAAAACCTGAACAAAAAAGCCGGCGCGATTTTCTCGCGCCGGCTTTTTTTGTTTCGAAGCAGAAACTGCTTACTTCTTCTTTTTCTTGCCCGCGGCCGGACCTTCGTCGAAGCCGACATAGATCTTGGCGAAATCGCCGGCGCCGCCGGGCAGCGCGATGTTGGTCTTGGTGAAGATGAACTGGGCGGAGCCGGTACCGGCCGGGACTTCGACCGGGTATTGCGTCAGTTCCGAATAGAGCGTGTTCTTGCCGTCGGTCGCAGCGACCCGGATCGGCAGGTTTACCGTACCGGCGCCACCGGCTGGGCCTGAAACGACGCGGCCCTGGACGACAACGGTCATCACCAGCTGGCTCTCGTTCTGGACGCACTGGCGGGTCGTATCGGCCAACGACGCCTGATAGACGATCTTGGTCGGATCATCCTTGGCGCCCTTGGCATAGGTACGGTAGTTGGCAGTGCCATCAAGCAGGTAGACCTGCGGGCAAGAGCCCTGGATGACGGCGGGCGTCGGCGCCGCAGCGCTGCCACCGGCGTCGATGGCACCGCCGGTATCCGTTTTGTTGCAGCCTGCGATGACCACGAGAAGTGAAATTCCGAGAAGACGGATGGAAACTTTACCAAACACCTGACTTGACCCCCTGCCTTGCGCAAATTGATGCCGCAGGCGTGACTGACCGTAAAATAAGGTATTTTTCGGTTTTCAGCCCTGCAACTTGAGCCTTTCAAGACCCTTGGCGATGGTCTATAGCAGCGACGCATTGAAAAATCGAATGGAGTCTGACGCCGGAACGCCAATTTTTCAGGACGCACTGAATTGGCCGGCTACAGGTAAAATACCGATATTTCCGTCAGCTTTGCCAAGGGTTGACGCAAAAAGGACCGTGGTTCCCACCCCGTTCCATTAGGGTGCCGTTCAATTCCCGCCGCAACGTCTGCGGCAGCAAACAGACGACGAAGGATGGTCACGGTGAAGTATATCTCGACGCGGGGCGAAGCCCGTTCGCTGGGTTTTTGCGATGCGCTCCTGGCAGGCCTTGGCCGCGACGGCGGCCTGTATGTTCCTGCCGAATGGCCGAGCTTCACCAAAAAGGAAATCCGCGCCATGCGCGGCAAATCCTATCAGGACATCGCCTTCACGGTCCTGAAGCCCTTTATCGACGGTGAAATTCCGGACGACAAGTTCCGTTCGATGATCGATGAGGCCTATGCGACGTTCCGCCATCCGGCGATCGCTCCCCTCGTCCAGACCGGTCCGAACGCCTTCATCATGGAGCTGTTCCATGGCTCGACGCTCGCTTTCAAGGACGTGGCGATGCAGCTGCTCGGGCGGCTGATGGACTACGTGCTGACCGAACGCAACGAGCGCGCCACCATTGTCGGCGCCACCTCGGGCGATACCGGTGGCGCAGCGATCGATGCCTTTGCCGGGCGCGACCGCACCGACATCTTCATCCTCTTCCCGCATGGCAAGGTCTCGCCAGTGCAGCAGCGCCAGATGACCACCTCGACCGCAGGCAACGTCCATGCGCTGGCGATCAACGGCAATTTCGACGATTGCCAGAGCCTCGTCAAAGAGATGTTCAACGACGTTGCCTTCCGCGACGGCGTGGCTTTGTCCGGCGTCAACTCGATCAACTGGGCCCGCATCATGGCTCAGATCGTCTATTATTTCACCACGGCACTGGCGCTCGGCGGCCCCGACCGAATGGTTTCGTTCACGGTTCCGACCGGCAATTTCGGCGATATCTTCGCCGGTTACGTCGCCCGCCAGATGGGCCTGCCCATCGACAAGCTGGTGGTTGCAACCAACGAGAACGACATTCTCGCTCGCACGCTTGATACCGGCCGTTACGAGATGCGCGACGTCAAGGCGACCACCTCGCCGTCCATGGACATTCAGATTTCGTCCAATTTCGAACGGCTGCTGTTCGAAGCCTATGGCCGCGACGCCTCCAAGGTGCGGGGTGCCATGGCCAACCTGAAGCAATCCGGCTCCTTCGAGATCGAAGAAGACGCGCTGAAATCGATCCGCAAGGTGTTCCGGGCCGGGCGGGCGTCGGAAAAGGATGTGGCGAAAACCATCGCCAAGACGCTGGACGCGACCGGCTATCTGCTCGACCCGCACACGGCGATCGGCGTTTTCGTTGCCAACAAGCATGAAACATCGAGCGTGCCGATGGTGACACTGGCCACCGCGCACCCGGCAAAATTCCCCGCCGCAGTAAAATCGGCCAGTGGTATTGACCCGGCGCTTCCAACGTGGCTTGCTAATCTGATGGTCAGGGAGGAGCGTTTCGACGTTCTCGACGCCGAGCTAAAAGCTGTTGAAACCTTTATCAACGAGCGGGCCCGCATCCGGAAATAAGGACGCAGAAAGACGTATGATGAAAGTTGAGTGCACCCGGCTCCAATCCGGGTTGACGGTCGTCACCGAGAACATGCCGCATCTTGAAAGCGTCGCACTCGGGGTCTGGATCAAATCCGGTTCACGCGATGAAACCACGGACGAGCACGGAATTGCCCATCTGCTGGAACATATGGCGTTCAAGGGCACCGCACGGCGATCCGCCCGCGATATTGCCGAACAGATCGAAAATGTCGGCGGCGAAGTCAACGCCGCGACTTCAACGGAAACCACCTCCTACTACGCCCGCATTCTTCAGGACGACGTTCCGCTTGCGGTCGATATCCTCGCCGATATCCTGACGGAATCCTCCTTCGACGAGGACGAACTGCAGCGCGAAAAGCAGGTCATCCTGCAGGAAATCGGCGCCGCCAACGACACGCCGGACGATGTCGTCTTCGACAAATTCGCTGAAACCGCGTTTGCCAACCAGACCATCGGCCGTCCGATCCTCGGCACGCCGGACACGGTTTTGTCTTTCACGCCCGAACAGATCCGCACCTATCTCGACCGCAATTACACCACCGACCGCATGTTCGTCGTCGGTGCCGGCGCGCTCGATCATGATAGCTTTGTGCGACAGGTTGAAGACCGCTTTTCCAGCCTGCCGCAAAAGCCGGTGGCTCCCCCCGTCTCCGAGACCGCCCATTACACCGGTGGCGACGTGCGCGAAAGCCGTGACCTGATGGACGCGCAGGTGCTGCTCGGTTTCGAGGGCAAGGCTTATCACGCCCGCGATTTCTACTGTTCGCAGATTCTGGCCAACATCCTTGGTGGCGGCATGTCGTCCCGCCTGTTCCAGGAAGTGCGCGAGCATCGTGGTCTTTGCTATTCGGTCTATGCCTTCCATTGGGGCTTTTCCGATACCGGCATCTTCGGCGTGCACGCGGCAACCGGTGGCGAAAACCTGCCGGAACTGATGCCCGTCATCATCGACGAGCTGCGCAAGTCGTCGATGAAGATCGAGCAGCAGGAAATCGATCGCGCCCGCGCCCAGATTCGCGCCCAGCTTCTGATGGGACAGGAAAGCCCCGCGGCCCGCGCCGGCCAGATTGCCCGCCAGATGATGCTCTACGGCCGCCCGATCCCGAATGAAGAGCTGATGGAGCGCCTGTCCGGCATCACCATCGAACGCCTGACGGATCTTGCCGGCCGCCTGTTCTTCGATACGGTTCCGACGCTGTCGGCAATCGGCCCGGTCGAAAAACTGGCGCCGATGGACGACATCCTCGGTGCACTTTCCAACAAGGCCGTCCGGGTTCGGGCTGCCAACGGCTAGCTTTTTTCTGATGAGCGACCTCCGGGCGTTCGTCGAGCGCCCGGCACTCTCGCATATGGCATCAACCCATCCGTTGCGGAGGCTTCTATGACACGATCGGTCTTTCGGTTTCTGTCACGGCAGCCGGGTCCGATCGAGATTGGCAATGCGACACATGTGCTGCGCCTGCCGAAATCTGCCGACTATCGCCAATGGTATCAGCTGCGCAGCGAAAGCCGCGCCTTTCTCGAGCCCTGGGAGCCGACATGGCGGGCCGACGAGATGACGGAGAGCGCCTTTCGTACCCGCGTCATCCGCAACGAACAGGAATTCTCTTCCGGCCAGGCGGTGCCGTTGTTCATCGTTTCGCGCCAGGAAGACCAGCTGATCGGCGGCCTGACCATCGGCTATATCCGCCGGGGTGCTGCCCAATGCTGCATGATCGGCTACTGGATGGGCGAGAGATTTGCCGGCAAGGGGCACATGGCACAGGCCGTTAAACTGGCTATCCCCTATATCTTTTCGAGCCTTCAGTTGCACCGTATTGAAGCAGCCTGTATTCCCGAGAACCACAGAAGCATCCGGCTCCTTGAAAAGGCCGGGTTTCAGCGCGAAGGCTATTTGCGGGAATACCTGAAAATCAACGGGCAATGGCGGGATCACCTGATGTTCTCCCTCCTCTCGCAGGACAGCATGCAACATAAGAATTCGAGTGATTGATGTTTTTGACACGCCTGCCACTTCACCCGTCAGCACGAAGGCTCTTGGCGCTTCTCACCGCCATGATGATCACGTTCTGCCTGATCGGTAGCGGCGCGGCCTTTGCCACCGAGCCCGTCAAGATTTCGCGCGAGGACACGGCACTTGATCTCACCGCGACGACGGAAATCTATACCGGCCGCGGCGAAGCCTTCCAAGTCTCGACGGCGCCCGGCACCGACGGCATCGTCCGGCGCATCGAGGTCCGCTCGAGCGCCGATAATCATCAAGGCGACTGGGCGGTGTTTGCGCTTGCAAACGTTTCGGAAGAACAGCTGGAGCGCGTCATCGTCGCTCCGCATTTCCGTCTGGTGAATTCAAAGCTGTTCTGGCCGGACCTCGGATCGCAGCGAATCCTGTCGATCACGCCCTCGGAAGGTTTTGCGCTGGACCGCCAGCCGAGCGACGAGGCCGATGTCTTCCGCATCACGCTCAACCCCGGCTCGGTCATCACCTTCGTTGCCGAACTCGCCGGTCCCGACCTGCCGCAAATCTATCTCTGGCAGCCTGACGCCTACAAGGACACGGTTAACGCTTTCACACTCTATCGCGGCATCGTACTTGGCATTGCCGGCCTGCTGGCCGTGTTCCTGACGATCCTGTTCGTCGTCAAGGGAACCTCGATGCTGCCGGCAACGGCGGCACTCGCCTGGGCGGTGCTTGCCTATATCTGCGTCGACTTCGGTTTCCTGTCGAAACTGATCTCGATCACCGCGGGCGACGAGCGCATATGGCGCGCGGGCAGCGAGGTGTTTCTTGCCGCCGGCCTTGTGGTCTTCCTGTTCACCTATCTCAACCTCAACCGCTGGCATCAGCATCTGAGCTATGCGACGCTCGCCTGGATCCTTGGCCTTGGCCTTCTGTTCGGTGTGGCGATCTATGACCCGGCCATCGCGTCTGGCATCGCCCGCCTTTCCTTCGCACTGACCGGCACGGCCGGCATCGTGCTGATCGCCTATCTCGGATTCAATCGCTACGACCGCGCCATCCTTTTGGTGCCCGCATGGCTTCTGATCCTCGTCTGGCTGTTCGGTGCGTGGCTGACGGTGACGGGCCAGCTCGCCAATGACATTGTCCAGCCGGCGCTCGGCGGCGGCCTTGTCCTGATCGTATTGCTGATCGGCTTTACGGTGATGCAGCACGCCTTTGCCGGTGGCGCCTATAGCCAGGGTCTGTTTTCCGATCTGGAACGTCAATCGCTGGCGTTGACGGGGTCTGGCGATACGGTCTGGGATTGGGACGTGGCGCGTGACCGGGTCGTGACCATTCCAGACATTTCCGCCCAGCTTGGCCTGTCGCCCGGTACCATGCACGGGGCTGCCCGCAACTGGCTGCCGCGCCTGCACCCGGATGACCGCGACCGGTTCCGGGCAACGCTGGACGTCCTTCTGGAGCACCGCAAAGGGCGGCTGAACCACGAGTTCCGCGTTCGCGCCGAGGACGGTCATTACCACTGGCTGTCGATCCGTGCCCGGCCGGTGCTTGGCGCCAATGGCGAGATCATTCGCTGCGTCGGCACTATCGTCGATATCACCGAGCAGAAGAACTCGGTCGATCGTCTGCTGCACAACGCACTCAACGACAATCTGACCGGATTACCGAACCGACAGATTTTCCTCGACCGGCTGCAATCGCTTCTCTCGCTGGCGCCCGGTTCGAGTGCGGTACGTCCCACCGTCATCACCATCGACATCGACCGCTACAAGCAGGTCAACGACATGCTGGGCATCGCGGCCGGCGACAACATTCTGATCGCGCTGACCCGCCGCCTGCGGCGGCTGGTGAAACCGCAGGATACGCTGGCACGTCTCGGCAGCGATGAATTCGGGCTGATCCTGATGTCCGAACGCGATACGGCCAAGATTGCCGATTTCGCCGACGCGATCTCCAAGGCGATCATGGTGCCGCTCAATTTCGGTAATCGCGAAATCAACCTGACGGCGTCGATCGGTCTCGTTTCCTGGGTCGATCAGCAGGAAAATGCCGCAGGCCTGCTCGATGATGCCGAGTTGGCGATGTTCCGCGCCAAGAAGGCCGGAGGCAACCGTGTCGAACCTTTCCGCCCCGCCTTCCGCGCTTCCGGCACCGATCGCCTGCAGCTTGAAACCGATCTGCGCCGCGCCATCGAACGCAAGGAACTGAGCCTCGTCTACCAGCCGATCGTGCGCCTGGTGGATGCCGAGATCGCCGGCTTCGAGGCACTGATGCGCTGGGAGCACCCCAAGCGCGGCAGCATCTCGCCCTCGGAATTCATCCCGATTGCCGAAAGCTGCGATCTGATCAACGAGCTGGGCATGTTTGCCTTTGAGCGGGCAACGAGCGACCTGACGGAATGGCAGATCCAGACCGGAGAACTGCCGGTCTTCGTCTCCGTCAACCTGTCGAGTGCGCAGCTGCTCAACAACGACCTCTATGATGATATCCGCGGGGTCTTGAACAAGAACCATTGCGATCCGCATAAGGTGAAGGTGGAACTGACCGAATCCGTCGTGATGGAAAACCCGGAACAGGCGCGTCTGGTTCTGGAAAAACTGAAGGACGCGGGCCTCAGACTGGCGCTCGACGATTTCGGCACCGGCCATTCGTCGCTGGCCTACCTTACCCGCTTTCCGTTCGACACGATCAAGATCGACAAATCACTGGTCCGCGACCCCAGCGACAAGCGCTCTATCCTCCTGCGCTCGGTCATCACCATGGCGCGTGAACTGGAGATGCAGGTCGTCGCCGAAGGCATCGAATCCGAGGAAGACGCCGTCCAGCTCTCGCAGATGGGCTGCGATTTCGGCCAGAGCTTCCTGTTCGGACCGCCAATCGGATCGGAATCGATCCAGCGGCTGTTGAAAGAACGATTTCCGCTGATGAAACGGGCCTAACCTATTCGTAAAGTTTTCGGATCGTGTCGCTAAATCGATAGCACCCGCAACCAGCTCGGGACGGGCATAACCGAATGCCCGCGCAGATTTAACGGTGGTGCACCTGGGGCCGCCGGGTATGTTACATCCCAATGTTACCGTAACGTACGGGGATGCGGATAAAAACTTGGACTGATTTATACGGTTAGGCCAAGGCTTTCTCGATATTCGACCGGACTGCGTGAGCCCAGTGATAATTTGATGCGCTTTTCATTGTACCATCGGATGTACGCATCAACCTCGCGGACAAACTGCTCGATTGTGATGCTCTTCCAGTCCCGAGGGTAGAAGAGTTCCGTTTTCAGTCGTCCAAAGAAGCCTTCGCACGCGGCGTTATCTTGGGAACAGCCTTTGCGGGACATTGAACGAACCAGCTTCGCATCGCTGATCCGCGTAAGCCAGCCGGGCCAGCGATAATGGGCGCCGCGATCCGAATGAACGATCGTCTTGCCTTCGGCGTCGGTAACTGTCTCGATGGCGGCGTCGAGCATCGTGTTGACCAAGCTGGCGTCTGGCTGCGTTCCAATCGACCAACTGATCACCATGCCATCGAAGCAATCTATGATGGGCGAGAGATACACTTTGCCGGCTGGGATCTGGAACTCGGTGATGTCCGTCAGCCACTTCTCGTTCGGTGTTTTCGCATGGAAGTCGCGGTTGATCAGGTTTTCAGGCGCAGGACTGATTTCTCCCAGATACGAGCCAAAACGCCGTCGCCGTGGTCTGGCGGCGACCAGGCGCTCTTGTTTCATCAATCGCTGCACAACCTTTTCCGAGATTGTCACACTCTGTCTGGCCAGAGACGCCTGCAGTCTACGATAGCCGTAGCAGCGATGGTTGCTTTCGAAGATTTCCGCCAGGTTGCGACGGATGGTGACATACTTGTCGTCCAGGCTCACTCGGGCGCGGTGGTAGAAGTAGGAACTTCGCGCAATTCCCAACTGCACAAGCAGCTCTGGCAATCGATAGATATCTTTGAGGGCGTCAACCAGCTGTGTCTTCTCCCGATTACTCAGGAGTTGCAGATCGACGCCCAGGCCTTTTTTTAGCAGTTCATTGGCCTTCTTCAGCAGATCATGCTCGAGCTGCAATTGGCGGGCATCGCGTTGGAGGGCCTCAAGCTGTCGCTCAAGTTCCTCGCGCTCGGGTGCCGGCGCAGAGGTTTTGCGGCGTTTCATGGATGAGGCAACCTCATGTCCGAGTAACTCATTCCTCCAACTGTACAATGTTGGCCGGCATACGCCCAGCCGGTCGGCGACTTCCTGGGCGCTCTCTTCCCCATTGCAAAGATCAAGGACCGCGACCTGCTTCAAGGCCTCGGGATAGGCGGGACGCCAGGACCGGCCGGCCATCGAAGTCCTCGCCTCCGGAAACGCTTCTCGGACCCATGCCGTCAAAGTTCCACGACCTGGATAGCCCAAAGCTCTCATCGTTGAAGAGATACAGCGATCGTGAGTGCGGTAGTGCTCAAGCGCGGCCTGCTTCTGGGCTTGGGAAAACTTCGGCGCGCGAGCCACAGAACGAAAGCGCAGA
The DNA here is from genome assembly GCF_964252935.1 of Rhizobium sp. LjRoot98. Lineage (NCBI taxonomy): Bacteria > Pseudomonadati > Pseudomonadota > Alphaproteobacteria > Hyphomicrobiales > Rhizobiaceae > Rhizobium > Rhizobium sp. LjRoot98. Next base: position 607,042 of record NZ_CAXUPW020000001.1, read on the forward strand.
TCTCGATGCTGCTCGTATTCGCGGTACCAGTTCCTCAGCGCATTCTTGGTCGGATAACCCAATTGGCGGATCGTCGCCTTAACCCGCTTGCCGAGCTTAATATAAAGCTCGACCGCGCGAACCCTGTCTGCATGGGAATACATGAACTACCTCCTGGTGGTCCAAGTTTTCGTCCGCATCCCCTACTTCTCAGCTTCTTTCGTTCCAATAGTCTGTTGCCGCGGGCAAGCTCAAGCGAGCTTTCTCAACCTCGAACACTGTTCACGTTCAAAGCGGCACACATGCCACTTTTGGCAATGGAGGCTCAGGCAATGAATTTAACCGGAAAATTAACAGCACTGGTGCTGACGCTGACGCTGCTCAGCACGTCGGCGCTGGCGCAGGAAGCGACGACAACGCCACCTGACGCCGGAAAGCCGAATATTCTCGTGATCTTCGGCGATGACATCGGACAGACGAACCTGTCCACATACAGCTTTGGCCTGATGGGCTACACCACGCCCAACATCGACCGGATCGCCAACGAGGGCATGAAGTTCACAGACTATTATGCGGAACAGAGTTGCACCGCGGGCCGCTCCACCTTCCTGACCGGGCAGGCAACATTGCGCACCGGCCTTTCCAAGGTCGGTCTGCCCGGTGCCGATGTCGGCCTGCAGGCGTCTGATATGACGATCGCCTCCGCCCTCAAGGATCAGGGTTACGCAACCGGCCAGTTCGGCAAGAACCATCTTGGCGACCGCGATGAATTCCTGCCGACGGCACACGGCTTCGACGAATTCTTCGGCAACCTCTATCACCTGAATGCCGAGGAAGAGCCGGAAAACTTCAACTATCCGCAGGACCCCGAGTTCCGCAAGAAGTTCGGCCCCCGTGGCGTCATCAAGTCAAAGGCCGACGGCAAGATCGAGGATACCGGCCCGCTGACGAAAAAGCGCATGGAGACCGTGGATGACGAGACATCGGCCGCCGCGATCGACTTCATCGACCGTCAGGTAAAGGCCAAGAAGCCGTTCTTCACCTGGATGAACACCACCCGCATGCACTTCCGCACCCATGTCCGTGCGGAAAATCGCAGCAAACCGGGCCTGACTGCCCTGACCGAATATGCCGACGGCATGATCGAGACCGACAAGCTCATCGGCACGATCCTCAACAAGATTGATGATCTCGGCATTTCCGATAACACCATCGTCATCTACACGACGGACAACGGCCCGCACCAGAATTCCTGGCCGGATGCCGGTACAACGGCGTTCCGCAGTGAGAAGAACACCAACTGGGAAGGTGCTTTCCGCGTTCCGGCGCTGATCCGCTGGCCCGGCCACATCAAGCCCAACTCGATTGCCACCGGCATGTTCTCGGGCCTTGACTGGCTGCCGACCCTTCTGGCCGCTGCCGGCGATACCGACATCAAGGATCGCCTTCTCAAAGGCACAACGGTTGCCGGAAAGCAGTACAAGAACCATCTCGATGGCTATAACCAGCTCGACTATCTGACCGGCAAAACCGATCAGAGCGCGCGCAAGGAGTTCTTCTATTTCAACGACGATGGCGACATGGTGGCCATGCGTTATGAAAACTGGAAAATCGTCTTTTCCGAACAGCGCGCGACCGGAACCCTGCGGATTTGGGCAGAACCGTTCACACAGCTTCGTGTTCCCAAGATATTCGATCTCCGCTCCGACCCCTATGAACGCGCCGACATAACCTCGAACGTCTACTATGATTGGGTGCTCGATCGTGCCTATCTGCTGGTCCCGGCGCAGGCATTGGCTGGCCAGTTCCTTGGTACGTTCAAGGACTATCCGCCAGCCCAACGTGCAGCAAGCTTCTCCATCGACCAGATCCAGGAAACGATGAAAAAGTCATTCGATTCCATGGCTGCACAGTAACCGTCACTAAGATTGCTTGCCGGCTCGCGATCTGAGCCGGCAACGCTCAATGGCAGAAAATATGCCCGGACCTCAGGGGGATATGAAAGGCGCAACGTCGCTCATATCCCCCTCATTGTTGTCCCCCTCCGGCGCAGCGCAGCCGAAAGGCTCGCCTCAAACGACGGCCTTCGCATCCTCCGGATAACCGCCGTCTGCCCGCCGGCAGAGTTCCTACGGCCCGTACGCCGCCCCTGCCCGCCGGATCAGCCGATTGATGAAATCGAGTTTTTGCACCACCGGCGCCGACAGCACGAAGGGGTAGCTGTCAGGCTGGCCCATGCTGCGCTGGATGCTGTTCAGGGCCACGCTGAGGGGTATCCAGGCATCCACGAGTGTTTGCGCGTCCACGGCCCCATAAGGATCGAAATCGACTTCTGCCGCCATTTCCTCGTGGCGGCGCGGTTCGGTCGTCAGGCCGAACGAGCGAGCGGTTTCCAGCGTATCGACGATGTGGAAGAAATGCGCCCAGCATTCGGCAAAATCCTCGGCCGGATGGGCGCTGGCATAGGTGCTGATGAAACTGGCCTGCCAGCCGGCTGATGGGCCTTGTTCGTAGTTTCGCTTCAGAGCCTCGGCATAGTCCTCCCGCTCGTCGCCGAACAGCGTCCTTGCTTCAGCAAGCGTCTGGTCGTCACGGACCAGCTGCGCCCAATAGAAATGGCCGATCTCATGGCGGAAATGGCCAAGCAGCGTCCGGTAGGGCTCGTTCATCGATACGCGCACGCTTTCCCGCGTCACATCATTGGCCTCGGCCGCCCGCAGGCTGATGAGGCCGTCCTCATGACCGGTCATGGCGGGGACGATATTACCGTTGGCATCCACTTCATCAGCGAGAAAATCAAAAACCAGGCCGCCTTGCGGATCGGCATCGCGGCCGGGACGCGGCAGGTTCCAGCGCAGCAGAGAATAGAACAGATGGCGTTGAGCCTGGCCAATCTTCTGCCAACGCGCGAGGCCTTCCGGATTGTCTGTGACCGGCACGATGCGGTTATAGCGGCAGGCCTGGCAATAGACGTGATCGTCATTTGTCGAGATCAGCCAGTTGCAGATATCGTCAGCCGCATTGGCGCAGAAGCGGACATCTGCCACCGAGCGAGAGGATGCCTGCCACAAGCCATCTCCCGCCGAAGTGAGCGCCTGGACCGACATGGCGTCGGGCAGGAAACCGAGTTGCGAGCCGCAATTGATGCAGACGCGATTGTCGAAATGAACGGGATTACCGCAGGTGCCGCATTCGTAAAGTCTCATGGCTCGCCCGAATTCTGCCAAGGGAAGGGATGTTCAATGACTTGTCTCACAGAGAAATGCCCGCTGGCACAAGGCACAGCGGGCATCGGCGCTGAAATCTTCCATCCAGTTGAACCCGTCAGGACAGTCGATTCGCGCACTCTGGAGCCACCGCCATCGCTTATGCCGATAGCGGTGGCAAACTGTGACTACATGCGATCAACGGCACCCTTGACGGCGTCCTTGGCCTTGCCGGTGGCCGTTTGGACCTTTCCCTTGATTTCCTGCCCCTTGCCTTCAGCCTGCAGTTTTTCGCTGCCGGTTGCCTTGCCAGCAGCCTGCTTGACCTTGCCTGCGGCCTGATTGGCGGCGCCGGAAATCTTGTCGGAAGTGCTACCCATGAACAGTCTCCTTGAGAGGTTGAGGATAGGAACAAAGAGTCCTGTCCTTGCGACTGGAAAACGGGGCGCGGCTGAAATTGTTCCGGCGCAACATCAGAAAGAGGGAAAATAGATTTGTCTATGCGTGACCGGCATCGACCGAGAGCATCGCCGGCGCAACGCCCATCAATGCCAGCGCCCGGTCGTATTTATCGCCGAGGTCGCGATCGAAGATCAGCTCTTCACTGGCCGGGCAATTCAGCCAGCCATTGTTGGCGATCTCGTTTTCGAGCTGGCCGGCGCCCCAGCCGGCATAACCGAGCATCATCATCGCCTTTTCAGGCCCCTCGCCGCGCGAAATGGCGCGCACGATATCGAGCGTTGCGGTCAGGCAGATGTCGTCATTGACGGGAATACTGGATTCGCTGAGGTAATCATCCGAATGCAGCACAAAGCCGCGTCCGGTTTCGACCGGACCACCGGTCTGGATCTGGAAGTCGCGGGTGACGCCGGGTAGCCGGATCGCCTGATCCTGATCGATGATATGCAGATGCAGAAGAACATCCGGGAATGTCAGTTGCTGCGGCCGGTTAAGCACGAATCCCATCGCACCATCCTCCGAATGGGCGCAGACAAAAATGACCGTGCGGGAAAAGTTGCTGTCGAACATGCCTGGCATGGCGATCAGGAACTGACCGTCCAATATTCCGCGTTCGCGTTTCTTCTGAAACGTTGCCATCATGGTCTTAGCCCATCAACTCAGGTTCAAATGAAAAGCGTTTCCACCCTGGTCTGTTGTTTTGAAGATTTCTACCGGCCCTCGAAGCCGCGTGACATCAAGAGAAAATGATCGCGGGGTGAAAGCCTACATCTTTCAACCCTGCCCCAAAACCGATAAGCCTCAGCATCATGAAACATCATCGCCTCCTAGAGAATGTGCCTCATTTGGCTGCGCTGGCAACCCTTTCAGCGTATTTTTTTATCGCCCCTGCCGCCAACGCCGCGCAGAGCGAATGGGTGCAGTCGGAGGGTGGCGCTGTCCGCATCGTTGCCGACAGACCCGAGCCGGACGGAACAATCCCGGCCATTCTCGATATCCGGTTGAAACCCGGCTGGAAGACCTATTGGGTCGAGCCCGGCGCCAGTGGCATCCCACCACAGATCACCGTCGATCCACAGGACGGCATCTCTTTTTCCGGGCTACGCTTTCCCGCTCCGAAGGCCTTTCACGACGGGATTGCAAGCTATACCGGCTACGACCGTTCAGTCGCGTTTCCGTTGTCGCTAAAGCGCGAAAAGAGCGGAGACCTCAACCTGAAAGCCTCGGTTTTCCTCGGTATCTGCAAGGATATCTGCATTCCGGTTCAGGCCGATATCCATCTTTCCCTGCCGGAAGGGCTTGCGGAAAACCCGCTCGACCGGGCGCGGATCGACGACGCGGTCGCAGCCCTGCCGATGCAGCCATCCGGCGCGTTCAGAGTGACGGGCGCCTCCTTCGATGCCGCTGAAAAACGCCTGCACCTGTCGCTGCAAACGCCAGTGGCAGCAAAACCGGCGGAGTTTTTCCTGTCCGGTCCTCCCGGTTTCAGTTTTGGCAAGGCGGAGAATGTCACGGTGGAAAACGGTAAGGTCACCGCGGAGATTCCGGTACGCGTTCCGGCAAAGGGCGGCGCTTTGAAAAGTGGTACGGTCATGCTTGTTGCCCGGTCCGGCAACCAGAGCATGGAAACCCCGCTTGCCTTTGACTGAACCAAATCTATATTCCCATCCGATCCCTGCTGAGCCGCGATGCTCACGCTTTCCCCAAACGACCTCAAGGAGTTAAGACCGTGACCATTTCCGTCGGAGACAAGCTGCCAGCCGCCACCTTCAAGGAAAAGACCGCCGATGGCCCGGTCGAAATTACCACAGACCAGCTGTTTGCCGGAAAGAAGGTCGTTCTGTTCGCCGTTCCCGGCGCCTTCACGCCAACCTGCTCGCTCAACCATCTGCCGGGCTATCTTGAAAACCGCGATGCGATCCTTGCCCGCGGCGTCGACGATATCGCTGTTGTTGCGGTCAACGACCTGCACGTGATGGGCGCCTGGGCAACCCAATCGGGCGGCATGGGCAAGATCCACTTTCTCTCCGACTGGAACGCCGCCTTCACCAAGGCGCTCAGCATGGATATCGACCTCTCCGCCGGTACGCTCGGCCTGCGCTCGAAGCGTTATTCGATGCTGGTGGAAGACGGCGTGGTCAAGACGCTGAATGTTGAAGAGAGCCCTGGCCAGGCGACTGTTTCGGCCGCTGCGGCGATGCTCGAGCAGATCTGAGCGAAAGCCAGCCAAATAACAGATAGCGACCAGAAAGCCCGCCTGTTGGAACACATGCGGGCTTTTGTATACCCTCCGCTACTTCACGCGATGCTCAACGAGCCGCGCAAGTTGCCCGATAACAGTTCCCCAGCCGTCGAAGAAACCCGCCTCCTCATGCATGTTCCGGTCGGCATTGCTCTTGTGCATGACATGGGCGTGGTAATCGGTGCCTTCCGGGTGATCGGTGAGCGTGATGACCGCCGTCATGAAGGGTTGTTCGGCAGGACGCCAGCCACCGGTCAGCGCATTGGTGAAGACGATTTTCCGGCCTTCTTCGACAGCAAGAAAACAGGCATCCAGATGCGGCTGGAACGCGCCGCCATTTTCGCTGATCCGCGTCTTGAACGTGCCGCCCGGGCGCAACTCCATTTCAGCGACCTTACAGCGGGCAGGTTCCGGAACCCACCATTTTTCGAAGCGAGCCGGATCAGTCCAGGCGCTCCAGATCAGCGATCGCGGTGCCTTGATTATGCGCGAAATCGTCAGATCGAGTTCGGGATTGGGTGATGCGGTCATGATCAATCTCCTTCTGCCTGTGCCTTGGTGACGAATTGCTCGAGCCTGTCTGTGCGGCCTTCCCACAGCGAGCGCTGTTGTGACAGCCAGGCTTCCACAGCCGTGAACTGCTGCTTCTCGATAGTGCAGGTCCGGACCCGGCCCTGCTTGTGGGTTTGGATCAGGCCGCTGCCTTCGAGAAAATGGATGTGTTTCATGAACGACGGCAGGGCCATATCGAAAGGCTCGGCAAGGTCGCTGATGCTAGCTGGTCCTGTGCCCAACCGCGCTAGAACAGCACGGCGGGTGGGGTCTGCCAGAGCCTGGAAAATGCTGTCGAGTTGACTAGAATACTGATCCATAAAGCTAAGTATCACATCGAATTACTTAGCGCAATGGCTAAGTAATTCGATGTGCCGGCAGCCTTGACTTGGACAGACATCCTGTCACGTTGAGACCGCCGCTACCTGCGGCTGCACTCGGCATTTACGCCAAGAGTTCGGGAGATTACGATGAATGCGTTTTTGCGGATTGCAGCCCCGGCCGCCGCGCTGTTGCTGGCGGGACAGGCCGCCGCCAAAATTCCACTGATCAACGCCACCTGCCCCGGCAAGATCGAGGTTCACGCCGATCAGGGCGGGCCGGTCTATATCAACGGCAAGGAAGGCAAGCTGAAGATCTTCAACGAAAACTATTACGAGGCCAAGGGCAGTGGCGTGACAATCTCGATCAGCATCAATCCCGATGGATCGGCCTCTGTCAGCTATACCGGCAAAGGCGGCGCCAACGGCATTTGCACGGTCAAGTGATTTCATAAAAAGGCCCCATGAAACAGAGCATCGCCCTGATCGCCCTTGTCGTTCGCGACTATGACGAAGCGATCGACTTCTATGTCACCAAGCTTGGATTTGTGCTGGTTGAGGATAGCTATCAGCCGGAGCAGGACAAGCGATGGGTGGTCGTCCGCCCGCCCGGTGAAGGCAGCACATCCCTGCTCATAGCGCGCGCCTCTTCGGAGCATCAGGAAACATTCATCGGCAACCAGGCAGGCGGCCGGGTCTCCCTGTTTCTCCAGACGGACGATTTCTGGCGGGATTACAACAAGATGATCGAGACCGGCATCCGTTTCACCCGCGAGCCGAAGGAGGCACCCTACGGCATCGTCGCCGTGTTCGAAGATCTCTACGGAACCCTGTGGGATCTGGTGCAGTTCACGGACGGCCGTTGAGCTTCAGCGCTTCTTCTTGAACGGCTCCATGCCCTTGCGGGCAAGCTCATCAGCGCGTTCGTTCTCCGGATGGCCTGCATGGCCCTTGACCCAGTGCCAGGTGACTTTGTGGGTCCGGTTTGCGGCATCGAGCGCCTGCCATAGTTCGCCGTTCTTCACCGGTTTCTTGTCGGCGGTCTTCCAGCCATTCTTCTTCCAGCCATGGATCCACTTCGAGATGCCGTCCATGACATATTTGCTGTCGGTGTAGAGATCGACCTCGCATGGGGTCTTCAGGCTGGTCAGCGCGGTGATCGCGGCCAGAAGCTCCATGCGGTTGTTGGTGGTTTCGGCTTCGCCGCCGCACAGGTCCTTCTCAGTCTCGCCATAGCGCAGCACAGCGCCCCAGCCGCCCGGTCCTGGATTTCCGGAGCAGGCACCATCGGTGAAGATATCGACATGTTTCATGCGGGCAGTGTCTCGTTGGTCAAGCCATATTCCGCAGCGGTTGCAACGGAGCGGTGGAATTGCAGTTTTTTCAGGTATTCGAGCGGGTCTTTTTTGACCACCAGGGCGCCCGCCGGTGTCATCAGCCAATCGTAGAGCCGGGTCAGGAAGAAACGCAGGGCGGAGCCGCGGGCAAGCAGCGGCAGGGCTTCGATCTCGCCCGCGGTCAGGGGCCGCACGCTCTGATAACCCGACAGCAGCGCCATACCCTTGGTGATGTTGAAGGCGCCATCCTTTTCGAAGCACCAGGCGTTCAGGCAGACGGAAACGTCATAGGCGAGCAGATCGTTGCAGGCGAAGTAGAAGTCGATCAGGCCGGAAAGCTCGTCACCAAGGAAGAAGACGTTGTCGGGGAAGAGATCGGCATGGATGACGCCTTCCGGCAGGTCCTTTGGCCAGTTGGCTTCGAGGAAATCCAGCTCGGCTGCAATCTCGGTCTGCAAGCCCGGCTGCACCTCGTCGGCGCGGGCGCTTGAATTATTCCACAGCGGCCGCCAGCCGCCGACGGAGAGCGCATTTGTGCGGCGGATCTCGAACCCCTCGCTTGCCACGTGCATGGCCGCCAGCGCCTTGCCGACTTCACGGCAGTGATTGGCGTCGGGCTTGCGCAGCCACATGCCTTCAAGGAAGGAAATGACAGCGGCTGAACGGCCGGACAGGTGGCCGAGCAGCTTGCCATCAGCGCGCGGCAGCGGCAGTGGGCAGGAAAGTCCCTTGTCTGCGAGATGGTGCATCAGGCCGAGGAAGAACGGCAGGTCGTTCTGGTCCACGCGCTTTTCATAAAGCGTCAGGATGTAGGAGCCCTTGGTCGTGTGCAGCAGGAAGTTGGTGTTTTCGACGCCTTCGGCAATGCCCTTGTAGGACGTCAGCGTGCCGACGTCATAGGCGGTCAGAAAGCGGGCGAGATCGTCTTCGGTGATGTCGGTGTAAACTGCCACGATCGTTCCACTCTTTTTCGGGATTTGTTATTCTATCGCACCCGGCTGAGCGCGGGGAAACTGGGAGGTGCAGCGCGTTTCAATCGCCGTTCACGAATGCCATGTCCTGCGTCGTCAGCGGCACATGGCGGAGTTCGCGGTTGACGAGGAAGTTTTCGGTTTCCTCGACCGTATCGGCAAGCTCCACGGCGGCATCATAACGCGCGCGAAAAGCCTCGATGATCTCGTTGACGATGACCTCCGGCGCCGACGCACCGGCCGACAGGCCAACCGTAGAGATATCGGCGAAATCATCCCAGTCGATTTCCGACGCGCGCTGGACCAGCACCGATTTTTTTGCACCGGCCCGCAGCGCCACTTCGACCAGACGCTTGGAGTTCGACGAATTGGGAGCACCGACGATGATGAAATGGTCACAGCCGGGCGCTGCCTGTTTCACGGCTTCCTGACGGTTGGTCGTCGCATAGCAGATCGAATCGGCGGCAGGCGCCGTCAGGTTCGGGAAGCGTTCGTGCAGCCGCTTGATGACACCGGCGGTATCATCGACCGACAGCGTCGTCTGGGTGACGAAGCCAAGGTTTTCCGTGTCCGGCGGCATGTAGGTTTCGGCGTCCTCGACCGTCTCGACCAGCGACACCGCGCCTTCGGGCAATTGTCCCATCGTGCCGATGACCTCCGGATGCCCGGCATGGCCGATCAGCACGACATGACGGCCGAGCTTCTGGTGGCGCATCGCCTGCTTGTGCACCTTGGAGACCAGCGGGCATGTCGCGTCGAGGTAAAACAGGTTACGCTCGGTGGCATCGGCAGGCACGGATTTCGGCACGCCATGAGCCGAGAAGACCACCGGCTGCTTGCGGTGCTCCGGCGGGATCTCATCCAATTCTTCGACGAAGATCGCGCCTTTGGCCTCGAGCCCTTCGACGACATAGCGATTGTGGACGATCTCGTGGCGGACATAGACCGGGGCGCCATATTCCTTCAGCGCCAGAACGACGATCTGGATCGCCCGGTCGACACCGGCGCAAAAGCCGCGCGGGCCGCAGAGGCGCAGGGTGATCGGGATCTTTGCTGGAAGGGAAGCCGCCATTTATCAGAATGCCAGTAGAGTAAACACGAGGGCGAGAATTGCCGGGCCGCCCTGCACCAGAAGGATGCGCGGCTTGACCGACCATGCGCCATATATAGCGGCAACGATCACGCACACAAGGAAGAACAGCTTCAACTGGAATGCAAATTCCGGTGGAGAGGCGATCAGCGACCAGACAAGTCCAGCCGCGAGGAAGCCATTATAGAGCCCCTGATTGGCCGCCAGAGCCTTGGTTGCTTCAGCCTGTTCCGGCGTCATCCGGAACACTTTCCGCCCCTGTGGTCCAGTCCAGAGAAACATTTCGAGCACCAGAAAACCGATATGCATCAGAGCCGTCAGGGCGATCAGGATGTTTGCGAGAATGGCCATTCGATGTCCCCAAGAATGCTATTGCGCCGACCCTATGGCTTTCTGCGAAAGATGAAAATCCCGCTGATGACGACCAGTGCGGCAGCCAGTCCGTACCAGGTCATCGCGTATTGCAGATGGCTGTTCGGCAGGTCGAACTGCGTCACGCCACCAATCGGCATGCCGCCCTCATGTGACGTTGCGTCGGCATCGATGAAGAAGGGCACGACCTTTGCCGGATCAAGGCCAACGCTCGAGGCCATGACATCGAGGTCCTTCCAATAGAAGATGTTCTTGGCGATATCGTTGTCTGGTACCGCCCAGGATGGCTTTTGCAGCAGCTTGGCGCGGGAAAGCCCGGTAACGGTCTGCTCATCGGTCAACTGGCCCAGCTTGCGCATTTCCGGCTCTTTGGCTTCGAAGGTGACGAAGCCGCGGTTGACAAGGACGATCTGGCCGTCGGCCAGTTGCAGGGGCGTGTAGACGTAATAGCCGGTGCGGCCGCCATAGGTGGCGAAGAAATGCCGTTCCTTGTTGTTGAGATAGATGCCGGTGACGCGCACGGTGCGATAGTCGACATCCTCCCCCGCCTTTGCCAGAGCCTCGATGGCAGCCAAATCGGCAGGCGGCGCGGCGCGGCGTTCGGCGATCGATGCCAACAGCCCTTCCTTCCAGGCCAGCCGTTCCATCTGCCATGTGCCGAGGCCCAGAAGGATCGCGAGCGCGATGAGAACCAAAACGATGCCGACGACGCGGCCAACCAGCCCGCCGCGCTTTTTATCCGATACCGTATCAGCCACGATCGATCTCGCCCTGGCGTGCATTGTTGCGGAATTGCACATTGATCAGAACGCCCTTGAGCATGCGCATGAGAACCAGGCTGAAGGCGATGGCGAGCGGTATCCACAACAGGAAATGCACCCAGAGCGGTGGATTGATATTGACCTCCATCCAGAGTGCCGCCCCAACCACGATGAAACCGACAATCAGGATGACAAAGACCACCGGACCATCGCCCGCATCGGCAAAACCATAATCAAGACCGCAGTTGGCGCAGGACGGTTTCATCGTCAAAAATCCGTCGAACAGCTTACCCTGACCGCATCGCGGGCAAAGCCCTTTAAGCCCGGCCTTGACCGGCTCGACCGGCGGGAAATGTGCGCTGTCTGCGTGCATGTCGTCGTGTTCCTTCTTGCGCTGCTTTTCCATAACCCATTCGCACCAGCAGCGATATATCGGCCACCGCGACCTTTGGGCCCATCGGCACGCCGTCGTTCCGGCAAAGAAAAAGGCGGGCGCATATGCACCCGCCTTCACAATTTTTCGGTTCAGAGCCCGATCACATATGAGCGACCGGGGCACCCCAGCCACCCCAGATGTAGATCGAGAAGAACAGGAACAGCCAGACCACGTCGACGAAGTGCCAGTACCAGGCGGCGGCTTCGAAGCCGAAATGCTGCTTCGGGGTAAAGTCGCCCTTCACTGCGCGGATGAGGCAGACCAGGAGGAAGATCGTGCCGACCAGGACGTGGAAGCCGTGGAAACCGGTCGCCATGAAGAAGGTCGCGCCGTAGATCGAATCCTTGAAGGCGAACGGAGCGTGCATGTATTCGTAGACCTGAACATAGGAGAACAGGGCGCCGAGCAGCACGGTCAGCGTCAGGCCGTTGATCAGGCCCTTGCGGTCACCGTGCAGCAGCGCGTGGTGTGCCCAGGTGACGGTGGTGCCGGACAGCAGCAGGATAACGGTGTTGTAGAGCGGCAGGTGCCACGGATCGAGAACCTCGATGCCCTTCGGCGGCCAGACACCGCCGGTGAACGCGGCGCGGGTTGCCTGGATCGCTTCGCCCGGGAACAGGCTGGCATCGAAATAGGCCCAGAACCAGGCGACGAAGAACATCACTTCCGAAGCGATGAACATGATCATGCCATAGCGCAGATGCAGCGACACGACGCGGGTATGATGGCCCTCATGCGCTTCCTTGATGGTATCCGACCACCAGCCGTACATCGTGTAGAGAACGACGGCGAGACCGATGAAGAAGAACCACGGATGCGCCCAGTCGAGACCGAACAGGTGCAGCGTGCCGCCCGACAGGTATCGCATATAGCCGACACCGCCGAAGGCCATGACGAAGGCGCCGATCGAGGCAAGCAGCGGCCATGGGCTCGGATCAATAATGTGGTAGTCGTGGTTTTTCTGGTGCGCATCGGCCATGTGGACTATCCCCGATAAGTCTTTCTCATGTCGTCATTTCCGGCTTAGCCGAAAACTGTGATCTGTCAAAGTTTGTTGTCAGTTTCAGCAGGCTTTCCCGTCAGCGCCGCGACCGGCTTTGATGGTTCGCGGGCGTAGAACGTGTAGGACAAGGTCAGTGTGTTGATCCCCTTGGTCTCGACCGCCTTGACGATTTCCGGATCGACGAAGAACACCACCGGCATCTTCATGTCTTCCCCCGGCTGCAATGTCGTCTCGGTAAAGCAGAAGCACTCGACCTTGTTGAAATAGGCGCCAGCCGCCATTGGCGTCACGTTGAAGACCGCCTGACCGGTCGTCGCCGTTTTCGCCATGTTGGTTGCTTCGAACTCGATCTGCACGGTTTCGCCGATCTTCAGTTCGATCTCACGCTGCACCGGCTTGAAGCTCCAGGGCAGGTCGGATGCGATATTGGCATCGAACGTCACCTTGATCTTCTTGTCGAGGATAACATCGGAAGCCTGCTCGACCCGCTTGGTCGTGCCGTTATAGCCGGTTACCCGGCAGAACATGTCGTAGAGCGGCACGGCGGCATAGGCCATGCCGGTCATGCCGACGACGAAGGCGAGACAGGACGCCACGATGACGCCGTTTGCCCGTTCCTTCTTCTGTTCTGGCGTTTTGATCGGTGCCATGATCGCTCCTTACTGGACCATGCCGTTGCTGAACTTGATCAGCGTCACGACATAGAAAATGGCAACGAGACCGAAGAGAACGGCACAAAGCGCGATATTACGGCCGCGGCGCGACTTCTTCTGGGCGTCCGTGAGTGTCACGAGTTCCATCAGGCAACCTTTCCGGCAGTGAGCCACAGCGTGGCAATCAGATGATCGACCATCAGCGCGGAGAAGATCGCGAAGAGATAGAGGATCGAGAACGCAAACAGCTTCTTGGCAGGGATCATCTTCTCGTCACCCTCCGGCATGCGATGGACGCCGATAGAATACCAGATGAAGCCGAGGCCCAGCGCTGCGGCAAAAGCGCCGTAATAGTAGCTTGAGAAACCGAGGATCGTCGGCACGACGCCGATGATCGCGGTCAGGACGGCATAGATGACAATCTGCGTCTTGGTGGTCGCCTCGCCCGAGACATTCGGCAGCATCGGCACGCCGACCGCCTCATAATCGCGCATCTTGAACAGAGCCAGCGCCCAAAAATGGGCCGGCGTCCACAGGAAGGTAATCAGGAAAAGCACGATGCTTTCGACGGCGATGCCATTGGTGACGCAGGCCCAGCCGATCATCGGCGGGAAAGCGCCGGCCGCGCCGCCGATGACGATGTTCTGCGGCGTCGAGCGCTTCAGCCACATCGTATAGATGACGGCGTAGAAGAAAATCGTGAAGGCGAGCAGACCGGCCGACAGCCAGTTGACGACGATGCCGAGGATGCAGACCGAGAAAGCCGACAGCGTCAATCCGAACGACAGCGCTTCCTGCGCCGTGATCTTGCCAGCCGGGATCGGCCGCTTTGCCGTGCGGGTCATGATCGCGTCGATATCCGCGTCGTACCACATGTTGAGGGCACCGGAAGCTCCAGCACCCACGGCGATACAGAGTATCGCAATGAAACCGATGAAAGGGTTGATGTGCCCGGGTGCCATCACCATGCCGGCGAGGCCCGTAAACACCACCAGCGACATAACGCGCGGCTTCAGCAGCTCGAAGTAATCGCGCGCAGAGGCTTCAGAGAGACGAACGACGCCTTCCGTGCCGCTTGCTTCGTGATTGTCGATAACCCGCATGTCCAGTCCTTGGATTTATCCGGCGCATCCATGCGCCGTGTTGCCGGGCATACCCGGCGTTGAGAGAAGCCGCCTTTGCGGGCGGCTTCGGCCCGACGTTGAACGAAGCCGCCGTTTCCGGCGGCTTCGGATCGATTGCGACGCTTACTTGATGCGCGGCAGCTGTTCCCACTGGTGGAATGGCGGCGGCGATGTGAGCTGCCATTCGAGCGTGTTTGCGCCCTCGCCCCATGGGTTGTTGCCGGCAACGCGCTTCTTGGAGAAGGCTTCGAAGACGCCGAACAGGAAGATCAGCACGGCAAAGGCCGAGATGTACGAACCGTAGGACGACACGGCATTCCAGCCTGCATAGGCATCCGGATAGTCGATGTAACGGCGCGGCATACCGGCAAGGCCGAGGAAGTGCTGCGGGAAGAACACCAGGTTGACGCCGATGAACATGACCCAGAAGTGCAGCTTGCCGACGAATTCCGAATACATGTAGCCGGTCATCTTCGGGAACCAGTAGTACCAGCCGGCGAAGATCGCGAACACGGCGCCGAGCGACAGAACGTAGTGGAAGTGGGCAACCACGTAATAGGTGTCGTGCAGCGAACGGTCGAGGCCGGCATTGGCGAGCTGAACGCCGGTGACGCCGCCCACGGTGAACAGGAAGATGAAGCCGATCGCCCAGACCATCGGCGTGGTGAAGCGGATCGAACCACCCCACATCGTCGCGATCCAGGAGAAGATCTTCACGCCGGTCGGAACCGCGATAACCATCGTGGCGAAGACGAAGTAGCGCTGCGTGTCGAGCGACATGCCAACGGTGTACATGTGGTGCGCCCAGACGATGAAGCCGACGGCGCCGATCGCAACCATGGCATAGGCCATGCCGAGGTAACCGAAGATCGGCTTGCGCGAGAAGGTCGAGACGATGTGGCTGACGATGCCGAAACCGGGCAGGATCAGGATGTACACTTCCGGGTGACCGAAGAACCAGAACAGGTGCTGGAACAGGATTGGGTCGCCGCCGCCTTCAGGCGCGAAGAAGGCCGTGCCGAAGTTGCGGTCGGTGAGCAGCATGGTGATGCCGCCTGCCAGAACCGGCAGCGACAGAAGCAGCAGGAAGGCAGTGATCAGAACGGACCAGGCAAACAGCGGCATCTTGTGCAGCGTCATGCCCGGAGCGCGCATGTTGAGGATCGTGGTGATGAAGTTGATCGCACCGAGGATCGACGAGGCACCGGCAATGTGCAGGCCCAGGATCACAAGGTCCATGGCAGGCCCCGGCTGACCCGATGTCGAGAACGGTGGATAGATCGTCCAACCGCCACCCGCGCCATAACCGCCTGCAGGACCTTCGACGAACATCGAGAGCAGAACCAGCAGGAAGGCCGGGATGATCAGCCAGAAGGAGATGTTGTTCATGCGCGGGAACGCCATGTCCGGCGCGCCGATCATGATCGGAACCATCCAGTTGGCAAAGCCGCCGATCAGCGCGGGCATGACCATGAAGAAGATCATGATCAGAGCATGTGCTGTCGTGAAGACGTTGAACATCTGCTTGCCGCCATCGATGGCAGCATCGCCTTCGAAGCCGTAAACCATCTGCGCCAGACCGTGGAAGATCTGGATGCCCGGCTCCTGCAGCTCGGCGCGCATGAAGACCGACAGCGTGCCGCCGATGATGCCCGCGAAAATCGCGAAGATCAGGTAGAGCGTGCCGATATCCTTGTGGTTGGTCGAGAGGAACCAGCGCTGAAAGAAGGTCAGCGGCTTGTGTGCGTGGTCATGGTCGTGCCCGTGATCGTGGGCATGGTCATGAAGGTGATCGTGTTGCGCGGTTGTTCCGGCCATTGGGTCGAGCTCCCCTTCGAATTACTGTGCGGCGTTTTCAGCGACGTCTACGGTCTTAGCCGCGCCGTCGATGGAAGCCATGAGTGCCTTGTTCGCCTCACCAACATTGGTGGCGGCGGCAGCGAGCCAAGTGTTGTACTTGTCTTCGCTGACGACCCGGATGGCGATCGGCATATAGGCGTGATCCTTGCCGCAGAGCTCGGAACACTGGCCGTAGTAGAGACCTTCGCGCTCAGCCTTGAACCAGGTTTCGTTGAGACGGCCAGGAACAGCGTCGATCTTCACACCGAAGGCCGGCATGGCGAAGGCGTGGATGACGTCGGCAGCGGTGACCAGAACGCGAACCGTCTTGCCAACGGGAACGACGACCTCGTTGTCGACGGCGAGAAGACGCGGATATTCGTGCTTGTCTTCCTTGCCGAGCGAGGCGCGGTCTTCTTCCTTCATCATCAGGCTGTCGAAGGAGAGCGGGGTTTCGCCGACTTCGTATTCGTAGGACCAATACCACTGGTTACCGGTCGCCTTCAGGGTGATATCCGGATTTTCCGGCGGCGTCAGCTGCGCAGTCAGCAGCTGGAAGGATGGGATCGCCAGAAACAACAGAACAATCACCGGACCGAGCGTCCAGACGATTTCGATTGCCGTGTTATGGCTGGTCTTGGATGGAACCGGATTCTTGCTTTCGCGGAAACGGACCACGATCCAGATCAGCAGCGCCAGGACAAAAAGCGTGATCGGAATGATGAACCAGAGCGTGTAATGCTCGAACCATGTAATTTCTTCCATGATTCCGGTTGCTGCGGTCTGAAAGTTGGTCTGCCATGCGACCGGCTTGTCAGCCAAAGCATTCGAAGCAAAGAGCAGACAGGCAGTCGATGCCAAAACTGCAAAAGCCTTGTTTTTCACTATAGTGTCTCCCTGGGCGCTTGATCAGGATCAAACCGTAACGCAGAATCCTTAGCCATACTGAAGCGCTTCAAACCACAGTTTGATGATGGCCGCAACATCTGTCCATTCAAGCCCATGCGGCATTTTGCGCAAATGACGCTTTTCACACAAACTGTTAAGGCCTCGCAGGCCTTAGAGATGCCGGCAGCCGCAAAAGCACGCCGAGGCACCCGACATTTACTCCACTCTCCCCGCCCCCTATACCATACATAAGAGACGACCGGCACTCCGCCGGCGCGCATACACCGGAGTTTTGCGGCTGATTTGCCGTTTTGGTCCAGTTTAGAAGCCCCATTTCCGCCACACCGGGCTGGAATGTACCGCGCGGGGCTTTTCATTTGCGGCTACGCGCTTCAAGAATAGCCAGACTGATTCTTAAGTTTGAGGTTTTCATGGGCCTGTCCCTCCTTTCCCGGCTGCCGATCGCGGCGTTCGGACTAGCTGCCGCCCTTCTTTCCCATACGGCGGCGGCCCAGCAACCCGGAGCACAACAGCCAGGCACACCCGGCACGGTGAAGTCGAACCATGGCGCGTGGTCGATCGTCTGCGACCAGCCGGCAGGAGCAACGGCCGAACAGTGCGCCCTGATGCAGAACGTTATTGCCGAGGACCGGCCGGAGGTCGGCCTTTCGGTTGTCGTCCTCAAGACCGCAGACCGCAAGGCAAAAATCCTGCGCGTTCTGGCCCCGCTCGGCGTTCTCTTGCCAAACGGTCTTGGCCTGAATGTAGACGGCAAGGATATCGGCCGCGCCTATTTCGTCCGCTGCTTCTCCGACGGCTGCTATGCGGAAGTGGTTCTGGAAGACGAGCTCTTGAAAACCTTCCGGTCCGGCGCACAGGCAACCTTCATCGTCTTCCAGTCTCCGGAAGAAGGCATCGGCATTCCGGTCGACTTGAAGGGTTTTGGCGAAGGCTACGACGCGCTGCCGTAAGCGGTTTCCCTTCCACTTCTCCCCAACGGGGGAGAAGTGCCGAACGTAAGTGAGGCGATGAGGGGCCAACAGTACGGACCGCCTGTGTGGCTCCCCTCATCCGGCGCGACGCGCCACCTTCTCCCCGCCGGGGAGAAGAAAAACCGCAGACCTTTGCACACATTGGCAAACCGATGCTTCCTGGCGGGAGCGTCTTGACATCTGCGCTTGCCCCTCACCGCACCTGTCCCTACATAAAGCACCATATTCCTTCGTATCTGGAGCCCTCGCCCATGAACACCGATCTCATCAAACTGTTCGACAGCGACGAGGCTGCCATTCGCGAAGTTCTGGCGCAGACCTTGTCGGGTGCTGATGATGGCGAACTGTTCATCGAACACAGCCAGTCGGAATCGCTGTCCTTCGACAATGGCCGCCTGAAGGGCGGCAGTTTCAATACCGACCAGGGGTTTGGCCTGCGGGCGGTGGCTGGCGAAGCGGTCGGCTATGCGCATGCGGGCGATCTATCGCTCTCCGCGCTGAAACGGGCAGCCGATGCGGTCGGCGCCGTCACACGCGGCTATTCCGGCACCTATGCTGCAGCCCCGCAGCGCACCAACAAGAAACTCTATGGCGACGAAAACCCGATCGGTGAGCCGAGTTTTGAGGCCAAGGTTTCGTTGCTGCAGGAAATCGACGTCTATCTGCGGGCCAAGGATCCCAAGGTCCGGCAGGTGACCGCCTCGATCGCCGCCAGCTGGCAGGTGGTCGATATCCTGCGCGCCGATGGCGAACGCATGCATGATATCCGGCCGATGACGCGCCTCAACATTTCCGTCGTCGTCGGCGAAGGCGACCGGCAGGAGGCCGGATCCTACGGTGTCGGCGGCCGCCGCGGTTTTGGCGATTTTGTCACCGTGGACAACTGGCGGCGCGGCGCTGACGAAGCTCTTCGGCAAGCGCTTGTCAATCTCGAAGCCGTCGATGCTCCGGCCGGCACCATGGATGTCGTTCTCTCATCGGGATGGCCGGGTGTGATGCTGCATGAGGCGGTCGGTCACGGACTGGAAGGCGATTTCAATCGCAAGAAGACCTCAGCCTTTGCCGGCCTGATGGGCCAGACGGTTGCGGCCAAGGGCGTGACCGTCGTTGATGACGGTACGATCGAAAGCCGCCGCGGTTCGCTGACCATCGACGACGAAGGCACGCCATCCGGCTACAACGTCCTGATCGATGACGGCAAGTTGGTTGGTTACATGCAGGACCGCCAGAACGCCCGGCTGATGGGCATGAAGGCGACCGGCAACGGTCGGCGCGAATCCTATGCGCATGTGCCGATGCCGCGCATGAC
The DNA here is from genome assembly GCF_964252935.1 of Rhizobium sp. LjRoot98. Lineage (NCBI taxonomy): Bacteria > Pseudomonadati > Pseudomonadota > Alphaproteobacteria > Hyphomicrobiales > Rhizobiaceae > Rhizobium > Rhizobium sp. LjRoot98. The sequence continues at coordinate 626,575 of NZ_CAXUPW020000001.1, forward strand.
CAACACCTACATGCTCGGCGGCGACAAGAGCCCGGAAGAAATCATCGCCTCGGTCAAGAAGGGCATCTATGCCGTCTCCTTCGGTGGCGGCCAGGTGGATATCACCTCCGGCAAGTTCGTCTTCGGCTGCACCGAGGCTTATCTGATCGATAACGGCAAGATCGGCGCGCCGGTCAAGGGCGCGATGTTGATCGGTAACGGGCCCGACGCCATGCAGCGCATCACCATGATCGGTAACGACATGAAGCTCGATACCGGCATGGGCAATTGCGGCAAGGGCGGCCAGTGGGTGCCTGTCGGCGTCGGCCAGCCGCATTTGCGCATGAACGACATGACTGTGGGCGGCACGCAGGCCTGATCGTCCAAGAACGGCCCTGCGGCCGCCAGGCGCCTTCCCGCCTCAGCCGCGGGACGGCAACAGCATGCAGTCATACGAGCGCTGTTTCAGCCTGCTGCAAGCAGCGGCAGCGTCCTCCCGGCTGGAAAAACCGACGAAGCGGGCGCGATAGACCCGGCCGGCACCGTTGCCGACGGCCTCGGTATACGGCGAGGCTGACTGCAGCGTGTGGCCTGCAGCAACACTCGCCTGCGCCAGCAGGGCACGCGCTGCCTCTTGAGACGGCGCTGCTGAAATCTGGATCTGCCAGGCACCGGCCGGAAGAACATCCGCGGTGTTTTCGAGCTCATTCATCGCCGCCGGGCGCTCGGCTGGGATTGCTGAATGCGACGACGAGCTGGCGATCAGTGCGGCGACCGCATCGCTGCTCCGGCGCTCCGGCGCCGCAAAAGGCAGTGGCACATCGGACGCGCCGAGGGCGGCGACCTCCACAGGGCCGCGGGTCTTTGCGGCAGCCACCAGCGCACGGCTGCCCGTGCGCGACGCCTTGCCGATATGGCGATCGAGCAACGCAGCCATCTTGTCGTCGCGGCTTCGAGCAGTGCGGCCGCCAAGCACGACGCCGATGACCCGCCGATTGCCGTCCCGGACGGCGCTGACGAGATTGAAACCCGAGGCATTGGTATAGCCGGTCTTGATCCCGTCCATGCCGTCATAGCGGTACATCAGGTTGTTGTGGCCGCGGACCTTGCGGCCACGGAACACAAAGCTCTCGGTGGCAAACAGCCTGTACTCCTTGGGAAAGTCACGCATCAGTGCGATCGCGAGCGTCGACATGTCGCGCGCCGTCGTCACCTGGGCGCGTGCCGGCAGGCCGGACGCGTTGATGAAGACGGTCCGGCTCATACCGAGCTGGCGCGCCTTCTTCGTCATCATCTGGGCGAATTTGGCTTCCGTTCCACCGAGCTTCTCTGCCATCGCGGCTGCCGCATCATTGCCCGAGCGCACGATCATGCCGAGGACCGCCTCGCGTACCGTCAGCTTCATCCCCGCCTTGAGCCCCAGCCGCATCGGTGGTTTGGCCGCCGCCGTCTTCGACACCTTGATTTGGCTGTCCCATTTGATGGTGCCGCGGTGAAGCGCCTCGAAGGTGAGGTAGAGCGACATCATCTTGGTCAGCGAGGCTGGATGGTTGAGCGTGTCGGGATTTTCCGCCGACAGCACCTTGCCCGTGCGGGCATCGAGAATGATCGAGGCGCTGCCTGCAAAGGCCACCGCCGGTCCGAAGGCAAAAGTAAACATTGCCCAAAGCAGGCATCGAAAAGTTGTCATGCCGGTCCCCATTCGCTGGCACCCTTGAGCGGGCGCGGTTTTGCGTCATTTTGCGACAGAGCCGTGTCTTTGCTGCAACTTTGCGGCGGAATGCGCCTATCCGGCACTACTTTTATCGCAGTGGTAAACGAAGAATTAACGTTGCCGCCGGCCGGCCGGCCAAAGGCAACAGGCGCTCTAACACTGCACCTCAGTAACCGGGCATGGCCGTTACGGAACCAATCCCCCCTGCCCGCGTTTACCGGACACGCCGCATAACCGTTTGAAAAAGCGGCCGGTTCAATGCAAGGGAGTTACATCATGGGACGCGGAATTCTACTCTGGCTGCTGGGGGTTCCGATCCCCATTATCATCCTACTCGCCCTCTTCTTCCGATAGGTGGCGCGATGACAATCCCGGTTTCAACGGTACCGTCAGGCACCACCATCGAATCCTCGGATTCCGCCGTCAGCTGGGGCGCGATCATCGCAGGTGCCGTGGCGGCGGCGGCGATTACGATCGTTCTCTCGCTGCTCGGCTCCGGCATCGGGCTGAGCATGGCCTCCCCCTTTTCGTCACAGGGCGCATCCTTGACAACCTTTGCCGTCACCGCGGCGATCTGGTTCATCGTCGTGCAATGGGCCTCTGCCGCATTCGGCGGATATATTGCCGGCCGCCTGCGGACGAAATGGACCGGCGTTAACCGCGACGAGGTGTTCTTTCGCGACACAGCCCATGGTGTGCTCGCCTGGGCGCTCGCAACGTTGATCGTCGCCGGTGCATTGGGTTCAGCTGTATCATCCGCAGTCGGCACTGGTGTGCAGGCCACGGCGACGGTGACAGCAGGCGCGACAGCGGCGGGTGCCGCGGCAGCCTCGTCAGATGCGGGCAGCAATGCGACGTCCTACTTTGTCGATAACCTGCTGCGCCCGGCCACACCTGCTGCAGCACAGGCTGGCGCGGGGGCGGACGATACGGCAGGTCAGGTGTCCCGTATCCTCCTCACCAGCGCTGCCAACGGCGAAATGTCGACCGGTGACCGAACTTACCTCGATCAGCTCGTTGCTGCCAAAACGGGCTTGTCGGAACCGGATGCCAAGGCCCGCGTCGATGCCGTTTTGAAAAGCGTCGATGAAGCCAAGGTGGCTGCGACGGAAGCGGCCGAGACGGCACGCAAGGCCAGCGCATCCGTCGCGCTGTTTGGCGCGCTGTCCCTGTTGATCGGTGGCTTTGTCGCCGCAGTCGGTGCGGCACTCGGCGGCCGCCAGCGTGATGAAGTCGATGGGGTGTTGCCGCGTTAACTGCCAACAACCATTGGAATAATATTATAAGGCGGGCCGCGAAAGCGATCCGCCTTTTCGTTGCCCAATCTGCCATTCAGCCGGTGTTAACGCCAGGATGGCTAATGTCGCGGTCGATTTTGCGCTAGGGGATGCACTTGAAAAACATGCTGCGACAAGCCGTCAAACGCACGGCCATTACGGGTGGCTTGACCGTTGCCGGGTTGCTGCATGCTGGCGGGCTGATGCGGCAGGCGCGCGGTCGCGGCGCGATCTTCACGCTGCATCATGTTCGCCCGAAACGGCCTCGCACCTTTGATCCCAACGCCCATCTGGAGATCACCCCGGAATTTCTGGATACAGCGATCTCGACATTGAAACGCGATGGCTACCGGTTTATTGCCCTCGATGCGCTGGCTGCCCATCTTGCCTCGAAGGATCCCCAACCGGCTGCCGTTTTCACGCTGGATGACGGCTATCGCAACAATCTCGACCATGCCGCGCCGGTGTTTTCCAGACACAGTGTACCCTTCACGGTATTTGTTGCCGGCGGCTTCATCGATCGCACCCATACGCTCTGGTGGGAAACGCTTGCCGATCTTCTGGAACAGCAGTCAAGCCTGACCTTCGATTTCGGTGCAGGTGACGAAACCCTGCCGCTTGGCAGCCTGCCGCAGAAGCAGAGCACCTTCGACCGGTTTGCCGCCTTCCTGCATTCTATCGACGAAGCCACGGCGATCGACCGGCTGAACCGGATAGCGCAGGCATCCGGCATCGATGCCATAGGGATCACCACTGCTTTGACGCTGGACGAGGCAGGCCTCAAAACACTGATCGAAAACCCGCTCGCCAGCCTTGGCGCGCACACGATCAGCCATCGTTCGGTCACACGCCTCAGCGACGAAACGGCAAGCGCTGAAATGGACCTTTCGGCCCGCAGGGTGGAACAAATCACCGGACGCCGGCCGACATCGCTTGCCTATCCCTATGGCTTTGCCACCGCCGTCTCGGCCCGCGATCACCGTTTGGCCGCCGGTCTTGGCTTCAGCACCGCCGTGACGACGCAGCCAGGAACGCTGTCCAATGCGGTCAACACCGCCGCTCTGCCTCGCATTTCGCTGAACGGTCATTTTCAAAAGGCTGGATATGTCAGCGCGCTTGCCTCGGGCATTGCCTTCAGGTTGATGGGCGCGCGCTGAGCACCTTCGATCAGGGATACATGCGCACCTTCGACCAATCGCCTTCCGGCGCATCGCGGCGGAACTCGATCCGGTCGTGCAGGCGAAAAGCGCCATCCTTCCAGAACTCGATCGACGTCGGCTTGATGCGGAAACCCGACCAGTGATCGGGGCGCGGAATCTCGCCGATGGCATATTTCAGCGTATATTCGGCAACGGCCTTTTCCAGCGCAAACCGGCTTTCCAGCGGCCGCGACTGTTTTGACGCCCAGGCGCCGATCCGGCTGCCGCGCGCACGGGTCTTGTAATATTCGTCGGCCTCTTCATTGCTGACGATCTCCACCGGGCCGCGCACGCGCACTTGGCGGCGCAGCGTTTTCCAGTGAAAGCACATCGCAGCCTTCATGCTGCCAAGAATTTCCTGGCCCTTGTGGCTTTCGAAATTGGTGTAGAAGACGAAGCCGCGCTCGTCGAAATCCTTCAGCAGCACCATACGCACATCCGGCAGGCCATCTGCATCTACCGTCGCCAGTGCCAAGGCATTGGGATCGTTGATTTCTGCGGCCTGCGCCTCTTTCAGCCACGTGCCAAAAAGGGAAAAGGGCTCATTCTCTTGCGTGAAGTCACCAGTTGTTAACCCAGTCTCACTCATATTGCCATCCAATGCCGTAATGTGTGGCGCGAACGCAGTTTCCGCCCGCCGAACGAAAAATGTCAGAGCTTGCACGTTGCGTCTTAGGACCTTGAAGCCGCTCTTTCCAGTCTGACAGGTATGCCGTTGCAAGACATAGCAAAGTGGATCAAGGACACAAAGGGTTTATCCCGGTTGAGCGGCATTGCCGCAGTGTGCCTGGCCGCGACCATTCTTTCGGGATGCCTTGGCGGTCTCGATTTTTCCGGAACACCCGAGGTCGACCGAACCGTCTCGACAAATTCCGTGCCCTCCGTCCGGAGTGACGAAGACAATTCCGACGCACTCACCGTCAAAAATGCGGTGTCGTCAGCCGATGTGACACGGATTGCCGGAAACCCCATTCCCTGGGCGAACTCCAGTTCGGGCAGCACCGGTGTGATCAGCAGCATCTCCGAGGAACAGGTGAACGGCACCACCTGCCGCCGGTTCACCACCACCCGCCATTCCTATCAGGGCATCGCCAAGTTTGACGGCAATACCTGCCTGCTCGGCAATGGCCAATGGTATCTCACCAGCTTTGGCCCCCGCAGCTGATATCGGGATTGGCACGCTTCGCTACCGCGTATTAACCACGCCACAACAAAGACGCGGCGCGAAGCCACGAACACAACCGGCGCACGCCCACAGCTAACCGTAATTTAAGCAGCAGCTTCTCATCATCACCGGCATAGGGAGAAGACCGCCGGGACGCGGCTCCCCGATTGTTTCAACAGGCTGAAACGAACCGCGAAATGCGGCACCTCAGTCTTCAAGGGCGGTGACAGGCATGCGTGATCCCTATTCAGTGCTCGGCGTCAGACGCAATGCCGGACCGGACGAGATCAAGGCCGCCTGGCGGTCCGTGGCAAAAGCCGTGCATCCCGACCAGAACAAGGATGATCCGCTCGCCACCCAGCGCTTTGCCGAGGCTGGACGCGCCTACGAGGTGCTGAAGGACCCGAAGCTGCGCAACCGCTACGACCACGCCCGCCGTGAGGCTGAACTGCGCCGCATGGAAGAAATGAAGCGCAAGGCGCGGGGACCGGAAGAGGAAACCATCGACCCGGAAACCGCCGAAGAGATGATTTCGCGCATTTTCGAGACCAAGGACAGGGCACGGGCGCAGAACGCAAAGCCGCCAGAGAAGAAGCCGGCAACGGCTGCGCCGCAGGCAAAGGCCGAACCGGCGCCGGAAGCCCGACCGGAGCCCAAGGCAGAAGCTGTGCCGGAATCCGAAGCCAAGCCGGAACAGAAAGTCGAGGGCGACAGGACGCCCATGTTCGGCGGCTTCCCACGCGCCGCAGCACCGGCAGCAGACCTTGTTTCGGCGATCGTCCGGCGCATCCGCGGCGCGGCCAGCAAACCCGCACTGGAAAAGGTGCCCGATATCTTCTGCGACGTCACGGTCTCGATCGAGGAGATCTTCCGCCGTGAAAAGGCAACGGCAACGCTGCCCGACGGACAGACATTGAAGGTCACTCTGCCCGCCGGCACGACCGACGGCAGCGTCGTCCGTCTCAAGGAAATGGGTTACCGCTTGAACGGCATGCAGCGCGGCGATGTCGTTGTTACCGTGCGCGTGCTGGAGGACGGCCGCTTCCGCAGCGACGGGACCGACCTGCGGACCACTTTGCCAGTCAATATCCAGGATGCCATCCTCGGATGCGAGATGACGGTCGAGACCCTTACCGGGGCCATCAGGGTAACCATCCCGGCATGGTCCGGCTCCGACCATGTGATCCGGCTTGAGGGTCACGGCCTGCCGACAGCGGAGGGCAAACGCGGCGATCTACTGGTGGAACTGCGGCTGATGCTGTGGGAAAAGCCGGATGAAAAGATCACCGACCTGATGCGCAGCCTGCGCAATGGCCTGTTTCTGTAAAGATTTTGCGACAAACGCCGTGGATCGCTGCCAGCAATATGGCCACTGACCCAATATTACGGGGACTAACACTTCCTGATCTCCCCCGCGCTTGAACCACCGGGACGGCTATGTCATAGCCAATGCTCGAAAAATTCAGAGCCGACGCGACCGCAAGGGGCGCGAAGGCTCCGGCAGGTTCAACATATGCGAATTTCCAGTCGGCCAATGCCTGACTGACGAAAGCATAGGCTTTATTGGGGGCATAACATCATGTCGCAAACATCCGGTCTGATGAAGGGCAAACGCGGCCTTATCATGGGTGTCGCAAACAACCGGTCGATCGCATGGGGCATTGCCAAGGCAATTCGCGCACAGGGCGGCGAACTGGCATTCACCTATCAGGGCGACGCCTTGAAGAAGCGGGTCGAACCGCTGGCCGAAGAACTCGGTGCCGTCATGGCCGGCCATTGTGATGTCAGTGACGAATCCACGATCGACGCCGTTTTCGACAACCTGGAAAAAATCTGGGGCAAGATCGACTTCATCGTGCACGCCATCGGCTTTTCCGACAAGGACGAGTTGACCGGCCGTTATGTCGATACGTCGGCCGCAAACTTCGCCCTGACGATGAACATCTCGGTCTATTCCTTCACCGCCGTCGCGCGGCGTGCGGAAAAGCTGATGACCGATGGCGGCTCGATGCTGACCATGACCTATTACGGCGCCGAAAAGGTCATGCCGAACTATAACGTCATGGGTGTTGCCAAGGCGGCCTTGGAAGCCAGCGTCAAGTATCTTGCCGTCGATCTCGGCCCGAAGAACATCCGCGTCAACGCGATTTCGGCTGGCCCGATCAAGACGCTTGCTGCGTCCGGCATCGGCGATTTCCGCTATATCCTGAAGTGGAACGAATACAACGCGCCACTGCGCCGCACCGTCACCATCGAGGAAGTCGGTGATGTCGGCCTCTACATGCTGTCGGACCTGTCGCGTTCGGTCACCGGTGAAGTTCATCACGCCGACAGCGGCTACCATGTCATCGGCATGAAGGCCGTCGATGCGCCGGATATCGCCGTCGTCAAGGACTGATACGCCTCCGAAAGAATTCCGGGGCTCTCGTGTAGCGGGCGCCCCGGCTCCTGCCTTGGGGCCAAGCCCCCTGCCCCGGAGTTTCTCCGTGACCATTTACATGATCCGCCACGGACAGACCGACTGGAATGCGCAAATCCGCATGCAGGGCCAGAAGGACATTCCGCTCAACGATACCGGCCGCCGCCAGGCGAGCGGCAATGGCCGGTCACTTCTTGCCATTCTCGGGCAGGATGTTGAAAAATTCGACTTCGTCGCCAGCCCGCTTCACCGCACCCGCGAGACCATGGAACTCATTCGCGAAGCCATGGGGCTTGCCCGCAACGGCTACCGCATGGACGACCGGCTGAAGGAAGTCTCCTTCGGTGATTGGGAGGGTTACACGATGGCCGAACTCGAGCGGGAGATGCCCGAACGGGTGGCGGAACGTGAATTGTCGAAGTGGGATTTCATCCCGCCGGGGGCGGATGCTGAAAGTTATGAAATCCTGTCCTGGCGCATCGGCGCCTGGCTTTCCAGCGTGTCCGGGCCGACCGTCTGTGTCAGCCATGGCGGCGTCATCCGCACGCTGTTCAAGCTATGCGGCGCCATGGATGCGGAGGAAGCAGCACTCGGCGCCATTCCACAGGATCGAATCTTGAAAATTGAGAACGGCACAATCGGCTGGCTCTAGGCTGCCTTTGGCCGAAGGTGGGAAAAGCGGCGGATTGTTCAATCAGCCCGCCACCCGAATGATGCGGCACTGAGCCAGTGCCGCGACTGCAGTCTTACTGCACGATTTCCAGATCATTGATGACGCGCTTGCCATCGACTTCGGTGTAGAAAACCAGAACCTTGACGCCCTGCTTCAGGCCATCAAAGTTGAATTCTTCCGGTGCCTGGTAGTTCTTGCCGTCGTCCAGCGACAGGCTCAGCTTGTCGGTATCGACGCCGGTGATCACGGCCTCGACATCGGCACTCTCGGCGAACGCGGCAAGCGGCGAAAAGAAACCGGCTGCGGCCATCAACGTAGCAACGATGAAACGCATCTGTCTTGCCCTCTTCAGTGATTCATTCAATTTTGTTGTGCCCACTGTTTGATCTCCGATTGTGGCAAAAATCGCCCGCTGCCGTGTCATTTAAAATTTTACCGAATTTGGACCGCTCTTTAGAAAGCTCATGGTTAACCAAATCCTGATCGACAGCGTCCCTCCCGCCGAAGAGCCGATTTCATAGCAGGAACAGCCTCTAAAGCCAATCTTAAGACTCCCTCTCTACCGTGAGGCCGGGGAATATGGGGTGCATGGCCGTTGACTAAAAGCGCTACAATCCGTCATCGCGCCTGGGCGCTTGCCAGGCTGGCGAAACCGTCGCTTTTTCCCGCCTTCATCGCCGTTGCCGTCGTTTTCACCGGCGGCTACTTCTTCGAGCAGCAGAACCGCGAAAACTTCCGCAACGAGCTGAATAGCAACGTCCAGAACGAGCTCAATCTTGTTTCCCTGCGCCTGCAGAGCGAGATCAACAACAACATCACGGCGCTACGCGGTTTTGCCAACAGTTTCGCCGTCGATCCGAACATGGCCCAGCCGCTTTTCGACCAGTTGGCGACCAAGCTGCTGATCCAGAATCCGCAGATGGTGCGCGTCAGCGCTGCACCCGATGCCGTCATCCGAATGACATTTCCCCTCAAAGGAAACGAGCGGATGATCGGCACCGACTTCAAGAAATTCCGTTCCTCCCGGGTCGCCATCGACCGGGCCGAATCGAGGGCCAAGCCCATTCTGGCCGGCCCAGTCAGGCTTCCGAGCGGCCGGACCGGCTTCAATCTGTTTTCGCCGGTCTTCACCAGGACTGACAACAGCCTGGTCTTTTGGGGCTTCATGGAAGCCGTCATCGACGAACGGGATATCTACACCAATGCGGGCCTCATCGACGCAGGCAAGCATAGTGACGAAGCTGATGGCGGCCACCGGCATACCAATATCCAGCTGGCAATCCGCGATGTCTCGGTGAAAAACAGCATCCAGGATGCATTCTTCGGCGATACCGATCTCTTCGAAAAATCGCCTGTCATCCGCCAATTGCAGCTGCCCGGCGGAACATGGGAACTGGCGGCGATCCCAGCCGACGGCTGGGCGCAGGAGCCCGCCAACAGCACATGGCTGGAAACCGCGATCTTCATCGCTGCCGCGATCATCATCATCCCGATCTTTCTGACCGGCGGTTTCGTCAACGAGCGCCAGCGCAACATCGCCAAGCTTCGCGCACGCGAGCGGGAACTGCTGACCGTGTCACATCGGCTCAATCTGGCGCTTGAATCCTCCAAGATCGGCATCTGGGAAATTGACCTCGACACGCAGACACGCTCCTGGGATGAGCGCATGTACCATCTGCATGGCCTGCCACCGGGCGGCGGGGATCCAAGCTACGCGGAATGGCGCGGCTCGGTGCATCAGGACGATATCAGGGCGGCATCCCTGACCCTGTTCAGGGCGTTGGATGAAGATCTGGAATATCGGTCGCAGTATCGCGTCGTCATGGCCGACGGCAGAATCCATCACGTCCGCAATGCCGGCTCCACGCATGTGGGTGCCGATGGCAAAGCCAAGATCACCGGCATCAGCTGGGATGTCACCGACGACGTCATGATGACGGAGCAGCTGCGAACGGCAAAAGCCGTTGCCGACCAAAAGAACGCCGAACTGGAAGATGCCCTTACCGGTCTGTCGGAACGCGAACAACAGCTGGAGGCGATCACCAGACGCCTCGATCTGGCGCTCGATTCCTATCAGTGTGGCATGTGGGAAGCCGATCTCGACGCGGGCGTCACCTACTGGGACGAGCGCATGCATCAGCTTTACGGGCTGACCTATGTCGACGGCATAACGTCACATGAAACCTGGATCAACACGATCCATCCCGATGACCGCGAAGAGACACTTTCAAGCGTGGGCCACACCATTTCGACCGGCCTCCCTTATGTGCAGGCCTCCAGGGTGGTGCTGACAGACGGAACAATCCGGCATATCCGCTCCGTCGGCAAGATCCACGAGGCGCCCGGCGGTAACCGGAAGCTGATCGGCATTGCCTTCGATATCAGCGATGACGTGCTTTTGACCGATGAACTGCGCACCGCAAAGGCAATGGCCGAAGCCAAGAACGGCGAACTGGCCGATGCCAAGGACCGTATCGAACACAATGCCCTGCACGATCCGCTGACGGGCCTTGGCAATCGCCGCATGCTCGACAAGGAACTTGAAGCGCTGTCGGCCGCCCGCAAGGATGGTCTGCAGAACATCGCGATCCTCCATATCGACCTCGATCGCTTCAAGCAGATCAACGATACGCTCGGCCATGCGGCGGGTGACGCGATGCTGGTGCATGCCTCGAAGATCCTGCGCGCAAACGTGCGTGCCGGCGACATCGTGGCGCGCATCGGTGGCGACGAGTTCGTCGTGCTGGCCGCCAATCCGCCGAGCAAGATTTTCCTGTCCAGTTTGTCCGAGCGCATCATTGCCCAGATGCGCCAGCCCGTCGATTACAACGGCTTTCCCTGCCGCTTCGGTGTCAGCATCGGCATTGCCTGTGCCGGTAACATGGCGATCGACGAACGCCAGCTGCTGGTCAACGCCGATATCGCACTCTACCGGGCCAAGGAAAGCGGCCGCAACCGGCATGAATTCTTCACCGAAGCGCTGCAGGCCGAAATCATCACGACCAAGCGGATTGCCGATGAGATTCTTGAAGGCATTGAGCAGAACCAGTTCGTTGCCTGGTATCAGCCGCAGTTCGACGCCGGTACGCTGCGCCTTTCCGGCGTCGAGGCACTGGTACGCTGGAACCATCCGCGCGAGGGCGTTCTGACGCCAGACAAGTTCCTGCATATCGCCGAGGAGCTGAATGTGGTGGCAACGATCGACCGTATCGTGCTCGACCGGTCGCTGATCGACGCGATGCGCTGGGCAGCGCTGGGTATCGACGTTCCGAAGATCTCCGTCAACGTCTCGGCCAAGCGGCTTAGCGACGACCTGCTGTTGAACTCGCTGCAAGGCCTGTCGTTCAAACCGGGTCAGCTGTCGTTCGAACTGGTGGAATCGATCTTCCTCGACGAGAGCGACGATATCGTTACCGCCAATATCGAGGGCATCAAGAAGCTCGGCATCGATATCGAAATCGACGATTTCGGCACCGGCCATACCTCGATCGTCAGCCTGCTGAAGATCAAGCCGAAGCGGCTGAAGATCGACAGGCAGCTGGTTGCGCCCATTCTCAACTCCCGCAACGAACAGGCATTGATCCGTTCGATCATCGAGATCGGCCGCTCACTCGGCATCGAAACGGTCGCCGAGGGCGTCGAAACCATGGAACATGCGGAAATGCTCGGCCTGCTCGGTTGTGATCTCCTGCAGGGTTATGCTTTCGCCAAGCCCTTGAGCTTCGACAAGTTCGTGGAATTCGCCAACAAGGATGCCCTGCAACTGGCGTCCTGATTGGCTTTCGCGACAGGACACACTGTTCACGACGCAATCATGATATTTCGCCAGAAAGGTTTTCCCTTTCCGGCGTTTTCCACTATGAGTGCGCTACTGAATGGCGCAGCGGCTCGCCCGGATGCGCTTGGCCTCATATCCGGTTGCCTGATCCATGTCGCACAATACTTTCGGTCATCTTTTCCGCGTTACCACCTGGGGCGAAAGCCACGGTCCGGCGCTCGGCTGCGTCATCGACGGCTGCCCTCCCGGCATCCGTTTCACCCTGCCCGAGCTGCAGGCCTGGCTCGACAAGCGCAAGCCCGGCCAGTCGCGCTTCGTCACCCAGCGCCGCGAGGACGATCTGGTGAAGATCCTCTCCGGCGTGATGCTGGACGCGGACGGCGAGACAATGATCACCACTGGCACGCCGGTCTCGATGATGATCGAAAACACCGACCAGCGCTCCAAGGATTACTCTGAAATTTCCAAGAGCTACCGGCCGGGCCATGCCGACTATACCTATGATGTCAAATACGGCATCCGCGACTATCGCGGCGGCGGCCGCTCGTCGGCGCGTGAAACTGCCGCTCGTGTGGCAGCCGGCGGCCTTGCCCGCAAGGTGGTCCCGGGGCTTCTGGTGCGCGGCGCGCTGGTGCAGATCGGCAAGCACAAGATCAATCGCGACAACTGGGACTGGAACGAAGTCGGCAACAATCCGTTCTTCGCACCCGATCCGGCCATCGTCCCGGTCTGGGAAGAATATCTCGACAGCATCCGCAAGTCGGGTTCGTCGGTCGGCGCCGTCGTCGAGGTGATAGCAGAAGGTGTACCGGCCGGCATCGGCGCGCCGATCTATGCCAAGCTCGATCAGGACATCGCCTCCAACCTGATGTCGATCAACGCCGTCAAGGGCGTGGAGATCGGCAACGGCTTTGGCGCTGCCGAAATCACCGGCGAGGAAAATGCCGACGAGATGCGCATGGGCAATGACGGCAACCCGATCTTCCTGTCGAACCATGCCGGCGGCATCCTGGGCGGCATCTCGACCGGCCAGCCGGTGATCGCCCGCTTCGCCATCAAGCCGACCTCTTCGATCCTGACCGAGCGTCAGTCGATCGATAGCGACGGCAACAATGTCGATATCCGCACCAAGGGCCGCCATGACCCCTGCGTCGGCATCCGCGCCGTGCCGATCGGCGAAGCGATGCTTGCCTGCACCATTGCCGATCATTACCTGCGTGACCGTGGCCAGACCGGCCGGTTGAAGTAAATTCAAGGAAGAACCCCATGCCCTTTGACCAGAAGCGCGTTGCCGATGCCATCCGGGCCTTCGAGGCCGGCGAAATCGTTGTCGTCACCGATGATGACGGCCGTGAGAACGAAGGCGACCTGATCGTCGCGGCCGTGCATTGCACGCCGGAAAAGATGGCCTTCATCGTGCGCCACACCTCTGGCATCGTCTGCACTCCGATGCCAAAGGAAGAGGCCAAGCGCCTCAACCTCAACGCCATGGTGGCAGAAAACGATTCGGCCCATACGACGGCCTTCACCGTCACCGTCGATTTCAAGCACGGCACGACGACCGGCATTTCGGCCGAAGACCGGACGCTGACGGTGCGCAACCTTGCCAACCCGAATGTCGGCGCTGCCGACTTCACCCGTCCCGGCCACATCTTCCCGCTGGTTGCCCGCGAAGGCGGCGTGTTGATGCGGTCCGGCCATACGGAAGCTGCCGTCGACCTCTGCCGCCTTGCCAGCCTGCCGCCGATCGGCGTTATCTGCGAACTGGTCAACGACGACGGCACGGTCACCCGCGGCCCGCAGGTCACCGAGTTTGCCGAAAAACACGGCCTGAAGCAGGTCTCGGTCGCCGATCTCATCGCCTACCGCCAGCGCAAGGAAACGCTAATCAACCTTGAGGCAACGTTCGATGTCGATACCGCCTATGGCAAGGCCAAGGCGCATGCCTATTCCCTGCCCTGGGATCCTATGCAGCATCTCGCTGTTGTTTTCGGCGATATCCGGGATGGCATCGATATTCCGGTGCGCCTGCACCTCGAAAACGTTGCCGCAGACGTCTTCGGCAAGGCTTGCCAGCTCGATCCGATTATGCAGCGCATGTCCGAACAGGGCCGCGGCGTCATCGTTTACCTGCGTGAAGGTTCGGTCGGCGTTGGCGTCTCGACAACGGCGCGCACCGGCAAGCATGAGCGCGAAGAGCATAGCGAAGCACAGGCCCGCGAAAGCGAATGGCTGGAAATCGGCCTCGGCGCCCAGATCCTCAAAGATCTCGGCATCACCTCGATCCGGCTGCTCTCCTCACGCGAACGCCACTATGTCGGCCTGGAAGGTTTCGGCATCGAGATCGCGGCGACCGAGATTATCTGAGCGCCTGCGCCCACTGAATTTTCAAGGCCACCGGTCAGGACATGACCGGTGGCCTTTCTTGTTTTATCGATAGAATAACCGGCACAGGTTTCCGGTGTAAGACGACCGGCAAATCAGGCCATGCCTGCTTCAGTGATGGATGGATATTCGACAATGACTGTTTTGCAGACGATGCGGCTGACGCTCAGTCCATGCACCCCAAGTGACCGCGCCGATTTCATCGATCTTGAGCGTGACCCGGAGGTCATGCGCTTTCTGAACGGCGGGTATGCGGTCAATCGTGAGACGACGAGTCCGGATGCGACATTCCTCATGCCGACAGGGATGGAGCCCTATATCTGGACGGCGCGCCGTACTGCAAACGGTGCGTTCGTCGGGTGGTTCTGTCTATGGCCGGAGGGTGAGAGGCTGGCCGAACTCGGATACCGCCTGCGCCGGATGGAGTGGGGTCAGGGGCTTGCCTCGGAGGGGGCGCTGGCCCTGGTCAACTGGGGCTTTGAAAGCGGTCAGTACGACAGGATTGCTGCAACGACGATGGCAATTAACCTCGGATCGCGCCGCGTCATGGAAAAGATCGGCCTGAGCTATGCACGCACAGTCATGTACGACGGGCCGGACCCTATCGTGGGCAGCGAGCATGGCGAGGTCTGGTACGAGCTGACGCGCTCGGAATGGAGCGGTGGCTAACCGTCCCACCCCTCTAAAAACAACACCTTCTCAACACCGGCAAATTTCGCCAGCCGCGCCAGTTCCGCCTCCAGCCGCTCCATGCGGCCGGTGGATGAGCGCACGCCCTTTTCCCACCAGAGCCGCTTGACGGCGAGTGTCCCTGTCTTGCGCTCCGCCTTCATGTCGATCCGACCGACAAGTCTGTCGCCTTCGAGCAGCGGGAAAACGTAATAGCCGTATTCGCGTTTCGGTTCGGGGACGAAAACCTCGATGCGGTAATAGAAGCCGAACAGGCGTTCGGTGCGATTGCGGTTGCGGATCAGCGGATCGAAAGGGCTGAGCACGCGGATGCGGGCGGGCGCGTCTGGGAGGTCACCGAGGTTTTCGGGAAACCCGGTGAACGCATAGGACAGGCGCGGCTTGTCACCGTCGGCAGGCTCGATCATCACTTCGGTCAGTTCGTCGCGATGCTGCATAACCCAGGCCTTTGCCTCGTCTGGCGAAACCAGATCGAAGAAGGCGGCGATTTCGCCGTGTGTGGCAAAGCCCAGCCGGTCGAGCGCTGCGCGGCAGGCCCAGTCGAGGAAAGCATCGTGGCTGACCTCCGGCTCATAGTGGTGGCCGGGAATGACGCGCTCGGTGAGATCGTAAATCTTCTGGAAGTTTTGGCGGCCGGCGATGGCGAGCTTGCCGGTATGCCAGTAGTATTCGAGCGCCGTCTTGTTGGGATGCCAGTTCCACCAGCCGCCCGACTTGTGGTCGTCGGCCTTCAAGTCCCGTGACATCGCCGCGCCACCCTGGGCGATGCGCTCGAATGTCTCTTGGAAGGTGCTGTCGAAGCCTTCGCCGCGCCATTTCAGCCAGCGCTCGCGCATAACCGCCTCGCGACGGATAAAGCGGTGCTTCCAGTAGCGGAAAAACTCCGACGGCAGGATCGACGCATCGTGTGTCCAGTGCTCGAACAGCGCGCCATCTTGTTCCAGAAGTTCGGTCAGGTGCTCGCGCCTGTAGGTCTGGTTGCGGGAAAACAGGATCTGGTGATGGGCGCGCTCGACGGTCGAGATGCTGTCGACCTGGACGAAGCCGATTTCATGAATGAGATCGAGCAGCCCCTGTTTGCCAAGCGCCCGGTTTGGAGCAGCGGCCAAGCCTTGCTTGTTGAGGAAGATGCGCCGGGCATCACGGTTTGAAACAGGAATCGCCATGCAACAATCTAGGCAAATGTTCACACTTTGTTCAAGCCCAAAACCGGAGCCTCTTTCCATCCGTAAAGAAATCGTCCTATAGAGCCTCGACATTCGAACGCGGGGGACGCGGATTGGACATACGTTTTACCAGTGTGTCCGTCAGTTTTGGCGGGCGCACGGTTCTTCAGCCGCTGACGCTGTCGCTGACCGAGCGCCGTATCGGCATTGTCGGGCTGAACGGCTCGGGCAAGACCACATTCGCGCGGCTGATCAACGGGTTGGTCAAGCCGGCCACCGGCACCGTGACAGTGAACGGCCTTGATACCGTCAACGATGCCAGCGCTGCATTGGCTGAGGCCGGTTTCATCTTCCAGAACCCGCAGCATCAGATCATCATGCCGATCGTGCATGAGGACATCGCGTTTGGCTTGAAGAACCGCGGATTAAAAGCAGACGAGATCGAACGCCGCACAGCCGCCGTGCTCGAACGGTTCGGCATCAGCCATCTGGCCAAGCGGCGCGTGCATGAACTCTCGGGCGGCGAAACGCAGCTTGCCGCCATCGCCAGCGTGCTCGTCACCGGCCCCGGCATCCTCATTCTCGACGAGCCGACCAATCAGCTGGACCTGAAGAACCGGCGCCTGGTGGAAAATACCATCACCGGGCTTAACGAGCACACGATCGTCATCAGTCATGACCTGCCGCTGATCGAAAAATTCGACCGCGTTCTTCTGTTCCACGACGGCAGGTTGATCGCCGATGGCCCGGCGAATGACAGCATCCGTGCCTACCATGAGGTGGCCGGTTGCTGAACGGGCTGAACATCGAAGGCACGACGCCGCTGCACCGGATGTCGGTGCGGATGAAGCTCGCCATCCTGCTCGTCTGCGGGCTTGCGCTTTATGCCGTGTCCTCGTTCTTTGTCCTTGTCCCGGCTTTCGTCATTGCTGCCGTCATCTACTTCACCACCGGCCTCGCCTTCCGCGAGGCCGTGTCGCGGCTAAAACCCATCCTCTTCACCATTCTGATCCTGTTGATCGCCACCGCCTACCTCACGTCGATACGCGAGGCGGCCGAAAGCTTTTTCCGGTTGATGGCGATCGTGCTGTTTGCAGGTGCTGTGACCGCTACGACGGCGACAGGCGCCTTCATCGACGAGATCACCCGGCTGCTGCAGCCGCTCGACAGGCTTGGCCTGGTGCGGGCCGCCGATGTCGGGCTCGCCTTTGGGCTGGTGCTGCGTTTTGTGCCTGATATTTTCAATCACTACCAGTCGATCCGCGAGGCGCACCGGGCGCGCGGGCTGAAGGTCCGGCCGTTGACGATCCTTGCGCCGTTGATCATCCTGACGCTCAAGGACGCTGACACGATCGCCATGGCGATTGACGCACGCGGTTTCCGGCGGCCGCGCGAGAGGCTTCGTTGATGATAAAAGCGCTCTTCCGTCTCTGTCCCGTTTAGGCTCCGGCCGCACGCATGCACATATATCGATAGACAAAGGACTTGCCATGACCACCAGAGACCTCGTTCTCATTGCTCTCTTCACCGCGATCATCGTCGTTCTCGGTCTCATTCCGCCGGTGACGCTGGCCTTCATCCCGGTGCCGATCACCGCCCAATCGATGGGTGTGATGCTGGCGGGCTGCATCATCGGCGCCAAGCGCGGTGCGCTCGCCTATGTTCTGCTGGTACTGCTGGTGGCGATCGGGCTCCCGGTTCTCTCCGGCGGCCGTGGTGGACTGGCCATCATCCAGGGTCCGACCGGCGGCTTCGTGCTTGGCTGGATCGTTGCCACCTTCGTTACCGGCCTGATCGCCGAGCGGCTGGTCAAGGAAGGCCAGAGCGAAGTCAGACAGTTTGCCGGCTTCTTCATCGCTTCCGTCATTGGCGGCATCGGCGTGCTCTATGCCATCGGCATGCCTTGGGTGACCGCCGTCACCGGCACGCCGCTCTCAGCCGTCGCCACGGGTTCGCTGGCCTTCATTCCAGGCGATATCGTCAAGGCCGTGATTGCAACGTTGGCGGCCCGCGCGGTTCTCGCCGGTTATCCGCTGCTGCACGCGCGCGCCTGAGCGCCGTGGCGGATCATCTTGCAGCCCTTGTCGCAGAGTATGGCAATCCAGACGATGTAATACGGCTTGCCAGACTGCCGCGCCCAAGCCTTGAACCAGGTATGGTCGAGATTGCCGTCGAACGTGCGGCAATCAATCCTTCCGATCTAATTCCTGTGACCGGCGCTTACCGCAATCGCACCGTTTTGCCGTTTGTACCCGGCTTCGAGGGCACCGGCACCGTCCGCCGCATCGGCGCAGGTGTCACCGGTCTGAAACCCGGCGACCGGGTGTTGCCGCTCGGGGCAACCGGACTGTGGCAAAGCTATCTCCAGCGCCCGGCAGAATGGTGTTTTCCCGTTCCGGACGACCTCTCGATTGAGCAGGCGGCGACGGCTTACGTCAATCCGATGACAACGTTGCGGCTGATCGCGGAATTGAAAGCCCATTTTGGTGGTTCTTCCGGACTTTCAGGCCGCAGGATCGGCGTCACAGCGGCCGGTTCCGCGATCGGCCGGATGCTGCTGATAGCACTGTCTGCGGAGGGGGCCGAGATGACCGCCATCGTTCGCAGTGAAGCAACCGCCGCCCGTCTGCCAGCCCTGCCGGGTCTTCAAACCTGGGTGACCGGACAGCAGCTGGCCGGCAAGGACGTGGTTTTCGACGCGCTCGTCGATGCCGTCGGAGGCGAGACCGGCGGTCAACTGCTCCGGCATCACCTTTCTCCCGGCGGTGTCTTTCTGCAATATGGTGCGCTCAGCGGAATACCGGTCGCGCAAGAGGCTCTTTCGGCACGGCCGGATGTGCGCTTTGCCTTCCTTTGGTTGCGTTCCTTCGTCCACTCCGCCGGACGGCAGGCGTTATCCAGCGCGCTTGCCCACTGTTTCGACGGCCTGCGCGACGGAACGTTTGCAAGTGAGATCGCAGCCACCTATCCGCTGTCGCGGATCAGCGAAGCGCTGGCCCATCAGCATGCACCCAATCGCATCGGCAAAATCCTCCTTGACCCGCGCTGTTGAAAACACCGCAAACGCCCTACCTAAAGCATGGACCTCGAACCCCTGAAGCCATAGGTTCCCGCCATGACCACGATCCTGTTCGAAAACCCGATCTTTCTGGAACACAAGGTTCCGGAAGGCCATCCGGAGCGGCCCGACCGGCTGAAGGCGCTCAATCTGGCGCTGGAGCATGAGCGGTTTTCGCCGCTGTCGCGGCTTGAGGCGCCGCAGGGCAACGAGGATCTGGTGCTGCTTGCCCATCCGGAACAGCATCTGCGCACCGTCATGTCCGCGATCCCCGAGGAAGGCATCAACGCCGTCGAGGCCGACACCTATGCGAGCCCCGCCAGCCTGCAGGCCGCGCTGACCGGGATTGGCGGCGCTGTCGCAGCGGTTGATGCGGTGTTTTCCGGCAAGGCCGACAATGTCTTCGTCGCCTCGCGCCCGCCCGGCCATCATGCCGAGAAGAACAAGGCGATGGGCTTCTGCTTCTTCAACAACATCGCCATCGCCGCCCGCCATGCCCAGCAGAGATATGGGGCCGAGCGTATCGCGATCGTTGACTGGGACGTGCATCACGGCAACGGCACGCAGGACATCTTCTGGGATGATCCATCGGTGCTGTTCTGCTCGACGCACCAGATGCCGCTTTATCCCGGCAGCGGCGCCAAGACCGAGACGGGTGCCGGCAATATCGTCAATGCGCCACTGTCGCCCGACACCGGCAGCGAGCATTTTCGCGAGGCGTTCAAGTCGCGCGTCCTGACGGCGCTGGATGATTTCCGCCCGGATTTCATTCTGATCTCGGCCGGGTTCGACGCCCATCACCGCGACCCCTTGGCGCAGATCAATCTCACCGCCGAGGATTTCGACTGGGCGACCGGGCGGCTGCTCGACGTCGCCGGAAAAACCGCAAACAACCGCATCGTCAGCTTGCTGGAAGGCGGCTACGATCTTCAAGGGCTGGCCGAATCGGCAGCAACCCATATCTACCGCCTGATGAGAGGATGACCATGACCACCGCTGCACAAACCGACGTATCCGCCCTCTCCTTCGAAAAGGCCGTCGAAGAACTCGAAGCCATTGTCTCGGCACTGGAGCGCGGTGACGTGGCGCTCGACAAGTCGATCGAGATTTATGAGCGCGGCGAAGCGCTGAAGAAACATTGCGAGGCGCTACTCGGCGCCGCCGAAAACCGCATCGAAAAGATCAGGCTCGACCGGGCCGGAAAGCCGCAGGGCGTCGAGCCGCTTGACGGGGAGTAAGCGGTTCCCAAGCTATAGGGCGATTGTCGTTCTGATTTCATCATAGCCTGCATGCAGGCCTTTGGCATCGTGTTCGATCAGGCCGGCTTTCGACAAAATCTCCACATCCTCGTGAACACGCCGATAGTCCCGGCCCAGGCTGCGCGCCAGTGCGGCAATGCTGGCCTGTGGATGACGGCGCAGATGACGCAGCAGCTCAAGACGTTTTGTCGTCATTGTCTGTGACAACGCATCCCAGTTCACAAAGGTCAGGTGATCTTCCGAAACAGCCTCGCCCTTTTCCGCGCGATGCCATGCGTCCGCGACCCTCTTCTGAAGGTCATCAAAAGAGCCGCCAATATGAAGCTGTACGTCCTTGCTCATATCCGTTCTCCTCTTACTTTTTCGACATCCAGCCGGAAATCGGCCAGCAGCTGTTCAATGGAAACAAACGCATAACCCTCTTCGCGGTCATCATAGTGGCGATGATCGCCCTTGCCGCGCTCGTTGTCATATCCAACAATTCTCTCGCCTGGGCGGCCGTAAAACAGAGAATATTTGAGAAAGTGCGACGCTGGCGGAACGGATACCGGCACGTGCCAAACCTTGATCTCAAGGATCGCACCATCCTGAAAAATTAGCCGATCACGGATGATCAATGTCGCTTTCATTCTTCAAAATATGTCATGTGACGCCATATGGCGTCAAGCGCCATAAATACGTGAGAGGACACTGGTAGTTTTCCTGCTGCGGGCCTACGTTAGGGTCAATATGAACCGACGAGGACCAGCCCATGAGCTTCTTTCCCGGACCAGACCCCGAAGCTGGTGATGCACCGGCCTGTGATGCGATCGAGCATCTGATCATTCCGCGCACCAGCGACATCGGCAATCTGCAGGTACGCCGGGCGTTGCCGACGGCAAAGCGGCGGCTGGTCGGGCCGTTCATCTTCTTTGACCGGATGGGACCGGCGCTTCTCAAGGCAGGACAAGCGCTGGACGTGCGGCCGCATCCGCATATCGGGCTTTCGACGGTCACCTACCTGTTCGACGGTGAGATCAAGCATCGCGATAGCCTCGGCACCGAAATGGTTATCGCGCCCGGCGACCTCAACCTGATGACGGCGGGGCGCGGTATCGTGCACTCCGAGCGCTCGCCCGAAAACCTGCGCGGCAAACCGCAATCGATCTCCGGCCTGCAGACCTGGCTTGCCCTGCCCGACCAATACGAGGAAATCGATCCGATCTTTGCCCATACCGAAAAACGCGACCTGCCCTCCTTCAACATGGACGGGCTGGAAGGTCGGGTCGTCATCGGCCAGTTCGAAGGGATGAGGTCGCCGGTTTCGGTGTTTTCCGACACGATCTATGTCGATCTGCGGATCGAGCCTGGCCGGAGCGCGCCGTTTGCTGCCGAGTGGGAAGAGCGCGCGCTCTATATCCTTGAGGGCGAGGCGATCATTGCGGGCGATCATTTTGCCGACAATCAACTGCTGGTTTTGCGGGCGGGCGATGCGATCACGATCACGGCGGGCCTAGCGGGCTGTCATATCATGCTGTTCGGGGGTGCCGCCCTTGGCTCTGCCCGGCATATCTGGTGGAATTTCGTTTCCTCGTCCAAGGAGCGGATCGAACAGGCCAAGGAGGAATGGCGAACGGGCCGTTTCGACATCGTCCCGGGGGACGAGGAAGAGTTTATCCCTTTGCCGGAGCGGTAATATTGGTTAAACTCGCAGCGTGCCGCAAGAAAACCGGTTTTTGCAATCCATAACGATTCTGTTTAAAGACGCGGTTCCCAGCGGACACCAACACTAGACATCGCGGTTCCCTTGAAGGCGCGAGAACGAAGGCCTTAGCGTGACACAATTGCCAGTCCATCCAATGCCGGCGACCCCTCTTCTCGATCAGGTTGTTTATCCCGATGATTTGAAGAGGATCGAAGACAAGGACTTGCCGCAACTGGCAGCCGAACTGCGCTCGGAGATGATCGATGCGGTGTCGCGTACCGGCGGCCATCTGGGTGCCGGTCTTGGCGTCGTCGAACTGACCATCGCCATCCACAAGGTCTTCAACACACCGCATGACCGGCTGATCTTCGATGTCGGTCATCAATGTTATCCGCACAAGATCCTCACCGGCCGCCGTGACCGTATCCGCACGTTGCGCCAGGAGGACGGCTTGTCCGGCTTCACACGGCGCGCCGAAAGCGAATACGACCCCTTTGGCGCGGCCCATTCCTCGACCTCGATTTCCGCCGGTCTCGGCATGGCGGTGGCAGCCGATCTCTCCGGCGAGCATCGCAATGTCATTTCCGTCATCGGCGATGGCGCAATGTCGGCCGGCATGGCCTACGAGGCACTCAACAATGCCGGCGCGCTGGATGCGCGGCTGATCGTCATTCTCAATGACAACGACATGTCGATCGCCCCGCCGACAGGCGCGATGAGCGCCTATCTGGCCCGCCTTGCCTCCGGCCGCACCTACATGGGCTTTCGCGATCTCGGCAAAAAGCTGACGGCCTATCTCGGCAAGAAGGTCGACCGGGCGATTACCCGCGCCGTCGAGCACGCGCGCGGTTATGTCACGGGCGGAACACTATTCGAAGAGATGGGCTTTTACCATATCGGCCCGATTGACGGCCATTCCTTCGAGCATCTGTTGCCGGTGCTGCGCAATGTGCGCGACAATTCCAATGGTCCGGTGCTGATCCATGTGGTGACACAGAAGGGCAAGGGTTACCCGCCCGCCGAAGCTGCAGCGGACAAGTATCACGGCGTCAACACATTCGACGTCATCACCGGCGCGCAGGCGAAAGCCAAGCCGAATGCCCCGGCCTATACATCCGTCTTTGCCGAGGCGCTGACGCAGGAAGCGGGCTATGACGACAAGATCGTCGCGGTTACCGCCGCCATGCCGTCCGGCACCGGCCTCGACAAGTTTGCGCTGGCCCATCCCTCCCGCTGTTTCGATGTCGGCATTGCCGAGCAGCATGCGGTCACCTTTGCGGCGGGGCTGGCGTCTGAAGGCTACAGGCCGTTCTGTGCGCTCTATTCCACCTTCCTGCAGCGCGGGTATGACCAGGTGGTGCATGACGTGGCGATCCAGGGCCTGCCGGTCCGTTTCCCGATCGACCGTGCCGGCTTTGTCGGCGCCGATGGCCCGACCCATGCCGGTTCGTTCGATACGACCTATCTCGCCACCCTGCCCGGCTTCGTCGTGATGGCGGCCGCCGACGAAGCGGAACTCAAGCATATGGTGCGCACCGCCGCAGCCTATGACGCAGGTCCGATCTCGTTCCGTTATCCACGTGGCGAGGGCGTTGGCGTGGAAATGCCGGAGCGTGGCCAGATCCTTGAAATCGGCAAGGGCCGAGTGATGAAGCAGGGCTCGAAGGTGGCGCTGCTTTCGTTCGGTACGCGTCTCGCCGATTGCCTGCTTGCCGCCGAAGATCTCGATGCCGCCGGGCTTTCGACGACGGTCGTCGATGCCCGCTTTGCAAAACCGCTCGACCACGATCTGATCCGCCAGTTGGCCAGGCATCACGAAGTGCTGATCACTATCGAGGAAGGCGCCGTCGGCGGCTTCGGCAGCCATGTGCTGCAATTCCTCGCCCATGAAGGCCTGCTCGACAACGGCCTGAAAATCCGGCCGCTGGTTCTTCCGGATATCTGGATGGAACAGGCCAAGCCTGAAGCCATGTATGCCAGGTCGGGCCTCGACCGCGCCGGCATCGTTTCGACCGTGTTCAAGACGCTCGGGCAGAAGCAGCAGATCGGCTCAAGCGTCGCAGGCTGATTGCTGGGCATTGGCCCACACGACCGGTTTTACCGATATCAACGATACCAGCCCTGCGCGACATACGCAGGGCTGGTCTTTTTTTTTGGTTCAGCGCAAAGGGTCGCACCGATCAGATATTGGCACCACCATCAATGGTAATGCTTGAGCCGGTGATGAAGCGGCTTTCCTCTCCAGCAAGAAATGTCACCAGAGCAGCGATGTCCTGGGCCTTGCCGAAGCGAGGAATGGCCATCAGGGCAAGCTGCGGTTCGGCGTGATCACCATGGGCCGGGTTCATGTCGGTGTCGGTGGAGCCAGGCTGGACGATGTTGACAGTGATCTCTTGCGGCCCGAGATCGCGTGCCAAGGCCTTGGTCAGCCCGACCAGCGCGAACTTGCTGGTTGAATAGATACTGAGGCCGGAGAATGGCACCTGTTCTCCGAGATTGCTGCCGATGAAGATGATGCGGCCGCCCTGCCCCATCACCGCTGCTGCCGCCTTGGAGGCGACGAAGCTGGCGCGGACGTGAATGCTCATGACGCGGTCAAACTCTTCCAGCGTCGCGGTATCGATCGTATCGACCGAGAAGACGCCGGCGCTGTTGACGAGAATATCGAGACTGCCAAGCCTCGCGTGAGCCTCTGCCACGGCCGCCTCGACGGCTGCCGCATCGAGATTGTCGGCCTTGATGGCAAGCGCCCTGCGCCCGAGTTTCTCGATAGCGCTGACGACTTCCTCTGCCTTGCCGGGAGCGCTTGCATAGGTGATGGCGACATCGGCACCATCCCTGGCAAGTGCCAGCGCAATGGCCGCACCGATCCCCCGGCTACCACCGGTGACGAAAGCAACTTTATTGTTCAAGCGAGGCACGACATTTCCTTTTGTAACGATCGATACATATATGTAGTCAGCATTGCCTGCCGTCGTCAATTGATTTATGTATCGAATGATACAGAAAGGAATTTCGATGTCTCAAAGAGGCCGCCCGCGCACCTTCGACAGCGATGCAGCACTGAGGCGGGCAATGCTGGTCTTCTGGGAAAAAGGCTATGTGGCGACATCCATGGCCGATCTGACGGCGGCGATGCAGATCGGTGCGCCGAGCCTTTATGCAGCCTTCGGCAACAAGGCCGATCTGTTCGCAGCAGCTCTCAAGACCTACAAGGCCGAGATCGGGCTGGAGATATGGAACGCCCTGTCAAAGGCTGTGACGGCACGGCAGGCCTTTGCCGATTTCCTGCAACAGACTGCCCTGGCCTATGCCCAGCCGGATACGCCACGCGGTTGCATGATTGCGCTTGGTGTCCTGAATGGCGACACGGACGCCGTTTCCACCTGTGAATTGTTGCGGCATTGCCGGTTGGAAAACGCCACCCTGCTGCGCGCGCGGCTGGAGGAAGGCGTCCGCGACGGCGAGATTGCGCCTACGGCAGATTGCCAGAAAATTGCCGATTTTTATGCAACAGTCCAGCACGGCATGTCGATTACCGCGCGCGACGGCGCGACTCTGGCTTCCCTCCAAAGCACGGCAGATGCGGCAATGGCCGCCTGGGACGCACTGACCGCACCGCGATAAAGCAGGCTCCCACAGGCGCTGAATTCAGATGGCGCGGCGCAAGCCATAAGATGCGGCTCCAACCCGGGCAGTCCTTCGGCCTTCGAGCATCCAGCCGATGGCCAACTGCAGCGCACAACCGATGGCAAGCAACAACAGTTGCAGCGCGATCGGCATGCCGGGATCGAGTGTCATCAACACCACGGCACCGAACGACAGAAGGATACCGGCAGAAAAGACGGCCAGGCTGTGCCGCCCGGCGGCGCAGACGAGCCACATGGCCGGATGATCGGCGGTGGCTTTGACGGCTCGAACATTCCAGGCGAGATAAAGGATCGCCAGAACATTGATGATCCGCAAAGGGCCGTCATTGATCTTGGACACCAGCTGATGGTGAAGTTCACCAAACGGCGAATCCACGGCCCCGAGATGAAAAGCCAGATTGAGCGGAATGGCAGTGACAGCAAAAACTGCGGCGGCTGCGAATACCGGGCCATTGTAAGGCAGAACGGACTGGCCGCATTTCATGCGTGCCCCGAGATATATGCCGATCATGAAGATAAACTGCCAGGACAGGGGATCGAAAAACCAGGCCTCTCCCTCAAGGGCTGCGTTGGGAAAATTGATATGGCCAAGACCAGCAACGAACCAGATGAGGCAGGAAAGCCCCAGAAGCGCGCTTTTCGACCTGTCATGCAGCAGAAACGCGAAAGGAGCGATCAACAGCAGGACGACGTACATCGGCAGGATGTCGAGATTGCCGGGCATATAACTCAGCGACAGGGCCTGAAGACCATGTTGGAGCGGATCGCGCCAGAAATCCGTCATCTCGGCAGGCCACGCCGTCTGGTCAAAGGTTGCGATGACAAAAGCCGAGATTGTCACCATGATCACGAAGAGTATGAGATGCACGAGGTAGAGGCGCAAGGCCCGCTTCCATGGCCGCTCCAGCTGCAGGCTGGCATACGGACGATAATAGGCGAGCGCGCAGGACATGCCGGCCAAAAGTACGAAGATTTCGGAGGCGTCGGAAAATCCGCGCGACTGCTGGAACGTTGGCGAAAACGTGAACTCTGCATGACCGATGAAAATGAGCAGAAGCGACAGGCCCCGCAGCAGGTCTATTCTGTTCTCCCGTTCGCCGTTCATCTCTGGGTTCCAGGTTGCCACCATCGCGGCAGGCGCGATCAACCCGTCCTAAAGCAAAACCGTTACTCTCCCGCCTGATATCACCGGTACAATTTTAGCGATTGATCATTTTAAAACGGCCACTTCGTGGTGACCGGTATCACTTTCCCTCATGCCCACCTTGTGACAGGCATCCAGCCCCGGCCGCCGCCGGGTCAACGTTCCCTTTGGCCCAATGACCTGCCCCTCATGAGGCCTGGCCTTGTCGATGGACTGAACCCCGGCAAAGTGCCGGGGTTCAGTCCAGGCTTCTTCCGCAGTCTTACGCGGCGCGGCGTAGGTTGTATGCTGCCGTCGCAAGCGCCCCCCTGCCGCTGTCGAGCTGAAACTGGGCGATCAGTTCGCGCAGGCGGCTGGCCTCGTTGGCAAGCGTAGCGCTTGCCGCGTTGGTTTCCTCGACCATGGCGGCGTTCTGCTGGGTCACCTGATCCATCTGGTTGACTGCCGTATTGACCTCGGCAAGGCCGACCGACTGTTCGCGGGCCGATGTGGCAATTGCGTCCATATGCTGATTGATGGTCACGACATAGGTTTCGATGGTCTTCAGGGCATCGCCGGTTTCGCGCACCAGCTTGACGCCGCCTTCGACCTCGACGCTGGAATTGCGGATCAATTCCTTGATTTCCTTGGCAGCCCTTGCCGAGCGCTGCGCCAGTTCACGCACCTCCTGGGCAACAACGGCAAAGCCCTTGCCGGCATCGCCGGCGCGCGCAGCCTCGACGCCGGCATTCAACGCCAGCAGATTGGTCTGGAAGGCGATCTCGTCGATGACGCCGATGATATTGGAAATCTGGCTTGCAGAATCCTCGATCCTGCGCATTGCTTCGACCGCATTGGCAACAACAGCGCCCGACTGGGCGGCACTGGCATTGGCCTGTACCGCAACACTGCGGGCCTCGTCGGCGCGCTTGGAGGCGTTGGAGACATTGACCGTGATCTGATCAAGGGCTGCCGCGGTTTCCTCCAGCGACGCCGCCTGCTGTTCGGTGCGGCGGGACAGATCGTCCGAGCTCTGGCTGATCTCGCGTGTGCCGTCATCGATCGAACCGGCCGACTGGGTGACCGCGGTCAGCGTATTGCCCAATTGCTTGATGGCCGCGTTCAAATCGTGACGCAGAGCCTCGAAATCCGGGGCGAAGGCGTCGTGGAGCTGGAAGGACAGATCCCCCGCTGCAAGACGGCGCAGACCGGCAGCCAGGCCTGATGTTGCCTGCTGCAGGCGCGCTTGCGCTGCGTCTTCAGCTTCCTGTGTCAGGCGAACACGGTCGGCTTCCGCCTGCATCCGCGCTTCCTGCGCTTCTTGCTCCAGACGGTGGTTGGCAATCGCAGCCTGGCGGAAAATCTCGACGGCACCGGCCATTTCGCCGATCTCATCCTTGCGGTCCGTAAAGGGGATGGTGCTCGTGGTATCGCCACCGGCAAGTCCGGTCATCGCCCGGGTGGTCGCGGCAATCGGCCTGGAGATGCCGCGCCCGACGAAATAGACGGTGAGTGCCAGCAGCAGGATCGCAACAATCACCGCCGCAATTCCAACATTCTGCGTGCGTGCTATCATCTGTGCATTCTCTGCTTCGCCCGAGTGGCGCAGGCCGGTAAGGTCCTGTGCCAGTCCCGCCAGAAGCGGTTCCATATCTGCGAAGGCCTTGGAAACATTCAGCCGTGTGCTGCTCTCGATCCCGGCTGTCGTGGCATAGGCGTTGAATGCCGCCTGATACATTTGCAGAGCCTTCATGACGGAATCATAGGCTTCCTCTGACCCGAAACGTGCAGGTGTAAAGGAAGCAAAAACCTTGGCCTCCGCCGCATGGCCCGCCACATATTTGGCCTCGCGGCGCATGATGAAATCCTTCTCATGCCGCCGCATCGTCAGCATGCTCGCTTTCAATCCGGTATCTTCAACATCGGTCAGCAGCTGTTCGATGGAATGCACGGCCCTGCGCATTTCGCCTTCGCGACCCTTCGAAGGATCGAGTCCGAGCTCCGTATGGACTGCCACGAGCGCCTTGAATTGATCGAGATACACACCGAGCCCGGCGCCGATGGCCTGCAGTTTCTGCTGGACCGAGGCATCTGGAACCGTCAGCCGCAACAGTTCCAGCTGTTCGCGGGTTTCAACGGAAAACTCCTCATGGTGCAGGACGGCTTCCTCGCTCTGTTGCAGCAGGAAATCCTTTTCCGCAGCCCGCTCTTCAAGCATCTTGTTTTCAAGGACCAGGAGCGCCTTGTCCGATGCCTCAATCATGCGCTCCTTTTCCCGGAAGGATTGCTCGATTGCCTGTTCGACGATGAAAATGGCAACGATCGACAGAATGCCGGCAACAGCGATCGGGACGAGCAGGCCAATCTTGTGGGACAACCTAAGACGCATGGGGACTCCATATTGCCCGGCCAGACTGGCCGGGACGCAAACAGTGTGAAAAAATCTGGATATATGCCTGATCCCGTGATGCGGGATGGGCCTTGGAACATGCCGGTGAAGCGAACTCTTCAAGCAAATTCACCGGTGCTGCATGCCCGGTATCGCACATCCGAAAATGTGTGACGTAAGGCTCGCCGGATTAGGGCGCGCCAATTAAATATCGGTAAAAAACCCATACACCTTTACTGGTGAATACCGCGCAGCAGACTGGACCTTTTGTCCGCCGCATCCCTTACGGACTGGCTGGGCAGCCTCTTTCGGCACTATTTGAACGTAGCCGGCCGCATGGCCCTTGCCATCACGGGCCTGACGCGCCATGAGAACCCATGTCAAACGAACCAAAAACCTCCGTCCGCCTCGACCAGCTGCTTTTGAACCTGGGGCTTGTCGCCAGCCGTTCGCGCGCGCGCGATGCGATCCAGCGTGGCACCGTCACCGTCAATGGCCGTGTCGTCACCAAGGCAAGCTCCACCTTTCCCGAGGATGTGACGATCGCCATCGACGATCCGGTCCAGCCCTATGTTTCGCGCGCGGCGCTGAAGCTGAAAGCGGGACTTGAACATTTCAAACTTTCGCCGGAAGGCCTGGACTGTCTGGATATCGGCGCCTCGACCGGCGGCTTTACCGAAGTCCTGCTGCACGCGGGTGCTGAGCACGTCATCTCCATCGATGTCGGCCATGGCCAGTTTCATCCACGCCTGGACGCCGATCCCCGCGTCACCAATATCGAGGGCCTGAATGCCCGCGTGCTGGACGAGGATCACCTGGAAGACCGCGAGATTGGCTTCGTCGTTTCCGACGTCTCGTTCATCTCGCTGAAACTGGCGCTGCCGCCAGCGCTCGATCTCGCGGCACCCGGCGCCCATTGCATCCTGCTCGTCAAGCCGCAGTTCGAAGCCGGCCGCGAGGCGATCAGCAAGGCTGGCCTGCTCAAGGACCCTACAACCGCGCCTGCGGTTGCAGCCGAGTTGGAACGCTGGCTCGTCGAGGACATGGGCTGGACGAGCCTTGGCCTCATCCCCTCGCCGATCTCAGGCGGTGACGGCAACGAGGAATATCTGCTGGCCGGTTACAAGCCTCTGGATGACGATGCGGACGAAGACGCATGAGCACGGAAACGCTGACCATCGAGAAGCTGGGCCAGTCGGGCGACGGTATCACCAGAGGTCCATTCGGCCCTGTCTATGTATCGTTTACACTGCCGGGCGAAACCGTGGCGCTGGCGGTCAACCGCGACAAGGGCACGGTCATGTCGATGTCCGAGATCTCGCCCGAGCGTGTCGAGCCGAAATGCCGGCATTTCGGACCGGACGGCGAGAACGGCACCTGCGGCGGCTGCAGCCTGCAACATGCCAGCGACAGCCTTTACCAGCACTTCAAGCGGCAGCTGGTTCTCGACGCGTTGAAATCGAAAGCGTTGCAGGCCGAGGTCGCGCCGCTGGTGCTTGCCTATCCCGGTGAGCGGCGGCGCACGGTGTTCACCGCCCGGCGCACCGAAAAGGAACTGCTGCTTGGTTACAACCAGGCCGAAAGCCATCACATCGTGGCGATATCGGAATGTCCCATCGCAAGCCCCGGCATCGTGTCGCGGCTTGCAACCATCCGGACGATTGCCAACGCCATGGCCGTCAATGCCGAGCCGTTCCGCATCACCGTGCTTGAAACGCTCTCCGGCCTTGATCTGGCCTTCGACGGCATCAAGAAAATGGACGACCGGCAGCGGCGCATGGCGGTGGAGACTGTTCTCGGCCTGAAGAGCATTGCCCGCCTCAGCCTCAATGGCGAAATCCTCGTCGAACCCGTCAAGCCGGTGATCGATTTCGGGGGTGTTTCCGTCTCCCCGCCGCCCGGCAGTTTCACCCAGGCGACGAAACCCGCCGAAGAGGCGATGGCGGAGCTGGTGATGGCGCATCTCGGCAAATCGAAACGCGTCGTCGATCTTTTTGCAGGCTCCGGCACATTCTCGCTGCGTATCGCCCGCAAGGCGCGCGTTCACGCCGTCGAAGGTGAAGACAAGCCGCTGAAGGCGCTGGATTTTGCGGCGCGCAACACCCAAGGCCTGAAGCCCGTTACCGTCGAGAAACGCGATCTCTTCCGCCGCCCGATGATGGCTTCGGAACTGAAGGCCTATGACGCGATCGTCTTCGACCCGCCGCGCGCGGGTGCCGAAGTCCAGACGAAGGAAATGGCGCGCTCCGGCGCCAAGAAGATCGTCGCCGTTTCCTGCAATCCGGTGACGCTGGTGCGCGACCTGCGCATTTTGGTTGATGCCGGATACCGGATCACTTCGGTGACGCCGATCGACCAGTTCCTCTGGTCATCGCACGTGGAAGTCGTGGCAACGCTGGAAAAGTGAATATGGAGCGGATCCGGAGACGTCAGGTCTTCGGATTGCGCCTTGTATCCAGCACCTTGCGCAGGCTTTCAATAGCTGGAAGCGCTTCGATAATCCCCGCCATCGCGATTTCACCGGCGATGCCGGCGAGTTCCGGTCCGAGAGCCTTGATTGCCGCATCGCGGGCAGCCCTGCCCTCTTCTGTCAATGAAACCCGCTTCGAGCGGCCATCATGCGCATCCGGTGCGATAGCGATGAAACGCTTACCCTCAAGATGGCCGAGCGTATTGGTCATGGCGCCCTTGGTCACCTGCATAGCCTGCGCAATCGACAAAGGCGTGCGCCCATCCCCCAACCGGACGAGATGATTGAGCACAACGAATTGCGGCAAGGTCATGCCCGCAGGCATAACCTTCTCAAAGGCAGTGGCTGACAATTGCGCGACGATGCCGATTTCGTTGAGGAACCGGAACAGCGTTTGCAGATCGTTTTCGCTTGCCGTCATACGCTCCTGATCCGGGTATCCACGGGCCAGCGGGGTGCGCCCTCAACGGCCGGACCGTAACCGAGACGCGCAAACATTTGAAGCGTTTCATTGTCCCGCACCACAAGCGCTTCACGCATGGCAAGAAAGAGCGGACGCATTTCTGCGAATTCCTGCAGTGCCTGGCTGAGCGGGTGCATCGACACGCCCGCCGCTGTCGCAGCCAGGTTGAGGCGGATGTAATCGCGCCCGGCGGCGATCTGATCGGCGCGGCTGTTTCCGGCGGTCTTCAACCACAGGAATGCCCTCGCCGTATCGACCGGCTCCTTCAAGACCGGAATCTGCTGCTGGAACGCCGTTGACGTCTGGTCGAGCATGGCTTGGCGCGACAGGAGGCCGGCCATCGACAGTCCCTCGATCAACGGACCGGACAGATCAATACCATCCGGATTGGCTTCGATCGCGGTGCGGCCGACCCGGACGAGATCGATACTCTCTTTCAGCGTCCTCGGCGTGGTGATCTCCGTATGATAGGCGTCCCACGCAAGTCTTCGCAACGCTGCAACCCGGGCGGGATCATTGGTATAGGCAATAGATGCGGTGCGGGCGGCTGAAGCGATCTCAACCAGCTTGCCGGCAGCGACGGGCCGGGCGGTATCATAGGGCTCCTTGTTCGAACGGCGCGACAGGACCTGTGCGAACAGCGGATCTGCTTTGATCGCATCATCCTGAACAAGCCGGATGTGGGCTACCGGGCGGGCATCCAGCCGGGGTTGTGGCTCGCCCTCGGGAAACAGCGTGATCTCGGCATGATAACCTTCTTCAGCGGCCGCTTGTGCCAACAGTTCGAGGAAGCAGCCAAGGCCAATGGTGATCTGCCGGTCATACGGGTCAGTTTGCGGCAGGCGGCGATCGCTTTGGCAATAGAGCGTGATTTCGTCGCTGGTTGACAGGTTGGCAAGCCAGGGCTGCCGGTTGTGCGGGTTGGGCGCCAATATGGCGAAGGACAACAGCCTGCGCCGCAGATCGGTTTCCCCCTGACCTGCATCCTGCCACGGCCTTCTTGCCGCAAGCGGATCGCGGGTGGCTGCCCAGAGGCCACCACTCGCCGCCGCCAACACCACGCCTCCCCCGACTATGTTGATAAACCGCCGCCGTGTCACTGCCATACCAACCTCCATTTGGTTTAATGGAGAACTATATAGTTTAATATGAAACTATATTCAAGACGGATCGCGGATGCGGCTGAATACACAAACACCCGCACCGGAGGACCGGTGCGGGTGTTTTCAGATACGATCGCTTCGCTGATCAGGCGGCGCGGCGGGCGTAGTTTGCGTGCCTTACAACCGGAGCCGACGACTGCGTGTCACCCATGTTGAACTGCGCGAGCAGGTCGTTGAGCGCTGCCGCTTCCGAGGCAAGGCCATGGCTTGCTGCGGTCTGTTCCTCGACCATGGCGGCATTCTGCTGGGTGCCCTGGTCCATCGTGTTGACCGCCGTGTTGATCTCCTGCAACCCGGTCGATTGTTCGCGGGTGGAGGTGACGATGGCGCTGATATGCGTGTTGATTTCCTGAACCTCGGAGACGATGGCTTCCAACGACTGGCCGGTTTCGCCGACCAGTGTCACACCGGCACGGACCTGATCGCCCGAGGTGGTGATCAGTGCCTTGATCTCCTTGGCCGCATTGGCCGAGCGCTGGGCAAGCTCGCGCACTTCCTGAGCAACGACGGCGAAACCCTTACCGGCATCGCCTGCACGGGCGGCCTCGACGCCAGCATTCAGGGCCAACAGGTTGGTTTGGAACGCGATATCGTCGATGACGCCGATGATGTTGGAAATCTCGCCGGAGGATTTTTCGATACCCTGCATGGCGTTAACGGCATTGCGGACCACTTCACCGGACTTTTCGGCACCGGCGCGGGTGCGGGCAACCAGCTGGCCGACCTCTTCGGCGCGGCGGGCGCTGTCCTTGACCGTCGTGGTGATCTGCTCGAGAGCTGCGGCTGTCTCTTCGACGGAAGCTGCCTGCTGTTCGGTGCGGCGGGCAAGATCGTCGGCGGCCGTGCGGATTTCCATGGCACCGGCATCGATGGCGCGAGCATTGGCGCCAACGGCCTGCAGCGTCTGGTGCAGCTTGGTCACCGAATTGTTGAAGTCGGCGCGCAGACGATCGAGATGCATGACGAACGGAACCGAGATGCGGTATCCGAGATCGCCATCGGCAAGACGGCCAAGACCGGTTGCCAAGGCCTCGACGGCCTGCTGGATGTCGGCGGTTTCTTTTGCCTTCAACGCTTCGCGCTCGCGGCGCTCCTGCTCAGACAGCGAACGGCCGGTTTCGGCTTCGCCTTCGAGGCGCGCGCGCTCGATGGCGTTGGCGCGGAAGACGGCAACGGCAGCGGCCATCGAACCGATCTGGTCGCGGCGTTCCTGGCCGGGAATGTCGGCCTCCAGGTCACCGGCGGCAAGATGCTCCATGGCGCCGGTCATATCGGTGACCGGGCGGATGACGAGACGGCTGAGCAGGGTTGCGAGGAAGGCGATCATCACACCGACGGCCAGAAGCGTGGCAACGGTGGCGGCAATCCGGAACTTGCCGATGGCGGAATAGGCGACGTCGGCATCGACGACGAAACCAACATACCATTCAACCGTTGGCAGACCGGCGACGGGTACGAAGCTGACGAGCTGCGGCTTGCCGTCCAGCTCGGTCTGCATAATCGTCGAAGCGATCGAAGGTGTCTCCACCGGGAAAGCATCGGCGAGTGTCTTGGTGACCAGCTTGGCATCCGGATGAACCAGGATCTGGCCGGATTTGTTGACGAGGAAGGCAAAGCCTTCGCCGCCGACATCGATGTCCTTGACCATCGAGACCAACGTCTTCAGCGAGAAATCGCTGCCGGCAACGCCGATCAGCTTGCCATCTTTCTTGACCGGCGCTGCAGCGCTGATGATGAGATCGCCGCTCGATGCATCGATATAGGGGTCGGTCAGCACATTGCCACCAGCCTTGACAGCATCCTGATACCATGGGCGTTTGCGCGGATCGTAGCCTTCCGGCATCGGGTTAATCGGCCACGTGGTGAATTTTCCGGTTTCGTCGCCGACATAGGTGCTGATGAACTCCTTGACGAGTACATCGTTGTTGAGCGTGGCTTCGAGCCCGGCCTGATCGGCGGTGTCTCCTGCAGCATCAGCCACCATCGCAGTGAGCGTGACGCGGCCGTTCAGCCAGTTGGCAACACTCTGGGCGGCCTGCTTGCCGGAGGAAGAAATGTTCTCCTCGACGGCGCGGGTCGTCGTGTCATGCTGGAGGCTGTCGATATAGACGGAAAAGCCGGCAAAGGCGGCAACGACGACAAGGGACGCGGCGACAAGGATACGCGTCATGAGATTGGATCTTTTCAAGGCAGACTTCCCTAATGCGCACCGGCGATGACGCCGGGCGGAGGCTTGAACGTATCCGCGCGCGGGACCGGCGGCCGGCGCTATAGCGCGAGACCGTTCCAGAATGCGGGGATGGGATGACATGCCACGGGGGCGCAGACGGCGCGCCTCATGCGCCCGGCAAAGGCCGGCAGACTGGGCCCCTGATTGCCCGGACCATACGGATGGCCACTTAAAGCAGGGTTAAATTTTCATTGCAGGAAAAGTGAGGGCTTTAAGGGTTCTTCGCCGGTTTCAGCGCGGAAAGCGGCGGTGATTTCTTCAGACCCCAGGCAGTCGCCAGATGCATGGACGAGGAAATACCGGCGTCCAGCATGTAGGGGCCGGGCGTATCCG
The DNA here is from genome assembly GCF_964252935.1 of Rhizobium sp. LjRoot98. Classification (NCBI taxonomy): domain Bacteria; kingdom Pseudomonadati; phylum Pseudomonadota; class Alphaproteobacteria; order Hyphomicrobiales; family Rhizobiaceae; genus Rhizobium; species Rhizobium sp. LjRoot98. The sequence goes on from NZ_CAXUPW020000001.1 coordinate 662,842, forward strand.
CCTTGACCCGCGATGACGGCCGCGGCTTCAGCGGCGTTCCGTGGCCCATGCCGTCGATCAGGTAGAGTTCGACGGCAAGCTTGCCGGAGGCATCCTTCCAGACGCGGTGAAGGTGGCCATCGACTTCGTTTTGCGCGTAGGCGCCGCTGTCCAGGTCATGCACATCCAGCCATTGCTGCACGAGCGCATCCGCATTGTTGAGGGATACCGTGTGATCCTTGGTTCCATGCCAGATCGATACGGTGGGAAAACCGCGCACCACCGGCGATGCGGCCCGCACGAGATCACCCCATTCCTGACCGGACCGTTCCGGTGCGGACTTCATCGCGGCCAGCGCCCGGTGCACGTCACGCGCGGCGCCATAGGGCAGCCCGGCGATAACGCCGCCACCGCGAAAGATATCCGGGTAGGTTGCAAGCATCGCCGCAGTCATCGCCCCGCCCGCGGACAGGCCGGTGACGAAGACACGCTTGTGGTCGATGCCGTGCGCCGACGCCATCTTCGCGACCATCTGGCGGATCGACATCACCTCGCCGCGGTCGCGTGTGACATTGCTCGGGCGGAACCAGTTGAAACAGAGATTGGCATTGTTGGAACGCTTCTGCTCGGCATAGACGACGGCAAAACCGCGTTCCCGAGCCAAAGTCGACCAGCCGCTGCCCTTATCATAGGCTTCGGCGCTCTGGTGACAGCCATGCAGGACGACAACGAGCGGCGACTTTTTCGGCAGGTCCGCCGGCACGTAGCGAAACATCCGCAGACGGCCGGGATTGCTGCCGAAAGCCTTGACCTCTTCCAGACGGGTGGTTGAGCGCGGCATTGCGGTTGGCCGTGCTGACGGCAGCTTGGTGGAGGCTGGGGACGCGAGCGCCTTGCGCGTGACCTTGACGGCCTTGGCAATGGTCTTCTCCCAACGCCGATGTTGCTTGAACATATCGGACAGGGAAAACATGAAACGAGACCGCATGGACGAATCCTCGGTTGGCGGCATGCCTCCGATGCCGAAATTCCTCCACGCACAGAGATTATATGGGCCTGTCCCGCGATCCGGCAAGGTTGTGAGGGATTATTCCTACGGTCGGCTTCCGGCGCGGAGTACCCCCCTCTGTCACTTCGTGACATCTCCCCCACAAGGGGGGGAGATCATTCTTTTCCCAAAAGCCTAAAAGCCTGCGGCTAATCTCCCCCCTTGTGGGGGAGATGTCGGCGTCGCCGACAGAGGGGGATGCGGAAAGCACTAAACTTAATCTTTGAAGCCCAATCAACGCCGCATGAAAGCCTCGAAAGCAGCGCGGGCTTCGGCACTCTTCAACTGCGCGGCAAAATGTTTGGCCTCCTCGTCGATTCGCGCCAGCACATCGGAGCGGTCACCCCGAATAAGGTCGCGGGCGATGCGCAGGGCTTCCGGTGGCTTTTTCGCCAGGCTTGCGGCCAGCGCCAGCACCTCCTCCTCGATGGCATCGGCACCGGCGATCTTCCAGATCAGCCCCGCTTCCTGCGCCTCTGCGGCGGTGAAGGGTTCACCGGCGGCGAGAAGCGCAAAGGCGCGCTGATGACCGGCGATGCGCGGCACGATCAGGCTGGAGGCTGCCTCCGGCACCAGGGCCAGATCGACGAAGGGCGTCTTGAAGGTCGAGCGCTCAGAGGCGATCGTCAGATCGCAATGGAGATGGATGGTCGTGCCGATGCCGATCGCCAGGCCATCGACGCCGGAAACAACAGGTTTCGCCGCACTCGCCAGCGCCTTCAGGAACTCGATGACTTCCTGCCCCATCGATCCGCCCATGGCAAAGGCCATGAAATCAGCCATGTCGTTACCGGCCGAAAAGCAGCCTTCGGTGCCGAGAAAAGCCGTGACGCGGATGGCCTCGTCGGTTCCGGCGACAGTAAGTGCATTGGCCATCTTCGCGTACATCGCCCGGGTGATGGCGTTCTTTTTGGCCGGCCGGTTGAAGCGGATGACCTGAACGCCCGCATAGGCCTCGGGCCGCTCGATCAGCACATCATCGGTCATGGTCATCTCCTTTGATCAGGCCAGTGTTCAATTAGGCAAGAGCGATACGGGCGCTGGCAAGGCTTGCTGCACCGGTGACAATGCTGTCTTTGAGCGCGCGCGTTTCGGATAGAAGGTTTTCAGCGGCAAACCGGCAGAGCGCGATGCGGACATCGCGGCCACCGTCGTCCACCTCTGCCAATCCGCCCTTGGCGAGATAGACACCCGTCAATGTCAAGCCGAACAGCCGCTGATAGGCGGTGGCACCGGAAAGCGCTTCGGCGGATTTGCCTTCGGCAAGACGCGCCAAAAGCCATTCCGTCGTCTCTTCCAGATCGGCGATCGCATCATCGAGACGGCTGCCGGTTTCCCCGAAATCGGCAAGATTGGAGGAACCGGCCTCTTCAGCCACCGCCTTCAACTCGGCAATGAAGCCGCGCACATGGCCGCCATCCGACAGGGGCAGCTTGCGGGTGACGAGATCGATCGCCTGAATGCCGTTGGTGCCTTCATAGATCGGCGCGATCCGGGCATCGCGCAGATAGCGCGCCGCACCGGTCTCCTCGATGAAGCCCATGCCGCCATGTACCTGGATGCCCATGGAGGCAGCATCGACGCCGACATCGGTGCCGAAGGACTTGGCGATCGGCGTCAGGAGACTGGAGCGTTCCTGCCAGTGACGGGCCTCGTCGCCTTCAGAGACATGCGCCCGATCGACCGCATGGGCGCAGCTCAGCGCGATGGCGCGGGCGCCCTGTGTCAGCGCCTTCATGGTCAAAAGCGTGCGGGCGATATCCGGGTGCTCGATGATCGGGCTCATACCCGTGCCCTTCCAGCCCGGCGCCTTGCCCTGCGTGCGCTCGCGGGCATAGTTCAAAGCATGCTGGGTGGCAGCATCGGCCATCGCCACGCCCTGGATACCGACGGCAAGACGGGCATTGTTCATCATCGTGAACATGCAGTTGAGGCCCTTGTTCTCCTCGCCGATGAGATAACCGACGGCGCCCTTGTCATCACCGAAGCGGCCATCGCCATAGACCATGGTGCAGGTCGGCGAGGCATGGATGCCAAGCTTGTGCTCCAGCGAATGGCAGAACAAATCATTGCGGGCGCCGAGCGAACCATCCGCGTTAACGAGGAATTTCGGCACCAGGAACAGCGAGATGCCGCGCGTCCCTTCGGGAGCCCCGGCGATCCGCGCCAGCACCAGGTGAATGATATTGTCTGTAACCTCATGATCGCCCCAGGTGATGAAGATCTTCTGGCCGAAAATCCGGTAGGTGCCATCGTCCCGGCGCTCGGCACGGGTCTTGAGCACGCCGAGGTCGGAACCGGCATGCGGCTCGGTCAGGTTCATCGTGCCGGTCCATTCACCCGAGATCATCTTGGTGAGGAAGGTGGCCTTGAGTGCCGGTGACCCATGTTTTTCAAGCGCATCAACGGCGCCCATGGTCAGCATCGGGGCCAGAGCGAAGGCCATCGAGCCGGCATTCCAGAATTCCATGGCGGCAATATGCAGCATATGCGGCAGCGCCTGGCCGCCGAATTCTTCCGGGGCCGTCAGGCTGTTCCAGCCGCCGGCCGCCCAGTCGCGATAGAGACCGGCCCAGCCGTCCGGCACCTGCACCTTGCCATCAACGAGCTTCGAGCCCTGTCGATCGCCGACATCGGCCAGCGGTGCCACTTCTTCGGTGGCAAAGCGCCCAGCTTCACCAACGATCGCATCAACGAGATCCTCGTCGAGGTCGCCGAAAATACCTGCAGCCAGATCCTCGCCAAGCCCGGCCACATGCTTCAGCGTGAACAGAACTTCGTCAACCGGCGCCTTGTACATATTGGTCTCCTCCCGCACTTACATGATAACATTGCTGCATGGCAGTCCAGCAGCGGCGTCGTCGTTGGACCGAGAAATTATTGATTTTTACGTAAACGTCAATATTCGATCTGCTCACGCTCTCCCTGCCCTTCAGATCGCACCGTAACAAAACTGTCATGAAACCCGCATACAGCGAAGTCTGGCCCTTTGCCGGAACAATGCAGCATGAACCTGATCTCGTCCGAAATACCGGGGCTCGTCTGGGCCTATCGCTTCCTGCCGGGCGACAGCCGCTGCGTGCGGATCGCCGCTGATTCGTCCATCGACGCTCTGATGGAAGGCGACGGCTGGGTGTGGCTGCATCTGGCACTGAGCGATGCGCGCACCCCCGGCCTGATCGAACGCATCACCACCTTGCCCGCAAATGCGCTTTCAACGCTGACCAGCCATGACACGCAAGCGGCAGTGACGATATCCGACGATATCGTCTATGGCACACTGGTCGATTTCGAACGCACGTTCGATACGGAGACGAAAACCATTGGCTGGCTGCATTTTGCCGTCACCGAAAAAATCATCATTACCACGCGGCTGCACCCGCTGCGCAGTATCGACAGGGTCAAGGCCGCAATTGAAAAGAATGCCCGCTGCGGCCGGCCGATCGATCTGTTCGAGATGATGGTGGTCGAATTCCAGCGCACGCTGATCAGCCTGGTTCTGGAATTAACGGAAGACCTCAACATCATCGAGGATGATGTTTATGGCGAGGCCGGGCATAATCATCAGCCGCGGCTGGCGCCGCTGCGACGCACCGCCGTTCGGCTGCACCGGCATTTGCGCACATTGCTGGCGCTGCTACGCCGGGCTGGAACCTCTGAGGAGGACGAAGTGCCGGAAGGCTTCATTGACGTTGCCGAACGCCTGTCTGACAGGCTGGAAGCGGTCGACCGCGATGTCTTCGCGTTGCAGGAACGCGCCCGCCTGTTGCATGAAGAGATCGACAGCAAGCTGTCGTCAGAGACAAACCGCCATCTCTACATCCTGTCGCTGATGACGGCCTTCCTCCTGCCGCCGACGCTTGTCACCGGCTTTTTCGGCATGAACACCAGCGGCCTGCCTTTTGCCGAAGGCATTCACGGCACCCTTCTGGCAGGTTTCCTGATCATGATGTCGATGGGCGTGGCCTGGACGATATTGAAGCGGATCGGAATTCTCTGACAAAAAAAGCCGGAGACGAGGTCCCCGGCCGATAGTCTGTGCTGATCAACGCGTCCCGTCAGTAGGGTGAATTGCACTGCCTGCGTGGGCCGTTGTTCGGCTGATAGGTATTGTCGTAAGCACGGTAGCTGCGATAGCGATTGTAGCACCACTCGACATGGCTGCCGCCATACCGGACTGGCGGCTGGGCAATAGCCCCACCGATCACGGCACCGGCGGCAAAGGCACCCAGCGGGAACCAGAAGCCGTTATATTCGCGGTATCCGGGGCGATAATAGTTATAGCCGCGATGACCGTTGTAATAAGAATATCCGCCATGGCGATAATAGCCATGCCTGTTGTTATTGTAGTAGCGCCTGTTGTTGTTGTAGCGCGGCCGGTTGTTGTAGTGGCGCTCACCGTAGCGATTATATTGCACGGCTTCAACATTCGACCGTTCAGCGGCGACCGGAACCGGGATCTGGGTAAAGGCCTGCGATGGCGTAAACGACGTTGCCAGCAAAACGGCAGACAGCGCCAACGATGCCACCTTTAATTTGAAAACACCCATGCGGGGCTCCTCCATCAACTGCTTTCGGACAATATTGTCTTGCCGGTAGAACGCTTTGCGCCTGGTTTTGTTCCACGGCACCACAACTAAGCATGTCCGGCGCACACGCGCCAGATGTGTTATGCCCGGGTCGCGGTGAAGAGGTTTGAGGCTTAATCCTCCGTTAACCATCTTTGCGCACCCTCTTCAGATGGAAAAGCGCCGGACAGCACGCTTGGGCAAGTTTTTCCGCCTCGCCGCTTGCCTCGGCGTCGCGCTGTTTTCTGGCGGCGGCCTGATCCCCAAAACACTGGCCCGCGACGTCACCCCGTGGAAATCACCGGACCATGCCCTGGTGATCGACGCCTACGAACTCAACATTATCGACTGGGATGCAATGCTGAAGGACAAGCGCATTGCCGGTTTCATCTCCAAGGCATCCGACGGACTACCGGAAAGCTTTGCCTGTACCGGCGATCACGCGGGCGACACGGTGGCCCACTGCAAGACGATGTGGCGCAAATATGCCGTCAGCCGCGAACTTTACCAGACACGGCGGCTGATTGCCCGGGCAAGCGGCCTGCTCTGGGGGGCCTACCATCTCGCCCGTCCCGGCAATCCAGTCGACCAGGCCAATCACTTCCTCGACTATGCCCAGCCGCGCGACGACGAACTGATGGTGCTCGATATCGAGGGGATCGACCCGGAAAAATACATGTCGCTGGAGGATGCGGCCATTTTCGCCGGTCATATCAGGACCCGCACCGGCCGTTACCCGATGCTCTACACCAATCACGCCACTGCCAGATATATTGCTGCCAATCGCGACCGCTTCCCGATCCTGTCGCGTCTGCCGCTCTGGTATGCCCGTTACAAGCCAGGAATCCGCAATGTCTTTCCGATGGGAAACTGGGATAGCTACGCGCTCTGGCAGTTCTCAGCAGCATCCAACTGCGGCAAGCGGCGCTGCCCCTATCGCGTCGCGGGGACGTTGACGGATATCGACGTCAACGTCGCAGCGATGAGTGCCACGGCGCTCAAGGCGGTCTGGGCCAAGGGCGAACTGCTGCCGGAAAAACCGTTGGAAAGACCGGTCATGATCGCCTCGGGCAAAGCAGTTTCTTTTTCGGGCGCTGGCATAGGCGTCGATATGACCGTGACGGGATCGATCGCCAAAATGTCAATTCCGCTCGGCCTTCGCTAGAAATCGCCATTGCGATGCCGCCACGAATTTACCATAAGGCTGGAAATGCCGTGTCGGGGGTAGCCTGTTTACCTCTTTGCCGTATGAGAACCTGAAACCAAGGCAATGACACTGCACATGATGGGCAGATGACCGAAAAAATCGTAATCAGCAGCAACCGCACCGAACCGGTGCCGGTGCTTGAAACAGGCAGCATGTTTATCCTGAACAAGGGGATCACGCTCAGCACGGCTGCGACTGCCATTCTGGCCACCGGCACAGCGACGGCGCGTGACTTCTATATCAACGGCACGGTGCTTTCGGCATCCGGATATGCTTTCCAGTTCGGCACGACCGCGGTGGCTGATAGCAAGAGTACGTTCGTCGTCAGCAAATCAGGAAATGTTTCCGGCAAGGGATATGGCCTGAGGATCGATAGCGGCGGCCTGGAACTGATCAATGACGGCACCGTCGCTGCACGCCTGACTGCGGTCACGGCTGCTGGACAGGCCACCAAACTCGTCAATACCGGCCTGATCGAATCCACGGCCGGCATCGCCATCGCCTCTTCCGGCAGCAGCGCCGAAATCATCAACCATGGAACGGCGCGCGCAGCGTCGAATGCGGTGACCCTGAGCGGCGCCTCGGCACTTTTGACCAACAATGGTGAACTTCGCTCCGACAAGGCCTCGGCGATCGTTTCCAGCGGCAAGGCTGCGGTGTTGACCAATCACGGTACCGCGACCGGTTATGGAACAACCATCTCCTCTTCCGGTGCCAACGCGACGATCACCAATGATGGGGCAGTCATCTCGGCGAAGGCTGGCGCGATCCTCGCAACCGGCATTGCGGCCATCATCACCAATAGCGGCACGGTCACGGCACTGAAGAACGCGATCACAGTTGCTGGTGATGGCGGAACGATCACCAATAACGGCCTGATCAAGACCTCCGGATACGCCATTGCGGTCTCGGCCGACGATACGATCATTACCAACAATAAGACGATCACGGCAGGCGGCGGTATCAAGGTGGCCGGAGCCGGCGAGACGGTGACCAATTACGGCACCGTCACCGGCACGGTTGCATCGCTGGCCACGATCGATTTTTCCGGTGCGAGCAAAGCAATCCTGCAAAACAGCGGCCTGATCAAATCGGCTGGAACCGCATTTCTGGGCGGCAATAGTGCGGATACGCTGTTCAACAAAGGCACGATCACTGGCGCGATCAAGCTCGGCAACGGCAACGACTATTTCGACGGCACGGGCGGCAAGGTCAACGGCACGATCTACGGCGGCAACGGCAACGACGTCTATGTGATCAGCGATGCCAAGATCAAACTCTCGGAGGCTGCCCGCGGCGGCACCGATCTCGTCAAAACAATGGTTTCCTTTACGCTCGGCAACTACTTCGAAAACCTGACGCTGAACGGCACGGCGGCCATCAATGGCACCGGCAATGCGCTGGCAAACCAGTTGCACGGCAATAACGGCAAGAACATTATCGACGGCAAGGCAGGCAATGACATGATCTGGGGTCATGGCGGCGCCGATATCCTGACCGGCGGCGCCGGCGCCGACCAGTTCGTCTTTGCCACCGGAGACGGCAAGGACACGATCACAGACTTTGCCGCCACCGGTTCAAGCCACGACATCCTCGACCTCAGCGGCCTGGCCAGCATCACCGATTACAAGGATCTGGTGCAGCACCACATGAAGCAGGTCGGCAAGGACGTCTTCATCGATGGACTGCACGGCGATAGTATCCTCTTGAAGAATGTGAAGATGGCCGCACTGGATGCCGGTGATTTTCTGTTCTGAGGGATAAGGGCGGGGCACTGAGCAGTGCGCCGCGCCAACTGGTTTCCGCCCCCAAAACGATCCGGCCACGGCTTCCATCGCCACGTCTGCGGGTTTTTCAGGCCAGAATACACCTGTTGCAGACGTTCAGCCTCCTGTCAGCCGGCGAGCGCAAGAGAAGGGAATAGTCATCATCCCTGCCTTGATTGCCGGAGCCTGTTTTGAATTTTCGCTCTATCAAGCGGCCCACCATGGGCAGCATACCGCTCAGCCTGCTGGTCGTCCTCTTCATCCTGAGCCTCCAGAATTTGACGTTCTGGAATGAAGCCTTCTATGTGTTCGGCGGCTTCCACCTGGGCTTCTATACGTTCGTGGCGGCCATCGCCCTGCTTGTCTTCGCAGGCGTCGTGCTGTTCTCGGTCAAGTACCTGATCAAACCGTTTCTGGTCTTCCTCCTGATCGCTGGTGCGATGGCCTCCTACTACACGGATTTCTTCGGTGTGGTGATCGACAAGGAAATGATCCGCAACGCCGTGGTAACAACGCCGGCGGAAGCCGGCCCTCTGATCACGGTCACGTTCGTCCTGCATGTCTTCTTCTACGGAATTGTGCCGGCCATTTTGGTCTGCCTGACACGGATCACTCACCGTCCTTTCATCGGCAAGTTCTTTGTCAACCTCGCGGTCATTTCCATCTGCCTGTCCCTGTGCATCGGGCTGATTGTCTCGAACTATTCGGGAATTTCTTCGAATATCCGCGAACATCGCGACATGATGGCGAAGCTGACGCCGTTTGCAGCCATCACCTCCGCGATCGGCCTTGGGGTCAGCACCTATCGCGATATCGGCATCGTGCGGGCTCCGCTCGGCACAGACGCCAAACTCGGCCCCATGTACGCGCAAACGAAGAAACCTGTCGTCACCATCATCGTCGCTGGCGAAACTGCCCGGGCCATGAACTTTTCGCTCAATGGCTATGACAGGGAGACCAATCCGGAACTGAAAACGCTTGGCGTGACGAATTTTACCAAGACGACCAGCTGCGGAACCGCAACGGCCGTTTCGCTGCCTTGCATGTTTTCCGTCTATGGCAGGCAAAACTATTCCGACCGCAAGGCCCGCTCTACCGATACGCTGATGGATGTTCTGCGCCGCGCTGGTGTTGACGGCTATTGGTGGGACAACAATACCGGCAGCAAGGGCATTGCCGATCTCGTCAGCTTTGCCAGCCTGACCAAGCAGAAGAACAGCCCGCTGTGCAAGGACGATGGATGCCTGGACGATATTTTCCTCGGCAAACTCGATGAAAAACTTGCCGGCATCACCAAGAATACCGTCATCGTTCTGCACCAGCTCGGCAGCCATGGCCCGGCCTATTATCAGCGCTATCCGGAAAAATTCCGCCGCTTCACGCCCGATTGCCGCACCGCGCAGCTCTCCGACTGTTCACGCGAGGAGATCGTCAATGCCTATGACAACTCGATCCTCTACACCGATCATAACCTCGCCGAAGTGATCAAGCTTCTGAAGAAGCATCAGGGCACTGTCGATGGCGCGATGATCTACATGTCGGACCACGGCGAGTCGCTCGGCGAGAACGGCTTGTTCCTTCATGGCGCGCCTTACATGTTCGCGCCAGCGGAGCAGACGCACGTACCCTTCATCGCCTGGTTCTCAGACCAGTATGCTCAGCTGACAAACCTCGATCGGAGCTGCCTCCAAACCTATGCCGACGCCCCGACTTCGCATGACAACCTGTTTCATACCGTCCTGGGAATGATGAACGTCATCACCAAGGTCTACAATCCGGCGCTTGACGTGTTTGCAGCCTGCCGCTCGGCCGCAGTGGCAAACCCGGTCGTGCCGGAATCCTGATCCAGGGGTATTTCAGCCGATAGACGAACTCGGCCGCGTCGGCCTTTCAGGGCATGCCCCTTGTACGATTGGCTGCTCCTCACGCCCGGCCGGGCGTGAGGAGCAGCGGCCGTTCAAACTGCGTATTTACAGACCGTCATGCCTCGATTTGCACGTCCCCGATCGGGCGCGAACAGCAGGCGAGGATGTAGCCCTCATCGATTTCATCATCGAGGATGCCGCCATTGTGGTTCATCTCGACCTCGCCCGAAATCTTCATCACCCGGCAGGTGCCGCACAACCCGCCCTCGCAGGCAGCCCCGATACGCACACCTGCGGCGCGCGCCGTTTGCAGGATGGTCTGGCCGGGCTGGCACTTGGCGTCCTTGCCCGCCATCGTAAACGTGATGGTGGACACAGCGGAAGCATCCGCCTCGCCCGCACCGGCCCGGATGGCAAGCTCGGCCGGATCCGGCGCGCTGGCTGGCTGAAAGCTCTCCTCATGATAGCGGTTCATGTCGAAGCCGACGCTTTCCAGCATCGATTTGACGCCGCGCATGAACGGCTCGGGACCACAGCAGAAGACGGTGCGGTCGCGGAAATCCGGCGCCAGCAGTGCCAGCTTGGACGTCTCGATGCGGCCGCGCAGCCCGTGCCAGCTGTGACGCGGCGCATGGGTCTCGACGATGAAGCCGAGATTGAGGTTCGGCATGTTGCGCGAGATGTTTTCCAGCTCGTCGCGGAACAGCAGATCATCCGGCTGGCGGGCGCAGGACAGGAACGAGACATCCGTCTGCGGCGCGCAATCGGCCATCCAGCGGGTCATCGACATCATCGGCGTGATCCCGGAACCGGCGGAGATGAACAGATATTTTTCACCGGGATGACGCACGAAGGAAAAATCGCCGAGCGGCCCGAAAGCCTTCAGCTTCATGCCCGGCTTTAGGTGGTCGAACATCCAGCGTGTACCAATGCTGGATGCCTGGGCCTTGACGGTCACGGCCACCGAAAACGGCCGCGACGGCGTCGAGGACAGGGTGTAGGTGCGCATCACCGGATCGTCCGGCGTCACCGGCAGTTCGAGTGTGACGAACTGGCCCGGCAGATAACGGAACCAGCTGTCCTTGTCCGCCTTGAAGCCGAACGTCATCACGTCCGGCCCTTCCGCGGTAACGGAAATGCACTCCAGCAATTGCTGGCGATCGTTGAACGGCTGCAGCTCGTCGAAGTGCCGGAAGGAGGAAACAATCGTCATGTCAAGCAACCCGAACCAGAGATGGCGACGTCGCAATGCCCTTGAGCCGGCCCTGCATGAAGTTGGTGTACCATTCGACGAACTGCATCACGCCACCTTCGTGCTCCGGCGAATAGGGTCCGGGCTGATAGGCGGGCGAGCGGATGCCGAAGGCGTTTTCCTCTACGATTTGGCGGTCCTGGTCGTTGGTTTCCGTCCAGACATGGGTCAATTCTTCAAGGTTGTAATCGACTCCCTCGACGGCATCCTTGTGCACCAGCCACTTTGTGGTGACCTGGGTCAGTTCCGGACCAAGCGGCAGGACGCGGAAGGTGATGGCGTGATCGGCCAGCACATGGTTCCAGGTACTAGGGTAATGGAACAGCAGCAGCGTGCCGATATGGCTCTGACTGACATCGTCGGAAAGCTGGCGCTTGACGGCGCGCTTGCCGGACATGGTGTAGCTTTCCGCACCCTCGATTAGCGGCATGCGGGCGACGCGGAACTGGCCGCTCTGATCCATCTTGAACTCGCTTGGCAAACCCGACGCTTCGCAATGCGCCCAATGGGCGGCGATGACCGGATCGTCCTTGGCGCCCTGCACGCCGGTCGCCGTCGGCGCCTCCGGATAGGTGCGGCAGAGTTCCGGATGGTTCGCCGCACAGTGATAGCACTCGCGGTTGTTTTCCCAGACGAGCTTCCAGTTGCCCTTCTCGATGATCGTGCTTTCGAAGGCCACCTTGGTGTCCTTGAGATTGTGCGGCGTCAGATAGGACGAGACCATGTCGCGCATCGGCTGGAAGTCCATCGCCTCGTCGGCCAGGCAGATAAAAATGTAGCCGCCGATGGTTTCACAATGGATCGGTTTCAGGCCGTGCTGGTTCTTGTCGAAGTCTTCGCCCATCTGGCGCGCAAACAGGAGCTTGCCGTCCAGTTCGTAGGTCCACTGGTGATAGGGACAGACAAGCTTGGCCGATGAGCCCTTGGCGCCGGCGCAGACGCGCGAGCCGCGATGGCGGCAGGAATTGTGCAACGCGCGGACGGTGCCGGTGCGGTCGCGTACGATAACAACCGGATATTCGCCGACCTGGGCGGTGAAATAATTGCCCGCCTTCGGGATTTCACAATCGTGGCCGATGAACAGCCAGTCCTTGTACCAGATCTGCTCCATGTCGAGCTTGTACAGATCGGGATCGGTATAGAAGGCCTGCTCGAGACTATGTGTGTCACGGCGGTTCATCAATTTTCGGAGGACTTCGCTGCGGAGATCCATGGTCATTTCCTTGTGCTCGCCAACTTTTACGGTGGCAGCAGGCAGGAAAGGAACCACCGCCGCGCCGGGAGAGCGCGTGGTTAATGTGGTTCTCCTTCCGGCTGCCCGCCGCAACCCAGATATCAATTTCATCACAAGGCTGGTTTCCGGGCTCTGGAGCTGTCCTTGCGGACTGTCCCGGCGCCTTCCCGGATTTCTCCAGTGGCCTTTTGCCGAGGTTTCGCTCCACCACCGTTGCGGGGGCAGCGCCGGATTTCGACCGGCTTCCCAATTCTCCGCCCTTCCCTATAAAGGCGGCACCTTGAGTGTCTTCATCTAATCCTCAGACCTTGGAAAACAGCCGCCAGTTAACGACATCCGATTCCAGAAAGACGACACGGAAAATATTGCGTGGCGTCGCCGTCAACCTGACTATTTTATAAGCAGAAACAATGTGATCGGCTGAATTTGAAGCAAAAATCCGGTTTTCCGCCCAGCGCTTCGGCAATCGGCACGGATGCAGCCCTTTTGCGACACTTCACGGCGAAAACACTGCCATCGCCATCGCACACGGTCGAGGCAAAAGGCTGACAGCCAGCAAGACTGCATTAACCATAACGCAGTAGCTTTGGCTCATAAGCGATTCCGTCCCGGTGTGTTTTGTCGACACACCCGCAGTCTGGTACAGGCCGATGTCAAACTTGAGATATTTCGATACCGCTGTGGTCAAGAAGCCGGAACCATCGCCGAAGGCCGCGGTCTATACCGAATTCCTGCGCACAGGACGGATCAACCGGCACCAGCAGCAATGGAGCGCGGCCGAGAAGCGCTACCTGACCCACCAGGAAGTCGCTGCCCGCACCGGCAAGAAACTGGAAACGGCCGGCTCCGTCACACATGACCGGATCAACAGCTTTCACCGGTCGATCCGCTTCCCAAAACTGCTTTTTCACCGGACGCTGGCCGATAGCCCGCATCTCGGCTATTGCCATGTCACGGCCGCGCGGACGAAATTCGCCAAGTTCGAGGACGTCCGCTGGTCGTTCTATATTGCCAATTTCTTTTCCGATATCGGCGACGACCAGCACTTCTTCGAGAAGATCAAGCTTGGCTATTCACGGATGTATTTCGCGGTGGCGACGGAGATGGACGCAGAGGCCGGCAAGTTGACCGTCAACCGTGCGGTGCATGACAACGGACTGCTGTTTCGCACCCGCGACCCCAAGGAGGCATTGAAGAACGTGCTTCTGCTCGGCGCCCGCAATGCAGAGCTCCGCAAGATCATCGGTAGCCTTTGATCACTGCTTGTAGATCAGCCAGTCTCGCCCGGGCAGCGGCTCACTCTCGGCGCCATGCACGATCGTCTGATCGCCACCTTTGCCCTGCGCCCTGGCGAGCGCCTTTTCGGCCGTATTAACGAGATCGAAGGCATTGGTGGCGTCATCCGACATGCAGATGCCGACCGATAGCGTGACACAGCCGAGATCGCGCCCGGTTTTCGGATGCGTAAAATGCGTGCTGCGCAGGGCCGAGCGCAGCAGCGCCACGAGCCGCACCACTTCCCGTTCCTCACCCGTCCCCACCAGAAAACCGAAACGGGTTCCGTCGAAACGGGCGACCAGTTCGCTTGAGGGAAACGCTTGCTGGATAATGCCACCGATATGCCGGGCAAGCGGTTCGGCCAATGCGGCCGCCTGTTCTCCCGACAGCCGCCGGCTGGTATCGGGCTCGGCAACGGCAATACCACAAGCAAGCGGCAGATCGGGATCAGCGTAGACCTTGGCGAGCGCCTTGTTGAAGGCCCGGCGATTGGCGAGCCCGGTGACCGCATCGGAAAATTTCCGCGCCTCGAAATCGGCAAGGTCTTTCTGCACTCCGGCGATCACGGTGGATTGCGCGGTGACGCTCTGCTCCATTTCGGCATTGTGCGACACCTGCCGCTCGGTGGCCCGCTTCAGAGCCTGAATGGAGTTCTGCAGCGCCATCTGGCTTTCGCCGCCGGAAACGACCAGCGCCTTGGTTGCCTCGCTGATCAGCCGCCCATAATCATCGAGCTGGTCTTTTTCACGCGACAAGAGGTTCATGAAATTGCTCATCTCGTCGCGCACGATCGTCGTCGACCGCGCCAATACGCTGGCTTCATGATGATGCGGCAGATATTTGCGGCCAAGTTCGTCGAGCGCCGATTGCGACTTGTATTTGCCGAGCGCAATGAAGTCGCGCACCAGGTCCGGATTGGCGCCACCATAGGCTTCGTAGACCAGTTCGTAATTCCGGGGGATGGCATCGATGCCCATCTGATGCATGGCGGTGGCGATGCGCAGGGCAAGGTCGGTCGGCATGGATTTCTTGTTGGCCATAGGGGCTCCGGCTAGGTGCAGGATCAGACAGCTAGCATAGGCAACTTTCTCCGCCGCTAACCGGACCTGTCGCATTTTAAGAAAGCTTAATTTTGGGTGTTGCAAAGAGGGACAGTTGGCACGTGCATTTCAAATGCGCTTGGCAATGTCCGGCTTCGCCCTGTAAAGGAAACGCCGGAGCGCCCGCCTGCCTCCCGGTGAGGGCGCATTGACGTTTGGAAGCTTGATGGCGCTGATCATAGACACACGGACCGAGCCGGAGCGTGCCCTGGCGATTGCCTGCGAGACGCTTGGCGAAGGTCTGCCGGTGGCGATCCCGACCGAGACGGTCTACGGGCTGGCGGCCGATGCCACCAATCCCGATGCGATCAGCCGCATTTATGAAATGAAGGGCCGTCCTCGCTTCAATCCATTGATCTGCCACGTCGCCGATTTTGCGATGGCCGAGGCACATGTCAGCTTCGATCCGTTGTCGCGAAAGCTGGCCGAGGCCTTCTGGCCGGGACCGCTGACGCTGATCCTGCCGATCAAGCTGGAGAGCAGCGTGCATCCGCTGGCATCCGCTGGCCTCGACACGCTCGGCCTCCGCATGCCGGAAGGGTTTTCCCGCCAGGTGATCGCCCGTTTTGGCAGACCGCTGGCAGCACCGAGCGCCAATACCTCAGGCAAGATCAGCCCGACCAGCGCAGCCCATGTCGAAGCAGATCTTGGCGGCAAGCTGGCGCTCATCCTTGACGCCGGCTCAGCCGAAATTGGACTGGAATCAACCATCATCAAGGTCGATGGCGATGACATCCGGCTGTTGCGTCCAGGCGGTCTGGACGTCGCCGACATCGAGGCACTGACCGGCAAGACGGTTTTGCGTCCCGAAACTGCGGGTGCAGTGATCGAAGCGCCGGGCATGCTGGCGTCGCATTATGCACCGGGTGCTGCAGTGCGGCTGAATGCGACGGATGTCAAACCGGGAGAAGCGCTGATCCGTTTCGGCGGAAAGCCCTTGGCCGGCGAGGAAAACGCGGTTGTTATCCTCGACCTCAGCCCGTCCGCAAACCTGCGCGAAGCGGCTGCCAATCTGTTTGCCTTTATGAAACAGGCCGATGCGTCCGGCGCCAAAACCATTGCCTTCGGTACGATCCCGAACGAGGGGCTTGGCGAAGCAATCCTCGACCGGATCGAACGCGCTGCTGCTCCACGGGAATGACCCTATGACCAATGCCCTCCCCTCTGCTGACCTGATCGCCCGCTTCGCTGCCATCGTCGGTGGCGCGAATGCATTGACGGACCAGGCCGACATTGCGCCCTATCTCGTCGAATCCCGCGGCCTCTACACGGGCAATGCCCCGCTGGTGCTCCGGCCCGGCAGTGTCGAAGAGGTCTCGCAAATCCTCAGGCTTGCCAGCGAAACCGGCGTGGCGATCGTGCCGCAGGGCGGCAATACCGGCCATGTGGCAGGGCAAATCCCGCGCACCGGAGCAGCCGATATCGTCCTGTCGCTGCAACGGCTCAACCGCATTCGCGATATCGATCCCGTCGGCAATGTCATCGTCGCTGATGCCGGCTGCATTCTTGCCGATATCCAGAAGGCGGCGGAAGCGCATGACCGGCTGTTTCCGCTGTCGCTCGGCTCAGAGGGCTCCTGCCGGATCGGCGGCAATCTCTCCACCAATGCCGGCGGCACCGCGGTGCTGGCCTATGGCAACATGCGGCAGCTCTGCCTTGGCCTCGAAGTCGTTCTACCGACCGGCGAGATCTGGGACGGGCTGCGGCGGCTGAAGAAGGACAATACCGGCTACGACCTGCGCGACCTGTTCATCGGCGCCGAAGGCACGCTGGGCATCATCACCGGCGCGGTTCTCAAACTGTTTCCACAGCCGCGCGGCCACCAGGTCGCCTTTGCCGGCTTGAAAAGTGTTGGCGATGCACTTGCCTTGTTCGACAAGGCCTCAAGCCTCTGCGGCCCGGCGCTGACCGGTTTTGAACTGATGCCGCGCCTCGGCGTCGAATTCACCGCAAAGCATATTCCCGGCGTCCGCGATCCGATGGAGACGGTTCACGCGTGGTATGCGCTGATCGATATCTCGACCTCGGATTCGGCCGAAAGTGCCGAGCGGATGATGCAGTCACTGCTCGAGACGGAGATTTCCAGCGGCCTCATCGAAAATGCCGTGGTGGCGGCCAGCGAAGCCCAGCGCAAGAGCCTCTGGCATATGCGCGAAAGCATGTCACAGGCGCAGAAGCCGGAGGGTGGGTCGATCAAGCACGACGTATCGGTGCCGGTTTCCAGCATTCCGGCCTTCATGGCGGAGGCCGATGCGGCGGTGATGAAAGCCATTCCGGGGGCCCGCATCTGCTCGTTCGGTCACATGGGCGACGGCAATATCCACTACAACATCTCTCAGCCCGTCGGGGCCAACAAGGATCAGTTCATCGGCCGCTGGCGCGAGATGAACACCATCGTTCATGGCATCGTCCTGAAATACAACGGCTCGATCTCGGCCGAGCACGGTATCGGCCAATTGAAGCGCGATGAACTGGCAGAGGTCCGCTCACCGATCGAGATCGACCTGATGCAGCGGATCAAGCATGCCTTCGATCCCGCCGGGATCATGAACCCCGGCAAGGTGTTGAAGGCCTGAAAGGCCAGGGTCAGAAGCCGCCAAGGCGCAATTGTGACAGGCTGAACAACGTGTCGGCACTGATACCGCCACCGCCGCCCGACAGGATAATCTGGGCGCCGGACATATCGACATTGTTTTCCACGTCATAAAGAGCCGTAAAGCGCAGCAGCAGCTTCTCCAGCTTTTCCGGATCCTGCAGATCCTTCACGTCGAGCACGCGGTTGATATAGGCATATTGGATATCGACATCGGCCGTCGACATGGCTTCCGGGATGCTGAACGTCGTCCGGACGACCTGCATCAGCGCGCTGTCGGCCAGGAGATCGTAGGCCGTGTTGATAGTTGACGCCTGACGGCGGAAATAGAGCGCGAGACGGACGCCTGCGTTTTCCTCGCCCCTTTGCTGCTCAAGGGTCTGGTTGAGGTAGAGATCCTCGGTCTCCAGCAATCCGCGCTTGGTCTGTATGCCAAATTCCGGGCGGACGAGATCGCCCGTATTGCCGAAGTTGTAGGAAGCGACAAGCTCCTTGTAGATCGTCGTGTTCGGCTCGGTATTGATGAAGCTGTTCGGATCGTTCGGATCCGCTTCGAACATCTTGCGCAGATAGTCGGTCGTCACCGTTTCCGGGTCGAGCTTGGCGGCGACAAGAACGAAATCGACCAGCCGGCGGTTGGACAGGAGATCATCGAGCGATTTGATCTTTTCGATTTCGGCGCTGTAATATTTCGATTCCGCAGTCGCCTTGGTCTTTTCATCCTCCGTAGCGAAACGGCTCTTTTCGATGACATAGGATTTGGCAGTGTTGAGGATTTCCGATTCAGCCTGCGCCAGCATCGGCACACCGGCGGACCCGTCCGCATTGAAGTTGAACGCCTTTGCCAGCTGAAGATAACGGTCGTCCTTCAGCGTATAGACATAGCTCTTCGGATCGGTGAGATCGCTGGTCAGCACCTTTTTCATCTTGCGCACGGTGTCGCCCTCGTTTTCGAGGCCGACAGCAGTGAGCGCCAGTTTCATGATCTTGGTGTCGGAGAGCAGGTCGTCAACATTCGAGACAACGCTCATCAGGCTCTTGAAGGACTTGATCAGGCTCGCATCGGCAGCTTCATCGGCGTCGTTGTAACGCACCATGTAGTTGTCCGAGGTCCATTTGGTTTGCGCCGCCGTCTGCGGTTTATCGCCGGCCGCCAATGTACCATCGGTCTGGAAATTGAACGCCGCCCTCAACTCCTTGTAGGCAGCGTTGTATTCCCCCCCCTTTGTGTTCACGAAGCTCGCCGGGTCGTTCGGATCACTCGTGAGAATGCTTTCGAGCGTCGCCACCGTGGTGCTGGACGGCAGGCCGGCAGCCGTGAGGATGTAGGAATACAGCCGGCTGTCGCTCTTGATCTGCGCAACCGTGGTAATGGTCCCGATCGTATCCTCGTAATAGGCCTTGTGCAGCAGGGCGACCGACGTTGTGGCACGCGGCGCCTTGTAGGCGTAGACTTCCTTGGTTGCCTTCCGGCTGTCTTCAGCCTGTGCCGTTCCGCCAGCTGGCACAGAGCCATCCGCCGCGAAATCGTACATCAGGGCCAAATCCTTGAAAACGGCGAGCCGCCCGATCGTGGCAGTACTCTCCGACTGCTTGGTCTTTAAATCGGCGGCGTAGAAGTTTACGCCCTTCATGGTACTGAGCGTGGTCTGACGCTGATCGATCTGCGCCTGCAATGCGGCCCGCTCCGCCTCGGTGAGATCCGGATCGGCCATCTGCGTCCGGAGACCACTGATCTCGGCCTCGACACCGGCATATGCATCGATGTTGCTGGTCATTTCCGGGAAGGCGGCATTGATCGTGGCAATGTTGTTCTGCAGGGTCGTCTTTTCCGCCTGCAGCGTTACCTTGTCCTCGTCCGACGTCTCAGGCAGTGCCATGAGGGCGTCGATCGCCGTTATGCGCGACTGCGACTGAACACGGCTCGACAGGGCGGAAAGAGCCTGATCGGACGAGGCCTTGGTCGCCAGAGCCTCCGTGAGAGCAGGCTCAAATTTTGTATTGAAGTAGCTGTTCGGATCATTGAGATCGCTGACCAGCGCGCCGCGCACGTCTGCAAAATTGAAATACTTCTCGTCAACGCCGAACACCCGGAACGCATAGGATCGTAACCTATCGTTCTGCAGGAACTGATCCACGTTGGTGATCGTGTCCATCATTGTATCGTAGTAGCGCGTCTCCTCGGCCATTTTCGAATCGACGTTGGCGATGGTCTGGTTATACAGGCCGATCAGCGCATCTTCCTGTGCACCACTTTGGACCACCTCGGTCGACTGGGAGAAACTGAACGCCCTGGCGAAATTCTGGTAGCGCTCGTCCGTCAGCATATTGGCGTAGCTGTTGTCGTCGCTGAGGTCGCTCTCCAGCACCTTTCGCATGAAGGCCTTGGCATAAGTCATGTCTTCAAGGCCGTGTGCCTTCATGGCATAGGCATAGAGCCGGTAGTCTCCCAGAAACTCGTCGATCGAGGTGACGTTGCCGATATTGGCCTTGTAATACTCGGTTTCGCGGGCGACCAGCGTCTGCTGCGCCGTGCGCTGAAGGCTCGTCTTCATATCGCGCGTGAGGAGATTATAGTCGATATATGTGGAAACCATTGCCGCTCTGCCGATCGCCTGAAATTGCCCGACGCTAAGGCGCCCGAATGGACGCAAAGCCGCGCAGTGCGGCCATAATCCGCGATACAATCGCTGGTCTTGCTTGCGCGTGGCTTTTCCTCAACCCGGGTGCGCAGGGTCGGGGGATTGGCAAAATTCTGCCGATTTTCTTCAGATTTGAGAAACCCTGCTGCGTCGGCTTTTGCTAACCATCAGGAAATGCAAAGTTTTTTAACTGCGATTTTTAAGTGGTCTCAAACTCGCCCCGCCTATCCTTGGGCCACAGAGGACGAAAAGTCCCGACGAGAAGACCGGGAACCGGCTCTCAAGGAAAACAAGGGCGATTGAAATGCTGAAAACACTTTCACAACCGGCTTGGGTTGAAAACACACTGCGAATGGACCCGAAACGCTTTCCCCAGCAGGCAAGCTACACCTTGCACGGACAGTCCAGCAATGTCACCATAAGCTTGGACGAACGTGGAGCGGTGCTGCGCAAGGTTCTGCCATCCAGCGGCCTGCCACTGTCGATCGCGCTACCGGCACGCGCTTTCAAAGGTGTGGCGGCCCGCGCGATAGACCATGGAGACGGAGAAGTAACCGTGACGCTAGAACTGCATCATGACGACCCGGATCTCTGCATCCCGCTTCTGGTCGCCCACGATCTTGCCGACATTGCCGCCGACTGGCGCACGTGGTCGGAAGCCTACCGGATTCCCATGCTGATGGTCGAAGCAGACGGCGTCGCCCGCCCGTTGGAAGATCATCTCGGTGAAGTCCGCACCCGCGATATCAAGCCGCGCCGCCGTCACTCGCTGTTCAACGATCGCCGCCCGCGCTTCCTGATGCGCCGCGCGACTGGCAGTCTGGGTGTCAACATGAAGATCGGCGGCCGCGAAATCATCGCCCGCAACTGATTTTCGACACATTCTCCAAGCCTTCCTCCAGTGCAAAAGACCGGCTGACCCTGCGGCCGGTTTTTTGTTTGTGTTTTCAGCCTCTTAATCGAGCCTTTGGAAAACCTTGGAAGCGCCTTTTTGATGCCACAGGCAGCTAGCACATTGCCGGCACGAGAAGGAGACAGACCATGCGCACATTCGTTCTTGCGGCCATTGCCGCCTTTTCCGCACGTTTTGCCAAGACAAAGAAGAACCGCGACGAGAAACTGAGCTGGGCTTGAGTTTTCAAAGCTCGCTGGCCTTGCGCTTCAAAGCGCGGCGCGATTGACCGTTTTACTGCGGTGGACCCCTGCCCTCCGGCCATCCGGAGGGCTTTTTTATGCCAACCGGACCAGTAGCGCCGCGCAAAGACCAACAAAGAGAATCAGTCCGACAACATTGTTGAACTTGAACAGGGCCAGGCACTGTGCGGCATCGTGAATGTCGAGCACGAGGATCTGGTAAAACAGCAGGATCGCTGCAACCAGCAGGCCGATATAGGCCAACAGCCCCGCCCCCGCGAGCGCAAACGAGACAAACAACAACAGGATCGTCAGCCCATAAAGGCCAAACAGCCATGGCCGCGGGTGATCACCGAACCGCCGCGCCGTCGAGCGAACGCCGATCAGCTCGTCATCCTCCTTGTCCTGATAGGCATAGATCGTGTCGTAGCCGACCGTCCATGCGATGGCTGCAGCATAAAGCATGATCGATGCCCATGTGATCGTCCCGAACTCCGCCGACCAGCCCATGATCGCGCCCCAGGAAAAGGCGAGCCCGAGGAAGAACTGCGGCCAGTCGGTAAACCGCTTGGCGAACGGATAGATGGCGACGAAGACCAGCGAGAAGACGCCAAGGAAAATGGAAAATCCGTTGAACTGCAACAGCACGATCAAACCGGCAAGCGCTTGCAATACCATGAAGATCTTGGCCTGAAGCCGTGTGACACGGCCCGACGGCAATGGCCGCGAGCGAGTGCGCGCCACTTCCATGTCGATGTCGTGGTCGACAATATCGTTATAGGTACAGCCGGCACCGCGCATGGCGACAGCGCCGATGAAGAACAACAGAAGATGAAGGGCGAAGCGGCCGGGCGAAAACGTGCTGAGCGCCGCGGCCGCATTGGCAGCCAGCGCTGCCGACCAGAAGCAGGGCCACATCAGCAATTGCCAGCCGATCGGCCTGTCCCAGCGGGCAAGCTGCGCATAGGGCCAGAGCGGCCTTGGCAGCACGCGATAAACCCAGTTGTTGGACGGCGCATCAAAGACGCGCCCGGAATCGGCTGGACGTGTGTTCATACCGTTTGTTTGCAGCGCAAGCGGTCCGCGGTCAAGCCGACAGACCGCCGCACGGCAAGCGAACGGCTATTCCAGCGTGAAATCGAAACGGTAGGTGGCGGACAGGCCGAACAGGAGCTGGTTGCGGCTGCCACCTTCCTTGACGAGGCTTGAATCCGCCGCCGGGCCCATCAGCCGCTTGTATTCGGCAAAGGCGCTGGTTTCGAGTTTTTCGGTCGCTTGCCACGTAATCGCCGCACCCGCTCCAATCGAATTCAGGCCACCGGATGGCGTATATTTCGAATAGCTTGACTTGGCCGCCTCCGATGAACTGACGCCATAATAAGCATCGAAATAGTCGCTTGTCGCAGCCGACAGGCGCGGACCGGCGGAGACGCGGACATTGCTGCTGACGTCAACGAAACCATCGGCGGCAACATCCGCGACCAGACCGTGATGGCTGCGGATACCCTGGCGCAACTCCGCGCGGATGCGCAGCCAGTCGGTTGGATAGACTTCGGCGAAACCGCCGAGTTCGCCGCCAAACTTCACGGGATCGAGCCCCTTGAGGTCGGACGAAGTATCCTCGTCCCGGTCAAAGATCAGCTTGCCGACGACACCGGCGCGAAACGCTCCCTTGTCGACGAAGGCGAAGGCCGGATTGTCGTTGCGCGACGAAAACCGCACCGTGCTGCCGGCCCGGCCGAGCGAAATCAGAGGCGCAGCCTGGAAAAGGCGATCGGATGAGCCGTCATATTTGGGGCCGATGAAGCCGGTGGCGCCGACTTTCAGGTACCAGTCCCCGGACCAGAAATGCTGGCGCTCCTGCGCCTGGGCGGAAACGGAAGCGGCAAGAAACAGCCCGGCGGAAAGGGCAAACAAGGATCGGTTGAACACGTTGGAACTCCAGACAAAAAACGGTTCGTTCCGGGCCTTATAGGCGCCGCCTCACTACCATCTCGTTAACCAGGAGATTTCAGCCTTTGTTTTCCATACGGGACGGTGATTTCAAGGCAATATCTATATTTTACAATACCTTATAAAAATCCAGCACTACACGCTCGACAGATTTTCCGATATTCGACCGCAGATTACGGCGAATTGGAAACGTATTTTCACTCGAAAGCGGCAGGGCGGATATCACGCCATCCGTGACTTCAGATAGGTACTGGGTGAACTGCCCAGCATCCGCCGGAACATCGTGGTGAACGCGGCGATATTTTCATAACCGGCATCGAGCGCAACATTGGTCACCGGTTCTCCCTCGGCCAGACGCGGCAGCGAGGCAAAAATGCAGGCCTGCTGGCGCCAGGTGACGAAACTGACGCCGGTTTCGGCACGAAACAACCGGGTGAAGGAGCGGCGGCTCATTCCTAGGCCACTCGCCCATTCGTCAATACCGGCATTGGCGTCGGGTGACTGCAGAAAATGCCGGCACAGGCGCCCCAGCCGCGCGTCAACCGGGAACGGCAGGCCAAGCGGCCGCTCCGGCAGTTGGCTGATTTCGTCCAGCAAAAGCTCGATGATCAGCCGTTTGCGGCGCGGGGTCAGTGGTTTTTCGTCCGATAGCACCAATTCTTCCATCAGGCTGGAGGCGAGTGGCGTCACTTCCAGAACGCGCGGCTGCTCGGCAGAAATCACCGAAGGGTCGGCGTAAATAGAGTGCATCTCGACATCGCTGATCATCTCGCTGAAATGCTCGAGGCCGGCAGGGATGAGCAAACCGTGACCGGGCGGGATCATCCAGCGCCCGCCTGCGGTATTGACCAGAACCACCCCCCGGCGGGCACACCAGAGCTGTGTCTTGGTATGGCTGTGCGGCAGCCCCCGGGAGCCGGCCGGATAATGTCGCCCAAGCGCCGTAATGGGATCGTCATTCAGGTCGATCCACAAAAGGTTCGCGCGATGCATATCATCGCCTGCAGGATCCCCCGATTTCACGTCGTTCTTCTGCATTTGGCCCACTCTCGAAAGAATGCGACCAGAGCACAAAAGCAGGCCATACTCAAGCGATGTAGAGACAACGCATATTCGTGTTTACACTATCCGTCCGGCGAGGAAGACAGCATGGCGAGCATCACATCACCTACAGGCATCAGCCCGGAAAAGACTGCGGTTTCCGTCATCGTGGCCGTCAGCTTCTGCCATATGCTGAACGATATCATGCAGTCGCTGCTCACCTCGCTCTATCCGCTGCTGAAGGAAAACTATGCGCTCGATTTCGTACAGATCGGCCTTCTGACCTTCGCATTCCAGGTCACCGCATCGCTGCTGCAACCCGCCGTCGGTGTCGTCACCGATCGCTGGCCGATGCCATTTTCGCTTCCGGCGGCGATGCTGTCGACCTGCGCCGGCCTGATCACGCTTGCCAATGCCCATCATTTCTATGTTCTGGTCCTCGGCGCTTGCCTGATCGGCATCGGCTCGGCGATCTTCCATCCGGAAGCATCGCGCGTCGCGCGGTTGGCCTCTGGCGGACGCCACGGCCTTGCCCAGTCGCTGTTCCAGGTCGGCGGCAATACCGGCACGGCAATCGGGCCGTTGCTCGCCGCCTTCATCGTCATTCCGCAGGGCCAGGGCAGCCTCAGCTGGTTCTCCGTCGTTGCATTGACCGGCTTCATGGTGCTGTCCTGGGTGAGTGTCTGGTATACCCGTCATCGCCGCAGCTCGGCCGGCCGCAAGCCGGTCAGCCGGACGCTGCCATTGCCGCGCAACCAGGTTATCTGGACCCTGATCGTTCTCGTCATCCTGACCGCGACGAAGAACGCCTATCTCTCCAGCCTGTCCAGCTACTTCACCTTCTTCACCATCGAGAAGTTCGGTGTTGGCGTTCAGGAAGCGCAGATGCTGCTGTTCCTGTTCCTTGGCGCATCGGCTGCCGGTGTGATCTTCGGCGGACCGATCGGCGACCGTTTTGGCGCTCGCTTCGTTATCTGGTTCTCTATCCTCGGCGTCATCCCCTTCGCGCTGCTTTTGCCCTATGCCAACCTGTTCTGGACGGCGGCGCTGGTGATCATCATTGGCTTCATCTTCTCCTCGGCGTTCTCGGCCATCGTGGTCTTTGCGCAGGAACTGGTGCCCGGCCGCGTCGGTCTGATCGCCGGCATGTTCTTCGGCTTTGCCTTCGGCTTCGGCGGCATCGGCGCTGCAGTCCTCGGTATCTTCGCAGATCGCAACGGCATCGAGTTCGTCTATAAGCTCTGCTCCTACATGCCGCTGCTGGGCCTCTTGACGATCTTCCTGCCGAAGCTTCCAAGCCACCGGTAACTCGACAACCCGACGAGGGGCGGCAAGTCCCTCGCCGGGTCGCAGCGACATGCCCTGCTCCGGCAAAGCATTCGGAGCGGTGGCATCCCGGCCAAACTGCAACCCAGCGCATCTCATTGTAAGTATTCGTCAAGCATTGAACGCTAAGGTTCACCCTGGGGACTATCGGGGTAAATTCAATGCGCAAAACGTTCGTTGCAGTTTCTACTGCGCTCGGCGTATCGATCGCGTCAGCGCCCGCACATGCGGAAACGCTGAACCTGTTGATCTGGGAATCCTATATCGATCAGAAGATCCTCGATCGCTGGACCGAAAAGACCGGCGTTGGGGTGCATCAGGTCTATTATGATAGCGGCGATGCGCGCGACGAGGTGCTTTCGGATCCCGGCAGCAATATCGATATTGCCGTGATCGGCGAAAACGGAGCAGAGCTGTTTGGCAAGCGTGGCGTGCTCGAGCCGTTGTCAGACAAGAACGTCGCCTCGATGAAGGATTACAAGCCCGCCTGGACGTCCCGCTGCGCCGGCTATGCCATGCCCTATCTCTGGGGCACGATGGGCATCGTCTACCGCTCGGACATGGTCAAGACCACGCCGACGTCGTGGAACGACCTGATGTCGCCGGATCCGGCCCTGACAAAACATATCGCCATGTATGACGATCACAACGAGGCCTTTGTTGCGCCGCTGTCCATGCTGGGCAAATCCATCAACGCCAATGACAACGAGACGCTGAAAGCGGCCTTTGAGGTCATGAAGAAGCAGGCGCCCTTCGTTCTCACCTACGATTATGTGATCACCTCGATCCAGAGCCCTGAAAACGGCAAGAATATCTACATGGCGCTTGCCTATAGCGGCGATCAGCACGTGCTCAACGACAAGGCAGGCACGCCCGGCGTCTGGCGCTACGCGGTGCCGAAGGAAGGCACCCTTTCCTGGCTCGATTGCATGGCCGTCACCGCTGCCTCGCCGCGCAAGGCGCTCGCGCTGCAGCTGGTCGACTTTATTGGCTCGCCGCAAAGTGCTGCTGATAACGCCGCCGCCTTGACGATGCCCACCGCCAGCGAAAAGGCGCTTGAACTCATCCCCGCCGAGATGCGGTCCAACCAGGAAATATATCCGCCGGCCGACATCCTGGCCAAGAGCCAGTACCAGAAGGAACTGTCGATCCAATCGATACAGACGCGCCGCCGCATCATCAGCTCGATGGCAAACTTCCAGTGACACTTGGCAAACGCGCGTTTTTCCTGATCTTTCCGGTCGTTCTGGCGGGTTATCTGCTGGCTGCCCTTTCGGTCTATTTTGTTCAGGGACACTCTGTTCTGGCTTTGGAGCGGACACGGCTTTCGCAACAGCTCGACCACATGGCCGCGCTGTTTCGCAACGAGGTCAGCCAGAGCCGGAGCTTTCTCTATTCGATCCTGGAAGGCAACGCCGTCCGCCTGTTCGTGTCGGAACCGGACGAGGCCTACCGCAACAATGCGCTTGGCCTGCGGCTACAGCAGAGTGTGCGCTCGCTGTCTGACGATCCGAAGAAATTCATCTCCTTCGCGATTCTCAATCCCGACCTGACGCCCGGCTATTATTTCGAGAACAGCGATGATCCGTTCGCGGAGATCGGCGCGCCGCAGTTTGCCCTGGCCAGCCGGCTTGCCGGTGGCAGCCAGTTGCGGGATTGGACTTTTCTGCACGATGCCGAGACACGCCAGCTGATCGTCTATTCGGAGTTTATCGATCCCATAACCTTCAGCCGCCCGCTGCCAAGCGCCAAGGCAGACGCGCTTCTGGTGCAAGTGGCGATCGAGCCGACACAGTTCCTCGGCATGCAGCGCGCATTGCAGAACGAGTATGAAACAGAACTCAATTTCGAGACCGCGCCACAGCTGCAACCGCCTGGCGACCTTTCCGCATCCGTCCGGATGGCGCCATCCCTGTTTGCAACGCTGACCGTGCCGCCATCCCACGGATCCGGCAATATGGGCCAATTGAAACTGCTCCTGATCTTTGGCGCACTGGTGATGAGCTTTATCTCCGTCGGGCTGATGATCGCGTTGATCCGCCGGTTCATCACCAACCCGATCTCGGCTCTTGATCGTCAGGTGACCAAGGTGATGAGCGGTGAAAACGAAGGCATCAAGGAAACCGGCGCCGAGGGCGAAATCGGCCGGTTGACCGGCAATATCAAGCAATTGCACGATCAGTCGCAGCGGGCATTGAAACTGGTGCAGCAGACGTCCTGGACCGATACGCTGACCGGCATCAGCAATCGCGCTCATTTCAACATGCTGGCTGCGGATGTCATCCAACAGGTCTCGACGCAGGGTGGCCATTGCAGTCTTCTCTTCATTGACATCGACCACTTCAAGTTCGTCAACGACAAGTATGGCCATGAGGTCGGCGACGACCTGTTGAAGACGCTAGCGCTGCGGATCGAGGCTGCTATCAGCGTGATCGCAGCGCGGCGGCAGATGACACCGGCCGTTTTTGCCCGCCTGTCCGGCGACGAATTTGCTGTTCTCATACAATCAAAGCCGGGAGACGGCACCATCCGGGAAATGTGTGCGGCGATCCTTGCCTTGTTTTCAAACGGTTTCGAAGTGCGCGGGAAATATTATCCGGTCACCGCCAGCATCGGCGTCGCCATCTGCCCGACGGATGCCACCAACCTTGCCGAATTGATCTCCAATGCCGACGCGGCGATGTATCAGGCCAAGACCAACGGCAAGAACCGTTCCTCGCGCTTCTCGCGGGCGCTTCAGGACAAGCGCGACCGCATCCGCCATATTCAGGAGGAGTTGCAACAGGTCGATCCCGACGAGCAGTTCCATCTGGTCTACATGCCGATCGTCAATACCGGCGGCAAGGTAATCGGTTGCGAGGCCCTGTTGCGCTGGGTCTCGCCAATGCTTGGCAACGTCACGCCCGACGAATTCGTCCCGATCGCCGAAAGCACCGGCCTTTTCACCAAAATCGACTGGTGGGTGATCAACCGGGCGATGTCGGAACACAACCGGCTGAAACAGCTGTTCGGACCGGAAACCATTCTTGCGATCAACATCTCGTCGGCGGAACTGCATTCCAAGTCGATCAGCGATTATTTCTGCGACTGCCTTGCCCGGCATGGGCTGGATGCGCGCACCATCGAGATCGAACTGACGGAAACCTATGCCGTCAAGCTTGGCGACCAGGTGCACCGGAACATCGAGACCCTGCGCGAACGGGGCTTCCGTATCTCCATCGATGATTTCGGCGCCGGTTATACCTCCGTGCAGCAGATCATCGAATATACCGCCGACACCATCAAACTCGACCGGGCACTGGTGCAAAACCTTGCCAACGAGGAATCCCTGCCGGCCCTGAAGGCAATGATTGCCCTCTGCCACGCGCAGAACATGGCCGTGGTTGGCGAAGGGGTGGATACGCCCGAAAAGCTCGCGATGCTGACGGCGGCCGGCTGCGATCATTTTCAGGGCTACCTGATCAGCAAGCCACTGGTACCCGCAGACCTTGCCATCTGGGCACTGAAGCAGACGGTGAAAATGGCCGCTTGTGCCAACGATGGCATCGCCTTCACTGACGCCAGCCTCCTCGCCGAAGCCTCAAGCCTCCCCTGAAACGCCGGTATCGCGATCCTTGCAGAGATTTCGCCTTGACCTTGGGGCGCCCTCGCCTTAACCGCACCTCAACACTGCGGATTGCGGGAGTAGGCGATGAAAGTTCTGTTGATCGGATCGGGCGGGCGTGAACATGCGCTGGCATGGAAGCTAAGACAATCGCCACGCCTGACGGCACTCTATGCCGCTCCCGGCAATCCGGGCATCGCCGAAGAGGCAACGCTTGTCGATATCGATACCGCGGATAACGCCGCCGTTCTGGATTTCTGCCGCACGGAAACAATCGATTTTGTCGTCGTCGGCCCGGAAGCGCCACTCGTTGCGGGTCTTGCCGATACTTTGCGCGACGCTGGCATCGCTGTCTTCGGCCCGTCTGCGGCCGCCGCGCAACTGGAAGGCTCCAAGGGTTTTACCAAGGACATCTGCGCCAAATACAACATCCCGACCGGCGCCTATCAGCGCTTCACGTCGGCGGAACCGGCCAAGGCCTATATTCGCGAGCAGGGCGCGCCCATCGTCATCAAGGCCGACGGGCTGGCTGCGGGCAAGGGCGTCACCGTTGCCATGACACTCGACGAGGCGCTTGACGCCGTCGACAGCTGCTTTTCCGGCGCCTTCGGCGCAGCTGGAGCCGAGGTGGTGGTGGAAGCTTACCTTGACGGCGAGGAAGCCAGCTTCTTCTGCCTTTGCGATGGCAAGACGGCTCTGGCTCTGGCGTCAGCGCAGGATCACAAGCGCGTCGGCGATGGCGACACCGGCCCGAACACCGGCGGCATGGGCGCCTATTCGCCAGCCCCCGTGATGACGCCTGATATGGTCGAGCGCACCATGCGCGAGATCATCGAACCGACGATTTCAGGCATGGCCGATAGCGGCCACCCTTTCACCGGCGTGCTGTTTGCCGGCCTGATGATCACCGCCAAAGGCCCGGAACTGATCGAATACAATGTCCGCTTCGGCGATCCGGAATGCCAGGTTCTGATGATGCGGCTGAAAAGCGATCTCCTGCCGCTGCTCCATGCTGCCGCCACCGGCACGCTCGCCACCGTCAGCGCCGAATGGCGCGACGAGGCGGCGCTGACCGTGGTCATGGCCTCGAAGGGATATCCGGCTGCCTACGAGAAGAACACGCCCATAGCCGCAATCCCGCAGGCGGACGCCGGAACCAAGGTGTTCCATGCCGGAACAGCGCTGAAGGACGGGCAACTGGTTGCCACTGGCGGCCGTGTGCTCAACGTTACAGCGATGGGCGGCAGCGTCAGCGCGGCAAAAGACAAGGCCTATGCGGCGCTTGATAAGGTGGAGTGGGACAACGGCTTTTGCCGCCGCGACATCGGCTGGCAGGCGGTCGAGCGCGAAAAGGTCTGAGCGGCCACGGCGCTCCAATCGCGGGAGTCATTCAATTTTTACCAATTCTCCTGACGGGAACGTAACGGAGAACGGCTATTTTCCCTGACTGAATAAGTGCTACTGCGACCCTTGCGCGTCATGATTGACCCGCGGCGCCGTAGCGATTTCAGAGGAGAAAGCCGATGCGCGCCCTTTTGTTCACGCTCACCAGCCTGGTAGCAGCCAGCACAGCCGGCGCATCTTCGCTCGAAAACATCATCTCCGGCAAAAATATCGACAAGAGTATTTCGCAGCTTTCCTGTGATCAGTGCCCGCCATTGGTGGTCAAGAAGAAAACCAGCTACGTCGTTCCGGACATGGTGCCGGGGACTGACCGGGTCGAGTTGAAGGAAATCAACGGTGAAATGAAACTGGTTCGTACTGAAGCCTGGCTTGGCGGCTCGCCGGTCGTCTTCATCAGCAAGGCGACGGATGCAGACATCAAGCAGGCTCAAGCTCAAAAGCCCGCTGCAGGCGATCTGGCGAAGGCCGCAACGGTGGACGCGCCGCCTGTGGAAGCCCAGGCAACGGCCACTCTTGAGATCGTCGATATGGCTGCGAAAACTGCCTCTCTCGACATGGGATCGCCGGCTGCAATGACAGCAGTCACGCCGCAAGACAGTCGATCACAAGAAGTTGATCTGGAAAATTTCCAACTTCGGCTAAAATAACCGTGAAGTTCCTGTCCCTGCCCTAACCAGCCGCACGCAAGAAGGTTGACCGGGTATTCGCCCTCCAGGCGAAAGATTGCGTCCCTGAGAGAAGCAGGGGCGCAATTTTTTGTGGGGTACCCTTCTACCTGCTGCACTTGACATTCCCGGGCTTGATCCGGTCTGCTGGCACTGCGGCCACGTCCTGTAACATGGTCCAGCGGGGATAGTATGGACGTCTTCAACATCGCCAAATCCATCGAGAAGTTCATCTTCGAGCTTCTGATGTGGCTGATCTTTTATCCCTACACGCTGTTTAGGGTCATCTTCCAGCCCGGCTACATGCTCGAATATGCACGGCAGGAAACCGTCAGGGACGAGGATGTGTCGTTCGACAGCGGCATGAAGCCGTCGATCTTCCTATTTCTGTCGATCGTCATTGCCGCCTTTTTCGCTCCGCTCGCGCCGGCCGATCTTGCAACGATCAAGGGCAGCCAGACAGGACAATACATCACCCAGTCCTGGATCAATCTCCTGTTCTTCCGGATGGCGGTTTTTTCGATCTTCCCGATCACCTTCGCCCTGATCTACGATCTGATCACACCCGGGCAGGTGACCCGCAATAGCCTGAAAATACCATTCAACCAGCAATGCTATATCTGCGCGCCATTTACGCTGGTCACATCGCTGAGCTTCATTCTCTACCCGCATACCGGCAACATCGCCTATCTGGTGGCATTGATTGCCGCCCAGATCTGGCTACTCGTATCAAACTTCTTTTTCTTCAGGGGGCAAGTCGGGAAATCGAGCGGGACCTCGGCGGCGCTAACGGTCTTAGCCTTTATCGTCTCCTGGATCGCCTTCCTTGGCATCACCACTCTCACCCTCGACTATAAGGGTTGAGCAGGCCAGGCAATTTTCGGGATCGCGTTCACGCGCCGGCGGCGGCCACCAGTTCATCGACCTGCCGGTCGGAAAACACCTGGATACCGTTCTGCCGCAGCAGCGCAGCCGTAACACCCTCGCCCTTCAGGCGGCGGCCGGTAAAACTGCCGTCATAGATGAAGCCCGAGCCGCAGGACGGGCTACCGTCGATCAACAGAGCATAAGAGCAGCCGGCCTCACGAGCCAGTGCAAGCGCGTTTTCAGCGGCTTGACGAAATGCATCCGTGACATCACCGCCATGGCTTTCCAGCACGCGCGCCGCCCCGGACAGGACGTCGGCACCTACTCTTCCCGCCGCAATCTCCGCCGGCAGACGCGGCACGGGCATGCCCGCCGACATCTCCGGACAGATCGTCACCAGCCGCCCCTCCTCGCGCCAACGGTCGAGCGCCGGATGCACAAGCGGCTTGGCCTGCCCGTCATAGCGGACGGCATGGCCCATGAGACAGGCACTGACGAGGATTTTTGCCCTCATCGCCCCCCTCTCAGCCCGAAATCTTCGAGAAATCCGCAACTGTTCCGGTCGCCGCGCGGATCAAGCCGAGCAGGGCAAGACGATTGGCGCGGATGGCCGGGTCGTCATCATTGACGAGGACGTCGGCGAAGAATTCGTCGACCGGGCCGCGCAGCTTCGACAAGGCCTCCATGGCCGAGCGGAAGTCTTCGCTGGCGATGGCAGCGCTTGCCTCGGCGGAGGCTTGCGTTACGGCGGCATAGAGCGCCTTTTCGGCATCAAGCTTCAAGAGAGCCGGATCGACGGTTGCAGCGACCTGCGTGCCCTTCTTTTCTTCCGCTGCCAGGAGCTGCGTGGCGCGCTTGGCGCCGGCGAGCAGGTTGAGCCCCTCTTCCGAGGTGACGAAGGCCGTCAGCGCTTCGACGCGGCGGGCGACCATCAGCAGGTCGTCGGCATCCGGGGTCAGAACGGCATCGATCAGGTCATGGCGGGCGCCGAGATCGCGAAGGTAGACTTTCAGGCGGTCGTGGAAGAAGGAGACGAGGTCGCCATCCTTCACAACCGCGGAAAGCGGCAGGCGCGCCTTCCGCTCCAGCAATACCCGCACGACACCCAATGCCGCGCGGCGCAGCGCATAGGGATCCTTCGAGCCTGTCGGCTTCTCGTCGATGGCCCAGAAGCCGATCAGGGTGTCGAGCTTGTCCGCAAGCGCGACCGTCAGGCCAACGGCATCGGCGGGAAGACGATCGGACGGGCCTTGCGGCTTCCAGTGGTCTTCAATCGCGGCAGCGACGGAGGCGTCTTCGCCCTGCAGGACGGCATATTTGCGGCCCATGATGCCCTGAAGCTCGGGGAATTCGCCGACGGCTTCGGTGCGCAGGTCGGCTTTCGCCAGCACCACGGCGCGGTCGACGAGAGCTGCGTCTGCACCAGTGACCTTGGCCAGTTCGGCGGCCAGTGTGCGGATGCGCTGGACGCGTTCGCCCTGCGAGCCGAGCTTGGCATGGAAGGTGACGTTTAGTGCGTCGAGCTTGGCCATGCGCTGGTCGAGCGGCTTCTTCAGGTCCAGATCGAATTTTGCCGCCGACGCTTCCAGCGTTTCGAGGTCCGGCAGGTTGCCCTGGTCGCGGGTCCAGAAGTGCTTGGCGTCCGAAAGACGCGCGCGAACAACCTTGCCGTTGCCGTGGATGATTTCCTTGCCGCCGTCCTTGGCCTCGATATTGGCGACGAGGATGAACTTGTTCGACAGGGTTTCCTCGCCCGGCCGGCGGGTGACGAAACACTTCTGGTTGGTCTTGATGGTGAGCCGGATGATTTCCGACGGGATCGCTAGATAATCCTCCTCGAAGGCGCCCATCAGCACCTGCGGCCATTCGACGAGACCGGAGACTTCCTCCAGCAGCGCCTCGTCCTCGACGAGTTCGAGGCCGCTGGCAAAGGCGATATTGGCGGCGTCGGCAGCGATGATCTGCTTGCGGCGCTCGGCATCGAGGATGACCTTGGCCTTTTCCAGCTTCTCGATGTAATCGGCAAAGCGGCGCACGGTGATGGCTTCCGGCGCGTGGAAACGGTGTCCATAGGTGACGTTGGAGGCAACGATGCCATCGACCTCGAACGGGATGACATGGGTTTCCTCATGTTCGGGGCCGAACAGGCAGACGATCGTCTGCAGCGGCCGCACCCAGCGCAACGAACCAGGCTTGGCTGAAGCTGCACCCCAACGCATCGGGTTGCCCCAGGGGAACGTGCGGATGATGCCGGGCATCACCTCGGCAATGATCTCTTCTGCCGGACGGCCAGGCTTGACGATGTGGGCAACATAGAAATCGCCCTTCTTCGGGTCGCTATGGACATGCGCCTGATCGATTGATGTGAGACCGGCACCGCGCAAAAAGCCTTCGATGGCCTTTTCATTGGCATCGGTGCGCGGGCCCTTTCGGTCTTCGCGCACATCGGCGGAGCGGGTGTTCAAACCACGGATATCGAGCGTCAGCCGGCGCGGCGTCCAGTATTCCCTGGCGCCCTCATAGGTCAGCCCCGCCTCGACCAGCGCATCGGTCAAGAGCTTCTTCAGATCACCGGCAGCCTTGCGCTGCATACGGGCCGGGATTTCCTCGGAGCGGAGTTCAAGCAGAAGATCGGGCATCAGATTTCTTCCTCACCCTCTCCTCGATGGAGAGGGGCGGCACGACGTGCCGGGGTGGGGTGAAAATGGTTGGCTTCTGCTAGCAAAATTTGACGTTGCTGCACAATGGCAAAAATCGTGTCGAGCACCGCATTGAGGTCCTCAAAGACATCGGAATTCCAGAAGCGAAGCACATGATAACCTTCGTTCTCCAGAAAAGCGGTTCTTCTTTCGTCTCGCTGGAGCCCAGCATCAGATGCGTGCTGGCTTCCGTCGAGCTCAATGATCAAGCCGATCTGATGGCATGCGAAATCAGCAAAAATACGGACCGATGGGGACCTGACGGCGGAAATGGGTTCCTTCGAGCGGAATGCGTTCGAGATGGCGCCAGAGTTTTATCTCGGCACCCGTCGCGCCATTGCGCAGGCGACGGCTGTTGGCAATTCTGAAGCGATCCAGTTTTGACGGTGGCTTTGTCATGCGCTTCTCCTCCCGCCTAGATTGAAGAGAAGCATGCCGGATGGCAACACCCTCCCCTTGAGGGGGAGGGTCGGCGCGAAGCGACGGGGTGGGGTGACTTGCGGCATATGCAATTGACCGTAGTATTCGCGGTAATCACCCCCACCCGCGACTGCGTCGCGACCTCCCCCCTCAAGGGGGAGGTGAAAGGGTTACCATCCCCCTCCGCCACCGCCGCCGCCGCCGCCGCCCGAAAAGCCGCCGCCGGAGGAAAAGCCGGAGGATGAGGAGCTGGGTGGCGGGGGTAGCGAAGAGGACATAGTGCTGGCCATCGAGCCTGCAAATCCGCCCATACGGTCACCGAAGGAGCCGGCGGCGAAATTGTTGCCGGTATACCAGGCCGGCTGGTAGGCGGCAGCACCAGCGGCAGCGGCCAGAAGCCAGCGGTCGAAGGTTTCCGACCAGGGTTTTTCGACGCCCAGCGCCACGGCATAGGGCAGAAGCTTTTCGAAATGCTGCGGCGACATCTCCGGTGCGTCGGCCATGTTCATGCGTTCTTTTTCCGCAAGCGTCAGATATTGCCGCAGGCCATCGATGCCATCCATCATCTTCGAGCCAATCGGCGTCGGAGCACCCATCAGATGGAAGAACAGCATGTTGACGAGCACGATGCCGCCGACGCCGATCAAAAGCGGCACCTGATGCGCCTCCAGCGCCATACTGACAAGGACAGCCAGAACGCTGAGCGCGACGGCGATAACGAAGAACGTCAGAAAGGCGGCCGCAATCAGCGAGCCGATGCGGACAAACAGGCTGCCCTTCTTGTTGAACACCTTGCCGATGGCAAGCGCAAACACCGAGATGACGATCGAAGCGAAAACCGGCACGATGACCAGCGCGACGGTCGCGCCGTCGGCAACGCCTGCGATGCAAATGGCCAGCAGAAACAGCATCGAGATCGCGATGCCGCCAACCACATAGGCGGTGTTGGCATGATAGTATTTGTTGCGATGTTCCTTTTCCATGGCCGTGCGGAAATCGGCTCCGGCCTTCTGTACCGCCGGGCCATTCGTCCTGTCGATCGTCAATTCACCGCCATTGCGCTGCACCGCCGCCAGCACCGTGGCCTCGCCGGTCGGCAAGGACGGCGGCTTTGGCTTGTCGGTGCGGGTGATCACCAGCGAATTCTTGAAATCCTTCAGGACGACATAGCCGCCGACGGCGAGATTGAGCGCAGCAGCGGATAGCGCCGTCCAGCCCTGGCCGGAAAACCCCTTGTTGTCGATATAGTTGACCAGCGCCGGGGAGATCCCGTCCGGCGCGTCCCAGCGCGGCACGATGACACCACGAGCCGGATCGCGGCCGACCTTCAGCCACATGCGCGAATAGTAAAGCGCGGCGACGACGAAGCCGGTCATGGCGAGGATCGGCGGCAGATGATCGAAAAACCACCAGGTCCTTTGCTGCGATATCGATGGCGGATCGATGCTGCCCTTCGGCATCTTGACGGCGATGGTCAGCCCTTCATTGGCCTCGAGCCGGCGCGTCGTGGTGAAGACCAGCCGGTCGCCATCTTCAAGTGAGCGGGCATTCTTGCCGGTCGCCCCCTGGCCACCGGTGAAGACATTGAGCGCTTCGGCCTTCACGCCTGAAGGCAAGGCAACCGTGGCGGAGGCCTCCTCGATCGGAAACGCCCATTGGTTGCCTGTCACATTCCAGTAGAGCTCATCATGATCGGGAAAGAACCGGATCTGGCGGGCAGTCTCATAGGTGAACTGGAATGTATGTTGACCATCGGCCAGAAACACGTCCTTGTCGCCGGTATAGATGCGGATACCGCCGCTGATGTTTTCGGTACGGTATGGTTCTGCGGCACCGTCCCGCTCGACGGAAACCAGCTTGAAATCGACCCGGACAGCACGGCCGCCTGCGTCGGTCACGGTCAGCGGAAAATCGCGGTAGATGCCACGCTTGATGCGGTCTCCCTCGACATTGGCAGTGATCGTCTCGGTGACGCTCAGCACGCCGCTTTTGGCAACATCGATCTCGGAGCGGTAGGCGGTAAACACCTCTTCGGCCCGCGCAACCCCACCCGTGACGAGCAGGATGGTGAGGAAGAGAGAGAGCCATCCCAGCGCCGCAAACACACGTTTCATGCGATCGATCCCTCCTCGGCGCTGCGCCGTATGTTCCGTCCGGTTAAGGCCGGTCGCCCTCAAGACCGACGCCGAGCGAGGCAAGCTCGTCCCAATAGCGCGGATAGGTTTTTGCAACACAGCCGGGGTCGAGAATGGTTATGCCGTTGATCTTCAACCCCGCCAGCGCAAAGCTCATGGCGATGCGGTGATCGGCGAATGTGTCGATGTCGGCAGGCAGTGTCTGGCCGACCAGCGCCGGATCCGACGCAACCAGCAGATCGTCGCCCTCCTCGATGCCGAGACCGGGGCGAATATTGGTGAGGCCGGTGGACAGCGCACGGATGCGGTCGCATTCCTTGACGCGCAGGTTCTCTATGCCGACGAACCGCACCGGCGTCTCGTTGAAGGCCGCAAGCACGGCAAGCGTCGGGATCGCATCCTGCATCTGCGAGCCATCGATGACGGCCGGCATATGCGGGAACGTAGCGATTACCTCATAGGCCTTCGCATCCGGCTGCGAGAACGATGTTGCCGCGACGCCGAGATCGATCCGGCCGCCGGTCAGCACTTCCGCCGCCCAGAGATAGGTCGCAGCGGATGCATCCGGCTCGATCAGATAGTCGATGGCGTGATAACCGGTCGGGGCCACTTGCCAGATCGACGGGCTGATTTGCGTCACCTGCGCACCGAAAGCCTTCATGGCGGCAACTGTCAGATCGATATAGCCGCGCGCACCGATCTCTTCGCCGGCCAGCTCGATATTGATAGGGTGGGACGAGCCGGCAGCCGCCATCAGCAGGGCCGATACATACTGGCTGGAAAGGCCAGCATCGATGGTGACGTGGTCCCTGGCAAAATCGCCAGTCCCGGAGACGGTGACCGGCGGACAACCGGTTTCGGCTTCCACCGTGACGCCGAGCGAGCGCAGCGCAGTCACAAGCGGCGCGATCGGCCGCTTGCGCATATGCTGGTCGCCATCGACGATCACCATGCCATCGACGAGAGCCGCAGCCGCGGTCAGAAAGCGGGTCGCAGTCCCGGCATTGCCGAGGAAAAGCGGCTTTTCGGGTGGCAGGAGTTTGCCGGATCCGGTGACGATGAACGTGGTATCGTCCGGCTCGGAAATCTCCACGCCCATGGCGCGCAGGGCGTCGGCCATATAGCGGGTATCATCGCTTTTCAGCGCGCCCGTCAGGCGGCTGGTGCCTTTGGCAAGACCCGCCAGCAGCAGCGCCCGGTTGGTGATCGACTTCGAGCCGGGCGGACTGACGCGCCCTTCAAGCGGATGGCCGGGCGGAAGAATGGTCAGTTTCTGGTCTGCGGCGTTCATGCTCTTGTCTCTTCATGCCTTCAGCACCGCCTGTCCACGGCCGTGCACACTTGTCGATAGTGGATAGCCGTCTACGACGGAATGGCTTTTCCGGCTAGATTAAAACTTCACCACCGGCACGGCGCGATCAGCCTCGTTGGTGATCTCGAAGAAGGCCGCCTTGGTAAAACCGAAGGGGCCGGCGATGAAATTCGACGGGAAACTCTCGACCTTGACGTTCAAGTCGCGGGCCGCACCATTGTAGTAGCGGCGGGCCATCTGCACTTCCCCCTCGATGCTTTCCAGCGATTGCTGCAACTCGGAAAAGTTCTGGTTGGCCTTGAGGTCTGGATAGGCTTCCGCCAGCGCGAACAGCTTGCCGAGCGCCTGGCTCAGCATGCCCTCCGTCGCAGCGCGTCCGGCAACATCGCCTGCCGGCAGCGCCTGCGCCTTGTTTCGAAGGGCGATGACCTCTTCCAGCGTGCCTTTTTCGTGGGCGGCATAGCCCTTGACGGTCTCGATCAGGTTGGGGATCAGGTCTGCCCGCCGCTTCAACTGCACGTCGATGCCGGACCATGCCTCCTCCTTCACCTGCCGCGCCTTGACCAAGCCGTTATAGATGAAAATCAGGTACAGGATCACCACCGCACCAATGGCCAGACCAATCATCAGTTTTCCCTCCGCCGCGTGATTTTGCCGCAGCTTAGGGATCGAACGCCGCCGTTGAAAGACAAATTTCAGCCACCCGCTTCACCCTGCCGGTTTTCCCGTTCCGGCTGCACCAGCCTGTTCCTGGGGGAACCGCGCAATGGCTGCGCCTGATCGATAGTGGGGCATCAAATCAACGCTGAACCCGAAAAGTACCGGCCCCATGAAAACGCTCGCAGCCCTCATCAACGTCATCGCCTTTTCGGCTTTGTTTTTTGCCTATGCGAGCATAGGCACCGTCGAGAAACCTGCCGGTGTTCGCCGTGCCCTGCAGACCTATGCCGGCCAGCATTCAACCGGCGCGTTTCCAACCGCAAAGCCGATCTGGCAGATTGGCGTCGAGGCGGGCGACTTGATTTAAGCGGCGGCACCATTCCTGACACGGCACTGGATGCACTCTCCTCGCCAGCCGTCAGATATCCAGATTGTGATAGAGCCCCATGTCCGTCTTGATGTTAAGTGCAGTCATTATCTGCTGACGATCGATGCCGGTCTCCCGGTCATACGCAGCCACGGCAGAGACCACAGAATCGATCACAGCAGGCCCGGTAAAGGCGATGATCGCGACGAAATTGAACACGCCCGGTCCGGAGTGCTGCTCCAGAATCTGATCCGTCACCACGCCTTCCTGCCGCCGCAAGACCGCATGCGTCTTTGCCATCAATTCAAGGAAGGCATCACGGCTTTCTGCCGGAACCGAAAATTTGTTAATGCGATAAAGCGGCTTGCCGCTTGCGTGGCTAATATCCATCTGCATCTCTCTTCAATAGAGGACGCCCAGCGCGACCCCGCAGATGCAGTTCTAGGACCTCAAGTAAAGTTCAGGTCAAGAGCGCTTTGCGATTTTGCAAAATGAGGATATCCGCTCATCGGCGCCTCAAACCTCGAAGGCTACCTTTTAAGAGCGGCCTAATCTGGCCCATTCGACCGTATCTTCCGCCGAAGGGACCGTCTCCAGGATCTGCCCGAAACAGACAACCGCCACCCGTTGTTCGCTGGTCTTGGCGATATACATATACTCGTCGGCCCTGCGCACAAAGGACGCGACGGTATCGTCCGGCTGCAGGAACGTGACGCCGACGGCCGCACCGGTATAGGTCACCTTGCCCTCTATCGCGATCGGTTTGAAAACCCGCTCCATGGCATCCTGGACATTCTGCTGAACATCGGCCGCCAGCTTCAGGTCAATATCGAGCAGCACCACGAATTCGTCGCCGCCAATTCTGGCGATGAAATCCGTGGCGCGAAAGCTTTCACGAAGGCGGCTGGCGATGGTTCTCAAAACCTCATCGCCGGCGGCATGTCCCAGCTTGTCATTGACCGTCTTGAAGCCGTTAAGGTCGATGAAGGCCAGCGCGAGCTTACGGTCATTCTGCATGCTGCGTTCGACGGCATCAACGACCACTTCATCGAAACAGGCCCGGTTCGGAAGGCCGGACAGGGCGTCGGTGCGCGCCGATGCGCGCAAAGCGTTCTCGATTTCCCGCTGCTGCCGGACACGCGCCGAGACGTCGACGATAACTTCGACATCAAAGGAAACGCCATCGACCCAGGTTCTCTGCGCCGAAATCAGTGTCGGGATGATCGTACCGTCGGCGTAGACGAGATCGACTTCCTCCAGTTCATAGGAGCCCACTTCTGCAAGCAGACGGTGGCGGCGATCACGCGCCGGATTATCGATCGCGGCGCCATCCGATGTCAGTTTTTTGCCGCGGATATTTTCCCATTTCAGGCCCGTCAGCTTCAGATAGGCATCGTTGACCTTGGCATAGCTCGAGGTCTTGGTATCACTGGTGGTAATCGCCATCGCAATCGGCGCGAACTCGAACATTCGCATCAACATCGAAGCCAACACTTCCGGGGGCAGAATATCCTCGTCGTCCATCATGCGTCCTGAACTTAGTCACGTGGACAAAGCTTAGAACAAACTCCTTAAACGCTTACTGAACAACCAAGCGGGATCAAGCAATTGATTTTACGTCTTGAAGGAGAGGCATATGACACTTCCCTCAAAAGCTGCAATTTCGCGGCAGATCACTGCGTTCAGACGGCACGCCGGTCATACGCCAGCCATACGGCATCTGATGACGAGACCGGGCGTGCTAGTCCGGAACCGACAGCAGAGTGGCCCGGCGGCCGATCACGGCCGTTTCATACAACGGATCGGGTCCGCCCGCTGCTGGGTTTAGGCGGCGTCTTTCGCCAGATTGATGCCACCGGCATCGGTCAGCAGGAAGGCTTCGCCACAGGCTGTCGCCAGCGTGCGCACGCGCAGAATGTAACTCTGGCGCTCGGTCACGGAAATCACGCCGCGCGCATCGAGCAGGTTGAAGACATGGCTGGCCTTGATGCACTGGTCATAAGCCGGGAAGACGCATTTGTGCAGGACCGCATTGGCGCTGGTGTCAGGCGCACCGGCCGCCAGAAGCGCCATGCATTCCTTTTCGGCATCGACGAAATGCTGCTGCAGCATGGCCGTATTGGCAAATTCGAAATTGTGCCGCGAATATTCCTGCTCGGCCTGCAGGAAGACATCGCCATAGCTGATCTTCTCGTCGCCCTCGCGGCCGTTGAAATTGAGGTCGTAAACATTGTCGACGCCCTGGACGTACATGGCGAGGCGCTCGAGGCCGTAAGTCAGCTCGCCGGATACAGGCGAGCACTCGATACCGCAGACCTGCTGGAAATAGGTGAACTGCGAGACTTCCATGCCATCGCACCAGCATTCCCAGCCAAGACCCCAGGCGCCCAGCGTCGGGCTTGCCCAGTCGTCCTCGACAAAGCGGATATCATGCAGCAGCGGATCGAGACCGATGGCGGCGAGCGAACCGAGATAGAGTTCCTGCAGGTTCGGCGGATTGGGCTTCAGGATGACCTGGTACTGGTAGTAATGCTGCAGCCGGTTGGGGTTTTCGCCATAGCGGCCATCCGACGGCCGGCGCGACGGCTGTACATAGGCAGCCCGCCACGGCTTGGGACCAAGCGCGCGCAATGTCGTTGCCGGATGAAAGGTGCCGGCGCCGACCTCCATATCATAAGGCTGCAGAACCGCGCATCCCTTGTCCGCCCAGTAAGCGTGCAGCGTCAGGATCAGCGCCTGAAAGGAGCGCTTGGGGTTCATATGGTCCGGGAGAGCGGCGGCGGTCATGGCATCAGTCCAGATTGAAGATATCTGGCTGTCTGGTGCCATGATGGGCGAAGAGGGTCAAGGGCAGAAGACCCCGGTGGCGTGAGGATTACCTTTGCAAAAATTATCCGCTCATACCCGTGAAAGGGTTGAGGATCGTCATCCGTCCGTCAATAATCAGCCCATGCTGCATATCTTCGGAAAAAACGTGCTTCGAACCCGCCAGAAGGGCAGCGGCAATCATTAAAGCATCGTAGAAAGAAAAATTGAAGCGCTCGACCAAATTGAGCGCCTGTAAATTACATTCGCGATCAATAGGTTGGATGGCAACGGCAAGTCCGCTTACGTCCTCTATGGCGCTTCGCACTTCCGGCCAACTCATACCGAGCTTGCCTGAAGCAACATTGCCAAACTCATTCAGTGCCTGAACACTCAAGATGAAAGGTTCAGAAAGAAGTTCCTGCGCCTTGGCGGCACGATCATCGTTGGTGAAAGCATAGACGAGAATGTTGGTATCAAGCAGGGGCGCAGTCACCGCGCATTTGCCTCGTCGCGGTCGAATTTCCAATCAGCAGGCAAAGGCCTCGCAAACGCCTTGATACGCTCAAGCGCGTCCTCACGTGCGGTATTGCGCTCCAGCTCGAAGGTACGTTCGCCGGCGATGCGCACGGCCACCTCGTCGCCCTCCTTCAGCTGCAAAACCTCCACAACCGAGGAAGGAATGCGAATTGCCAGACTGTTACCCCATTTAGAGACCTGCATCGCCGACTCCATGATCTACGGAAAATAATGTATATCATAGACAGGATGAACGCTCAATAAATTGAAGCCATCACTCCGGTTTCTTCAGCCGGTATTCCCCCGTCACCGGATCCTTGACCAGCGTGCCTTGCGTGCCGGTTTCCTCGCG
The DNA here is from genome assembly GCF_964252935.1 of Rhizobium sp. LjRoot98. Lineage (NCBI taxonomy): Bacteria > Pseudomonadati > Pseudomonadota > Alphaproteobacteria > Hyphomicrobiales > Rhizobiaceae > Rhizobium > Rhizobium sp. LjRoot98. The sequence goes on from NZ_CAXUPW020000001.1 coordinate 706,637, forward strand.
GCGGCGGGCTTCCTGCTGGCGGCGGCTCAGCTTTTCCGCGTCGGCCACGAATTTGCGGTAGCCGAACCAGGCGATGGCTGCAAACAGCAGCAGTAAAATCAATTGCGGCATGCGCTCTCCCCCGTTTCCGCTAGATTATCAAAGACCGAAGCGACCCCATAATGCTCTTTCCTCGGCCACCTCGGCAAGACCGGATACGGCTGAGACGGCGAACCGCTCCGCCATTCCGCCCGCCATCGATGCACCCGGCTGGCGGCGGCCGAACAGACCGCGCGACGCAGAAACCAGCTGCAGCTGGATCTTGTCGCCAAACCGCTTTTTCAGCTCGCCGCGCATGTCGCCGAGGCTATCGACCAGACCCAGCTCCTGGCCACGCTTGCCGGTCCAGAACAGGCCGGAGAAGATGTCGGGCGTATCGGCGAGCAGATGGCCACGCCGCGCCTTGACCATGCCGATGAATATGTCATGGATTTCCAGCTGCAGACCCTTGAGGAACTCGATATCCCGTTCCTTTTCGGGCTGGAAAGGATCGAGCATCACCTTGTTGGAGCCGGCGGTATAGACACGCCGCTCGACACCGATCTTCTTCAACAGTTCCGGAAAACCGAAACCGCCGGACACGACGCCGATGGAACCGACGATCGAAGTCGGGTCGGCAATGATCTCGTCGCCGGCAAGCGCGATCATGTAGCCGCCGGACGCCGCCACATCCTCGACGAAGATGATGACACGCTTCTTCTTTTCCTCGGCCAGGTCTCGGATGCGCTGGTAGATCAGCCGTGACTGAACGGGCGAGCCGCCGGGAGAGTTGACCGAGATGGCAACGGCCGGCGCGCCCTTCACCGAAAAAGCCTTTTCAAGCACGGGTGCGACCGCCGCCAGATTGAGCGCCGGGCGGAACTGGCTGCCGCCTGCCATGATCGCACCGTGCAGCCTGACGACCGGGATCGTTATACCGTCCTTGCGAAAACGCTTCGGCAACAGCTTCCTCAACAGTCCGGCCATCTGAACTCCCTGCATTCATTGTACGTATCGGCAATCATTATGCGTGTTGGCATGTATGCACTGGCGCGGCAAACGCAATGGCAATGCCGTGAAAATCATCGATTGCGGTGATAGGCGGCGCGGCCATTGTTCATATCGTCGACGACGGTGGCGAACCTGTGCGTCTCCGCCTCATGCACGATCAGCGGCGCTCGCAGCGTCAATCGCGCGCGGCTCTGCTTGATCGCCGTCACAAGAATACGCACCGCATTTTCACCAGCGCGCGGATGCAGGGGCGTAATTTCCAGACCGCCAAAACGACCGCCGCAGGCCGAAATGATCTCGGCAATCGATTCGGGCCGGGCGATCAGCGACAATTGCCCACCCGGCCTTGCAATGGCGCCTGCCGTCCGGATCCAGGTGTCGAACAGGCCGTCGATCATCGCATGTGCCTCGGCCTTCAAGGCATCCGGCGTCTTGCGGTCCGAGGCATCGTTGAAGGGCGGGTTCATGATGACGTGATCGAAACTGTAGTCGGCGAGACCCGCCGCAACCCTGGCCCGGCCGGTCAGCGACACGTCGGCTTCGAGAACGGATATCCGGCCGCCAAACCGGGCATTGTCCGCAAGCTCCAGGCTTCGCCTGGCAAACTGCGCCATCAGTGGCGACCGCTCGACCAGAACCACTTCGGCCTTTTCCAGCCGCGAGGCAACGGCCATGCCGGCTGCTCCGGCGCCAGCGCCGAGGTCGGCGACACGGCAGGGCTTTTCCGAGACGACCAGCGAGGCAAGCAACATCGCATCCATGCCGGATCGATGCCCCTGACCTAACGGCTGGATCACCTGAAATTGACCGCGGTGAAAGCTGTCGATGGTTTCGGTGGCCGTCGTCGTCATGCGTCGCGCAATTCCGCCTCTAGTCCGGCATCGATCAGGACCTGCCTTGCCTCTTGTTCATCGTCTTCATCGACCAGAAGTCGGCGGGGTAACAGGCCGAGAGACCCTTCAAGAATGCTCATGCCCTGATCGGCGATGAAGCAGCCGATACCGGCATCCTTCATGAGACTTTGAGCAAACGAGAGTACGACGGCGTCATTGGTACGGATCAATTCCTTCATTCCGGGTCGTTTTCCTGCCTTATTTGAGCAAGCGGGACAATTCGCCTCTTGCCGCCACAAGCCCCCCTTTCTATTGTCCGAACTGGAATTTGAACAGGAGTCCCTTGTGTTGGGCGTAGTGATACCGCTGGAAGACAGCAAAAACAAACAAGCATCGGTCAAGCCGCTCGTCGACCTGACGAAGGCGGACATGGAGCGCGTCAACCAGCTGATCCTGTCCAAGGCCGGCTCCGACGTCCAGATGATTCCGGAAGTGGCCAACCACCTGATCTCCTCCGGCGGCAAGCGCCTGCGCCCGATGCTGACGCTGGCCTCCGCCGCCATGTTCGGCTTTACCGGCGATGCGCATATCAAGCTTGCGACCGCAGTTGAGTTCATGCACACGGCCACCCTGCTGCATGACGATGTGGTCGACGAGAGCGATCTGCGCCGCGGCAAATCAACGGCACGGATGATCTGGGGCAACCAGGCCAGCGTGCTTGTCGGCGATTTCCTGCTTGGTCAGGCTTTCCGCATGATGGTCGACGTCGGCTCGCTCGATGCGCTCGACGTGCTTTCCACCGCCGCGTCCGTCATTGCCGAAGGCGAAGTGCTGCAGCTGTCCGTCGCCAAGAACATGGAAACGACGGAAGACGATTACCTTTCCGTCATTCGCGCCAAGACGGCCGCCCTGTTTGCAGCAGCCTCCGAAGTCGGACCGATCGTCGCCAAGACCGACAAGGCCAGCCGCAACGCGCTGAAATCCTACGGTATGAACCTCGGCCTTGCCTTCCAGCTGGTCGATGACGTGCTCGATTATGGTGGCAAGGCCGCCGATCTCGGCAAGAACACCGGCGACGATTTCCGCGAAGGCAAGATCACCCTGCCCGTCATTCTGTCCTACCGCCGCGGCACGGCCGATGAGCGCAGCTTCTGGCGGCAGGCGATCGAAGGCGGTGAGAGCAACGACCAGAACCTGGAAAAGGCACTGGGGTTGATCACCCGCTATGGCGGCTTGACCGACACTATCGCCCGGGCCCAGCATTACGGCACGATTGCCCGAGATGCGCTTGCACCGTTGCCGGAATCCCCCTGGAAGGACGCGCTTCTCGAGGTCATCGATTTCTGCATCGACCGGGTCAGCTGACCGGTCTTTGCAAGGACCAGCTGTAGGCTTGAGGAATTTCTTGCCGCACTGCGCCAAAAAAGCCATTCTATCCATTCATGCTCCGGCTGCCGTCGAAAGCGCTCACGATCGAGTGAGCGGAAATTGACGGCGGGATGTCGAATTGCGTTTTGCCTTGCGTTCAAACCGATTCCGGTTTGCCGGGTTATGCGTTATTGATTTAGGATTGATTCCGCGCGAATCCGGCGCCGGCGCCAAGGGGCGTCGCCCGTAACGAAAGGCTTGTCATGCGGCAAAAACACCTTCTTCGCCTGCTCAGCGGTGCTGCCTTCCTCGCCTTGGCGTCCTTTTCCGGCGCAGCCCCAAGCTTTGCCGAGGAAAAGCCTGCGGTCGAAGAAAGCAAGCCATTCGATCTGAATTCGGTCAACAGCTTTTCCGGCGCGTTTCTCGCTGCCCGCACTGCGGATGTCGATCACGATCTCGATACCGCGACCAAGCTCTACCGCACGGCGCTTGAATTCGAACCTGACAATGTCGACGTCAAGCAGCGACTGATGATCACGTCGCTGATGAACGGCGATTTCGAGGGCGGCGCCAAGATTGCCGAAGAATTGAAGTCTGACAGCTCCGTCGAGCGGATCACCACGATCACCCGCGCCGTCGAGGCCATCCGCAAGCGGGAATATCGCCACGCGCAGAAAATCCTCAATTACGAAGGCCCGAACGATCTCGACCGGCTGATGAACGGCCTCCTTCTCGGATGGGCGAAAGCCGGCGAAGGCAAGCCCAAGGACGCGATCGCTGAAATCCAGGCGATGGAAGGGCCGGAGTGGTTCCGCATCTTCAAATCCTACCATCAGGGCGCCATTGCGCTGGCCGCCGGCGACAAGTCGACGGCCCGCTCGAAGTTGAACGACGCCGTTCTAGACCGTGAAGGCGGCAGTGCTGCCCCCGATACCTTCATGCGTGCCGTCGTCGCGCTGGCAAAGCTTGAGGCCCGCGACGGCAACAAGCAGAAGGCGCTTGATGCGGTTTCGGTCGGCGAAGGCTTCATCAGCAATTATGCGCCGCTGAAGGCGCTGCGCACCAGCATTGAAGAAGGCAAGCCGCAGGAGCAGCAGGTTCGCAGCGCCACCCAAGGAGCCGCCGCCGTGCTGTTTTCGATCGGCGCGGCACTGAACCGCGATGGCGCGGAAGACATTGTTTCGCTCTATCTGCAGACCGCGCGGGCGCTGGATCCGGAAAGCGCCGATATCCTCGTCATGCTCGGCGGTATCGCGGAAAACCTGAAAAAGCCCGAGCGGGCCATCGCGCTCTACAAGAGCGTGCCGGAAAATTCGCCGATGCGGCGCCTGTCGGAAATGCAGCTGGGTCTCAGCCTTGCCTCGATCGGCAAGGTCGATGAAGCCAAGCAGCATCTGAAGGAACTGATCGACCTCGACCCGAAGGACGTGCGCAGCTACCTCGCCTATGGCAGCGTGCTGTCGGACGCCAAGGACTACAAGGAGATGGGCCTGGTCTATGACCGTGCCGTCGCGGCGATCGGCCCGGTGCCGCAGCGCAGCGACTGGACGATCTTCTTCCAGCGCGGCATCGCCTATGAGCGCCAGAAAATGTGGGACAAGGCCGAGCCGAGCTTCAAGAAGGCGCTCGACCTCAATCCTGACCAGCCGCAGGTGCTGAACTATCTCGGCTATTCCTGGGTCGATATGAACATCAATCTCGAGGAAGGCCTCGGCATGATCCGCAAGGCCGTCGATCTGAAGCCGGACGACGGCTACATCGTCGATTCGCTCGGCTGGGCCTATTTCCGGATGGGCCGTTTTGACGACGCTGCGGTCGAGCTGGAGCGCGCGGTCGAGCTGATGGCGGGTGATGCGACCATCAACGACCATCTGGGCGATGCCTATTGGCGCGTCGGCCGCAAGCTCGAAGCCGTGTTCCAGTGGAACCAGGCCCTGGCGCTGAAGCCCGAGGAAGCGGAAATCCCGAAGATCAAGGCGAAGATCGAAAGCGGCTTGCCGCCGGTTGAGGTCAAGGTGCCGGCCGCCGCCGAGGCAGGCGATACCCAGCCGAAGAAAGTGGCTCCGGACGTCGCTGCCGGCAAGAAATCCTGATTTCGCCTTTCAATGGCAAGTGAGGATGGAATTTTAGGATTTTCGCTGACGCGGACCGCGCCGGCGAAAATCAATCTGGCTTTGCACGTCGTTGGCCAGCGGGCCGACGGTTATCATCTGCTGGAAAGCCTCGTGACCTTTGCCGATGCGGGAGACCGCATCGGCTTTTCCCTTTCAGATGAAGACCGGTTTACCATCTCCGGCCGCTTTTCCGCCGATCTGCCGCTTGCCGGCGAGGCTGCGGCGGGGAACCTGGTGCTTAAGGCGCGTGACCTGTTGCGGGGCCATCTCAGCGAAAAGGGCATCAAGGCGGGCCCAGTTCACCTGCATCTCGAAAAGAACCTGCCGGTCGCTTCTGGTATCGGCGGCGGCTCGGCCGATGCGGCTGCCACGCTTCTTGGGTTGCTTGAATTGTGGCAGGCGTCCATCAATCCAGGGAGCCTGCAGGAGATCGCGCTAAAGCTTGGCGCCGATGTGCCGATGTGTCTTCATGGCCGACCGCTGGTTGCGCGCCGCATCGGGGAAGACATCGATGCGATTGCCGAATTTCCGGCCTTCCCGATGCTGATCGTCAACCCGCTGAAGGCGGTCTCGACGCCGGTGATTTTCAAGCTCTTGAAGGACAAGACCAAGCCGCCGCTTTTGATGCCGCCGGGCAGGCGATCGCGTGACGGCTGGATCGATGCGCTGACAGGCCTGCGCAACGATCTGGAGCCGCCCGCCCGCGAACTCGAGCCGGACATCACTTCAGTCTCTGAGGCGCTTGGTCTGACGGAGGCCTGTCTTGTCCGGATGTCCGGATCGGGTGCCTCCTGCTTCGGCCTTTACGCAAGCACTGAAGCCCGGGACGAAGCGGCAGCTGTTCTTTCCAGGCAACACCCTAACTGGTACGTTCTGGCCTGCAACAGCGTTGATGGAGACCACGATGACCGAGGCTAAATCGCCAAGACCTTTCGTTCCGGTCGGGATCGCGGTGCTCACCGTCTCCGATACCCGCACGCTGGCTGACGACCGTTCCGGCGATACGCTGGCCGCCCGCATCACCGATGCCGGACACCGGCTCGAGGCCCGCGCCATCGTTCCGGACGACAAGCAGAGGATCGCGGCACAGGTGAAGGCCTGGACGTTGACCGACACGATCGACGTGGTGATCACCACCGGCGGCACGGGTTTTACCGGACGCGACGTGACGCCTGAGGCGCTGGAGCCTCTGTTTGAAAAGCGCATGGACGGCTTTTCCGAGGTCTTCCACCGGATTTCCTATGACAAGATCGGCACCTCGACGATCCAGTCACGCGCCACCGGCGGCGTTGCCAATGCCACCTTCATCTTCGTGCTGCCGGGCTCGCCCGGCGCCTGCAAGGACGCCTGGGACGGCATCCTCAAGCAGCAGCTCGACTACCGGCACATGCCGTGCAACTTCGTCGAGATCATGCCCCGGCTGGACGAGCACCTGAAACGCGGCTGACCGCCACTTTTCAAACGGCCCAATCCTTCCTGTTCCATTCGTAACAGCGCGCCACGATGCAGCATCGTAGAACTGTCCTCATCGGGAGACGGAATGAGGAGGACAGAATGGCAGGCTCACCCACCGGTGATGCGACCTCCCTCCCCATCCAGATCTCGGCAGACAGCATGAAGGCGGCGGATTTCACGTTTCGAAAGCCGTCCCGCAAAGCGATACGACGCGGCGGCTGGGTTTGACGCGGCAAGCCATTTTAACGGTTCATTTTTTCATGACGGCAGGGCAGGTCCGAAAGGGCCTGCTCTTTTTGCGGTGGGCCGCGCCTACAGGTTTTCCGCACCCGGGCGGTTGGCGATGGCCACCCATGCCGGCACCAGTTCGCTGCCAAGCTTGCGTGCCGCCCGGCCATTGGCAAAATCAGCAAGCTGCATCGATGTTTTGGCGATCGCTGCCGCCTGCTGTTTCGATAGCAGCAATCCCTGTTCCAGCGGTGCCGGACGGGTGACGATGCGCTGCAGGAATGGCCGGCGATACTGCCTCGAAGGTGAGAAACGCGCCGGCATCTTGTTCAGCGACATATATTCCGCCACGTCGTCGATCCAGCGCCCCGCCGGCCTGGCGCCTGCTTCAAGCAAAAGCAGCCAATTGCCACGCGCGGAACGGACGATGTCGGTCATGTCCCAGCTCGTACAGAAACGGGCGCCCGCAGCATCTGCCACACGGCTCGAACCATCCTGTGAGGCATGATCGAGAATAATCACGTCGCTCACCAGCCCTTCCACGGCACCCGCCACCAGCGCCGAAAGTGTCTGCGCCAGTTCAGCTTCATTATCGCGGGTTTCGGTGATGATCGTCAGCATTGCCGTCCATACCGCATTGCACACAAATTTTCCACACGCCCTTCTTCCCCGGGCGATTAACTTTTGATTCATGATGAATGCACCGGCATTCGCACCCAGGAACGATTACCCGTATCCGAGCCATGCATCGGATTTTTGTTCTTGCATTGTTCTCATTTTCGCGATAGGAAAATAATCAGAGGACATCGGAGAGTCTGTACCGACTGTCTCCCGGAGAAACCCATGAACGAGCTGTCTCAGATCAGGCAGGGCGCTTTGGCGCCTGCCAATACGGCAGATATGGCCGAAGCGATGATTGCCAGCTCCGGGCTGCGCATCGAGATCGACCGGCGGCGTGGACGTGGCGCGGCGATCAATTCGTCCGGCCGGTTCGAACAGGTGTCGCGGCAGCTCGAAGATGACGGCTGGGATTCACTGGAGGACCTGCCGGTCTTCAAGACCGAAGTCCAAGTGGAGAAACCGCGTTCGATCATCAGCCGCAACGATTCACCCGACATTCCTTTCGACCGCTCCGTCAACCCCTATCGGGGATGCGAGCATGGCTGCATCTATTGCTTCGCCCGCCCGACCCACGCCTATATGGGCCTGTCGCCGGGGCTCGATTTCGAGGCAAAGCTGTTTGCCAAGCCGGACGCTGCAAAGCTGCTGGAGCGGGAACTGGCCAAGCCCGGCTACAAGGTCCGTCCGATCGCCATCGGCACGAATACCGATCCCTACCAGCCGGTCGAGAAGGAATGGCGGATCATGCGCCAGATTCTCGAAGTTTTGAAAGCCGCTGATCATCCGGTGATGATCGTCACCAAATCGGCGATGGTGATGCGTGACATCGATATCCTGGCCCCGATGGCTGAGAAAGGCCTGGCGAAAGTCGGTCTGTCGGTGACGACGCTCGACCGCAAGCTTGCCCGCCTGATGGAGCCACGGGCCTCGACGCCATCCAAGCGGCTGGAAGCCATCAAGGCGCTGTCCGAAGCCGGCATTCCCTCAACGGTGATGATGGCGCCGGTCATTCCGGCCCTCAACGACCATGAGATCGAACGGGTGCTGGATGCGGGCAAGACCGCTGGAGCAACGAGTGCGAGCTACGTGCTGTTGCGCCTACCGATCGAAGTCAGCCCGCTGTTTCGCGATTGGCTGCTGCGCAATTATCCGGATCGCTACCGCCACGTCATGTCGCTGGTCCGCTCGATGCGCGGCGGCAAGGATTACGACGCGGAATTTGGCAAGCGCATGAAGGGTGCCGGTCCCTATGCCTGGCAGATCGGCCGCCGTTTCGAGCTGGCCGCCAAGCGGCTGGAACTGAATTTCACCCGGCGCCCGCTGAACTGCGATCTGTTTGTGCCGCCGTTGGGGACCGGTGTTCAACTGTCACTTCTCTGACGGGCAACAGGATTGATCCGGGCGCAATCCCGAAGATCGAATACCGATGCTGCTTCTTGCCCCGAGGCAGCATGGGTCATCCTCCGGCAACCGCCTCATTGCCGAAGGACTTGCAGGGAATCGGGCTTGTATGCGAGTTTCGCCGCATGTCACGACGCACACCGCCCGATTCCCCCTTTCTTTTCGACACCATTGAAGGCCCCGATTTCAGCTTCGAGCTGGCTGGACGCCGCGATGGATTGTGGCCAGTCGCAGGAACCGATGAAGCCGGACGCGGTCCCCTCGCAGGCCCGGTCGTTGCCGCCGCCGTCATCCTCGACCCCGACAACATTCCCGAAGGCCTGAACGACAGCAAGCAGCTGTCGATCGCCCGCCGCGAGGAATTGTTCGAGATCATCCTGTGCACTTCCATCGTCTCGATCGCCTCGTCCGGAGCAGGCAGGATTGACGACACGGATATCCGCAAGGCAAGCCTCGACGCGATGCGCCGGGCTGTAGCGGGCCTGTCACAGGCACCGGCGCTGGTGCTGGCCGACGGCCGCGACATACCACCTGGCCTTGCTTGCATGGGCAAGGCTGTCGTCAAGGGCGATGCCCGGTCGCTGTCGATTGCGGCCGCATCGATCATTGCCAAGGTAGCACGCGACCGCATGATGACCCGTGCCGACCTGGTTTTCCCCGCCTACGGTTTTGCCACCCATGCCGGTTACGCCACGCAGCGCCATCGCAATGCCATCGGCGATCATGGCCCCTGCCCGCTCCACCGGATGAGTTTCAGGCCATTGCGGCAAGACGGCGCTGAAATACCGAATGAAGAGTTGCCCGCCTGAAAACGTGACTGCACCGGCTTGGAACAACACCGCGTGTCCAGCGTTTAATACACCGGTCATTGACATAAAAAGACACAGCCGCGGTTTTTCTTGTGTGCGGCGTGCCGCGGGTAACAAACAACCGGGCGGACGGGTTATAGAACCAAGAACAATATCTACCCGCGATTCCCGTGAAAGGTTCGAACCGTGTTTTTTGGACTGATTTTCATCTCTGCGACAGCAGGGGCCAGCATTCCAGCAACGCCGGAACCAACCGCGGACGCCCTCCAATTGGATCTGCAGACCGCCTATAGCTGCAAGGATATCGACGGCCGCAAGGTCTGGAAGGGTGGGCTTGCCTATTACATCCAGTCATTCGTCTATGATGACGCGACGCCGGATGATGCAGGCAATATGGCTACCGACGCAGTCCTGGCTGAGGACAACAGCCCTGAGACGATGCAGGAGTTCGCGCAGGCCTGCCTGACGATGGCACCGACTGCGAGCATGGATAACTAAAAGGTTTATCCCGCAACGTTTCACTTTTTGACCGGCAAGCATCCGCCCCGAAGAAACTTCGCTGGCGGCGGCACGCCTGCGGGGTCGCTTACCCGGATCAATATCCGCAGACGATCCCGTCAGCAGACACAAAAAAGGCCGGCGCGAGCCAGCCTTTTCAAATCTCTATTGTGCAGACAATCAGTTCAGGCGGGTCTTGACGTCGCTGAGCGCCTTGGCGAACAGCGCTGCCTGTGTTGCCGCGTCCGACTTTGCCGTGATGACGCTTTCGGCGGCAGCAATGGCGATGTCGACGGCAGTGGCGCGAACCGAATTGATCGCGTCGGTTTCGGCCTGCTTGATCTTCTGTTCCGACAGGGCCGTGCGGCGAGCGACGAATTCGTCGGTCTTCTGCTTGGCTTCGGCAGTCAGCATTTCGGCTTCGCGTTCAGCAGCGGCAACGATGTTGGCGGCTTCAGCTTCAGCGTCCTTGCGCTTCTTCTGGTATTCGACCAGCAGAGCCTGGGCTTCGGCGCGCAGGCGCTTGGCTTCGGCCAGTTCGTTGGTGATACGGCCAGCGCGCTCGTCGAGCGACTTTGCCAGCATGCCCGGAACCTTGAGGTAGACGACGAGAGCGAGGAAAAGCACCAAGCCGACGGTGGCCCAGAATGTGGCCAGTGAGGTCAAATCCATGATGCTCTCCTTACTTCGCCGTTGCCTTGACCGCAGAAGCGATCTCGGCCTTCGATGCCTTGCCGCCGATCAACTGCTCGACAACGGCTGCCGCAGTTTCTTCAGCGATTGCGCCGACGTCGGCCAGAGCCTTCGTCTTGATATCGGCGATGCGGGCTTCCGCAGCGGAAATCTTGTTGTTCAGGCTGGCTTCGACCGCAGTACGATCGGCAGCAGCCTTTGTCTTTGCAGCTTCGCGCGCCTCGGAGGCGATCGCGTTGCCCTTGGCCTTGGCAGCGGCCAGTTCCTGCTCGTAGGCAGCAATGGCGGCGTCCGCCTCTGCCTTCGAACGGGATGCATCATCGAGGTCGCGTGCGATCGTATCGTTACGCGTTTCGAGGATACCACCGATGCGCGGCATGACGACCTTCGACATCAGAAGGTAGAAAAGACCGAAAGTAATCGCCAGCCAAAGCAGCTGCGACGCAAATGTCGAAGAATCGAAGGGCGGGAACACTCCCGAGCCATGTCCGCCTTCTTGGGCAACACCGGTTTCGGTGTGGACCTCGCCGGCAGCGGCGTCGTGGGTCTCTGCGCCTTCGGTGGTGGTTGACTGGGCGTATGCCGCGGTCACAAACATGCTCACCTCCAGGTGCATTCAAAAAAGATGCGGGCCGCGACCGAAACCGCGGCCCTGCCTTCAAGCCGGTCTTAGACCGCGAAAAGGAGAAGCAGAGCTACGAGCAGCGAGAAGATGCCCAGAGCTTCCGTAACGGCGAAGCCGAATACGAGACGGCCGAACTGGCTGTCTGCTGCCGACGGGTTGCGCAGGGCGCCCGACAGGTAGCTACCGAAAATGTTGCCGAGGCCGAGAGCCGTGCCGGCCATACCGAGGCAAGCGAGACCTGCGCCGATGTACTTTGCTGCTTCCGCGTCCATGATTTTCTCCTTGAAATGGTTGTTGCGGCTAACTTTGGTACTTTCACCGATCAGGACCGAAGAACGATCCGGAGCGAGAAAGCCCCACGACTTTATTCCTTAGTGGCCACCCGGATGCACTGCGTCGTTGAGGTACATGCAAGTCAGCACCGCAAAGACATAGGCCTGGAGGAAGGATACGAGGAATTCGAGACCCGTGAGGGCAACGGTCATGATGAGCGGAAGGATCGCACCACCGATACCCAGCGCGCCGAGGGTTCCAAGCGAGGCAACGAAGCCTGCGAACACTTTCAGCGTGATGTGGCCGGCCAGCATGTTCGCGAAGAGACGAACGGAAAGGCTGATCGGACGGGACAGGAAGGAGATCACTTCGATTGCAATAACCAAAGGCAGAAGGATACCAGGTACGCCAGAGGGCACGAACACATTGAGGAAGCCAAGGCCGTGCTTATAGAAACCGTAGAACACCACAGTACCGATGACGAAGAGCGCAAGCGCAAAGGTCACGATGATCTGGCTGGTGACGGTGAAGAAGTAGGGAACCATGCCGAGCATGTTTGCTGTCAGGATGAACATGAACAGCGAGAACACCATCGGGAAGAATTTCATGCCGTGGGAGCCTGCGCCTTCGCGCAGCATCGAGGCGATGAATTCATAGGAAATCTCGGAGACGGACTGCATGCGGCCCGGAACCAGGCTGCGCGTCGACGTCGTGAAGTAGAGGAAGCAGGTCGCAACCGCGAGCGTTGCCACCATGAACAGCGATGCATTGGTGAAAGAGAAATCAATACCGCCAATTTCGATCGGAACGATCTTGTTGACCACAAACTGGTGTACCGGATCTACCTTATCGCCTGCCACAGCCGCTCTCTCTCGTTACTTACCGCCCATGAGGCGAACATTTAAACCTGCGACAACAGCGCGCTTACGCGTCGTCACTCTTGTTCCTGATGCCCTTGCCCAGCTGATCTGCGGGATGAGGCGCTGCCACCATGCCCGCCGAACGCAGGACGTTCAGCACACCGGCACAAAAACCAAGCAGGAGAAGCACAATCATCCCCCACGGCCCTGTACCCGCAAAATGGTCCAAAAGATAGCCCAGAAGTGCACCGACAATGATCGCCGCCACAAATTCGCTCGAAAGCTTTATTGCGACCTGATAACCCTTGCGGTTCTGCGCAGCGCGCGCCTCATCCGCAGCGTATTTCGGATCTTCCTTGCGCTTTTCAGACAGCTCGGACCCGAGGCGTTTTAGCCGGTCTTCCAGACCCTCTTTCCGGTTATCCGTCATGTGGCATCCTCCCTTTTGCTGCCCGTCACGGTGATAAACCATGAGCTTGGTCATACAAAGGCCGGATTTGAAGCCACCCGCACGGCCCGTTCTGAAGTCGGCCGCAACATAGTTTTAGGGGCCTGTATAGTCAAGGCACCTGCAGGCCTTGTTAGGCCACAATATTAATGAATTAAAACAATATCTTACTGTATAAAAGCGAACGCTTGGCCGGATTCTGAGGGAATCACCGCGGGGCTTTACTCGGTGATCGCGGGAATGAGTCCGGCCCACTGCTGCCGCTTGGCAGGCTATCAGCTCCATCCGCCGCCATAGGTGCGGTAGAAGATGTGCTTGCCGATCTTGGAGACCCGCTTCATCGTCGGACCCCAGTCGGGCTTCACATACGTCGCGTGATAATGTGTCGCCGAACCGACTTCGGGAAACCAGATCTTGCCGGCGGTAACGGCCAAGGCAATCTCCTTGGCCGTCGCCCACGCGGAACGCGACCAGACGATATCAGGAATGCGGTCGCAGGCAAACGAGAACTGGCAACGGTTATACCAATCCTTGTTCTGATAGACGACACCGCAGACAGTCGACGGATAGGCGGGATTGCGGACGCGGTTGAGAATGACCTGGGCGACGGCTGCCTGTCCCTTCAACGTTTCACCGCGCGATTCGAAATAGATGCCCGATGTCAGGCATTTTTGTTCGGCTTCGGAAAAGACCGTGGCGGGCAGCGGATTGGCGGCCCAGGCATGGTCCTCTGGCGCTATATCGGGAATGAAGCGGCCGGCAGACTTGTTTTCCCGCAGGATCGAATCAAACGGCGACTGGCGGGCATAATCCGGCTCGGCCGGTGCATAGGCAGTCGCAAGGACATCGGCGGACGGGTTGGTCACCAGGCTTGCCAGCATGGGCGACACGCCGGGATCGGCTTTCGGGGCCTTCTTCTTGTAGAAGGCCGTGGCGATCTTGATTTCCTTGCCCTTGATCTTGGACTTGGAAAAGACCATCCGCTCCTCGGTATCGAACAGCGGGTCAGTGAGCGAACTGGTGCGCTGCAGGATTGAGCCTGCGGTAAAATCCTTAGGCGGCGTCACCGGCGCCACGGCGATGATGCGGCCTTTCTTGTCCTTGCGGTTGACGCGGTCTTCATCCGGGCGCGGATCGGCCCGCTTCTGCTCGGCCGTCAGGGACACCTTGCCGCCGCCGGGCAATTCGATCCCTGCTCCATCACCGATCGCACCGGTAATGACCGGATCATTGAAGGTCATCTCCACCTGATGCAGCGAGCCCGCCGGCGAGCGGGTCATGTGCATGCGCCAGCGCTCGCCGCCGCGGTTGATACCGGAGAGGAAGGTTGCGAGGTCGGAATGAGCGGCCACCGAGGGAAAACCGGCGAAGAGGCCGATGCCAAGCATCAAGGGGGCAGCCCAGCGCGCGGACGGCAAACCGGACGGGAAACGCAACACTTTACTCTTACGCACCAACCGTACTCCACGCACTGATAGACGCGGGTCTCCATCCGGCAAAAATACCCGGACCGTCTTTTCCCGCGGAAGTGAATCGGACAAGCAGTGATGTCGCACTCAATCGCGCGTTTACCGCTTCAACTGCCCTGACAATGAAGCATTAACCTTGATGGTTGGTTAATGGCATCTGCCGGGAATGTGGGACCAGAACGCAAAAAGCCTCCCGGCCGTCAGGCGCGGGAGGCTTTTTGAGACAAGGGCCTCGTCAGATGATGACGTGCGAGCCCAGTTCCACCACGCGGTTGGTCGGCAGGCGGAAATAGTCGGACGGGTCGATGGCAGCGTTGGCAAGGCCGATGAAAAGCCTGTCTTGCCAGTGCGGCATCCCCGATTGCGCATCCGGCACGAGTTTGCGCCGTCCGAGATAGAACGAGGTCGACATGATATCGAATTTCAGACCGGTCTTGCGGAACAGGCCGAGCGCCTGGGAGACATTCTGGGTCTCCATGTAACCGAACCGCATTTCGAGCAGGCTGAAGCGCTCGGACAGGCTGCTGGCCGTGACGCGCTGATCCTTGGACACAACAGGCGTGTTGAGCGTGCGGATCGTCAGGATGAAGTTCTGCGAATGAAGCACATGGTTGTGTTTGATATTATGCAGCAGCGCCGCCGGCGTCGATTCAGGATCGCTGGTCAGGAAGATCGCCGTTCCCGGCACTGAAACCGGCGCGTGCTCGCTCTTGCGCTCGATCGACTTGACGAAGGAGGCAAGCGGGATATCGGTATGGCGCGTCTTGTCGTGCAGGATCTTGGTGCCGCGCCGCCATGTCCACATGATGACGATGATCGCAGCCGCAATCAGCACCGGCACATAACCACCATCATGGATCTTCAGCATATTGGCACCGAAGAAGATCATTTCCAGAGCAAGCAGCGGCAGCAATGTCGCGATCGCCAGATAGAGCGGCCAGCGCCAGCGCACCCGGACGAACTCGTAGGCCAAGAACGTATCGACGACCATCGCACCAGTGACCGAGATGCCATAGGCGGTGGCCAGCGATTCGGACGAGCCGAAGACGAAGACCAGCAACATGACGCCGAACATCAACAGCATGTTGACGTTGGGAAGATAGATCTGGCCGGTCTGGGTTTCCGACGTGTGGAAAATAGCCATGCGCGGCAGGAAGCCGAGGTGGATCGCCTGACGGGTCAGCGAGAACGCACCGGTGATGACCGCCTGGGCGGCGATGATCGTCGCGCAGGTGGCGAGGATAACGACCGGCAGCAGAGCCCATTCCGGAAACATCAGATAGAATGGATCGGACATCGCTTCCGGATGTTTCAGAACCAGAGCCCCCTGCCCCAGATAGTTCAGAGCCAGCGCCGGAAAGACGAGGCCGATCCACGCCCATTGGATGGGCTTGCGGCCGAAATGGCCAAGGTCAGCATAAAGCGCCTCGGCACCGGTGACCGTCAGGAACACCGCACCGAGCACGACAATGCCGACATAACCGGCATGAATGAGGAAATGAACGGCATAATAGGGGTTAAACGCGGCTAGAATGCCGTAGTCATCGGTAATGTGGCTGAGGCCGGCAACGGCGAGAACGATGAACCACAGAGCCATGATCGGGCCGAAGAATTTTGACACCGCCGCCGTACCGCGCGACTGGACGGCAAACAGCAGCAGCAGAATGACCACCGAGATCGGCACCACATAGGGCGAGAGCGTTGGGGTGACGAGTTTCAGGCCTTCGACAGCGGACAGAACCGACAGCGCTGGTGCAATGATCGCATCGCCGATGAACAGGGCTGCGCCGGCAATACCGAGGAAGAACAGTCGGTTTGCACGCTTGCTGGAATATTTCATCAACAGCGCCAGGAGCGACAGCGTCCCGCCTTCGCCATTGTTGTCGGCGCGCAGCAGGAACAGCACGTATTTCAAGGTGACGATAATCGTCAGCGTCCAGATCATCAGCGAGATCAACCCGATGATCTCCAGGCGCGTTACCCCGTCGGCGGCGACCGGACGCAAGGCTTCGCGAAAGGCGTAAAGCGGGCTGGTGCCGATATCACCATAGACGACGCCGATCGACCCCAGGGACAGAGCCAGAAGCTTCCGTATCTCCTTGTCGCGCGTCTCTGGTTTAGCTGCAGAATGAGACATCTGAATATTTTCGGGCTCTCAGAGCCAGCCTTTCCAGCGAAAGAAGTAGTAGGGGACGATGGCCGAAATCACCATGCCGATCACGGCCATGGGATAACCAAATGCCCATTTCAGTTCAGGCATGAAATCGAAGTTCATGCCGTAGAGCGAAGCGACCAGGGTCGGCGGAAGAAACACGACGGCCGCAATCGAGAAAATCTTGATAATGGCGTTCTGCTCGACATTGATCAGCCCGAGCGAAGCATCGAGCAGGAAGGTGATGTTTCCAGAGATGAACGAAGCATGTTCCGACAGCGACTGGATATCGCGCGAAATCGTCCGGCAAAGTTCCTTGGTCTCGCGGTTTTCCTGCACCGACGGGACGGTATAGAGGAATGTCAGGACGCGGGAGAGCGACGCAAGGCTGTCTCGGGTCTTGGCCACCAGCCGGTGATGCGACGCCACATCCATCAGCTTGGCTTCCAGATAATGCGGCGGCCGGCGTTTGCCGACGGGGCGGTCACCAAAAACCTGCAACGACAGGCCGTCGATCCGGGCAACAGCGATCTCAAGGATTTCCGCGGTGCGATCGACGATCGTTTCAAACAATCGCGTCACCAGAACCGTTCCAGTGGCGCAACCGCCGGGAATGCGGTGCATCGCTGCCGTGAACAGATCAAAGGCCTTGGGCTCATCATAGCGGATCGTGATCAGCATGCCGCGCGCCAGAACGAAGGCCACATCCGTCAGTTCCGGATGACCGCTTTCAGCCTTGCAGACGAGCGAGGCGGTCATGAACACTGCGTCCTTCGCCGTGTAAAGGCGGCTGGAGGGCTCAATATCCTTCAGGTCGTCGCGGGTGGGTACTTCGATGCCGAGAAAACCTTCGACAAGCAGATCCTCCGCCTTGTCCGGGCGCAGCATGTCGATCCAGACCACACCGGACGGCAGGGATGCAGGCGGCGTCGCCGCGCTGATGACCACGGCTTCACCATTCTCACGATAGGCAGTGATCATGCTGCGGCCCTTGCATGGGCGCCATCGGCCCAGGCACGGCCCATGACCGCAGCGCTGTGGAGACAGTCGGTAGAAAGAGCCGGATTGTGGCGAACCAGAATCAACCGGCCGTATGACATCAAAGCTGCGCGCGGCAGATCCATATGGAAACTCTCGTCGTTAACGACAAACCCTCAAACGGTCATCACGGTCATGCGGAGCCCGACGGAGGGCAGCACCGCTGGTGCATCCTTTCGGATGCGGGGAGGCATATGGAGCAAGGCACGTTCAAAATCAATGCAGAAAGTGGCACGACGCCACATTCTCGCCTAAAGACTTAACGACGCTCCCCGCCCGAATGTCAACAGCGAGCGTTTGTCAGCGCTGTTTTCACTCAGTGTTACAACAGATATGGGAGACCGACTGGTTTCTTCGGCATCTACTCGAACACGATGTTCGGCATGGTCCGGGCCTTATCCCCCTGGTGGGCGCCAACCTGTTCCCAGACCTTCTTGGCGATCTCGCGATAGACGCGGGTGATTTCGCTGTCGGGCTCCGACGCAACGACGGGTGTTCCTGCATCGGATGTCTCGCGGATGCCCATGGTCAACGGCACTTCACCGAGGAACGGCACACCGATACGCTCGGCCTCCTTGCGGGCACCACCATGACCGAAGATGTCGTAGCGCTTACCCGTATCGGGCGCGATGAAATAACTCATGTTCTCGACGATGCCGAGCACCGGCACCTCAACCTTGCGGAACATCGCCAGCCCCTTGCGGGCATCGATCAGTGCCAGGTCCTGCGGCGTCGAGACGATGACGGCGCCAGCCAGCGGCACCTGCTGCGCCATGGTCAGCTGCGCATCGCCCGTACCCGGCGGCATATCGACCACCAGCACGTCGAGATCGCCCCAGGCGACTTCGCGCAGCATCTGCAGAAGTGCCGATTGGATCATCGGGCCGCGCCAGATCATCGCGACCTCCTCATCAACGAGGAAACCCATCGACATGACCTTCAGGCCATAATTTTCCATTGGCCGGATCATCCGGCCCTCGATCTGCTGCGGCCGCCCGGAAATCTTCATGAGGCGCGGCATCGACGGGCCGTAGATATCAGCGTCGAGAATGCCGACGCGCAGGCCGTTGGCCTTCAGGGCAAGGGCAAGGTTGACCGATGTGGTGGACTTGCCGACACCGCCCTTGCCCGAGGCAACCGCAATGATCGCGCCGACACCCGGAATGCCGGCTTTTGCCGCAGCCGTCGGTGTGCGCGGGGCGGCGGGCGCATGGCTATGGCCCGCATGGGAATGACCGGCATGCGAATGGCCGGTCTGGGATGGTGCAGCGGCAGGCCGTTGAACCGGGGCGGAAGACGAAGCGCCCTTCTTGTCGGCGGTCAGGGCTACCATGGCACCCTTGACGCCCGGCATATCCTTGACCACCCGCTCGGCTGCTGCCCGCAAGGGATCCAGTTCGCGGGCGCGCTCGGCCGGAACCGTGATCGAGAAATAGACCTTGGAATCAGAGATGAAGACATCCGAGACCAGGCCCATATCGACGATATTGCCGTCCATATCCGGTCCGCGAACGCCTCTGAGCTTGTCGAGAACCTGTTCCTTGGTCACGTCGGTCATGTCATTCACTCCTGCCGCCAGCGCGGCTGGTTCGCCCTGCTGTCTCTGCCATGCGTTATGCGCTGACGTTCATACGAAGCCGCGCTGATGAAAGCCCATCATCGAAACTTGGTATTAGATAATCGAGCCGGAGTGTTTCGCCAATGAGGTGGATCAGAAAAACCGGCACAAAAGAAAAGGCCGCTCTCTGCCGGGGGGTGTCCGTACATCCGGGATCACCTTTGGCGGAGAGCGGCCTTACCTGTCGCGACCTTCTTGGGCGCAGTCTTTATTGCAGTCCCCTCTGGACATGCTTTTTACAAAGCAGGAACCGTGCCAGTTTGGGAAAGCCGCTGAAAACCAGCGTTTGATGATCAGCACCACTGCGATGCAGCATCGATTTCGACTACTTATTGTGCAGTTGCGTTGTCCAGATTTCCGCATTGCCGGATTTTGCGACAGGAGCGCCGGCGGGCGGCGCCCCTGTTTTCATTCAGAATTCATCCCAGCCGTCATTGGCTGGCGCCGCTGCAGCACTACCATGCCCCTGAAACGCGCCGGCGAGCTTTTGACCGAGCGACCGGGCCGGTGATTGCACAGCCGGTGTTGTCACCGAGGCCGGGCGGATGCCGGGCTTTGACAGGGAGGAACTGCGGATCGGAGCGGCCGGAGCCCGGTGCGAGCCCGCCTCGGCCGCAGCGCGGTGCATGTTCGCCTGCGACACCTCTCCAAGCTGGAAGTTCGCCAAGAGCGCCGTCAGTGCCGAAGCTTCCGCCGCAAGCGTGTGGCTGGCAGCGGTCGATTCCTCGACCATGGCGGCATTCTGCTGTGTACCCTGATCCATGACGTTGACAGCACGGTTGATGTCGTTGAGGCCGATCGACTGTTCGCGGGCCGCCTCGACGATCGAGGAAACGCGCAGATTGATCTCGTCGACCTCATGGACGATCACTTCCAGCGCCTTGCCGGCCTGCCCGACCAACTCGACACCGGTCTTGACCTGCTGGCCGGACTTCGAAATCAACGCCTTGATTTCCTTGGCGGCATTGGCCGAGCGCTGAGCCAGTTCACGCACTTCCTGGGCAACGACCGCAAAGCCCTTGCCCGCATCGCCTGCACGCGCGGCTTCGACACCGGCGTTGAGCGCAAGCAGATTGGTCTGGAAAGCGATCTCATCGATCACGCCGATGATGCTGGAGATTTCCTGCGACGACGTTTCAATCTGGCCGACGGCATCAATAGCGCTTTTGACGACAGCGCTCGATGTCTGCGCGCCGGATTTCGCCTTGGCAACCAGCTGGCCTGCCTCCTCGGCCCGCACCGTCGAATCGCGCACCGAAGCGGTGATCTGGTCGAGGGCCGCGGCTGTTTCCTCGACAGAGGCAGCCTGCTGTTCCGTGCGTCGGGCCAGATCGTCGGCCGAGGTGCGGATTTCTGCCGACCCGGCCTGAATGCCGAGTGCATTGTTGCCAACCGATTGCAGGGTCTGCTGCAGGGTGCCCATTGAACTGTTGAAGTCTTCGCGCAGCGCATCGAGCGAGCCGATGAACGGCGTCATCAGGCGGAACGTCACGTCGCCATCGGCCAACCGCTGTAGGCCTGTACCAAGTTCGGTGACAGCAAAGCGCATCTGGCGTTCGTTTTCCTGTGTCTCCGCAGCGCGGCGCTGGCGTTCTTCCTCGCCAAGCGTGCGGGTTTCGGCAGCTTCAGCCTCCAGACGCTGCTTGGCGATCGTCGCGTCACGCAGAATGGCAAGCGAGCGGGCCATGTCGCCGATCTCGTCGTTGCGCTCGGCGTCGGCAATAACGATGCCTGTATTACCCCGTGCGATTTCGCCGGTTGCATTGACGATGGCCTCGAGACGGCGCCGGAAGCGGTTGGAGATCATTACGCCAAGCAACACGAGCAGAACCGAGGCGACGCCAATGATGATGACGGAGATCCAGGCCATATGGGTGAGGTAGGCAAAGACTGTCGATTTCGGAACGGAGACGATCGCGTACCAGGCGGTATCCGGCAGCAGTTGCACGGGAACCGCGACGGAAAGGAAAGCGGTCCCATCCTCGCCTGTGACATCGACCGGCTTGCCCGGATTGTCGATCATCTGCTGCCAGGTGGCGGCATCGATGCTGCTATCCTTGAAGGCCTTGCCAAGATTGGCGGCGTTGACATGACTGAGGAAGTGTCCACCTTGCGAGATCAACGCGACATTACCATCACCCAGTGGCTTCACGTCGGCGAGTTTCGATGTCAGGCTGTCGAGCGCAATGTCGATACCGGTCACGCCGAGCGGCTTGCCATCGACGGTGACGGGACCGACGAGCGTGGTCATCATCACGTCCTTGCCGTCGATGACGTATTTGTAGGGCTCGATCACCACCATCTTCTGTGCCTTGAAGGGCAACTGGTAATAATCGCCGGGGCCTGGCTTGTCGTAATCGACCAGCGGCGTCACCTCGATCTTGCCGCCGGAGCGCACCCAGTACGGTACGAAGCGGCCGGTCGCATCATGTCCCGGCTTGTTGACGTAATCCGCATCCTTGCCGTCGAAGGCATTCGGCTCCCAGCCAGTCCAGACGCCAAGCGCAAACGGACTATCCTCCAGCGCCTTCTTCATCATCGCATCCGCCGAGGTCCGGTTCGCGGTACCGGATGTTTCGAGCGCTGAAAAAACGCTCTGGAAGGTGGCGACGAGTTGCAGTCCCTGCGACATCTGCCCCTTCAGATCAGCAGCCGTCAGCGCAGCCGCAGCGTTCATTTCATCGACACTGCGCCGTTTGACTTCGGAATAGGAGATCCAGAACAGGGTGCCCGCCGTTACCACCGTGGCAAAAAGCCCGGTAGCAACAACGGAGAATATATTACGGGAGGTCGCAGTCTTGAACAGCATCTCGTATCCTCGCAAGCGCGACGGCAACGGGCGAATGCCTCAAGTGTTGCTACGTCACATGAATATCATTCTGGAAAAAAGGTGCGGAGGATATCGTTCATGCGACAGTAAAGTTCGTCCTTCCAGACGAACAATGCCGGCAACGTAAAAGCGTTTCACGATCCCTCCCCGATAAAGATCGGAGACAGGAATGTTCACGCACCCTCCCAGTGAAATCATTTCACCGGCAGTAAAAGTGCGCCGCAAATCTTAATGTTCATCTAAAATGCCAGTGATAATTGCAACCGCTGCTTAATTCTTCGCGGCAGGCGAAGGATTGCACTCAGCTGATGTAACCCTTCTTCATGGCCTTAACGACAGCCTGAGTACGGTTGACCGCATCCAGCTTTTTGCTGACATGGTTGAGGTAATGATTGACCGTGTGCTCGGACAGACCGAGGATCCCCGCAATCTCAGAACTCGTCTTGCCGGCGGCGGTCCAGTTGAGACATTGGATTTCACGCTCCGACAGGGTGACGGGAGCCCCCTTCCAGAACGAACCGATTTCGGTCAGGCGATTGTAGACGTGGATGGCGATCATCTGCAGTTCCATCATCACAGACATCGGCAAGTCAGCCCGCCGTCCCATCCAGATGACGGTCGCCCGGCTGCCGTCGGCGTCGTGGACCGGGAAATAGTTGGCCTGCAAAATCCCGTGCTCGCGCAACAGGGTGATATAGCCATTTGTCTGAGGCAGGCGGCCGCTCTCTTTCTCCCACTCATCCACTGTCAACTGGAAGGGTGTCGTAGTCTCCCTCAGACGGCGAATGCCGGTCGAATGCTTCAGGAGCGAGATACTGTCATATGCATTGACCAGATCGGCCGGCATATTGGACAGGATCGAGGTGCTGGACAGCTTTTCCGCATCGAAAGACGGAACCATGCAGACAAGGAACGCCTTGAAGCCGAAGGCCTGCGTGATCTTCTTCATATAGCGGATCGCGTCGAACTGGGTTTCCAGTGCTGCGATATCCGAGGCGAAATCGCCGCCGCGCGACTGCTCTTTTTCAACCGGTTCAGCCATCAACGTATCGCGCATTCACAAACTCCACCGCACATCCGAGTGCGTTGCCGGCCAAGCGCCCCGAGGCTTGCCCGATATTTCACTCTATTCATCATGCCGGTTTCCTGCTTGCATTCATAAACATTTCTCAATTGATCAACCCGGCCCGTATCGCTTTTGCCACGGTTTGCACGCGATTGACAGAATCCAGTTTGCGGGTGGCGCGGCTGAGGTAGTGATTGACTGTATATTCCGACAGATCCAGGATTTTCGCCATTTCCGTGGTCGTCTTGCCGGCCGCTGCCCAATGCAGGCATTCGACTTCACGGCGCGACAGCACTGCGGGCATGGGCGAGCGGATCTCCTTGATTTCACTCAGCCGGCCGAACAGGTAACCGGCCTCGTAGGTCAGTTCCTTCAACTCGGCGGAACTGACCACGTCGCGATTGCCGCCGAAAGCGATCGCACCGCAGGTGCCATGCACATCATGAACCGGAATGTAGACACCGCGCCGCAGGTTGACCCGTTCGAACAAGCTAAGGACCTCGTTTCCCTTGCCGTCGGAGCGCCGATGGGAATCAAGAGTGGTATCGTAGGTAAAGGGAATGGTGCTTTTGCGCAGACGTGCGATGACCGGGCTGCCTGCCATCATGTTGGCCGCATCGTAGTTGATCAGGAAATCAGTGGGCCAGTTGGTCATGACGACTGTATCGGACAGACTGGCGCATGTTTTCCCCGGCACGACCATCACTAGAAAACCTTGAAAACCATACAGACGCGAGACTTTCTCCAGCGCCTGGCGGATATCCGCTTCACGCGTCATCTCCTCAGTTCCCCGCTGGCCAACGGCAACCGTTCCGGGTGATAGATGTCCGCTGAAATCCACCATTTTCTACCTCTTCCAGGCTCGCGCCCAATGGATCAGGCGTCACGAAAACCCGTTGCGACACCACCCCAGGCATTCTCACCGGTCAAATCCCAGCGACCCGTCTTTCGAGGCGGGAGTTCGAGCGTCGGCAGGCACAGAATCTGATATATTAAAACTACAGCTCCGATTTTCCCACGTCCAGTCGATTCACCTAATTAACCGTAAAGGTATCACGAAAGTCTAACGGCCAGGACCGAGACGGATTTCGACGTCTTCGCTGATGGCCATCGCCACCTGTCGAACCGGGCGCGCCCAGTTTTCCAGCTGCTCCATCGTCACCCGATATGCCGGCCCCGTAACCGAGATACCGGCGACAAGATCGAACCCGGCATCATGGATCGGAGCGGCAACACAGCGGATTTCCGTTTCATGTTCCTCGCGATCAAAGGCATAGCCCTGCAAGCGGGCCTCGTCCAGATCACGTGTCAAAGACGCTACGGAAAGATGTGTATTGGCGGTAAAACGATGGAATGTCAGTTGGCTCAGTGTATCGGCGAGCCGTTCCGGCGGCAGCACGGACAGCGCCGCTTTCCCAAGGCCGGTGCAGTAAACCGGAGAAGCATTGCCGATCTGCGATTCCATCCGCACCGTCTGGCGGCTTTCCACCTTGTCGACATAGATGATCTCGGTGCCGCGCAACACGCCCAAATGAACCGTCTCGCCGGTTTCTTCATGCAACCGGCGCAGATGCGGCGCCGCGACTGTGCGGAACTGGTTTTTAGACCAGGACCGGTAGGCAAATTTCAGCAGCCGCAGGCCGGGTTCGTAGCAAAGGTCGCGCCCTTGCGTCAGAAGTCCTTCCTCGACGAGATGGGAAAGTTGCCTGTGCAGAGTGCCGCGCGGCTGACCCGATAGTGCCAGAATATCGCTGAACCGGAGCGGCCGGTCGGATGTCACGACCGTCTCCAGCACGGAAAGAACCTTGCCCAGCGTACCGGTGCCGCTATTGTGTGCAAAAGCGGACGAAGAAATATCCGGCAGATCCTGTTTCATCATTGCTGTCCATTTGCCGCACGCCCCGGCTTCGACCTTGACAAGCCAACGCCTCCAGCGCGATAATTCCAAATAATAAGAGTCAGTTCCATATTGTGGAACAAGACGGATATAAAATCAAGCAGCCTTCAGATGGCTTGCATTCGGGAGAGCACACCATCATGGCCTTGCCAGCCGCGCAATTTCACGACCTTAAAGGGCGTGGCGTCCTGATCACCGGTGGCGGTTCGGGCATCGGCGCCGCTTTGGTCGAAGGCTTTGCCCGGCAGGGTGCGCGTGTTGCCTTTCTCGACATTGCCGAAACCGATAGCCGGGCGCTGGTGGAACGGCTCGCTCCCACTGTCGATCATGTCCCGGTTTTCATCCAGGCCGATCTGCGCGACATTGCGGCGATAAAGTCCGCCGTCGATCAGGCTGCCAGCGCAATGGGGTCACTCAGTATCCTCATCAACAATGCCGCGCGCGACGACCGCCAGCAGCTTGAGGACGTCACCGAAGCGAGCTGGGACGAAAGCCAGGCGGTCAATCTGCGGCATGTGTTTTTCACCTGCCAGGCCGCTGCCCCGCATATGCGCCGGGCGGGCGGCGGCTCGATCGTCAATTTCTCGTCGATCGCCTTCATGCTCAACATGGGCGAAATCCCGGCCTACGCGACCGCCAAGGCCGGGATTGTCGGCCTGACCAAGTCGCTTGCCGGCAAGCTTGGTCCCGACAATATCCGCGTCAACGCGGTTTTGCCGGGCATGGTGGTGACCGAGCGGCAGAAGAAGCTCTGGATCAGCGATGCCGCGATTGCCGGCATGATCGAAAAACAATGCCTGAAAAACATGCTCGTCGCGGACGACATGGTTGGCCCCTGCCTGTATCTCGCTTCCGACTGTTCGGCGCGGATGACGGCACAGGCCATGATCATCGACGGAGGAGTATTTTAATGACGGCAGCATCCTATGCGGCAGTGGATTGGGGAACCTCGAGTTTCCGCCTCTGGGTCATCAGCGAGAGCGGCGCGGTTCTGGCGGAGCGCCGTAGCAGCGAAGGCATGACGACCGCCGTAAAGACAGGTTTTTCCGGCATACTTGAATCCCACCTTGCCGCCGTTGCAGCACCGCCGCATCTGCCGGTGATCGTCTGCGGCATGGCCGGTGCCCGTCAGGGCTGGGTCGAGGCAGGTTATCTGGATACACCTGCCCCACTCAGCGCCATCGTCAAGGCGGCCGTTACCGTGCCCGATGCCAACCGCGATATTCGCATCCTGCCTGGCCTTGCCCAAAGAAGCGAGGAGGCGCCGGACGTGATTCGCGGTGAGGAAACCCAGCTGCTCGGCGCGATCTCGCAGCTCGGGGGCGGCAGCCATCTCGTCTGCATGCCTGGTACACACAGCAAATGGGTGCGCGTGACCGGCGGCATTGTCGATGGTTTCTCGACCTTCATGACCGGCGAATTGTTCGACGTCATCGCCAAGCATTCGATCCTCAGCCACGCCATCGCCGATGCCGGTTCCTTTGCCAATGATGACCCGGCCTTTCTTGGCGCGGTTGCCAAGACGGTGAAAAACCCGGCCCTTGCCACCAATCTGGTCTTTACCGTGCGCAGCGGCCAGCTGCTGCATGGCCTGCCTGCTGGTGATGCCAAGGCTCGCTTGTCCGGCACGCTGATCGGCCTGGAAATCGCCGGTGCGCTTGCCACCGCCAAACCCGGCAGCAGCGTCTGCCTGGTGGCGTCGGGCGGCCTTGCAGGGCTGTATCAATCGGCGCTGACCGCTCTCACTCTCAATCCCGTTATCATCGATGCCGATGAAGCCGTTCGCCACGGCCTTGCCGCCGCGGCCAACGCCATCTGGCCAGCCTGAAGGACGACCCGCATGAACCGCATACCCTTTCCACCAATGAAATATCCGCTGATCGCCATCCTGCGCGGCCTGAAGCCCGAGGAAACGCAGGGCGTCGTCGGCGCGCTGATCGAAGCCGGATTTACCGCCATCGAGATTCCGCTCAATTCACCCGATCCGTTCCGGTCGATCGAGATTGCCGTAAAGATGGCGCCGGCCGGTTGCCTGATCGGCGCAGGTACAGTCTTGACCACCGAGCAGGTTGAAAAGCTCGATGGCGTCGGCGGCAAGCTGATGGTCAGTCCGAATGTCGAGACCGACGTGATCGCCCTTGCTGCGGCACGCGGCATGGTCACCATGCCGGGCGTCCTCACTCCGACCGAAGCGCTCGCTGCCGCCCATGCCGGCGCAACCGGCCTCAAGTTTTTTCCGGCCAGCGTGCTTGGCCCGGCCGGCATCGCGGCGATCCGCACCATCCTGCCAACAGACCTCGAAATCGCCGCCGTCGGTGGCGTTTCCGATACCAATTTCGGCGACTATGCCGCGATCGGCATCAAGAGCTTCGGCCTCGGTTCCAGCCTCTACAAGGCCGGTATGACCGCTGCCGAGGTTGCGGAGCGGGCGCGGGTGACGATCAAGGCCTATGATGCGGTGTACGGAGCATGAGCGAAACTATTCCCTTTTCCGGCCGGATCCTCAGCGAGTTGACACTCGAACTCGGCGAAGGCCCGACCTTCGACCCCGCCACCGGCACCGCCTGGTGGTTCAACATCAAGGGCCGCGAACTGCATGAACTGCATCTGGAAAGCGGCCGCAAAACCCTGCATGTCCTGCCCTTCATGGGCAGCGTGCTGGCGGTCATCGATCCGCAACGCCAGTTGATCGCATCGGACAAAGGCCTGTTCATCCGCGACACCAAAACCGGAGAGCTGAGCGCCTACGCAGCTCTGGAAAGCAACCCGGGCAACCGCTCGAATGACGGCCGCGTACATCCATCCGGCAGCATTTGGGTCAGCACCATGGGCCGCAAGGCCGAAAAGGAAGCCGGTGCCATCTATCACGTCGCCAAGGGCGCGGTGACACGGCTTTACGGCGGTATCAGCATTCCCAACGGCATCTGCTTTTCGCCCGACGGCAGTATCGGCTATTTCGTCGATAGCGCTATCAACCACATCATGCGGGTCGATCTCGATCCGGCGACAGGTCTGCCGGTCGGCGAAGCAACCGTGTTCAGCGACCAGAGCGACAACCCTGGCGATGTCGATGGTTCCGTCTGTGACGCCGATGGCCGGATCTGGAATGCACGCTGGGGTCAGGGCGCCGTCGATGTCTATACGCCTGACGGCACGCGGGTTGCCCGCCATGCACTGCCCGCCACCCAGTCGAGCTGCCCCGCCTTCATCGGTGCCAAGGCAGACCGCCTGCTGGTGACATCCGCCTGGCAGGACATGGATGACGCCGCCCGCAAGGCCGATCCGAATGCCGGCAAGACGTTCGAACTCGGCGTGGCGGTCAATGGCCGTTTCGAGCCGGGCTACAAGCTCTGAAGCGGAACTCCTGTTTTGCTTGAAGAGTGAACGAAAAAGCCGGACATTTGCCCGGCTTTTTCTTTGTTATCAGCATGTCAGGCGTGTGAAGCGGCCGGTCGAGACGGCCGCAGCCGCCACCAGGTCTCGCCGGCATAAATCGCCAGGCCTGCGGCGATGAAGAGTTCCTTGTACTCAGTCGGATCCCAGAGCCGCAGCAGGCGGTCGGATTCGGCCAGGAACAGTTGCTGCACCGCAACGATCGAGATTGCCAGAATGGCATACAGTAGAAACTCTTTCCACAGACCATGCCGCAGCGCCAGATTGACCAGAACGAGAAGGATGATCACGGTCATCATCACCGATATCTGTGTTGGCAGCACACCCCATCGTCCGCTGTTGAACGCGACCATGGGGGCACTGGCCGCGAGCACGAAGACGCTGGGCATCACCGCAGCACCAGTGCTGCCCTTCAACCACCGCCGCAAAAACAGGCCAACGAAAGGAACAAACACCAAAAGGAAAAAAGCGCCACTATAATAGATGAGCTCGGATGCTCCGGTTGCTATGTTGTGGAAGTTGAATTCCTTCTGGTCGTTCAGGGCCGCGAATGCCTGCGGTGTCGCCACATTGAAGACGCGCTGCATCCACGAAATCTCTTCCATACCGATGACGAAGAAAACCAGAGCGAACATACCAGCAAAACCGGCGAGCCAGACCGGACGCCCGCCGCCGGGTCGTGTTCCAGCCAATTGTCCGATCGCAACAAGCACGAAAAAGGCTGACGCAATGAAGAGGAAGAGCGCCGACAGCCATTCGAAAGGACCATCTTCCAGCGATAAAGCATTGAAACGCTGAGGGTTACGCGAGAACAACCAGGCGCACCAGAGGGCAAAAACCGTCACCCCAGCGCTGATCAAAATCGATTTCAGTGGCAGCCGCGGCACAGCCGGTCCCCCATGCGGCACGCCATCTTTCCAAAGCGCGCGGACCAAAGCCGTCGACAGGAGAAAGGCGACGAACGACCGGAAAAGATCATAGGGGTGCAGGCGCGGCGCCCTTTCGGTGTTGTAGCTGACACCGAGAAAGGCGTGTTCATAAACGAACATGGCAGCCATCACGGCGAGCGAGACAATGCCCATGCGCAACACATGCAACTGCAACACGCGCTCCAACAACATCCACTTCAATTGATACAACTCCATAGCGGGGATCAAAAAACGGCCGTCTTTGCAGCACAGCCCCAAGCCGGTAAAAATTTTTAATTTTAGTGTTTGAGCGGAGCGTGAATTCCAGTCTTGCCGCTGGAATGACACGCCCAATCTGCAGCGCACAGTTGCAGGACTTGGTTACTTTTTCCTGCCAAAAGAAGTGCGATGAGATAAAAACGCCGAAAAATTCCCGCCAAAATAGAAGTAGCCAGCATTACCTGGTTCAAGCGTATTGGCCGAATTCCTTTCCGTTCTGGCTGAAGCCAGCTTCCGTAGCCTGCTTATAAAACGAAAAGTTCCTCCTCCAATTGCATATTTTTTTACGGAACCACCCTCCACCTGAGCCGTTGTGTTTGCATCACCGGTGCGGCGGCAAGGATTTGAACCCCGCGCTTTGATCGACAAAGAGAACGAAAAGGTAGGTTTACAATGACCAAGAAACTCGTAGCTTCCGTCGCCGCAGGTGCACTTTTTGCTGGCGTCACCGTATTCGCACCCATGAGTTTTGCTCAGGAAACAACACAGCCGTCGGCTCAGCCGCAGACCATGGAAACGCCAATGAGCGGCACCGAGCAGCCGGCTGACGCGATGAAGAAGCCGATGGACCAGGCGGCCGCAACCACGCCAGCCGCAGGTTCCGGTTACCTGACCGAACAGGGAGCAGACCAGATTGCGGCCAGCACCTATATCGGCCAGTCCGTCTACAATGCTTCGGATGAAAGCATCGGTGAGATCAATGACGTGATCTTCACCAAGGACGGCTCGGTCGAAGCGGCTGTCATCGGCGTTGGTGGCTTCCTGGGGATCGGTGAAAAGAACGTCGCCGTTCCGCTGGATACGA
Organism: Rhizobium sp. LjRoot98; assembly: GCF_964252935.1. Lineage (NCBI taxonomy): Bacteria > Pseudomonadati > Pseudomonadota > Alphaproteobacteria > Hyphomicrobiales > Rhizobiaceae > Rhizobium > Rhizobium sp. LjRoot98. The sequence goes on from NZ_CAXUPW020000001.1 coordinate 737,347, forward strand.
TTACGGTTGCCGATGTACCGAACTCCGACGACCTGAAGCTGACCACGGCGGAAACCGCCGATACGCTGAAGGCAGCGCCGGAATTCAAGACCAAGTCGCAGCAGGTAGCTGAACAGAATGCCAATACGCCGGTTGATACGACAACCACGTCGTCAACGGCTCCGGCAGCGGATCCTGCAATGAAGCCGGCTGAACAGCCTGCGACCAACCCGTAATCCCGTAGAGGGCTGGGTGAGGCGAAACGGCGGTGCGAAAGCGCCGCCGTTTCTGTTTAGAACAGTACCCCGTACCGTAGCGCGTCATAGATGCCCGCGTGAATATTGCGGCTGGCAACGGCGTCGCCGATGCGGAAAAGATCGAACTCCCCGTCCGGATTACGAGTCTTGATCGGATTTTCCTGGCGGATCAGCGCCTTGTAGTCCACCGCACCGAGATTGCGCGACAGCGGCTTCAGCGCGAGATAGAGGTCGGCCATCGGCAGGGTTCCGTGTTCGACCACGACCTGCGCCACCCGCCGTTCGACCGCGGCCCTTTCCGAATAGTCAGAGCCAAGCACAGCAACCAATTGGTTGCCCTCGCGGCGCACCGATTTCAGCCTTGTATTGATCGTCACCCGGACATTCTTTTCGGCAAATGCCTTGGCATAGGGAACATGGTTCATGCCGCCGATTTCCGGGGCAAACATGCGTTCCGGGGAGACGATCTCCAGTTCGGCACCACTTGCCGCAATCAACTCCGCCGCTGTCATGCCGGTATGGGCGCCATTGTCATCGTAAAGCAGGACAGGACCTTCCGGGTTGATAGCACCGGCGATGATATCCCAGCTGGAAACCACCAGATTGTCGCCTGCTTCGAGAACCGGATTTTGTGCGATGCCGCCGGTGGCGATGACCACCAGATCCGGCTTTCGCTCCAGAATATCCTCAGCTTCGGCAAAGACATTATAATGAATAGGAACGCCGAGACGCTCCAGCTCGGATAGCCGCCAGTCGACGATGCCGATCATTTCCTTGCGGCGCGGATTGCGGGCTGCGAGCAGGATCTGGCCCCCGGCCTCCCCGGTCGCCTCGAGCACTTCTACGGAATGACCACGCTCCGCCAGAACCCGCGCGGCCTCAAGTCCCGCCGGCCCCGCTCCGACCACGACGGCTTTCCGCAGAGGTCCGGTTGTCTTCGAAATCACATGCGGGATGGTTGCCTCACGGCCGGTCGCCGCATTGTGAATACAGAGCGCACCGCCGCCCTCGTAAATGCGATCAAGACAATACGTGGCGCCGACGCATGGGCGGATCTGGTTTTCGCGGCCTTCGATGATTTTCTTGACGATATGCGGATCGGCGATATGGGCGCGCGTCATGCCCACCATATCGAGTTTGCCTTCGGCGATCGCATGGCGGGCGGTCGCGACATCGGCAATGCGGGCGGCGTGGAAGACCGGGAATTTGGTGGCGGTGCGAACCTCGCCTGCGAAATCCAGATGCGGCGATGCGACCATGCCCTGGATCGGGATAACATTGGTCAGATGCGCATCGTGATCGATATGACCGCGGATGATGTTGAGGAAATCGACCTTGCCGGACCCGGCCAGCCGTTTGGCGATCGCGACGCCTTCCTCGCGCGAGAGGCCGATATCCCATTGTTCATCCGCCACCATGCGGATACCGACGATGAAATCCGGGCCGACAGCCTTGCGCACCGCATCGAGAACCATGTCGGAAAAGCGCATGCGGTTATCCAGCGAACCGCCAAATTCATCGTCGCGATGGTTGGTGGCGGGAGACCAGAAACCATCCATCAGATGGCCGTAGGCTTCGAACTCGATGCCATCCAGCCCTGCCGCCTGCATGCGCTGAGCGGCGCTCGCATAATCGCCAACGATGCGCTCGATATCCCAATCCTCGATCTCCTTTGGAAACGCCCGATGGGCGGCTTCGCGCACGGGTGACGGCGACAGCACCGGCAGCCAGTCGCCCTTGTTCCAGCCGGTGCGGCGGCCCAGATGGGTAAGCTGGATCATCACGGCGGCGCCGTGCTCATGACAGTCGTCGGCAATTTTCTTCAGCCATGTCACGATCTCATCGGAATAGGCATAGAGATTGCCAAAGGCCGGCGGCGAATCCTCCGAGACGATCGCCGAACCCGCCGTCATGGTCAGCGCGATGCCGCCCTTGGCCTTTTCGAGATGATAGAGCCGGTAGCGGTCCTTCGGCATGCCGTCTTCGGAATAGGCCGGCTCATGTGAGGTCGACATGATCCGGTTTTTCAATGTCAGATGCCTGAGCTGATAGGGCTGGAGCAACGGATCTTTCGTCGAGGTCATTCTGTTTTCCCGGGAAGAGAGATGCCCGGTATCAATACCAGGCATCGGCCATGCTGCTCTTGCGTCTTGTCATATAGTCGTCCAGCGCCTCGTCGATTGCCACGTCCAGCGGCGGCGCTTCGTATTCGGCCAGCGTCTTTTTCCAGCGCTTGTTGGCGCGCGCCGCCATGTCGGTCGAGCCGCCCTCCTCGCTCCATTTTTCAAACGGCTCGTTGTCGGAGAGAGCGGAATCCCAGAATGCGGTTTGATAATTACGCATCGTGTGGTCGCAGCCGAGAAAATGACTGCCAGGGCCGACCTGCAGGAACGCGTCCATCGCCAGCGTATTGTCGTCCACCACGACACCCGCGAGGTAGGAATGCAATGCGCCGCAAAAATCCGTGTCCATCACGAATTTCTCGTAGGACATGGCGAGCAGTCCATCGAGGAAGCCTGCCGAATGCAGGATGAAGTTGGCGCCGCAATGCACGGCAGACAGCATAGACATGACGCCTTCCTGCATTGCCTGTGCATCCGGCAGCTTCGAATTGGAGAAATTGCCGGCACAGCGCAGCGGCAATTTCAGCCGCCGGGCGAGTTGGCCGATCACCATCGAGCCGATGGCCGGTTCCGGCGTGCCGAAAGTCGGCGAACCCGAGCGCAGCGACATGGACGACAGGAAATTGCCGAAGATCACCGGCGCGCCCTTGCGCTCCAATTGGGTCAACGCACAGCCGGCCAGCGTCTCAGCGTAAGACTGGGCAATCGCCCCAGCATTGGTGACCGGCCCCATGGCGCCACCGAGAATGAACGGCACGATGACGGCAGCCTGATTGGCACGGGCATAGGCGCGCAGCGATTTCGTCATGGTGCCATCCCAGACGAGCGGCGAGTTGACGTTGACATTGCCAAGGATGACGCAGTTCTGATCGACGAAATCACGGCCGAAGACGATCCGCGCCATGTCGATCGAATCCTCCGCCCGGTCTTCAGCGGTGATCGACCCCATGAAGGCGCGATCGGAATATTTGATATGGCTGTAGACCATGTCGAGATGGCGCTTATTGACCGGCACATCGACCGGCTCGCAGATCGTACCGCCGGAATGGTGCAGCCAGGGGCTCGACTGGGCGAGCTTGATGAAATTGCGGAAATCTTCCAGCGTGCCGTAACGGCGGCCCTTGTCGAGGTCCATGACGAAGGGCGAGCCATAGGCCGGGGAGAAGACAACATTCCTGCCGCCGATCTCGACATTATGGGCGGGATTGCGGGCGTGCTGGGTGAACTGGGCGGGTGCGGTCGACACGATTTCGTTCAGCATGCCGGGCTCGAAGCGGACAAGCAGACCATCGACCTTCGCCCCTGCCCGCTTCCAGTGGTCGATCGATGCGGGATCGTCGCGGAACTCGATGCCAACCTCGGACAGGATACGATCGGCGACCCGCTCGATCTTCTGAAGGTTTTCTTCGCTGAGGATATCGTAGGTCGGGATATTGCGGGCGATATAGGGAACGCCCGTGATCCTGGCAGAATTGTCGCGCCGCGCGGGGCGGGACGAGCGTGAGCGTCTTGCCGGTTCTGCTTCGTTAGCCACAAGCGTTTCCATCATAAGCCTCCCCTTTTCTCAGTCGAGGCTAGCTGTGAAAAAGATCAGTGTAACGCTGGAAAAATTGGAGACATGATATAAGCTGGATTTATGGAAACCCTGCGCCGCCTGCTGCCTTCTGCGTCCAGTCTGATCGTCTTTGAGGCGGCCGGGCGGCATCAGAACTTCACGCGTGCCGCCAATGAGCTGGCGATGACGCAGGCCGCCGTTTCCTACGCCATTCGCGGCCTGGAGGAGCAACTCGGGGTGCCGTTGTTTCACCGGGTTCATCGCGCGGTGCAATTGACGGAGGCGGGCGAAAAGTTCCATGCCGACGTGTCGCTCGGACTGTCGCGCATCCAGAAATCGGCCGAAGAAATCCGTGCCAAGCGGCGCGAGACCAATGTGACGCTTGCCGCCTCCACGGCCTTTGCCTCGATGTGGATGCTGCCACGGCTGACGAAACTGCGTGAAGACCTGCCCGAGATCGACCTGCGCATCCAGACCAGTGTGCGTGATCTCGACCTTGAGGAAGAGCCGATCCCGCTTGCCATTCGCGGCGGTGGTGACCCCGTCAACTGGCCGCGCTACCATACGGCACTTTTAGCGCCCGAGGTGATCTGCGCGGTAGCATCGCCCGCCTTCGTCGAGGCAAACGGCATGCCGCAACGGCCGGCCGATCTTCTGAAACATCCGCTGATCCATCTCGAAGAACCAGTCAGGCAGGCCTATAGCTGGCAGGAATGGTTTGCCAGTGCTGGCGTTTCCTACCCCACCAAGGCACGGCGGTTGACGCTGAACGACTATGTCCTGGTGATCCAGGCGGTGCTGGCCGGCGAAGGCGTCGCGCTTGGATGGAACCATCTGATCGAGCGGCAGGTCCGTTCTGGCGCGCTGGTTCCGGTCGGCAATCATGTGCTGAAGACGGATCTGGCGTTCTACGTCGTCTGGCCGCGCTCACGCGAACTCAACCAGCAGGCGCGCCGGGTGCGCGATTGGCTGCTGGAGGAAGGGCGCCAGGAACGGGAAGCGTAGCGCGGTTCAGACCGCGACGGAGAGCGACGGGCTGGTTTCCTGATATTTTTCGGCGAGGTAGCGCAGCGTCGTGACGGAATCGGCCGGCTTGCCGTAGAAATAACCCTGCCCCATGCCGCAGCCAAGACCTTTGAGCTTCAGCGCCTCGGAGAAATCCTCAATCCCTTCGGCGACGACTTCGAGATTGAGGCCATCGCACATGGCGATGATTGCCTTGACGATATGCTCGGACGCGCGGTCGGCGGAGATGCGTGAGACAAAGGCGCGATCGACCTTGACCTTGTCGAAAGAAAAATCCCGCAGGCGCCCCAGGCTCGATTGTCCTGTGCCGAAATCGTCGAGCGAGATGCGAACGCCTGCGGCGCGCAGTTCGGTGACGATCCTCTGGGCAACATCCGCATCGGTCATGACAGCGGTCTCGGTGATTTCGAGCTCAAGCCGACGCGGATCAAGCCCCGCACGCTGGATGATCGACAAGACATTGCTGGCAGTCATCGGGTCCATCAGCTGCGCCGACGACAGATTGAAGGATAAAAACAGCTCCTTCGGCCAGAGCAGTGCCGTCTCTGCCGCCTTGCGCAGCAGGGTCTCGGACAGGGAATCGATGAAGCCGCGCTCTTCGGCGAGCGGCACGAAAACGGCGGGAGAGACATAGCCCAGATCCGGATCACACCAGCGGGCGAGCGCTTCGAAACCCACCACCATTTCAGTCTTCAAATTGACGATCGGCTGAAAATGCACATCGACCTCATCGGCGATGATTGCATTGCGCAGCGCCTGCTCCAGCTGCGTCGCGCGTTTCATCTCCTGGGCGATTTCCTGGGAATAGACGGTGATCTGGCCACGGCCGCGACGTTTGGAACGGTAGAGCGCCGTATCGGCGCTTTTCAAGAGGTCCTCGAATTCCTCACCGGCGAACGGATAAACGGCGAATCCGAAGGATGCGGACAGGCGAACATTGCGCTCGCCCAGATCAAAGGGGGCCGACAAAACCTCTTTCAGCATCTGGCCGATCTTTTCGGCAGCCTTGCGCTCGAAGACCAGCGGCAAGACGAAGGCGAATTCGTCGCCGCCAGCGCGGATGACGGTTGCTCCATCCGGTACACAGGCCAGAAGGCGGCTTGCCACCTGGCACAGGATTTCATCGCCGGCATTGGGACCGAAGAGATCGTTGATAGGCTTGAATCCGTCGAGATTGGCAAGGCCGATCGTGAAGGGCGCGGGATCGCTGGCGCGATCGGCGGCGATTTCACGCACCTTGTCACGCAGTCTGTAGGAATTGCCCAGCCCGGTCAGCGGATCGGTATAAGCCATTGCATGCAAATCATTCCGGCTGATGTGCTGAGACGGTGTTTCAGCAGAATTCATAAACGCATTCCCAGGATTTGGATTCAGGCAGTCTCAGGAACAGACGATGGGCATGGAGAGTTAAAATTTCGAAAGCGCCTCTTGCCCTCTTTCCGCATCCTTCTCCCTAATTCTAGGGAGTTGACATAAATATGGTTCAAACCCGTGCTTTTGCTTAGCTTTCCCGCCTTATTTTAGAGATTGCAAACTTGGTGAGCGGTTACCCCGCCATGCGTTCAGCTTTCGCGTTGACGAACTTGCGGTACACGGCCTCGATCATGTCTGGGCTGATCGGCTTGGTGATATAGTCATCCATACCGGCCAGCTTGCTTTGTTCTATATCGATGTCGAGCGCCTGCGCCGTGACGGCGATGATGGGCGTCTGGAACACTGCATTTTTCTCAAGAGCGCGGATGGCGCGTGTCGCGTCAAATCCATTCATCACCGGCATCGAGACGTCCATCAGCACAAGGTTCGGCCGGTATTGCTGCCACAGCTTGACGGCCTCCTCGCCGTTGGCGGCGATACGATAGGATATGCCGATCCCTTCGAGAATCTGGGCAAAGACGAACTGGTTGATTTCGTTGTCCTCGGCGACCACGACTTCGACTTCCGGCATGGGCCGGCCGGTCAGGTTGGCTTCCGGCACAATAATATCCCAATCGGCAGGGCCTTCGGCTTCCACCGACGGCAACGCGCCGATGCCGTGTTCGCATAACGCCGTAATGCTGGCGCGCAATTCGACGGCTTTCCAATCCTTGGCGATCAACAGGGAGGGAGACACCGTCCAGTTCGCAAGCGTCGCCAGTGCATGGGCCATCGTGCCGTCGATCAGAAGGGCATCGATCGTGATCCCGCGCGCTGTACACGCATCCTTGAACGCTGCAAGCTCAGTGGCGTTTCTGACCGCGCAGGCATCAAAACCCCAGCGGCGCAGCTGCGGCACCAGGTTGATTTCAAGAGCAGCGGCGGCCGTCATCAAGAGGATTTTCTGCCTGCCCCTCATGTCGGGGTCGATGATGGCACCCGCCTCGACCAGATGCTGCATGTCAATCGAGCGGAAGGGGTCGTAGCAATTCTGCGCCGGGGCAAAGGTGCTGTAATCCTTGACTTGCAACGGCGACCGGCCGGACGTGATGCCATCCAGCCCGTCATATCCCACGACCAGATCGGTCACGTCGTTCATGCAGGTGACCAGCAGATGTTTGCCGGGATCGCCGACACGGAACTTGCGGGTGACGACCCAGAGATCCTCGCCATCCGCCTTCACAATCTGCTCCGGCTGGCAATGGATAACGCCGCTCTCCAGCGTTACGCGGTCGGAGCGTTCGAATTTTTCGGCCAGATCCGGCTCGAGAAGATCCCAGACGGACCGACCAAGGATGGCGTCCGGGGTCATGCCGTGGAGGTCACAGAAGGCCTTGTTGACGGCGATATAGCTGAGGTTGCGATCTTTCACGCAGAGCGGGTTGGGCAGGCAATCGAGAATGCCCTCGGTCAGTTCGACGCGTTCCATATCGAGCTGCATCTGCTCGTCGCGCTTTTTCTGCTCGGAAACATCGTTGATTGCGACGATGCCGAGACCGTTCGACAAGCGCCGCGTGCGCACGTTGATCCAGCGGTGGCGGCCGATGCGTTCGACCACATCGAAACGCTCGCGCCAATGGTGCGACAGATGTTCGGAAATCCATTCCTCACGATTGGCATGGCGGCGGCTGCTCTCGGGCGCCGTGCCGCTGCGAACGCCGGAATCGAAGATCGCGCCGAGAAAATCCTTCAGCCGTGTTCCAGCCTCCAGAAAATGCGCCGGAATGGGATAGAACTGGAGAATGGGGCGTGTGGCAAAAACAATCTCATCATTCTTGTCGCAGACAAGAATGGCCAAGCCGAGCGCGTCAGACGTCGCCTCAAGCACCGTTTTCTGGATGTTCGCGCCGAAAGACGCTACATCATTCATTGCATAGCCCTCATATAACCTTGGCGGCTTCTTTTTCCGGGGACATGCTGACGAACGCGCCGATCAGGCCGTATCTGGGGTTCCGTTCCCGGGCGGACAGCTGCGCCACAGGCTCCAAATGACAAAACCTGTGCTCATTCAGGCTGTCGCCGAACCTCGCAGCTTTGTATTAAGGCCAGATTAAACCCGGCTAAATTTGTCATGGGGCCTACACCTCGACACAGCCGGGGATAGACCCTCGATCACACTTTCCATGTGCAGCCGAATCCCCGACAATAGACCATGGCCATCAAGCAACTTTCGGAAACCCTCATCAATCAGATCGCCGCCGGTGAGGTCATTGAACGCCCTGCCAGCGCGGCCAAGGAACTGATCGAGAATGCGCTCGATGCGGGCGCCACCCGTATCGAAATCGCCACTGCGGGCGGCGGCAAGACCTTGTTGCGGGTGACTGACAATGGCTGCGGCATGGGGCCGGACGATCTGGAACTGGCGGTGCGTCGCCATTGCACGTCCAAGCTCGATGACAATCTTCTCGATATCCGCACGCTCGGGTTTCGTGGCGAAGCTCTGCCATCGATCGGTTCGGTTGCCCGGCTGACGATCACCAGCCGGCCTGGTGGTGCCAGCCACGGTGCCGAGATCGGCGTTTTCGGTGGCAAGCTGCAGCCGGTGAAACCCGCCGCCGTCAACCAGGGTACCGTGGTCGAAGTCCGCGATCTCTTTTTCGCGACGCCGGCACGGCTCAACTTCATGAAGACCGAACGGGCGGAAGCATCCGCCATCTCCGAGGTCGTGCGGCGCATGGCGATCGCCTTTCCGGAGGTGCGTTTCGTGCTGTCCGGCTCTGATCGCACGACGCTGGAATTCGCTTCTACCGGTGATGACCGGCTGGCCCGCATCGCCCAGGTGCTGGGCCGGGATTTCCGCGACAATGCGATCGAGATCGATGCCGAGCGCGAGGGCGCGCGGCTGACCGGCTTTGCCGGAGTACCGACTTTCAATCGTGGCAATTCATTGCAGCAATATGCCTTCGTCAATGGCCGTCCGGTACAGGACAAACTGATCTGGTCGGCATTGCGGGCCGCCTATGCCGAGACCATCCCGCAGGGGCGCTATCCGGTGGCCGTATTGTCACTGACGATCGATCCGGATGTCGTCGATGTCAACGTGCACCCGGCAAAGTCCGACGTCCGCTTCCGTGATCCGGGAATGATACGCGGCCTGATCATCGGCGCGATCCGCCAGGCGCTGGCTCAAGATGGCGACCGGGCTTCGACCACCGGTGCCAGCGGGCTGATGCGAGCCTTCCGGCCGGAGCCGCAAAGGCAAAACGCAAACTGGACGGCCGCCTCCTCCCCCTACCGGCCTATGGATTTCGGCTCGGAGTCCAATGGCTTCAGCGAACGGCCGCAGGCAGCCTTTGCCGAAATGGCGATACCGTCCGCTCGCGCCCCAATGAGCGAACCCGAACTGGCGGCGGCTCCGCAACCGGATAAAGCCCACCCGCTGGGTGCGGCGCGGGCACAGCTGCACGAAAACTACATCGTTGCCCAGACCGAAGACGGCCTCGTCATCGTCGATCAGCATGCCGCCCATGAACGGCTGGTGTTCGAGGAATTGCGCAAGGGCCTGAATTCGCGGCCGATCCCGGCCCAGGCCCTGCTCATTCCCGAGATCGTCGATCTGCCGGAAGACGATTGCGACCGGTTGATCAGCCATTCGGCCGAATTCTCAAGGCTCGGGCTCGGCATCGAACGGTTCGGCCCGGGTGCCATCGCCATCCGCGAGACACCTTCCATGCTCGGCGAGATGGATGCGGTTGGGCTGGTACGGCAACTGGCCGACGAACTGGCCGAATGGGATACCGCCAACGGTCTTGCCAGCCGGCTCGATTATCTCGCTGCTACGATGGCCTGCCACGGCTCGGTGCGTTCCGGACGGCGGCTGCGCCCCGAGGAAATGAACGCGCTGCTCAGGCAGATGGAGGCGACGCCCGGTTCTGGCCAGTGCAACCACGGACGACCGACCTATATCGAGCTGAAGCTTTCCGATATCGAACGGCTGTTCGGGCGCAGTTAAGCAGCCAGTCCGTCAATTGCGCTGGAAATCTCGGCAATGTCGCGCTAGAGCATGGTCACAACAGATGACGCTGGAACGCTCGTCTTGACGCGTTCATCCGGATGCCCGTCGAGACAGCGCCACCAAAGAGCGGACGACAAGTGATGCGGGGTCGCAGGACGATGAACAGATTTGAGGGCAACAGCAACCGGGAAGCCAAAATCCGCTATCTCGACGGCGACTTCCAGATCGTGCTGCCCGGATCGCATGTCATCTGCGCGATGACCGGCGCGGTCATCCCCGTCGATGAGTTGCGTTACTGGAGCGTTGCGCGGCAAGAGCCCTATGCCGACGCCGAAGCCTCCTATGAGGCCGACAAGCGTGCCGGCATCCTGCCAAACCAGAAGTAAATCTGCTTCATTCCTACCGGATCACCTCTTGCAGCCTGCGCTTACGACTTGCGCAGGTTTCGGGTGCGGGCCGCGTTGACGGCTGCGTCGATGATCTTAGCCGGTGATCCGGGATCGTCGAAACGGACTTCCACTTCGATCACCCGGCTTTTTTCCATCAGTTCTCCGGCACGTCCATGCCCGGGTTCCAGTCGCACCATGTCCTTGGCAGTGGTCACCAACTGATAGCCGTGGGCGGCGGCATGGTCGAGAAGATCGCCGATCTCGTCCTCGGTAAAATGATGATGATCGGGAAAGCTGCGGGTTTCGGCGATGACCGCCCCCGTTTCGCGAACCGTACGGAAGAATTTTTCCGGATCGGCAATACCGGCCCAAGCCAAAACCTGCACATCCTTCAGCCCACCATCATCGAGATGTTCGACATTGGCGGCATAAATCTGCTTGCCGGCGCGGGCGGAGCGGCGGATCAGGGCATCGGCGCGATCGCCGTTGCCGATCTTCAACAGCGCGGAGGCATGACGGATCTGCTGGGGGATCGGCGCCCGCACAGGACCGGCAGGGATCAGGAAGCCGTTGCCGATGCCACGGCGGCTATCGATCACCAGCAGGGAAAAATCGAATGTCAGCCGGGCGCTCTGAAAACCGTCGTCCATGATGATGAGGTCGGCGCCCTCAGCCACCAGCCGGCGCGCGCCTTCGACGCGTTTGCGGCAAACCACGGCCAGCCCCTCGCGGGCGAGAAGCAGCGGTTCGTCGCCGACGTCGCGGGCCCGGTGATGCGCCGGATCGACCACGGTCGTGACATCAAGCGAACCGCCATAACCGCGGCTGAGGAAGCCGGGTTTCAACCCGCGCTGACGGACAGCCCGGGCAAGCGCGATTGCGGTCGGCGTCTTGCCTGCTCCACCAACGGTGAAATTGCCCACGCAAATGACCGGAACTGGCACGGATGCGCGCCGCGCGTGATCCATGCGCGAGCCGGAAATACGCCCGTAAATCCAGGAAAACGGCCAGAGTCCGTAGGCGCGCCAATCCGCTTTTGTCCACCAGAATGGCGGTGCATCAGAAACCATCAGTCCTTCCAGGCCTCCCGCGCCGGCCGGTCACTCCCGGTTTTCGCAATCTTCTGCGCGGCAAATTCGTGTCCTATCGAAAACATTTTCTCAGCAGAGAAAACACTCCCGATCCGCGACACCAAACGTCAGATCGCCGGGAATTGCAAGCCGCGGGCGTACCAGCAGGCCCGATCGGCTGTTGACGCAGCACTGCCAAGCATGCCTGCGGCGCCTGCCACAACCCAGGCGGTATACCGAGTATTAACCAGACTACGGCACTCTCGATTAACCAGGTTTGGTGCCCTCCGTTTTCTTGTTTTTCGTAGCGGATCTAAAAATGAATATAAGTTTCAACTCGGCGGCCACCGCCGCTTTGGCGATTCTGCGCCATAATGACAGCACTCATGCCAAGATGCAGGATGTCATCACCACCGGCATGCGGATATCGGAAGCCGCCGACAATGCTGCCTATTGGTCGATCGCCACCGATATGCGCAACACCACCAAGGCCACGAGCACCGTAATCGACGCACTTGAACTGGGTGCCGCGCTGGTCGATGTGTCCTATCAGGGGATGGAGGACCTGATCTCCATCACATCCGAGATCAAGACCAAGATCATGGCGATGAAGGAGCCTGGCGTCGATCGCTACAAGGTCAGCGCCGAGATTTACGAACTGGAAAAACAGTTTCTCTCGACGACGCAGTCGTCGTCATTCAACGGGCGCAACCTTCTGGCGCCCGGCGAACTGCACTATACCGAGAAAAGCTATGTCGACGGCAACGGCAAGACGTTGAACTATATCGAGATGAGCCCCCCGGACACCAATGTCGCCTTTGGCGGCATCGTTGCAAGCTATACCAAAGGCACGGTCGGCATCATCAACATCTATGGCGACAGCAACCTCAATGTGTTCGGCCCTGCCACCTACAAGAACGCCGACGGCAGCACGTCGGCGCAGAACGGGTTGGTCGATACCCCGCAAGCCGACGGCATGACCGGCGGCGTGCCGCACCCGGACCCGGCCAAGACCACCGCATGGCTGCCAGCCTTCAACGGCCGCACCCAGATCGGCCTTGGCACCGACGATATGTTCAGCGCCTCGCATATGGGCGAGGTCCCTGCCGATCTCGTTGAAACAGCAACCGATCTGCTGCTGAAGCGCTATGACGATATCCACAAGACGCTGACCGACCGGGCAGCAACGCTTGGATCGCTCAGCATGCGCATCGACATGCAGACGGATTTCAACAGGACCCTGACCGCGACGATCCAGAAGGGTATCGGCCGCCTGGTGGACGCCGACATGAGCGATGCCTCGACCAAGCTCAAGGCCGTCCAGGCACAGGTCCAGCTGGCGGTTCAGGCGCTCAACATCGCCAACAACGCGCCGTCACTGCTGATGCAGCTGTTCCGCTGACGGCTGGGGTGGGCGTTAGACCAGTACCGTCTCAAGTTCGGTGATGTCGTTCAAGCAATGATCCGATGCCGCCGCGAGCGATTGCGGCGAGCCGGTGCCAGTCAGAACGGCAACCGTCAGGCCGACACCAGCATTGCGGCCCATGTGCAGGTCGTGATTGTTATCACCGACGACGGCGACCTGGTGGGGCTCAAGCCCCGTCGCCGCGCAGAAACCGTGCACCATGCCCGGCTGGGGCTTGGTGCCGAACCCGCTGTCATAACCTGCGACATAGTGCAGGTACCCGTCGAAACCGAAACGCTTGGCGGTTTCGCGGATCGAGCGTTCATTGTCGCTGGAGGCGACGCCAAGACGATAGCCCTTGGCATGCAGATTGGCAAAGAACGTGGCGAGATCGGTGACCGGCACCGCATATCCAGCCGAATTGGAAAACAGTCCGTCGAGCTTCACCGTCAGTGCCTCAACCGTATAGGGCGCGCCCGCCGCGACCATGCCGGTGGCAATCTCCACGGTATTGCCTGCGGCCAGCAGGCTGTCGGGCAGGACGTGGCCGGTGTCGGGATCCATGCCACCGGCGACCAGCAGTCGCTTTGCCAGTTCGGCGTCGCCATTGGCGGCGATGCTGGCGACTTCATAGTTCACCGGCACCCAGCTCTTCACATAGTCGAGCAGCGTCCCGTCCTTGTCGAAGAGAATGCCGGAAATGGTCTTGTCGGTCGTCATGGATGCCCCACCGGAAGAAAGTGTCAGTTATCACCGCGTGGCTGCAGCCGCGCCTTCACCGTCAGCGGATTGATATAAGGCTCCAGGCCCCGGATCGTCGCCGACAGCGCTCCGCGCATTTCATGCACGGTTTCGAGCCCGGCATCGATCATCTTGCGACGAACCTCGTCGTTGACGAGAAGATAATTCACGCCCTTGGCCAACATCTCGACATCACGGATGATCTTGGCGCTGCCGTTCTTGGCGAGCATCTGGTAGGTATCGCGGAAATTCTGGACATTGCCGCCCGAAAGGATGGCGCAGCCAAGCATGGCCGGCTCCAGCGGGTTCTGCCCGCCTTCGCCAAACAACGAGCGGCCGACAAAGGCAACCTCGGTCAAACGCAGATAGAGCCCCATCTCCCCGATCGTATCTCCGAGAAAGATATCGGTTTCCGGCGTGATCGGGTCGTTGCGGGTGCGCCGCGCGACCGTCAGCCCCTTGGACGTGAGCATCGCCTCGATCGCATCGCAGCGCTCGGGATGGCGGGGTACAATGATGGTCAGGAGGCCGGTGCGTTCCTTCAGGGCGCGATGAACGATACCGGCGGCATTTTCCTCGCCCTCGAACGTGGAGATGGCAGCCCAGGTCTTGCGGTCACGAATTTGCTGGCGGTAGTGCTTCAGCGCCTGGTTGTCATACGGCGGCGCATCGGTATCGACCTTCAGATTACCCGACACCATGACCGGCAGCGCGCCGAGCGTGCGGAAGCGTTCAGCATCGGCCTCGGACTGGGCAATGACAAGCGCCAGGTTTTCAAAGAGCGCGTCAGCCAGCCAGAGGCGCTTCTTCCAGCGGCCGAAGGTCCGGTCCGACAGGCGGCCGTTGACGAGAACCTGTGGAATATGGCGCCGACCAAGCTCCATCATCGTCATCGGCCAGATCTCCGACTCCGCGATGATTGCCAGATCCGGCTCCCAATAATCGAGGAACCGGCTGACAGCCGGTTTGAAATCGAGCGGCACATATTGATGAATGACGCGTGAGCCGAGCCGATCGGCGACAATGCGCGCCGATGTCTTCGTACCCGTGGTCAAGACCACCGAGATGCCGCGGCGCGCGACTTCATTGATCAGCGGGATGATGGCAGTGGTTTCGCCGACGCTGGCCGCATGAAACCAGACCAGCGGCCCTTGCGGGCGTGGTGCGCTGGCATGGCCATAGCGCTCCTGGCGGCGGGCACTGTCTTCCTTGCCCTTGGCGGCCCGGGCGGCGAGGTAGCCCCAGACCAACGGATAGACCGCGGTGCCGATCCAGCGATAGCTGGACAGCGCCAGCCGGGCGAGCATACGGGTCATATGGACAGGCCCCCCGCGCAGCGGCGGCCACGAAGGCTATCCGCGTGTGCGGCGGCGGCCCGTTCAGCCGCGCGGTTTACCTGCCCAAAACGCCTTGGCATCAAGCCTGTTCCGGATCCAGCAGCCGGTGCATGTGCACGATGAAATAGCGCATATGGGCGTTGTCGACGGTCAACTGGGCCTTGGACTTCCAGGCCGTGAGGGCACTGTCATAGTCAGGGTAGATGCCGACGACATCGAGTTTTTCCAGATCGCGGAACTCAACACCGGTCAGCGTTGTCAGTTCACCGCCGAACACCAGATGCAGACGCTGCTTAGTTTCCAAATTCTGAGCCATCAGACCTTCCAATTTTCTTGTCGTATTTTCTTGTGGTTTGCGGCATTCAGCCGGAAAGGTCAATGGCCCTCCAGCCCCCGTGACGCGGCAATCAACGCCGGTAATGCAGGCTTTGCCGCCGCACACAGGACCGTATGGCGAACATTGGGGCGATTGTAGGAAAGCGGCTGTCCGTCCAGGTTAAAAACTGCCCCACCCGCCCGCTCCAGGATCAGATCGGCCGCTGCCAGATCCCAATCATGCGAATTCTTCTTGACGACAGTGCCGTCGATCCGGCCATCGGCGATCATCGCAATCCGGTAGGCCAGCGACGGCACATGGGGGATGCGCGACACGCTGGCCCGGAAGCCGGGCTCCAGCAAGCCGACGGTTTCTTCGGCAAGTGCAATCCGCAACATCTCCGCGCCCATCGGCCTGACGGTAATCGGTTCGCCGTTCTTCAGCACCTCGCCCGACGCTGTCGCCTGAAACAGTTCGCCAAGCGCCGGAGCGAAAAGAACGCCAGCGACAGGCCGGCCAAGATGCACGACAGCGACGCTGACGCACCAGACATCCTTGCCGGCGATAAAGGCGCGAGTGCCATCGATCGGATCGACAACGAAGACGGTATCGCAGCCGAGCCTCGCCTCGTCATCGTCGGTTTCCTCCGACAGCCAGCCATAGTTTGGCCGGGCTGCCAGAAGCTTTTCCTTGAGGATATCGTTGGCAGCGAAATCCGCCTCGCTGACAGGCGAGCGGCCGCCGTTCTTCCACTGGACGTCCGGATCCTTGCGGAAGTAGGACATCGCCTTTTCACCCGCAGCCTTCGCCGCCATCGTGATCAACTCCAGATCACTGGACCATTGCTCCGGCGATGGGCGAACGGCATTCATGTCAAACTTCCGTTTCCCGCGGCATCCGCCGCGTTAAAGATGCGTGTAGTAGCGCTTACTTACCGGCGAGCGTCATGCCTTCAATAGCAAGCGTCGGGGCAGCTATGCCGAACTTGCGGTCAATATCGTCGGCAAGCGTGATGGCAAAGAACATCTGCTTGAGATTGGAAGCAATCGTTACCTCCGAGACCGGGAAGGTCAATTCGCCATTCTCGATCCAGAAACCGGATGCACCACGGCTGTATTCGCCGGTCAGCATATTGACGCCCTGACCGATCAGTTCGGTCACATAAAAACCCGTTCCGATGCTGCGGATCAGGTCTTCGCGCGAGATATTGCCGGGTTCCAGCGCAAAGTTGGTCGCAGAAGGGGAGACCGCGGTGCCGCCGCGCACGCCGCGCCCGTTGGTCTCCAGACCCAATTCCCGGCCGGTCGATGTGGACAGGAACCACTGCTGCAGCACGCCATCCTCGATCATCGACAATTTCTGCCCGGTGACACCTTCGCCGTCGAACGGGCGGGACGACGAACCGCGCACCACCAACGGATCATCGGTGACCGTAATCCCGGCCTTCATCACCGGCTTTCCCATCATGTCGCGCAGGAACGAGGTCTTGCGGGCAACCGACGCACCATTGATCGCACCGGCAATGTGTCCGGCAAAACCGCGCGACATGCGCGGATCAAACACGACAGTGACGTTTTTCTGCGTCGGCACCTGGCGCGGACCAATGCGCGCAACTGCCCGTTCGCCAGCCGTGCGGCCGATCTCGGCTGCGGATTTCAGGTCGGCGAAATAAAGGCGGCTGTCGAAGTCGTAGTCGCGCTCCATCTTGGTGCCGTCGCCGGCAATGGCGCTGACGGAACGGCCGAAACGCGTGCCCATATAGGCACCGGAAAAACCATGCGACGTGACCAGTACTAGGCCGCCCATGCCGGCGGAGGCGCCTGCACCGCTGGAGTTGGTAACGCCGCTGACGGCAAGCGCTGCCTCTTCAGCCTCGAGTGCTGCAGCGGTCAACGTTTCCGTCGAGACTTCCGTTGAATCGTAAAGTTCGAGGTCAGGGTAGGATTTTGCCAGCCGCTCGCTGTCTGCAAGGCTTGCATACGGGTCTTCAGGAGAGGCCTTGGCCATCGCCACGGCACGCTCGGCCAAGACCTTGAGATCGAACCCCGGATTGGCAGAAACGCTGGCGACACGACGGCCAACGAAAACCCGCAACGAGAAATCATCACTTTCCGAGGCATCGGTGCCCTCGACCTTGCCGAGGCGAACGGAAACGGACCGTGAGCGTCCCCGGACCACCACGGCATCCGCCTGGTCGGCCCCCGCTTTCAGCGCCAAATCGATGAGCGCTGCCGCCCTTGTCTGCAGAACACCGGAATCGATAATATCGGACATGATTTAGCCTTTCATTCCCGCTCCATTTATTGTGCAGTAGGACCGGCATCAAGGGCATATCCTGATTCTTGATCGCCGCCTCCGGCCAAATGCCGAATTTAGGGCGACTCCTGCCCGCCCAGACACGCCAGAGCTGCAACATGCAGCTGCGCGCCAGGAAAGAACACGTAATGTCGACGACACCCGCCCTTACCTCACAGGCTCTGCTCTTGCTCGGCGGCGCCGTCGCGGCAGCGCCGATCTTCAAGAAACTCGGGCTCGGCACCGTTCTCGGCTATCTTGCGGCCGGTATCATCATCGGCCCGCTGCTCCACCAGATCAGCGATGGCGAGCAGATCCTCGGATTTGCCGAGCTCGGCGTTGTCTTCCTGCTTTTCCTCATCGGACTGGAGCTGAAGCCATCCCGGCTCTGGCAGATGCGGCGCGATATCTTTGGGCTTGGCACCGCACAGGTCCTTGTGACCGGCACCGTGATCTCGGCGATCGTTTTCTGCAGCGGCCTGTTGGACTGGAGCGGCAGCATCATCACCGGTTTCGGACTGGCGCTGTCATCGACGGCCTTTGCGCTGCAGATTCTCGATGAAAAAGGCGATACCAATACGCGCTACGGTCAGCGTGCCTTTTCCGTCCTCCTCTTGCAGGATCTGGCGATCGTGCCGCTTTTGGCACTCATCCCACTGGTCGCGCTACAGGCCCCTGAAGATACGACACCGCCGCTTCAGGATTTCGCCGTAGCCATTGGCGCAATCCTGATCCTGGTCATTGCCGGCCGCTATCTGCTCAACCCACTCTTCCAGGTCATTGCCCGCACCGGGGCGCGCGAAGTCATGATCGCAGCAGCGCTGCTTATCGTCCTGGGGGCCGCCACGCTGATGCAGCTCGCAGGGCTTTCCATGGCGATGGGAGCCTTTCTCGCCGGCGTGCTTCTGGCGGAGTCGTCCTATCGGCATGAGCTCGAAGCCGATATCGAGCCTTTCCGCGGACTGCTGCTCGCCCTGTTTTTCATGGCGGTCGGGCTGTCACTGGACCTGCGTGTCATCACCGGAAACTATGTGTTGATCCTGATTGCCGTCCCCTTGCTGATGCTGGTCAAGGCCGTGGCTATCTATACGCTCTGCCGGGTCACTGGCTCGCCGCACAATGATGCCGTGCGCATCGGCTTGCTCCTGCCACAGGGAGGTGAATTCGGCTTCGTGCTGTTCACGGCGGCGGCCACTGCAGGCGTGTTTCCCGACAGCTGGGCCTCGCTGCTGATTGTCGTCGTTACCCTGTCGATGGCGCTGACGCCTGCGGCCTCCGCCTTGGCCGGGCTGCTCATGCAGGATCAGGAAGAAGCAACGGAAGAGCTGGAAGAGGATTTCGACGGCGCCGGTGCCGATGTGCTGATGATCGGGTTCTCCCGCTTCGGCCAGATCGCCTCGCAGATCCTTCTGGCAGGTGGCCGAGAAGTGACGATCATCGATCATTCCGCCGCCCGCGTCCGGCAGGCGGCGACTTTCGGATTCCGCATCTATTTCGGCGATGGAACACGGCTGGACGTGCTGCGCGCGGCCGGGATCGAGCGAGCCAAGATCGTCGCCATCTGCACCCAGAAACAGGCAATCACCGACAGGATCGTCGACATGGTGCAGGCGGAATATCCGAATGCCCGGATTTACGCACGCGCCTATGACCGGCTGCATACCCTGTCGTTGCGCGCCCGCGGCGTCGATTACGAGTTGCGCGAGACGTTCGAGTCCGGCTTGGTGTTCGGCCGCAAGACGCTGGAAGGATTGGGGATCGCCGACAACGAGGCGCAAGAAATCATGAACGATATTCGCCGCCGCGACGAGGCCCGGCTGGTGGTGCAGGAAGCAGAGGGCATCAGCGCCGGGCGTGACATGCTGCATTTCGAACCGGTCAAGCCAGAGCCACTGATCAAGCCGAAGCGCGAGACAGCGTCCTCGCTGGCAGCCGATGACGATATCCTGCCGTCAGGCCCTGCCAGCAAGGCAAAGCCTGCAAACGACGTTCTGGCCGGAGCCGATTGATCCGTCTCAGCCACGGGCTCTCGCGCTGAAGGCGGCATCAAGCGCCGTCTTCAGCTGATCCTTCACGGCAGCAGTCGCGGTCAGCACTTCCTGCGCCTTCAAGAAATCCATCACCCGAAAACGATTGACCTCCGGGCGCAGCAGAATGTGCGGCGGATGCGCCTTCACCTTCATGGCAATGATCGATTGCATCATCAGCTGGCTTGCGCCGAACAGACTGTCGATGCGGCTCGGCATGGTCTCGCCGTCGCCATCCGGGCCGCCGACCACGTCGACGCCAATGACGATATCGGCACGGCCCATCAGGTGATCGAAGGGAACCGGATTGTAAATGCCACCATCGATCATCACGCGCCCGTTAATCCGGACGGGCATGAACATGGCCGGGATTGCCGCCGATGCAGCCAGAGCTTGATGAAGATCGCCGCTCTGGCAGACATGTTCCGCCTGCCCGTAATAATCCGTCACGGCAATCTGCAGCGGAATACCGAGTTCGCCAAAGTCTTTCGGGATCGCCTCCGGCAGGAAAGCGGGCAGAATTCTCTCCAGATTGAACTGCCCGAACCGGAAGCCACCGGCCACGGCCTGCGTGAAGCTCGACGGGCGTAGACTCCAGAGGCGGTTGACGATTTCCTTGCGGCGGCCAACGGTCGCAAGCGTATGGTCGCGGATGTCGGCACCTGTGAGGCCCGCCGCCATGCCAGCCCCCATGATCGCCCCAATGGATGAGCCAGCAATGGCAACGGGGCGAATACCGAGTTCGTTCAGCGTCTCGATGACGTGAATATGGGCGAGGCCGCGCGCGCCACCACCGCCAAAGGCGATTGCAACGGTCGGATCCGCCGATTTTTTCAATGTTTCGAAGCCTTGCGTCATGCTCAGCGTCTTTCCGGTATCACGCGGCGCGGTAACGGTAGAAATGCATCTTGGTTTCGCCGAACAGGCGGTCGTCGATGAAGTCGAAACCAGTCTGCAAGACGGGATGCACATCGGCCCGCTCTTCGAGCACGGCAAGTGCTCCCGGCACCAGCCAGCCGCCACTCGCAGCCGACGCAAGTGCCTTTTCTCCGAGGCCCTTGCCATAGGGCGGATCGGCAAACAGGAAATTGAACGGCTCGACGGTGCCGGCCGGACCGAGATCAGTCGCATCGCGGCGGAAGACACGCGCCCGGCCTGTCAGGCCGAACGCTTCGATATTGGTACGAAGGAGCCCCCTACCCTCAGCGCCCATTTCAACGAACAGTGCCTGGCGGCAGCCGCGCGACAGGGCTTCAAGCCCGACCGCACCGGTGCCGGCAAAGAGATCGAGAACGCGCCCACCGCTGAGCGCTTCCGGATAGGAATGGCTCAGGATGTTGAACAGGCTTTCGCGCGTCCGGTCCGTGGTCGGCCGGATGTCGTTGGAATTGGGCGTTGCGAGCCCGCGCCCGCGAAACTCGCCACCGACGATCCGCACCGGCGCTTAGTTCCCGCGTCCGCGTGGCTTGCCACCACCGGCCGGACGGCCCCCCGAAGGCTTGCCGCCACCCGTGCCGGGCTTGCGCGGACCACCAGTCTTGGCGCCGAACGGCTTTGCGCCACCCGGCTTGCCGCCAAACGATTTTCCACCGAAAGGCCGGTCGCCAGAGGGCTTGCCACCGAACGGACGGTCACCGTCGCGACGCGGCGGGCGGTCGCCCTGGGGACGATCCCCACGCGGTGGACGATCACCGAAATCACGCGGCTTGCGGTCGCCATCCTCACGCGAGAACGACTTTTCACCAAAGGGCTTGCGCGGACGGTCGCCTTGCGGGCGATCACCGGCAGGCCGATCGCTTCTGGGCCGGTCGGAGAACGAACGGGCACCTTCGGCACGCGGCTTGCGATCACCGAACGGCTTGTCGCCATCGCGCCGCGGCGGACGATCCCCCTGCGGACGATCGCCACGCGGGGCGCGGTCGCCAAAACTGCGGCCACCACGATCATCACCCCCGGAACGCCTGCGGTCGCCGCCACGGCCTTCATCGCGGCTTGGCTCGTCGGTTGCGCGGATCCAATCGTTGTCGTCGGAATCACGAGTCACGATCACACGCGGACCACGATCAGGACGGTCGTAGACCGACGCCTTCTTGCGGTCCGGATCGAACTTCCTGTTGGACTTGGTAGCGACGCCGTCCTTGTTGCGGCCGTAGCGCTTGCTCGTCGGCGCGCCTTCCGGGCGCTCGCGGCGGACCGGCTTCTCGGCAGTATCGGCAGCCTGTGCGTCCTTCGGCTTCTTTTCCGCCAGCGGCTTGGCGCCGGGCGCCATCCAGACATTGGCCTTGCGGGCGCGGAAACCCGGTTCACGCTTCGGCTCGTCGAATTTCGCAGCCGGCGCATCACGTCCGCCACGGTCATTGCGGTCGCCACGGCCGCCGCTGCGGTCATCACGCCGTGTTGTATCCAGGCGCGACAGCGCCCGCTCGCGCTTGTCGCCGGCCTTTTCCTTGAAACCACCGCGTTCGCGGGCTTCCGGCTTTCCGGCGGCCCATTCGTTCTTCTGCGGCTTTTCGTCTTCGGCGGCTGCAGCGTCGAAGATCGGCGCATCGAAATTCGCCTTGGCATCCTCGATCAGGCGCGGACCGAGCTGGTCGCGCAGCGTGCGGCCACGGATTTCCTGCGCCTGGCCTTCCGGCAGTTCGCCGAGCTGGAACGGACCGTAGGAAATGCGGATCAGCCGGTTCACGTCGAGGCCCAGCGCGCCCATGACGTTCTTGATTTCGCGGTTCTTGCCTTCGCGCAGGCCCATGGTGATCCAGACGTTGGAACCCTGAACCTTGTCGAGCGTCGCATCGATGGCGCCATAGAGCACGCCGTCGACGGCAATGCCGTCCTTCAGCTTGTCGAGCGCCGCCTGGTCGATCGAACCATGCGCGCGGACGCGGTAGCGACGCAGCCAGCCAGTGGCGGGCAGTTCGAGAACACGCGCCAGACCACCATCATTGGTAAGCAGCAGCAGGCCTTCGGTGTTGATGTCGAGACGGCCGATGGACAGGACGCGCGGCAGGTCTTCCGGCAAGTTGTCAAAAACCGTCGGGCGGCCTTCCGGATCGGAATTGGTGGTCACCAGGCCCGACGGCTTGTGATAGAGCCACAGGCGCGTACGCTCGATGCCGCGGATTGGCTGGCCATCCACTTCGATGTGATCGGCGAGCGTCGCGTTGACGACCGGGCTGTCGAGCAGCTTGCCATTCAGCGAAACGCGGCCTTCCATGATCATCCGCTCAATGTCGCGGCGCGAGGCCACGCCGGCGCGCGCCATGATCTTGGAAATGCGCTGCGGCACATCGGCGCCGACGGTTTCTGCCGCCGCCGACCGTGGCTTGCGCGGCTTTTCCGTTTCGTTCGTTTCGCCCGAATGATCGGCAGCGGTCTTGCGCGCGCCGGTATAGGGCTTCTTGTCGGACCGTGCGGGCTTGCCGCCAGGCCGCTGGGGCTTGTCTTTGAATGTCATTTGTGTTGCCTGCCTTTTGGGCTGTCCTATCAGGTCACGGCCCTTGGGTTAAGAGAAATTATCGCAGGTCTCAACGATGGCTGAAACGAGCCGGTTTATGGATTTGGCCTTGGAAGAAGCCAGAATGGCGGCGGCGCGTGGCGAAGTGCCGGTTGGCGCCGTCCTTGTCGTCAATGGCGCAGTCATCGCCAGCGCCGGAAACCGCACGCGCGAGCGCAACGATGTCACCGCGCATGCCGAAATCGAAGTGATCCGCGCGGCAGCGAGCGCCATCGGGGCAGAACGGCTAAACGGTGCCGATCTCTACGTGACGCTGGAGCCCTGCACCATGTGCGCGGCAGCCATTTCGTTTGCCCGTCTGCGCCGGGTATATTATGGCGCCGAAGATCCGAAGGGCGGCGGCGTCGACAATGGCGTCCGCTTCTTCCATCAACCGACCTGCCATCATGCGCCGGATGTGTATTCCGGTCTTTCCGGTCAGAGTGCGGCAGATATCCTCAGGGCGTTCTTTGCCGGAAGACGCTAAACAGCCAAACAGGAAATCCTATCCGGCAGCAAAGCTTTCAAGAGCCGCGCCGGACAGGCGATAGCGTGTCCATTCCGACAGCGGCTCGGCGCCGATTGCCTCATAGGCCTTGATCGCCGGCTCGTTCCAGTCGAGCACGCTCCACTCGAAGCGGCCGCATCCCTTCTCGACCGCGATCTGCGCCAGATAGCGCAGCATCGTGCGCCCGGCGCCCGATCCGCGCTGGTCCGGCGTGATATACAGGTCTTCGAGATAAAGCCCGTTGCGCGCCAGCCATGTGGAATAGCTGAAGAACCACACGGCGAAACCGACGGGAACGCCATCGCGCTCGCAGATCGCCGCATGCGAAACGGAATTTTCGCCGAACAGCGAAGAGGTGACCGACTGAACGGTCGCCTCGACCTCGTGGCCGGCCTTCTCGTAGATTGCCAATTCGGTGATGAAACGCAGGATCGTGCCTGCGTCGTCAGGTGTGGCCGCGCGGATCTTGAACATGCCGGATCAGAAAACCTGGTACCACTTCTTGCCGCTGCCCTTGATCGCGGCTTCCTTCTTGCGGCGGCGCTCCTTGACCTGTTCCGGCTCGCCCAGATCCGCCGTCGCCTCTTCCGGCAGCTTGCGGTATTCGAGCGGCGGGTCGCTGAGGAACCGGCGCTTGTCGGCATAGGCGCCCATCTGGATCTTGCGGGCCTCGCGATAGGCCTGTGTCTGCTCGCTCTTGGTCAAGGCCCGACCGTTGGCACTCGCCTTGGCCAGCGGCGAAACGTAGTTCGGATTATCGGCATTGGCGTCGGCTTCCTCGCGCAGACGCTGGCGCGTGTCTTCCGGCGATTCGAGCCACTGCGGATTGTCTTTGGTCGCCAGGTTTTGCTGCGGCTGCACGAGTTGCGCCGTTTCGCTCGAGGGCGGCAACACCAGGCCGGGGCGCGGCTGATACTTGACGTTGTTGGGATTGGACGGCGCGATGCTGACTGCACTGCCAAGGTCATCGACCAGATGCTCGCCGGCGGTCTTGTCCGTGCCGTAGGTCGGGCCGCCGATGCAGCCGGTCAAGACAAAGCTGCCGGTTACAATGCCGAACAGGCCGGCATACAGTCGAAACTCTCGCGTCATTCCCATGAAAACCCTTCCAGCGGTGCCGGCACGATCGATACTTGAGCGGCATTGCTGCGCCCATGACGGATAAATCCGCCGATTTTCAGGCAGGTTTACCGGATGAACCGCAATTACGCAATTCATCCGGTAAACAATCCCTTAAGAAGCGTATCCGAGCTCGCGAAGCGCAATGGCATCGCGGGCGGAGACATCGGGGAATGCCGGATCGGAGCCGACATCGGCCGTGATGCGCCAGGACCGGGCGCATTTGACGCCTTCGGCAAGCACGGGCTCGACGCTGACTGATGCCAGATCGCCAAGCGAGAAGGCGCCGGCCGGTCCCATGCCCGCAACGATGGTGACGCCGGAAGTGATGCAGATTTCTGCAAAATCCTGACCATCCAATGCCTGCATCAGATCCGCATCGGCAACGTGCACCACCGGGGCCGCTTCCAGCGAAGAGCCGATCCGCTTGTCGCGGCGCTCGATTTCCAGAGCACCGGTGACGGCGCGGCGAACGTCGCGGATCTTCTTCCACTTCTCGGCCAGAGCCTCGTCGCGCCACTCGGCCGGCACGATCGGGAACTGTTCCAGATGCACGGAGACCGCAGACGGATCACGCGACAACCAGGCCTCTTCCGTGGTGAAGGGCAGCATCGGCGCAAGCCAGGTCACGAGGCACTCGAACAGCTTGCGGATGACCGCAAGCGAGGCACGGCGACGCAGGCTCGACGGCGCGTCGCAATAGAGCGCGTCCTTGCGGATATCGAAGTAGAAGGCCGAGAGCTCGACATTCGAGAAGTCGATCAGCGCGCGGGCGATCTTCTTGAAGTCGAAGGCGTCGTAGCCCTCGCGTACCAACTGGTCGAGTTCGGCCAGGCGATGCAGCATCAGGCGTTCGAGTTCGGGCATGTCAGCGAGAGCGATCTCCTCGCCCTTGTCATGGGCGAGCGTGCCGAGCATCCAGCGGATGGTGTTGCGTAGCTTGCGGTACGCATCGACATTGGTCTGGATGATCGTCTTGCCGAGACGCTGGTCCTCCCAATAATCCGTGGTCATGACCCAGAGACGCAGGATATCGGCGCCAGAATCCTTCATCACGTCCTGCGGCGAGACGACGTTGCCAAGCGACTTCGACATCTTCTGGCCCTTTTCGTCCATGGTGAAGCCATGGGTGATGACCGTATCGTAGGGCGCGCGGCCGCGGGTGGCGGCGGATTCGAGCAGCGAGGAATGGAACCAGCCGCGATGCTGGTCGGAACCTTCCAGATAGACGTCCGCCGGCCATTTCAGGTCCGGGCGGTCTTCCAGCGTGAAGGTGTGGGTCGAGCCACTGTCAAACCAGACGTCAAGGATGTCCATGACCTGTGTCCACTTGGATGCGTCATGCTTGTTGCCGAGGAAACGCTCCTTGGCACCGGCGGCAAACCAGGCATCCGCACCTTCGGCATCGAAGGCCTCGAGGATGCGGGCATTGACCTCGGCATCCTGCAGGACATTGCCTTCTTCGTCGGCAAAGACGCAGATCGGCACGCCCCAGGCGCGCTGACGCGACAGAACCCAGTCCGGGCGCTGTTCGATCATGGCGCGCAGGCGGTTCTGGCCGGCAGCCGGCACGAAACGGGTGTCGTCGATCGCGGTCAGGGCGCGGGTGCGCAGCGTCGTGCCGTCCGTCAGGTCCTTGTCCATATAGACGAACCACTGCGGCGTATTGCGGAAGATGATCGGCTTCTTGGAGCGCCAGCTGTGCGGATACTGGTGCTTCAGGCGGCCGCGGGCAAACAGCGCGTTGCGCTCGATCAGCGCCTTGATGACGCGGTCGTTGGCATCACCCTTCTTGCCGTTGTCGTCCATGACGCGGGCGCCCTCAAAACCGGGAGCGTCGGCGGTGTAGGTGCCCGAGTCATCGACCGGGAACGGGATGCGCGTGTCGATGCCACGGGCTTCGAGTTCCTTGACGCCCGACATCCAGGCCTCGAAGTCTTCGCGGCCGTGCGACGGCGCGGTGTGGACGAAGCCAGTACCGGCATCGTCAGTGACGTGATCACCTGGGAGGAGTGGGACGACGAAGTCGTAGCCGAGATCCTTGAGTGGGTGGGCAGCCGTGAGACCCGCAAGATCGTCTGCCGACACGTCGAGCAGACGCTTGAACGTCAGCTTGGACTTGGCGGCGGATTCGTCTGCAAGCGCATCGGCGAAGATCAGCTTCTCGCCCGGACGCGGACCAAAGTCGTTCTCGGCAGCCGTCACTTCGTACAGGCCATAGGAGACCTTCGGCGAATAGGCGACGGCGCGGTTGCCCGGGATCGTCCAGGGCGTAGTCGTCCAGATGACAACATGGGCGCCGACGAGAGCCGGCGCACCGGCAGCCACCGGGAACTTCACCCAGATCGCATCGCTCTCATATTCATGATACTCGACCTCGGCTTCCGCCAGCGCCGTGCGCTCGACAACCGACCACATGATCGGCTTAGAGCCTCGGTAGAGCTGGCCGCTCATGGCGATCTTCAGGAGTTCGCCGGCGATGCGGCTTTCCGCGTGAAAATTCATCGTCAGGTACGGATTGTCGAAATCGCCGATGATGCCGAGGCGCTTGAACTCGTCGCCCTGGATCTTGATCCATTTTTCAGCGTAGGCGCGGCATTCCTTGCGGAACTCGATCATCGCGTCCGGCTGCTTCAGGTCTGGCTTGGCCTTGCCCTTGGCCCGGTAGTTTTCCTCTTCGATCTTCCACTCGATCGGCAGACCGTGGCAATCCCAGCCCGGAACATAGTTACTATCATAGCCGCGCATCTGGAACGAGCGGGTGATGACGTCTTTCAGGATCTTGTTCAGCGCGTGGCCGATGTGGATGTTGCCGTTGGCATAGGGAGGGCCGTCATGCAGGACGAACTTTTCGCGGCCAGCGGCGGAAGCCCGCAGCTTCTTGTAGAGGTCCATCTCACGCCAGCGGGCAACCGTTTCCGGCTCCTTCTGCGGCAGGCCGGCGCGCATCGGAAATTCGGTTTCCGGCAGATAGAGGGTCTTGGAATAATCGAGCTTTTCAACGGTATCGGTCATGGTTTCAGCAATCATATCTGGGCGCGTGTCGCCGCGCGTGCGAACGGGATATCATAAGGGAAACGGTGGCGTTCAGGCCGAACGCCGAAAACCCGGACCTTCCGGCTGCAGTCAGAGCGCTCAGAAGGCCGGGCCAATAATTCGCTGATCACGTATCAATCGACGATATCGGGTCATGGTGGCCGGTTGTTTAAGCGGTTTTTGCGCGAAAAGGAAGATGACAACGGCAAAGTTTCAAAGAACGATATGGTTCATTGTGATGAAACGTAATTTCCACTGCATTATATGATATTGGATCAGATAGCGCATCGCCGATAGCAAGGTCGAAACGGGAGCAACAGATGGTCAAGCGGACATTTTTTGTAAAGGCGGTCTGGGACCCTGAGGCAATGGTGTTTTATTCGGAAAGCGACATCGAAGGTTTCCACATCGAAGCCACCACGATCGACGAGTTCGAAGAGATTATTTTCGGTACGGCGATCGACCTGATTGTGGCGAACCATATCAGCCTGCCCGACCTTGCCGGAACGCCGTTACGTGACCTCATTCCAGCCATTCTCTGGCAGAGACCAGCGTTTCCGGTGGCGGCATAATGGTGCAAGGATACTACAGGCTGGTCTGTGATATCCTCCTTGCCCTCGGCTACGAATATCTAACAAATGCCAAAGGCTCACACGAGAAATGGCAATCGCGTGCCACCGGTAAAATGGTGCTCGTTCCGCGAAATTTGAAAAGCCGCCATACTGCGAACGCCATTCTCAAGACTGCGGGATCCGACCGCAAGCTTTGATACGGCCTCACTGGAAGCGACGAAGCGAACCGTATCGGACAAATCGGATAAGCTGACTCAGTCCTTCGGATTCGCCTGCATTGCGGCGCGCAGTGCATCGTTGATGCGGTCCTGCCAGCCGGGGCCATCGTCCTGGAAATAATGCAACACGGCGCTGTCGAGCTTGATCGACACCAGTTCCTTGGTTTCCGGCAGAGCGCGCTTTTCGACGGCTGGTGCCGGTGCCTTCTTGGCCGGTTTGAACAGGGCCTCTGCAGCATCCATGGCGCTGACGGGCCGGCGGGGCGTGGTAGCCATCGGCATTATCCTTTAGGAATTGGCATCCGGACCGAATGCGATTTTGCTGTCGATCACACTGAGCGGCTTGACGCCGGAAAGCAAGGCGCGGGCTTCCGCATCATCCTGCTTCATCTGCACCACCAGCGGATCGAGACCATCGAACTTCAGCTCATCGCGCAGATGGCCGAAGAAGGAGACCGAACAGATTTCACCATAGAGATCGCCGGAGAAATCGAAGACGAAGGTTTCGAGCAGGGCAATGCCGTCGCTATCGACCGTCGGGCGCTTGCCGAAGCTCGCCACACCATCATGAAGGCTGCCATCGGCGCGGCGGAAGCGCACGGCGTAGATACCGTTGCGCAATTCAACTTCCGGCGGCAGCTGCATGTTGGCGGTGGGATAACCCAGCGTGCGGCCAAGCTTCTTGCCGCCGATGACTTCCGCTTCCACCGTATAGCGGTAGCCGAGCAGACCGGCCGCCTGGGTGACATCGCCCTCGCCCAGCAATCCGCGAATATGGCTGGAGGAGATCACCGAGGCGTTCTCATCCCGAAACGCATCGACCAGCGTCACGCCAAAGCCGTTTTCGCCACCGGCAGCCATGAGGAAGGCAGGGCCGCCTTCCCTGCCCTTGCCGAAATGGAAATCGAAACCGGTGACCACATGGCTCGCATGCAGCCAGTCCATCAGGATGGAGCGGATGAAATCGGATGCGGACAGCTGCGAGAACGTCTTGTCGAACGGATATTCGATGACGGCGGAAAAACCCATGCCTTCAAGGATGCGTGCCTTCAGCGGTGCCGGCGTCAGCCGGAATACCGGCTGGTCCGGCCGGAAGACGCTGCGGGGATGCGGCTCGAAGGTGAGAACCAGCGCCGGAACGCCCCGCGCCTGCGCTTCTTCCAGCGCCCGGTTCAGAACCGATTGATGACCACGATGCACGCCATCGAAATTACCGATGGCGATGACGCCGCCGCGCAGCGCTTCGGGAAGAGGTTCGCGGGTCTCGTTGCGATGAAAAACTGTCATGTCCGTTCGCCAGTCGTCTCTCGTGCGGGCCGATCGCGCCAATCCGTCAAGCCAGTCTCGGCATCCACCATTTTGGCGTGACGCCTTCGTTTTTCAAGAATGCCGTCAGCTTGGATTCGTCGGTCTTTTCACCGGTCATATATTCGGCGGCGTGAATGCCCGCGCTGATATAAAGGACGTCGAGACCGAAATCCTGCGCGCCCTTGACATCCGTCGGCATGCCGTCACCAATCGCGATCACCCGTGACAGGTCGAGCCCGCCGCGCGCGGCCTTGGCTTCCGTCAGGGACGCCCGGTAAATCGGCACATAAGGTTTTCCGGAAATCCGGGTTTCGCCGCCAAGTTCTTCGTAAACCTTGGCAATGGCGCCAGCGCACGGAATGAGCTTGTGGCCACGCTCCACCACCAGATCCGGATTGGCGCAGATGAACGGCACCTTGCGCCTGGCAAGGCCGGTCAGCGTTGCGCGGTAATCCTCGGCAGTCTCGCTTTCGTCGTCAAAAAAGCCGGCGCAGACAATGATCTCGGCCTCCTCGGAGGAAACCATGCTGACGCCCAGGCCTTCGAGCAGCGGCAGGTCCTTTTCGGCGCCGATGAAATAGATCTTCTTCGGGCCGGCCGAAATCAGTGCGCGGGTGACATCGCCTGACGTGACGATCCGGTCATAGGCGCTGTCCGGCACGCCAAGGCCGCGGATCTGGACGATGACGCCGGGATGCGGGCGGGGCGAGTTGGTGATCAACACGACGGTCAGCCCCTTGGCGCGCGCTTCCGTCAGCGCCACGCAGGCGCCTTTGAACGCCTCGACGCCATTGTGCAGCACGCCCCAGACATCGCAGAGCACGACGTCATAACGGCTGGCAATGTCGCGAAAACTGTTGATCCGAACGGCCATGCTGGCTTCCCGCAGAAAAGAAATGGTCGGGCTGACATCGCAGGCAGACGTTAAAAACACAAGTCTCCATGGGAAAAATGGCGGCGGAATTCCAAGGTTTCCGGCGCGCAACGGGATCGAACCACTAAAATCCGCGGATCAGCCAACCGGCGGCCGCGCAGAGGACAAGCGTTGTCACGACGCCGCGCTTGAAGAAAAACAGCAGCGCGGCTGCCAGAAGTGCCAGGCAGAAGGACGGTAGCTGGAAGGTCTGCCAGACGGGGAGCGGCATGGAAACAGGCCCTGCAGCAAAGCGCTCCACGCTGGAAAAGAGAACGTGCAGACCGAACCAGATGGCCAGATTGAGGATAACGCCGGTGACCGCTGCCGAAATGGCCGCCAGCGCGCCGGACAAAGCCCTGTTGTTGCGCAAGGCCTCGACATAAGGAGCGCCCAGAAAAATCCAGAGGAAACAGGGCACGAAAGTCACCCATGTGGCGAGCGTCGCCCCGAGCAGGCCGGACATAAGCGGATCGAGCCCGAGCGGTGCACGGAAGGCCGCCATGAAGCCGACGAAGGACAGTACCAGCACCAACGGTCCCGGCGTAGTTTCGGCCAACGCCAGACCATCCAGCATCTCGCCGGGCTTGAGCCAATGATAGGTCTCGACCGCCTGCTGCGCGACATAGGCAAGAACCGCATAGGCCCCACCGAAGGTCACCACGGCCATCTTGGAGAAGAACAGCCCGATGGCGCTGTAAACGGTGTCAAATCCAAGCATCACACCGATGACGGCGAACGGCGCGATCCACAGCGCCAGCCAGGTGGCAAGAAGCTGAAACGTGCGGCCCCAGCTTGAAGCACCATCGGGAAAGCTGCTGTCGATGACCGACGGTTTATCGGCAAGTATCTGCTTTGCCGCCGCCGCCATGGCTTTTTCGCCAGTTGCGGGCTGCAGGCGCGTGGCAAGATATCCGGCAATGCCGGCCGCCAGCACGACAAGCGGGAATGGCAGATCAAAAAAGAACAGGGCTGCGAAGGCGAACGCTGCAACGATGAGCGCAAAGCGGGTTTTGAGCGCGCGGCGGCCGACGCGGATGACCGCCTCGACGACGATGGCCAGCACCGCCGCCTTCAGCCCGAAGAACAGGCTTGTCAGCCAGTCGGTCTCATGAAACAGCGCATAGGCCGACGACAAGCCGAGGATGACGAAAAAGCCCGGCAAAATGAACAGCAACCCGGCAACGATGCCACCGCGTGTGCCGTGCAGCAGCCAGCCGATATAGGTGGCAAGCTGCTGCGCCTCCGGCCCCGGCAGGAGCATGCAGAAATTCAGCGCATGCAGGAACCGGCTCTCGGAGATCCAGCGGCGTTCCTCCACCAACTCCCTATGCATCAATGCGATCTGCCCGGCCGGGCCGCCAAAACTGAGCAAACCGATCTTCGCCCAGACTTTGGTGGCTTCGCCGAATGTCGGATGCGATGGCGGCAGGATGACGGTTACCGCCTCATTCATGGCCTTTGGCCTTCTTCGCGATGTGCTGCACCCATTCGTGCTTTTCCTGTGTGGCGTCGCGCGCCCAGCGATAGAAGGCATCGTAGAGCGTCATGCCCGCTTCCAGCTGTTCCAGATCGTCGGCGAACATCCGCGAGAAACCGAGCGACGCCGCGAGCAGTCCGGCGGCTTCGGAAACCAGATCGAGCCTGTCGGTGTCGGCGGCGCGGACGATCAGGGCGAGATGCTGAAGTGCCGGAAATGCCAGACCAAATTCCTTGACCATCGTATCGAAGGTGCAGTTCTCTCCCCTGTGGCTCCAGAAGACATTTTCCACATCAAACGGTGTTGCATCGAAACGATCTGCTACGGCCTCAACCTCAGGGGCAGCGACAAAGAGGAATGTCGCGGCCGGATCGACGAAGCGGCGAATCAGCCACGGGCAAGCAATACGATCGATCTTGGGGCGAGAGCGCGTGACCCAGACTGTTCCGCCATTCGTGTTTTCACCCGGTAGGGCAGCGACTGGAACGAGCGGCAGGCGAGCAGCCTGCCAGGCTTCGAATCCGCCTTCCAGCGTCTCTGCCGTGGCACCGGCATTTCTGAGCCATGCAGCGACGCCTTCGGAGAGCTTCTTACCCTTCTGGCAAATCACAACCACCCAGCGACCGCGATAATCCGCCCCCCATCGCCGCACGTCGGCGTAAGGACGCCGGAAAGACGATGGGACAAGAAACGGCTGGGCGGCGAAGTCTTCATCGTCGCGCACATCTATGACGACCGGCCCTTTGGCCGTGCCGATCAGGCGGGCAAGTTTTTCGGTGGAAATAGCGTTATACGAGGCCATGGTTTACGTCCTTTTCGTGGGATTGGACGCGAAGTGATGGCATGACGCCTCGTGGGGCAGTTCGCAGACCCCATGCGCAAGTTAGACAAAAAAGCGGAAACCAAGTCAACCATATTTCCCGATGCAAAGAATCTTGCCGGGCCGTTCTTGACTCACCTCGATGCCGTCCTTATCTCCAAGCCGCTAGCACTCAAGCAATAGGAGTGCTAACATCCATCCATCGGATCGCAAAGACGGTCCGTGAAGTCATTTGATCGAGGGATTAGACAATGACAAGCACCAATTTCCGCCCGCTACATGACCGCGTCGTTGTACGTCGCGTCGAGTCTGAAGCCAAGACCAAGGGCGGCATCATCATTCCGGATACCGCCAAGGAAAAGCCGCAGGAAGGCGAAATCGTCGCTGTTGGCACCGGTACCCGTGACGACAAGGGCACGCTCATCGCGCTCGACGTCAAGGCTGGCGATCGCGTTCTGTTCGGCAAGTGGTCGGGCACCGAAGTCAAGCTCAACGGCGAAGACCTTCTGATCATGAAGGAAGCCGACATCATGGGCATCATCGGCTGATTTAGCCGGTTCCCGCCTTTTCACTTTCCATAAAACCAATTGGGCACCAGCCCGGGAGTTTTTAACATGGCAGCCAAAGAAATTAAGTTCGGCCGTACCGCGCGCGAAAAGATGCTGCGCGGCGTCGACATCCTCGCAGACGCAGTGAAGGTAACGCTGGGTCCTAAGGGCCGCAACGTCATCATCGACAAGTCCTTCGGCGCACCGCGCATCACCAAGGACGGCGTTTCCGTCGCCAAGGAAATCGAACTTGAAGACAAGTTCGAGAACATGGGCGCGCAGATGGTCCGTGAAGTTGCTTCGAAGACCAACGACATCGCCGGCGACGGCACCACGACTGCTACCGTTCTTGCGCAGGCCATCGTTCGCGAAGGCGGCAAGGCCGTTGCAGCCGGCATGAACCCGATGGACCTGAAGCGCGGCATCGACCTCGCAGTCGCAGCCATCGTCAAGGACCTCGTTGCCAAGGCAAAGAAGATCAGCACTTCGGACGAAGTGGCCCAGGTCGGCACGATCTCCGCCAACGGCGAAAAGGAAATCGGCCAGTACATCGCTGAAGCGATGCAGAAGGTCGGCAATGAAGGCGTCATCACGGTTGAAGAAGCCAAGACCGCCGAAACCGAACTCGAAGTCGTCGAAGGCATGCAGTTCGACCGCGGCTACCTCTCGCCCTACTTCGTGACCAACCCGGAAAAGATGGTTGCCGAACTGGAAGACGCTTACATCCTTCTCCATGAGAAGAAGCTCTCCAACCTGCAGGCGATGCTTCCGGTTCTCGAAGCCGTCGTTCAGACCGGCAAGCCGCTCCTCATCATCTCGGAAGACGTTGAAGGCGAAGCTCTTGCTACGCTGGTCGTCAACAAGCTGCGTGGCGGCCTGAAGATCGCTGCCGTCAAGGCTCCTGGCTTCGGCGATCGCCGCAAGGCCATGCTCGAAGACATCGCGATCCTGACCGGTGGCCAGGTCATCTCCGAAGACATCGGCATCAAGCTGGAAAACGTCACGCTCGAAATGCTCGGCCGTGCGAAGAAGGTTTCGATCTCGAAGGAAAACACCACGATCGTCGACGGTTCCGGCAAGAAGGCTGAAATCGAAGGCCGCGTTGCCCAGATCAAGGGCCAGATCGAAGAAACCACTTCGGACTACGACCGCGAAAAGCTGCAGGAACGCCTTGCCAAGCTCGCTGGTGGCGTTGCCGTCATCCGCGTCGGCGGTGCGACTGAAATCGAAGTCAAGGAAAAGAAGGACCGTATCGACGACGCGCTCAACGCAACGCGCGCCGCTGTTCAGGAAGGTATCGTTCCTGGCGGTGGTACGGCTCTGCTCCGCGCCTCGATCGTTCTCGACCTCAAGGGCGCAAACGACGATCAGACCGCCGGTATCAGCATCATCCGCAAGGCACTTCAGTCGCTGGTTCGCCAGATCGCTGAAAACGCAGGCGACGAAGGCTCGATCATCGTTGGCAAGATCCTCGAAAGCAACACCGACAACTTCGGCTACAACGCCCAGACCGGCGAATTTGGCGACATGATCGCCATGGGTATCGTCGATCCGGTCAAGGTTGTCCGTACGGCTCTGCAGAACGCAGCTTCGGTTGCCTCGCTGCTGATCACCACGGAAGCCATGATTGCCGAACTGCCGAAGAAGGAAGCTGCCGGCGGCGGCATGCCTGACATGGGCGGCATGGGTGGCATGGGCGGCATGATGTAATAAGGCGTTTGCCTTATTACCAATGACGACCATCGATCTTTCCGGGTTTCCGGATTGAGAAGGGGCAGGCCGCAAGGTCTGCCCTTTTTTCGTTCGCACCAAACAGAGTTGCGGACGACATCACGCCCCTCCCCTCAGGCGCATTGCACGAACCTCAATATCATGCTCTGATTGTACGGTGACCGAACCGGTGCAATCGGGAATATTTATCTCGGATCACAAAATATTTCTCAAAAGACCATTGAAGCCAGAGAAAAAGCAATTATAACAACGCTCCAAGTGAACCCCAGATTCACAGGGATCAAGAACTTGGACGAATTGACGATAAAGAAGTTCAATTTTTCCGCATTAACTGTCTGCCCAACATTGTTTTGATTCCAGACCGCAATGCCTATAGATTTTCCTTGCCTACAATTTGTTTTGTCTTGCCGGTACACACGCCCAAGACCTGAAAATTGAGTTTTCTATCTTTCTCAGTAAACTACGCCTCGTCATGTATTTGTCGTGTCGTCTAATTCTGTTGAAAAATGGAAGCTGTTTCTTGTGAACACTTACGGGAACGGACGAATGAATTTCGGATTTTGTGAATATACCGGGGTCAGCCTTGTTTAAAATTGCAAGAACAGGCCTTTCACAGCCCCGGGGCGCTGATTCTTTTGCCCGTGGCGAAAGCGAGCTGGATATGCTCGTTCAATTCTGCTCTTCCGAAGGTTGGTCCGGCGACTTGTCGAACGGCCTGTTCCGTCTCGGCGAAAATGCAGCTGCCATGCACGGCCTCAATCAGGCCGAATGCGGCCTGCTCAATCTGATCCGCTGCTATGACAGCGCCGACCGCAATCACGTGCTGGCGCTTTTCGAGCAGGCGGCCACGACCTCGTCGTCCTTCTGCTTTTCGACGACGATCATCCTGGCGTCCGGCCAGAAACAGCCGGTTTTCTGCATTGGCGAATCCACCGGACTGGAACAGCGCTATTCAGGCTCGATCCTCGGCGTGTTCTTCTTCCCGCGCTTCCAGCTGGAAGCACGCAGACACGTTTTCACCCACCATCAATAACCGGCAACAAACGCCGGGAGATTACGGCAGCAGCGTCTTCAGATCGGTCAGCGGGTCTTCGAGAAGGGCCCGGTCGGGCGTCAGGCCGAGATCGAGCAGCTTCTTGCCGGTGACATAGGCTTTCGCGTCGTTGAGCGCATCGACGGCCACCAGCTTGCCCGCCGTGAAATACCAGACCGAAATGCTGCCCTCGCGCTGTCCCTTGCGCACCACCGTCTCGTCATGACCCTGGCCAAAGCCGGCGATCTGCAGCTTCACGTCATACTGATCCGACCAGAACCACGGCTTCGGCGCATAGGGCGCCTCGCCGCCAGCCAGCAGTGCGGCCACCGCTTCGGCCTGATCGACGGCGTTCTGGACGGATTCCAGCCGGATCCGCATGTCTTTCCACGGCAGCACAGCACAATCGCCCATCGCATGGATGGCCGGGTCAGATGTCCGCCCGAAGCAATCGACGACAATACCGTTGGCCACTTCGAGATCGGCGCCGTGAGCCAGCGCATCATTGGCCGTCACGCCGATACCGACAATCACCAGGTCAACCGGAATGGTCGAGCCATCCGTCAGTTCCGCCGCTGTCACCCGGCCACTGGTGCCGACCAA
This sequence comes from Rhizobium sp. LjRoot98, assembly GCF_964252935.1. NCBI lineage: Bacteria > Pseudomonadati > Pseudomonadota > Alphaproteobacteria > Hyphomicrobiales > Rhizobiaceae > Rhizobium > Rhizobium sp. LjRoot98. Next base: position 774,617 of record NZ_CAXUPW020000001.1, read on the forward strand.
GCGGACGAGGCCAGTGCCTTCGCGGATATCAACGCCGCGCGATGTATGGATGTCCTTGACGAGATAGGAGGTGGCAACGGAGGCAACCCGCTGCAGGATACGATCGGCCATTTCGATGACGGTCACATCAAGCCCGCTCGAGCGCGCCACGGCGGCTGCTTCGAGGCCGATATAACCACCGCCGATGATCAGCGCGCGTTTGCCGGGCTTCATCTCATCGGCAAGGCGATCGGCATCAGTAAAATCGCGCACCACGAAGACACCGTCGAGATCTCCGCCAACACTGGCAGGCAGTTTGCGCGGGGTCGAGCCGGTGGCGAGCGCCAGCACGTCATAGTCCAGCATCGAGCCATCGCTGAGAGTGACGGTCTTGGCAGGCCGGTCAATCGCCGTGACCGACGTGGATAGGCGGATATCGATGTTGTGTTCGGCGTACCAGCTTTCCGGCCGGTAGAGCAGCCGGTCCAGATCCATTTCGCGCAGCAGGTATTTCTTCGACAGAGGCGGGCGTTGATAGGGATGGCTTGCTTCCGCCGCGACGATCGTGATCGGACGCTCGTCCTTCAAGGCCCGCAATTTGGCCACCAACGCAAAGGCGGCCTGACCGCCGCCAACCACAACAAGTCTACCTGTCACGTGTGTTCACCCGTCGAAAATGCTTCTTTTCCCAAGACGTAGCCTGTCCGCCCGAGTGCCGTCAACTCGGACGGACGGCAGCATTTGACGCGATCAGTCGCGCTTGGGGATCTCCATGCCCTTCTGTGCCGCCGGACGGGCAAGGCCGCGATCGACCCATGCCATGACATTCGGGAAACTCTTGTATTCCAGCACGTCGGCGCCGCCGTAGAACTTGCGGGCACCTTCGATCCACGGATAGGTGGCGATATCGGCGATGGTGTACTGATCGCCCATCAGCCACTGACGGCCTTCAAGACGCGTCTCCAGAATGCCGAGAAGCCGCTTGGCCTCATCGCGGTAGCGCTCCATCGGATAGGAATTGTTGGCGACCTTATCGGCTGCGAATTTGAAGAAATGGCCGAACTGGCCGAACATCGGCCCGACGCCGCCCATCTGGAACATCACCCATGCGAGCGTCTCGTAACGTCCGGCCGCATCGGCCGGAATGAGCTTGCCGGTCTTTTCGGCGAGATAGACGAGAATGGCGCCGGATTCGAACAGACCGATCGGCTTTCCGTCCGGACCATTCGGATCGATGATCGCCGGAATGCGGCCATTCGGGTTGAGCGAAACGAATTCCGGTGATTTCTGATCGTTGGTGCCGAAGGAAATCAGATGGGGTTCGTACGCCAGGCCGAGTTCTTCCAGAGCGATGGAAACCTTCACCCCGTTGGGCGTCGGCAACGAGTAGAGCTGAATGATATCAGGGTTTTGGGCGGGCCAGCGGGTGGTGATCGGAAAAGCACTGAGGTCGGCCATGCGGAACTCCTTGTGGTGGGAGTTCGAACATAGGACAGATGTGTCCAGAATGTTAGACTGCCGCATGCATTTGGCCGGAGGTTTTTTAGGACCTGCCCATACATGGCCCTGACGCGCAGGCCTCAGGCGAGCGCGCCGTTTACCGCATCAATGATCTTTGCCACCAGGGGATCACCCGTATGCTCGGCCTTGCGTGCCCGCACCAGGCAGGCCTGCGACCGCAGGATGATGCCATCCGACAGGATCTTCAGATGGTTGGCCTTCAGCGTCGAGCCGGTCGAGGTGATATCGACGATGATATCGGCCGAACCGGAGGCCGGTGCACCTTCTGTAGCGCCGAGGCTTTCGACGATGCGGTAGAGCTGTATCCCATGCTGCGACGAGAAGAACTGCTGGGTCAGGCGCCAGTATTTGGTGGCGATCGCCAAGCGGCGGCCATGACGGGCACGAAAGTCAGCAGCGACATCGCCAAGATCGGCCATGGTATCGACATCGAGCCAGATTTCCGGCACGGCAACGACGACATCGGCATGGCCGAAGCCGAGCCGGGCGCAGAATTCAACGCGCGCATCGGCCTCCGACAGACCCTCGCGGATCAGATCTTCGCCGGTGACGCCGAAATCGATCGAGCCGCTGCCGATTTCGCGGGAAATTTCCGACGCAGAAAGAAAGGCGATCTCGACGTCATCAAGGCCTTCGACACGGCCGCGATAGGAGCGATCGTTGCCGACGGCGACGATCTTCAGGCCCGCTTTTTCGAAGATGGCGGAGGCATCGTCCTTCATCCGGCCCTTGGAGGGCAAGGCTATGGTGATCATCAGTGCTCTCCCCTCACCGCCTCGATCCGGTCGAGCCACAGCGAGAAGCCGACGGCCGGGATGTTTTCCTCGGCACCGAGCAGCGTCAGCATGCCGTCATAGCGGCCGCCACCAGCCAGTACCCGGTGATCGTTGCGCAAGGTGACCTCGAAGACGAGGCCGGTGTAATAATCGAGCGGACGGCCGAAGGCGGCCCGCCAGGTGATATCCGCCAGCTTGACGCCGGCAGCGGTGAAGGCCGCGACGCGGGCATCGAAACGATCGACGGCAGCCTGCAGCGGCAGTCCAGTGCTCTTGGCGAAATCGGCAAGTACACCCGGCGCGTAGCGCAGGCTGACATTGAGCGACAGGAATTCCCGGAGCACATCGAGCTTGCCGGGATCGAGCGAAGTGCCGGCCAGCGCCAGCTTTTCCTTCAGCCGGAGAGCTATTTCCTTCGGTGAACGGCTGGCATTGGTGAGATAGCCGGTCGCCTCCATCACACCGTCGATATGGGCAACGAGACCTTGCTCATCACCCTTGGCGAGCAGCGCTTCGACCTCGGTACCAAGGCCGGCAACCTGCTCGGGCTTTGCCAGCCGCAGCATCAGGGCTTCCAGCTGCGTCTGCTCGCCGAAGGCGCGGATCAGGCGCTTCTGCCAGCCGCCGGGCAGGCCGAGCGCTGCGACGACCGCTTCGAACATCGCCTGATCACCCATGGTGACGGCAAACGGCCGCTCTGGCAGAAGCCGGCCGAGGATCGTCACGGCATCGGCCACGGCGCGAGCATCGGCGCTCGCCGCATCGCGGGTACCGAGATCCTCGATGCCGGCCTGATAAAACTCGCTGCCGCCTTCGCGGCGCTGGCGGAAGACTTCGCCGAGATAGGAATAACGCTTCGGTGTCCCGGTCGCGGTTTCGATATGGCGCATGCAGACGGGAATGGTGAATTCCGGGCGCAGGCACAGGTTTTCGCCGGTCTCGCTCTGGGTGAGGAAGATGCGGCGGCGCAGATCCTCCCCGGCCATGTCGAGGAAGGGTTCGGCCGGCTGGATAACGGGGGTATCGACACGCAGCGTTCCCAGCCGCTCGAAATCGGCCAGAAGGTCAGCGGCGAAGGCTGGGAGGTTGATCAGGGGCATGGGAAACTCGCAACGCAGGTGGGTGCGGGAATGCCCCTCCCCAACCCTCCCCACAAGGGGGAGGGAGTTAATTTGCTGAACCGACCGTTCTGCATATCCAAAACTCTGGGAATGACAGCTCGCAAGCCGTCACCTAGCTTCGCTCTCGATGGCAACTTGCGGTCGGTTGTTGTGGTGAATGATATTGTCGGCGCGTACAAAACCACTCCCTCCCCCTTGTGGGGAGGGTTGGGGAGGGGTCTGATTACCGGCGCAACCTTACACATCTTAGCCGCGCGCCCGGTCTTCCGCCTGCTCGGCCAGCATTTCACGGACCTTGGCGACGAGGTCACCTTCCGGCACCGAGACCTGCGCCACGCGGGCTTCGCGCCAGGTGGTGTTGTCCTCGATCTCGCCGGATAGGCGCTTGCCTTCGATCAGGTCCTTGATCTGCACGAGGCCCTGTGCGCGTTCATCACCGCCCTGGATGATGGCGAGCGGCGAGTCGCGGCGGTCGGCATATTTCAGCTGGTCGCCAAAGTTCTTCTTGTTGCCCTGATACATTTCGGCCCGAATGCCAGCGTGGCGCAGCGCCTGTGTGAACTGCTGGTATTTGCCCAGGCTTTCGGTGTCGCGGTCCATGACGCAGACGACGACCGGGGCGATGACCTCTTCCATGCCGAGCTTGCCGAGGTTCTTCAGCGCCGTCATGAGGCGCGAGACGCCGATCGAGAAGCCAGTGGCCGGAACCGGCTGGCCCATGAAGCGCGAGACCAGACCATCGTAACGGCCACCGCCGCCGACCGAGCCGAAGACGACCTTTTCGCCCTTTTCATTGGTGACGGCGAACTGGAGTTCAGCTTCGAAAACGGGGCCGGTGTAATACTCAAGGCCACGGACGACGGATGGGTCGATCTTGATGCGGCCGGAATCGTACCCGGCGCTTGTCACCAGGCTGCCGATCAGGTTCAGCTCATCGACGCCCTCAGCGCCCTTCGACGTTCCGGCAACCAGCGCGGCTAGATCGGCGGCGCTTGCCGCATAGTCGGTGATGCCGATGAAGAAGATGACCTTGGCGATCTGGTCTTCATTCAGCCCAGCTCCCTTGGTGAAATCGCCACTCTCGTCCTTGCGGCCAGGGCCGAGTAGCAGCTTGACGCCCTCCGGACCGAACTTGTCGAGCTTGTCGATGGCACGCAGCACGGTCAGCCGTGCATTGGCATTTTCGTCGCCGCCAAGACCAATGGCTTCGAGCACACCATCAAGGACCTTGCGGTTGTTGACCCGGATCACATAGTCGCCGCGGGCAATGCCCAGCGCTTCCATCGTGTCGGCCATCATCATGCACATTTCGGCATCCGCCTGGACACCCGCAGCGCCAACCGTATCGGCGTCGAACTGCATGAACTGGCGGAAGCGGCCGGGGCCTGGCTTTTCGTTGCGGAAGACGTAGCCGGCGCGATAGGTGCGGTAGGGCAGCTGGATATCATTGAAATTTTCGGCGACATGGCGGGCGAGCGGCGCCGTCAGGTCGTAGCGGGCGCTCATCCACTGTTCGTCGTCATCCTGCAGCGAGAACACACCTTCGTTCGGACGGTCGCTGTCAGGCAGGAATTTTCCGAGCGCGTCGGTATATTCGAACAACGGCGTTTCGACCGGATCGAACCCGTAACGCTCGTAGACTTCGCGGATCTTCGCAGTCATCTCATCGACGGCGCGGATGTCAGCGGCGGAGCGATCGACGAAACCACGCGGCAGGCGGGCTTTCAGCTTCTGTGGCTTCTTCTTTTTGTCGTTCATGGCAGCAGCACTTTCAGCGTCGACCGGTCATGTCCGATCCGTCATGGCAATTGGCGCTTTCCCTAGCCGATCAAGGCCAAGGCGGCAAGTCTTTGCGCTGACGGCACGGGCCTAAAGCGGCCGTGACAGCGTATCCCAGGTATGAACGATCGTGCCCTCTGTCATCGGCGCTTCGGCCGCGGGAATGAGGATCGAATGGGTATCGCCGCGGATGACGCCTCTGACTTCCGACTGGAAGCTCATCCGCTTGAATTGCACGAACCCATCGGGAATGCTGGTCACCGACATCGCCGCACCGCTGTAGAAATCGATGCTGGCCAGTTCGCCGGATTTCAGGCTCGCAACGATTGCCTGATCCTCGATGAAATCGTGGTAGAGACCGGTCATGTAGCGGCGGATGCTTTTGCCGACCATCGTCCGCATGAGCGGTGTATCGATGAACTCCTGCCGGGAGCCGGCGAGATAGCGGATATCTTCCCCTTCCCAGAGATTGCGGCTGTCCTTGGCTGACAGGATCGATCGCAGCAGAGCCCTTTCCGTATGCGCATCGGCACGGCGCAGAAAGTCGACGATGGCGCCGATGGCGCGCAGGTCAGGCGTACACGCGCCGCGCTCCCACCGGGACACCGTTGGCAGAGAAAACCCGAGCTTCCAGGCAATGTCTGCCTGGGTCAGCCCAGCCTTCAGCCGGTAGGCCTGTAATTGCTGGATCAATTCGCCCTGAATGAGATTCACCGAATGCGCCCTTTCATGAAATCAAGAGTTGTATTCGGTAATTTCTATGAGCTAAAGGGAGAATCAATGATCAATTGCCGCCGTTTCGGCGAAAGCTTTTGTCGACTATTTTTTGAAACCATGAAGACCAATTTCTGCTGATTACAACGCTGTGACGCATCGTGAGATCAGCGCTTTTCCGGTTGGCGGTAAAGCGCTTTTTGATGGGAGCGCCGAACACGGTGCAGAAAGTGTCTCAGACGTGAAAATGCTGCATCCAGGCGGCCATTGAAAATGGAATAGCATGCTCAGATTCGTGAAACCGGGCTTCGGTACGATCCTTCCCGAGGACGCTCGCGCCCACGAAGGATGGATCGCCGAACTCACCGGCCATGACTATGTCATCGAAGGGTGGCACTGTGATCTTTCAACCGGCATCTTCTCCGTCGGCGAGATGACGCAGCATATTCACGCGCTTGAGCAAAATCTTTGCGGGTTGCTGGACATCATTCGCGGATATGCGGAAAATCATCGCAAGATCGTGCTGGCTATTCTGGAAGAGGCGACGGCTACGGCCTCATCCTTCTGTTATTGCACGGATATTGCGGATGCCTCCATTGGCCCGCTCTACTGCATCGGAACGTCCTCGATCGATGCGGTGGCCGCTACCGGCCGCATGCAGGGTGTCTTTGCGTTTTCAAACCTTGAGCGCTAACTGGACGCTCCGCCCAAAAAAGTCTGTGCCGCCAGCCTTTTAATCAACACCGACAGCCTCTATCTGTGTGTTATGCGTCTCGCCGTCCTTACCCTTGCTCTCTTCTGCGCCTTGATCAGCGGCTGGACGGCCGCGCTTGCACAGGTCCAGGGCCTGAATGGCAATGGCACGGGTCACCATGGGATGATTTCGACCCATCACGCGGTGTCGGCGGATGCCAGCGAGCATAGTTGCGCGGAAGCAAAGTCCTGCTCCCATCAGCCGAAAATGGTGCATCCGATATCCTGTTCGGCCTGTTTTGCCGTTGTCCTGAATGTGCACGGCATCGACCGGATCGAGCTTCCCGCCGGTACTGTGCTTCCCGCATTGCAAAAGCCAATGCTGGCGACGACCCTCAAGCCGCGTTTCCCGCCTCCCAAGACCTCTCTCTCGTTTTCCTGAACACGGGCCAAAGCCCGCATATTGCGATTTCAAGAAATGAAAGAGAGCACATCATGTCTCTGAGAATGATCACGGCTGCAACCTTGCTGGCCATTACCTTCACCACTCCGCTTGCCGCCCAGGAAATGGATCACAGCAAAATGAACCATGGCGCCATGACAATGGACGGCATGGCACAGCCGAAGGGCGACACTGGCCCTTCCAGCACGGCCTTTGCCGAGGCCAATGCGAAGATGCACGGCGGCATGGATATTGTCTTTACCGGCAACGCCGATGTCGACTTCGTCCGCGGCATGATCGCCCATCATCAGGGCGCGATCGACATGGCCAAGATCGAGCTTCAGTACGGCAAGGATGCCGAACTGCGTAAATTGGCAGAGGGCGTCATTTCCGCCCAGGAAGCGGAGATCAAGACGATGACGGAGTGGCTCGCCAACAACGGCGGCTGATCCCTGAAATAGGGCGCCGGAGCCTGTCTCCGGCGCCTACCCACCATCCGCTTGACGAATATTGACCGAAAGCATCCTTCGGCACATAATTTCCTCCAGTGTGTGGGAGGACGTCATGAAGGTATTCAAGAATATCGCAGGCATCGTCATCATCTTGCTCGGCGGCCTTTGGATGCTGCAAGGTTCCAACATCGTTCCCGGCATGGCCATGTCCGGCAACGGCGAATGGCTGGTGATCGGCGCCATGCTGGTGATCTTCGCCATCGGGCTGCTCTACCAGAACAACAGGCCCGCCACCCGGCTGCACGGCATGCCCGACGATCTCTTTTAGGTCACGTCCGTTCTGATCAGGCGAGATATCTAGGGCCGAACGAACGCCCGCCGCAGGTCTTCAATCCTGCCGCGGCAATAGCAGCCCTCGATGTGGTCGTTGACGAGGCCCATCGCCTGCATGAAGGCATAGACCGTGGTCGGCCCGACAAAGGTCCAGCCGCGCTTTTTCAAATCCTTTGATATCAGCGTCGATGTCGGCGTGGTCGGGTTGGCGGCGATCGCCTCCCAGGTGACGACCTTCGGCCGCTCGTTGCCGCCCGGCTCGTGGCTCCAGAAATAGCGCGCCAGCGAACCGAACTCGGCCTTCAGTTCCTGCGCCCGCCTGGCGTTGTTAATGGTCGAGACGATCTTGCCGCGATGGCGCACGATCCCGGTATCGGCAAGGCAGCGGGCAATGTCGTCATCGCCAAATTGTGCCACAACATCGAAATCAAAGCCGGCAAAGGCTGCGCGAAACGCCTCGCGCTTGCGCAGGATGGTCAGCCAGGAGAGACCGGACTGGAAGCCTTCGAGGCATATCTTTTCAAACAGCCGGATATCATCGGCCATCGGCTTGCCCCACTCCTCGTCATGGTAGCGCTGATAGTCTGCCAGATTGGCATGCCAGGCGCAGCGGTCAACGCCGTCCTCTCCGGTGATGATACCCTTTGCCGTCATGCGTTTCTCCCTGAATTCTCTCGTTTTACCAATTGCCAACCATAGTCCTAAAGCCGGCGATAACCCTACCCAACGCTTTATCCCGGCCAACGGCTTTTAATGAACCGGCATTTACCATTCGGTTGCTGGCGGGTGCCACGATCCCTCCATTCCGCCAATGTTTTTTTGGCGTCCATGCCGCTCGTCATCCGCCTTCACCGCGGACGGCGAAGCTATGAGTTTCCGGCGAAAGGTAGTGAGTCCGTCCGATGATGAAGAAAACCCTGATCCTTGCCACATCCATGCTCGTTGCGTTTACCAGTCTTGCCGAGGCGCAGGACCGGTACCAGAACCGGCCCCCGGTCGTCATCAGCCCGGACCTGACCGCTCCCTGGGTGACCCAGCTTGGCGGCAAGCCCGAGCGTGTCGTCTATCGCCAGCAGCGGCCTATCGCGGTTCAACAGCCGGCCGCCACCCGAAAACAGTATCTGTTTCAAAAGCGTGTCCAGCGCTCCGGCGCCGGTGTCGCGCAGCCGGTGGCGATGACCCGTGCCCAGCGGCCGGTACGCCAGCTGGATCCGCAATTTCTGCCGCAGACCGTTGCCTATGACAGCAAGGAGAAGGTCGGCACGATCGTCATCGATACCAACAACCGCTTCCTTTATCTGGTGACCGGCAATGGCGAGGCCCGCCGCTACGGCGTCGGCGTCGGCAAGCCGGGTTTCGAATGGGCCGGCGCCCACAAGGTGACCCGCAAGGCGGAGTGGCCGAACTGGACGCCGCCAGCCGAAATGCGCGCCCGCGAGGCGGCCAAGGGGCACTACCTTCCCGTCCACATGGACGGCGGCCCGGAAAACCCGCTCGGCGCACGCGCCATGTATCTCGGCTCGACACTCTACCGCATCCACGGAACCAATGCGCCCTGGACGATCGGCTACGCTGTTTCCTCGGGTTGCATCCGCATGCGTAACGAGGACGTCACCGATCTCTACGAACGCGTGAAGGTCGGCACCAAAGTCGTCGTCATCTAAGCTCTTGTTGACCCGCCGGAGGGCCACATCGTGGCCTTTCGGCAACAGGGGTTCCCTGGGTTACAGCCCGACCGATCACATTTGCCCTAACCAGAACCCGTAAGACTTGCGTAAAACGCGATATTCAATAGCGTTTCGCAACTGGGGACAGGATGAGGGAAACTGCCTATGAAATATGCCTTGCAGACATTGGCCGCGATGGGGTTTGCAGCCGCGGTTACTTTTGGCGCCTCAAGCGCATCGGCTTTCATGCCGGGCGAACCGGCAGGGGCAAAGTCCAACTCCGACGTCACGCTGGTGGCGGCAGAGAAGAAGCCGGCCCAAAAGTTCTGGCGGACCAAGGTGCGGCTGAGCACGGATGAAGCGCCCGGCACCATCATCGTCGATACCAATAACAAGTATCTCTATTACATCGAAGGCCCGAACCGGGCGACCCGCTACGGTATCGGCGTCGGCCGCGAAGGCTTTGGCTGGTCCGGCGTGGTCAAGGTGCAGCGCAAGGCCGAATGGCCGGGCTGGACACCGCCGAAGGAAATGATCGCCCGTGAGGCCAAGAAGGGCCATATCCTTCCGGCCTTCCAGGAAGGCGGCATCGACAATCCGCTCGGCGCCCGTGCGCTCTATCTCTACAAGGGCAAGAACGATTCCGGTTTCCGCATCCACGGCACCAACCAGCCCTGGACGATCGGCCTCAACATGTCATCCGGCTGCATCCGCATGATGAACAAGGATGTCGAGCATCTGTACGAACGCGCTTCGATCGGCACCAAGGTGATCGTCATCGGCCCCGGCAACAAACAGGGCAACGTTTCCTACAACGACCGTGGCGTTGATATCCTGCGGACGATCTTTGGCGGCTGAGGGTCACCGCAGCCTCCCTCTTCTCCCCAGCGGGGAGAAGTGCCGAGCGTAGCGAGGCGATGAGGGGGATGCTTCGGTAAATTCGGAGCCTACCGCCCCCTCATCCGGCCCTTCGGGCCACCTTCTCCCCGCTGGGGAGAAGAGGAAGCGATAGGCTACCCTCAAGGGGAGGGTAAAATGCCCGCCGGCTTTTCGCCGCCATAGGCCCAGTCCAGCAGTTCCACCGTGTGCAGGATCGGCATGTCAGTGCCGGTGGCGATCTGGGTGATGCAGCCGATATTGCCGGTGGCGATGATGTCGGCCTTGGTCGCCTCGATATTCTTCACTTTTCGCGCCTTCAGTGTCGCTGAAATATCCGGCTGCAGGATATTGTAGGTGCCGGCCGAGCCGCAACAGAGATGACCCTCGGCCGGATCGCGCACGGTGAAGCCGGCATTCTTCAACAGAATCTTCGGCGCCATGGTGATCTTCTGGCCGTGCTGCATCGAGCAGGCGGAATGATAGGCGACGATGATCTCCTTCGGTTCCTGCCGCGGCAGGTCGAGCGTCGCCAGATATTCGGTAATGTCCTTGGCCAGCGCCGAGACACGCGCCGCCTTTTCCGCATAGGCCGGATCAAGCCGCAGCATATGGCCATAATCCTTAATGGTGGTGCCACAGCCGGACGCGGTGATGATGATGGCATCAAGGCCGCCCGCATCTGCGGCCTTGACCCAGACATCGACATTGCGGCGGGCGGCGGCAAGCGCCTGTTCCTCGCGGCCCATATGATGCACCAGCGCACCGCAGCAACCCTCGCCTTGCGGCACCACGACCTCGACGCCGAGCCGTGTCAACAGGCGGATGGTCGCCTCGTTGATCCCGGGTTTCAGCACCGGCTGGGCGCAGCCGGTGAGAATGGCGACACGGCCGCGTTTCTCCGTTTGGGCAGGGCGAATACCGGGCGTGGAAGCTGAGGATGCCGGGGCGATGCCTGCAGGCGCGAGATCCAGCATGATGCCGAAGCTTTTCAGAAACGGCACACGCTTCATTGCCGCCGCAAGTGGCTGGCCAAGCCGGGCTGCTTTCAGCGCGAGCCGGAACCGCCCGGGATAGGGCAAGACTGCCGCCAGCACGTTGCGCACCAGCCGATCCTTCAAGGGGCGCTTGTAAGTCTGCTCAATATGAATACGGGCATGATCGACTAGGTGCATGTAGTTGACCCCGGACGGACAGGTGGTCATGCAGGCAAGGCAGGATAGGCAGCGGTCGATATGAGTGACCACTTCCTCATCGGCCGGACGGCCGTTTTCCAGCATGTCCTTGATCAGATAAATCCGGCCGCGCGGACTGTCGAGCTCGTTGCCGAGCGTCACATAGGTCGGACAGGTGGCGGTGCAGAAGCCGCAATGCACACATTTGCGCAGGATGCCTTCGGATTCGGCAACATGCGGATCGCTAAGCTGTTCCGGGGTGAAATTGGTCTGCATCAGGCGCGATGCTCCGAGTGTGCCGAGGCAAGCCCCCCTCTGTCCCTTCGGGACATCTCCCCCACAAGGGGGGAGATTGACGGCAAGCTTTGTGCCCGCCCTACGGAGAAACCGGCGTGGGAAAAGAATGATCTCCCCCCTTGTGGGGGAGATGTCACGCAGTGACAGAGGGAGTTAAGCTGCATACTCATCACCCATCTTCCCCGGATTGAATATCCCGTACGGATCAAATCTCTCCTTCAGCCGCGCCGACAGCGCTGCAACGGGAGCAGGTTCCGGTTCGAAGGCCGGAGTGACGGCGCGAACCGCATCGGAGGCGCGCACCAGTGTCGCATGACCGCCGCCGATACCCTTGATGAAGCGGCGCAGCATCTCTGACTCCGCGTCAGCCTCCATCCGCAGCCAGACGAGACCGCCCTGCCAATCGTAAAACGCATCGACGCCGGTTTGCAATCGCAACGCCGCCACCAGCAGGTGGCCGGCGGTTGGCGCCACCGAGACGCGCCAGAGCGGTTTTTGCGTACCGTCAGCATAGGGTTTGACATCCCGGATATCCCGCCACAGCTTTTCCGTCGCGTCCTGATCGAGCACCGTGGCGGGCGCGACCTGAGCGAAGGCAGCTTTCAGCTTTTCCGCCCGGACAGCGACCGAGGCCGGTAGCCCCTCAAGGCGCAGAACCGTCGCGGCGCCCTCCGCGTGGCTGCTGCCGATAAAGCGGTAACGCACACTCTCCGTCAAATGGGCGGCACCGGATACTTCAACCGGCATGGACAATGCATGCGCCATGGCGGCGGCAGCCTGCGCATCGTCGAGACCAAAAGCCACGATCGTGGCCGCAGCGGGCGGCAGGGGCAGGACCTTGAACGTGACTTCGGTCAGAAGCCCCAGCGTGCCGTGCGAGCCGCAGAGCAGCTTGACCAGATCGAGCCCGGTGACATTTTTCATCACCCGGCCGCCGGATTTGATCGGCTCTCCCGAACCGTTGATGAAACGGATGCCAAGCAGATGATCGCGCGCGGCACCGGCCGTGATGCGGCGCGGGCCGGAGACATTGGCGGCAAACACACCGCCGATGGTCGGCTCGCCGCTGGTGCCCATGACGCCGCGATGATCCATCGGCTCGAACGCCAGCATCTGGCGATTGCCGGCAAGTGCAGCCTCGATCTCCCGCATAGGTGTTCCCGCCCTGGCGCTCATCGTCATCTCGGCGGGATTGTAGCTGAGGATGCCAGACAGTCTTCGCGTCGAGAGGCCCCTCTCTGCGCGGACGCTATTTCCAAGGCCCGAACGGGTGCCGCCTCCGGTTATTGCCAGCGGCACTGCATGTGCGGCGGCCTGCCGGATGATATCGGCGGCTTCCGCTTCTGATGTCGGCTCGAAATTCATGCTCATGCGGCCGGGCGTCCTTCCAGCGGAAAGACCTTTGAAGGGTTCATGATCCATTGCGGATCGAAGGCGGCGCGCGCCGCCATCTGCTGGTTGAGATCGACTTGTTCGAACTGGTGCAGCATCAGGTCACGTTTCTCGATGCCGACGCCATGTTCGCCGGTCAGGCAACCGCCAGCGTCAACGCAGAGCTTCAGAATGTCATTGCCCGCCGCTTCGGCGCGTGCGGCGTCTTCCGGATCGTTGATGTTGTAGAGGATCAGCGGGTGCATGTTGCCGTCACCGGCGTGGAAGACGTTGGCGACGCGCAGGCCATAGCTGTCGATGATCTCACTCGTCTTCTTCAGGACATAGGACAGCTGCCCAAGCGGCACCGTGCCATCCATGCAGATATAATCGGCGATGCGGCCGGTGGCGCCGAAGGCGGATTTGCGGCCTTTCCAGATCAGCGCCGCTTGCGCCGCCGACTGGCTTTCGCGGATGGTGGCGACGCCATGGCGGCGGGCGATCGCGATGATGCTCGCCAGCATCGCCTCCATCTCGGCTTCCGATCCCTCGACCTCGACGATCAAAAGAGCCTCGACATCCATCGGATAACCTGCCTGCGCGAACGCCTCGCAGATGCCGATCGCCGGCTTGTCCATGAATTCGATGGCAACCGGGATGATACCGGAACCGATGACTTCGGCAACGCACGACCCTGCCTCTTCCGACGACATGAAGCCGAACAGAACCGGCCGCGACCCTTCCGGCTTGGCCAGCAGCCGCACGGTCGCCTCGGTGACGATACCGAGCTGGCCTTCCGAGCCACAGACCAGGCCGAGCAGGTCATAACCCGGCGCATCCAGCGCCTTGCCGCCAAGCTCGATCACCGTGCCATCGAAGAGGACCATCTTGACGCCGAGCAGATTGTTGGTGGTGACGCCATATTTCAGGCAATGGGCGCCGCCGGAATTCATTCCGATATTGCCGCCGATGGTGCAGGCAAGCTGCGAGCTCGGGTCCGGCGCATAGAAAAACCCGTCAGCGGAGACCGCTTCGGAAATATTGATATTGGTGACGCCCGCCTGCACTGTCGCGGTGCGGTTGGCAAAATCGACATCGAGGATGCGCGACATCTTCGAAAGGCCGATCACCACCGCGTCGGATTGCGGAATGGCGCCGCCCGACAGCGAGGTGCCCGCCCCGCGCGGCACGACGGGAATGCCGTAGCGGCTGCAATATTTCAGAACGGCCGCCACCTGCGCAGTGGTTTCCGGCAGCGCGACGGCCAGCGGCACCTGGCGATAGGCGATAAAGGCGTCCGTCTCAAACGGAACCAGTCCACGTTTTTCACTGATCAGACAACCGGGTGGCAGTATATCAGCCAGATCCTCGACGATCTGTTGGCGGCGTGCAAGCACGGATGGTTTCGGCTCCAGAAAGGCAATCGTTTCCGGCATATCGGCCTCCCGGCATAGTCACGCTGCGCATGATTGGTATTTTTTCTTTACCACTTTCATGACGACGCAGCAAATGCTAATCAGTTTTTCTGTTTTCGAAACAATGGTCAAGATTGATGACAAATCTGGGCGATCTTGAGGTGTTCACGCGTGTCGTATCCACCGGCAGTATGTCGGCGGCGGGGCGGACATTGGGGTTTTCCCCAGCTGTTATTTCCAAACGCATCAAGCGGCTGGAAGACCGGCTCGGAACGCGGCTCTTCCAGCGTACCACACGGCAGATATCGCTGACCGAAGCCGGACAGGGTTTTTATGACCGCGTGCTCGGGATCATGGCCGGGATCGAGGAAGCCGAGGCCTTTGCTTCCGGCCGCTCCGGCCAACCGCAAGGCACGCTGCGCATCACCGCCCCCACCTCCTTCGGCCGCATGCATGTCGCGCCGCATCTCGCCCGTTTCATCGAGGCCCATCCCGATCTCATTGTGAATATCGTGCTGTCGGATGAGTTCACCGACATCGTCGCCGAGAGTTTCGACCTTGCCATCCGCATCGGCGAACTCAGCGATTCGACACTGGTGGCGCGCAAGCTGGTGCCGGTAAGGCGTATCCTCTGCGCCTCACCGGCCTACATCGCACGCTACGGCACGCCGGAGACCATCGACGATCTCGGCGACCACATCTGCCTGCGCCAGCACAATCACGACACCTGGAAGCTGGAAAGCGAGGCGGGCTCGATGAGCTACAAGCCACAAGGCAGACTAATCACCAATTCTTCCGAAGTGGTGCGCGAAGCGGTGCTGTCCGGCGCGGGCATCGCGCTCCGGTCCACCTGGGATGTCGGCAGCGACCTGAAATCGGGAAAGCTCTTGCAGGTGCTGCCCGCCTGGGAGGGCTCCCGCAATCTGTTCGTCTCGGCGCTCTATCCCAGCCGCCAGTTCCTGCCCGCCAAAGTACGGCTGTTCATCGATTACCTCGCCGGGCTCTACGGGCCGGATCCCTACTGGGAACGGTAGGTTTCCGGCGGGATACGGTCCCAGAAACCGTGGCGGCGGATATGCTGCCTGCGCAGATCCGCGACATAATCGGCGTGGGACACCAGGCCGTCATTGCCGTGGGGGCGTTTTGCCAGGGCTGACAGCCGTGCGAGATAATCGGCACCATACCCATAGGCCTCTGACAGGCCCCGGCCGATGATACGGTCCAGAAGCGCACGGTAAAGTGCGGTTGCCGCCGCCGGATAATCGGCGGCTTCGAACGCTTCGGCGGCAGGCAAAAGAAACTCGTAGAACTCACCCTCCCAGACGCCCCAGCGGGCAACGACATAGCGGGCAGCCAGATCGAGCCTTGGCCAGACAAGATAGAAGCGCAGCACGGCATGCGGTTCGCGGTGCTGCTCGGCAAAGGCGAAAGCCTTGTCCAGCGCTTCGAATTCTTCGAAATCACCGGCCTTGGCAATATATTCGCGCAACATCTCCGCATCGAGCCCCTGCTCGAAAATCTTCCAGCGTATGGCCTGCGATGCCGTGCGGTCCTTGAGACCGTCGAGGATCGCAGCCTCGAGCCGGTCCCTGTCAGACAGCGCCTTTACATCGCCGCTCAGAACTTCGGCACGGCGGACAAAGCCGACACGCGATTTACGGGGCTTCCGGACCCAGATCAAAGCCTCCGCGTGACGGCCAGCGGCGTGCAACCGCTCGGCAATAGCGACCGGCTCGCGCAGCGAGTCCGGCAGGCTTTCCTCGATCGCGATATACGCATCGAGATCGCCGCGCGCATCGGCAATGGCCCGGCGCACGTAAACGATCGCAGGAAGCAGCGTGGTACCGGCGGGGATCTTCATCGCTGCTGCCAGCGTTTCGTCCCAGGATTTCAGCACATCCGGCGAAAGCGCGGCCGCAATCCGCACGGCAAGCAAGGTTCTGACGCCGTGATAATCCATGATCGGCAAACCCGGCGTGATCAATGCGGGTATGCGCGCCTGCTGATCCGTAGGCACGGTCAGTGCCAGACGGCCAGCGGCTTCGCAGGCCTGAACATAAAGCCCGGCAATGCGGCCGCTGGAATCGTTGACGCGGTCCGAGATGCCCTCATAACCGAAGACGAAGCGGATCAGCCTTTCCAGCGCCATGCCCGGATCGACGGCACCGAATTCCTTGATGATGCTGGCGGAGATGCTGTCGAGGTCGTTGCCGAAGGCACGCTCCTTCTGCCAGCGGATACGGGTCTGCGACTTTTCGAGTGCATTCAGGCGGCTGTCGATCAGCTTGGCCACATTGGCAGCACCGGCCGCGCCGCCGATGCCGGCCAGCGCAGCATTCAGCCGCTTCTTGAAAGAAGGATTGAGGGCTGCCTCATCCAGCGCGATCTCGATCAACCGCTCCAGCCCGAGCGCGGTCAGGCCGTCCCTATCGAGTTTTGCCTTTTTTGCTGCTTTTACAACTTTTGCCATGGTCTTGCAGATCGATTCGTTTCGAATATCCCAAGACTTAAAGGCTTTCGCGGTCCTCGTCTTCATGATGCTTGCGGATACGCCGCACGACAAACCATATGGCAAGCACCGCAACCGGAACGAAGAAGCCGGTCAGCACGCTGGATTTGACCGGAATGCCTTCACTTTCCACGGCCTTGGCGAGATAACCGAACAGGCCGACCACATAATAGGAAATCGCAGCAACCGAGAGCCCCTCGACCGTCTGCTGGAGACGAAGCTGCAGCTTGGCGCGGCGGTCCATCGAATTCAACAGCGCACTGTTTTGCCGTTCAAGCTCAACATCAACCCAGCTCCGAAGCAGTGCCGTGGCGCGGGTGAGCTTGCGCGACAGGTTGGCCTGGCGCTCCTCGACCGACTGGCACGTGCGCATGGCCGGGGCCAATCGCCGCTCCAGGAAGGTGCCGAGCGTTTCATAGCCTGGTACGCCGGTTTCGATCAGTGAACGGATGCGCTCCTGAACGATGCCGTAATAGGCGCGGCTGGCGCCGAAACGGTAGAGACTGAGGGCCGCCCCCGCCTCGAGCTCTGCTGCCAGCAGGGTGATTTCGGCCAGCATCTCGTCCGCCTTTTCGCGGGCGCTGGTACGCATGCGTTGGGTGACACCGGTAAGCCCATCCTCGATCCGGCGGATATCCGGCGACAGCGACTGCGCCAGCGGCAGCCCGAGCATGGCAAGCGTACGATAGGTTTCGATGTCGAGCAGGCGCTGCACAAGCGCGCCGGTTCCAGCCTCCGTCATGCCCCGGTCTATGACGAGGATCTGCGTCAGGCCGTCGCCATTCTGGCGAAAGTCCGTCAGCACCACCGACTGGCCATTCTTGATATCGCTGTAACAGAGGCTGGTGGGGTCGAACGCAGACATTGCGGCGCGGGTTTCCTCCGTATCCGGCCGGATTTCCAGACGGATACCGGAGATCAGCGTTCCCGGCGGCGAAAAGCCATCGCCGAAAGGATGGGTGGTAACGTCGCCGCCAAACTGATCGGGAATGACGCCATCCCAGAAATAGGTCGAAAATTCGGTATGGCGCTCCCAGCGTAGCGTGCCCTGCCCCCAGGAGATCGCATGATGGCTGGCCTCGCGGCTGGGCGGCGAGACGCCGCGCGCGCGTGACAGCTCAGAGAGCACGGCATGATCGACAGCCGCCCCGCCATCGGTCATGAAGGCAAGCTGGAAAATGACGCGCGGCGACGTCACCAGCGCATATGGACGCGCGTGAATCTCGCCCAGCGCCTGCGCGCGGGCCGGAGCCGACGGAAATGCAAAACTGCGTTTGGCCATGAAGCGTTTTCCCCTCTCACGCATCAATCAGCACTGTCTTATCAACAGGCCGGGCAAAAAGGAAAGGACGCTTTGACGCAGGCCCGGCTTTGTTTCGCTTAAGCGTGGGCAGGCCTGATCTGGAAAAGTGGCTAAAGAAATTGACCACTTTCGAGCCGGTGACTAAGTTGGCATCGAGGAGAGCCGCCGTGACCGACGACACCATCGATGCTTTTGCCCGCATCCCGCATAGCCGGACCTCCGGCGAAATCATCCAGCAAATCGAACTTCTGATCCTTGAAGGCGTGCTGCGCGACAGCGAGCGCCTGCCGAGCGAACGGGACCTTTCGCGCCGCTTTGACGTTTCGCGGCCGATCCTGCGCGAGGCCCTGAAGGAACTGGAGGCGCGCGGGTTGCTGATCAGTCATCATGGCGGCGGCACGTTCGTTGCCGACGTCATCGGCCAGGTGTTTTCCAAACCTGTGATTGACCTGATCTCCCGCCACCAGAAGGCGACGCAGGATTATCTCGAATATCGCCGCGAACTGGAAGGCATGACGGCGGAACTCGCCGCACGCCGCGCCACCCGCTTCGACCGGGACATGCTGACCCGGATCATGGAAGAGATGCGGGCGGCGCATCTGTCCGGCTCGGCGGAGGGCGGGTTAAGGACCGATGTCGAGTTGCACAGCGCCATCGGCGAATGCGCCCACAACATCATCCTGTTGCATACGTTGCGCGCCTGCTACCGGCTTTTGAGCGGCGGCATCTTCTTCAGCCGAGAGGTGCTGTTTGCCGCCCCCGGTGCCGGCGACATGCTGCTTGCCCAGCATGAGGCAATCTACGAGGCGATCATCGCCGGCAATCCGGCACAGGCGCGTGAAGCCGCTCAGGCCCATATCGACTTCATCATCACCGCCACACGGGATGCCGAGCGCTCCGGCGAATGGGCGCGTATCTCGCAGCTGAGAATGCAGCAACGCGACCGCCTCACCGGGGCCTGATCGTTACATCCGCAACACAGAAGACACGCACCGGCAAATTACGGTGCGCGTCTCGCCAATGCCGCAAACATGCTCTATAAGGCCGCTATCGGCACATTTTGCTGGCGCAATCACACTAAATTGCCCGTCTTTCGCGTTGCCACGCCCTTCATACGGAGCGCCGCGATAACTATATGTGCTTCACCAAATCTGCGCGTTTACAGGCTGCTGAAAGGGAGCATATTGAAACGATATTGCAGACTAAATTGATTCGTTTGTTTGAAAGGATGCCCCCACGTTGAATATTCTGAATCGCATTGTCACTGATGTACGCCTGATGTTCCGCCGTCCGGTGCGAATGCAGTGTGCTGCACTGTGCTACCGGTTCAAGAAGAAGAGCGCGGCGCCAGAGATGCTTTTGATCACCAGCCGCGATACCGGCCGCTGGGTCATTCCCAAGGGCTGGCCGATGGAAGGCAAGATGTGTCATCAGGCTGCCGAACGCGAGGCGTATGAAGAAGCTGGCGTCAAAGGCGAGACCGGCGCGGAACGGATCGGCTTTTACATGTACGACAAGGGCATGGATCAGGGGCTGAAGGTTCAGTGCATGGTTCAGGTCTATCCACTGGTCGTTCTGGACATGCTCAAGAGCTTTCCGGAAAAAGGCAGCCGGAAAATGGAATGGGTCAGCTTCGCGGAAGGCGCCAACCGCGTCGCCGAGCCGATGCTCAAGGACCTGATCCTCGGTTTCGAGCAGCGCCTGCTTGCCACGATGAACCCGGCTCAAGAGGCAGTGACCCGATAAACGCTGAAGTCAATGGAAGAACGACGCGAGGCATCCCCGATCCTGCTGCGCCGGACAGTGCCTACCCGAATTTCGGGCAGGCAGCCTGAATTGGAGAACAGACGGTGACAAAACCGCGCCCGAGCCTCGAAAAGCCAACCCTCGACAAATACCTGGACAGAGTGACCCTGACAGAGGAAGCAACGCATCATGTGCTGCGACCTTGGGCTGGCCTCGGCCTCGGGCTGCTGTTCATGCTGATCAGCGTGATCTTCGCTGCCGCCTATGTTTCCGAAGAGCCCAAATATCTGATCATTCTGGCCGCCGCTGCGGTCGCCGGATATATGGCGATGAACATCGGCGCCAATGACGTGACCAACAATGTCGGCGCCGCGGTGGGATCCAAAGCGATCACCATGACGACCGCGCTGATCATTGCCGCCATCTTCGAGGTCGCCGGCGCCGTGTTTGCCGGTGGACGCGTTGTTTCGACGATCGAGGCCGGCATTGTCGATGCGTCCCAGATGCCGTCGGGAGAGACCTTTGTCTGGGTGATGATGGCGGCGCTGGTTTCGGCTGCGGCATGGATCAACATTGCAACATGGTCCGGCGCACCGATTTCAACCACCCACTCGATCGTCGGCAGTATTCTCGGATCAGGCGTTGCGGCTGCGGGTTTTTCCTCGATCCACTGGATATCGCTTGCGGGAATAACGGCAAGCTGGACGATTTCGCCGATCCTCGGCGGCGGCATCGCAGCCCTGCTTCTGGCCTTCATCAAGACCTTCATCATCTACCGCGAAGACAAGATCGACGCGGCAGTCTTCTGGACACCCCTCCTGCTCGCCCTGATGATGGGAGCCTTCGCCACCTATTTTACCGTGATCGCCATCGAGAAAGTGGCGCATCTTTCGATGACGACCGGCCTCTGGGCTGGCCTCGCAGTGGCCGTCATGACTGTAATTATCAGCAGGCCCTGGATCGCGCGCCAGGCCCGTGGGCTCGACAATCGCAACCAGTCGCTGCGCAAGCTGTTCCGGATGCCGCTCATTCTGTCGGCGGCGCTCCTCTCGTTTGCCCATGGCGCCAACGACGTCTCCAACGCAGTCGGTCCGCTTGCGGCAATCGTCGCCAACGTCAATGGCCTTGCCATCGCCCAGACCACCTATGTGCCGCTCTGGGTTATGCTAATCGGTGCCTTCGGCATTTCCTGCGGCCTTTTGCTGTTTGGTCCGAAACTGATCCGCGTCGTCGGTGAGGAGATCACCAAGCTCAATCCGATGCGTGCCTATTGTGTGGCACTGGCAACGGCGATCACCGTGATCATCGCCACATCGCTCGGGCTGCCCGTCTCGACCACGCATACCGCCGTCGGCGCCGTCTTCGGCATCGGCTTTTTCCGCGAATGGTACACCCGCAACTCGAAACGGCGGCTGGAATATGTGCGGCGGAAAACCGGGCAACTGGACTTCGAGCGCCGCGTTCAGCACAGTCCGGAGGAATCACACCGCCGCCGTCTGGTGCGGCGCTCGCATTTCATGACAATCGTTGCTGCCTGGGTTATCACCGTTCCGATTTCAGCGCTGTTGTCGGCGGCGGTCTACCTGGTCTTCGC
Source organism: Rhizobium sp. LjRoot98 (assembly GCF_964252935.1). Lineage (NCBI taxonomy): Bacteria > Pseudomonadati > Pseudomonadota > Alphaproteobacteria > Hyphomicrobiales > Rhizobiaceae > Rhizobium > Rhizobium sp. LjRoot98. Next base: position 796,380 of record NZ_CAXUPW020000001.1, read on the forward strand.
AGCACTCTTCATCTAAGGACTGATCTATGCGCGCCAATTTCCGCATGCAGCGGCTCTTCATCGATGTGCCGCTGGCAAAAGGTACGATCTATGAGGCGACGCGGGAGCAGTTCAACTACCTCGTCAACGTGCTGCGCTTCGAAGCCGGCGACGCCGTGCTCGTCTTCAACGGACAGGATGGCGAATGGCAGGCGGAACTGTCCTTCCCGACCAAGAAGCGCCTGTTCCTGACGGCGACGGAGCAGGCCCGGCCGCAACCGGCACCCTGCGACCTGCACTACCTGTTCGCCCCGCTGAAGGTCGGCAGGCTCGATTATCTCGTGCAGAAGGCTGTCGAGATGGGTGCCGGCCTGCTTCAGCCGGTGATGACCCAGCATGTGCAGGGCAAGATCAGCAATCTCGACCGGGTCCGGGCCAATGTCATTGAGGCCGCGGAGCAATGCGGCGTTCTGGGCATTCCGCAGGTCACGGAGCCGCGCAAGCTGGAAGACATTCTCAACGGCTGGCCTAAGGATCGCCGGATCATCTTTTGCGATGAAGGCGATGCCGGGCAAAACCCGCTGCCGGTCCTTGCGGCGGTGAAAGAACGCAAACTGGCGCTGCTGATCGGTCCAGAGGGTGGCTTTTCCGATAGTGAACGGTCTTTGCTGCGCAGTCTCGATTTTGTGACCGCCATCCCACTTGGGCCGCGGATTCTGCGGGCAGATACGGCAGCAGTGGCAGCGATGGCCGTGATCCAGGCATCGATTGGCGACTGGCATTAAGACATTAGAATTTCAAGTCCCATTGAGGTGTTGAAAATTTGAACCGCCCTTGAAAGAATTTCACTTGCACCACATGTGAAACCGGTTCAATCACCCTTCCTAATATCTGCCGTCCGGCAGGTTCCGCCCGTTCAAAAGAAGACGCCCATGGCCAGAGATACCACCGACCAGACGCCGGTTACCTCGCTTGCAGACCTGACCGAATATTTGGCAGAGGGTAACAAGCCGAAGGATAAATTCCGCATCGGCACGGAGCATGAGAAGTTTGCCTTCTTCAAGGCGGACAACAGCCCGGTTCCCTATTTCGGCGAAGCCAGCATCTCGGCTCTCCTGAACGGCATGGCGGAAAAGACCGGTTGGGAGCCGATCATCGACGCCGGAAACATTATCGGCCTTGCCGAACAGTCCGGCCAGGGCGCGATTTCGCTGGAGCCCGGCGGCCAGTTCGAGCTTTCCGGCGCACCGCTCGAAAACCTGCACCAAACCTGCAAGGAATCCAACCGGCACCTCGCCGTCCTGCGCGAAATTGCCGAGCCGCTCGGCATCCGTTTCCTCGGTATCGGCGGTTCGCCGAAATGGACGCTCGCCGAAACCCCGCGCATGCCGAAATCCCGCTACGACATCATGAGCCGCTACATGCCGAAGGTCGGTACGCAGGGCCTCGACATGATGTATCGCACCTGCACGATCCAGGTGAACCTCGACTTTTCGTCCGAAGAGGACATGCGCCGCAAGATGCAGGTGTCGCTGAAGCTGCAGCCGCTGTCGACGGCGCTGTTTGCCAGCTCGCCGTTTACCGATGGCAAGCCGAACGGCCTGCTCTCCTGGCGCGGCGATATCTGGCGCGATACCGACAATCAGCGGGCCGGCGTGCTGCCCGCAGTCTTTAATGCCGATTTCGGCTTTGAGGATTACGTCACATGGGCGCTCGACGTACCGATGTATTTCGTCGTGCGCGACGGCAGGTATCACGACTGCACGCATATCACCTTCCGCCAGTTCATGAAGGGCGCGTTGAAAGGCGAGCTTGCCGACTGGGAGCCCAACATGGGCGACTGGACGAACCATCTCTCGACGCTGTTCCCCGATGTTCGCCTGAAGCGCTTCCTTGAAATGCGCGGTGCAGACGGTGGTCCGTGGCGCCGCATCTGCGCGCTGCCGGCCTTCTGGGTTGGCCTGCTCTATGATGATGCAGCCCTAGACGCCGCCGAGGACTTGACCCGCAACTGGACCTACGAAGACACGCTTGCCATGCGCAATGCGGTTCCCGCGGAAGGCCTTTCGGCCACTCATCGCGGCACGTCATTGTTCGACGTCGCCCGCGAGGTCCTGGCGATTTCGCGCCTTGGTCTGAAGAACCGCAACCGGCTGAATGGTGACGACGTTGACGAGAGCATCTTCCTTGCTCCGCTTGACGAAGTTCTGGCCAAGAAGGCGACGCTCGCCGAGGATCTGCTGGCGCTCTACAAGGGACGCTGGAACGGTTCGGTCGAACCGGTCTTTACCGACTACCAGTATTAAGCCTCAGAAACGTTTCTTGAGGAAATACTGTGGAATGACGTTCGGCGCACCTTCGAGTTCGCCGAACACGGTGTAGCCGAGCTTTTCATAGAATGGTTTTGCCTGGAACTCGAACGTGTCCAGCCAGACACCGACATAGCCGCGCGTCCGCGCTATCGCTTCCGCCTCAGCAAGCAGGCGTGAGCCGAGGCCCTGCCCGCGATATTCATCGACAACGGCAAGATACTTGACGAAGGCCCAGCCGAAGCTGTCCATTCCGTAGAGTCCGCCGACAACCGCCTGCGTGTCCGGATCGCGCGCGAGAATGGCAAAATCCGGCTTTTCCTCGACTTCCCCCATATGCAGCGCTGCATGCTGATCGAGCACAGCGATGACCGGCGCAATATCCTGCTCACTGGCGTTTTCCGAAATGACTTCGATGACGGGGCGTTTCATGCGGATTCCGCTCATAGCTTCAACGAACCGGAGAATAAGTGAACACCTCAACGTTGTGGAGCGTGAAATTCTCCCGACATGGACGGGCTTGTCCCGGCTAACAAAAATCGGTGTTCTCGTGGCCTTTTCCCGTTATAGTGCAAACACATGCGATGCGCTGCCTGCTGGAGAGGATAAAAGATGATCCCGCTGTTTGACATGATGATGCAGGCGCAGAACGGCAACGCCATGGATGTGATGGCCAAGCAGTTCGGCCTCGCCCAGGAACAAATGGCCAAGGCGACGGCCGCCTTGATGCCTGCCTTTTCCACGGCGCTCAAGCGCAACACCGCCAATCCCTATGATTTCGGGGCCTTCCTTACCGCGATGTCGAGCGGCAACTATGCCCAGTATTTCGAGGACATGAACAAGGCCTTCACCCCGCAGGGGCTAGCTGACGGCAATACCATTCTCAACCAGCTTTTCGGCTCCAAGGACATGCTGCAGGCTGTCTCTGCGCAAGCCGCACAGATGACCGGCATCGGCCAGGAAATCTACAAGCAGATGCTGCCGGTCATGGCGAGCGCCATCATGGGCGGATTGTTCAAGCAAGCATCGGGGCAGATGGGCGGGGCGCAAAACCCGTTCGCCAATACGCCGATGGAAGCGATGATGAAACCGTGGCTCGAAGCCTCCGGTTTTGCCAAAAAGCCGGACCCCGCACCCAATCCATTCGACAACCCCTTCACCCAGGCGATGCAGGGTTTCTTCGGCATGGGAAAGCCGGAGGAAAAGCCAAAATCCGCCCCCGACATGTTCGCCGCCAATCCGTTCATGAAAGCATTTCAGGACATGATGAGCGGTAAGCCGCAGACAACAGCCGCGCCGGAGCAGGAAAAGAAGCCAGCAGACGCCAATCCGATGGCCCCCTTTTCCGAGATGTTCAACAGCATGTTCGACAGCGGGCTTGAGGCGCAGAAGGAATACCAGAAGAGCATCGACGGGCTGTTCGAGACGTATCGAAAGAATGGCAGCGCCTGACCGGCGGTTACCCTGATTGTGGGCGTTCGGCCCGGTTTGTGGCCAAGAGGCGATCCGAGGGTTGACCAGTAATTGATCCGCGGTCACGGCGGCTTTCGGCCCGAAGCGGACGACGATCAATGGACGGGCGCCACGGGCGCGAATACACGGGTAAGGAAATCTCGGAGAATGGGAGTGACCTGCTCGCGGGGAAGGCGATGGCCGCCGTCAAGTGCTTGGAACCTTACAGGAACCCCTGCACGTGCAAGAGCCTCGGAAAATCGTTCAGCCTGATCGATCGATGCACGATCATCATATTTGCCGTGAAGAAGTAGGGTTTCTGATCGGATGCTATCAGCATAATAGAGTGCGGAACGCTCCAGAAAGGCCTCGTCTGAGAGACCAGCTTCGTTCTGGATGGCCTGTTGCAAGCCTCGCGAACTGTTCCTGTATGCGTCTCTCAAATCATAGACGCCCCCTGTCAAGATGATTGCTCTAAGATCAGGCACCTTAGTGGCCGCCATGGCGGAGGCCACAGCCCCACGGCTATTTCCATATAGGACGATACGCTCTGGATCGACGGACGGCTGCTGCTTGAGGAAATCCAACGCCGCAATAATCGTTTGTTGAGTAGACGGTCCACAGAAATCCGGCGGACCGTCCGATCCGCCGAAGCCGGGCTGCGATACGGCGGCCGCTGTTACGCCGAGGCGAGAGGAAAACCGGACAAGCGATCCATCATCGACCGCCTCCTTCCCACCTAGAAGAAGTCCTCCCTGATTGCCGTGAACGAACAATATCGCTCCGCTCCGTCGATCTGAAGCACGCGTCTGGAATAACTGAACACGAGCGCCATTGCCTCGATCAATGGTGTGTTCTGTGACCTCAGACATGGTAGTCATCCCGTTACATCTTCTGGCGAGAATACGGCGGCAAGGCCTACTGTCAACGACCACTGTTGGCGCAGTGCAGCCGTAATCACCCCAGATCAGGAAAAGCCGCCGACCGCCCAACTCTGGTCTTTTGCCAAAGTCACGGTTTCGTTTCATCGCCCCCCAAAAAAGAAAAAGCCCGGTACTGGTCTTGGGGACCGGGCACCGGGCAAGCAGCAGGGCAATTGGCTCTAACCCTGCGGGGAACGGTAACGCGCAGAGGCGGCTGCGCGTCCCTGTTGCGTGGAACGTTTTTTGGAACGTCTGAGGCACGCAACAAAACTCATCATCGTGCGGGACCATCCGGCCTTCGGTCCCGCGTCGTGAACGCACGCCTCAGTCGAGGCGCGCCTTCCGGTAAAACGTGTTCGCCCGGTCGCGGGACGCCTGTGTCAGATGGCGGCCCGGATCGTCGAAGAACGGCGAGGTCATCGCCTCGCGCACTTCATGGCGGCAAAGCCCCATGTCGAGCAGCTGATGATCATCGAGATCCTGCAGGCGGCCGATGGCATTGCGGTTTCGCAGCTGGCGCCATACCGACACCAGCACGCCCGTCAGTCCCGTCTGGCGGGATGTCGCGGACAGCTTCCCGGCTAGGGTGAGGTCAAGTGCGTGGTCGGTCGTGCGCATTGTACTGCTCCTTTTCGCAGGCACGCCAGCGCCGCACGTCTTTCAGACGTGCAAAGGTCGCTGTCATTCAAGATTTTGCATAATTTTCTCCCAGATCGATTTCGATCTGGGAAATTATGCAAGGGCGGCCCCTCCCCTGCAGGGAGGTCAGCGCAGGGTTTGGGCCGAAACTATGATGGTGGACCGGCTTTTTTGGGAGGCTCGCCGGGATGGTTCAGGATGCTATTTGCCCGGCCAAATTCGCAAATCCTTATTGATCAGTCCAACGAATGTTTCTAATGGTATTCATCAAACAATTTTATGTGTGCTCTTTTTGAGGACCAGGACCATGTCCGCACCGCTCGATATCGATCAATTGCAGACCTTCGTTGCCATCGCCGACACTGGCAGCTTCACCAAGGCCGCCGATCGTGTCTTCAAGACCCAGTCAGCCGTCTCGATGCAGATGCGCCGTCTGGAAGAGCGCATCGGCAAGCAACTGTTTGCCAAGGATGGCCGCGGCAACCGTCTGACGACGGAAGGCGACCGGCTGCTCAATTTCGCCCGCCGGATGATCCGCCTCAACAACGAGGCGATCGCTTCCTTCGACGACAACCGGCTGGAGGGCACGCTGAGGATCGGCACGCCCGACGACTATGCCGACCGGTACATGCCGGAAATCATCGTCCGCTTTGCCAAGACCCATCCGAATGTGGAGCTCAACATCGTCTGCGAGCCCTCGGTCGACCTTGCCGAGAAGATGGCCAAGGGCGAACTCGACATCGCGCTCGTGACACACAATCCCCGCGCCCGCGCCTCCGACGTGGTGCGCACCGAGCCGCTTTGCTGGGTCAGTTCGATCAACCATCCGCTGCCGGAGAATGCGCCGGTACCGCTCGCGGTCGGCAAACGCGACTGCGCGTGGCGCCAGGCGGCCTGCTCGGCGCTCGATGCCACCGGCAAGGAATACAATATCCTGTTTACGAGCTGGTCTTCGACGGTGGTGGCCGCTGCGGTGCTGGCCGGCATGGCGGTTTCGGTTCTGCCTGAATCAGCGCTTCGCACCGGCATGAAGGTTCTGACCCAGGCGGATGGCTTTCCGGCACTGGCTCCGGTGCAGATCGGCATCATGAAGCGGCCGGGGCTATCGCCATCGCTGTCGAATGCGATCACTAATCACATCACCGCCTGTCTCGACAATATCACACCGACGACCAGCACCGATGATCTTGATGGCGACATGAAGAACTTTCCGCGTTACCCGCGGCTGCGCCAGAGCCACATGCTGCCTGGCTGGTAAAATCCACAGCTGCAAACCAGCAAAAAGGCCGTGCTCCTTTCGGAGGCGCGGCCCTCTTGTATTTGCTAATATGCATACTCGGCCATCAAGCGCGGCCTAAAAGTCGACTGTAATATAATTAGGTTATCCGCAGCCCCAAAAAGTTCTGCCGAATTTTTATACGCCATTTTGAATATATGCCCAAGGGGTCGAAATGGACCATTTTTGGTGAAATCCCCTATCAAATTAGGGGCTGATTAACGGCAAAAAGGGTTTTTCAGGCCTCAAAACTCCAAAACCGAGGCCTTTCAGAGCCCAGAAGGCCGCTGACACCCACTGGTCCTGGCTGGGGTTTATGGTTCGGACATGACATTTTCTGCGTCTGGAAAGTCGCGGAAGCTGAGGGTACAGTCGGTCAGCCCGGTGTTTTGCCCAGCCGCTCTGCCTGGTCGAGTTTTTCCAGGAGATCGAGAAACGTATCCGGAATGGGTTCCTGTTCGATGGCGCTATAGAGAGCTTTCAGCTTGGAGGCGATTTGTCCGTTGGGATCGGTGGCGCGGGCACCCGCTCTCCCGCCCATAGCGGCACGCCGCTGATTTTCCGGTAGGTCGACCATGGACAGTTTCACTCCTGAGCCCGCGCCGGCAATCGCCCCGCAGCGACGCTTATATGCGTCCTTTTTGGTACATTAAAAACGTTGCTATATTCCGAACTTTCAGCCGGCCCTGTTGAAGCCGGCACACAATTCATTCAGTGGGAAAACTTCCCTTAAACTATAAAACATGTTCAAACCAATGCCATGGTTCGTAACGCGATAGCGTCGGCACCGGTAAAATTCGGTGCCATCATACTGAAGGAAGTCATAAATGTCACTTTCCATGCGGATCGCAGCCCATCTTCCCTATCTGCGCCGTTTCTCCCGCGCCGTGACGGGGTCTCAGGCCTCGGGCGACGCATATGTCGCCGCCGTCCTGGAGGCATTGATCGCGGACATCACGCTTTTCCCGCAGGGCTCCAACGACCGGGTCAACCTGTTCAAGCTGTTCTGCTCCGTGTTCGATACGCTGGTTATCAACGTGCCCGAAGCAGCTTCACCTTTCGGTTGGGAGGCACGCGCGGCAGCAAATCTTTCGGTGATTTCACCGGCTGCTCGCAAAGCCTTCCTACTGGTCTCCGTCGAGGGTTTCTCGCCGGATGAGATGGCCGAGATTCTCGGCGTTACCGACGCAGAAGCGGCCAGCCTGCTGCGCGAGGCATCCGAGGATATTTCCCGGCAGGTTGCCACCGAAATCCTGATTATCGAAGACGAACCGCTGATCGCCATGGATATCGAAGACATGGTGAGCAGTCTGGGTCACACGGTCTCAGGCGTCGCAAGAACCTACGGCGAAGCAATCACACTGTTTGAAAAAACGGCTCCGAAGATGATCCTCGCCGACATCCAGCTTGCCGACGGCAGCTCAGGCATCGACGCCGTCAACGAAATCCTGAAGAGCGCGACGGTTCCGGTGATTTTCATCACCGCCTTCCCGGAACGCCTGTTGACGGGAACCAAGCCAGAGCCGGCCTTTCTGGTGACAAAGCCGTTCAATCCGGAAATGGTCAAGGCGCTGATCAGCCAGGCACTGTTCTTCGACGAGAACGCCCGCGCCTACAAAGGCTGACCTCTCTATCCCGCTGGTGAAGGCCGATCGATGGCAAACGCGTCGAACCAGCCTTCCCGGCGGCCGGCGCAAAGTTCAGCCAGAATGCGCGATGCCGTGAAGCTGAAGGTGATACCATTGCCGCCATAACCATAGGCGGCAAGAATGCGCGGCATTCCGGGAACTGCGCCGATCAGCGGAAGACCGTCATCGGTTTCACCAAATGCACCGGACCATGAAAAATCAATGGCGGGGTTGGCGGCAGGCCATAGCTTGACGAGGTCGCTGGCCAACTTTTCCGATTTCTCCGTCATTTTTTTGTCGCGCGCGACGGGATCGACCGTATTGTCGTCCCCTCCACCGATAATGATCCGTCCATCGACCGTGGTGCGGGCATAATTGTAGGTCTGTGAGGCTTCCCAGATCAGCTCGCCACCGGGCCAGAGCGTACCGGCCGCTTGCGGCACCGTCGCAATCGCCCAGCTCGATGCTGTCCGATGGATTTCACTGCGGACAAAATCCGGCATGACATATCCCGTTGCCAGAACGACGTGACGCGCCTCTATGACGAACGGGCCATCAGTCTCGACAGTCACAGCCCCCGGCGCATCATGGTAAGCCGTCACCATCGCATCAACCAGCCGCGCACCACGCCCCTGCGCATCACGCAACAGCCCCCAGGACAGGAGAAGCGGGTCGGCATCGGCAGAGCCGGGCGAGAGGATAGCCGCCGCCCGGTCGATGCCGAAGCGGGATAAAAGGTCTTTGTGATCGAGCAGCAGTCCGGGCAGACCGGCGCGCTCACGCAGCACATATTCGTCGCGCAGAACGGAAGGACCAGCCTCTGCCGCTGAAATGTAGAGGGTCGAACGCGGCCGGAAGCTGCAATCAAAGCCCAGCCCACCCACCAGACCGGCAAGCCCCTGTACAGCTGCGACACTTCGCCGGTAAAGCTGGGCGGCCCGGTCAAAACCATAGAATCCCGTCAGTTCCCCCAATGTGCAGTCGATCTCCCACTGTAGCATCGCCGTACTGGCGGCGGTGCTACCAAGCCCGGGCTGCTCGCGATCGACGACCGTCACATCCACTCCGTGGGCTGCCAGATGTTGTGCGGCAAGCGATCCGGTGATGCCGCCGCCAACGACGAGCACGTCCGTCTTCATGCTTTGCGAGAGAGGGGGCTTGCCGGGCGGGCGAAAACCCCTTCCCCAGGGTGCGCGGCCACCATGGAGATCGGCCTGCACGGTATCGGAGGAATCGAGCATTGGGGGCATGAATTTGCCTTCGGTTGGCGTAGGCCGGAACGATCTTGGGGTATGCCTGATCAGCCCGGTAGTTGCCGTTCCGGCGGCTGGGTGCGGACCTCGTTGAAGATGGTCATGGCGATCAGCGACAGCGGCATGGCCAGCATGGCTCCGACCGCACCCCACATCCACGTCCAAAAGATGATCGCAAGGAAGATCAGGAACGGGTTGATCTCCAGCCGATGACCAAGAATGGCGGGTGTCACTAGATTTTCCATCACAAGATGCAGGATGAAAAAGGCTGCCGCAGGAGCCAGCGCCAGCAACAGCGCGTCATGGGTCATGAGACCGGCGCAGAGCAGTGCCACCGTCATCACCGTGACGCCGAGATAAGGAATGAAGCTGGAAACAAAGGCGAACAGACCCCAGAGCGGCGCCATTGTCAGGCCGCCGACAAAGGCGATTGCGGCAGTGATCGTGCCGAGAACGAGATAGATCAGGCTCGCCGTCGAGAAATAGAAACCTACAGCGTTCTCTGTGGCATTCATGATCCTGATCGCGGCCAGGCGGCGGTCGCGGGTGGCAAAAGCAAGGATGATGGTCTTGCGCAAATGCCCACGCCCGACCAAAAACAGGCCGAGCGCTGCCATGAAGATCAGCGTCTGGATGAACGCCGGGGTTACGCCTGCAGCTACCAGCCCGAGCATGGTGCCTGCATTTTGAATAGCCACATCGGTCACGGCTTTTTCGTCCGTTCCGGCTATCGCGACCTTTGCCCATTCAAACCGCTGGATATAGGGCAGGATACGCTCGATCGCCCGTTCAAGGATACCGGGCGCCTGGCCTGCGAGTGACGTCAAAGGCTCGATCAGGGCATTGATCAGGAAGAAAAGCCCGACGACGAAAATCGCTGCCAGCAGCAGGCCGCCGAGCGCCGGTGGCAATCCGAAATGTGCCAGCCGGTCGGCTGCGAGGCCCAGCACCATGCCAACGACGATGGCGAGCGTGACCGGCATCAGGATCGATTCCATCATGTAGATGACGCCGGAAGCGAAGATGATGAACGTGCCGACAATGCTCCAGGCCACCACCAGATCAAGACCGGTTTTCGCTGACGTTTCGGGAATATCCGCCGCTGCCACCTGCGCTTCAAGCTCCGCCAGTTTTCGCTTCCTGAAAACCCCACTCCCCGCCAAGGCAGCACCCATTTCGCGTCTCTCCATGTGCCCGGCCACGGCACGCAGGCTGCCGGACGAACGATAAGATCAATATGCGGAAAACACCGGTGCAGAGGCAGCATCGGTGTGTAGCGGCTGTTAACGCATTGCTTGTGAAAAAGTTCCCGCGGCGGCGGCGGCGTCAAACGCGCAGCCTTTATCGCGGCACTGAAGCTAGATCGGGAAAGTCAAACACGCACGCGTGCCGGCTGCGGAGTTGCGATCGTAGGTGAGATCACCACCCATGGTGGAAGCCATGGCGTTGAGAATTTTCGTGCCGAGCCCGGTTCCCTTCACAGGAGCATTGGGATCAAACCCCGTCCCGTCATCCTCCACAAGAAGCTCGATCATATCACCGGCACGGCGTGACAGCCGGACGCGGATTTCACCCGCCTGTCCCTTTGGGTAAGCGTATTTGAAGGCATTGGTCACCAGTTCGCTGACCACCAGCCCAAGGGAAATCACCTTGTCGGTCGTCAGTTGCAGCGGATCGGATACCAGCACGATATCATGGGGCCGCGCCTCATCGCCCATGGACGATTGCAATTCATCAAGCAGGCTTTTCAGGTAGTCATCGAGATCGACCATGCCGACCTGGTTGTTGGCGTACAGATGACGATGCACATTGCCGATCGCGTGGATGCGTATCTGGGTTTCCTGCAACGCGCTGACCGCTGCCTGATCGGCGATCAGGGAGGTCTGCAGGCGTACCAGTGAGGCCACGAGGCTCAGACTGTTGGCGACCCGGTGATTGACCTCGCGCAGCAACAGTTCGGCGCGATCCCGCGCCTGGCGCATTGCCTCATGCGCGGCCTCCGTTTCACGGCGAAGCCGCGCCCGCTCCAGTGCCTGATTGAGTGCGGCGACGAACAGGTCGACAAAATCGGTGGAGATGCTTTTCGTCACATAATCATCAGCTCCGCGCTTGAGAGCTTCCACGGCGATGCTGGCATCTCCCGAGCCCGTGACATAGACGACAGGCGGATGGTCTGGCATGTCGGCGATAATCGGGAGAATATCCAGGCCGGTTTCGCCGAGCAGATAATGATCAAGCGCGATGACATCGATACCGCCCTCCGCCAGCCGGGCGAGACCGGATTTCCGGTCGATGGCGTTGATGACCTTGAAGCCCTGCCGGGCGAGGTTTTTGCGCAGGAAAATACCGAGCGCCTCGTCATCATCGATATAGAGGATTGTTGTTTCACAATGATCGGCAGACATGTCCCCACCCATCACGACACCTCCGGCACGGTCACGACGGAGAGGAACAGGCCGAGTTGCTGGATGGCGTTGACGAATTTTTCGTATTCCATCGGCTTGGCGACATAGACATTGGCACCGAGATCATAACAGCGGTGGATTTCCACAGGATCATCCGTGGTGGTCAACACGATCACCATCACTCGCTTGAGGTGCTCGCTGTCGCGCACCCGGGCAAGAATATCCATTCCGGTCATATCCGGAAGGTTTAGATCGAGAAGAACGAGAAGTGCTCTTCCGGCATGCACTTTCCCGCTGCCGTCGGGGCCTAGCAGATAGGACAACGCCGTCAGGCCTGTCCCGAACGGTATGATGTCATTGGTAACGCCTGCGCGGCGGATGTTCTTCTCGATCAGGCGGGCATGCCCTTGATCGTCCTCGATCATGATGATGGCGACCGGTTGCAGTCCGTTGTTCATGTCTCCTCCCCGTCTTTTATCGATCCGATATCGGCCGCAAACGTCACGGTGAATGTCGTTCCCTCTCCCAGGACCGACTGCACGGTGACGTCTCCTCCCAGCCGGCGAACCAGCGCGCGGACATGGGCAAGGCCAATTCCCTCACCCGGCCGGTCCTGCGGTCCGGAGCGCCGGAACAGTTCAAAGATTCGCTCCAGATCGCGCTCCGAGATCCCTCTTCCATTGTCGCTAACCTGAATGACCGCATTGCCGCCCATGGCCATTCCAGACACATGGATAAGCGCCTTTCGGGATGGATCGGCATATTTTAACGCATTGTCCAAAAGGTTGCTGAAAATCTGCTGCAGGGCAAGCCGGTCCGAAACAACATGCGGCAAGCGTGGTGACAGCACGATGCTCGCACCGCTTTCGTCAAGCCTATGCTGGAGATTGGCGACGGTTTCCGGCAGCAATTCAGCAAGGTCCAGATGCTCCCCGGCCAACTGACGGCTTCCGGCCCGCGCGAGCCTTAAAATCTCATTGATGAGATCGTCCATGCGCCGCATGGAGGAGCGGATGAAGCCAAGCGCCTCGGGAATATCGACGTCAACGGCCTCAAGAGCAGCTTTTTCAGTCAGCGCATCACGGGCCGCGGGCGGCTTTTTCATATAACCGGCAAAGATGCCTGCCGCCCGCTCAAGCTCGGATGTGAAGCCCATGATATTGACCAGAGGCGCCCGCAGATCGTGGCCAACAATGTAGGAATAGCTTTGCAGTTCACGATTGGCGCGCTTGAGGAAGCGTGTGCGCTCGCCAATCCTGACTTCGAGCATTTCATTGTGCTCTGCCAGGGCGTTGCTGGCGGCTTCCAGTTGCCGTGCATGAGCAATCGCAAGGTAGACCGCGCCGCCGACCAGAATGATCAGCAGCACCGCGCCGCCAGCGATAGAGATCAGCAACCACCGGGCCGCGTTGTCGAGGGACATGCCTTTCTGGAACGAGATATTGTGTGTAATGGCATCGATCCTGGTCATGATCTGGCGGATCTCGTCCATCGCGAGCTTGCCGTTGTCGCTCCGGACTACCGCGCTGGCGTCGGCGTCTTTGCCCGCCGTTTTCAAGGCGATGGTACGGCGCATCTCGGCCAGCTTTTCATCGACCAGGCGTTTCAACCGGTCGATCGTGACGTCACTGATGCCCAGTTTCATCATGTCGCCGGTAATACTCGTGAATTGAAGGTTGATCAGCGCCTCGGCACGCTTGAACGGCCCCAGATATTTTTCTTCACCGGTGATCAGATAGCCGCGCTGGCTGGTTTCTGCGTCCTGCATCAGGCTGAAAAGCAACAGTGCCCGATTGTTCAGACCCGACGCATCAAGCGCATCGTTGGAATTCTGACGGGTCTGATTGGCAAAACGCAGCGAAAGGAGGACAACGGCGAGGAGCAAGATAGCGCCCGCTAAGAGCATGAGCGGCACGGCTCTGGAAAAGGCCGGCCGTGCGATCACCATTCCCCAACCCCAAACATTCCCTTCGCCCACGCAGCCTGACCGACCGCAAGGGCTGTGGGAATGATGTCAATATTCGTTTTTTCTGAGCGGCTCACAAGATGAGCCTACAACGTCCACTAGAAAATGAAACAGATTTGTCCCACCTTGCGGCCCCATCACGTCAATGGCGTTCCGGAGGGAAAACGTGCAGCGTCAGCGAGAACAGGCCGAGGCCCAGGATCACGACGATCAGCGTGTTGGCAATGTCTTCCGACGTTGCGTGCAGGACACCCAGGCCCAAGGCAGCACCGACGAGCAGGAACAAGCATAGCCTTGGCAACCAGTACAGCATGGCACATTCCTTTATGTTGGAGAGCATTCTCTTGAAATGCCCAGTTTAACGCGGTTTGAGCCGAATGGTTCCATAGCCTTGTGTTGATCCTGGCGAACCATTTGGCGTATGCGCCGTTAATCCAATTGCTGAGTGATCCAGCCGCAGAACGTCGCGTATGGAGTACAATGCGATGGAGACTGTCATGCGGAAAACTGCAATCGCCATTCTGTACGCCACGATCTCCAGCGTTGCAGTGGCGGCTGAGGCCACGCCGATGAAGGAGGCCGATATCCGCAGTCTCATCATCGGCAAGACGATCTATCTTGCCGCGCCGATGGGCGGAGAGTTTCCACTCAACTATCGTCCCTCCGGTGAGGTCGATGGCAGCGGCAAGGCGCTGGGTCTCGGCAAATTCATCCAGCCGACTGACAAGGGCCATTGGTGGATACAATCCGACAAGCTCTGCCAGCAGTTCACGGTCTGGTACGATGGGTCGCCAATGTGCTTCGACCTGACGGAAACCGGCGAAGGCAAGGTCAGGTGGGTGCGCGACAATGGCGAAACCGGCACGGCACGCATCGGCGACTGATGCGGAGACACAAAAAAGCCGGCGCTCCTCGAAAGGACGCCGGCTTTCTCAATCGATGACAGCTCTTAGAGAGCGGCGATGACGATGACTTCGACCAGGTATTCCGGTGTTGCAAGCTTGGCTTCGCCAGTTGCACGTGCCGGTGTGTTGCCCTGCGATGCCCAGGCGTCCCAGACAGCGTTCATCTTCGGGAAATCAACCATGTCGGCCAGCCAGATGGTTGCCGACAGGATACGGGACTTGTCGGTGCCGGCTTCAGCCAGCAGACGGTCAACCGATGCGAGAGCCTGCTTGGTCTGCTCCGTAACGTCGGAACCGGCTTCGCCGACCTGACCAGCGAGATAGACGGTACCATTGTGCACAACGGCCTGGCTCATGCGCGGACCGGTTTCGAAGCGTTTGATTTCCATCTTCATATTCCTCGTAGAATGCGGCGGGCCGCATGTGAATTGAGTTGACGCAGGCGCTTTACCGCAGATTTCCGGCCAGTGGAACCGTCATCGCGCGATTGCCACACCAACGTTCCGTTCAAGCCGCGTTTTTGCGGGCAAGCCGTGCCTTGATACTGTCGACATCGGCGCGTGGCGTCGCGGCAAACAGCGTCTTGGTGTAATTGTGCTTGGGATCGCTGAAGACCTCTTCACGGCTGCCGTATTCCACGGCCTCACCGTAATACATCACCATCACGTCGTCGGCGATGTAGCGCACCACCGACAGGTCGTGGCTGATGAAAACGTAGGTCAGCTGATACTCGTCCTGCAGATCGGCGAGCAGGTTGAGAACCTGTGCCTGCACCGACAGGTCGAGCGCCGAAACCGGCTCGTCCAGCACCAGAAGCCGCGGGTTGAGCATCAGCGCACGGGCAATCGCCACGCGCTGGCGCTGACCGCCGGAGAACATGTGCGGATAGCGCCCGTAATGCTTTTCCTCAAGCCCGACCTTCTTCAACATGGCCATGGCCTTGTCGCGGCGGTCGTCTGCTTTCATGCTGGTGTTGATGATCAGCGGCTCGGTGAGGATTTCGCCGATCTTCTTGCGCGGGTTCAAGGTGCCGTAGGGGTTCTGGAACACGATCTGCACCTTCTGGCGCATCTCCGGCGTCAGACGCTCCTTGGCGATATCGACCTTTGCACCATCGATCAGCATCTCACCCGACGTCGCCGGGTCGATCATGGTGACGATACGGGCAAGCGTCGACTTTCCACAGCCGCTTTCGCCGACAATGGCCAGTGTCTTGCCCTGATCGACTGAAAAGCTCACGCCCTTGACGGCATGAACGGTCCTGGCCTTTTTGAAAAGGCTGCCCGGGATGTGATAATCGCGGGTAAGGTTTCTGGCTTCGAGAACATGGGTCATCGAACAGCTCCTGCAAAGATCTGGTCGTCGCTGAGGAATTCCGCGATCGTCGGCAGCCGGTCGCCGGTGGCGTTGTCCGGAAGGGCCGACAGCAGCGCGCGCGTGTACTCGCTCTTGGGAGATTCAAACAGCGACAGAACGTCGGCTTCCTCGATCTTGCGGCCCTTGTACTGGACAATAACGCGATCGGCGGTTTCCGCCACCACACCCATGTTGTGGGTGATGATGATCAGGCCCATGCCATGTTCGGCCTGCAGCCGCATCAGGAGATCGAGGATCTGCTTCTGAATGGTCACGTCGAGCGCCGTGGTCGGCTCGTCAGCGATCAGGAGCTTGGGATTGCATGACAGCGCAATCGCGATCATCACGCGCTGGCACTGACCGCCCGACATCTGGTGCGGAAAATGGCCCAGCCGCTCGGCAGGGTTGGGTATGCCAACCAGGTCGAACAGTTCGATGGCCCGCGCCCGGCGCGCCTTCTTGTCGAGACCGAGGTGAATGCGCAGCACTTCCTCGATCTGGAACCCAACCGTGAAGCACGGATTGAGGCTGGCAACCGGCTCCTGGAAGATCATGGCAATATCCTTGCCAACGATCTTGCGCCGATCCGACGGCGACAGTCCGAGCAGATCGATGCCATTGAAACGCAACGTGTCGGCGGTCACCTTGGCCGTCCAGGGCAACAGGCCCATGGCAGCCAGCATCGACACCGACTTGCCGGAGCCGGATTCACCGACAATCGCCAGCACTTCGCCGGCATTGACCTTCATCGATACACCATCGACGGCACGGAAAGGACCGGCAGCCGTCTGGAATTCGACAACGAGATTTTCGATTTCGAAAAGCGACATCACGACCTCTTCAACTTGGGATCAAGCGCATCGCGCAGGCCGTCGCCCATCAGGTTGATGGCAATGACGGTGACGAGAATGGCAAGACCGGGGAAGGTGACGACCCACCAGGCGCGCTGGATGAACTCGCGGGCTTCGGCCAGCATCGTACCCCATTCCGGTGTCGGCGGTTGAGCGCCCATCCCGAGGAAGCCGAGTGCCGCCGCATCGAGGATCGCCGCCGAGAAGGCGAGCGTTGCCTGGACGATCAGCGGTGCGAGGCAGTTGGGCAGGATGGTCAGGAACATCAGGCGCAGGGTGCCGGCACCGGCAACCCTGGACGCGATGACATAGTCTTTCGTGCGTTCAGACATGACGGCAGCGCGCGTCAGCCGCACGAAATGCGGCAGGTTGACCAGCGAGATCGCAATCATGGCGTTGACCAGGCCCGGACCGAGCACGGCGACCAGCACGAGAGCCAGAAGCAGCGACGGAAAGGCGAGGATGATATCCATGACGCGCATGATGATCGTATCGGTACGGCCACGGAAATAGCCGGCGATCAGGCCGACGAGAACGCCGGAGATGACCGAAAGCGTCACGACCACAAGGCCGATGAACAGCGAGAAACGGGCGCCATAGATCAGGCGAGACAGGATATCGCGGCCGACAGCATCAGTTCCGAGGAAATAGGTCCATTGACCGCCCGCCGCCAGGGCCGGCGGCAAGAGAAGAACGTCACGATTCTGGATGCTGGGGCTATGCGGCGCCACGAACGGCGCAAAGATTGCCAGAACCAGAATGATCAGGAAGATAGCAAGCCCCATGACCGCGCCCTTGTTGCGCGAGAAATAGAACCAGAATTCGGCAAAGCCGGTCTGCGGCTTGGTAGTTTTGATTTCAGCGACAGCCATCAGACCCTCCTAATGCCGGATACGCGGGTTGATGAAGCCGTAAAGCACATCAACGATGAGGTTGATGATCATGATCATAGCGGCGATCAGCATCAGCCCGCCCTGCACGACCTGATAGTCACGCTTGAACACGGAATCGACCATCCATTTGCCGATGCCCGGCCAGGAGAAGATTGTTTCCGTCAGGATCGCACCGGCCAGCAGCACGCCGACCTGAAGGCCGATTGTGGTGATAACCGGAATAAGCGCGTTCCGCAGCGCGTGCACGCCAATGACGCGGAATGGCGTCAGGCCCTTGGAGCGGGCGGTACGGACATAATCCTCGCCGAGCACTTCCAGCATGGCCGAGCGCGTCTGCCTGGCGATGACGGCGAGCGGGATGGTCGCCAGCACGACGGTCGGCAGGATCAGGTAGCTGACCGCCGATTTGAAGGCGCCCGCCTGCCCCGAGATTAGACTGTCGATCAACATGAAGCCAGTGACCTGCGGGAAGAAATACATCATCGAGATGCGACCCGAGACCGGCGTCCAGCCGAGATAGCCTGAGAAGAAGATGATAAGCAGCAAGCCCCACCAGAAGATCGGCATCGAGTAGCCGACGAGGGCGACGCCCATGAGCGATTGGTCGAGCCAGGTCCCCCGTTTCACCGCAGCGATCACGCCAGCTGGAATGCCGAGCAGCACCGCAACGATGATGGCGCAGAGCGACAGTTCCAGCGTTGCCGGGAAGAGGTTCATGAAATCATCGAGAACCGGCCGCTTGGTGACGATGGACGAACCGAAATCGCCCGTCACAAGACCGCCGAGATAATCGAAATACTGAACATACATCGGCCGGTCGAGACCGAGCTGGTGCATGAGTTCAGCATGCCGTTCCGGAGCCATGACGCGCTCACCCGACATCAACATGACCGGATCGCCCGGCAACAGTCGAATGAAGGAGAACGCGATCAAGGATACCCCGAGGAACGTGGGTATCAGGACGGCAAGCCGCCCGAAAATAAAGCGCAACATGGGAGCCTATCCCTTCTTTCTTTGAAAAACCGACGGCCCGAATGTCTTCGAGCCGCCGGCCATTGCACGCTCTTTGCGGCGTGCCTTTCTTTTGTTTTAGCCGATCTTACTCGGCGATGTCGACGCCTTCGAAGACGAAGTCACCGAGCGGAGACTGGACGAAGCCAGAAACCTTCTTGCTCATCGGAACAACGGCGAGCGAGTGGTCGAGCGTGTTCCAAGGGGCTTCCTTCTTGAAGACGACCTGCGCCTCTTCATAGAGCTTGGTGCGCTCGGCAACGTCGGACGTTTCCTTCGCCTTCGTTACCAGGTCGTCGAACTCCTTGTTGCACCACTGAGCGCGGTTGTTACCGCCGACAGCGTCGCAACCGAGCAGGGTGTCGAGGAAGTTGTCCGGATCACCATTGTCACCGGTCCAGCCGAGGATAGCCGCACCATCGCGGTCCTTGGCGGACGAGAGCTTCAGGTATTCAGCCCATTCGTAGGAGACGATTTCGACGGTGACGCCGATCTTGGCCAGGTCAGCCTGCATCAGTTCAGCTGCACGGCGGGCGTTCAGCATGTACGGACGAGCAACCGGCATTGCCCAGATCTTCATCTTCAGATCCTTGACGCCAGCGTCTTCAAGCATCTTCTTGGCAGCTTCCGGATCGTACTTGTCGTCTTCGACCTTGTCGTTATACGACCACATTGTCGGCGGGATCGGGTTCTTGGCTACCGTTGCGGCACCCTGGAACACGGCATCGACGATGGCCTGACGATTGACCGCCATGTTGAGGGCCTTGCGGACTTCAACCTTGTCGAACGGCGGAACGAGCGTGTTGTAGGCGAGGTAGGAAACGTTCAGACCGGCCTGCTCGGAGATGTTCAGGTTCGGGTCGGCCTTCAGTTCGGCAACGTCAGCTGCGTTGGGATAGGACATCAGGTGGCATTCGCCGGCCTTCAGCTTCTGGGCGCGAACAGCGGCGTCCGTGGTGATCGCGAAGACGAGGTCATCGATCTTCTGCTTGCCACCCCAGTAATCAGGGTTGGCCTTGTAGCGGATGGCCGCATCCGGCTGGTAGGCGACGAACGTGAACGGACCGGTGCCAAGCGGCTGCTGGTTCATCAGTTCCATCTTGCCTTCAGCCTGAAGCTTGTCGGCATATTCCTTCGATAGGATCGAGATGAAAGGCATGCCGAGGTTGGCCAGCAACGGCGCTTCCGGACGCTTCAGCACGATCTTGACCGTCAGGTCATCGACCTTCTCGACCTTTTCAAGGAGGTCCGGCAGACCCATGCCGGAAAAGTATTCCCATGAGGCGCCCGGAACGTACTTGTTCCATGCATTGTCGGCCTTGTACTGGCGCTCGAAGGAGAAGACCACGTCATCGGCGTTCAGTTCGCGCGTCGGCGTGAAGTATTCGGTCGTCTGGAACTTTACGCCCGGACGCAGCTTGAACGTGTATTCCTTGCCGTCAGCAGAAATTTCCCAGCTTTCGGCCAGCGCAGGTTCGATTTCCGTCGTGCCGCGCTTGAATTCCACCAGACGGTTGTAAACCGTATGTGCGGCAGCATCGAAGGTCTGGCCGCCGGTATACATGCCGGGATCGAAGCCTTCCGGCGACGCTTCCGAGCAGTAAACGAAGGTCTTTGACCAAGCAGAACCGGCCATCAAAGTGGCGATTGCGGTTGCAGCAAGGAGAGTAGAGAGCTTTTTCATGAATTTGCTTCCCAGCTTTGTTCTTGTTCTCGTATTTTTCTGACGCAGAAGCCGTTGTTCCGGTCAAGGCCGGATGGAACGACATTTGATCGGGCAATGCAATAAGCGACCCGAAAAATTTGTCCAATTGGAAAATTCTCCCATATGCGACAAAGCGTGAGGCTATACACGACTTTCTTTCCGTCACCAGCATCGCCACCCGAATCGATTTCGTTTTACCGTTAAAGTCAATCCCAAATTGCACTGATAGCTTGGGAAGAGCTGCCATGGCATAAGGCACACGCGGGGCGGGGAGGACTGTTCAGCTTTTATCTGCCAGGCGGGGATGAGATGAAAGCAACTATATTCAGCCCTCCCCCTCGCCACTGCCACCCGGGCTAACAACGTCTGCTTTCAAAACTGCCGACAACTCCCCTTTTCCATTCCGATGCGGTTGCTTATCGTGAATCGCACGTTAAAATGGTGTTCGCGGAATACGTGGGGGGACGGCCGCGACGTGACGACCGATTTGAAAAACCACCGGCAATACTATTGTGACAGCGATTTGGAGAAGGCTCTCAATCGTGTCGATTTCTTTCGGATCTTCCATACAATGGCGCTCCGCTATGGTTTCGACCATTTCGGTATCCTTCAACTCGGAAACGAAGGCGACGCCTGCACGCTGACCAACCGGCTGGCTCTACACGACCTCCCCTCCGGACTTTCCGACGCCTATGACAAGCGCCACCGATTTGGTGATTCAGTCGTTTTCAAAAGCCTTCATACATCATCCATTCCGTCCACCTGGAAGGCCGGCGATCTCCATCCGGGCGGCAATCTTCTCGACCAGCTCGGTTTCGACGTGCTGATATGCGTGCCGGTTGCCGGCATCACCGGTGCGCGTTATGCCGTGCTGTTTCTCGGCGATGGCGAAGGTATGGAACGGCAAGCCCATTTCGCCCTGTGCTACGACGCCATTTGCGCCTTCGATTATTTTTACCGGCTGGTTTTATCCAACAAGGCGGGACTTGGGCTGACGCCGCGCGAGACGGAAATCCTGCGCTGGATTTCCCATGGCAAGACGGCGAGCGAAATCGCACTGATCGTCTCCGTCTCGGAACACACGGTCAATTCGCACACGGCGACGATCCTCAAGAAGCTCGATGTCGTCAACAGAACCCAGATGGTGGCGAAAGCGATCCGGGAACAGATCATTCAATGACGCCGGTGGGCGTCCGCATAATCACACGCCGTACTCTAAGCCATTCACCAAGTGAAACCGCCAGATGACCCACACGATCCATATCCTGCTTGTCGACGACGATCCGGCGGAAAACCTGATCATGCGCGGCGTGATGAAAAAGGTCTCAAGCGTGGAGATTCACCTACACTATTGCCAGACGATCGGCGAGGCGCTGGCCTTCATCGCCTCGGGAACATCTGTCTCGATGGTCTTGATGGACAACCGACTTCAGCAATGTGATTTTCGCGAGACGGTTCCGGCGCTACGCCAGCAAGGCTATATCGGTCCGATCGGGGTGATTTCCTCATCGCTCGCCGACCCCTATTTCCAGAAGTTTGAAGAATATGGCGCCGATTTCCGGATCGACAAAGGCGAGCTCGATCCGACCGCGATCGAATTCATCCTGCGTGAATATGTGACCAGAGCATAAACAACAAAAAGCCCGGACGAGCCGGGCTTTCTGCTGGACTGGAAACAGTATCAGGCCGCTGTTTTCGGATGGGTGAGCTGGTCAAGGCCAAGCAGGAAGTTGATCTGCGGCCGGGCCTTCACCAGATCATCGATCGAATACTGCTGCAGGACTTCGAAGAACGCATTCAGCGCTTTGCGCAGGGCAGCGTTGAGGCCGCAGCTGTCAACCAGCGGACAATCGATCTCGCCAGCCTCGAAACATTCCGCCATGGCAAAACTGTCTTCGGTAACCTTGACGATATCGAACAGGCTGATTTCGGCCGCAGGCTTCGGCAGGCGCACGCCACCATTGCGGCCGCGCACCGTCTCGACGAGGCCGGCCTTGTTGAGCGGCTGAAGAATCTTGAAGAGGAAAAGCTCGGACACCCCATAGGCCTTGGCAATTTCCGGAATGCGGCTGAGATGGCCGTCATTGGCAGCGCAATACATGAGCATGCGGACTGCGTAGTTCGTTTGCTTCGTCAGACGCATCATTAACTCCAGGCTTCGATCATTCGGCGCCCCCGGTTCGAATGAACCTGCGAGCCCATCAGAGGCACTCAAGATTTCGTGGTCACATGGCCGATTCGACCGGCATCCCACATTCTGCTTCCCATATAGGACGGATGATAGTTTGGAACAATTCCAAAAAGCAGAAAATCTTGATTGAAGTGATCATGATCAGCTTCCAGCGGTCTGTCCACCCTCCAAACGGGAAAAGCTGACATGTCATCTCAAGTTTAGGTGGATTACCACCCTGAGAATCTAGTTTTCCGCCCGTTTCTCACGCAACTCGGCCCCATATTCCCGGATCGCCTTCCGGCGCCCGGGCGTGCCTGGATGCGTCGACAGAATGCTGGCATCGGATGTATCGCCGATTTCCTTCTCGACGACCTCAAAGAAGCGTGCGAGCGCCGTGGGATCGTAACCCGCCTTTTGCATTAATTCGACCGAGTGCCGGTCTGCTGCCGCCTCCGCATCCCTGGAATAGGAGAGCGCCAGAAGACCACTCCCCTGGACAAGCAGATCCTCGACGCTATCGCCGATATCGCCCGCGATCAGCATGATCAGGCCGGCCATCCCCGCCGCGCGGTAAATCTGGCGAAGACTGTGTTCCAGTTCGACATGACCGATTTCATGCGCCAGAACGCCGATGAGCATCTCCGTATCACCGTCCGCAAGGCCGACCAGCTCATCGGTGATAATCAACGTGCCGTCCGGCAGTGCGAATGCATTCGGGCCGATCGATCCACCCTCGCGGAAATTCAGCGTATAGGCGGACAGACCACGGGCCGACTTGAGCGCGATGCGGGCAAAACCGTCCGATACCGCCCGACGCTTTGCGTCGTCCAGCTTGGTCTCGCCGAGAACGGTGTGATCCAGTGTTTCCAGCGTACTGGCGGACATCAGACGCGGCACGACCGGCGGGGTGACCGCAACGGCGACTTCAACCAGCACCGGCAGGGCATAGCGGTAGACCAGCCCGGACAGTAGGAACACCGCAACGACAAAGGCGAGGAGGCGCGGATGAAACCGCTCGAGCCCGTGGATAAACCCTGCCCGCTTGCGCCCGTTCGCCACGTGCAGACCGTCGATCGCCGCATTGTCCGTCGTTTCAAACAGCGAGCCATCAGGAAATTCGATACGGCGCGGGATCGAGCCGACGCGGGGAGAGATGCCGAGGTGTGAAAAGACTGCGGAGGCGAATTCACTGCCGTCTTCCGCAACAGCAAGGATCTGCCCTTCCCTCTCGACCAGGCGGGATGGGACTGAACGGCTGGAATCACGCGGATGCCAATCGCCCCGGCAGACCGTGTTTTCGTCAGAAGCCAAAATCGAAACCCTCGAATTCCATGAACTCCGCCCCGACCGCAGAGCCTTCCCGGCCAGCCGTGGCCAGAACTTCGCCGACATCTCCGTCGAAGCGGACCGCCGTGTGCTCGTTGACGTAACGTGCCATGCGAACCGCGGCCCAGGGACGCATCAGGCCCAGCGTCAGAACGGTCACGACCACATTCGACAGGGCAATCCAGACATAGCGGAACCGCGACAGATCGCTTTTCAGCTCATGCTTGCCGTCAAAGCGCGTTGCCGACCAGGCGATGTTGCGCACACCCGCACGGTAAAACAGCGCCGCGATGCCGAAGGACAAGAGCACGGCCAGATAGCCGACGACGCCGAAAACAAACATCGATGCCTGGAATTCGGGCGGCAGTGCATTGGGGTGATCGATCAGGGCAATCAGCAGCGACATATTGGCAAAGGCGACGACCGCAACGATCAGCAAGCCAAGAACGATGATCAGCGCCGAGAAGAACCAGGTCTGGTAGATCGACCCGAGCTTCGGATCCGTCGCAAACGACCGGCCGCCATAGCGCAGATTGTTGCCGAGATAGCGATACATCCAGCGGCTGGCGAGCGGCGCCAGGATGCCGAGCGACAGGACGGCCATCACCGGAGCAGCCATGAAGGCGATGAACGCACCACCCATCTTGCCGACGAAATCGAACCGGACGTTGCGGTAACTGGTGACGCGGGCGCTGAAGCGCAAGCCGCGCATGATCAGCCAGGGAAAGAAGCACAGGACAACAAGACCCACGACAAGACCGGCAACTGGCAACACCGCCAGGATGATATTGTAAACCACAAGATATCCAAGGACGATCAACCGGCCGATGAGGATTTGCTTGCCCTTGGCGTGATATTCGAAAGCGCGGCCAAGCAGTATCGTATTGCCGTAGAAATAGCGGTTGCGGCGCACCTTCGCCCAGGCCGAATAGATGCCGAGCGTAATGATGGTCAAAAGGATATTGACGATCCAGATGCCGAAATATTCTGCGGCATTACCAGTGAACGACAGCCGGTGAAAATCCTGCGATGCAGCCGGTAATGGTGCCGTGTCGGTTGCGCTCATCGTTGCCCCTCTTGCGTATCATCAGATGCAATTCAAGAACGGCCGGCAATCCCCCGATATTCGGCCGCTCGGGCCAAGTCTTAAACTGTCACCCCCGCAGGTCAACCGCACCGGCAGGCCACAACAAAAAGGGCCTCCGTGAGGAGGCCCAATCGAGGAGTATCCGAGGATACCAATTATTTCATCGTCGGGATGGAGAACTCGGCACCATCCTTGATACCGGACGGCCAGCGCGAGGTGATCGTCTTGGTCTTGGTCCAGAACCTGATCGAGTCCGTGCCGTGCTGGTTCAGGTCGCCGAAGGACGAGGACTTCCAGCCGCCAAAGGAATGATAGGCCAGCGGAACCGGGATCGGCACGTTGACGCCGACCATGCCGATGTTGATACGCGAAGCGAAATCGCGGGCCGCATCACCATCGCGGGTGTAGATCGCGACGCCGTTGCCATATTCATGCTTCATCGGCAGATCGAGGGCTTCCTCGTAATTCTTGGCACGAACCACGGAGAGAACCGGTCCGAAGATCTCCTGCTTGTAGATGTCCATGTCCGGGGTGACGTTGTCGAACAGGCAACCGCCGATGAAATTACCGTTTTCATAACCCTGCAGCTTGAAATCGCGGCCATCGACGACGAGGTTTGCGCCTTCTTCGACACCCTTGTTGATCAGGCCGAGAATGCGTTCCTTGGCTTCCTTGGTGACGACCGGACCCATATCGGCCTTTTCGTCAGTGTACGGGCCAATGCGCAGGCTTTCGACCATCGGGGTCAGCTTTGCGATCAGGCGATCGGCGGTTTCCTTGCCGACCGGAACGGCAACCGAGATCGCCATGCAGCGCTCGCCGGCCGAACCGTAACCGGCGCCCATCAGGGCGTTGGCGGCCTGGTCAAGATCGGCATCCGGCATGATGATCATGTGGTTCTTGGCGCCGCCGAAGCACTGGGCGCGCTTGCCGTTCGTTGCAGCCGTGCCATAGACATAGCGGGCGATCGGCGTCGAGCCGACGAAGGAGACGGCCGAGATATCCGGATGCGTCAGGATCGCATCAACCGCGCCCTTGTCACCGTTGACGACGTTGAGGATGCCGGCCGGCAGGCCTGCCTCGATCATCAGTTCGGCAAGGCGGATCGGAACAGACGGATCGCGCTCGGAAGGCTTCAGGATGAAGGCGTTGCCGCAGGCGATGGCAGGAGCAAACATCCACATCGGGATCATGGCCGGGAAGTTGAACGGCGTGATACCTGCGCCGACGCCGACAGCCTGGCGGATCGAATACATGTCGATGTTCGGGCCAGCGCCTTCGGTGAATTCGCTCTTGGAGAGGTGCGGAATGCCGATGACGAACTCACAGACTTCGAGGCCGCGGATGACGTCGCCCTTGGCATCCTCGATGGTCTTGCCATGCTCGCGCGACAGCATTTCGGCCAGTTCATCCATGTTGTCGTTGAGGAGCTGGACGAACTTCATGAAGACGCGGGCACGGCGCTGCGGGTTGGTGGCAGCCCACTTCGGCTGTGCAGCCTTGGCATTCTGAACCGCTGCGTCCATTTCCGCGTCGCTGGCCAGTGCCACCGTGGCCTGAACTTCGCCGGTTGCCGGATTAAAGACATTGCTGGTGCGGCCGCTGGTGCCGGCAACCTTCTTGCCGCCAATGAAATGACCAATCTCGTACATGGGTGATCCTCCTGATCTTGATTATGGCCGGAGTGTCGCACTACAATATGCACAAATCAACGCGGGATATTCAGGAACCGTTGTGCAAAAATTGATGCCACTGGTATCTGTGGAGGCTCTTTGATGAAAACCGGTTCTGAAAAGATCGTGAGAATGGCGGAGCTGGAGATCGATCCTGCCCAGCTTGAGGCTTATCTCGCCCTTCTGGCCGAAGAGATCGAAGCATCCGTGGAGAAGGAACCGGGCGTGCTGATGCTGCATGCCGTCTCGGTGAAAGGCGCGCCTGAGAAGGTTCGTATCCTCGAAGTCTATGCCAATAGGCAGGCTTACGAAGCGCATATCCAGACGCCGCATTTCCTCAAATACAAGACGCTGACGGCTGGCATGGTGCTGTCGCTCAACCTTGTCGATGTCGATCCCATCGTGCTTTCGGCCAAATGAGGATTGCTCGATGAACTGGGATGATGTCCGCATGTTTCTGGCGGTTGCCCGTAGCGGCCAGATCCTGTCGGCCTCCAAGCGGCTGGGGGTCAACCATGCCACCTTGAGCCGGCGCGTCACGGCGCTGGAAGAATCCCTGAAGACCCGGCTTTTGATCCGCCGCACCAATGGTTGCGATCTGACGGCCGAGGGTGAGATCTTCCTGCATGCGGCAGAGCGGATGGAAACCGAGATGCTGGCGGCACAGGCGCAGATCGGCCGCATCGACACTGCCGTTGCGGGGACCGTGCGTGTCGGTGCGCCGGACGGATTTGGAGTCTCGTTCCTGGCCCCGCGGCTTGGCAAGCTGACTGCCCGGTTTCCGGAGTTGCGCATCCAACTGGTCCCGATCCCCCGCTCCTTTTCGCTGTCGCAGCGCGAGGCTGATATCGCCATCACCCTTGAGCGGCCGGAACAGGGACGGCTGATTTCGTCGAAGCTCACCGATTACACACTCGGGCTCTACGCCTCACAGGACTACCTGTCGTCCTATGGTGCTCCCGACACGGTCGATGATCTGAAGAACCATCGCCGCATCGGCTATGTGGAAGATCTGATCTTTACGGCATCGCTGAATTTCACTGGCGAGATCATGCGCAGCTGGGATGCCTCGTTCGAAATCTCCAGCGCCACGGGCCAGACCGAAGCCGTGCGCTCAAGCGCTGGGATCGGCATCCTGCATAATTACATCGCCCGCCAATATCCCGAGCTGATCCGCATCCTGCCGGAGACCACGATACGGCGGGGCTATTGGACCACCTATCACGAAAGCGCCCGCGAGCTCGTTCGCGTCCGCACCGTCGTCGATTTCCTTCAGGAACTGGTGACGGAGGAGCACGGCATTTTCATTTGAGACGATCTATTGCGCCACGGAGGCAACAGCTTCCGGAAGCGGCACGAAGGATGGCTTCGCCGCCACCTTGGACACTTCCGGCTGCACAACAACCGGCACAGGCTCTGCCGCAGCCATCACGGCCGCCTCTCCCGGCATCGGCACCTTGACGGCGTTGGTGATCGTTTTTTCAACCTTCCCTGCTGGTTCGGCCGCCGTCGTTTCCACCGATGGATTTTCAAGAACTGCTGGCCGCTTCACCCGGCGTACAGGTGCCGCAATGGCGGTCTCCGCCGCAATGGGCCGGGCTTCCTGTTCCACGAAAGGCACCGGCGCAAAAGCGCCCGGCCCCACTGCATATCCCAGAGCCTGAGCGTTTTGCGACGAGGCCGGATGGAGCCGCAATCCCTGCATCAGCGCGACGATCCGGTCGGCTGCAATCGACGGACTGCAATAGCGCAACCGGATCTGCGCTGCGCCACCTGCCGTGGCGAACTGCCCGCCATCATAGGGCCGGATGTTCTTTGCAAACTGCCATGCGTAAACGCAGCTACCGCTCTTGCCGATGGAACCGGTCGCGTAACCGAAGACGCCATAGGCGTTATCGGCAATCACAGGGCTGATCTGCATCTTAACGCCGGACAACGCGCTTCGCATTTCCGCCTGAACCTGCGAGCGTGATGGTGCGCCGTTGCTGCGGGTGATCTTTGCGGACGGATCGATCGTGATGCTCAGCATGTTCTCGCCGGCAAGGTCCGTTGCGTTGGCATAAACGATCGTCTGTTCGATTTTTCCCTTGGCTCCCGTCTGCCTTACCGTCGTCGCTGGGAGCCCGGGAAGAGTGGCGGCTGCATATTCGGGAGAAACCGTGGTGGCCAGCGACGGCCAGTTGCCTTCGACAGCACCTGTACGCAGGAAAGGATCGTCGACCACCGACGTGCAAGAGGCAAGCATCAAGGCCAGAGCGATTGCGGAGAAAATTTTTTTCATCGGCGTGTATCCGTCCAACTTGTGGCAACAAGACCGCGTCTCACGCCTGCATCCGAGAGGTGATCGTTAAGGCGCTGGAACACCTGCTTGGCGATCTGCTTGTTCCCGAGATGATAGTAGGCCCAGCCACGCAGCTGGCTGAGATCGGCAGGCTCCGCGACCAGGCTTGCCCGCGCATTCAGCGCGTCGAGCGTCTTTTGGTACTGCTTGCGATCGAAACTTGCCCGGGCGCGCTGGAAATAGATTTCCGCCCGGATTTCCCGGTCCCGTTCGGCGCTGAGCGGATAGGCCCGGATGATCGCTTCGGCGTCATCCGTCAGCCGTCCGCGCAACAGGGTCAATGCCGTCCCATAGGCAGCATCGGCGCGCACCTGTCCCCCGGCGCTCAGACCATCCGCAAAGGCGGCGCGCGCCTCGGCAAGACGGCCAAGGCCGAGATAGCACCAGCCACCGATCTGCGCCGCGTCCGCAGACAGTTGTCCCCGGCTGCGCAAATCAGTGAGATCGTTGATGCAGGCGGCATAACGCTTGGCCTGAAAATTGCGGAAATAGTTGGCCTGGATTATCCCGCGCGGCTTGACGACCGATGCAGCCGCCCTCCCCTTCGGCGGCGATGCGGTGCGGATTTCATCCCAGATGTCAGGATAGGTTTGGCCATATCTTTCCTGCAGCGCGGCAAATTCCGGCTTTTGCGATAGCCGCAGGTAGGACAGTGCCAACCCCTTGACGCGTGCGGGCGCCACTTTCCAGTCGACGGCCTTCTGGAACCAGGCGGAAGACGCTTCGTACTGCTTGGAATTATAGGCATACCAGGCGAGAATTTCGGCGTGGTCGGCATTCAACGTCTGCAGGATCGTCGTCGAATAGGACGCAACGATCCTTTCGTCGATGACGGCCATATCGGGCTTGGCAAAGCGCAGCGACAGCGCGTTCATCAGGAATTCCGGATCGCCGGACAGGTCCTGCAGGTAGGTGGCCGCCACCTTATAGGCTTCCTCCTCGAGGTTCTGTGCGGCGAGGCTGAGATACAGTCCCTTCGCATTCGATGCATCCGCCTGGACTGCCAGCGCCTTGCCGAACCACTGCGCACTGACGGCCGGCTGCTTGACCTTCAGGTAATACCAGCCGAGCAAAGCCATATCCTCGACCTTCGGAGGATTTGTTGCCTTGAGCGGGGCGAGCTGATCGTCCGACAGCGGCACCGTCTGCTTTTCATCGGCATTGAAATCGGCCACCGTCTTGCGCATCAGATCGAAGGACACCGGCTGCAGGCCCGCCTGCATCGCGGGCGTCACCGCAAGCTTTTGCATCACGGCCTGGACTTCAGCGGCCGGAAAATCGCGGATGGCCTTCTGCAGTGTTGTCACCAGCACCGCGTCGGGCAGACGCTTGTCACCGTCACGCAGCAGGATGCCGCGATAGATGTCTGCGAGCGGTTGTTTCATGCCTGTCTGCGCATAGGCATCGATCAGAGTCCAAAGCAGGTCGACCTCTGTTTCGGTCGCGGGATCGATACTGCCGCCAGCCTGGATGACATCCGTCCAGTCGTTGTCCTTCGCCGCCTCCGTCATCAACACCCGCTGTTTGCGGCGCGCCAGCTTCTCGGCGAAATCGGCTGTCGGCTGCCAGTCCGGCGTCTCGCTCTTGCGGCGGATGATTTCGGCGTCGATGCCTGTGAAATCGCTTCGATCATAGAGTTGCCAGAGCAAGGTCTCATCGATACCACGCGCCGATTGCGGCAGGTACAGGTCCTGCGGCATTTCGAATTGCGGGAATTTCAGCCGCAGGCGCGCAGCCTCGGCGGCAACGCGATCATCCTGCTTCTGCCCGGCATAATAATAGAGCGCTGCCATTTCGACATCATCGGGCTTGTTCGCGGCCGGCAGTGTCTTGGCGGATTCTGCATTGTTCACTACCGCAGGGTCAGCCTGTCCCGCGATCGCCGAGGTCATCGCCTGATCGATGATGCGGAAGGAGCCGGCCGCCTGCGTTAGAAGCTTTGCCGAATCCTCGGAAAAAGCCGTTGCCGGCACAAGCAGGTTGGAAGCGGCCAGAAGGGCGAGCCAGTGTTTCTTCATGACGATCATTGATCCGACCTCACACCCTTGCGCGGAATGGCAAACCCGAGCCACACGGCGAAGACGCCCATCAACCCGACGATAAGCACAACGTAGAATTGGAAATTGTCCGAGAACCAGGCGGCCGCCAGGCGGCGCAGGTTGCTGGGGCTCTGGTCGGTCATCCCGGCGATGAAATGCGCTCCGGCCGGCACCGTATTAACGGCGAGGCTGGCAGTTTCGATCTCGGCAGACCCACCATTCAGTCCCTGCCAGACGGCAGGCTCGACGAGCCGACGAACGCCAAGCGCGATATCGGCGGGCGATGCCGCATGGACCACAGTCCAGACTGCATCGCCGGAGGGTGACGGAGTTTGCGTCAAGGTCAGAAGCGAGTGTCCCGGCCGGAGCTTGGCGGTGGAACCAGACCCATCCTGGTAATTCAGCCATTTGCCAAAACGTGTGCCCGCACCTGAAAACCAGTCCTGCATCTTCGATGTTACGGACAATTCGTCCTGCGGCCTCGTGGTCGATTTGCGGAACGCATCCAGCAATGCGGTCGAATCGTCGTCATTGTTTTGCTCCGGGCCGGCTTCGAACATATTGCCGATGGTCGCTGTTCTGATGGGATCGACGTCTGCGGTGGATACGGTCATCGGCTGGAAGGCATTCACAGGAAAAGCGCTCTTACCGGCATTGCCCAGCTCGGCAAAGGCATTCTGCGTGGTGATCACCAGCGCATTGCGCTCTCCGGATGGAGCGGCGCCGCTCAAGCGAATATCGGCATTCAGCGGATTGCGGGCGGCAAGCGCCAGGCGGGACAACATGGTCAGGGCGGCACTTGTGGACTGGGCATCCGGGCGTTCGATGAATATGTCGAACGGTCTGCCATCGGCATAGGGATAGGCGGTACCGGCGAGACCGCCGATATCCGGAAGACGGCCGATCCGGGCGAGCGCCGGGATTTCGATCTTCGTCTCCTTCAGGAGAATGAACCGCGGCGCGGTATCGTCGCGGGCCTCGGGCGCGCAGGTCTCGTCGGCATCGACAGGCAATTCGGCCAGAAGCTCGACCTTGTTATTGCCCGGACGGAACGCCCGCAGCGGCAGTTCGATCAGCTTGCCGTCAAACTGTTCTCCAGCGGTATTGCGGAAAGGATAGCTGGTTACGACGCGGTCATTGACCCGCACCAGAAACTGCGCCGTACGCTTCAGGCCCGGTGACGTGGCGGCGCTGAGCTTCAAGCCGATCGTTGCATAGTCGGCCGGGTAGAAATCCGCCGGCATGACCATGTTGAAACCGGTGCGCGACAGGCGACCGGAAAAGACGCGGGTCTCATATCCGGTGTCGGCCAGTGTAAAGCTCGTTGATGCGTCGGCAATAATCGTCCCCGACTGGCGTGAAAAAATGCCGCTATCGAGGCTTTCCTTCAGTGGCCCCTGGATGGCTTGAAGCAGCTGGCTGCTCATATCGGCGCGGGTGGCGCCTCGCAGGCTGACCATTGCACGGCCCTCTGGTCCTGCGTCGCGGACGGAAAGGCCATAGGGTGCCGCCTGTCCATCGGCACCACGCGCCTGCGCCCGCGTCTTGTCCGAAGACACATAGAGATCGACGCCAGGGCCGGTGCCAGGCTTTTCGCCGACCGTGACCGCGAGATCGTCCCGATTCATGAATAGCGCCAGCGTCTGTAGAACGGGAGCCGCATCATTCAGCATTTCGGCAGTCGCCGCCTGCGGCAGGATCAGCCGGATGTCAGTGACATTGGCTTCGGTGCGCGCGACGGTGAGGAGATCAGCGAACGACTGAAACCCATGCTGCCGGGTTGCGGCAAAACCGCTTGCAGAAGGATCAAACTCGCTCCACAGCTCATAGGTAGCCTCCAGCGAGCAATCGACCCGATGGAACTGGCGCGCCCGCAGAACCACCTGATTGCGGCCGGGTCTTAGAAAGTCCGCGCCGATCGCCAGCGCTTCTTGTTTAAAGCCATTCGGCGAGGCGATCTTGAATGTCCCGGCCGATTTGCCGTTGACCTCCACATCCATCACGGACGTATCGGGCAAAACCGAGACAGCATTTCGGTAAGACAGTGTCAGCTGCCCGCCGCTTGCGGCCTGATCGGCGGCGAGATTGAAGCTCAGCCGTGCGACGGCATCTTCGCCGGAGAGGTGATAGGCCGGCAGCGCCTGTTCGAACGGAACCAGACCGCTGACCTTGGCAGCCGCGGCTTCCGCCGGAACCGGCCGGGTCGACAGGATGCTCTCGCTGTCTCCAGGCAGGATGCGGGCCGCAGACGGGGCTGCATCCAGCAGGCTCTGGGCGGAAAGCGGCAGCGTCTGGGCCATGATGAGGGCGAGCGACAGGCCGACTGTCCGGGTGCGAAAAGGCTTAGCCATAGAGCTGCTCTCCCTTGAGAACCGGGGCATGGTCGGCTGTTTTGACAGGCAAAGGCACCGGAACGATCTTGTTGTCGTTCAACACCATCGGCGCATCGTCGAAGGACTGGACGACGCTCTCGCGGATCAGGCCAGCGCTGTAACGGATGGCACGGAGCGATTCCGTCAAGCTCCAGAGCGCAAAGCGGCTGGTGCCCCAGAAGAAGTTTTTCCGCGTCTGGCGGCGCTCCAGGCGATCCTGCAGCACGGACTGGTCGGAATACATCAGCTCGGCAATCGCCATCACCGTTTCCGGCGTCCTTTCGGAATAGGCAAAGCCGCAGATCGCCGTCTGGTCGAGCATGCGCCGCGAGCGATAGACGACGTTGAAGTTGATCGTCTGGCCACCACGGCGGACTTCGACCTTGGCCATCGTTGGAGTGACGAGGTCCAGCTTCGGTTCCTTGTCGACAAATTCGATCGACACGCCGCCGCTTGAAGCATCCTGGATGATGACATGGTGGATGATATCATCGACATGCATCAGGGCGTGGCGCTTGACCGGCAGGCGCTGGTTGCGGCGCAGTTCACGGCGTTCCGCAATCGCCCCGAGGGCCGCACCGGCGAGACCGAGATTGATCAGGTTCCACATCGCAACGATCAACAGTAGCTCGCTGGCGACCGGCTCGGTCAGGACGCGATATCCGGAATAAAGGGCTGCAGCGAGCAGCAGGAAGAAGATGGCAAAATACGGCGTTGCCAACGGCGACAGCTTGCTCTTGTCCAGAGTCTGGCCCTTGGCTGTCACATTGAACGTCGGCTTGCGCGGATTGCGCACGACGCTGACGATACTGCCAAACAGGAAGACGGCCTGGACATATTCGTAAAGCTCAGAAATCCACGGCCAGCGGACACGGCCATAGAGATAGCTCTGCATCGCAAACGAGCTGATCAGATAGGTGACCGCATAGGAGGCGAACTCGAGGATGTTGGCCTTATAGATCTCGAGAGAGAAGAAGATGTAGAGCAGCGGCGAGAACATGAAGGCCAGCCGCGACAGCGGGAACAACCAGAACATGTTGATGCCGGCATAGCAGATGCGCTGCGGGATCGAGAGGCCCTTGGCGAGGAAAGGCCGCTTGAGGATGAGGATCTGCAGCATGCCCTGGCACCAGCGGGCACGCTGGCCGATGAACGAGACGAACGTCTCCGGCTGCAGCCCGGCGATCAGCGGTTTGTCGACATAGACCGAGTGCCAGCCCTGGCAATGCAGCGACAGCGCCGTTTCGCAATCCTCGGTGATCGACTGGCCGGAGAAACCATCGGTGGTCTCCAGCGCCTTGCGGCGCAGCACGGCCGCTGAACCGCAGAAGAACGAGGCGTTCCACTTGTCGAGCCCGCGCTGCAGGATCGAGTAGAACATCTCGTTTTCCGACGGCATACGGGCAAAGGTCTGGAGGTTCTTTTCCAGCGGGTCTGGATTGAGGAAATAATGCGGGGTCTGGACGAGGAAGAGCTTTTCATCTTCCTTGAAGAAGCCGACCGTCTCACGCAGGAAGTCGCGCACCGGCGCGTGGTCGGCATCGAACACCACGACCAGTTCACCGTTAGAAACCTTCAGGCCTTCATTGAGATTACCGGCCTTGGCGTGATCGTTCTGCTTGCGAGCATGGTAGTGCACGCCCATGGCGGCGCAGAGCGCCTTCAGCTGTTCATGACGGCGAATGGCGGCGACCGAGACATGCGGGTTCTTGTGGTTGCGCTTGGCATCCGTGCCGCCGTCATCGAGCAGATAGATGTTCAGCTTGTCCTTCGGATACGCCATCGACTTGGCGGCGGCCAGCGTCACCGCCAGAAGTTCGGCATCTTCATTATAGCTCGGGATGAACACATCGACCGTCGGCAGATCGGGGGTAGCGCCCATGTCCGGCGTCTTGCGCTTGATCGGATCGATGACCATGAAAAAGCTGATCGCCAGCATTGCCAGGCAATACATCTCGGCGAGATAGAGCAGGAAGCCGGGGATGAAATTCAGCGGCTCGGTGATGTCAGGCAGCGTCTCGGTTGTGCGCCAGAAACCGTAGCGCAAAGCAATGATGCCGGCGAAGACGAGGGTGACCACACGAAACGCGCTGTTGTCGGGACGCGTCATCCCGATGAACATGATGCCCAGAACTGCGAAGCTGAGCATAAGCTGCGCCTGCAGGCTCATCGGCAGCAGAATAAGAGACAAGCCGACTGCCCCGGCCGGAAGTGCCAGATATTTTCCGCACGTCATGTGCCACCAACCCCATCGTCATCTTCAGCGGCGCATCATGCGTGCCGGTTCTACATCGAACAGCCGGAACCTAAGCGGCGAAGGGTCAACAGAATCCTAATTTGAGGCGTGGTGGATGGAAACGGTACAGGACTAGGTAAACACAAGGTTTACGCGGCGCGCCAAGATATGAGGAGGGGCGGCTTTTGGCAGCCGGAAGGAACATGCGGGCCGTCATCGCGTTGATATTTCTGAAAACAGGAGACAGAGATGACGCTTCCCGCCGATCCCATTCCAGGCCCTATTCCCCCCATTGAGCAGCCGCCACCCGTCAGGGAGCCGGAGCCCGACCGGCTGCCGGACGAGGACCCCTTGCCCAATCCGGACGAAAATCCGGAACCGCCGCAACAGGTGGGACACTGCTGACATTGCCCGATCAAGAATGCAGACCAGGCGGTAAATCCCCCTCACCTTTGCACAAAACCACAAAGGCCCAGCAATCCAGGCCCTTGTGCTGTCGTTTGGAGCCTATGCAGCACCACCCGCTGCAACAGGCCTCCACACCTGCTCCCGGTTCCCCTCGGCGGCGAGATCGATCGTGATACGGGTGCCATTCCTGATCCGCCGGCGCAATGCATCGGCACCGCCCGGTCCGGCCCGAAGCACGTCACCGTCGTGAAGCGCCTGCAACCGCGAGCGCGATACCGGCAACTCTCCGGCCAGCAGGCGGTCAAGCCGCAGGCTGACCGGAAACGGCACGTTCAGTTCGATGTCGAGCACCGTCCAACCGGAGGGTTCCTCCAGAAGTTCCTTGCCGATTTCGAAGCCGGGAAACTCCTCGATGCGTTGCGACTTGCGCCGCAGCGCCTCGATGTTGAACGTTTCGGCCCGGATCCAATCCGCATCGTTGGACTGTAATGCTTCAAGGACCTTAGGATCGATATCGCCGACGCCCCGCCGTTCGAAGATCGGCCGGTTCCAGGTCTTTTCGCAGGCCAGGCATCTATAAATCAGCCAGGCATCAAGCCTGCGGCCGTTGGCGTTGAGGCGGATTTTGCCGCTGCTCTGGAATGGCCTTTGCATTCCGCATCCGCTGCAGGCGATCCAGGGTTGGGGCGCCGTTTGCGGTGTAATGGTCCATCGGACCCGAAGTAGATTGCACATATCGTCTTGGTCTTCCGTTCGGAAGTCCACCAAGATGGTGCAGGAGAAACCCTTTGCGGGCGCGGCGTGGCGATGTTTGGGGCGGCTGAAGAGCTGAGAGCGCAGAGCTGCACACGGCACATTGAAACAATGCCAGACCGGTCTCTCGCCACCACCCGATGAACACATCTGTACGCCGACGGCATCGCCATCGCGCAGTACGGGGTGAAACTGGATTGAGACCGGTATTACTTAGGCAAACTGCAACCTCTGTGCGCCAACGCTCTTGGTCGTCAGGTTAGCAAATGATTTGCGCGGCGTGGAGGCCTGCGGCCTATTCGGAAATAGAAAACATGGCAGTGCGGCGTTTATGCAACTTTGCGCTGATCACAGATCGACGGCGGTCAACGAATGGCCGCGTTAAAGCAGCCCTTTGAGGTGCAGAAGCCCAAACGCCGCCACTGTGGCAGCATCCTTGAGTTCACCACGAACGATCATGTCAATGACCTCTTCAATTGCAAAGCCGCGGCTGATCAGCCCTTGTTCTTCCGGATCCAAGTTCGTTGAAAGCGGGCGCAGACCGCGCGCGAGGAAAATATGGCACCTCTGAGTCGAATAGCCATACGCTTCGAAGAGCTGGCCGACATATGTCATTTCATCGGCGGCAAGACCGGTTTCTTCTCGCAGTTCACCATGGGCCAACTCCAGGGGATCGACATCCTCGTGCTCCTCCCAGGAGCCCTGCGGCAACTCCCAAAAGCGCTTTCCGACCGGATAGCGAAATTGTTCGACCAGATAGACAATCCCAGCCGCATCGATGGGGACGATGAGAGAAAAGTCGTTCTTCTCGACAACCCCGTAGATGCCCTGCGAACCGTCACGGCGCTCGACTCTATCCTCGCGAACTTTCATCCAGCGGTTCTGATAAACAATCTTGGTGCTTAGCGTTGTGATTTCGAGAGCATCGTCAGTCATCTGTTCCCCGATTGGTCACCTCGGTAGTGAATCACTTCCGGTCCCCAGTAGGCCATTTATTGATAGCTTACGATAGGGAAGACTGCCCAAGATCACCAAATAGCCGGGAAAGCATGACTTGCAGACAGCAGGGAGACGCAATGTCAAACGTGAAGGGAATTTCAATGCGTTCAGCCAAGATCAGCAAAACCGCAGTGTCGTCGGATATTTGACTGTGGAAAGAATGGTACGGTTGGGGGGTCTCGAACCTCCGACCTCAGGTGCCACAAGATTGAGGTCACACTTCGAGCCCATCTCAGACGTTCGCCAAACGGGTTGACAAGCTCAGATTTTCCAAGCCATCATTTTCCTAAGCTTCTGAATTTCCTTGCTGTTGTCAACAATTAGCTCGAGTTCTTGAGCAGGGTCTGAAATTGAAAACATCAGTCCTCGCTTGTCTTGTCCACAAAGTGTGGACGGTATGGTGACGGTATGGCTGATTGCGACGGTATGGAGACGTTATGGCAACGGTGCGGGTGGTGATTGGCGAAAAGCATGTGAAAGAAGCGACCGCGATGGCCGCGTCGGGGGTGGCGCCCGAGGGAGGATTTCACATCTACAGCGACGATCGGGCACAGGGGCTGCGGCTCGTCGTGCAAAAGAACCGGGCATCCTGGGTCGTCAAGTACAAGAGCTGGTCAAAGACCATCGGTTGGGTGTACCCCGAGGACAATCGGCCTCTGAAGACCGCGACCGCTGCGCGCGATCTCGTGCCGGTTGTGAAGGCGATCCTAGACGAAGACGTCGACCAGCTCGAACCTTTCCTGACGGCGCGACACAACGGCCGTGACAACAAGAAGGCGCTTGAAGCGATGCGCCCCGTCGTCAAGACGTGGACCCTTCAGGAATGCGCCGATGCCATGATCGATGCCCGCACGAAGGCTACATCGTCCTCGCCGCTTCGGAAGGCATCGGTCGACGAGATTCGCCGCACCCTACGCCGCGACGAAATAAAGGATCTCATCGGCGAGCCGGTCGCCACAATGAAGCGCGGCGAGGTCGAAAAGGTGCGCGACAAGATCGAGGCAGCGGCGGGTATCTCGGCCGCAAAGAAGTGCGTCTCCAACATCCGGTCGATCCTGAACTACTGCTGCGAATACAAGTCCGGCGACAGCGGTCTCGATCACCGGGACATGTGGTGGGAGCTTCTCAAGACCGATTCCAAGATCAACCCGAGGACGAGGACGCCGTCGCTATCCGATATCGTCGGGACGCTGCAGCTTATCCAGCACTACCTCCACCACCCCCTGCCCGGCCGTCGCGACGGCAAGCGCGGCGTCCGGGCGAACGTGTTCGCGGCCGCGTGGTGGCTGATCCTGACATCGCAGCGTACCAGCGCTGGGCTCGCGCTTTTGAGGGTTGACTTCTATCGGGACCCCCGTGACCCAGACTTCTATCTCGCCGCCTGGGATGAGGAAGCGATGAAGGGGAAGAAAACCCACGTCCTGCCGATCCCGAAGAGAGCCGTGGATCACATGCTCCCATTGATCGAGGCCTCCGCCGACGAAGGTTTCGAATCCAAGTGGGCATTTCCGTCCGAGCGTGGCTCCGAGGATACGGACATTCATGTCTCCCGAACCGCTGTCCGTCAGCTCATTGTCCGTCTGCAGGGGCGTGATCCACTCATGAAGGGCAAAGCCGAAAGCCACGATCTGCTCGCCGAAGCCGGCATCGTCCATTGGACGCCGCATGACCTCCGCCGCTCGATCACCAGTGTCATGGACGACGCTGGCATTCCCGGCGGCGCATCTGCTGTTCTTGCGCACGAAGTGAAGCTGTCCGACAGCCTCGGCGAAGATGCCCTCTCCGAGGCCCAGCGTGAGGAATGGCTGGCCACCCGGATGGCAAAGATCACTAAGCTCGCCTACGGCGGCGGCGCTTTCCTCAAGCTGAAGAAAAATGCCATGACGGTCTGGACGGATGCTGTTCTCGATGCGTGGGAAGCCACACAGACGTCCAAGGCGGTCGACCTGCAGGCTGCGGCCTGACATGCGGGGTGTCACTGTGAGGCAGGGCCCAGGCCGACCTCAAACTGAGTTCACTTCCTCTCGGAAGACAGATCTTTCAATGCCGCGCCGTCCGAGAATGGGTCCGACATCAATCCGTCCCCTGGCCGCAGTGGCTCCGCTAGCCGCGCGTGCCGATCACATAACGTCAGAGACCTGTCCGAGTAACGGAAACGACCCCAACTGCCGCACCGCGTGACGTCGGTCGAGTGATAGTCATCGTCAGATCTCCTTATGCTCGTCGCATCGTGTTGCGTATGTGCCCGTCGTCGACTGCCGGAGCCGTCCGGCCTTGCCGCAGACATCGCAAGTCTCTAGGCTGGCCTCTTCCGCCGCGTGGATGATGTCTTCCCATTGGCGCTGGGCATCGCGCGGGAGCCCGCTCGGCGTCGCGATTCTAATCTGTAGGACGCCCATTTTCTCGCCGATCTGGAGAACGTCGATCGGCTGGCCGAACGCTTCGAGCTGCGTCAAGCAGTCGTCAATAAGAACGAGCCAGCCGTCTTCGCACGATGCGTGGAGGCTTCCGCGCGCGAGCGGATGTCGCGCGAAAACATCATGGATAGGCATCACACGTCTTCCGAATTGACGAGCTGGTCGGCAGCCTCATCGTACCGGACGGCTCCGTCCGACAAGCGGCGGACAAGGGGCTGCCGCGCGATGATGAGCTTCCCAACGCCGTGCTCTTCGCACGCGGTCGTGATCGTGCGGCCCGAAGCCCAGCCGAAGCCGGGCAGACCACAGACACGGCAGGTGTGAAAGCTGCGCAGTTCGAGAAGGACATCCTCCCGGTCCATGACCTGATGACACTCCGAAGTGATTGCAGAGACCGGCGACGTCCACATCCAGTCGAGACCGCCTTGGTATTCTTTAGCGGTCACGACCTCGTAGCCAGTGCCCTCCATGATGGTCGCGACGACTTGGAAGTAGCGGTCAACAATGTCCAGCCATCCCAACGGGACATCACGCAGATCGCCTGCGTAGAGGACCTCAGGATACTTCGAATACAGATGCTCAGCGGTCATCATAGGCCAGTCTCTTTCCGAAAGTCGTTTGCGCAATCAAGGCACAAGAGGCGGTCTCCCAGTTCAAGATCCGGCGCCGTCGGCAAGGATTCGAGGCCCACTTTGACGACGAGCCGCGCGGACTTTCCGCAGTGCTCGCACGTGCTGCGGGCGGCTTCCTTCGCCTCACCGACGGTGTCTTCAGCGCCCGCTGCGACGCCGCTCGTCTCGATGACGAGAAATCCGGCATTGCGGGTCTCGATACGGCGGATGCGAAAGCCGCGCCGAGACGGCAGTCGTCCGAGCTGCGCGAACAGGTTATCGACCACGGCATGCAGCCCGGCCCGGACACGGATGGACTCGAGCGGGGGAACGAGGTCGCCGTACAGCTTCTGGAGAAGTCCGTGCTGAATCGGGTCGAATCCTTTAGGATGACGGTCGGTCACTTGAGCCTCCAGTTCTTCGTCAGCTCTTCGAAAGTGCGAGGCGTGTAGTCGGTGTCGGGCATGTCCACCCCGACATCGCGGCTCAGTCCTTCGCCGAGGAGATGACCGTGGGAATGACCGAAGAAATGAACCGAGCCCTTCTGCTGGTGCTGCCACGAGCGCTGCGCGTAGTGAGCCAGGATCACGCGGCGGCCGCCATCGTCCGTGAAGCGGAAACCGGTCGGGGGTGCTTCCCACGGCAATGAGAGCACCGTGGCATGCGGATTGCCGTGCTTGTCGACGTCATGGTTGCCGAGAACTAGGAATTTGCGGCCCCGGAGCCGACTGAAAATCCAGCGCACACGGTCTGCGCGCTCGTGCAGTGCCATAGCGAAATCGCCCAGGTGGTACACGATGTCGTCGTCACCAACGACCGAGTTCCACTTCTCGATAAGGAACGCGTCATGATCTTCGATGGTCGCGAACTTGCGCGGCTGCATCGTGAGGATGTTGGTGTGACCGAAGTGGGTGTCGGAAGTGTAAAACTTGCGTACGAAGGGCATGGAGAACTCCTACGAAATACAAAAACAGGCAGTCTGGCCGCGCGGGGCGGTCAGTTGGCTATTCGTGCTATTCGCAGTCGTGCACTCATCTTCGAGCGTCCCTTCCTATACTTCGAGGACTTCATAGCGGAACTTGGTGCTCTTGGGAGCCCTTAAAATGCATCATCGACAATCAGATCTAAGAAAGTGCGATCGCTGATGATTTCCATGGGAATAGGTCCTCGGAATCAGGAATGTTCCATCAGGTCTCAGAAATTACTCGACCGTTTTCCAGGGTGCCTAGTATATATGTCCTGCTCGCGCAGATCGCCCAGCGGGCTGGATCGCTATCATCCAGGTAGATGACATCGGACGTGTGTGCGAACTGTCCGTCTGGAATTGTCGGGTGGCCGCGGAAGGTCCCGAAAATCTGCGGGGCCGTCGTCCGACCGAAAGTTACGTCCATCACTCGCCATTCTTCGATTACCGGGGCGAGAGACAATTCTTCTTCCGTCGGGGCTGTGCCGTTTTCCAAAATGCCGATCCTCGATACGTTAGGTCAGTCAATAAGACGCCGGGGTGGCCGGGCGTCAAGGAGGTTAGAAATACTTCGCCGCCGTCAGCTCCACGTCGATGTCGTCGTCCCTGTGGATGGTGGCCGTCTCCTTCGCCGGACGCTTGAATTCGATAAGCTCCTTCGCCTTCTTCTGGATGGTGGCGAAGTCCGGACGCCCGTCGCGAAGATCGAGCGGCCAACTGCAGCAGACCATCGTGACACCCGGCCGCCGTTCGACGATAGCCCGCATGGATGCCGACAGGATGCCTTTCAAGACCCGATCGGCCGCGTAGACGGCCGGCATTTTCTCCGGCAACTCCGTGAGGAACCGCTCCATCACTTCGACATCACCTGGGGTCTTTTGCGCAAAGGCCGAAAGAAAGCACCAGATGTCGTCGCACTCACGGCGTCCCTCGGCCGTGAGCAGCGGCCGCAGCGCGGGAACAACCTCCGACTGCTTCATGGAGCGGTCGAGCGAACCGTCGGCGACGACCTTCTTCCTCTCGATGCGGGTCCGTTGGGCCGTACGTGGTGGCTGCACGGGATCGAAGTAGCTGGCGGTCTCAATGCGACCGATTCCCGATGTCGTCTCGCACCACGCAGTGAGCGCCGGCACGTCGTGAGAGATGTCCCCCACCTTCCATGAGAGGGGCCTCTGGTATCCTTCCAGGCGGATCAGGAAGTACGTCGGCAACTGTTCGCCGTCCCAGCCCTTTGACGCCTCGGACAGGGATGCGGTCAATTCCCCAAGCAGCGGCTGGCCGGGAA
This sequence comes from Rhizobium sp. LjRoot98, assembly GCF_964252935.1. Taxonomy (NCBI): domain Bacteria; kingdom Pseudomonadati; phylum Pseudomonadota; class Alphaproteobacteria; order Hyphomicrobiales; family Rhizobiaceae; genus Rhizobium; species Rhizobium sp. LjRoot98. The sequence continues at coordinate 839,615 of NZ_CAXUPW020000001.1, forward strand.
CGATTGTCTTCGCGACGGAGATGACGATGGCTCGCTGGTCGATCATTTCCTGTACTCCTGAACGCCTTCGATGTGGCCGCCAAGCAACTTGAGCAGGGCGACGATGCAGTCTTCGGTCGGGTGGGCCTCCCTTACGTACGTATCTGAGATGCCTTTTCGGCGAAAGTGCACGATGATCTTCTTCGGGTCGTTGCCAAGAAATTCGAACCCGGCAAGCGGGCTGAAGACCATGTCATCCTGCTCTTGCGGTGTCAGTGCCGCATCGACGGTCAGATGGACCTCTGATGCTTCGTCAAAATCGGTGTCGTGCGCGCCGCTCGAATTGTCGTCCTTAGATGGGAGCTCAGGCGCGTCATCGACAACCGCCTCAGCGGCGGGCAAACCTTTCGCGCCAATGCGGGACTTCCGCGCTTCGCGCGCTTCCGCGCCTAGTTTCGTGAGGTCCTTACGGAGAGCGATGTCCGGAACATCCGCCTCTTCGGCGCAGAAGCCCCATGCCGCCTGGTCCGCTCCGAGGAGATCGATCTTCGTCCTCAAGCCTTCGCCGCGGAATACGCGCATCTCGCTCTCCCTAGTCAGGGGGATGCCGGTTTCCATCTCCTCGACCGCGGCCAGCCACAGTTCGAACCAATCCCTGTGGCTCATTAGCCTGCGGCCCGAAATTCGGAACTGCTGCTGCGCGCGCATCCAAACGCTGGAGTTGACCCGCAGGTCCTTCCGGTCTCCTCCGCCTACGAAGCGCATGTGATCCGCGGAGTAGACGAGCCTCGTCTTGTACTGGCTGGGAGCCGACAGCTCGAGCCGGAAGACGATTCTCTCAAGGGGACGCCCGCGCCCTGAGCCAACAAACGTGCTCATCGAGAAACTGAAAGCCTGCACCGCGGCGAAGTCGGCAGCAAGTCCGGCGAGCACGCGTTCGCGAAGCTTCCCCACGTGCAGGCGTCCGTCGCGGAGCCTCGGAAAGCTGGCCCACGACGCCACCTCCTCCGGCGTCGTCTCGATGGTCAGGGCGTTGTCGGAACCCGGCTCCCACCGCTTGCCGCTTTCCGACACGGCCGCGACGAGACGCCGGTAGATCCTCGACGAGTACGTGGACGACATCGTCGGCAGGGCGGCGAGTTCGACGTATGCGTAGTGCGCCCGGTCGCTCATCACCGCGCGGATCGGCTCCGGTAGGGAAAAAAACACGGAGTCCTCGGATTGCGTCTTGCGAACCCAGCCGTTCAGAAGAGCGACATCCTGATATTCCTCGTCGCCAACCCTGAACGACACCAGCGTGGACTTCAGCCGGTTCAGTGACGACCGAACGTGGTCGCGGCGCGTTTCCTCGCCGAGATACCGCAGGATGAACGCCATCGGAATGGACATCGTCTCGGAGTTCATGGAACGCTCGCCCTCGTAGGCGGACGAGATCAGCAGTTCGCTGAGCGCGGCGTCCTTCGCCGTCAGATCGGAGCCGCCCGTGACGGTCAGGCTTCCCAGCAGCTCAACGGGCCGCGGAGACTGTGGGCCGACCTTCGACAGTTGTCCGGGTCTGGACAACGCTTTTGAAAGGCTCCCTTGAGGGTTTGGAAAGAATGCAGATGCGGTCATGAATGTCGTCCTCCTTACCACGATGGTCGTCGCCGGCGGAGCACGACGCAAGTCTCCGTCCCGTCTTTCCTGACCGTGGGACACACAACATGAAACGCTTTGCGTCCCCTGCGCGCCGTGGGCGGGACAAAACATGTACCAGGGGCTTCAGCCCATTCTGGCGGGGTGCGAACACCGTTTCTGGTCCCGGTCTCCATGACTGTGGGTCGAAAACACGGGAATCTTGGGACGAAGACGTATTGTAGCAGATTCTAATATCGTGAATCTTGGGACGAAAACAATATGGACATCTCCTTGGGGATCAAGGCCTTCTGAGCATCCCTCTCGTACGCGCGCGCGAATCCTAAAGTAGTTAGGGCGTGAGGCCCCTCCGGTGGTCATCGAAAAGGGTGTTTTTTCGACTGGGCCTTGATCGCCTTCGGCTCGGGGCTCTTCGAGCATGACTGTCGTGCGCCCGGAGCAACCGCTTGGTTCCTCTCGACGGGGAAGACCTCGATGCCGCGGAAAGTGAGCACGATGCAACGGCCGGCGGCCCTAGTCAAATGAGGCTCCTGGATGTGGCCTCACGTAGTGACAAAATGCTGGACAGATCCCTGATTCGCCGGCGGTTTGCCGCATGCAGAGAGCCGAGCACAATAATAGCCGAAGGCATCACGTAGTGAGAGAAGGAGGCGGACATGCCACGTGCAGGGAGCACAGAGCCGCAACGGAAAAGGCACCAGGAGCGGCAGCGGGACTACCGTAAGCGTCTTCGCGACGAACGGCGACCGGAGGCGGATGCTGTGGATGCGGCTCTGGCCGTAGCACTGTGCCGGGCCGCGGCGGAGCAGAAGGCGGCGGAGGTCAAGGATGCCGCACTGAAGGCGTTCCTGACGGAGGCGCTCTCTCGGGCGCGGCGGGAACTGCTGGGCAAGGGATACGACCGCGACAGGGCGACCTCGGCGATCCAGCGACGTCTGGCTCGGGCAGCTCTTAGCGTCACGGCGTGATACCTATCATGGGTTCCGTTTCCACCCGTTACTCCAAGTTCGAGAAACGCAAAACTTGCGGTTCACGGCGTGATGCCTGACGAAGAATTCCAGCACCGCGGACAAGCCTGCGGCCGACATCGCCGGCACCTACCATCATCTCAACACCTCATGCGGGAGGTCGTGTTCTTCCTTTCAGACTGGCGGGGCATGTCCCGGCCTCTTTTTTTGTTGCCGCATTCCGCCGGCGGACAGAACATCCGTCATGGATGGAGGACAACATGCGACAGATCGCGGCCTACGGAAAATTCAGGTTCCACAACGAAATCGACCATCGCGTCGTGTATCACCAGATCGGCTTGGTCTGGCAATGGCGGCTTCTTCTGAGCGCCTGGGAGCGGTTCGAGAAGATCCAAATCCTGCAGGATGACGATGGCTTCACCGACATCTGGAATGTCGTACTGCGCGGTTCCCACATAGAGCGCTTCTACATCGAAGATATCGATATCGGCGACGACACAGCGACGGCTTTATTCGCGCATCCGAAGGCGTTGCGCGAATTGGTCGCATGCTGTCGGGAACTACAGTGGATAATGGATAGTGATGCTGCCGGGACATTCCGCGGAGACGCCGCGCCTCGGATGCTTGAACCGCACGAGGAAAAGAACGTACATGAGCTCAATCGCATGGTTCTGCGCGCCGAAGACGAGCGGATCGTCCGGCTCCCTCGTCGTGTGTCGTAGGTCACGCGATGCAAGAGCGTGCACCACCCCCGGTCTCGCTTCGTCGGGGCTGCGCGCACCTTGTCGCCGTTACCGCTTGTCCCGCCTCCCGAGACAAATTTAAGCAGTCGAGATAACGGTTTTTTCATGGTATCGCCCCAGTGAAGGCTCACTGGGGTAATTCGTAGGGAATTGGATGCGCGTCGTCGAACTTTTTTCTGGTGCTGGCGGTATGTCGATAGGCTTCCGGCAGGCTGGTTTCGAAATCGTCCATGCCCTCGATGCCTGGCCGGAGGCGGTCGAAGTTTACCGTCGCAATGTCGGTAAGCATGCATGGGTTTCCGACCTGAAGGACATCGCCAATGTCGCCCCCGTCCTGTTCGGACTTCGCCCCGACATCATCGTCGGTGGCCCGCCATGCCAGGACTACTCTACGGCCGGACGACGTCAGGAAGGCGAACGCGCTGACCTGACGGCAGCCTATGCTATGCTGATCGCCATCGTCCGCCCGCAGTGGTTGCTCATGGAGAACGTGCCCCGGACTTTGAAGTCGAAAGCATGGGGGCAGGCGGAGGCCATCCTGCGAAATGCCGGGTACGGTTTCACTGTAGCGAAGTTGGATGCCGCGTACTACGGTACCGGACAGACCCGCGAACGTCTAATCGTCGTCGGTCGTCTGTGCGAAGATGACGGTTTCCTCACCGACGCGTTGGTGGGCGCGGCATCATCAGAGCCAATGACGGCGCGGGAAGCCCTCGGTGAGGGACTTGGCGACACGCTCTATGTCCACCCACGTCATATGTTTAAGAAACGCCTGTGGTCGGCCGACAAGCCAGCGCCGACTGTCCGCTCGACATACGCTCGCCGAGTGCCGCCAGACTTCGTGCCGACGGAGAAGGATGCCGTCGGCGATACCGTCACCGAACTGACACGCGACCACGTGTCGGCCTTGCAGGGCTTCCCACCGGACTTCGATTGGTCTTCGTGCGGCCTCGAGGATCGAGATCAGATGGTCGCCAACGCGGTCCCTGTTCCCCTGGCTCGCGCTATCGCGTCGGTCATTCTCAGGCGGCAGCGCGGCGAGACCCAGCCGCTGCTCGAGAAGGCATTCTCGGTGTGGCTTCGGGGTCGTGGCCACGCTCCTTCAACGATCGATGATTTTCGGACAAAGGCGAACCGAGCGAGGCGTCTGCTCGGCGGAAGGCTACTCGCCGATACCGCATTGGAGATCGCCCAACTCGAAGGGGTGCCTGAGTTTCAGGAACTGCCTTCGAAGACACAGAGCGCCCTGCGGGTTGCGCTGCGTCTGCATGCGGAGTTCCGGCACGAACAGCGGCAGGTGCCGTTGAAGAAGGCCGCCAAGGCTAGGAAAACAAACATCAAGAAAGCGGCATGAGGCCGTCGAGAACAGGGAGCCCAATAGAATAATAGTGGCTGATATCGAGGCGCGAAGTGGAAATAATTTCCGCTCTCGGCTGCCGGCGGGTATGGGGCCGCCTGCAGACAGTCCGCTATTAAGGCACCCTGAGAGAAAGCGGACATGGGGCGCCTTGGTGCGAAGGTTTGGGATTGGTCGCTTTTCCGCAAGTGCAGCATGTGAATCAGAAAGTTATGCAAAACGTAGTCCTTGCGAAATACCGACCATCGGCGAAATGGGACCTGAGACGATGTACGGGAGATATCGATGATCGCCTTAACCGATTATCGATTTGCTCAACTTGCCCAATCCAGTAATATCACGCTGCTGCTTCCGGGAATTCGGCAGGCATGGCTAGGAGGTAACCTTGACGGGCTCATCCCGCCCCGCATATTGGGGCCTGGCCGCTAAACTATTTACCACCCTCGTCCTGTTGGGCGCGATTGCAGTGCTGGTTACTGGGGTACTTGGTTACTTCCAGGCCCGCGGCGCCCTCGAAAAGGCAATTTTCGACCAGCTCACGGCCGCCCGGCAAACCAAAACGCGCCAAGTCGAGAACTATTTCCGCACAATCGATGCCGAATTGCGTCTTCTTGCCAATTCCAAGATGGTTGTCGATGCCACACGCGAGTTCCGCATCGCGGCGGACAAGCTCGATCGAGACGGCGCTTCACCCGAGTTGCGCGAGAAGGTGGGCGCTTGGTACACCGAAGATTTTATACCCGCAATTGCGCGTGTTCAGGGCAAAAAACCGGCTGTGGCTGATTATCTGCCAGTCGACGCCGCTTCCTACTATTTGCAATATCACTATATCGTCGCCAATCCGAATCCCAAGGAACGACGCAAGCTCATCGACGATCCCGGCGACAGAAGCGACTACAGCAAACTGCACGCCATCTATCACCCGTTGATGCGCGCCGCAGCCGCAACGGTCGGGTTCTTTGATCTTATGATGGCCGACCCCAAATCGGGTCGCCTGATCTATACGGTCGAAAAAGAGGTGGACTTCGCCACGTCTCTGCAAGTCGGTCCGTATCGCAACACCAGTGTCGCCACCGCCGTCGCCCGTTGTACTGTGCCCCTCGACCGGTCGACCGTCTGCCTGGAGGATTTTGCCCCTTATGCGCCATCGCGTGGGGCGCCAACGGCCTTCATGGCAGCGCCTATCGTTGACCGAGGCGTCGTCATCGGTGTGTTGATCGCGCAATTATCAAACGCGGAGATCGACGACGTGGTCACCGGCGGCCGCCGTTGGCGGCAGGAAGGATTTGGCGACACGGGTGAGGCCTATCTCGTCGGGCCCGATCATCTGGTCCGCTCCGGCCCACGGGCGTTCTATGAAAATCGGGAGACCTATTTCGCCGAACTCAAAGCCGTTGGCGCGCCGGAAGAGGAGATCGCCGCGATCCGAAGCTACGGGACCCCTGTGTTGCATCAGCGCGTTGACACCAAGGCCACGCAAGCGGCGCTCGCCGGCGTCGAAGGCACGGGGGAAATTATCGGATATCGCGGCGTCCCGACCCTCGCATCCTGGGGACCGCTCGCCATTTCCGGCGTCAACTGGGCTTTAGTGGCTAAGATCGATACCGCTGAGGCATTTGCGCCAATCTACAAGTTACGCCGGAACCTGCTGCTTCTCGGGGGGCTGATGCTGCTGGCAATGGCTTCCACCGCCGCCTGGCTCTCACACGCGCTGCTTGGACCTTTGCGCGAGCTCACGGCTGGCGTGAGACGCTTCGCTGCGGGGGACTACGGTGCCAGCGTGCCGGTCCGCTCGCAAGACGAAATCGGCCAGCTCTGCTCGGCCTTCAACGGCATGGTCGTTGATCTCCACGAGAAGAATATCGTGATCGAAAATAAGAATCGGGAAAACGAGCTTTTGCTCCTGAACGTTCTGCCGGCGCCTATCGCCAATCGACTGCGGGGCGGTGAGGAGGGAATTGCCGACGGGTTTGCGGAGGTGACGGTCGTCTTCGCTGATCTTGTCGGCTTCACCGAGTTGATGTCCGACATGCCACCTGGCGAGGTCGTTACCTTGCTCAACAAACTCTTCACACGGTTCGATGCCGCTGCCCACGAACTCGGCATCGAGAAGATCAAGACGGTGGGCGACGCCTACATGGCGGTCTGCGGCCTGCCCGAACCGGTTGCCAACCATGCCGAGCGCATGGTGCGCATGGCCATTCGCATGGTCCACATTGCCCGCGAGCACGGCATAGAACACAACACGTCGATGAAGCTGAGGGTCGGCATAAATACCGGTCCTGTCGTGGCCGGTGTCATCGGGACGAGCAAGTACATCTACGACTTGTGGGGTGACACGGTGAATCTCGCGAGCCGCATGGAATCTGGAGGCATCCCGGATACCATTCAGGTCACACGCCCAGTCTACGAAAGGCTCAAGGATCAGTTTGCCTTCGAGACGCGTGGTACGATCGAAGTCAAGGGCAAGGGAAAGATTGAAGCCTGGCTGCTGAGATTGTAGGCATCTGTCGATTTGTTGTGTACTCGTGATCACCTAGTCATCGACCCGAAGGAGCAGCTTGCATGGCCGATACAATACATCCGGCAGCGATTGAACACTTACCGCCCTTCATCACGGCGCCGGGGCAGACGGACTATCTTTTCAACGGGGTCATCATTTTCCTGATCGTCGTCGTGCTGGTGATCGGCAACCTGTATTTTCAGTTGCATGCTGTGCCCGAACGCATGGCGCATCGCACCAGCAAGGTGCAGATGGAGATCGTCGCCGTTCTGGCGCTGATCTCGCTCTTCACCCACAACCACCTCTTTTGGATCGCCGGTCTGTTGCTCGCCTTCGTTCACATTCCGGATTTTTCCACTCCGCTCTACTCGATCGCGGATTCGCTGGCGAAGCTCTCCGGCAGGCCCACGGTCGATGAGGAGATCGATAATCCCGGACCGATCGAACACAGGGAGCCGGCACCTCTGCCGGAACCCGAGGTCCGCACCGACACCCATGGCGGAGGGATCTGAACATGCTTGAGTTGATCCTGTGCTCCATGCTGACGATCTTCCCGGATTACCTCTTCCGTCGCTACGGCCAAGGAAAGAGGATCGGCGTCGATATCACGCTTTACACGATGTGGTACGAGCTCCGCTGGGGCATCAGCGCCTGTCTGCTGCTGACGGTTTCGCTGATCACCATGATCTTTTACTTCCACCCTTCGACCAAGAGCGTCACGGCGATTTACCGCACGGTGACGATCCTGCCGGAATCGGTCGGTCGCGTTGATGAAGTCTATGTCGGCTTGAACCAGAAGGTCGCCGCCGGCGATCCGCTCTTCCGGCTGGACGGCGCCCAGCAGGAGGCCGCGATCGAAACTGCGCGGCGCCAGATTGCCGAGCTTGATGCCGAAATGACGGTCACCAAGACCGAACTCATAACGGCTGATGCCCAGATCAGCGAGGCGCAAAGCGCCTTGCAGACCGCTATCGACGAATACGAGATGAAGGCGCAGCTTCTCAAAACCGACGCGGTTGCCAGACGCGAGGTCGAACGTCTTGCAACCACCGTCGAAGGCCGTAAAAGCGCGGTGGCCGCGACTATTGCCACCAAGGCGACGCTGGAAACCAAGATCGCCACCCTCCTGCCGGCGCAGAAGGCAAGTGCCGAAGCAGCATTGGCGGAGGCGCAGGTGGATCTCGACAAGACGACGGTGCACGCCGGTGTCGCCGGGACCGTCCAGCAGTTTACGCTGCGGGTCGGCGATGTCGTCAACACCATGATCCGCCCGGCGGGCATTCTCGTGCCCGAGCAGGCGGGGCGTGGCAATCTGATCGCCGGCTTCGGACAGATTGAAGCACAGGTGATGAAGCCCGGCATGATCGCCGAGGCGACCTGCATCGGTAAACCCTTCACCATCATCCCGCTCGTCGTGACGGAGGTTCAGGACGTGATCGCGGCGGGGCAATTGCGGCCGACCGATCAGTTGATCGATGTTCAGCAGATGGCCCAGCCCGGAACGCTCACCGTCTTCCTTCAGCCGCTCTACCCCGGCGGCCTAGATGGCGTGCCGCCCGGCAGCAGTTGCATCGCCAACGCCTACACCAACAACCACGATGCCCTTGCCGACCCGAACATCGGCACGCTGAAGTGGGTGTACCTGCATGTCGTCGATACCGTCGGCCTCGTGCATGCGATGATCCTGCGCATGCAGGCCATGCTGCTTCCGGTCCAGACCCTCGTCCTGAACGGCCATTGAAGGTATGCGCCGGCGGCACCCAGCATCTCTTGCCGCCGACGTTCCTAATCCCAATCGCAATTGTCCCCCTCGCATCGAACCGGACTGGATTTGAACATGGGCAGCCTGCTGGAAGAAATCCGCCACAACCGGGCACTCTGGTTGCTGGTCTTCGTGCCGATCGTGCTTGCCGCAGAACATCTGGCGCCAACCGCACACACGATGCTGTTCATCCTGTCGATCCTGGCGATTTTTCCGCTCGCCGTGTTGCTCAGCTACGCAACGGAAGGTGTCGCGGCCAAGATGGGCGACGCGACTGGCGGCCTGCTCAATGCAACGCTCGGCAACCTGACGGAACTGGTCATTGCTCTTACCGCGTTGCAGGCTGGTCAGCACGATCTTGTCAAGGCGTCCATTGCAGGCGCGATCGTCACCAACACCCTGTTTCTGCTTGGAGCGTCATTTCTAGTCGGCGGATTGAAATATCGGACGCAGGAGTTCAACCGCATCAATGCGCGCTTCCAGTCGAGCCTGCTCTTCGTCGCAACGGTGGCAATCCTGATCCCATCCGCGGTGACCGCCGCAGATTCCGTCACCATGTCGGAGTTCACCCGCAAGCTGAGCGTCGGCCTCTCTCTGCTTCTCATCGTAGTCTACGGGCTGGGGTTATTGTTTTCGCAAAAGACCCACCGCGAACTCTTCAGCAGTCCCGAAGCCGGTGAACATGGCGCCAGCCCACCAATGAGTGTTGCACTTGCGACGCTTGCGGGCACAACGCTGCTGGTGGCGCTGGTCGGCGAGATCTTCGTTGGCTCGGTGCAACAGGCCGCAACCTCCTTCAGCATGACACCAGCCTTCATCGGCTTTATCATAGTGGCATTGGTCGGCGGTGCTGCCGAAATGGCGTCGGCCTTCTCCGGTGCACGCAAGAACCGGCTGGATCTCAGCGTCGGCATCGCGCTCGGCAGCGCGGCGCAGATCGCCCTCTTCGTTGCCCCGGTCCTAGTGCTTTTGAGCTATGTGATCGGCCCGGCACCTATGGACCTGCAGTTCTGGCCCGGTGTGGTCGTCATGATGTTCCTCGCAGCCATGACCGTCGTTCTGGTGACCTCAGGCGGGCATTCGACATGGTTCGTCGGCGTCTTGCTGCTGATGGTGTATCTGATTCTCGCCATGACGTTTTACCTGCTGCCCCCTCGAGCATCGGACACTCAGCCGCCTGCGGCAAACAGCCAGGCAACCGGAATGTAATGGTGTTCTTGTTTCACTCGCATTGGCTGGACATGAAGATGTCGAACCACGCCATCATCTCTCGCACACCAGGAGAAAGCTCATGCTGCTCGTCATCGTGACCGCGACAGTCCTCCTGCTTGCAACCATCGCCGTGCATGGCGTCGCCGTTCTGTGGCTCTATTACATCGGCATCCGCCCTCTCAGTCATGCGGAGAGCCTCAGCCCGCTTTCGCGCCTCGGATGGTGTTATGTGTTCGTCGTCGGCTTTGTCATCGCCCATCTGATAGAGATCATCATCTGGGCACTCGCCTATAAGCTCACCGGTGAATTGCAGGACTTTGAAGAAGCCCTCTATTTCTCTGCGATCACCTTCGCAACGATCGGCTATGGCGACGTCACGCTCGAGGGAAAGTGGCGGCTGGCCAGTGCCCTGGAGGGCGTGAACGGCATCCTGCTGTTCGGTTGGACGACGGCCTTCCTCTTCAAGGTTTCCGCCGTCCTTTGGTTCGGCCAGACAACGCCAGCCGAACCTGAGGGCCTCGGAAACGGAGACCGAGGCCGCGATCGGCAAGCCTAGCAGTTATAGACGCCGGCGGCGCAACGCCTGGTGGTTCGCCGGGCAACACCTGCCACGCTGACCGGCGTCAACGGACGTCCAACCCTTGCGACAGCATCCGGAGCAAGCATGGGGATCGAAAGGGTTGGAATATCCTTCGATAGATCCCCCACGCCCAGCAATGCCGCCCAGACGAGACAAATAATTCCTGCGCGCTTGAAGAGGGTCATTTCTTGTCTCCTACCATGAAGTTTTCTGGCAAATCGCCAAGGCTGTGCTTGAGATCGTTCACATCGATTTTTTCGGCATTGCTTGTGTTGTTGAAGCCGAAATCATCCGATGCGGCAGCATCTCCGGATTTCCAGTTGCTGATCTGAACGCTGTATTCCGGCCCACCTCGGACCTGGCTGGATGATATGACCAACCTGCAGGGGTATGGCTCTGCGCCGTGAGCGATCCAGATTTGAAAGTCTACATCATCCTTGCGGAAGGCGAGAGAGTCGCACTCGGTCCCATTGACGACGCCGCTTCCGAGATCTTTCGAGTCATAAACGCCCGTCATCAGTTCGTCATAGGCCGTTGTCATCAGCAGATCCGCCGCCGGCAATGGCAGTCCATACTTGTCCTTCAGCTCGTCTATCAGATGGTCCACCGTGCCGGGGATTTCGACCTGCGTGTATTTGTTGACGTTCTTTCCAAGCAGGGTCAGCGTCTTGCCGTCGAACAAGGCCTCGCTATCGACAAAGCCGCCGGAGCGGGACGTATGTACCTTGTCAGGTCGATTGAGAACCACAGTCCCGGAGCTTGCGAGCCCGAGCTTCTGATCGCTGTTTGTGATGACCTGGAGATTAGAGTCATAGGAAAACGACATGGCCTTTTGCCCTGCCAGGTAGTCCGTCATGGCCTTCAGCAACTTCTTGGCTTCGGCCGAGTCCGTCGTCCTTACGAGTTCGACCCGACGATTGAGAGCTCTCCCCGCACCACCGTCGTTACTGGCGACAGGCATAGTCTGCCCGACACCGCCTGCCTGCAACCTATCGGCAGCGATCCCACGCTCGACAAGAGCTGCCTTGATTGCTTCTGCACGGGCAATGGAGAGCTGTTGATTGGTTTCCGCATTGCCGCTGGAATCCGTGTGGCCGACAATTCTCAAACCCCATTCTGGGAAATTCTTTAGCGCTGTGGCAATGTCATCAAGGATCTCTTCCGTGCCCGGTCTCAAGGTCGAGGTGGAGATGCCGAAGCGCAGGCCATGAACGTCGTAGCGTTCCCGCGTCTCCAGCGCCTGCTGCATCGCGTCTCGGCTATACTTGGTCTCGATATCCTGGGCTTGGGATGCCGTATTGGCGACTGCCAGCAAGGCCACCGTTGCCAAAATGCCCCCTGCCATACCGCGCTTCCATGCCAATGGTCGGCGTGGCTGGATTTGAATGTGTTCTTTGGATTCAGATATCGTTTTCGGTTTGCTTGACATCAGATTGGGTCCTTGTCGCTGATACGTGAATTTGACAATCAATCAATGCTCAACATCATTCAAAAGCCTCCTTTGGTTGCACTGCAATTCAAGATGTTCCGGGCGGGATCGGTTACCAAAGGCGCTGCTTCGGTTGTCCGCAATCGCACACGGCTACGATCCGGCAATGATGCCGACGATGACGGTTCCCCAAGTTGTCAGAAGGATGTGGCCGATCGGAACGGCCGGCGTGTAGCCGAGCACGGCGACCATGCTGCCCGACCGATCCTGAACGGCTGCCATTGCGGCGGTCATCGTCTGGGCTCCCGCAAGCCCGCCAAGCAGCAGGATCGGGTTCATGCCGAGCACGTAACGCCCGAAGTAGAGCCCCGCGATCATCGGCGTGATGGTCACGATCATGCCGCCGAACAGCAGGCTGATACCCGCCTCCGCAATAGCCGAGAAGAAGATCGGCCCGGCATGCAGGCCGGTCATCGCGACGAAGGCGGCAAGCCCGAGTGCCGTCATCAGCGAGACGGCGGCATCCGGTATGCGGCCAAACAGGGGAAAACGCGTGCGCAGATGTCCGACAATCAATCCCGCCAGCAACGTGCCCACGCTGGTGCTGAGAGAAATCCGCATGTCGCCGATCGGAACGGTGACGAGAACGCCGACAAGCCCGCCGAGAAAGATCGCAAGCCCGAGGACGAAGAAATCCGTCGTCGTCGCCGGCGCTACAACAACGCCGATCCGCTTGCCGGCAGCCGAGACGACCGGCTCCGGGCCGACCAGCCGCAGGATGTCGCCACGCTCCACCGTAATACCCGGTGCGATCGGGATATCCTGCCCCCCACGCGTCAGGGCACGCAGATAGAGGCTGCGTGTCCAGCTCTCCGTGGCCACATCCTCGATGCTCCGCCCCTTGATCTCGCGGTTTGTCAGGAGAATGTCGGCAACCGACACCGGGATATCGAGAAGCTCGCCGTCCTCTACCTCCTCGCTACGCGGTCCAAGGACGGTTACCAGCGTTTCTCGCGTCCCCGATACCGCAACGATATCGCCTGGCCTGATCACCAGCGCCGGAGCCGCCTCAACGATCGCACTGTCGCGTCGAAGACGCTGGATGAAAAGCCGGTGCTCCGGAAGCATTGCCTCCGCATCCCGGATGGGCATGCCGGCGATGGGCGCGTTTTCGGCGATCCGATAGGCTCGCATTTCGAACCTGTGCCAGGCCGAGGAGACGCCGGCTCGCGTTCGGGTAATCCCGTATTCCTTTTCCAGTTTCAGCGCCTCGGCAACCAGATCGATGCCAAGCAGCTTGGGACCGACGACACTGCAAAACAGAATGACACCGACCGCACCGAAGACGTAACAAACGGCATCCGCCACCGCGACATGGGCGACGAACGTGGCGCGATCGGCTTCCGGCAATGGCAGGGCATTGATCGCTTCCGTCGCCGTGCCCATGGCCGGGCTCTCGGTCAGGGAACCGGAGAGAAGGCCAGCCGCAAAGCCGGGATCGAGCCCAAGAATCTTGGCAACAGCGATGGCTGTCAAAAGCCCGGTCACGCAGACGACGATGGCGAGAAGCACGGGTTTCATCCCATCCCGCTTCAACGCCTGAAGGAACTGCGGCCCGACCGAGTAACCGATCCCGAACAGAAACAGAAGAAAGAGAAACGATTTCGCCATGCCGGCAACCGGCACATCGGCGAACTGGCCGATAAGGATGCCCGCAAACAGCGAACCTGTGACCGGGCCGAGACCGAACCCTCGGAATTTAAACGTCCCGATCAGGTATCCGATGCTGATCGCAAGGAATACGGCAAGCTCGGGATATTTGACCAGAAATTGCTCGAACCAAAGCATGATCAGACGAACTCCCCCTCACCTCGTATCGAGGCATCCCCACCCCACCACCTGCCGGAACGCTCATGTCGAAACTGGCAAGCTCGAAATTACACCGGTGAAACGAGCCGGCCCCGCGTCATAACGCGGGGTCCGATCGTTGCCGGTTATCGCTTCATCTTGGCTGCGACAGCGTCCGGCTTGACCAGCTTCAGCCCTCTTGCCTTCTCGTAACCGTGGATTTCCTTCACATCGAGCTTGCGCATGAAATCGATCGTCTCCTGCGTCAATACCTGCCCCGGTACCATGATCGGAAAGCCCGGCGGATAGGGAATGACGAAGTTGGCCGAGACCATCTCGGGCCCTTCTTTCAACCGCCGATCACATTCTTCCCCGATAAGCGGGACGTACTCGCAGATGGAGGCGTCATAGGCATTGAAAAAAGCGGTTCGCATGTCGCCCTCTGGCGTCGTTTTCCCAGCATCGCCACGATAAACGTCGTGGAAATGGCTGAAGTTGGGGAGGTCGGGCACGTCGGTCATCAACGATTTAACCCGTGTTGTGAATGCCGTTCGCTCGCCCTCGCCGCCATCCGCCAGACGTTTTTCGATGCCATGGCAGATTTCGACCAGCACGCGAACCAGATGCGCGACGTCGCTGCGCGTATTGTTGATGTTCGCCTGCAAGAGCACGCTGTTGCGCGAGGTCTTGTTGATCTGGATGCCGTATTCGTTGGCCAGCAGTCCCTTGAACTGCGTTCCGTCGAAACCGGCGGTTCCGCAAACCATCGTCATGCGGGTGGGATCGAGGTAGAATTCGTCCTCCCGCATTGCCTTGATCACCGTGGCCCAGGTCGAACCGGGCGCTAGATAGTCCTTGAAGCCCGACTGTCGATAAGCGGGCGGGATCATGTCGTCAGCACCGAGGACACGGAAGTATTTCGAGATCAGCGGATGCTCGCTGACCGCCTCGCGGATCTTGAGCGCAATCTCGATCGCATTCATCACCAGCCCGTAGCCATCGAGCTCCATCTGTCGGCGGGCGACGTCAAGGCTGGCGATCAACTGCTGGTTCGGGCTGGTCGAGGCATGGGTGAAGACCGCCTCGTGGAATTGGGCTTCCACTGTGTGGAAGTCGACGTCCTTGACGAGCAGCATCGAGCCCTGGCGGATCGCCGACATCGACTTGTGGGTGGAGTTTGTCTGGTAGACGCGAAGACGAACCAGACGCGGATCAGGGATCAGGTGGGCGGCAAGCAGCGCTTCGTCCGAAGCATCGCTGCCGAGATCAGCCTGCTGCTTTTCATAGGCGTCCACGGACGCGGGATCACGTAGCCACTCCTCAAGGTCGGCCGCGGCACCCATGGCGGTGCGCGGACGCAGGAAGGGCGAGAAGCGGGCAAATCCGGACCATGCCTCATCCCAGAGGAAGATCAGGTCCGGCTTGATGGCGAGGCACTCCTCCATCACCCGACGGACGTTGTACATGTGGCCGTCGAAGGTGCAGTTGGTCAGGTCAACTAGCTTCAGGCGATCGAGACGTCCTTCCGCTCTCAGCGCCAGAAGCGCGCGCTTGATGGTGTCGAGCGGCACCGCGCCGTACATCGAATATTCCGTCATCGGAAAGGCTTCGACATAATAAGGCTGCGCGCCGGTCAGCACCATGCCGTAGTGATGCGACTTGTGGCAGTTGCGGTCGACGACGGCGATATCGCCGGGGGCCAGAAGGGCCTGAACCGCCATCTTGTTGGATGTGGAGGTGCCATTGGTCACGAAGAAGACGTGATCGGCGCCGAAGGCACGGGCGGCCATCTCCTGCGACCGCTTGATGGTGCCCGTCGGCTCCAGGAGACTGTCGAGGCCACCCGTTGTCGCGCTGCTTTCTGCGAGGAACAGGTTGAGGCCGTAGAACTCACCCATGTCGCGTATCCAGTCGGACTTAAACACCGACTTGCCGCGGGCAATAGGCAGGGCGTGAAACGTCCCGATGGGCCGGCGCGCATATTTCTTCAGGTTGTCGAAGAAGGGCGTTTCGAAGCGCGCCTGAACGCCTTCCAGGATGGCCAGGTGCAGTTCCAGTGGCTCTTCGACTGCATAGAAGATACGTCTCACCGCGTCGGCTGCTGGATCTCCGGCAAGTTTTTCGACCTGGCGATCGGACAGTAGGTAGATGTCGAGTTCTGGACGGATTCTCTTCAAGGAACGCGCGAGGCGGAGCGCCGAAACATCCGATCCCTCGGTTTCTCCGAGGGGGTCCAGCACCGAGCGCAGCACCGGCGCGTCATGGCGCGAGCGGTAGGGAAAGCCTTCGGCGAGCACCATGGAGATGATGTCCGGGTTCAACGCCGCCGCGCAGAATGCATCTTCGAATGATCCAACAAAGATCGGTTCATAGATGAAGCCGTCCTCAGGACGTCGCAGTCTGCGGACTTCGTTAGCCAATGCGGGCCATCGTGCTGCTGGCTGGCTGTTGACGAACAGCACCTCGAAATAGGGACGGCGACTACTTGCTTCACCTGTCGCCGGCGGCATGATGTCGACCACCTCATCAGCGGACATCACATCGTGGACGTCCCACTCGGCCGGCCGACCCTTGTATGCATGAGTGAGAAGCCCGTTCGAGATGCGCCGCGCCAGCTTCGCGGCTCCGGTGGGATCATTGCTTGCGATGCGTTCCTTCAAGGCGTCGAGCAACCGCGTTCCTGGATAGGCGTGGTATTCTTCCGCCGGTCCGGCTGCAGCGAGCGCGGCTTCCAACGCGGATCGTTCGCCGCGGTTGGCGGCCCAGGCGTCGGCCAAGCTGGTGAGTTCACGCCAGTTGTCGGCACGCGCTAAATGTATCAGCAGGAACTGGTCGATATGGGCGGTCTTGGTCATTGAGTTCTCCCCATTCTGTCTCGATCGAACGTCATCGTTGACGCCGTCCAAATGGTCGGTCTGGATCGGCAGCTTCTCCACCACTGAGGTTTCGGTGCGAGACGTTCCTGATTTCGGATCTAAGCGAAGCATTTGCGCAAAACTGCCGCGCATCGTTGCGTGGCAGGTATCCGGTGCGGGCGGAATCGGCTGCTCACGGCAGAGCCCCGCCCAAACCTCGCTAGGTCATCATCATGACGAGGACCATGCCCCATATCGTCAGCAGAGTGTTGCCGACGGCATAGGTAACGGTGTATCCGAGGCCAGGTATCTGACTCTTTGCGCGATCGTTGATCATCCCGAGCGAGGCAGTGGTTGTACGCGCCCCGGAGCAGCACCCCAGAAGGATCGCGGGATGAAAGCGGAACACGTATTTGCCCACATACATGGCCAGTACCAGCGGCACGGTCGTTGCGAATATGCCCCAGAGGAACAGGCTGAAGCCGAGCTGCTGCAGGCCTGCCACGAAGCCCGGACCGGACGAGATTCCGACCACCGCAATGAAGATATTGAGGCCGACCGAATTCATGAACCAGACGGTCGGTGACGGAATTCGTCCGAATTTCGGTCGAACGGAACGCAGCCAGCCAAAGAATAGGCCTGCAATCAGTGCACCACCTGATGTCGATAGCGTGAAGGGAACGTCGCCGACTTTATAGACCAGCGCGCCGATCAACGCGCCGATGGTGATCGCGCCGCCTATGAACGCAACATCGGCAACGTCGGTCTGACGGTCCGGCACACCAAGCGCGTTGGCGGCGGCGGTCGTGTCCTGCGTTCTCCCGACAATGGTCAGGACATCGCCGCGATGTATCTGGGTATTCGGCAGGATCGGAATTTCCGTTGCGGTAGCGCCCCGAGCAATCCGGCGCAGGAAAACACCACGGGCCGTCGGCCATTGCGCCAGTTCCGCCAGCGTCTTGCCATCGGCCTTCTTGTCCGTGACGAGAACATCGACCCCTTCCGTGGGCACTGCGAGCAATTCACGGTCGTCGATTTCCTCCGCCGCATGGCCGATCAGGCTCACCAGCACATCGCGCCGGCCGGCCACGGCAACGATGTCGCCGGCCTGGATCACGGTGTCTGCCGTTGCGTCCTCGATCTTGCCGCCGCGGCGGATCCGCTCAATAAACACGCGCTGCTCAGGGATCATCGACTCGGCTTCGCTGGCCGTCTTTCCGACGACAAGCCCGTCCTCGCGAACCCTGTAGGCCCTCAATTCGTAATGATGCCAGGCCGTGCCGGCTCCACCCATTTCCTTCTTGCCGCCCTTTTCCTCCTCATACCGCTTACATTCGGCTTCGAGGTCGATACCGAGAAGCGCAGGGCCGAGAAGCGCCAGCACGATTGCCGAACCAACAGTGCCGAAAATGTAAGTGACGGCATAAGCGACCGGCATCGCGTCAAGCAGCCGCTTGGCTTCCTCCGGTGGCAAGCCCAGACGGTTGATGGCGTCGGTCCCCAGGCCCATCGACGCTGAAATCGTCTGTGAACCGGCATAGAGCCCCAGCGCGGATCCAATGTCGTAGCCCGCGAATTTTGCGGCAATATAGGGTGCGCCCAGGCAGAAGAGACACACAACCACGGAAAACAAGGCTTGAGGGATGCCATCCTTGGCGATGCCGCGCACGAACTGCGGCCCAACACCGTAGCCTACAGCGAACAGGAACATCAGAAAGAACGTCGCCTTGAGCGGCGGCGAGATCGTGATCCCGAGTTGCCCGATGATGACAGCCGCGATCAAGGTGGCCGTTACGGCCCCAAGACCCAAACCTTTGTATGTAAAGGAGCCGAAGTAGTACCCCAGCGCCAAGGACATAAATATTGCAATTTCAGGATAAGTGCGAAGCGTGTTTGCAAACCAGTCAAGCATAGTTCCCCCCTATTGCTCTGATCCGGATACCAAAATTTATGAATGCACGTCGCTAGTATGGCGAGCATACACACCTGCTATTTCGATTCAAGCTGGTATTTTTATGTGGAAATTCGGATTCTGCGCCGGTCTTTGTGGTAGCACATCGAGTATTATTACTGCACGGGCGATCGACCGGTTGCGGCGCGACAAACCACAAAATTTCAGGGTTCAAATTTCCAGAGTTTCCTCTAATTTAGAGTTGTATCAGAGAGAGCTCTTCATCCCCGAGGGCAATTTTGATTACGATCAGGCCTTGGCCTCCGCCGGCCAAGGCCTGTTTCCTCGGAGCGGTGGTTATCAATAGTAGAAATCTACATTCATTCAGGTGCCGATGTTTTAGATAAAACATAATCCTGATTTCTAATATTACCTCTACCCAAATATCAATTCCGTGACGAGGCGAACACGATGTTGATCCTACTATTGGGTTTGTGCGTTTTATCTCTGTTCTGCGGCTCATACACCACTCATATCGAGCGAGTTAGTCTGTTGCCATTTGCGCCAGCTTTGCCGCAACATATGCCATGGGCGGCACGCTACTTTTGACTCTCGCGATATCCACGTTCGCCATTTGGCTGGGATTCACGACCCTCTCCGATGGAGCTCAAGGAGCAAGGCACCTTGGGCGAGCACCTTCTTCACCCAAAGCAGCGCCCATCATGAACACGATCCCGCAGCTCTCGGGCGCCGCGGGTCCCGCCATTGCGTTCTCGATCACGCCCAAAAGAGTCTGAGCGTTCTTGCGAAGCGCTATGGGCTCAACAAGAAGACTTTAGCGAAGTGGAAGCAGCGCGCAGCGGCGAGGGACCTGCCAACCGGTCCGAAAGTCGAGCACTCGACGACGCTTTCAATCGAAGAGGCGATCGTCGTTGCCTTCCGCCGACACACCTGTTGCCCTCGATGACTGCCTCTACGCTCTGCACGCCACGATCCCGCACCTGACGCGCTCGTCCCTGCATCGCTGCCTACAACGGCATGAGATCAGCCGATTGCCCAATGTGAAGGGCGACAATGAACCCAAAAGGAAATTCAAGACCTACCCGATCTGTTGCTTCCATATCAACATCGCCGAAGTGCGTACGGCGGAAAGCAAACTCTATCTTTACGTGGTGATCGACCGGACCAGCAAGTTTTGGCTTCGTCCAGTTGGTTCCCAAAAATTGGCAGGACATTAACGCCCGCCTCTCTCGTCGCACGGATCGCGGCTGTGCCCTACAAAATCCATACTGTCCTGACGGATAGTGGCATCCAGTTCACCTTCCCACTGCGTTCTTTCGATGGCCCCACGGCCACCCACATGACGCACATGTTCGACATGCGTTGTAGTCATAACGGGATCGAGCATAGGCTCACCAAAATCAAGCAACGCCGAACCAACGGCCAGGTCGCGTATCGGCGACTTCCAAAAGGACGCGCGGTGAAGACGACTTGTTAAGCACAGGACCTGGGTTTGGTTGACATCGTGTTGCAGCGGTTCACACCCACAATGCGTCTGACCTACGCTAGTGTTGTCGATCAACGTCATAAGCGACCCATTGATGAAGAAGGGGTGGCAAGGCTCCGAAACGTTCGTGGCGACGGAGCCTTGCCGTGCTCAGGGTTTCCGCCCATTTGCACGTCGATTGTTACATCCGATCAATTGTATATTCAATGCCGGCAGTCGGGGGTTGCGGCTCGTTCTACGAAACGCGGTTCAGAAACCCATTTTTGGGTGGGGCTGAGAAGCAGGGTTTGAAGCAGTATTATGACAACATGACACGACACAGGATAGTAACTTCACCAGCTTATGCGCGGGTGACTGTAAGGCTACTGGTCCATCACGCCGGGTAGCCCAAAAGTGTCATGCATTGTTCGATCAGGTCCTGTGCATTGCGACTGTCTATCAGAAGGCGGATAGGACCTTGGTCGGTCTGAATATTGAGTATGCCCAGTTCTGGATTCTCGGAGAGCGTGTCGATCCGAGTGCGGGATATTTTGGGTGGCTGGGGGTTTTTCGTTCTCCAAAACATCGCGGGATTATAGGGCCTCTGCAATATCTTGCAATGGCCTGCCCGTCGCCGCCTTCAATATCACTCGACAAAGGGGTGGCAGACACCCTGCTCGCCTTCGAAGCGCATTGACCGCTTTCAGGAATGGGCCCGCTAGTGTGGAACGACGGAAATGAAGGCGCAAAGCTGCCTTCGATTCATGCAGGAAAGCAGGAGATCTAAGGACCGCTAATTGCCCTTGAAAAGGTCACCGTAGCTTTCGAGGTCGGTGATCCGTTGATCGATTACACTTGCCCGGCATGTAACGTAGTCCAACACCATCCGTTCCGCGCCCCAATCACCGTTTGCGTAAACCTGGCACGAACCTTCCTTGTATGTGTTCCAGAGGCGCTGCTCCGCCAGCAGATCGGTCTTCGTCTGCCCCGTGCTCTGTCCGTAGATTTCTTTCCAGATCGAGTTCAATTTCTCGTCTTCCTGCTTCAACCACACCTGCCCGCAGCCGCCCCACGCCGCGTTGCTGCCGTCAGACTTGTCCATACATGCTTGCCAGTCCTTTTGCCCCTGGTCGGCATCTTTGGAAAATGCGGAGCCGTTCCCAAAGGCTGCCAGCGACAAGAGAACCGTGAGAACAGTCCATGATCGATTGAATGCTGTCATCCATTTGTCTCCTGAAAGGGCAACGCGCGTCTCCATTGGCAAGTCAAGTTTGCATGCCGCAAAGGTGCGATCAACTATGGAATTTCTAGGTTGTGATGCCATCGTGTGCGGTCTGCAACCTCCTTGTCACTACCGTGACCAATCGAAGAGCGGTCTGACCGCTTCCGGGACCGATGTGGGTATCGTGAACGACCGACATGGGCGCGCGAAGCGGAAAGTGTTCTCAGATGTTTGCTGCTGGAGAGCAAAGGATCGCTCTCAACCGTGCGCCACAAACTGATTGCCAAAAGCTCTATGCACGACCTAGGTCGACAGCCCACCCTTTCTCATGCGGTGCAACCCGTCTTGCAAAGCCGCAGATCGCCATCCAATTGATGGCGATCATTGAGCAATCTGCTCAATCAAACGAGCCGGCCGACGCTTCAGTGAGGTCCTTATAAGCCTCGATCTCCGCCAGGCGCCCTTCCAGTACTGGCGTAACCGCCGCGACCGCATCCGCTCCTGCCATGAACTGCTTGGGCGGATTTTCCATCGTGCCGAGCTGGACCAAGACATCTCCGAGTGCCGCCGGATTGCCTGTCTGCTGGCCGTCATAGGCGGAATAGGCAGCTTCGGCCGAGCCTTCAGCCGCGTAGTCGTCAATCGCGCTCTGCGCATAGCGGACGTTGGCGGAATCCAGCAGATCGGTCCGGAAGAAGCCGGGCGAAACAACCGTCAGTTTGATGCCGAACTGCTCGACCTCGTGGGCGACCGAGAACGTCACGCCCTCCACGCCAAACTTGGCAGCCGCATAGGCGGAGCAATGCTTCAGGCCGATAACGCCGGCGACGGAGCTGATGTTAAGTATCCGGCCGGCACGCTGTCTGCGCATGACCGGGAGGACGGCACGCATGACGTTGACGACGCCAAAGAGGTTAGTCTGGACCTGGCTCTGGAAGTCGGCGGAGCTTATCTCCTCGAAGTTGCCAAGCACGCTGTACCCGGCATTGTTGACCAGAACATCGATACGGCCAAACGCCTCGACCGCCTGAGCGACGGCCGTATGGGCCTGGGCTTCATCGGTGACATCGAGCTGAACCACGGCCAGCCTGTCGCCGGCGACGTCGCTCAGAGCAGTGCGCACCTTGTCGAGATTACGACCGGTGGCCACCACCCGGTGGCGGGCTTTCAGGGCTGCACGGGCTGTCGCAGCACCGATGCCGCTGCCAGCGCCGGTGATAAAAAAAACGTTGCTCATGATTTTTCCTTTCCTTGAGTTGGCACAAAATATCCCGTCCCTCAGCGAGTGATTAGATGGTATTATCGGCATGGACTTAGAAAACAGGGTTATGAATGCGCCGCGAGAACGTGAACGATTTCCTTGCCTTTATCGCCGTTGCGCGGGAGCAGAGCTTTACAAAGGCAGCGGCGCAGATCGGAATTTCCCAATCTGCGCTGAGCTATACGATCCGGACGCTGGAAGCGCGCCTCGGCATCCGCTTGCTGACCCGCACGACGCGCAGCGTGTCGCTGACCGAAGCGGGTGAACGCCTGCTGGCCAGCATCGGCCCGCGATTCGACGAAATCGAAAGTGAGATCGCCGCTCTGAGCGCCATGCGCGACAAGCCGGCCGGCAACGTGCGGATCACGGCCGTCGAGCACGCGGCCGAGACCCTCCTCTGGGCCGGCCTCAGGCGGTTGATGGCGGAGTATCCGGACATCAACATCGAAATCATCAGCGAGTATGGCCTCAAGGATATCGTTGCCGATCGCTACGACGCCGGCGTGCGCCTGGGCGAACAGGTGGACAGGGATATGATCTCGGTGGCGATCGGGCCGGAGTTCCGCTTCGCGGTCGTCGGTGCGCCGTCTTATTTTGATGGACGGACAAAACCCATAATCCCCCAGGACCTGACCGAACACAGTTGCATCCGGCTACGCCTGCCCACCCATGGCGGGTTCTACATCTGGGATTTCCACAAGGACGGTCGCGAACTGAAGGTGCGGATCACTGGGCGCACAGCGTTCAACAGCATCAGCATGATGCGGCAGGCCGCCCTGGATGGCATGGGTATTGCATTCCTGCCCGAGGATCAGGTGGCCGACGCCATCGACGACGGAAGGCTGATGCGGGTTCTTGCGGACTGGTGCCCGCCCCGCCCCGCTTACCACCTGTATTACCCGAGCCGCCGCCAGCATTCACCGGCCTTCGCCCTGGTCATAGAAGCGCTGCGATATCGCGGATGATCCCGGCACTCGATTTCGGATTAAGAAAAGCCCTTTCTAAGCTCATGCGAACTTTACCGACTAATCACTCAATGCCGGACACCTTACCTTGTGATGGTCACAGGCGCATCGCGGCTGAGACGCCAACCGAAGCAAAGAAGGAACGCCATCATGGGCAAGACCACCAACGGCCACGGCCGCAGCCGCCGCAACCTCCTCCTGAGCAGCTCCATCGTCACCGCTAGCCTGCTGCTGGCCAATATGGCCGCTGCTGCCCCTGCCCTGATCCCGAGCACGACCAGCGCCACAGAAACCGGCCAGGTGACGGTCCAGGGCATCGAATTCAAGAACAACGACATCACGATGTCGGGCAACGTCTATTTCCCGAAGGACTTCGATAAGAGCGAGAAGTACCCGACGATCGTCGTGGTGCATCCGGGTGGTGGGGTCAAGGAACAGGCGGCCGGCCTGGATGCACAGAAGCTGGCCGAACAGGGTTTCGTGACGCTCGCATTCGATGCTTCGCATCAGGGTGCCAGCGGTGGCATGCCCCGCTTCCTCGATGACCCCATGAAGCGTGTAGTCGATTTTTACAGCGCTGTCGATTACCTGACCTCGCTGCCTTACGTCGATGCCAACAACATCGGTGCGCTGGGCGTCTGCGCCGGCAGCGGCATTACTGTGAAAGCCTCGATGACCGATCGCCGGATCAAGGCGATCGCCACGGTTAGCGCCGTGGACGTCGGTGCGGCCACCCGCAAGGGCTGGGACGGCAAAGGATCGGAATCCGCCCTGATCGGCACACTGGATGCCGTCGCGAAGCAGCGTTCGGCCGAGGCAGCAGGAGCTGCACCCGTTTACGTCAACTATGTGCCCAAGGTCGGTGATGAGACTGCCCCTCGCGACCTGCAGGAAGCCGCCGACTACTATCTGACCCCACGCGGCGGCTATCCGACCTCGACCAACCAGATGCGCCTGGTCAGCGTCGCCACACTGGCCTCGTTCACCGGGTTTGAAGGTGCCGACACATATATTACCCAGCCGCTGCTGATCGTCGCCGGCAGCGAAGCGGGATCCCTCTGGCATAGCCAGGAACTGAACGCTGAGGCCGCGTCCAAGGACAAAGAGCTGTTCATCATCGACGGTGCCACGCACATGGATCTCTACGACGGCAAGGGTGCCACGGCGGCCGCCAACAAGGTCGGCCCGTTCTTCAAGGCCAAACTCGCAGCCAAGTAATCACACCCCTACAGCGGCCCGGCTAATCGCCGGGCTTCTTTTGTCGCCACGCCCTGCAGAGAGGCTTCCCATGCGTTCCTTGTTCATGACCGGCATCAGCATCGCCTTGATCGTCCTGCCGGCGATCGCCGCCCACTCCGAGAGTCAGGCTACGTTCCCGAAGAACTTTGACAAGTACGTCCTTTACGCCACCTATGACCGCGGATCCTCTCGGGAAGAGGCCTTCGCCCATCCGGACACGCTGGCGATTGCCAAGACCGGCAAGCCGCTTCCGGCCGGAACGCACCTCGTGCTTGGCATCTGGTCAGATTACAAGCTCACCGACTACTTTGTTATGGAAAAGGGCGTGGACTGGGGCACTGAAGTTGCCGAGGAGCTACGCACCGGCAACTGGCACTTCCAGCAGTTCGACACCGGCATGCAGGTTCGGCGCACCGCGATCGCCGAAAGATGCGAAGCCTGCCACCAGGGCGCGGCCGGCAATGACTTCCAGTTCACCGCGGATAGAATGCAGGCCTATCTTCCGTGAGGCCGCTCTTCCTGTTCCGGCTATTTCTCGACTTTCTAGCGATCAGCTTGTTGTTGTCCGCCTTTGCCTATAACGGGACCGGCAACCTAACGCATGAGGTCGCCGGCACCGCGATGTTCTTGCTGCTGATCGCTCACAACGTCTTTAACCGACGATGGTATGGAACACTCAGGAAAGGCCATCCTGAAGCGCGGAGCATGGTGACCGCGGCGATCAATCTGTCGCTGCTTATCAGCATGATTAGCCTGTTGGCCACCAGCCTCATCATCTCGCAGTCAGTGTTCAGCTTCCTACAGATCGCCACCACCTTTACTGCCCGCCAGATCCATACGCTTGTCGGCTATGGCACGCTTCTTATCGCATCCACCCATCTCGGCCTGCACTGGTCGATTATCATGGGCGTGGTTCGCAGCCGGCTTGGCATCGCGCCCCCGAGCAAGGCGGGCGTGCTCATGCTTCGCGCATTGACAGGATTCATCGTCGCCTGCGGCGTCTATAGTCTGGTGGCGGTGGACGTCGCATCGAAACTGGCGATGGAGATGCCCAGCGGATTTGGCACCTATGAAATTGCCACATCTGCGCTGCTTCTGCAGCATGTCTCCATCGTTGGGCTGGGCGTCTCGATCGCACATTACTCCCTGAAAGCCCTTCAAGCCTGCGCAAGGGTGAAGTCCCGCTGACGCTCCGCCACGCCCCGCCGGAGGAACTTGCTCAAGTACGTTGGAGCAAGGAGGATATGACCGTCGGGCTTAGATCGAGGCCAATGACCGCTGATGGTTTGCGGAAATGGCTTATGGAGAAGACCGACCGCTTTCAAGAATTCGCAGGGAAGGTGTTAACGACCGATATGAAGGCGCGAAGCATAAATCATTAGCGAATTGGCATATCAGGCGACCCGCGGCGTGTAAGCGCTTCTGGGTGTCGATGATGTTGTCGGATGCCGGTGCGTGTTTCACTTTGTTAACTGGGTCTGTGCGGTTAGTTTGTTCCCATCGGGATCGCGAAGATAGGCGACGAATGACCCATTCGCCCGCGCCGCCGGTGGGCTTTCTATACCCACCTGCTTCAGCGCTGTCCCACCGAATTTATAACTTTTGGCGAAGCGTCCATAACCGGATTGACCATCTGGCGCAGAGTTGCAATGGTCTGCGAAAAGGTTGCAACCAACGGACAAGCATCAAGAATCACAAGTTGAGGCATGGGAATGAACATGAAATCGTTGTGGGCGGCCGTGGCTCTGTTGGGAGCTTCCGGCGGCGCAGCCTCCGCCATGGAGGGAGGCACCAGCGCGTACCTACTTGGGAGCCGGGATATCGTCGCCGGGATCGTCGGAAAACCGGGATCGACGATTGTCACCAACAACTTTTTCTACTGGCATGGCAACGGTCCGACGCTTGCCATCGGCGGTTTCGCGGTTACCGCGCCGGAAGTTGATATCGCCCTCTACCGGGTCGACATAGCGCACTTCTTCGACACCGAACTTTTTGGGGGCACGCCCGGATTCGTCGTTTCGGTGCCAGCAGGCACGGGTACGCTTGATGCATCCGGCGTCGTCGGCCGCTTCTCCGGCGCCGTCGAAGACAGCAACACCGGTTTCAGCGACCCGATCATCACAGGCATCGTAGGCTGGCATGACGGCAACCTCCACTACAGCGCCGGCGTCTCCTTCTTCCTTCCGTGGGGCAAGTACAATTCCGGCAAGGTCACCGTCGGGCCGCCTCCGGAGATCGACGATTTCCTCAACTACGGCAAGAACCGCCTGACGATCATGCCCGTGGTGTCGGCAACCTACCTCGATCCGGGCAACGGCCTGGAATTCTCCGGTGCGCTCAGCCTCGAGTTTCCGTTTGAGAACAAGGCGACCGACTGGAAAACGGCCCCGATCCTGAATTTCGAAGGCGCGATCCTGCAGCATCTGCCGAATGGTCTGGCCCTCGGCGTCGCAGGTTACGCGTCCACGCAGATCGGCGAAGACAGCGGAGCGGGTGCCGATGCCTTCAGGGATACGCTCGGCGCGGAAAGCCTTAAGGCTCGCGTCTTCGGAATTGGCCCGATCCTTAACTATTCAACGAAGTTCGACGAGACCCCGGTCAATTTCAAGCTGAAGTATACGCACGAATTCGCCGCAAAGCGCCGCTTTGAAAGCGATATTTTCCAAGTCTCGGCCAACGTCTCGTTCTAAAGGGCAGCCGTTTGCTCACCACGGCAGCGGCAGCGCTGTCTGCTCGAAGGGCCTGTCGCCGGATCGAACGGCGGTGATGCCAGGATTTCTTCATCGAAAAGGACTGTCGCTATGTCGGTATTCAAAAAACCCAGCGCGGAACGTGCCGCAGGCAACGCCCTTCTCCCCCTCACTCTTTCACTGGCCCTTTCGCTCGCGGCTATCGCCTCGCCGGCCTATAGCCAGTCGGTACCGACAGACGGTTCCGTTCTGCCGTTTCCCGCCGAGCCGATGAAGGGCGTCGCAAAGCCGCGGCTGCAGGATTCGACCATGCAATGGCCCGACCCGTCGCAGAGGCTGCCTGCCAACGCACCCAATATCCTCATCGTCCTGCTTGATGATGTCGGCTTCGGCATTGCCGATACGTTCGGCGGTGAAGTCCACACGCCGACCCTGTCGCGCGTTGCCAGCGAAGGCATCAGCTTCACAGGCTTCAACACGACGTCGATCTGCTCGCCGACGCGCGCGGCCTTGCTGACAGGACGCAATCATACCCGCGTCGGGTCCGGCACGATCGCCGAGCGCGCTGTCGCCTTCGACGGATATACCGGCGTCATTCCGAAAGAAGCGGCCACGATCGCGGAAGTCCTGAAGGATTACGGCTACCACACGTCCGCCTTCGGCAAGTGGCACAACACACCAGCCGTCGAGACGACATCGATCGGCCCCAAGGACCACTGGCCGAACAGTTACGGCTTCGAGCACTTCTACGGCTTCCTGGGCGGCGAAACGTCCCAGTGGGAGCCGCGCTTGACGGAAAACTTCGATTCCGTCGAGCCGCCCCATGATGATCCGAAATACCACCTGACGGAAGATCTGGTGAACAAGGCGCTGAAATGGGTCGATGACTACCGCGCCTTCGATCCGGCCAAGCCGTTCATGATGTACTGGGCACCCGGCGGCGTGCATGGTCCGCATCACGTCTTTGCCAACTGGGCCGACAAGTACAAGGGCAAGTTCGATGGCGGCTGGGATGCCTACCGCGAGCGCACCTACAAGCGCCAGCTCGAGATGGGCGTCATCCCCGCCGATACGAAGCTGACCGAGCGTGATCCGACAATGGCCTCGTGGGACAGCATTCCAGCCACGCAGCGCCCCTTCCAGGAACGGCTGATGGAACTCTATGCGGGCTTCGTCGAGCATACGGATGCCCAGGTCGGCCGCCTGCTCGACGGCATGGCGGATCGCGGCCTGAAGGACAACACGATGGTTGTCTACATCTTCGGCGACAACGGTTCGAGCGCCGAGGGGCAACAGGGCTCGATCAGCGAACTGCTCGCCCAGAACAACATCCAGAACACAGTCGAGCAGCAGATCGCAGCGCTGGATAAACTCGGGGGGCTCGATGCCCTGGGAACGGGAAAGACCGACAACATGTACCACGCCGGCTGGGCCTGGGCGGGCAGCACGCCGTTCAAGGGCACCAAGCTCATGGCATCTTATTTTGGCGGCACCAGAAACCCTATGGTGATCTCCTGGCCCGGCCACATCAAGCATGACGGCAAGTTCCGCCAGCAATTCCACCATGTGGTCGATATCGCCCCGACGCTCTACGACGTGCTGGGCATAAAGCCGCCGAAGGTGGTCAATGGCTTCGAGCAGATGCCGATCGACGGCACCAGCCTCGCCTATACCTTCAACGACGCCTCGGCTCCGACCCATGTGAAGGAACAGTTCTTCGACAACAACGCCTCGCGCGGCCTCTATTCCAACGGCTGGTTTGCCGCCGCCAAGGGGCCGTTCATTCCCTGGGATACCCCTGGTTCGGCCAAGCGCCTTGCAAACTGGGACTCGGCCAAGGATGAGTGGGAACTCTACGACCTGAAGACCGACTTTTCGCAGGCCACCGACCTCGCCGCCAAAAACCCGGAGAAGCTGGAAGAGCTGAAGAAGCGCTTCCTTGAGGTTGCCGAGGAGAACAAGGACTTCCCGATCGGCGCGGGCAATTGGCTGAGACTGCACCCGCAAGACCGGGTCAAGTCACAATACAATCAGTGGACGTTCAGCCAGACGACGCGCCGCATGCCGGAATTCGCGGCCCCCGGCGTCGGCCGTCAAAGCAATGTCGTGAAGTTGGACATCGATATCGGCGAGAGCGCCAATGGCGTGCTCTATGCGGTCGGCGGCGCAGGCGGCGGCCTGTCCGTCTACATGGAAGATGGCAAGATCACCTACGAATACAACATGATGATCATCGAGAACTACAAGGCGCAGACGGAAAAGTTGTCGGCGGGCAAGCATGCGATAGAAATATCGACCTCTATTCCGAAACCGGCCGGTCCTGCTGATGTCGTGATCACGATTGATGGCAAGGAGGCTGCCAAGACAACCGTCAAGCGCACCGTGCCGGCCGCCTTTACGGCTACCGAATCCTTCGACGTCGGCGTCGATCTCGGCTCGCCCGTATCCGAGGCATATTTCGACAAGCGACCATTCGAGTTCAATGGCACGATCGCACAGTTGAAGGTTGAATTGACAAACTAGCATACAGGCGCGCCCTGCGAACTGGGTCGCAGGGCTCAAGGCATCTTGAAAATCATTCCGGGAGACCATCATGAACATGAAGACCCTTCGCGCCTTGGTTCTGCAGACTGCGGTTCTTGCGGCCATTCCAAGTTTCACGCTGGCGCAATCTGTGCTGTCACAGGCCGAGCGAACGAGCGAAAGCATGGAACCCGCCCTGGTCCACGCCGACCAGGCAACAGCAGCTCAGAAGAAGCTGGACGAACTCATGACCCGCACCGGCCGGCGACCGAATATCGTCTGGCTGGTCGTCGATGACATGGGCTATGGCGATCCCGGCGCGTTTGGCGGCGGGGCGGCGGTGGGCGCCGCCACGCCCAACATGGACCGGCTGGCCCGTGAAGGCCTGAAGATGACCTCCACCTATTCCCAGGCCACCTGCACGCCGACACGCTCCGCGATCCTCACGGGTCGCCTGCCGGTGCGCACCGGCCTGACGCGCCCGATCCTGGCCGGCGACAAGATCACCAAGAACCCGTGGGCCGATGAGACGTCGCTGCCGAAGCTGCTTGGCGAAGCGGGATACAAGACCGTTCTGTCCGGCAAGTGGCATGTCGGCGAAAGCGTCGGCATGCGGCCACAGGATATCGGTTTTGACGAGTTCTATGGTTTCTACGAGGCCGAGAAGGAAATCAGCCAAGGCGTCGACAAAAGGCGTTATCCCGATCTTGTCCTCAATCCCGAACGGTTGGCGATGCTGAAAAAGACCGGTTCGAGTACGGCGCTCGTTCATGGGTTCAAGGGTGGCGAAACCAAAGATGTCGAGCAGATCGACAGCATCGAGAAGATGGCCGAAGGCGACCGGATGCTGAAGGAATTCAGCGTCGCGAAGATCACGGAGCTGGCCAGCGGCACGGCACCCTTTTTCCTCGAACATGCCTTCATGAAGGTGCACGCCGACAACTTTGCCTCCAAGGCCTTCGAAGGCAAAAGCGCCAGCAAGTATCCCTACAAGGATGATGTGGTCGAAGTGGACTCCTATATCGGCGAGATTGTCGATGCGCTCGACAAGGCAGGCGTGCTCGACAACACCTTCATTTTCGTGACCTCCGACAATGGTCCGCAGCTCGATACCTGGCCGGATGCCGGATACACGCCGTTCCGCGGCGCGAAAGGCTCAGCTTGGGAAGGCGGCGTCCGCGTGCCGGGCATCGCCTACTGGCGCGGCATGATCAAGCCCGGCCGCGAGAGCGATGATCTCTTCGATCTGATGGACCTGTTCAATACATCGCTTCACGTGGCCGGCGTGGCGGACAAGATCCCGACCGACCGCTATATCGACGGCATCGACCAGACCTCGTTTCTGCTGGCCGATGACGGCCAATCAAACCGCGAGAAGGTCTATATCTGGAACGAACAGAACTTTATGGCGATGCGCATGTATGAATACAAAATCCATGTGAAAGTGGTGCAGGAACAAGCCCAGTGGTTGAACATCGACATGACCACCGTCAGCGATGTCGGCCTCGCACCGTGGCTGTTCAATCTCTACATCGACCCCAAGGAACAGTACCCCGTTGGTCACCGCATGAACGCCTTCCTGGCCTCGATGGCAGCCGAAATGAAAGCCCACGGCGCGACCTACAAAAAATATCCGCCGAAGAATATTGGCCTCGGGCAATAGTTATCCATACAGTCTGCCCATCTGGCTACCCGCTTCTGGGGCGACATAGCCGCCTGACCGCTTGTAGGAGCTTGACGTAGTCGGGCTGAACGACCGAAATGACGGCGCAATCCTGCCATCGTATCCAACGCCCACAATGAGGGTAGTGTCCGTTTGTGGGAGCGACTCCGACGAAACTTTGGGCAGGAGAAGTCGCCACTTCGGTCGAACGGCTAGAGAAGCCGCTTCTTTCATCAACTCTACAGCGCGGCGGTGGGGCAAGACTGTCATGGTCGAATCCAACCACGACGCTGCGCTTGCAAGGTGGCTCAAGGATTCAGACGGCGCACTCGACGCGCATAACGCATACTACTGGCATCGCCTGAATGCAGACTGGCACGGAGCGATCCGTGCAGGCAATCTCAACTTCAACGTCGTCGAGTACGCCATGCGAGGTGCCGGCCTCGATGAGGACATTGAGTTTGTGCCATCCGGCGGTAACTTCGTCGTTGGCGATGTCGAGTGTGGCCTGCATGGTGATCTGGGCGTTGGCAGCTCCCGCGGCCCGCCGCAACAGTATCGCCGGCTAGGTCCCAAAACCTCCTCCGGACACACCCATACACCTAAGATCTTCGAGGGCGTCTCGTCGCAGGAGTAAGCGCCAACCTCGAGCAGGGCTATAACAAGGGTCCGACGACTTGGGCGCACGCTCACATTATCCAGTACCGAAACGGCAAGCGCACGCTACTTCTCATGTCGGATGACGGCCGGTTCAAAGCGATGGGTGATGTCGTCGGCGGACGCGCATTAGCCGCATGATCGATAAGGTCAGTCTCGCCGTCCGGCCGGCGACCATTGTCCATAAACGTCTCCGAAACACGGCCCCGAGCTTCGCCATTGTCCATAATCGTCTCGCAGCTCGCCCAAATGTCCATATTCGTCTCATAAGCAAGACCGCCGGCGTTTTGCGCTTTCAAGAACATCTCCGACAATTTCAGCTCAACAAGGAGCGCTGAATGGTGGCCGATACTTTTGATCATGCGCTCGACTTGCTCGACATCTCCGAAGGAGGCAAGCTCGACGACAAGCGGGATCCCGGCGGCAGGACATCGCACGGGGTCACACAGGCCGTCTTCCACGCCTGGCTGACGTAGAACGGCAAGCCGCGGCGCGATGTCTTCACCATCACGCGCACAGAGATCACGGCGATCTATCGCCAGATAGTACGCTTGTAGCGCGGCGATCTGGATGAGAGGCCGATTCTCATCCTGATTGTCGCGCCGCAATGCTAACCCGATCCGATATGACGACCTTCCCGCCGGCATAGAGTACTGCACCTTCGACCGTGCGGTGAACTCCGGCGTGTCCCGTGAACCGAAGTGATTGCAGGCCGCGCTGGGTGTTGCGCAGGACGGCAAGATCGGCGACATCACCGTCAAGGCTGCGCTGGCCGCCGATCCGGTCAAGGTCATCTAGGCCATCTGCGCGAAACGGCTCTCGTTCCTTCAGGGCCTGACGGCTGCGCGTGAACTCGGCCATCCGGCCGTCATCCGCCGACATCGCCGGGATGTCTCTCGAGACGGAGCGCGAGATCGTTGAGCATACTCTGTGGGGACAGCGGCGGTGTGGCTGGGAGCCCTAACGGAGCACGCATTGGCCTCACGGTCCGTCACGGAGAACTCTTCCATGCGCCTTTTCAGTTAACGGTTACGGTCTTCGATATGCCCAGATTGGCTAACACGGCGTTCTGATCTGGCTCGGAGACGAAGGGCGCATTGCAGGGGTTGTGAAACCCGACCATTGCATCGGTCGGGGCAAAGTGTGCGAGGTAGGCCTGAACCAGCTTCAATGCTTCTTCGAAATGTTCTTTTGCAGTGGAAGTCGGGGTAGCCGTGGCCACCAAGTAGTCCCAAGTCTTAGGTTGCGGGCCGACTGGGTCTGAGATCAGCACGTTTGTATCGTACGTCCCGCCAGTGTTGTCGTGGATGAGCACGGAGCACACGCGCCCGAGCTTCGTCTTGACGATGATCTCGTGGACGTCGCGCCAGCCCGACAATGTAACGACCGTATCTGACATGTTGCCTCTGTTTCGCTCTGGGCTATGGTTGTGACATGAACACCAAATACACCTACCCGGTCAACGAGTGTGATGTCGAAGATAAAGAAAAACTTCGAGCCTTCCGTGAGAAGCGAGAACAATGGAAGCGGTGGCTCGACGACGACCCTGACCATGCGATCTGGTCCACCGTTCAAGAGCTGGTGTGGCGAGACACGCAGTTCGCGACAATTGTACAACTCGCCAAAGACAACCCCGACGGCCCCCTCAACACAAGCCTTATCGCGGAAGCACTCATCGGCGGCCACGCGGCGCAACAGATAATGGCAATCCGACGTCTGACCGACAGAGGAAAGAACCGGTTTTCGCTATCAAGGTTGATCATCGACGTGAAAGGAAGCGTTCATCTGCTCACGCGGGAGAACTTCGTTTGCTTCGATGGGCTCCCTTACGACTACCAATCGGTCTCGGCTGAGGAGTGGTCTGAGCGGAGGCCGGGGGCCGTTTTCTGGGGGCACACGACAGGGCCGAAAGCATGGTCGACATCGGAACGTACGCACGAGCAGTTCGACAAAATTTCGAGGACGAATCCATCGGCGAGGAAACGGGACGACGTCGTTCCGAAATCGGTCCTCGTCGATCTTGAAAACCTGCTCATCTCCAGCGACGCCGCCCGCATAGCGGACTGGAGCCACGCATATCTTGCGCATGCAGGCGCGCCATTTGATCGCGAGGCGGTCGCGAACGTTGCCGTCGATAACCAGAGGATATCAGTAGCGATCAAAGAGCTGGCTCGCATTACGGAGTTCCTGTCCTCCGAAGTCCTTTGGATCGGCGGATATGGCAGCTCACTGATGCCCACGGCGCAGTACGATGTCTTCGAGAAGCTCGAGAATCCGATTGCCCCAGATGATCGCCAACAGGAAGCTGCGTTGGTCTGGAAACGAAAGAATTACGAGTGGGATGCAGCGCTCGACGACATCGGAGACTTGATCAATCCGCCGGCGAAGGCCTAGATCGCTGGCCTGAGGGCCGATATCTCTTCGGCGCGTTGCACCTTGCTCATCTCCAACACACCATCTTGGGATGAATGTGAGGGAGGACGGAATGCTGAATTTTCTGAAACAGCTCTGGAATCACGGATGGTCCGTAATCGGCGGATTTCTGTCGTTTATAGCCCGGCTGTTTGGTCACTACCCGCCGGTTCCGAAGGCAGCCCACGAGCACATCACGCCTGACGATATCGCGGCCGAATTGAGGAACGCGCGAAACCGTGAGTTGTCTGCAGATTCTGTCGACCAAGATATCGACACGAGGATCGCTTTGATCTGGGGCTACGCCAATGCGTCAGCGGGCGCCCGCTCGGGAGTCGATCTCGGCAGCCTTTCGGAGACGCACCGCAACGGGCTCTTGCTGATGTCGGACGAAAATTTGAGACGACTAGCGTCTAGTCGGCTGTTGTGTGCGCAATGGCACCTTCTTGACGGGAAGTTTCCCCGTCGAATGAAGAGTGAAGTCGTCCAGCCGCCGTCGAAGCGCGAGGCTGCTTCGACAGCTCTTAGGTACCGGGTGCACCGGATGCACGATCGTCATTCGCCGCCTTGCGAGAGTGACCTACCGGAATACTCCTACCGAAAGCACTTATCAATCGCATAAGGAATTATTCAATCGAACCCGAGATCACATATCGAATGCGCTGTCGACGTTCGACAAAGAGTTGACCGATAAGGGTCCTCGAATTGCCCAGATCGCCGCTGGATTTAAAAGGCAAGCCGACGAAATTATAGAAGACCTTGATGGGAGTAAGCGGGCTATCGTGCTGGATATGAAGTACCTCAGCTTTTGGGTACCTTTTCTTTTTTGTCTCGGCGCGGTCCTGTTCACCATCCCGCAAGGCGGTGCCGACATCATTAGTTCGGCTTCTAAGTTCTGGGGATGCAACGATTGCAGCTTCATTTTCAGGTCGGTGGCGGCCGCGAGTTGATCGGCCTGCGCCACATCGGGCTCCCGTTAAGGAGATTGGTGCGGTCTTCAAGACGCGTGAAAATGAGTTTGAAACATCCTCAAAGGGCACTTTTGCCATGAAAGCGGAAATTCATTTATTCCGATTCGTCGTGTCAAAATTCCGAAAAGGCGCGGCGAGCTACAGAAGGGTTCTTTTGATTGAAACCTAGTGCTCGGTGGCTACACTAGGAATTCGTAAGTACCTAATTTCACTGAAGAAAATGGTACGGTTGGGGGGTCTCGAACCTCCGACCTCAGGTGCCACAAACCTGCGCTCTAACCAACTGAGCTACAACCGCACAAAACAAAGCTGACGAAACAAAGTCGCGCCGCGCTTTCCGGGTCAAATACGGGCAGTCCGGATTTTTTGCAAGCCATAACTTGCCCGTAGATGTGAAAAAACCGGGTAAACAATCACCCGGTTCTTTTTATCGTGCTGCGCGAACAAAGTCCGCGCCCGCAGAAATCAGTTCTTCTTGAAGCCGGAGATGGCCTTTTCGGCGGCATCCTTGCCAGGCTTGGTCACGGTTTCGGCAACTTTGCGGGTGGCTTCCTGCATCGACTTTGCCTGTTCCATGGCAAGCTCGGCCTGCTTGCGGATGAAGGCCGTCTGCAGTTCGAACAGTTCCGAAACCGACTTGACGCCGAGCAGCGCTTCCATGTGCGACAGCGAGTTTTCTGCATTGGTGCGCAGGGCGTCGATCGCCTTCAGGCCGAGTTCGACGGTGCCGGACTGCGCGCTTTCGATGGTCGCTTCAACAGTCTTCGTCGCATCTTCGGCGGCGGTCTTCATCTTGGAATAGGCTTCCTTGGACTGGGCAGCACCCTTTTCAGCGAAATCGCGGAAAGTTTCGGTGACCTTTGCCGGGTCGAACGAGGCAAGCGAAAAGACGTCGTCGGTTTTCTTGGTAGCCATGATCTGCGCTCCTTGGTTTCAGGCCCTCTCATGAGGCACCCGTTGTTCAGTGATGTCTATATAGGCGATTTCGTTGTGCATTGCAATATATTTGTGCAATGCAGCATTCATTAAAATCACCGACATTAACCTTGCGCGGCGAAAGGCCTGTGCGCCATGGTCAGCAAGCTGGACCCCTGCCCCCCCGGCGTCTATTAATAGACTGTTAACAATCCCGCCCCTATGGCGGTTGCGCAAACCAGGTCTGCCGATGCCCGCAAAATCGTATCCCTTTATCGACATCGCCGTTCATGAACGGGTGCGGGAGCATTTTGCCAGGGGCGATGCCGCCGTCCTGTTTTCGCCCGACATGAGCCAGGTGCTGTGGTCGAATGGCGAAGGTGCCTTCCTGTTCGGGCTGCCGTCGATCTACGATTTCATCGATAGCGGCGCCAACCGCAACGATGCCGCCTACCGCCAGATGGAGGCGGCTGCCCGTCAGCTGAAGCGCAGCGGCGACAGCCGGACATTCCTGATGCGGATCGCTTCCGGCTTCCAGCGCGCCTCGGTCAGCGCATCCGTCGAGATGATCACCGTGCGGCCTGGCGAGACGGCCATCCTCTTTGCAGCTCCTCGCGGCGGCAAACTGCTTGCCATTCAGGATCGTGCAGCACGGATGATCTCGGGCTTCGACGACCCGGACACGCATATGGCTGTGCTGGACGGCGACGGCGCCGTGCTGGCCGCCTCGCCGGGGTTCAGGGCTTTGGCCATGACACCGCAGACATGCCGCTCGCTGGTGACGGCTGTCAGCCGCGACAGCGACTGGCTGCTCAAGCGGCCGATCCCGACGGGCAAGGGCCATCTGCCGGCGGCAATCGGCAAGCTCTCCGAGCGCCCTGCCCTGCATCTGCTGTTTGCGGTCGAGACCATTTTGGGTAATCTCGATCCTGGAACGGATTTTCAGGAGATTGCAGATGCCGATGGTACGCCGGCCGTGCCAGAACCAGATGCAAGCCAGACCGCCGCTCCACTTCTGTCACCAGTCGCGCTGCCTGCCGATGTGATCGACGAGATCGGGCAGATCGAGGAAATCACGCCGGAAGACGATGGCTTCATCGATGCCGGTGATGACAGTGATTCAGCCGCAGAAACAGAGCAGCCTTCCGCTGAAGATACCGCGGCTCCTGCTGACCCTGTGACCGAAGAGGCAGCCCCGCATCTGCCGGCGCCATCTCAATCACAGCCGGAACACATCGTTTCTGAGACAGCCGGGCCGGAGGAGACGTCCGAAGCTCAGGTGCTTGACGAAGCCACCATTCTACCGGAAGCCGATGAAAAGGCGGCCGGCGAGATCGAGCGTGGCGAAACACCACCGGCAGAAACTCCGGAAGAGCCCGTCCAGGGCAGCGTTGCGCCGGATGAGACGATGGCGGCCCAGAGCGCGAGAGACACCGCGGATGGCGAAATCGCCGCGGATGGCGTGGCAGACGATGTTCCCCTCCCTCCTGCCGATAGCGCACCAGATGAAACCCTTGGAGAAGACGCTGGCGTAACCGGGCCTGTGCAGGGTTTCGTCTTCAACCCGAACAGCCGCGCCGTCCGCTTCGTCTGGAAGATTGATGCAGACGGGCGATTCAGCGAGATTTCCGAGGAATTCGCAACCGCCGTCGGGCCGAACGCGGCCGATATTACCGGCCAGAGCTTTAGCGATCTGGCGGACCGTTATAACCTTGATCCCGGCAATACGATCAGCGAGCTTTTGAAGCGGCGCGACACCTGGTCGGGCAAGACGATCTACTGGCCGGTTGAGGGTACGCGCCTGCAGGTACCGGTCGATCTTGCCGCCCTTCCGACCTATTCGCGCAACCGCGAATTCGACGGTTTCCGCGGCTTCGGCATCGTACGCGTGGCCGATACGATTAATGACGATCAGGCCATGGGCCTGACGTTCAGCCCGGCGGCTGCTGCCGAAGAGACTGTTGCAGACGAAGTGGATGGCGCGGCGGAAGGTCTGCTGCCCGCAGATCACGACGTGGTGGCAGAAGCCCCGCACGACTCTCAAGAACATGCCCCGGCAGTGGAGCATGGTGAGGCTCTGAGCGAACCGGTGGACAACTCGGCATCCGAACCGGCCGCATCTGAGGAGGATAGCGCGAGCCAACCTGCCGAGCCGACCAACGAACCGGCGGCAGTTGACGACCAGGAAGACCCTTTCCGCGGCGAACGCCCGGCGCTGAAGCTCGTCGAGACAGCAGGACGGCGCATATCCGACAAGGTGGTCCAACTCGACAATCACCGCCCGGGCACCGAACCCTTGAGCCGCAGCGAACAGGCCGCCTTTCGCGAGATCGCCCGTCAACTCGGCGAGAATTTCGGCAAACGCCCGAACGAGGCTGTGGCTGTCACAGACGGGACCACCGTTCAAACGCCGGTACGCGATGATGCTTCGCCGAACATCGAGGCGGCCGTCGAGGATGGCCGGAACGGAAGCGAGGATCGCGCAGGCGGCAACGAGATCGTCGAGCCGCCTGCCGGAGAAGTCCAGCCACCCGCTCCGATCGTGCCTGCCCGCACCAGCGGCAACAGCAGCCTGACGCCGGAAATCCTCGACAATCTTCCGCTCGCCCTTCTGGTCCATAGCGGCGACGACCTGTTTCACGCCAATTCCGAATTTCTGGCGCTCACGGGCTATTCCGATCTGGACGAGCTGCGCGAGGAAGGTGGGATCGACGCCCTTTTCGCTGGCGACGAGGATGACCTGTTCGACTTGCCGGATGGCACGATGATGCTGATCCGCAATGACGGCCAACTCGTGCCGGTCTCCGCACGGCTCCAGTCGATCCGCTGGGAGGACAAGAACGCGCTGATGATGGCGCTTTCGGCAACGCAGACGGCGCCTGCGCCTCTTGCCGCCGAAATCCAGCCAGCCGACGCAGCCGAAGAGCCTGCGGAAGCGCTGGAACTTCAAGCGCTCCGCATGGAAGCGGAAGAACTCCACTCCATTCTTGAGACGGCAACCGATGGCGTTGTCGTCGTCGGTGCCGAGGGTGAAATCCGCTCGGTCAACCGGTCAGCCAGCGCCCTGTTCAATTATGATGACGGCGAAGTCCGCGGCAAACCCTTTGCCATGCTGTTTGCCCATGAGAGCCAGAAGGCCGTGCTTGATTACCTCGCCGGGCTTTCCGGCCATGGCGTCGCCAGCGTGCTGAACGATGGCCGCGAAGTGATCGGCCGCGAAGCGTCCGGCGGCTTCATCCCGCTGTTCATGACCATGGGCCGCCTGTCCTCCTCCAATGGTTTCTGCGCCGTCATCCGCGACATCACGCAGTGGAAGCGGACGGAAGAGGAATTGCGCAACGCCAAGCGGGCCGCCGAAACCGCCAACGCCCACAAAAGCGATTTCCTCGCCCGCGTCAGCCACGAAATCCGCACGCCGCTCAACGCGATCATCGGCTTTTCCGACATGATGGCAAGCGAGCATTTCGGCCCGATCGGCAATCCACGCTACGTCGAATATGCCGGTGACATCGGCCGCTCCGGCCGTCACGTGCTCGATATCGTCAATGATCTGCTGGATATCTCGAAGATCGAAGCCGGCGAAATGGACCTCGACTTTACCGCCGTCGAGATCAACGATGCCGTCTCGGAAGCCGTTTCCCTGGTGCAGCCGCAGGCCAACAGCCAGCGGGTGATCATCCGCACCTCCCTGTCGGGTTCGGTACCGAACGTGGTTGCCGACAACCGTTCGATCAAGCAGATCGCGCTCAACATCCTGTCCAATGCCATCCGCTTCACCCCGTCCGGCGGCCAGATCGTCGTGTCGACCGCCTATGAAGCCAATGGCAGCGTCATCCTGCGGATCCGCGATACCGGCGTCGGCATGACCCGCACCGAGCTTGAGCAGGCCATGAAGCCGTTCCGCCAGGTGACCACCGGCGCCCGCAAGCGCGGCGACGGCACCGGCCTTGGGCTACCGCTGACCAAGGCCATGGCCGAGGCAAACCGAGCGCATTTCTCAATCAACTCGGCACCCAATGAAGGCACGCTGGTGGAGATTTCCTTCCCGTCTCAGCGAGTTCTCGCCAATTAGCTCCCAGCATCTGACCGCTGGAAAAGGCAGGCAAAAAAAGAGGCAGCTTAAAAGCTGCCTCGATAAATTGAATGCTAAAACAGGTGCTCGAGAGGTAATGACATCATGTCTGCGCTGGCATCTCTGCCAAAGCCAACCCCACATCGGGTGGCCTCAAGTTGAGATCAACATGCGCCGCCATTCGTAAACAAAACCTTTCCAGCTGACCCGCAAATTTTAAGTATCGGCCCGTAAGACCTAAGCTTTGGTTAATTCGGCGAACTTGAAATCGTTAACGCCGCCGCTCAATTTCCAAGCTCGGCGAGGTTGGCGTAGAGATCGAGCGCTTCCGGATTGGCCAATGCTTCCTTGTTCTTGACGGGGCGGCCGTGCACGACTTCACGCACTGCAAGCTCGACGATCTTTCCGGATTTGGTTCGTGGAATATCGGTGACGGCGATGATCTTGGCTGGCACGTGTCGCGGCGAAGCTCCGCTGCGGATCCTGGCCTTGATCGCCTTGACCAGATCGTCGCTCAAAGCGATCCCTTTCGCCAACCGGACGAACAGGATGACCCGCACGTCGTCGTCCCAGTCCTGGCCGATGCAGATAGCCTCCGCCACCTCGTCCATCTGCTCGACCTGATTGTAAATCTCGGCCGTGCCGATGCGCACCCCACCCGGATTGAGCGTTGCGTCCGAACGGCCATGAATGACGATGCCGCCATGTTCGGTCCACTCGGCAAAATCGCCGTGGCACCAGATATTGTCGAAGCGCTCGAAATAGGCAGCCTTGTACTTGGCGCCCTCCGGGTCGTTCCAGAACATTACCGGCATCGAGGGAAACGCTTTAGTACAGACAAGTTCGCCCTTTTCCTGGCGCACCGGCTGGCCGTCATCGTTCCAGACATCCATGGCGAGACCGAGACCCGGCCCCTGGATTTCACCACGCCAGACCGGCTTCAACGGATTGCCGAGCACAAAGCAGGAGACGATATCCGTGCCGCCGGAAATCGACGCCAGCTGGACGTCCGGCTTGATGCCCTCGTAGACGAAGGAGAAGCCTTCGGGCGACAGCGGCGAACCGGTCGAGGTCATCAGCCGGAGCGACGAGAGGTCATGGGTGGAGACCGGCGTGAACCCGCCCTTGCGCACGGCATCGATATATTTTGCCGAGGTGCCGAAGATGGCGAACTGCTCGTCGCGGGCATAATCGAACAGCACGTTGCCATCAGGATGGAACGGCGAGCCGTCGAACAGGCAAAGCGTTGCGCCGAGAGCCAGCCCGGAGACCAGCCAGTTCCACATCATCCACCCGCAGGTAGTAAAGTAGAACAGCTTTTCGCCCTCGCGCAGCCCGCAATGGAAACGATGCTCCTTGAGATGCTGCAGCAATGTGCCACCGGCCGAATGGACGATACATTTCGGAACGCCGGTCGTGCCGGAAGAGAAGAGAATATAGAGTGGATGCCCGAATGGCAGTGCAGCGAATTCAATTTCGCCTGCAGTAAAGGGCTTGACGAAGCCAGCCAATGTCCTGCCATTGTCGAGCGAAGCAGCGAGCGTTTCGGCATGACCGGCATAGGGAATGATCAGGGCAGGCACGCCGAGTTTCCGGGTAACCGCCTGGACCTTCGCCGACACGTCCTGCAGCTTGCCGGCATACCAGTAGCCGTCACAGGCGATGAACAGTTTCGGCTCGATCTGGCCGAACCGGTCGAGCACGCCCTGCTCGCCGAAATCCGGAGAACAGGACGACCAGATGGCCCCGATGGACGCCGTGGCCAGCATCAGGGCGATG
Organism: Rhizobium sp. LjRoot98; assembly: GCF_964252935.1. Lineage (NCBI taxonomy): Bacteria > Pseudomonadati > Pseudomonadota > Alphaproteobacteria > Hyphomicrobiales > Rhizobiaceae > Rhizobium > Rhizobium sp. LjRoot98. The sequence goes on from NZ_CAXUPW020000001.1 coordinate 882,232, forward strand.
GTTTCCGGCATGTTCGGCATCATCGCGGCGACCCGGTCACCCTTGCCGATACCCTCAGCCTTCAAGGCCTGCTGCAGTCTTGAAACCAACGCCCGCAGTTCGTCCCAGGACATGCGCGACTGCGCCTTGTCTTCGCCCCGGAAAACCAGCGCACCACCGCTGCCGGTATGACGCAGGAGATTTTCGGCGAAATTGAGCGTGGCGTCCGGAAAAAACCGCGCGTCGAGCATGACGTCACCGTTGATCAACGCCCGTTCGCCGCGATTGCCGATGACGCCGCAATAGTCCCAGACCGCGGTCCAGAAGTCGGCACGCTCGGTGATCGACCACTGATGGAACGCATCATAGTCCGCAAAAGTCTTCGTAAAGCGTTGTCCGCACCAATCGATGAACGCCTTCATCGGCGTCTGTTCGATGAATTCTGCCGATGGTATCCACAGGGGCCGATCTGACTGCATTTTTTCCTCCGCTTCCCAAGCCAGCCTCTATATCATGCTGCGACGCAAGATAAACAGGCCGGGCAAATGAAGGCTGTGGCAGTTGCGACATTTCGCGTGTCAACCGTTTGATTTCCGAGCGATGAAAGCCTATCCAGAGGCCTTCAAAACGATTGAAAGTGCCCCGGACGGCCATGAGGCAATTCTTCACCATCGCTAGCAGAAAAATCGGATGGAAAGAGTTCTTTCTATCGCGAACCATCGCCTGGCTGCTTGTCGGTGCGGTTATCCTCACCGCCCTTTTCAAGATCGCCCTGCCGCTGTTCGTCTCCACCGCCAGCGTCAAAACGAACATGGAGAATGTTCTGTCGTCATGGACGGGCGCGCGGGCAAATATTGTGGGCGACCCGCAGATCAGCTTCTGGCCGCATCCGGTCCTGACGCTGCGCAATGTCACTTTCGAAGGCGGCGATGCGGCCGCCCCGGAACTGCTGGCGAAGGCTGACGCGATTGCCGCCGGTTTCGACATTCTCGCTGCCCTGCGCGGCACGCCCCTCTTTTACGACTTTCATCTGGTCAATCCGGTTTTCAAGGTGGAACGCCGGCTCGACGGAACGTTCAACTGGCGCCGTGCCGGCTGGATGGCTGATGCGATCGCCGATGCCTCGGGCAAGACGCCGTCGCCCGCCCGCAACACGCCGCTCGGCGATATCGAAATCATCAACGGCACACTCGAATTGACAGATCGTGTCACGTCCAGCGCCCATCGCGTCACGGCGATAACCGGTGCCGTGCAATGGCGGACGCCGACCGCGCGACTGAATGCCAGCCTTTCAGCTGTGATGAACGGCCAGCCTGTTCAATGGTCCATTACCTGCGACGAACCGCTGATGCTGCTATCGGGCCAGAACGGCACACTCCAGACGGCGTTCAGCTCCATACCGCTCACCTTCAGTTTCGACGGCAACGGCAATATTTCAAACCACCCCTTCGCCATCGGCCAGCTTCAGCTCAAAGCAAGATCGACCAGCACGCTGGAAGCCTGGTTCAAAGGCCAGCCATTGCCACCCGCTGGCACCGGTGCCATTGCCGTCAATACCAGCGTGACGATGTCGGCGCAGGCCTGGAAAATGGACAATCTTTCGCTGTCCCTTGATGAATCCAACGCTACCGGCGTTCTTGGCATCGCCTGGAACGAGACGCGCGGGCCACGCATCGATGGAACGTTGGCCTTCGATCAGCTTGACCTGGCGCAGATTATTTCGTCCGCACAATCCGGCTCTGTACTCCCCCTCGACAGGACGCTACTCCAACAGTTCAACCTTGATCTCCGCCTGTCGGCGCAGGAGGTCAGCTACGACACGGCCGCCCTGACGGATGTTGCCGCCGGGGTCATGGTGGAAAATGGCCGCGCGTCCATCGATATCGGCGACGGCACTTTTGCCGGGGGTACGATCAGCGGACGCATCGCTTTGGCCAACGGTGGCACCGAAGGGGGGCAGATGCAATTCGCCCTGAAGAATGCCGACCTCGCCCCCGTTGCGGCCAGCCTTGGACTGACAGGGCCGCTGCCGCTGGGCCGAGGTGTCCTGAGCGTCGACCTATCGGCCGACCGTCCCTTGCAGACACTGACCAAAGACGGCATTTCCGGCGAAATTCGCTACTCAGCAAACAATGGCACCGTGGTGAATTTCGATCTGCCGGAGTTTGAGCGTCTTGCCGCGCAGGGCCGCGCCTTCAGCATCAGCCACGCCACCAATGGCTCCTTCCCCTTTATGACAGCGGATATCGCCGCGACCTTGCGCAAGGGCGTTGTCGAACTGACGAGCGCGGATATCACGGGCGAAGGCCGGACGCTGTCGCTTGCCGGGACCATTCCCGTCAGCAGTGGAACGCTTGCGCTGGTCGGCGGCGTCCGGGCTGGCGATGACCCAACGCCTGCGACGCGTTTCTTTGTCGATGGCTCCTGGCCGAACCCACTCATTTCACCGCTGCCTGCGATTATCACACAGCCATGACCGGCGCAGATCGGTAAGCCATTCGCGGCATTTATGAGATCACCAGCGAGCAAACGTGCGCGCAAATATCCTTGCACCGTATTCCTGCCGCACGAGAGAGAATGCGAACGCGGCTGACGCGCCCGCTGTCTTCCCCTCAGTGTGCGAAAGCGGCCTGCTCGTCCTTGACACGCTGGATTTCCCGGCGGCGGGAAACCACCGAGGCGATCAGCACACCCATCGCGACAATGCCGATCAGGATGGTGCAGACAGCGTTGATTTCCGGCGTCACGCCCAACCGCACCTGACTGTAGATCCGCATCGGCAGCGTGGTGGCGCCGGGGCCGGAGGTGAAGCTGGAAATCACCAGATCGTCCAGCGACAGCGTGAAAGCGAGCACCCAACCGGAAAACACGGCCGGCGCGATCACCGGCAGGGTCACCTGCAGGAAGGTTGCGACCGGCGTGGCGCCGAGATCCATCGCCGCCTCCTCGATCGAACGGTCGAAGCTCAGAAGCCGGGATTGCACGACGACGGCGACAAAGCACATGGTGAAAGTGATATGCGCCAATGTCAGCGTCCAGAAGCCGCGATCAAAGCCGATGGCAACGAACAGAAGCAGCATCGACAGGCCGGTGATGACTTCCGGCATGACGAGGGGCGCGTAGATCATTCCGGAAAACAGCATGCGGCCGCGAAAGCGCGTGTAGCGCGTCATGGCAAGTGCCGCCATCGTACCGAGAACCGTTGCCACCGTTGCCGAGATCAGGCCGACCCGGACGGTCACCCAGGCGGCATCGAGAAGCGCCTGATTGTGGAGCAACTGCACATACCACTTGGTCGAGAAGCCCGCCCAGACGGTGACCAGTTTGGATTCGTTGAAAGAGAAGATCACCAGCAGAACGATCGGCAGATAGAGGAAAGCGAAGCCGATGACGATCGAGGCGATGTTGAAACGGGACCAGCGCTGCATGACTATCTCCCCTCGCTATCGGCTTTGGATTGCGCGTGCTGGAAGAACATGATCGGCACCACGAGGATGAGCAGGAGGATGGTTGCAACAGCAGCCGACACCGGCCAGTCGCGGTTGGCATTGAACTCGTTCCACAAGGTCTTGCCAATCATCAACGTTTCGGAGCCACCGAGCAGATCGGGGATGACGAATTCGCCGACGGCCGGAATGAAGACCAGCATGCAGCCGGCGACAACGCCGGGCATCGACAAAGGAAACGTCACGCGCCAGAACGCCCGGATCGGCGTGCAGCCGAGATCCTGGGCAGCCTCCGTCAGGCTGTGATCCATCTTTTCCAGCGACGAATAGATCGGCAGCACCATGAACGGCAGGTAGGAATAAACGATACCGATATAGATCGCCCAGTTGGTGTTGAGGATGATCAGCGGCTGATCGATCACCCCGAGCGTCAGGAGCAGTTGGTTGAGCAGCCCTTCCGGCTTCAGGATGGCGATCCAGGCGTAAACGCGAATCAGAAAGCTTGTCCAGAACGGCAGGATGACCAGCATCAGCAGCGTCGGGCGAATGGTGTTGGGCGCCTGCGCCATGCCGTAGGCGACCGGATAGGCGATCAACAGGGTCAGGAATGTTGAAACCAAAGCAATCCAGAGGCTGGATATATAGGCCTTGGCATACAGCGCGTCTTCGGTCAGCCAGATATAGTTATCGATCGAAAACTGCTTGATGTTATCGATAATGCCGCCAATGCCGGATGCGAGATCGAAAACCGGCAGATAGGGCGGCATCGCCACGGCGGTTTCCGACAATGAAATGCGGATGACGATGAAAAACGGTATCAGGAAGAAGAATAGCAACCAGGCATAGGGGATGATGATCACCAGCCGGTTGAACAAAGCCGATCCGAGTTTTGCCATGGCCTCAATCCTTCAGCACGACGCCGGCATTTTCATCGAACGATATCCAGACCTCCTGGTCATAGCCGATCGGATCCTCGACCGCGCGAACGGCGTTCAGCGAGGATGCCTTGATGACCTTGCCGTCCTTTAGCTTGACGTGGAACACCGTCATGTCACCGAGATAGCCAATATCCCAGATTTCCCCCTGGACGGCATTGAGGGGGGCACAGGCGGGCCGGTCGCGGCCGACGCGAATCTTCTCCGGACGCACGGCAAAACCGGCATTGGCGCCGACTGCGGGTAGTTCGGCGGAGGCGACGCGGACGGTAAAACCACTTTGCGTGGCGATCTCGACAGTGCCGTTACCGGCGGATGAGACCGTGCCGTCGAAAATGTTCACGTCACCGATGAAATCGGCGACAAAACGGGAGTTGGGCGCTTCGTAGATTTCCGGCGGGGTTGCGACCTGCACCACCTTGCCATGTGCCATGACGGCGATGCGGTCGGCCATGGTCATCGCCTCTTCCTGGTCGTGGGTGACGACGACAAAAGTCAGGCCGAGTTCCTGCTGCAGGTCCATCAGTTCGAACTGGGTTTCCTCGCGCAGCTTCTTGTCGAGCGCGCCGAGCGGCTCATCCAGCAGCAGCACCTTGGGGCGCTTGGCCAACGAACGGGCGAGCGCCACGCGCTGGCGCTGACCACCCGAAAGCTGGTGCGGCTTGCGCTTGGCAAACTTGTCGAGCTTCACCAGCTTCAGCATCTGATCGACGCGGGCGGCGATATCGGCCTTCGGCATGCCGTCCTGCTTGAGGCCGAAGGCAATGTTGTTTTCCACCGTCATATGCGGAAACAGCGCGTAGGACTGGAACATCATGTTGACCGGCCGCTTGTAGGGCGGGATGCCCGCGAGGCTCTGTCCATCAAGGATGATTTCACCCGACGTCGGTTGCTCGAAGCCGGCCAGCATGCGCAGCAGCGTGGACTTGCCGCAACCGGATGCGCCGAGCAGTGCGAAGAATTCGCGCGGGTAGATGTTGAGCGAGAGATCATCGACCGCGGTGAAGTCGCCGAATTTCTTGGTGACGTTCTTGACGGCGATGAACGGTACGGATTTCGGATCGGCCCAGGGAGCAAAGGAGCGCCGGATACTGCCAAGTGACTTCATCATCTATCCCCAAATGACATGCACAAACGGCGCCTTCCCCAGCGCCATAAAAGAAAATTGCCCGGATTTTCAGGTCCGGGCAATTCTTTTCGACTTACTGGCCGGTGACCACTTTGGTCCAGAGCCGCGTCACCAGACGCTGCGATTTGGCGTCATAGGGTGTGACCGTGAAGAGCTTGGCAAGCACCTCCGGTGTCGGATAGATCGCGGTGTCGTCAAGCACTTCCTTATCGACGAACTGTTGCGAGGCCTTGTTGCCGTTGGCGTAGAACACCACGTTCGAGGCCTTGGCGACGACTTCCGGCTTCATCATGTAGTTCAAGAATTCATGTGCTTCGGCGACATGCGGCGCATCGGCCGGAATGGCCATGACGTCGAACCACATCTGCGCCCCGGTCGGCGGGATGACATAGTTGACCGTCACACCGGCATTGGCTTCGGCAGCGCGGTCGCGTGCCTGGAAGACGTCACCCGAATAGCCGACAGCCAGGCAGATATCGCCATTGGCCAGCGCATTGATGTATTCCGACGAATGGAACTTGCGAACGTAAGGACGAATGGACGTCAGAAGCTCTTCCGCCTTCTTCAGATCGTCCGGGGTGCGGCTATCGGGATCGAGGCCGAGATAGGACAAGGCGGACGGCAGGACATCTGAAGCAGAATCGAGGATGTGAATACCGCAATCCTTGAACTTGGCAGCAACTTCGGGCTTGAAGATCACGTCCCAGGTCGGCGCATCGTCGGTACCGAGAATCTGCTTCACCTTCTCGACATTGTAGCCGATGCCGGTCGTGCCCCACATATAGTCGACAGCATATTCATTGCCAGGGTCGTATTTCTGGATGCGTTCGGAAATCACGTCCCACATGTTGGAGAGGTTCGGCAGCTTCGACTTGTCGAGCTTCTGGAAGACACCGGCTGCGATCTGGCGCTGCAGGAAGCTTGCCGTCGGCACGACGACGTCATAGCCGGTGCCGCCTGCCAGCAGCTTGGTTTCAAGGATTTCATTGCTATCGAAGACGTCGTAGACGACCTTGATGCCGGTTTCCTTGGTGAAATCTTCCAGAATGCTGGCATCGATATAATCGGACCAGTTGTAGACATTGACCACGCGCTCCTGCGCGGTGGCAATCGTTGCGGACCCTGCGAGGATCAACGCGGCAAAGGCGGTGGCAATCGTACGCGACATAGAATTCCCCTTGGTTTTATCGGGTCAGTATAGGCCTGCTGCCGTCGCCTGCCTGTCTGCCCCTCCGTATGCGCGTTTGGAAGGTAGGCATGTTTTCAAACAACCACAAGCGCTTTTACTGGTCCCACGCGAACCATCCAGAGGCAGCGCAATTTTAGCACTCACTGGCAAAAGCCGAATCTTTTCAGTGCGGCATGACAGGCCTGAGACCGGAATGGCCGGACGGCGCACGCAGATTAACCATAAGCTCAGATCGAGCTCGAACCGCGGCGTTTACGATTGCTTAACCATGCCCGGAATGCGATTTTGCGCCGCAACGGTTGTGCGTTTCGGAGTTGGCCATCATGAGTGTGAAGTCGCAGCGGATCGACCCACGGGAGTTGAAGCGGCTGTCAGTGTTGCAGTCCCACAGTACGCTTCTTGCCATCGGCTTCGACTGGGTGTTGATCGCCGGCGCCATCGCCGTCAGCAAATATATGCAACATCCGCTTGTTTATCTCGCCGCCGTGCTGGTCATTGCCGGACGCATGCACGCGTTCGGCTGCCTGATGCATGAGGCAGCCCATTACCGCATCATCAAGAACCGCAAAGTCAGCGACTGGATGAGCGACCTTTTGCTGGCATGGCCGATCATGGCGACGGTGGACGGCTATCGCATGAACCATCTTGCTCATCATCAGCACACCAATACCGATGATGACCCGGACTGGGCTGCCAAGCTCGGCATGGCACAGTTCACCTTCCCGCAAAAAGTCTGGCGCGGCGTCGTGCAACTGCTCGGCTATCTCGTCGCAGTGAATTCCGTTCGCGATATCCTGCACATGGCCAAGCGCATCGCCAAACACGACCGCTCGACGCGGACCTACAAGCTGCTGCGCATTGGCTTCTACGCCGTTGCTGCCATTGTCTTCTCGGTCTTCGGGCTCTGGACAGACTTCCTGCTGTATTGGCTGGTGCCGTTCTTCACGTTCTTCTGCCTGTTCCTCTACGTCCGCAGCGTTGCCGAACATTTCGGCAGCATGGACTACTCCGATGAACTGGGCAGCTCGCGCACGGTCTATCCCTACGTGTGGGAAAAGCTGTTTTTCGCGCCCCACAACATCAACTACCATCTGGAACACCATCTTTATCCCGGCGTGCCTTATTACAACCTGCCGGAACTGCATGCGATCCTGATGAAGAACCCCACCTATGCCGCCAAGGCGCACATCACCCGTGGCTATACGACAGGCCTGCCGGCAGAATGCTTTGCGCCAGATGCGCCGCTGCTGCCCGCGCATCATCCGGTCAGCTACTGATTACTGGAAATCGAAGGCGCTCAAACCCGTCACCATTTCATCGAGCCCAAGTGGCCGGGTGACCGGCGGTTCGGCACGGGCAAGACAGCCCTGCCGCTCGCAGAGGCGGCAGGCGGTACCACCGGCGACGATCGCAAGTGGCGCGCCGCCATAAACGGTGTCCGGCGCATGGGCGGCATCGCAGCCGATCAGGATCGCGGTGCGGCGAACGCGCTCCTGAAAATTCGCCCGCGGTCCCTCGACAGTCCGGGCGATGGTCAAAAACTCCCCGCCTCCGAAAATCTCCACCTTGTCAGCCAGAACCTGCCCGGCTTGCGCAAATGCCGTGTGGACATTGAGCTTGGGACAGTCGCCACCGAAACGCGCCTGCGGAAAGCCTGATGCACCAGCCTTGCGCAGCCGGTTCCCGGCATGATCGATCTCCATCATAAAGAACGGTACCCCTGCAGCACCGGGCCGCTGCAACGTCACCAACCGGCTTGCGACTTGTTCGAACGACACCTGGAACCGGGCGCTGAGGACATCAATATCGTATTTCGTCCGCTGTGCTACGGTGAGAAATCCCGCATACGGCATCATGATCGCATGTGCCGCATAGCGGGCAAGCTCGAAGCGCCCGATGCGGCGCGCCTCACCCGTCGAGAATGCCAGCTGCTGGAGATCGGCGGCGATCGCTTCCGGAAAGGCGATCTGCGCCGCCTCCATGGCGATTTCCCGCAGCTGATCCTGTGCCGACAGCCGCTCGGACAGGAACAGCCGCATCGAATGACGATCGAAGCGGCGGCGCAAATCCGGCATGACATGCACCGGCAGCACCCGGACGGTCAGACCATGCTCCCTGCGCAGAAAGCCTTTCAAGGCACCGGCAAGATCGTCGCCGGGAGAGAGCTGTGAATGAAAGGCTTCGGCGGCCTCGTCTATCCCGGCAAAATAATGCGGGCGGTTTTCGAAGATGTCGCGCACCTCGTCCATCGGCAACCGCGCATCCGACAGAGCCGCCATATGCCCCTGATCGGACAGGAGCGCACTCAGATCCTTCAGCCGCAGCGATTGCTCCCGATAGGCACGATAGAGCTTGAGAACGCCCATTGCTGCATTGGGGGCAGCTTCCGCAACTTCGATCAGCTCCTGGTCACCCGGCAGCTCGCCGGAGAGCAGCGGATCGGCAAAGACTTCCCGCAATTGCGTGACGCTGCTCGTTGCCTCGCCCTGCAACTCGTCGAGATCAACCTTGTACACCGAAGAGAGCTTCAACAGCAGCTGCACCGTCAACGGCCGTTGATTGCGCTCGATCAGGTTGAGGTAGGACGGCGAGATGCCGAGCGCCTCGGCCATCGCCGTTTGCGTCAGCGACAAACCATTGCGGATGCGCCGGACGCGGGCACCGGCAAAAATCTTGTTCTCAGCCATTTGTCACACCTGTTACAAAATCGCGGACATTCGAAATCTTTACATCATTTACAAAATGACAAACGCCTTTTGTAAAAGGCAAGACATGATAACCCTTTTCAACGCCGCGACAATCCTTTTGTTCTCGCCGTTTTGTGCGGCGCACTGTAAAACTCGTCACATCAAATTCGTGGATCGGACGGTCATTCAACCAAAGTCGAATGACACTCTGAAGTTTGCAGGAGGAAATCTATGACTGATTTTTACAATCTCATTCCCGGCGCACCGCAGGGCCGCTTCGACGGGCTGGACCGCCCTTACACCGCCGAAGACGTCAAGCGACTGCGCGGCTCCGTCCAGATCCGCCATACACTGGCCGAAATGGGGGCCAACCGGCTGTGGCAACTGATCCACGAGGAAGATTTCGTCAATGCGCTCGGTGCAATGACCGGCAACCAGGCCATGCAGCAGGTCCGCGCTGGCTTGAAGGCAATATACCTCTCCGGCTGGCAGGTTGCCGCCGACAGCAATACCGCGTCATCGATGTATCCCGACCAGTCGCTTTATCCAGCCAACGCGGCACCGGAGCTGGCGCGGCGCATCAACAGGACGTTGCAACGCGCCGACCAGATTGAAACGTCCGAGGGCAAGGGTCTTTCGGTCGACACCTGGTTCGCACCGATCGTTGCCGACGCCGAAGCCGGTTTCGGCGGATCGCTCAACGCCTTCGAGATCATGAAGGCCTTCATCGAGGCCGGTGCTGCCGGCGTCCACTATGAAGACCAGCTGGCATCGGAAAAGAAGTGCGGCCATCTTGGCGGCAAGGTTCTGATCCCGACGGCGGCCCATATCCGCAATCTCAATGCCGCGCGGCTTGCTGCCGACGTCATGGGTACGCCGACGCTGGTCATCGCCCGCACGGACGCCGAGGCCGCCAAGCTGCTCACCTCCGATATCGACGAGCGCGACCAGCCCTTCGTCGATTACGATGCCGGCCGCACCACGGAAGGCTTCTATCAGGTCAAGAACGGTATCGAGCCCTGCATTGCCCGCGCCATTGCCTATGCACCCTATTGCGACCTGATCTGGATGGAGACCGGCAAGCCGGATCTCGAACAGGCCCGCAAGTTTGCCGAAGCCGTGCACAAGGTGCATCCGGGCAAGAAGCTTGCCTATAATTGCTCGCCGTCATTCAACTGGAAGAAAAACCTCGATGACGCGACGATCGCCAAGTTCCAGCGCGAGCTCGGCGCCATGGGCTACAAGTTCCAGTTCATCACGCTTGCCGGCTTCCACCAGCTGAACTTCGGCATGTTTGAGCTGGCCCGCGGTTACAAGGACCGGCAGATGGCTGCCTATTCGGAGCTTCAGGAGGCGGAGTTCGCCGCCGAGGTCAACGGCTACACCGCGACCAAGCATCAGCGCGAAGTCGGCACCGGTTATTTCGACGCTGTTTCGATGGCCATCACCGGCGGCAAGTCCTCGACCACAGCCATGCATGAATCGACCGAACACGAGCAATTCCGCCCGGCTGCGGAATAGAGGAACTCCGCTCCCCGCCATTCTGGAGGTGGGGAGGGCAACCAAAACGTCCCTTCAAGAACCCCACATAAGAGGAGAAATGCGATGACAGTCCAGGCCACTATCAAGACACATGTCAAGGAACGGGCGGAGGAGCAATCCTCGGCCATGACACCGGAACAGCAGGCAATGATCCGCATGGTCGCCAACGACCTGCACAGGCTCAACCAGGCTGTCATGAAGGCCGTGGATGCCGGCGTTTCCGTCGAACTCGTCCGTTCCGCCCGTCATCATGGTGGCGAAGGCAACTGGGGCGACCTGCTGATCCCCGTCATCGTGACGCAAGGCCGAGGCTGAGGCATGGCGCTCTGTCCACAAAGATTCCGGCGGGACTTTTCTCGCCGGAATCTTGCATTTTCATACAGTTCTACAGGCTTCGGCTTGGCCTCTTTCCGGCAAACAGATCGGCGTGGCTTTTCAGCAGCCGGAACAATCGGTCCGAGACCGTGCGGATTTCGCGCCGGTGACGATCTTCGCTATTGGTGACGATCCATTGGCCGTGTCGCAGCTGTTTCAGCTCTTCACCCGCCCGCTCCAGGCCGGGATCGAGATCGCCGACGAAACAGGGCAACACAGCCTGCCCCGCCCCGGCCTTTGCAAGATCGAGCAGCGAGCGCGGGCGGCTGACGATGACAGCGATCGAGGCTGCTGCCTGCTCATGCGGAAAGCGTAGATAGGGCGAGATGGCATCCTCTTCGGATACTGCAAGCCAGGCCGATGAAAGCCCTTCCGGCGCATTACGCTGACGGTAGGCAGCATAGGCGACATCGCCGGTATGACGGCTAGCCAGATTTGGCTCTTCCGGCGCCACCGCGCGCACACCGACATCGCTTTCCCGGTGCGCCAGCGTTGCCCGGCGCTCGGAGACGGACATATCGAGGCGAAAACCATCGCGCTCGCTCCAGATGGCCTGGATGTTTTCGCAGACCAGCCAGGTCACCCAGGTTCCGGCCATCAACCGCACCACCGACGCGCCATGCGCCTCCTGCCGCCAGCCATCGACCTTACGGACAACAGCATCCATTGCTTGCAACTGCTCGAAAAGAGCCTGGCCATCGGCGGTCAAGCGGTAGCCGGTCTGGCTGCGGACAAACAACTGCCGCCCAATTCCCTGTTCAAGATCAAGAATGCGACGACCAACCGTCGCCGGGCTCAAACCATTGGCCTGCGCAGCGCCGGTCAGTCCGCCATGACGCGCCACAGCCAGAAATATCTGATAGGCATCCCAATTTATGTCTTTCATAATTGAAAAACATACTCCGTTTTCTTGCGTTTATAAACTGATTTTTGAATCATAGGTTCGAGGCGTAAACGGAGTGCGGCTGAACCGCCTCCCCACCCAGATTGAAGAAAGTTGGCTGCAGGACACCTTGTCCGGCAACGGCTTTCCATTGCCGAAGGAGACCTGCGATGCCAGAAATGATGGGAGTAGTTTTGTTGGCGGATATGCTGGCGAAAGACGGGCGCAAACAGCACGAATTCCAAGAAGTGATCAACCGGAACCGCCTGCCTAACAGGATGTCCAGCGCGTTGCGCCTGCTTTGCCTGCGCTGGGTGCGGTAAGGCGGCAAACAGAAAGCCCGACGATTAAACGCCGGGCTTTTCCTCGTTCAATTGTCCGTTTGATCAGGCCGCGCGGCCGATCTGATGACCCGTACTGACAGGCTCCAGGCGGAACTGTTCGACCAGCATCATCAGCGTATCGGCCTGATTAGCGAGTTCGCGGCTGGCGCTGGTCGCCTGATCGACCATGGTGGCGTTCTGCTGGGTCATCTGGTCCATCTGGTTGACGGAGCCATTGACCTCATGCAGGGCTGCCGCTTGATCGCGGCTGGCTGTGGCGATCATTTCGACATGGCTGCTGACCGAGACGATCTGCTGGCTGATCGAGGCAAGCACGGCGCCGGTTTCCTGAACCAGCTGCGACCCGGAATTCACCTCGCTGGCAGACTTGTTGATCAGCCCCTTGATCTCGCGGGCGGCTCCCGCCGAACGCTGCGCAAGCTCGCGGACTTCCTGCGCAACCACCGCGAAACCCTTGCCCGCATCGCCCGCCCGTGCGGCCTCGATACCGGCATTGAGTGCAAGAAGGTTTGTCTGGAAGGCGATCTCGTCGATGACATCGATGATCTGCTCGATCTGGTGCGAGGCATCTTCGATCCGCCCCATTGCTGCAATCGCATTGCTGACGACAACAGCCGAGCTGTCCGCGCTCTTCTTGGTATGTGTGACGGCAACATTGGCCTCGTGCGCCCGTTCGGCCGATGAGCGGACAGTGACGGTGATCTGGTCGACGGCGGCAGCCGTTTCTTCCAGTGACGCGGCCTGCGCCTCGGTGCGCTTCGACAAGGAATCCGCCGATGCATGCATGTCATTGCCGCTACGCTGGATCGACAGGGCATTGTTGCGGATCTGCAGGAGGGTGTCCTGCAGGCGGATCAGCGATCCGTTGAAGTCCATACGCAACTGCTCGAGGCGCCCGGTGAACGGCGTGTCGATTTGCTGCGAAAGGTCGCCCTGCGCCAGGCGGCCAAGGCCGGCGGCAAGCTGGCTGACGGCGAAATCGATCTGGCTGTCGAGCGTACGCTTTTCCGTATCATTGCGGGTGCGTTCGGCATCGGCCTGCGCACGCTGCTCTTCGCTTTCGGCTTCGATGCGGACCTTGGAAAGGGCGTTTTCCTTGAAGATGCCGAGCGCCCGGGCCATGTCGCCGATTTCGTCACGGCGAGCCCCGCCATCGATCGAGGTATCGAGCGCACCATCAGCCAAACGGCGCATGGCGGCGGTGATCTGGCCGATCGGGCCCTTCAGCGTCAGCACCAGTGCACCGCCAGCGAGAAGCGCGATCAGGATACCCACGACCGTCGCGAAGACGGAAACCTGGTTGGCCTTGTCGCGCTCGACCGAAGCGGTGGTTTTCTGGCCTTCGGCAAACGCCGTCAGCTGTCCCCAGATATTATCGATTTCCGCTGCTGCGGCGGTGAATTCGGCTTGGCGGGCGGCGCTACTGTCAACGAGCGCGGCACTGTCAGCCTGCATTTTCTCCGTCACCGGCTTCACAGCAGCGACGAGATTGTTGAAGAACGGCAAATCGCCAGCCGACTGGGCCAGGCTCTGGATTTCCTGTTTCATGAGACTGAACTCGCGCATCAACCGTTCTTTACCGTCGGCATCCGTCTTTTCCAGAAAGCTCGCGGCTGCGATGCGGATCGAGTAGACGGAGTTGACGATCGAGCGGGTGCCGGAAAGGACAGAATTTGCCTTGACGAGCGCTGCATCCAGCCTGCCGAACGTTGCTGTTGCATCACGCATTTTCAAAGTCGCGGCGCCGTTCAGCTGGATGCTCGTCTGGCGGAAGCGGGCCATCAGCCTGCCGATCGCAACGGCGGCTTCGTCGGACTTGTCGCCACTGTCCAGCAGTGTCTTGATCTCACCGATGGTGGTCTTGAAGGTTTCAGAAACCGCCTTCTGGCTTTGCGGCAGCCCCGAACTGATCTTGCGCAGGACCTTGGTCAACGCACCATGGGAATCGGCCGCGACCTTTATCTTGTCTTCGGCAGTGGCAGCCTTGGCAAAACTCGTGTTGAATGCAGCGAGCGTGTCGCTGGATGAGGTCAGGCGTTCCGCCTCGCGCAGCAGCGACTTTGCCGCCTCCTCGTCCTGACGGACGCCCTGCTCCATGGTGGTTGCTTCGTCGAGGATTTTCATCTGTGCAGCGAGCAGCAGGCGGAGGCTTCCGTTGATGGACTGGCGCAAGGCCACTTCCTGCTCGTAGAGCCTCCACAGGCCATCAACCCGCTCGCCTATCGTCGTACTACCGTTCAAGGCCTGCTGAAGCTGGTCGCGACCGTTCTCGTCATCAACCTGTTCAAGCGTCCCTTCGAGAACCGCACGCTGGGCCGTAATCTTCTCAAGCACGGCCTGGCGAGACTCTTCGGTCGTATTCTTCAGGAAGCTGTTCATACCCGCATAAACGTCCTTGAAGCCGCTCAGCGACTGCAGGACGCTATTGGAAATCTCCATGCGCCCCTGCAGCAGGCCGGACGCATAAAGCCCGGTAATACCGACAGCGCAAATGCTGACGACGAAGGGCAGAATGAACAGCAGCACCTTGGTCTGGATTTTGAAGCGGGCAAGAATCTTGTCGATGAACATGAACGCACCTTGGCTCGCAGCCTGCGTCCGCTCCCCAAGCCGTGAGAGGCTTCCCCGGTGCGCCAACAAGCTGGTGATTTAATTGAAAAATCATACGGCGCATCGCCGCCAGCCTGCCAGGCATTCATTGCATGATCGGCCGCCTCCCGGGGCTAAGATCACGGCAGGCTCCGTTGCGAAACATTCTTCAACGGCAACAATTAATATTTGAATAAATGCGGTCTAAATCGTTTCAGATTGACTCTACCGCATATCCGCAGGGAGCGCGGCACAGGATCGTCACAACATGACAGCATGACGCATAGCGCACTTTGATCGCTATCATTCCGAGGCCGGAAGCCGGATCGAATGCTTAGAAGGACCAGAAAGACGGCAGGGCCACGAGCGCTGCAAGAGCGAACACGGCGATCACTGAAGCGCGGATCAGCAAAGTCTTGCGCGCTGCGCTTTCGTCGGCTTTCGCAATTGCGATTGCGCGGGCTGTGGAACGGCTGCGTGACTGATTCATGGCATCATTTCCTTTCGACCTAAGCAACAATAGACCCGGATGATCCGGACCGCCAGCCCACTTCCTGTTGCAACAGCTCACGAAAGAGCAAAAATGTCACGTTTCTGAAACAATTCCTGAAAACTGCATCCTTGCCGCGCCGCAAAGCCGTGGAGCCAGCGTTTCAAACAGGTTCCGCCAGATATCTTAACAATGGCTGAAGCGGCCTGCGCTTTGTCCGGTCATGCCGCCTGTCCCGCCGAAAAGCCCGATGCCCAGGCCCACTGGAAATTGTAGCCGCCGAGCCAACCGGTGACATCAACACATTCACCGATGAAATAGAGGCCGGGAACGTCGCGTGCCCGCATGGTGCGGGAATCGAGCACCCTTGTATCGACACCGCCCAGCGTCACTTCGGCCGTGCGGTAACCTTCCGAGCCGGCCGGCGTGATGGCCCAGTCCTTGATCGTCAAGCAGAAAGCATCGATGGCCTTGTCGGAGAGATCGGCGAGCGGCCGGTTGCTCAGCCCGGCGGCCTCGGCAAAAAACTGCGCCAGCCTTTTCGGTAGAGGTTCGGCCAGCGCCGTCTGCAGCGCCTGACGGCCATTCTCCTTGCGCGCCGCCTTCAGCACAGCAGCGATATCGACATGCGGCAGAAGGTTGAGGCGGATATCGCCACCCTCGCGCCAGTAGGAGGAGATCTGCAGGATGGCAGGTCCGCTCAAGCCCCGATGGGTGATCAGCAGAGCTTCCTCGAACATCGTCTTGCCGCAGCGCGCCTGTGCATCGACGGCAACACCGGCAAGCGCACTCAAGCTTTCAAGTTGGACGGGATCGAGCGTCAGCGGCACCAGCCCCGGACGCGTTTCGACCAGCGGCAGGCCGAACTGCTCGGCAATCCTATAGGCAAAACCCGTCGCGCCCATTTTAGGGATAGACTTGCCGCCGCTGGCAACGATCAGCGAGGAACAATCGATCGCCCCATCCGCCGTCACGATGCGAAATCCTGAAACGGCTTTGTCGATCGTCCGGATTTCTGCGCCCAACCGCAGCACCGCGCTGGCCTCCTTCATCTCCGTCAGCAGCATGCGGATGATGTCCTTGGCCGTATCGTCGCAAAACAGCTGGCCGAGCGTCTTTTCATGCCAGGCAATATTGTAGCGATCGACCAGGCTGATGAAATCATGTGGCGTGTAGCGCGCCAAAGCCGACTTGCAGAAATGCGGGTTGGCTGACAAGAAATTCTTCGGGCTCGCATGGATATTGGTGAAGTTGCAGCGCCCGCCGCCGGAGATGCGGATCTTCTCGCCCGGCGCCTTGGCATGGTCGAGCACGATGACGCGGCGGCCGCGCTTGCCCGCCTCGATCGCCGCCATCATGCCGGCTGCCCCTGCCCCGATTATCACCACGTCAAACTGTTCAGCCAAGACATCCATTCCTGTTTCAGTTTCCTTTCGAAGGCAAGGACGCCAAAGTCAATCGCTGTTGCTGTGATGCGTGAGAATACAGCCTGTGCGGCAGAAAAAGTCCCAGCTTTCACCCTAGCCAATTGCCAAACTGTGGTTATGATGCCTCATCCGAACCCAAAACCGGTGATTTATGCCCGTCAGAAGAAATGCTGCCCAACCAACTGCAAGGACTGTCAAGAGCTCGAAAATACCCGCCGCACTACAAGCTCCACGTGGGGTAAAAACCTGGAAAGAAGCCGCCGACTGGCTGAAGATCCGCGGTATCGAAGATATCGAATGCATCACGCCCGATATCGCCGGCGTTCCGCGCGGCAAGATGATGCCGTCTTCGAAATTTACGTCCAACACATCCCTTGCCCTTCCGTCGGCGATCTACCGCCATACGATTTCCGGCGAATATCCCGAAGAGACGGGCAATTTCCGCTATGACAGCCGGGACAGCGACATCAAGCTGGTGCCCGACCTTTCGACCCTCTCGGTCGTCCCCTGGGAAAGTGACCCGACGGCGCAGGTGATCTGCGACATTGCAGGTTCACAGGGCGAAAAAGTTCCCTACACGCCGCGCAACGTTCTGAAGCATGTGCTCGACCTCTATCATCAAAGAGGCTGGAAGCCGGTGGTCGCACCGGAAATCGAATTCTATCTGGTCGCCAAGAACGAGGACCCGGATTATCCGCTGCATCCGCCGAAAGGCCGCTCCGGACGCGCCATCCAAGGCGGACAGGGTTACTCGATTGCCGGCGTCAACGAATTCGACGAACTGATCGACGACATCTACCATTTCTCGGAAAAGCAGGGTCTCGAGATCGACACGCTGATCCATGAGGAAGGTCCGGCACAGCTGGAAATCAACCTTCGCCACGGCGATCCGATCGAGCTTGCCGACCAGGTCTTCCTGTTCAAGCGGACCATCCGCGAGGCGGCGCTGAAGCACGGCATCTACGCCACCTTCATGGCCAAGCCGATGCAGGCGCAGGCCGGGTCAGCGATGCACATCCACCAGTCCGTCATCGAAGTGAACACAGGCCGCAACCTGTTTTCGAATGCTGACGGCTCGCCGTCCAAAGAGTTTTTCTCCTTCATCGGCGGCATGCAGAAATTTGTCCCGAAGGCGCTGTCGATGATGGCCCCTTATGTGAACTCGTACCGGCGGCTGACGCCAGACATGTCGGCACCGGTCAACAATGCCTGGGGTTACGACAACCGGACGACGGCGTTTCGCATTCCCGTCTCAGAACCTGTCGCCCGGCGTGTCGAAAACCGCCTGCCGAGTTCGGATGCCAATCCCTATCTGGCGCTCGCCGCGTCCCTCGGCTGCGGCTATCTCGGCATTGTTCAGGGACTAGAGCCATCGGCACCGGCAGATGCGTCGGCAGATAAAGGGACGATTGACCTGCCCCGGGGCCTGCTCGAAGCGGTATCGCTGCTCGAGGCAGAGCCGGCTTTCGCCGAGATCTTCAGCCCGGAATTCATCGCCATCTATGGCGGGGTGAAGCGGGGTGAGTTTGAAACCTTCATGCAGGTGATCAGCCCCTGGGAGCGCGAATTCCTGCTTCTCAATGTCTGATATGAAAGGCACAGCCATGCCCTGGCAAAGCCCGATCTCACCGGGGATTTCCTGGTATGAGTCCAACGTCGCCGAGCGGCCGGAATACCCGGCTCTCTCAGGCTCGGTGGAAACTGATGTCGCCATCGTCGGCGGCGGCTTCACCGGGCTGCAGGCGGCCTACAATCTGGCGAAAAAGGGTGTTCGCGTCACGTTGATCGATGCCTATCGTTTTGGCGATGGCGCCTCCGGCCGCAATGGCGGCCAGCTCGGTACCGGCCAGCGCTGGTCTCCCGAAGAGATGGAAGGCACGCTCGGCTTTGAGCGGTCCAAGGCGCTGTTTGATCTTGCCGAGGACGCGAAGAAACATCTTCTCGACTTTGCATCCGCGCATGACATCGACATTGAATATGTCGAGGGGCAGATGAACGTCTGTCATAAATCACGTTCAGAAAAGGAGTATCGCGACAGCGTCGAGATCGCCGCAACGCGTTATGGCTATCCGCATCAGAGCTTCATGGGCCGCGACGAAACCGTGACGCGGCTGGGCTCGAAGCGTTACCTGTTCGGCATCCGCGATACCGGCACCGGCCATATCCAGCCGATGAAACTGCTGGTCGGGCTGGCAAAGCAAGCGGTACTGGCCGGTGCCTCGCTGCATGAGCAGACCAAGGCGTTGAAGATCAATCAGGCCGGCGGCCGCGTCAGCATCGAGACGGACAAGGGCACGATCAGTGCCGACCGCGCTTTGATTGCCTGCAACGGCTATATCGGCAATCTCGAGCCGGTGACGGCGCGCCATGTCATGCCGATCCGCTCGTTCATCGGCGCCACCAAGGTGCTCAGCGACTTTCCGGATGTGCTGCCAGGGGGCGAGGCCGTTGCCGATTCGCGCTTCGTCGTGCGCTATTTCCGCAAATCCAAAGACGGACGCCTGCTGTTCGGTGGCCGCGAGGCCTATACGGCCGACAATCCCCGTGAGATTTCCGAGCATATCCGCCGGCAGATCAGCGAAATCTACCCGTCGCTCGCCAATGTGGAAATGACCCATGCCTGGGGCGGTTCGGTCGGCATCACGTTGCCGCGCCAGCCTTTCGTGCGCGAAGTCATGCCCGGCGTTACCTCGATTGGCGGCTATTCCGGCCATGGCGTCATGCTGTCAAACTATTGCGGCAAGCTCTATTCCGACATGGTCACTGGCAACCGCTCGGACCTCGACCTGTTCCGGGAGCTGAACATTCCAGCATTTCCCGGCGGCACGCGGTTCCGTTCCGTGCTTTTGTTCGTTGCACTCAGCTGGTATGCCTTGCGCGACAAATTTTAAAAGCCGCATCTGAAAAGCGGGTGAAACGCAATTTGTTGCGTCGCACCCTAGCGCTTTTAAATCGATTAGATTATACACTCCTCAGACCAGAACGAGATCGAGATTTCTCATGAGCAGCCAGATCATTCCTGTGGAACCCTTTGACTATGTGGTTTTTGGAGGCACCGGCGACCTTGCCGAGCGCAAATTGCTTCCAGCCCTTTATCATCGTCAGCTGGATGGCCAACTGAGCGATCCGACACGCATCATCGGCGCTTCGCGCAGCGTGCTCAGCCATGAAGAATACCGCAAATTTGCCGCTGATGCCCTCAAGGAGCACCTGAAGACAGGCGAGTATGACGAGGCGCAGGTCAAGATCTTCACCGACCGCCTGTTCTACGTGCCGGTCGATGCCAAATCCGATGGTGGCTGGGATCAGCTGAAGGCGCTTCTCGATGAAGGCAAGGACCGCGTCCGCGCATTCTATCTTGCGGTAGCACCCGCAATCTTCGGCGACATCTCGGAAAAGATCCGCGACCACAAGCTGATCACCAAGACGACGCGCATCGTCGTCGAAAAGCCGATCGGCCGCGACCTTGCCTCGGCGCTGGAACTCAACGACACGATCGGCAAGGTCTTCAAGGAAGAGCAGATCTTCCGTATCGACCATTATCTCGGCAAGGAAACTGTGCAGAACCTGATGGCGCTGCGCTTTGCCAACGCATTGTACGAGCCGCTGTGGAACTCGTCCTACATCGATCACATCCAGATCACGGTTGCCGAGTCGGTCGGGCTTGAAAGCCGTGCCGGCTACTATGACAAGGCTGGCGCCCTTCGCGACATGGTGCAGAACCATATCCTTCAGCTCCTCTGCCTGGTCGCCATGGAAGTTCCGCCGTCGATGAACGCCGAAGCCGTACGCGACGAAAAGCTGAAGGTCCTGCGCGCGCTGAAGCCGATCAATCCGGGCAATGTCGAGAAGATGACGGTGCGTGGCCAGTACAAGGCTGGCGCTTCGGCAGGTGGCGCGGTCAAGGGCTACCTCGAGGAGCTCGAAGGCGGCGTCTCCAACACCGAGACCTTCGTTGCCATCAAGGCCGAAATCAACAATTGGCGTTGGGCCGGCGTTCCCTTCTACATCCGCACCGGCAAGCGCATGGCCGGCCGTATGTCGGAAATCGTCATCACCTTCAAGCCGATCCCGCATTCGATCTTCGACGAGGCCGCAGGCCGCATCGAGGCCAACCAGTTGATTATCCGCTTGCAGCCCGATGAAGGCGTCAAGCAGTCGCTGATGATCAAGGACCCGGGCCCGGGCGGCATGCGCCTGCGCAACGTCTCGCTCGACATGACGTTTGCCGAAGCCTTCAATGCCCGCAGCGCCGACGCCTATGAGCGCCTGCTGCTCGACGTGGTGCGCAACAACCAGACCCTGTTCATGCGCCGCGACGAAGTCGAAGCCGCATGGCGCTGGGTCGATCCGATCCTGAAGTCCTGGGAAGCCGTCAACCAGCAGGTCCAGGCCTACACAGCCGGCACCTGGGGACCGAGCCAGGCCATCGCGCTGATCGAGCGGGACGGCCGCACCTGGCATGAAGTGATCTGAGGACGAAAGCCATGACGGCTGCGATGCATGTATTCGACAATGGTGCTGATCTGGCTGAGGGCCTTGCGGAAGCAGTGGCTGCAGCCCTGTCATCCGCTGTTGCAACGCGCGGAGAAGCGTGCATCGCCGTCTCCGGCGGCTCGACGCCAAAGGCGTTTTTCAAGGCGCTGTCCGGCAAGGCCATCGACTGGGCCAAGGTCACCGTGACCCTGATCGATGAGCGCTTCGTCGCACCCGACAGCGACCGCTCGAACGAGAAGCTCGTCAAGGACAACCTGCTCACCAATGCTGCAGCCGCAGCGCGCTTCCAGCCGCTTTATTATCCGGCGGCGACGGCTGAAGAAGCAGCGGCCGCCGCGGTGAAACAGACTGCCACGCTCGGCTGTCCCTTCGATGTCGCCATTCTCGGCATGGGCGGCGATGGACACACGGCCTCGTTCTTTCCGGGTGGTTCGCGCCTTGCGGAAGCACTTGATCCGGCAACGCCCCGCGGCGTGATGACGATGGAAGCCGAAGGAGCCGGCGAGCCGCGTCTGACATTTACATTCTCCAGCCTTCAGGATGCCCGACTTCTGGTGCTCCATATTGAGGGAGCGGCCAAGAAGGACGTTCTTGCCAAGGCTGAAGCGCCCGGTGACGAGGCGGAGATGCCGATCCGGGCGATATTGCGCCGGGCCGCCTCCCCGCTTCAGATTTACTGGGCACCCTAAAGCGGGGCGCGATCTCTGAGGATCGCTTCCTGCGCTTTGGGCCTTTGATTTTACGCATGTCGTTATCGCAAAACCGCTGACCACTTTTGCGCGACACGCTTTAAGCCCGCAATCCGGGGACCCAAGACCCGGATAACCGCAACCATGCCGACCACAGGAGTGCCGACCACTCCGGAACAGGATTGCCATGTCCGCCGACAGCCGTATTGCTGCGATTACCGCCCGCATCGTTGAACGCTCGAAGCCCTACCGCGAGCCCTATCTTGCTCGCGTGCGTTCGGCTGCATCCAAGCGTGTCACCCGTTCGGTTCTCGGCTGTGGTAACCTGGCTCATGGCTTCGCCGTCTGTTCCCCCTCCGAGAAAGTGGCGCTCTCGGGCGACGAAGTACCCAATCTCGGGATCATCACCTCCTATAACGACATGCTGTCTGCCCATCAGCCGTTCGAAACCTATCCGGCCCTGATCCGCCAGGCGGCCCATGAAGCCGGTGGTGTGGCGCAGGTGGCTGGCGGAGTTCCGGCCATGTGCGATGGCGTCACCCAAGGACAGCCGGGCATGGAGCTTTCGCTGTTTTCCCGCGACCTGATCGCCATGGCGGCAGGCGTCGGCCTGTCGCACAACATGTTCGATTCGACCGTCTATCTCGGCGTCTGCGACAAGATCGTGCCCGGCCTGATGATTGCCGCCATGACCTTCGGCCATCTGCCCGCCGTGTTCATTCCGGCCGGTCCGATGACAACAGGCTTGCCGAACGACGAAAAATCGCGTGTTCGCCAACTGTTTGCCGAAGGCAAGGTCGGCCGCGAGGAACTTCTGGAAGCAGAATCCAAATCCTACCACGGCCCCGGCACCTGCACGTTCTACGGCACGGCCAATTCCAACCAGATGCTGATGGAGATCATGGGCTTCCACCTGCCCGGCGCTTCCTTCATCAATCCAGGCACGCCGCTGCGCGACGCGCTGACGAAGGAAGCCACCAAGCGGGCGCTAGCCATTACCGCGCTCGGCAACGAATACACCCCTGCCGGCGAAATGATCGACGAGCGGTCGATCGTCAACGGCGTTATCGGCCTACATGCGACTGGCGGCTCGACCAACCACACGATGCACCTCGTCGCCATGGCCCGTTCGGCCGGTATCGCGCTGACATGGCAGGATATTTCCGAGCTTTCCGACATCATCCCGCTGCTCGCCCGCGTCTATCCGAATGGCCTGGCAGACGTGAACCACTTCCACGCCGCGGGCGGCATGGGTTACCTGATCAGCCAACTCTTGAAGCATGGCCTGTTGCATGACGACGTGCGCACCGTCTTCGGCCAGGGGCTGGATGCCTATGCGATCGACGTCAAGCTTGGCGCTAACGGTACCGTCGCCCGCGAACCGGCACCGGAGGTCAGCCACGATCCAAAGGTGCTTTCGACCGTCGAACATCCCTTCCAGCATTCCGGCGGCTTGAAGATGCTGACCGGCAATCTGGGCAAGGCTGTCATCAAGATTTCGGCGGTCAAGCCGGAGCGTCACGTCATCGAAGCACCAGCAAAAATCTTCCACGATCAGTCGGAACTGCAGGCGGCCTTCAAGGACGGCAAGCTGGAGGGTGACTTCGTTGCTGTCGTCCGCTTCCAGGGGCCGAAAGCCAATGGCATGCCGGAATTGCACAAGCTCACCACTGTGCTCGGCATCCTGCAGGACCGCGGCCAGACGGTGGCGCTGGTCACCGACGGCCGCATGTCCGGCGCCTCCGGCAAGGTGCCGTCGGCCATCCACATGACGCCCGAGGCCAAGGATGGCGGACCGATTTCGAAAATCCGCGAAGGCGACATCATCCGGCTGGATGCCATTCACGGCACGATCCAGGTGCTGGTCGATGCTGCCGAGTTGGCCAGCCGGGCGCCGGCCGAAGCCGATCTGTCAGAGAATGACTTTGGCATGGGCCGTGAAATGTTTGCGCCTTTCCGCTCGGCCGTCGGCGCCGCAGAACACGGCGCGAGCGTCTTCTTTCACTGAAAGCTACGCCCTCGACGGAAAATCGAGGGCTTAGCAAACTTAAAGTTTTACGGTAGCGGCCCGGGATGCATGTCACTCCGGCCATCGTAACGTTCGATGTTCAGTTCGAAAATATCGATGCCTTCAATACAGCGCGCGTTCACAGACACGCGTTCACCCGGATAGCCGCTGCGCATCAGGGCAACGCCGCATGTCGCGCAGAAATGGTGGCCTTCGGTGATGCTACGCCAGACATAGGTAGAAATCCGGCGTTTTTCGTTGACGAGTGTGATCTTGCTTGCCGGAACCTTCCAGTGCAGGAAGCCCGAGCGGCGACATGTCGAGCAGTTGCATTCGACCACCTCGGAAATCTCGGCATCGATTTCAAAGCAGATATCGCCGCAATGACAGGAAAGGCGATAGGGTCGTTTCATCGGTCATCGTCTCGCTTCAATCACTCGGCATCTATCAATCCGCCTCCCGCAGATGAAGTCAAGCGCTTGCGCGCATGGGAAAGCCGGCACCCTCCTCTCCGAGACGGAGGAGAAATGCCAGCCCAACCACAGAGCGATGCAGCAGGAAGATCAGCTATAGATATCGAGCACGCGATTACGATGATTGGGGTGTGTCGAATAGACGAAGATCCGATTGAGATCGCGCTCGGACATAAGCCGCAGGAACCGGGCTTCGATGATGTTGTTGGCATGCACGCGCTTGACGATGCAGCCGACCATGCCGATGCGGGCGCTGGGAATATCGAGATAGAAATTCTGCGGCAGCTTGAACTGCGTGGCGATGCCCAGAACCGCACTGCTTTTCGATATTTTCAGCAGTTCACAGCGGCGGGAGGTGAGATTGAGCATACCGTTTTCAGTGTACTCGATCCGGGCATCGTTGCGTGTGTCCTCCATCGGGAAGTTGGCTTCCCGGTCGTACATGAACGACTCTTCCCGGCTGAGATATGTCGGTTTATCTGATGTCTGTCCCCGCATCTTTTTCTCCATGCACCTTTGTTTTTTTTGAACTTTAGCGCTGGAGATTTAACAGAGCGTGAGTCAGCGTCCGATTGTGGCACACCGCGCGTAAAAAAGCCCGCCCGGAATCACACGCCCAGGCGGGTCTTGAGGATACTGGACCGCTCTATGCCCGGTAGCTTTTTCCATTCTCATCAAACAGATGCAGCTTTGCCTTGTCGGCCGTAAAGCGTACCTTCTCGCCCCGCTTGATGTCGAGGATACCAGGCACCTTGGCGATGATCGGCTCGTTGGCAACCAGCCCTTCGATATAGAGAAGCGTCACTTCACCCAAAGCTTCGATGATGGCGACCGTGCCTTCGAACAGGAAGCTGTCGCCAGTCGAAACACGCAGGTCTTCTGGCCGCACGCCGAAACTTGCCGCCTTGCCGTTTTCAGAGGCGGCCGTTGCGATATCAAGCACGTCCTTCTTGCCGCCCGGCAGTTCGACGGTGGTTTCAGCGCCGGTTCCAACAATCTTGGCCGGAATGATGTTCATCGCGGGAGAGCCGATGAAGCGGGCCACGAAAAGGTTGGCCGGGCGTTCATAGAGTTCCAGAGGCGGGCCGACCTGCTCGATGTGCCCCGCCGAGAGTACGACAATGCGATCGGCGAGCGTCATCGCCTCCACCTGATCGTGCGTAACGTAGATCATCGTCGTATCCGGCATGGACTCGCTCAATTTGGCGATCTCGATACGGGTTGCGACACGCAACGCAGCATCGAGGTTCGACAGTGGCTCATCAAACAGGAAGACCTTCGGGTTGCGGCAAATGGCACGACCGATGGCGACGCGCTGCCGCTGACCGCCGGAGAGCGCCTTGGGGAGGCGATCGAGATACTTGGTGAGTTGCAGGATATCGGCGGCCGAGCGCACGCGGCGGTCGATCTCTTCTTTGGATTCCTTGGCGATCCGCATACCGAAGGCCATGTTGTCGTAGACCGTCATGTGCGGATACAGCGCATAGGACTGGAAGACCATGGCAATGCCACGCTGCGATGGCGGCACATCGTTGACCTGACGGCCAGCGATATACATTTCGCCACCAGAGATTTCCTCAAGGCCGGCGATCATCCGTAGCAGCGTCGATTTTCCGCAGCCGGAGGGGCCGACGAAGACGACGAATTCGCCCTGCGTGATATCCAGATCGATGCCATGGATGACATCCACCGCGCCATAGGACTTGCGGATATTCTTCAGTTGCAAACCTGCCATGTCATCCTCCCCTTCATTCTCTCGTTTCTGACCGGTTCTCCATTCATCCGAACCGGTTGATCCCATTCAGTCGACCCGGGCAAAAAAGCCGCTCCAGGCCGGTAGTGTGATGGTGTCGCCGGTCAATGCCGATCCGAATCCATGGCCTTCGAGCACATCGAGCTTTTCAACCGGCCGTTCGATGGTCACCGCTTCGTTGCTCATGTTGAACAGGCACAAAATCGTCTCGTTGCCGGACTTGCGTTCAAAGCCGAGCAGCGGCGCTTCGTAGGCGCGAAACTCGATGTCGCCCTTGGCAAAGGCCGGATGCTGCTTGCGGAATGCGAGAAACCGCCGGTAGTGGTTGAGAACCGAATTCGGGTCCGTCTGCTGTTCTGAAACGGCGCGGGCGAGATGTTCTTTCGGCACCGGCAGCCACGGCTTGCCCTCGCCAAAGCCACCGTTGACGGCATTCTTGTCCCAGACCATCGGCGTGCGGCAGCCGTCGCGGCCCTTGAAATCCGGCCAGAACTGAATGCCGTAGGGGTCCTGCAGATCTTCAAAGGCGAGCTCGGCTTCGGTCAGGCCAAGCTCTTCGCCCTGATAGATGCAGACCGAGCCGCGCAGGGTCATCAGCAGACTGGCCAGGAATTTTGCATGCGCATCCTGATCGGCGATGCCCTTGCCCCAGCGGCTGACATGGCGAACAACGTCGTGATTGGAAAACGCCCAGCAGGCCCAGCCTTCCGGGGCTGCGCGGGCAAAATCGTGCAGCACCTGCGCGACGCCGGCCGGGGTCAACGGATCGGGCGCCAAGAATTCGAAGGCGTAGCACATGTGCATCTTGTCATTGCCGGACGTATACTGCCCGGCGATCTCAAGACCGATCTGGCTGTCCCCGACTTCGCCGACGGCGGCAATCGCCGGGAACTCGTCCATGACGGCGCGGAAGCGCTTGAGGAATTCGAGGTTTTCCGGGCGGTTCTTGTCGTAGAGATGTTCCTGATAATTGTATGGGTTGACCGCCGGTGCCGTATTGGCATTGCGGCGCTCAGGCGCCAGCGCCGGGTTGTCGCGCAGTTCCAGGTCGTGGAAGTAGAAGTTGATCGTATCCAGCCGGAAGCCATCGACGCCCCGTTCCAGCCAGAAGCGCTCGACCGCCAGCAGCGCGTCCTGCACTTCGGGATTGTGCAGATTGAGGTCCGGCTGCGAGGTCAGGAAGTTGTGCATGTAATATTGCAGACGCGTGGGATCCCACTGCCATGCCGAGCCGCCGAAGATCGACATCCAGTTGTTCGGCGGCGTGCCGTCTGGCCTGGAATCGGCCCAGACATACCAGTCCGCCTTGGGATTGAAGCGGCTCGACCGGCTTTCGGCAAACCACGGGTGCTGATCGGAGGTATGGGACAACACCAGATCGATCATCACGCGGATCCCGAGGTGGTGGGCTTCGGCGATCAGCGCATCGAAATCGGCAAGCAGACCGAAGATCGGATCGACGCCCGTATAGTTCGACACGTCATAGCCGAAATCCTTCATCGGCGAGGTGAAGAACGGCGAGATCCAGATTGCATCGACGCCCAGCGAGGCAACGTGCGGCAGGCGGGCGGTGATGCCTTTCAGGTCACCGATGCCGTCACCGTTCGAGTCCTGGTAGGATCGCGGATAGATCTGGTAGATCACCGCACCCCGCCACCAGTCCCGGTCGGCCTGCAATGTGGAGCCACTTGTCTGGGTCATACTCATAGTCATTCCTGTAGAAGTCTTTGTTTGTGAAGTCTCAGCCGCCCTTGACCGATCCCGCCAGCAGGCCGCGCACGAGGTAGCGCTGCAGGGTGAAGAAGACGATCAGGGGTACGATGATGGTGATGAAGGCCGAGGCCGTCAGGATTTCCCAGTTGCCGCCGCGCGAACCAAGCAGGTTGACCAGGCGACCCGTGAGGACCAGCTCGTCATTACCGGTTCCAAGGAAAACCATGGCGACCAGAAGATCGTTCCAGGTCCACAGGAACTGGAAGATCGAGAAGGATGCGAGAGCGGGGAACGACAGCGGCAGGATGATCTTGATAAAAATGTCGAAATCGCTGGCGCCATCGACGCGGGCCGATTCCATGATCTCGCGCGGCAGGCCGGCCATGTAGTTGCGCAGGAGGTAAATGGCGAGCGGCAAGCCGAAGCCCATATGTGCCAGCCAGATGCCGACATAGGTCTTGGCCGGAACACCGAAGAACGCGCCGACACCATTGTACAATTTCAACAGCGGGATCAGCGACATCTGCAGCGGCACAACCAGCAGGCCGACAACGACGGCGATCAGGATCGCCCGGCCGGGAAACTTCATCCAGGCCAGCGCATAGGCAGCGAAGGCAGCGACCAGGATCGGGATGACCGTTGCCGGAATGGCGACGGTCAGCGAGTTGATGAACGACGCCCCGATGCCGGCAGCCCGCATCACTTCGCGGTAATTATCGAAGGTGAAGCGCGGCGGAACGGCAGCAGTATAGAAAATACGCTGGCCGCGGGTGCCTTCCATGCGCGTAGGCGAGACGATTTCATAGCTGCCATCGTCCTTGACGGTCAGCGTCTGTCCGTCGCCGATATCAGCGACGGCGCCAACCTCAAAGGCGGTGGGCTGCAGCGGCCGGAAGCCGAAGGCCGAGACCTTGGCATCGCTGCCCTCCAGCAGATTGCCGGCGATAACGAACTTGCCGTCACGTTCTATCTGCGTTTCGGGGGAAGCCGCGCGGCCGGTCATGTTCTGTGATGAGGTCGACAGAGCCGTCCACCAACCGGAAACGGCAAGCTGATCCTTGTCGCGCAACGACGAGATCAAAAGGCCGGCGGTCGGCAGGGTCCACAGAGTGACAAGCAGGATCACGGAAAGATGGACGACCCAGATGAGGGGGGAGCGGGAAGAAGCAATCATCTCAATGGCCCTCCATTTCCTTGGCTGCGTTGCGGATGTTCCAGATCATGATCGGGATCACCAGCACCATGATGATGACGGCGATCGCAGCGCCGCGGCCGAAGTCACCGCCCCCGCGGAACATCCAGTCGAACATCAGATTGGCGAGAACCTGGCTTTGCCACTGCCCGTTGGTCATGGCGAGAACGATGTCGAAGACCTTCAGCACCAGAATGGTGATGGTGGTCCAGACAACGGCGATCGTGCCCCACATCTGCGGGATCATGATCTTGAAGAAAATCTGCAGGCCATTGGCGCCGTCGATGACAGCGGCCTCGATTGTCTCCTCCGGAATACCGCGCAAAGCGGCCGACAGGATCACCATGGCGAAGCCGGTCTGGATCCAGATGAGGATCACCATCAGGAAGAAATTGTTCCAGAAGGGTAACGTCACCCAGGCTTCAGGCGTGCCGCCGAAATAGACGACGACAGCATTCAGGAGACCGATCTGCGCCGTGCCTTCGGCACGATAATCGTAGATGAATTTCCAGATGACCGAGGCACCGACGAAGGAGATCGCCATCGGCATGAAGATCAGCGTCTTGGCGATATTGCCCCACCAGATGCGATCGGTCAGCGCTGCGATGATCAGGCCGAAGAACGTCGCGGCAGCGGGCACGACCAGCAGCCAGAGGAAGTTGTTATAGATCGACTGGCGGAATTCGCCGTCGTTGAACATCCAGATGAAGTTGTTCAGACCGACGAAATTCTCGCCCGCCCTGTCATGCAGACTGAGCCAGACGGAAGCGATCACCGGATAGATGAGATAAATGGTCAGCGACAACAACGCCGGACCGAGGAAGAGCCATGGCCGGATGGCATTGGTGATGCGCAGATTGCGTGAGGCGACCGGCCCCGTCAGGCCTTTCGAAGGAAACAGCTTGTCGAGTATCCAGTTCGTGCCGAAGAAATAGGCGGCGCAGCCAAGAACGCCGGCGGCCATCGTGGCAATGGCAAAAATCAACTGCTGCATGGCAACGTCCTCCCCAGGAATAAGGCCGGATCAACGGCCTGCCCGCCCCTTGGCCTATGGCTCCCGGCTTTTCGGGAGATCATGTGCGGCCAGAATGATCACGTCACTCGCATGCCCGAACCTAAACGGCGGCCGGCAAGGACGTGTTCATTTCAACGGGCTTCTTTTGTCAGCTTTCCCCAAGCCGTTCCGCCGTACCAACTCTACCGGGCGGCTTGGCGAACAGCACTTCAGGCTTCGCAGTCTTTTGAAGTGCGGCTCCGGGGTTTTCGCCGGGAGCCGCTGCGTATCAAGCGATCCTACTTGATCGAATCCCAAGCCTTCTGGACGCCGTCCGCGACATCCTTGGCCGACTTGCCGCCAACGTAATCGACCATACCGGTCCAGAATGCGCCGGCGCCAATCTTGCCAGGCATCAGGTCGGAACCGTCAAAACGGAAGGTCGTGGCGTTGAGCAGGATTTCTCCCTGCTTCTTCATCGGGCCGTTGGCATAAACATCCTTGTTCGCACTCTTCAGCGGTGTCAGGAAACTGGTCTGGGCCATCCAGACTTCATGCGCGATCGGCGTTTCAAGGAACTCGATGAAGGCGCGTGCTGCCGGCGTATCCTTGGTGATCATGGCCAGCGTGCCAGCACCGAGAACCGGATTTCCGAGTTCGGGCTTGCTTGCGTAAGGCGGCATATAGAAGAAGTCTGCGTCTTCGCCAACCTTGGTACCTTCCGGGAAGAAGGACGGGATGAACGATGCCTGATGATGCAGGTAGCACTTCGGCGGCGACGCAAACAGGCCCTTCGGGCTGTCGCGGAAGTCGGCGGAGGCAACCGCAGCGGCGCCACCATCAACGTTCTTGTCGTTCTTGGCGAACCAGCCGAATTCATCAATGGCGCCGACGACAGCCGGGTCGTTGAACGGAATGGCATTGGTGACCCACTTGTCATAGACGTCGGCCGGCTGCGTGCGCAGCATCATGTCTTCGACCCAGTCGGTGGCCGGCCAGCCGGTCGCACCGCCGGAACCGAGACCAATGCACCACGGCGTGCCGCCATCGGCAACGATCTTTTCGGTCAGCGCCTTCAAGTCTTCCATCGTCTTCGGAACTTCATAGCCCGAATCCTCAAAATTTTCCGGCACGTACCAGACCAGCGACTTCACGTCGATCTTGTAAGGAAACGCGTAAAGAGCCTTCTTGCCGTCCTTGCCGGCATAGGTCGAAAGATCGACCCACGACTGACCGGCAGCATAATTGTCGAGCAGCCACTTCTGGGTCTCGTCGCCGAGCGGCGTCAGATAGCCCTTCGAAGCGAGATCGGCGATCAGGCCCGGCTGCGGTAGGATGGCGACATCCGGCGGGCTGCCGGCCTGCGTGTCGATAACGATCTGCTGTTCATAATTCTCGGACGAGGAATATTTTACATCGACGCCGGTCGCATCGCGGAAGTAATCGAGCATGGACTGCGCCAAGGCTTCGTCTTCGCCACGCCAGGGACCGAAGATGGTCAGCGTCTGACCCTTCAGGTCATGACCCTTCTTGAACTCTTCGAAGCTTGCCCAGTTGAATTTTGAATCTTCGCCCGGCTTGAATTTCAGCTCGGCGGCGTTGGTGGCACCCGCCACAAGCGCAAGCGCCGCCACTCCCAACAAGAATGTTCTCTTCACGTCATTTCCTCCCAAGAAAGACCCGACCCATTGATGCCGGGCGAACACCGCAGCGCCGCCAAAATTCAAAGCGCTTTGAGTTTGCTAACAAACCATTGCGACAGGCACCAAGTCAAGAGCTTTCCCTTAAAGGTCGAATTAAGGCCCACTTCCTGCAGTGCAGCGAAGGTTTGCAATGCAATGCAGCTGATTTTTCTGGTTGATGCGTAAAGCCGATGATACAAAATCCGTCGCGCGTTGGAGTTTGAAAGCAAAAACAAAATACAAATCAAAGCGCTTTGGGAGTGCGCGCTTGCCATGAACGTGAATTTGAAACAGCTGGCGGAGATGTTGGGCCTGTCGCAAACGACAGTCAGCCGGGCACTCAACGGCTATCCGGAAGTCAACGCCGAAACACGCCAGCGTGTCTTGAGCGCGGTCCGCGAAACGGGCTACCGGCCAAACCGTGCGGCTCAAAGACTGGCAACAGGGCGCGCAGGCTCGATCGGGCTGGTCATGCCGATCGCGCAAGGCATCGATTCCGATGTGCATTTCGGCGAATTCCTTGCCGGGCTTGGCGAAGAATCCGTCCGGCACGATTTCCATTTCGTCATCAATCCGAGCGCGCCCGACGACGAGGAGGCGACCTTCAAGCGGCTGGCCGCCAGCGGCAATGTCGATGCCCTGTTTCTCGCCTATGTGCGGGCCAACGATCCGCGCATCGCCATGCTGAAATCCCTGTCGATCCCCTTCGTTGTCCATGGCCGGGCGGTCGGCCAGCCCGCCGACTATCCGTTTCTCGATATCGACAATACCGGTGCCTTTTATGATGCGACGCGATTGCTCATTCAGTTGGGGCACCGGCGGATTGCGCTGATCAACGGCCCGGGAAACCTGACCTTCTCCATTCGCCGCCTGAAGGGAATGCGCCGCGCACTCGAGGAGAACGGGCTGCAGTTCGATGAAAGGCTGGTTCAGAATTCACTGATGACCGACGAATATGGTCACCGCGCCATGCAACAGTTTCTTGAACAGGGTGAGCCGCCGACCGCCGTTCTTTGCTCCAGCACCGTGATCGCGCTTGGCGCAGTCAGGGCAATCCATCGGGCCGGGCTGCAGATGGGCGAGGATATTTCGCTGATTGCCCATGACGACGTGCTGCCGATGCTGAAACCGGAAAACTTCAGCGTACCGCTGACGACCACGCGTTCATCACTTCGGGCGGCAGGATCACGGATCGCCACCCGGCTAATCTCGCGCATCTTGAAGACGGGAGATTATCCGGAACAGGAGCTGTGGCGAACGGAACTGATCGTCAGGGCCTCGACCGGCCCTGCTCCGAAATCGTAAGATCGTCCGCTTTTTCCGGATCAGAACTTTGGTGCGGTCTTACCGGCCTTGCGGTAGGCGGCGATGACCGTGTTGGCCATCAGCATCGCGATGGTCATCGGGCCGACGCCTCCAGGCACAGGCGTAATGACAGCGGCTACCTTTGCGCATTCCTGGAAGGCAACATCACCGACCAGACGCGACTTTCCTTCACCTTTTTCAGGCGCAGCAATACGGTTGATGCCGACATCGATGACGGTGGCGCCGGGCTTCACCCAATCGGCCTTGACCATCTCCGGGCGGCCGACAGCGGCGACCAGAATATCGGCATTGCGGCAGACACCCGGTAGATCCTTGGTGCGCGAATGGGCGATGGTCACCGTCGCATTGGCGGCAAGCAGCAGCTGCGCCATCGGTTTGCCGAACAGGTTGGAACGGCCGATGACGACGGCATTCAGCCCCGAGAGGTCCTCTCCATGCGTGCGCTTGACGAACACCATGGCGCCAGCAGGCGTGCAGGAGACGAGACCGCCATCGAGATCGCCCGTCGCCAATTTGCCGGCATTGACGACATGCAGACCATCGACATCCTTTTCCGGCAGAATGGACTGAATGATCGGTTCGGAATTCAAATGTTTTGGCAGCGGAAGCTGGACGAGAATGCCGTGCAGGCTCTCATCCCTGTTAAGTGTCTGAACGAGAGTAGCCAGTTCTTCCTGCGTCGTTTCCTCCGGCAGCGTATGCTGAACCGAGGTAAAGCCGCATTCCTTGGCCATCTTGCTCTTGGAGGAGACATAGGCGTGGCTTGCCGGATCATTTCCGACGATGACGACGGCGAGACCGGTCTTGACGCCGGTCTGTTCGGTCAATGCCTGCGATGCGGTTTTCACGGCATCGATCACCGACGCTGCAACTTGCTTGCCATCAATCACGGTCGTCACGGAGTTCTCCCAGATTCTCGTTTGTTCTGTTCAGTCTAGTTTCAGCAAAAAACAGCGCTCGCCTCAATGCGTCCTATGCTGTTCAGATCGAATAAATTCACCACTGATCCGCGCCAGGTCCAGCATAAACATCACGACGATTTGCATTCCTATCATTCATGAGGGATTTCTGCCTGGGGCAAGTCAGCCTCTATGGATACAGAGCGCTAATACCGCCGGCCGCCGGCCCGCTGTTTCGCATAGTGCTCGACACGCGATCGCAGCGCGCGCAGGTTTTCCTGCACTTCGGCGATATCGCCGTTGTCCGTGGTGCTATCCTGCATTTCACGCAAATAGTCCCGCAGACTGGCCGCATCTGCCTCGTCGTTTCGCGGAGGAAACGCTGACAGTGCTGCGGCGGACGCGGCTACGTGATGCGCCGATGGCATCCGCGCCCGGTAGGCCACAGGTGCGGGCAATGGATCCTCGATCTCCTGCCGTGTTCCCGGACCATCCGGGTGATGATCGTCCCTTCCGGGAGGATCACGCTGTGGAGCCACGGCAACCGGCCGGCTCGAACGCTGGAGCAGATCCTTGAGGCTGCGGTAGGCGCCGAGCGCGATGCCCAGCCCGACCCCGGCGATGAAGCCGGCCATCATGCCGCCGATCGCAATCAGCTTGCGGGACGGCCCGGTAGCCTGAAGCGGCGGCTGCGCCGAGGCGATCACCCGGATATTCTTCGAGGTCAGTTTCTCCTCCTGGCCGGTTTCACTCGCCCGCTTGAGGAAGGATTCGTAGATCGTCCGGGTTGCGGTGGCCTTGCGCTCCAGCTCCCGCAGCTCGATGAAGCCGGTGGAGGAGTTCATCTGCTGTGCCTTCTGCACCGCCAGTTGCTGGACGAGATCCTTTTCCGTCCGCACCGCGCGGTCGAGTTCGGTCTTCGCCGTTGCGGCGATGCGGCGAAGCGCGTTGCCAATTTCGGAGCGTGCGACCTCAAGCGACTGGACAGCAGCCAGGCGCTGCGGGTGCCGCGGCCCAAGGCTCGCATCCAGCGCACCCAGCTGGGCGCGCGCCTCGGAATACTGCTTGCGCAGATCCTGAAGCGTCACGGAACTCACCTCTTCGGGAAATGCACCGCTCAAGACGTCGTTCAAGCTGATCCTGGCCGCCAGGTCGACCTTCGCCTGCGCATCGGCGATGCGATTGCGGACGGCACCGACCTGATCATTGAGGGCCAGCAACTGCTTGTCGAAGATCAACTCGCCGGCGGCACCGACAATGTCGTGGTCGGCCTTGTATTTCTCCACCGCATTTTCAGCCGCGTCCAGTTCCGTGCGCAGATCGGCCAACCGGCTGTCGAGCGCCTGCGTCGTCCGCTGGAAGAAACCGGATTGGGCAGCCTGCTCCTCGCTGAGGAATGTCGACACGAGGCGATTGGCGATCAGTGCCGATTTGGCCGGATCCCGGCTCTTGACCTCGATGGTCACGATGAAGGTTTTCGGATCTCGCGATACGGAAACGGCGTCGCTCAATTTTTCCAGTGTGCGCGGGTTGACGCCGGACGCTGGCGCCGGTTGCGCCTTGCCGGGGGAAACGATGTCGCGAATGACGCCGATGCCGTCGGAAATGCCGCCCTTGCCGCTCGATACGCCGCCGAATTCGGCATCGCGGTCCAGCCCCAGATCAATGGCAACCTTTTCCAGAACGGTCCGCGAGCGCAACACTTCGAGCTGGCTGTCGACAAGCGCCAGGATCGCTTCAGTTGCCAGGCTTTCCTTGGATAGATCGGAATCCGTCAATCGGACTTCGCGCGGATCGACATAAAGCTTGCTTTGGGAAACGTAGACACTCGGGGTCGACATGGCGATCAACACACCGCCGACGGCACCCGCCACCGTCAGCACCACGATGGTCTTTCGCAGCTGCCAGACGGAAGACATGATGGTGGCGATATCGATCAATGGCCGGTCCTGCGGCTCTCCATAATAAACTTCAGCGCTCACGGCAGGCTGGGAGAGGACAGCATCGGCTTGCACTGGGCTGGCCAGTGTTGCTTTTCCTGCCTTGAACCAGCCGGAGAAACGCCCGGGCGGCTTTTCCACTGATGCTTTGGCAGGCTGCTGATCATTGCCCGATATTTTCAGCTTCACGGCAGGACTGCCAAGACGGTCCAGCAACTCGCTGGCGGTCCGCGCCACCGGCGCTCCGCCACGCGCCGACATGCGCGAACGCAAAGACGACCCCGCCTCCCTCGATCCAGGGCCGGCCGGGGAGCGATGCACCACAGTCCTTTTGTTGTCTTCTGGATCGAACATCGATGCCTGCAAACGCCCGCAATTGGGCAAAGTGACGAATTGTGAACGAAGCTTAAGTTTTTATGGAAAACAAACCGTTAACAGACTGCAAATTCATCTCCGGGGAGACCACGAAACCGCAGGGCCACACCCCTCATTAAGCTTTCCCGGCTAGAACGGGCCAGCACATCCGGACCATCCTCGTGATCGATTTCGCAAAGACCCTCTACGCACGCCATAAAAGCGTCATTCACGCCTATATCTCGATGACGAGCGGGTCTGCGGGCAGGCTTGTGCTGTCGCTGGTCTATTTCATCTGCATTGCCAACGGGCTTTCGATTGCCGAGTTCGGCTTGTTTGCCACGGCATCGGCCGCAGGCATCATGATCTCCCGCGTGCTTGCCTTTGGTTTCATGTCGCCGCTTTACCGGGTGGCAACCGTCAAGCCCTTGCTGGTCGGCATCTATAGCGCCGGCTTCGCCGCCGGCGCGCTTCTGTCGCTGCCCTTGATCGCTGTCCTTTGTCTTGCGGTCTATTATGCCGTTTTTGCAGGCGATGTTGCGCTTGTGGTTTTCAGTGCCTTGATGGCCGCCGAAATCCTTTGCTGGCGGGGGCTTGAGGTCGTTGTTATCGTTCTCAACGGTCTCGGGCGCTTCGGCCGCGCCGCCCTTCTGGTGGTGATCGGTACAGGCATCCGCACCGTTGCCGCGCTCGCCTTTTCGCTGTCGCACTCGGCATCGCTCGATACCTGGTCGTTTTTCTATCTTGGCGCCAACTTTGCTGCTCTCGTGATCGCGCTGGTGTGGTTTTTTCCGAAAGTCCGGCTTCGTTTTCGCCCGGCGCTCTATATTCGCCGTTGGGCGGATTCGGTCACGGTGGCTGGCGCCGAAGTGCTGTTCTATATCCAGTCGGAATTCGACAAGATCGCGGTTCTTGCAATCGGCGGGCCGGAGGTTTCCGGCATATATGCGATCATCATGCGGCTTGCCGACCTGACGGCGCTGCCGGTGCGCTCGTTCAATACGCTCCTGGTGCAGAAGATCATGCGCACGCCCGCAACGATCTCGTCCTGGCGCACCCGGCTGACGATCGAGACACTGGTAGCTGCCATATCCTTCCTGGCAATTGCAGCGATGGCGGGATATCTCTGGATCTTCCCGAGCGGCCTGGGAAACAACGTCGCCGAGGCTGCGCCCTATATGATGGCGGTGCTATTGGTGCCATCCTTCCGCAATCTTGTCGAATATCACTCCGAATTGCTCTACGCGACCGGCCGAACGGTACGCAGGATGGCCAATCTGGTGATTGCAGGCATCATCAAGGTCGCGCTGCTCGCCGCCGTTTTCAAGACCAGCACGGATGTTGCCTATTGGGCGCCGCTTATCAATGCTGTCTACCTGGCCCTTTACGCCGCATCCTTTACCCTCACCTATTCCGCTCTGCGCAGCCAAACCGGCCGGGTCATCTGACAGGATCAGGCGGCGCGTTCGAGAACAACGTTCCGGATGTCGGTGAGATCATGGCCGACGAAGGATTGGACGCCGATCCCGATCTGATGCGGTCCCATATCCCGCATGAAATGCCTGAGCCCGCTGATATCGCGCGCATAGCTATCGTCGAACCAAAGCACGTGGCAAAGCCCTTCGGCAGACGCGACATGGCCCTCCCCCATCAGCACCTCATCGACAAAGCGGCCATAGATCAGGCATTCTGAAAACTGGCGCGAACGAACGATGGCGCGTACCCAGTTGCAGCCATGGAGGGCCTCGACATGATCGAGCAGAGCCCGGCAGGTGTCGGTACGCCACGCAATCAGCGTATTGATGTAATCGTTGGCAGGCAGGCTGAAGGGACCGATGCCCAGCAGCCGGTCGGAATGAGCAAGCCACTCGAGATGATTGGAGCGCATGCGCTCGCCGATAGCCCCATCCTGGCGATAGAGCGTCAGGCGGCCGCCCTGCCAGAGGTCGGCCGGATCGAAATCGCGCAACAGCACCACGTCGGAATCGACGGCAAACATCGTTGCCTCGCCGATATGCCGTGACAGTGCCAGACGGCGCAGTTGCTGGGCATGCCAGCCTCGCAGCGGCAAACTGTATGGGCTGATCCAGAGCTTGCGCCTACCGGCTGAAAGCGGATCGGGAATGGCCCGCAGCCACCACGGCAAAAGATCGCTCTCGCTGATGACCTGGCGCCGTGAGCCTTCCAGCTGCCGGAACAATGCCACGTCGAAGGGCGCCACGAGCAGATAATGAACCCAGTCGCCCTTCAGCCGCATATCCATGCTTTCACACAGCAGCCGGCAGCGCTCGAAATCATTGGCGTAGGAGGCTGTAGCGACAGCAGTGCGCATGATGGTTTCCGTTAGAACGATCGTGACCCGGCACGATGCCCGTCCACTCGCGATGGCGGCTCTCGCCCGCTCAGCTTATGGCGGAGAATATAATATATGAACAACGGATTGCCGAGCAGGTAACGCCGCCACAAACGGCGCGGCTCATGCACCAGCCGATGCAGCCACTCCAGCCGCAGGCGCCGGACGGTGGGTGAAGCGCGCGGCACCTCCTCGGCCATGAAGTCGAAGAGCGCACCAACGCTGATCACCAATCGGGCGTGTCCGGGGCCGACATGGCGGTCGATCCATTTCTCCTGCTTCGGACTGCCCATCGCAATCAACAGGATATCCGGCTTCACAGCGCGGACCTTGGCCATGATCTCATCGGATTGCACTGGGTCGAAAAAGCCATCGGAAACAGCAATGAACTGGTGCCATGGCGCGTGTTTCTGGAAATTTTCGGCGGCGCGTTTCAGCACGTCCGCTCGCGCACCGACCATGGCAATGCGCTTCGGCGCCGTCATGTAGGTCATCAGTGCCGGGACGAAGTCGGTACCATTCAGGTTGGCTGGAAAGGTCTTTCCGTGGAACAGCCAGGAAGCAAGATCGACGCCATGCCCATCCGGCAGGACAATGTGCCGACCGAGCACGGCCCGGTATTCCGGATCATGCATCATCAAATTGGCATTGTGGGCATTGAGGAACGATATGACTGTCTGCCCGATCGGCAGCGAGGCGACTTCGTCGGCAAATGCGAAAGCGTCCGCCCAACCGAAATCGCAGACCGGCATGTCGAGGATCATGCGCTGCGAGGCAACGATCGATGTACCCGGAAAAACGTTCATCGAGATTTGCCCCCCTCATGCACTGCAAGACTGTAAGATGCGCTGACAACTTTGGTTGCCCGCGGACGCGCTTCATCTCTCGTAAAAGCCGGGTCAGATGCGGCAGTCGTTTTGCCGAACCACGACAACCCCTCATCCAGCGTCTCAAGCAGCTTTGTTTTCTGAGCCTGATGAAAAATCGCGCCCGATAGGCGCTGATGGTTGCCCGCCCGCACTTGCGCGACCTTGTCGATCAACAGTTTCGCGAATTCGGCAGGATCGTCGGCGACCGAGCAGTTGCCGGGTAACGCGCCGATGCCGCGCAGGGATGCGCGCGTGGCAACGCTCGGCATGCCAAGTTCGAAAGTCTCGATGGTCTTCAGTTGCACACCGGTGCCACCACGGCTGATCAGCGGCAGAACGGCGCCGGAGCAGACGAAGGCGCGGGCATCAGGCACCCTGCCAAGCAGGCGCACGCCGGGATGGGCAATCACGGGTGCATCCGGCAGCTGGCCAGCAATGCCGATCGTCATCTCGGCCGACAGCAGCGGCACGACCTTTGACAGAAACCAATCCAGGCCGAGCCTATTGGACTGCCAACTCCAGGTTCCAATCAGCGCCAGATCGTATTGCGGCAGTTTTTCCGGGCCGCCTTGAGCAAGGTCCCATCGAGTGACAAGCGGCAGGACGGTTGCGCGGCTGGAGACGGCATGGCCAAAGCCAAGGCGATCGGCTTCCGCAAATGTCCAGATCACCGAAGCCGCCTGTGTCAGCGTCCGCTCAAGCCGTTCGAGATAGTACGCTTCGCGCCTGAACAGCCAGCGCTGCAAAAGACTGGAGGCGGTGGCAGCGTTTTCACGCGCCGAGCCTGCTTCGACATTATGCGCGATGTAGATCGTCTTGTGTTTCTGGAATGCGGCGGCAAAGGCGCCGGGCAATTGCACGGAGTTGAGGACGATGCCGTCGAACGGCTGCAGGCGCTGCAACAGGGCCTCGACATGCGCGCGGCTAACCTCGAGCATCTTCGCCGAAGACAGCGTAGTGCGATGAAGGCATGCCTTTGCCAGCCAACGCAGCTTGGCGGCAGCGCCGACCTTTGCATTGGTGACTTCCAGTTGGCCCAGCAGATGAACATCTTCGTGCGAAGCAGCGGCCTGTCCCGGCTGCAGATAGCCGATGACGCTCACCTTGTGGCCAAGCGCGCGAAGACCGTCGAAGACGGCGCGGTTTGCGATGTCGAACCCCGATGAAGGGTTCTCCACCGGCACCAGCGAGGAAACGAAGACCAGATGCATGCTGCCACGTGAGACTTGAGAACAACTGCCCGGACTGTAGCAACACGGCGTGAAGCGAGCTTTAAACCATTCATTCGAAAGCGAATTTGGAAATTCAGCATCTGTTTAGGAACATTTGCTTTAGTGCTTGCCAGTTCTTCGCCTTCAACAGGTAGCCGCCATGACCCCGCCCGCCCAGGATGTGACCGAATTCTACCGGACGGCGGTCGATAGCCGTGACAGTATTGAACTCGTCGTCACACTGCCGACATTCCGGCGTCCTGAGCATCTGCTCAAGACCCTGAAAACCGTTATTTCGCAGGCTCCAGGCTGCCCTTTTGCGATCGTGGTCATGGAAAATGACGCGGATGGGCTGGAAGGCGCGAATGCCGCAAAAATGTTCTTCGCCGACCACCGGGTCAACGCGCTGGTGGTGATCGCGCATCAGCGCGGCAACTGCCATGCCTACAATGCCGGCTGGTCGATGGCGCTTGACGTCTACCCCAATCTGCAGGCTATCGCCGTGATCGACGATGATGAACTGGCGGCACCCGATTGGCTCGACAGTCTCGTTTCAGTACACCGGCAGACGCGTGCGGATCTTGTTGGCGGACCGCAGCTTCCAGATTTGGAGGACAAGACCCGCAATGACCGCAAGCGGCACCCGGTCTTCATGCCCCACTATGACACGACCGGCCCCGTCCCGATCCTATACTCTTCAGGCAATGTCCTGATTACGCGCCCTGTTCTCGATGCCATGCCGCGGCCGTTCCTCGACCCGTTGTTCAATTTCATCGGTGGCGGAGACAGCGATTTCTATCGC
The DNA here is from genome assembly GCF_964252935.1 of Rhizobium sp. LjRoot98. Classification (NCBI taxonomy): domain Bacteria; kingdom Pseudomonadati; phylum Pseudomonadota; class Alphaproteobacteria; order Hyphomicrobiales; family Rhizobiaceae; genus Rhizobium; species Rhizobium sp. LjRoot98. Next base: position 924,002 of record NZ_CAXUPW020000001.1, read on the forward strand.
CGGTGCAAGGAGAAAGGCTTTTGCTTTGGCTGGGCAGCGGAAGCCTGGGTGGCCGAAACCATTCCGGCGCGGCGGACAGAACTGTCCTGGATCAGATCACGAAGCCTGCGAAACGGGGCAATTTCCGCCTTGCTCGAACATCGCGCTACCCCCGGCTTTGCCGGACGGGTGAGGACGATCGCCAGATCCCTGGCCCTTTTGGCCGCCTCGCCGTTTCGCGGCATTTCGCTCTGGAAATCATCCGGCCTGCCTTCGGCCGGCCTCTACCATTTTTATGTGGCGTGCGGGCGGCTGATGATGGAGTTCGGCTTCGTCAACGAGCAATATCGCAACCCGGAGAAAAACTGAGCCGTACGCCGTGTCCGTTCAGTGGCCTGCGGCAGCCGCGCGCTTTTCGCTTTCCGGCATCTCGTCGTTGGCCACCTGACCATTCTTGTCGACGATCGGCACGGGCTTGCGCTGTTTTTCGTTCGCCGCATTGGCGACGCGGGCAACGTCTGCTTTCGACAGATATTCGAGCTGCTCGACCAGAACCTGGAAAATCACCTCTTCACGCAGCTGCTTGTTGAGCTGGTCCTTGACGATCGTCTTGAAGCTGGCGAGATCGAAATTGCTGGTATCCGCGACGTTGATCAGTTTCTGGCCGACCAGAATGTCGAACAACGCATTGGTCACCGATTGCTTGAACGGCACTTCCATGGTCTTGGCCTTGGCCTTGTCGACCGAGAACGAGAGTTTTGTCAGAAAGTAGCCCTGCACCGCGCCATCGGTGATGACCGGTACGGTGATCAACTCGCCCGGTATGTATTCCTGCAATGCGCGGCGCTCAGCCTCCGCATCCGATTCCACCGGTGCCGACGCATGCTGGATCGAAAAATAGACGGATCCGAGCGATACGGCGCAAATCCACACACCGGTGAAAACAAGCTTCAGCATCAGAAATCGCCGTAGCGGAACTGCTGTTCGGTGTAGATGCCATCCGCGTCGGCGTCCTGAACAGCCGCCTTCAGCAGGTCGACCACCGAACGGCAGGCTTCCATATGGGCGTTGACCTTCTGCGAATTGGTCATCAGCTTGGTCTTGATGTGCCGGGTCTGCGATACGAATGCCGGCGAAATTTCGTCCGGCGAAGCGTCGCGATGCAGCATTGTCAGTTCATAGAGGCACCGGCTCTTGCGGGCGTTCGACGTCTTCAGATCGAAGCTCGGATCGACGCCGATCCGGGTATTCTCATTGTCGAGGATCATTTCAAGCCGCCCCAGTACATTCTGGATACGTACGTCACTCGATGCTGCAACTTCCATCATTTGGCTCCCATTGGCGCTTTCGGCACGCAGGGCCCAAACCCTTGGCGTGATGAGTGCGCGAAACTTCTTTAAAATCAGCCCGGCCGATGACCGGCCCCGCCTCAGGCTTGATCGTTATTGTCCTGCGTGCCCGTGAAATTGGCGACCGCCTTGCGCTCGTATTCCTGAACCATGCTCAGCGCGACATTGCTGCTATTCCCATCGAGCGATGCATTGACCCGGTCGGGGCCTTCACCGACGATGCGGTCCGTGACCATGCGCTCGGCTATGCCGACACCATCGCCCTGCGCCATGACGTTACCGATCTGCTCGGCCATCATGCTCTTCCACATGTCGCCAGACGTACCCTTGCCGTAAACCTCTTCGCTTTCGGTGGGGAGCATCGACTTGACGAAGTTCTGCAGCACCATGGCTTCGAACTTGCGGTAGCTTTCCGGAATCTTCTTGGCCTCGGCGCGGTTGGTGACGTCGCCAAGACTGTTAGTCGGGCTGTCCTGGTTGAGGACCGCAACCGTGTTGGCAAACCCGTTCCCGTTCTCGGCGAGGCTGGTCGCCTGGAACGCCGCCCGATTGGCCTTCAGCCGCGCCTGCGCTTCCTGCACTTGAGCTGGATCCGCGGCGCGCACGACATCCAGCACCAGGTCGCTTGGAGGAGAAATGGCCATGCGGTATCCTCTCGGTTACGAAGCCTGCTGCAAGCGCCTCTGTCAAGGCCAGCGGTAACTCCATAAAATCAATATCTTAAAGAACGGATCGGCCGTAATATGCCACCATTCCTGCCGGTACTATGACCGGCCAACCTTACCGGAAGCTGGTGATCCGCTCATCACGTGCTGATCGACGAGGTCATAAATGGCGTCGTCGGCTTCGGTCCGGTCTTCCAGGACGCGAGCGTCCTTCATGTTTTCCTCAAGCCGGTCGCCCTTGGCCCGTTCTTTCAGAACCCTGGCCTCATGCCCTTGCTGGATATCCAGAAGCATCTGGTCCTTCATCGCAAGGCGGCCGAGCTGCGAGGCGTAGTGTCCGGAAAACATCGCGTGCAGCGGACTTGCCGATCCCATGGCATCGACGACCACGTCGATTGTATCGGCAAGATCGCGGCGCTTCCTTGCGGTTTCGGCAAGATCGTTTTCCGCCATCTGTTCCAGGTGCCGCTGGACGGCCACGAGGCGCTTGAGTTTTTCGGATCGGCTCTTCATCTGGCTAGATCCCTTGCATCATCGAACCGAAGCCATCGGCAAACAGTTTCAGCATCGCGGCGATACCAAGATAGAGCAGGAACATGCCGCCCATGATGAGATAGGGCAGCGAGATGAAGTAGAGCGGCATCTGCGGCGCAAGCTTGTTGACCATGCCGATCGCGACGTTGAACAGCAGGCCGTAGATGATGAAAGGGCTCGCCAGCCGCAGCATGATATAAAACGTGGTCTCCAGCGCATTGGTCAGCGTGATCAGCACGCCCTGCGGATCAAAGCCGACGCCGAGCGGCATCACCTTGTAGGAATCGACAAGGCTCGACAGGATGACATGGTGGAAATCCAGCATGAACAGAACCATGAGACCGGCAAAGCTGATCAGGTTGGTCAGCTGGTTTTCCGCCGTGTCTTCCAACACGTCGTTGGCCGGAGGAGCATTGAACCCCATCATCATCGTGATCACCGTGCCGGCAAACTGCAGACCAAGCACATAATAGCGTGCGATCAGTCCTATCACGCCGCCAACAACGGTTTCGGTCGCGACGATGTAGATATAGGTATGACCCTTGCCGGAAATCTGCGGATAGATCTCGTTCCACATGATCGGCAGGATCGCCATCGAGATTGCCACGGCCACGAAGAGCCGGATCTGCACCGAAACGCGGGCGGTGGAAAATCCGGGCATGACCATGATGCAGGCGCCGATCCGGCAGAATGCGGCGAAGAGCGCCAGCACTGTGCCTTCCGGATCGGTGATCATGAAATCGAGCCGATGATCTTTATCTCGAGGCCCTTGGCGAGCTCGACATGCGAGAGAACCGGCAATGTTGCAAAAAGACGCTCGATGATCATGCGGACATAAGAGCGGGATTCGGGCGAACTTACCAGTACGAACGGCATGCCGCGGTCAAGATGTTCACGGATAACCTTGGTCGCTTGCTCGCTGAACTCCTCCAGATGGCGCGGATCGATGTCGAATTCGACGATATCGCCCTTGGCGTCGCGCTTCAGCGCCTGATGGAAGACCATGTCCCATTTGCTGCCGAGACGCAGAACGCGCAGTGTGCCGTTGTCGGCGAGATCGCCGCAGAGTTGCTGCGACATACGCACCCGGACATGCTCGACGATCTGCTCGGTTTTCCTGACATGCGGCGCGAGTTCGGCGACCGCTTCGAGGATCAGATGCAGGTTGCGGATCGAGACGCGCTCGGCCAGAAGCAGCTTCAGCACGGCCTGCAGGCCCGAATAGGACATGTGCGAGGTGCAGATTTCGTCAGCGAGCTTGCGGTATTCCGGGTCCAGCCGCTCGATCAGGATCTTGACGTCCTTGTAGGACAGAAGCTGCGGCAGGTTGTTACGGATCACTTCGGAGAGATGCGTCAGTACCACCGACACGTTGTCGATCGGGTGGAAGCCTTCGCGCTTCAGATCCTCGGTAAAGGTTTCAAGGATCGACACGGCGGGCATGCCGAATGCGGGTTCGCGAATATCGTCGCCTGGAACGCTGGGCTTGCGGCCGCCGCCGGTAACGACGATGACCTCGCCGACGCGCACCGTGTTCGACGCGATCGTCGTGCCGTGGATACGGACGTGATAGGCCTTGTCCGGGATGCTGATATCGTCGGAAACCTTGATCTCCGGGACGATGAGCCCGTATTGGCCTGCGAACTTTCGGCGCATCTTGCCGACACGGAAAGCCAGTTCCTGATGAGCGCCGAGCAGGCGTGTGGAGACCTGCTTGCCGAGCAGCAATTCGATCTCGGCTGTCTTCAAGACCGACTTGACCGAGTCCTTTTCGCTGTCCGTCTTCAGCTGCGCCGTCTGCTGGTCCTGATCATGCTTGAGCTTGTTGGCCGCAGCCAGCTGACGGGGAATGACCCAGCTGAGGAAGGCCATACCGCCGCCGAGAACAGCGAACGGAATGAACGGGAGACCCGGCATCAGCGCCAGCATCAGGATCAGGCCTGATGCGACCATCAGCGCGCGCGGATAACCGGCAAGCTGATTGATGACGGCCTGATCGGTGGAACCGGAGGTGCCGCCACGCGATACGAGCAAGCCGGCAGCGAGCGATACGATCAAAGCCGGAATCTGGGAAACCAGGCCGTCGCCGACGGACAGCTTGACGAAGACGTCGGCAGCTTCGCCGATCGACATGTCGTGGCGCGCGTAACCGATGATGATGCCGCCAAAAACGTTGATGGCGGTGATGAGAAGGCCGGCGATCGCATCGCCGCGCACGAACTTGGACGCACCATCCATTGAACCGTAGAAGGAGCTTTCCTCCTCCAGTTCGCGCCGACGGCGTTGCGCTTCCTTCTCGTCGATCAGGCCGGCGGACAGATCGGCATCGATCGACATCTGCTTGCCGGGAATGGCATCGAGGGTAAACCGCGCGCCGACTTCGGCGATACGGGTGGCGCCCTTGGTGATGACGATGAAGTTCACCGTGATGAGGATCAGGAAGACGATCAGACCGATGACAAAATCGCCACCCATGACCAGTTCGGCAAAACCGGCGATGACACCGCCGGCCGCATCATGTCCTTGATGACCATGCGAAAGGATGACGCGCGTTGTCGCAATGTTGAGCGCCAGCCGAGTCATGGTGGAGATCAGCAGGATGACCGGAAAGGACGAGAAATCCAGCGGCTTCTGAATCCAGAGCGATACCATCAGGATGAGCACGGAGAATGCGATGGAGAAAGCCAGCCCGACGTCGATCAGAAATGGCGGTATCGGCAGGAAGAGGATCGACAGGATCGCTACGATGCCGAGCGCGAAGCCGACGTCGCGGCCTTTGGGCGCGACTTTCGGAATGATCAGAGCAGGAGGTTGTGCCATCGGAAATTCCGTCTCTTCATGAGAGGCGGACAGCATTCATACCTGCTGCCCATACTAAGCAGCAGGCCTAACGCACCAAACTTGCGCGAAGGTGGCATCGATGTCGAAAGGAAGGGGATGACACGCTTTTCTCAGCATCATCCGTTTCAATTTCGCCGGAAGGTCAGAACCCGGTTTGAATGCGGGAAAACACCACGTCGGTGAAAATCGAAATCTGCGCACCGACAAAAGAGGCGGAAAGCGCGATGGTGACAAGCACAGCAAGGATTTTAGGAACGAAGGTCAGGGTCATTTCCTGAACCTGGGTCAGCGCCTGAATGAAAGCGATGACGACGCCGACAATCATGGCGGCGAGAACGGCGGGCCCGGAAGCGACGACCACTGTCCAGATCGCCGCTTGCACGATATCGAGGGCATCCGCCTCATTCATTGGCTATCACTTTATGGTAACACCCGGGCCTACGACAAGTTCCTTGCCGGTATCGAGCACCGCGATGATTCCATCCGAGTATAGCTTTACTTCCTTGACGACACCAGTTGTCTTGCCATCGGCGCTGGTCACTGTCTTGCCGATCACGGCATTGGCCTCACTGAGCGACGTGCGCTGCAGCAGGCTTTCCAGATTGGTGTTCGTCTTGATCGTCTGTTCAACCTGCGAGAAGGTCGCCAGCTGGGCGATCTGCTGGGTCGAATCCATCGGCTGGGTGGGATCCTGGTTCTTCATCTGGGCCACGAGCAGCTTGAGGAAGCTGTCATAGTTCAGGCTGGCCTTGGCGGAATCGTTTCCGGATTCCGTTCCCGACGCGGTCGGCACATAACTGTTCGCCGAATTGACGCCACTTACCGCCATGGTGCGATCTCCTTGCGAATCTGCTCGATCGTTGCAGGGGTGATTTCCTGGTTGTTCAGGATCCGGTCTTCCAGGGCGTAGAGACCACGGATCGCCTTCAAAGCATCGAAGGCGCGGCCTTGCGTCACCATTCCGTCGATTTTCTTCAGCTCGGAAACGATCTCTTCGTTCTTGAAGCAATTCAAAAGCATGACGACCGACTTGCGGAACATGTTCGTCGACTGCTCGGCGCCTTCCGGATTGATCAGGATCATCTGTGCGATGAAATAGAGCTGCTTCAGCGGGGTCGTCGCATCTTCCGGCTGCAGGACATGGTTTTCAAGCAGGAACGTCACGTCGTTCAGGAATTCGACGGCAACCTTGCGGTCGACACGCAGCACGGCCCCGTTGACAAAAATCCGTTCGCCAGACTTCAGCGAAATACGCAGTGTGCTTTTCATTTGAGTCCATCCCTGATGATGGTTGTGATATCGATAATGCCCTGGAAGTTCGAGGATTCGCGCTTGCGGATCTTCTCTGTCTCACCGAGAATCCAGATGGCAATGGAAATAAGGTTGGCGCGCAGTTCGTCGTTCAGCTGATTGTCCGAAGCACGAAGATCCTCGATGAACCGAATCCAGACCCGCCTGGTATAGTAGATCGCCTCGATGGCCTCTCTTGAGTAGCCCTGCTGTCGCTTTGCGGCCGCGAGCAGCGTGATCGATCGGTCGAGCACTTGCCGTTCCCGATCCTTGGAGTCGGCAACGCCATCCTCCATGATCTCGGCATATGAAAACTGATACATTCAAACATCCTTCATGTTTGTCCTGGTCCTCACCGCATCAGAGGAAATTAATCAAACTCAACTGCTGAAGCCGCGCGGTCAGCGTGTAGGAGGTCTCAAGCTGGCTCTGCAAAGTCTTGAGCATGGTCGATGCTGCGAAGGTATCGATGCCCTCAAGATCAAGCTGATTGGCCTTGATGATCTTGGTTTGCGCCTCGATCGAGGTGTTGGCTTTCTTGACGCGCTCCTGCGACAGACCAAGATTGCTTTGCATGCTGATCAAACCGGTGACAGCTTCACCCATGAACTCGATAGCCTTGCCGGTGACCGCGCCACGAACGTCGTCGCTCAAGCCGACGCTGAGAAGTTCAGTCGAGATGAGGCTGGCCAGGGCGAACTTCCGTGCACCCTCGGCATTGAGGTTTGCGGAACTTTGAATGACTTCATTGGCGCTGATGCGGCTCGTCATGTTCTGGCTGGAAGCGTCCGACCAATCCGTCCACTTCGATCCGGCAACCGACGGATCCGCGTACATCGGCGCCAGCGAGTTGTCGATGAAGTCGGTCATCTGCGCCTTGGTGAACTGGTTCACTGAGTTCAGCGGCGGAACCTGAACCGGCTGTGCCGCGATAAAGGTCGACAATGCCGCATCGTAGGAAGCCTTGGCAGCGGAGGTGGGTGTGTATTCCGTGAAAGGCTGGACATCGGTGTTGATGCCCGAGAACAGGTATTCCCCATTCAAGGATGTGTTGGCAGCCGACGTGAACGTCGTCATCGCCGCAGCGTTCTGGTCCTGCGCGATTTTCAGAAGATCGGCAGTGCTGTTGTCTCGGAAGGCCATCAGCGACGACAGCGACTTCTGGGCCGCATCCTGCATCGTCTTCAAGGCTTCCTGAGAACCGGCAAGTCTTTGCGTGACGATGGAATTGGTGCTCTTCAACGTCGCCAACCGGTCAAGCTGCGATGAGATGTTGACGGATTTCGAGGTGGAGGCCCCAAGTGCCAGACCGTAATCGGCATGAACGCCGGTCGACACCTCGTCGTTCAGCTTCATCATTTCCACCTGACCTCTTTGGATGGTCAGGCGCATGGCGTTTTGAACAGCCAGATTGGAAACGAAAGACGTTTTCATGATTTTATCCTACAGCTTGCAGAAGGGACGTCATCATGGCGTCCACCGTACTGACCAATTTCGCCGATGCTTTGTAAGACTGCTCAAGGTCCAGCAATTGCGACAGTTCCTCGTCAAGGCTAACGCCTGTGACGTTGCTCAACGCATCTTGCGTGCGCGACAGCATGGCCATCTTGTTGTCGTTGGCAGTTGAGGCACCGCTCCTCAATTCTTCCAGCCAGCCGATCGAGGAAGCCGAAAAATCCAGGATGCTGCTTGAACCGTCGAGCCCCGTGGCCGGATCGAACTGCATGTCGGCGCTAAGCGATGTCACGAACCCGTCGAGAAGCGCTGTATAGCCGGAGTTTCCGGTGGTATTTGACTTGTAGGTAGGACCGTTGAAGCCACCGTCACGGACATATGTCGGGTTGCTTGTAGCCAGCGGATTGATTGTGAGCGACGCCGCCATACCGGGGACTGCCGTGCCAGCTGCCGGCACAGTGCCGCCTGCCCAGGTGAAAAGACCGGGCAGTGCTGTCGTGGCAGGCGTCGTGTTTTCCTGAAACAATGTGACCAGACCCCGTGCGATCTCGTCGAGCTGCGACTGAAATTTCGGCGCTGTCTCGTCGCGCAGCTGAAGCAGGCTGGCGAGCTTGCCTTCGCCAGACGTATCGGCCCCCTTGCCGGCCTTCAGCGCCACGCCATCGACGTAAATCGCGTTGCCGACTGTGGTTGCGCCGAAACCGGGGGTCGGCTGAAACGTCACAGTGCGCGCGGTGTTTTCAAACAGGACCGTACCATCGGACGTAAAGATGACCGTATCGTTGTTGGCGCGCGTGACCGTCGAAATACCAACGACCTCGGAAATCTGGCGAAGCAGCTTGTCGCGCTGGTCGAGCGCATCGCTTGCATCCGAACCACTGGCCGCCGCGCCCTGCACCGCACTGTTGGCTTTTTCGAATTCGGCCAGCAGCCCGTTCAACTTTTTGACAGACGCGTCGATTTCCTTGTCCGCATCATAGCGTACGTCCTGGACGGCGGAAGACGTCTTGTTCAGCGACTTGGCAAGATCCGCTGCGCTCGACACCGTCGTCGCCGCAATGGACGTATTACCGGGTGTCGCCGCAAAGGTTTGCAGGCTGTCACGGAAGGATTTGAGGTAGTTCGACGGCGAGGTTTCATAACCGTTGCCGCCGAGCGCCGCCTTCACCGCTTCCAGACCCGTCAGAAGCGCATCCTGGGCGGAAGCTTGCGAAATGCTGATGGAATGCTGTTTCATCAGCGCGTCGTTCTGGGCACGCTGAATGGATACGATCTGCGCGCCGTTGCCACTCGTGCCCAGCATTGCCATGCGGCGCGAATAATCCGCATTGCTGACATTCTGGATATTCTTCGAAACGAGCGCCGTTTGGGCGGCCGTGTTGTTGAATATCGTCTGTGCGGTGTTGATGGCTGATGACAGCGACATGACGCAGACCGTACCTTTTCAATTATCGCTTCAGGTTCACAAGAACGTCCAGCAGGTCGGCGCCCGTCTGGAAGACCTTCGAGTTTGCCGTGTAGCTGCGCTGGGATTCGATCATCGCCGTCAGTTCGTTGGCGATATCGACGTTGGAGCCTTCAAGGGCGCCCGACTGGATGCTGCCGAAATCGCCGGAGCCAGCAAAACCGGTGACGATGACGCCCGAATCGACCCCCTGCGAATAAACGTTGCCGGACTGCGGAACGAGGTTGTCCGGGCTCTGAACGGTGGCCAGCGCCACGCGGTAGCGCGGATCGAGCTTGCCGTTTTCGTACTTGACGTAAACGATACCTTCCTTGTCGATCTGGTAGCCAGCAACCTTGCTCGGGGCATTGCCATCGATGGAGCCACCATCGGGGTTAAACTTGTAGCCGAGCTGCGTCGTTTTGGTGAGATCGATCGCCAAGGGCGCTAGCGTCGCGCCGGTGCCAGCAAAAGGCCCCTGAGCCGAGGTTGTTAGGGTCGCCGGCGAAGTAGCCAAACTCCCGTCAGCATTGAAGCTGAGAGCCGAAGTGCCGATCGTGGTGCCTGATGTCCGGTCAACCACCTTAACGCTCCAAGCGTTGGCAGCTGTCTTGGTATAAGTAAAGTCGAGTAGGCGCGAGTTCCCCTGGCTGTCGAACACGCTAAGTGACGTCTTCGATTCGTCACCGATCGCATCGCCGGAATTCAAATTTGCGCCCATGGCGCCAGCTGTCGAGCCCTTGGCAACGAGACCATCAGAGGAGAGATTGACCTTCGTCAGGCCGTCAAAGCCGTTGACCACTACCGTCGGATCGACGCCCGCCTTGTATTCGTAGCCCATCAGCGTGTAGCCGGCGGAGTTTACCAGGTCGCCATCGCCGTTCTGCGTGAAAGCGCCGGCACGTGTGAGGGCATTGGCCCCATTGGCACCCGAAACGATGAAGAAACCACCGCCGTTGATGGCCATGTCTGTGCCTGATGTCGTGTAGCTGGTCGGGCCTTGCTCCGAAATGCTGTAACGCACCTTGGTTTCGACACCGCCGGAATTGTACGAACCGTTGCTCGTTGGCAGGATCAGCGAAGAGAACTCCGTCGAAGCGCGCTTGTAGCCGGTGGTGTTGGCGTTGGCGATGTTTTCAGCGACCGTCCCCAGGCGGTTTGCCTGAGCATTCATGCCGGAACCACCGGTTCGCATCATTCCGTAAAGACTCATGTCCGATCCTCGTTTTCGTCGTTATGGCGAGACTATGGGGTGGGCCTTGCGTGAACCTGTCTTGGGATGCCAGGTGCGCGGCTCCAAAACCCAATTGCAGGATCAGCTCCAGTCGATGCAGTAGCCAAGGAAACGCTTGGAATCGATCGGATCGAAACCCAGCCGCTTGCGCAGCTTCTTGCGCAGCTTGCTGATATGGCTTTCGACGACGTTTTCTTCGACATCCTCATCGAAAATGCCGTAAATCGCGTTGAATATCTGCGACTTGGAAACGCGACGCCCCCGGTTTGCGATCAGATATTCGAGAATACGGCGCTCGCGGCGCGGCAAGGCAAAAACCTCGCCCTGGACTTCCGGATCACGGCCGTCAGAAAAGACCCGGATCGGGCCGATGTCGGTGAAATTCACCAGAGCCTTCAGGCGGCGGCGGATTGCTGCTGCCCGCGCCAGGATCTCGCGCGGATGGACCGGCTTGCGCACCACATCATCGACGCCACAGTCGAAAAACGCCAGTGTCGTTTCCAATGAAGGACTATCGCTGATTGCAATGACCGGCGCCGTGGAACGATCCCGGATAGCGCGTGGAAGGCTCATCGCCCTTTCGCCCTGGCCAATCAGGAACGCCTCGACGGCGTCGATATCGCTATCGGCCGCCTTTGAAACCCAATCACCGAATTCGCTTGGATCGAACCCTTGGGAAGGCACGCCCTCCCGTCCAAACAGTGAAGTATATCCGTCTTTCACGAGCTCACGCTCATCAACCACTACGATCATTCGTCCGCCTCCGAATCAGCATGGCACCACTATGGTTAAGAGGTACGAATCGGGGGATTCATGAACAACTATGGAATGTTAGTGGCTGAAATTAATACTAGATTAAGATTTGTGTACCGATTTGAACTAGATATAGTGGCACCAGGCGAATATGGCACTAATTTTCATGTGGAAACGTTAACGGCATATTAAGAAATCGCTTGTGGTCATTTTTCTAACTCAATGTTGACGCAATCGTCCGAAGCGGAAATTATTTTGCTAATTCACGCAGTGATTGAGTTATTGACAGAAGTTCGACGCGTTCGTTGTCCATTTCCCATAGCCCGTAGCAACCAGATTGGCGATCACCCGGCAGACATATTTCTTCTGTGCGGGATCATTGTTGGGGCCTGCATGATAACGGGCGACTGCCATCGTCCAGGTCTCATGCCGCGCGTGAAGCCTGGAGAGAAACTGAGCGGCATATTCGACATTCTTTCGCGGGTTGAGCATCTCGTCCGGCGAGCTGAAATTTTCTCCGTGGAAATAGTAATTGATCTGCATGCAACCAAGATCGATCAGTTTGGCACCCTGCGCCCGCGCCGCCGCAAAGCGCTGCAGAACGTCTCCGGCGCTGTTTTCAAAGTAAGCCTTGCCCTCGATATTCATCGCAAACGGCTGAAGCGATCCCTTCCTGCCGGTCTCCGTCAAACCGACAGAATAGAGAATGCCCGCCGGTATCTGATACTTCGCCGCCGCCGCCGTGATCTCGCTTTCGCAGACACCGGCGCTCGCGAATACGCTACATGTAGACGTCACCAGTGCGGTTAAGCTCAGCCCCAGAAGACGCATCGCCCGTCCCTTCATTGCCCGTCCACCTTCCGCGACCTTGTTCCTGACCGCCATTGTCATTGCGCTGCCCTCTCGAGCCATCCCCAGCCGCCTCGCGGCCCTGCTGCCCCGCCTGAGGCTGTGCCTGCTGCTGCGCGTTGTTGCTGCTGGAGGTATCCGAGGCATTGAAAACGATGTTGACCTGATCGACGGCGAAACCCTGCGCGCGCAAGGCCCTGACCATGGCGGACTGATCGTCGCTCAATTGCCGGAACGCATCACCGGTTTCCACCTTGATCTCAACCTGCAGCTCGTCATCCTTGAGCCTGAGCGTCGCGGTCACCATGCCGAGGTCGATCGGGTGCATCTGGATCTTCAAGGTGTTGAGAACTTTGCCGGTGGAGGCCTGCGTCAACGGTGTCTCGGCCCCAGTGCCACCCGGCTGTAGCGCACGGGCCCATTCCGGATTGCCAGCGATCTGGTTGGTTACGGCCGCCGCATTGCTGGAAGGTGCTAAGCCGAGATACCGGCGCGCTTCCAGCACGGTGACGTTTTCAGCCTTGGCAGTAGCGGCAGACACGTCGTTCTTGGCGACAGTCCTGTCTCCGTCCGACGCCAGGCTCATGGACACCGCCTGCCCCTTGCCATCGGCGCGGGCGAAGCGGAACACTTGATCGGTTCCGGCCTCAGTGGCGTTCTTGACCGCGTTCGCATCGCCAGCCATCTGCGCCTCGGCCTTGACCGCATCCTTCCCGGCAGGCTTCGCCTTGCCGGCCCGTTCGGCCAGCGCCTGGAATTCAGACATTCCCCGCGTCGCTTCTGCTCCAGCAGGCTGGTTTGCAACAACCGGTTTCTGGGCTGCATCCAGAAGACTGAGCAGTTGACTGACATCGCCCGTCACCGCGTCCATCGCTTCATTCTGCGGGTTCTCCGCCGATGCCTCATCGGGTTTTGCAGTTTTATCGCCGGTCTTGGTGGCGCCTACTTCAGCATTCTTCAACAGGCTGGCACTCTTTTCCCCGATCGGCCCATCAACGGTTTTGCCCGCGTCCTCACCAATTCCTGCAAAGTTTGCCTGCATCAGGGAGAACTTTTGCGCATGATCGCCCTTTGCTGCGGCCAAAGAACCTTGCGCCGGGATTGTCTTGCCTGAGAGGTGAGCGTCCGCCGTGCTGGAAGAGCCGAATGAGGATTTCATGAAGCCATCGCTTTCCGTAGCAAGATCCTGCAGCGACGGAAGAGCCTTCGCTTCGGCGTCGGAAGCCAGCGGATCGATGCCGCTCTCCTTGGCCGACGCAGTAAGCTTTTCAGCCGCGGAATCGGGCTTCGATGGGAGATCGTCGGCAATGGCCGGCTGCTTCTTCTTGCCGGCATCGGCGAAAGCACTTTCGAAGGCCGCCTTCTGATTGGCGGCGTCCATGTCATGCGACTTGCCTGACGCGTTGGCGCCCGCCTTGCCCGAGCGTACCGGACTTGCGGCCAAAAGGTTATCGTCCACGAATGTCATGGCTGGTCTTCCCCCTTCAGGAGAGAATCGATCTCGTCGAGCTTCGAGCGGCCTGTGCTCAGAAACGCATCGAGAACCGGATCAACTGGCCCCTGCTCAGACGAGGCCGCCTGCGGCACCGCATTGGGTTGAGCCGCTTTCAAAGCCGCTTCCGATGCCGGTGTTGCAAACGGGCTGTCACCGCTGCCGGTGGCCACTCCGCTCTCTTCCATGGTAATATCGGATTTGACATTAGAAACAGATGCTTGCGTCAAGCTTTCCGGATTGGGTGCACGCAGCACTTCCTCCGCGATGACCCTCGCCGCCTCACGCAACGCGCGATCCCTGGGCGAGAGTTCCGCTTCGGGAATGGCGCTGATGTCCTTGACCGCTTCAAGAATGCCTTTGGAGGGAATACCGACAAGGCCGGAATAGAGGCTGGCCAAGGCCTTGGGACCTGCATCTGCGGCATCGGAGAGATCTTGCGCCCGCGTCGACGCGAGCGTTGCCAGTTCCTGCATGCCGCCGATCGCTGCGCGGCGAGCAATGCGCAAATAGACCTCGCGCTGCCGCGGCTTGTCCATGAAGCCAAGAATTTCCTGGATCTTTATTTCCGTCTTCTCATTGTAGTTGGCAACAGCCAATTCGACGAAAACATCGGCGAACTGGCTGGCATAGGGAGATGTCAGGAAGCGCCGGGCATAGGAGAGCGAATAGGCAAAGCCCTTGTCCGGCATGCCGCCCCGGGTTGCCAGCGCGATCGAACGCCGCAAGGCAGCTTCCTCGATATTGGTACCCGGTGAGGTCAGACGCGCCCAATCGTAATATTGCACCGATTTCGCCGGGTTCTGCTGGGCTGTCGCATTTCCTAGCACCAGATAGAGATAGGGGCCGACCCGTGAATTCCGGTATTCCGGAACGGCTTTCGCCAAGCTTTCCACCATCAGCCCACCCTTGCCGGCCAGATAATGGCTCAGCGCGTCGATGACGCGGGTATCGAAATTGCCTTCGATGTCGTGGTTGGCAAGGTAGGACAACGTTTCCGGATTGCCGCCGCTCATCGCATAGATGAAGGCAGCATCGACATTGCGCGGATCATCGAAGACCGTGGGATCGGCCTCGCGCAACCGCTTGTCGATCGCCGCCAGCATGAAGCGCTGCATTTCGGCTGCTGAATGATCGCCGAGCACGATGGCGTCCTGGATTGCCTGCAGCGAGCGCAGCATCTTGTAGGGCGCCAAGTCCTCCGGACCTTGCGCATGCACGGCCGTCGCCGGGGTTGTCCCGACGGCACATGCACAAAGAAGGAGGGTGCGGATCGCCTTCAGCATAACCATCAGCCCTGGTTCGTCTGCAGCAGGATTTCGATACGACGATTGGCCGGTGCCAGCGGATCCTTGGTATCTTGGAGGCGCTTGTCGGCAAAGCCGCTGATCTGGCTGACGCGGCTCTCCGCAAGGCCGCCGCGAATGAGCATATAATAGGCGCTCTGGGCGCGATCGGACGACAGCCGCCAATTGTCATAGGCGCCCTTCTTGAACGGCCGTGCGTCCGTATGGCCCCGAATGGCAATGGCGCCGCTGCGAGCCGATAGGAGCTTTCCGATCTTTTCCATGGCGATGACCATGTCCTTTTCAGGTACGGCCGAGCCGAGCCCGAACATCGGCGTGTCGGCCTGCTCACTGATCGTCACCAGAAGCCCTCCCTCCGTTGGCGTTACCAACAGACCTTCGGCGAGCTTACCGGCGGAACCGCCGATTTCCTTTTCGATATCGGCCTTAAGGGACTTGGCGGCATCTTCACCGGATTTGACCGGCGTCGTGCTTTCGGCGGCAGCAGGCGCATCAATTGCGGACTTGTCCGATGCATCCTTCTTGGCGGCCTCGGACTGATCTGCCAAGGCTGCAATCTCTTGCTTGGATGCGTCCGCCGGACCGTTACCAGCCTTGGCTTCGAGACTGTCGCCACCTTTTTCCGCGTTCTGCAACTCGACCTGTTTCGTCCAGAAGTCAGGGTCGAACGGATCGCGGTAGGCTTCGCCACCATCTGCACCGGTCGCGGGTCCAGACGTCGATGCGCCACCCTCACCCTTGGCGCTGATATTGGCATTGCGGCCGACTTCGTTGACGATTTCAGACATGACCGAATAGGGATTTTCAAAGAAGTCGGCGTCGGAATACTGGGTTTCCTCGCCTGACGTCGCAGTCATGTCATCGCCGCTTTTCGCCGATCCGCCGGTCTTCGTCTCCGTTCCATCGACCTTCGACTTCATCTGGTCTTCTTCACCCTTGGCATCCTTGGCCGGCTGCTTGACGCCTTTTTCGGACGGCTTTGCGTCGGTCAGTTGCACGGGGTTGAAATAGGACGCGAGCGCCGCCTTCGTCTGCGGGTTGGCGGCATTGATCAACCACATGACGAGAAAGAACGCCATCATCGCCGTCATGAAGTCGGCATAGGCAATCTTCCAGGCGCCACCGTGATGTCCGTCGTGGCCGCCACTGTGACGCTTGATGATGATGATTTCGTTCTTGCCGTGGTGGTGGCCGTCATTCTCGCTCATGCCAGCACCTTGCCTACGGTATCGGCCCAGGCGGCCATACGCGTCACCAGAATGGAATCGCCGAATTCGACCGAAAGATCGACATCGTCGGTTTCCAGGTGACGGAAAATCAGGGTTTCATCATTGAGGTGACGTTTCAGCGCCTCGAAGAGCGGCGCAGGCCCCTTGACGGTGATCTTGACGCCCTCGCCGGCGCCGATCGACAAGGTGATCATCCGGGCGAGATCGGCGATAGACTTCTGCAGCAGCACGCTGTCCATGACGGGCGCCAGCACCCGTGCCGTCTGATCTGACAGCATAGCCGCAAGCTGCGACCCCATGTCGGAAAAGCGATCGTAGATCATCGCGGCGATTTCGTTTTCGCAGCGCACGCGCATGGCCTCAAGTTCGGCAGCGTGGCGCGCATTCAGTGCGCTGATTTCAGCCTCGTGAAGCGCAAGCTGCTCCTTTTCCGCTTCCCGCCGCCCCTGCGCGAACGCCTCACTGCGCTCGGCGTCAATATCGATCTGGGGCTGGGCCTGCGGCTTCATGACAAAAGCACCATCAGCCGGGAAGTCGTCGTCCAGATCCGGAAAATACCTTGGCGGAACCAGGGACAGCTCGACCTTCGGCGCGCTGAAATCCTTGAGATAGCGGGAGATGGACGCGCTCATCGGCGGCCTCCACAGTCCGTGGTCAAGACCGGGTCAGCCATCCATACGGACCGCGTTGGGCTAACAAGCCTGAAAACAAAAGTCTGTGACACTTCCGGAATGTCTCCTTCAGGACCCAGCGGAGCAGGAGTGCCGCAGGCCCGAACATTTTCAATCCGTACCAGCCTGCCGCCGGAAGGACCGGCAGTACAGACAGCATACAACGGCAGCACAACAATCATCTTGGCTGGCAACCCGGATGAGGATGGCTGCGATTGGAGACTATCCGGTCAAACTTGTGCGAAAATGTAGGTCAGAGATATATCAGCCCGGCGGAAAATCTCCGGCAGGCGAAACCGGCAAAAGGTGTTGGACCGCACCTGGGCAATAGGCGCGGTCCAACCGTTTCCACCTGCCGATGACCGGCGGCCTGGCGGAAAAGAGGCCGTCCCCTCACGAAAGGGGGAACGGCGGCAGGGGTGCCGAGACCGGTTTCATGCCCGCCGGTCCGGCGCGTTCAGGCTTACTGTTGGAACAGACGCAGGATGTTTTCGGAATTGGTGTTGGCAATCGACAGTGCCTGAATGCCCAGCTGCTGTTGCGTCTGCAGCGCCTTCAGCCGGGTCGATTCCTCGTTCATGTCGGCATCCACCAAACGGCCCACGCCCTTGTCGATCACATCCATCAGATTGGCGACAAAGTTTTCCTGCATGTCGATGCGGCTGGTGATGGCACCGAGCGTCGAAGCGGAGTCGGTCAAGCTACTGAAAATGGCATCGACAGCTTTGATCATGCCTTCGATATCATCATAGCTGGTGCCAGCCGTCAGTTCGATGACATTACCTGCCGCCGCAGTGCCGCCGCTAAACGCAAGCAGCTTATAAGTTGCAGTTGCGGTCGTCGTGCCGTTCGGCTGCGTGACCACAACGCCCTTGGTCAACTGCCCCTTGGAGGCATCCTTGGTATCGATCAGGATTGACGCAGCAGTGTCGTAGTCCAACGTCGACACCGACACCGTACCGTTCGTCGAGCGGTTGAAGGATGCCACGATGGACTTGGTACCCGCCGGCGTCGTGCTGTCATTGTACAGCCAGTTTTCGCCCGAGAACGACGCGGATTCAGCTGCGGATGCCAGCTGGTTCTTGAGCTCGGTCAGTTCCTTGTTGATTTTCGTCTTGTCCACGCCCGGTTCGCGTGCGGCGACCAGCTTGGCCTTGATCTCGGACACGACATCAATGGCGGAACTCATACCGGCATAGGATGTGTCAACCTTCGCAGCACCCAGCCCGAGCGCGTCCTGAACGGTCGAGAGAGCGGCGTTGTCGGAGCGCATGGTGGTCGCGATCGACCAGTATGCAGCGTTGTCGGCTGCGGTCTCGACGCGATAGCCGGACGAAATGCGGTTCTGCACTTCTTCCATGTTCGTATTGATCGAACGCAATGTCTGGAGAGCCGCCATCGCGGCGGAATTGGTCAAAATGCTGGTCATGGTCATTGCCCCAGTTCGAAATTAAACGGAACATTCCGGATCGGACCGGCAGCGACGGGACCAGCGTCATGCAAACTGCCCCATGTTTTGCCCAGGGACAGCCTATCGCTCTTAACGAACACTTAACAATCATATGGTTAACAAATCATTAAGCGCGTTAGCAAGTGCGTAATCAAAATGAACAAAAATAAAGATCAATTGCCATTTCGTTAACGACCGCGATACGAGGTAAGCAAGCACGAAAAAGCCGCGCCCCTTGTGGGACGCGGCTTGTAGGCTATCCGGCGGGCCAAAGGTGAACTTAGCTCGCCGACGCTATCGTCTTGCCTGTTCCGATTAACGGAAGAGCGAGAGGATGTTTTCCGAATTGGAGTTGGCGATCGAGAGCGACTGGATCCCGAGCTGCTGCTGTGTCTGCAGGGCCTTGAGGCGGGTCGACTCTTCGTTCATGTCGGCATCGACGAGGCGGCCGACGCCCTTGTCGATCACGTCCATCAGGTCGGCCATGAAGTCGTCCTGCATCGAGATGCGGGTGTTCGTGGCGCCGAGCGTGGCAGCAGCATCCGTGAGGTTGGTCAGCATCTTGTCGACGGCGCTGATCATGCCTTCGATGTTGTCGTCGCTGGTTGTTGCCGTCAGTTCGATGACGGTACCCGTTACGCCGGTACCACCAGCACTGACCAGGCGATACGTAGCAGCAGCCGTCGTTGCGCCGCTCGGCTGGGTGACAGCAATGTCCTGGGTCAGCCGACCCTTTGTGGCATCCTTGGTGTCGATCAGAACCGATGTCGAAGCATCGAATTTCAGAACGCCAACCGCAACGTTGCCAGAAGCGTCACGTGTGAAGGAGCCGACCATTTCCTTGGTACCGAGGGCAGCGGTCGAGTCGTTGTAGAGCCAGTTTTCACCGGAGAAGGAAGCCGACTGCGCCGTCGAAACCAGCTGGTTCTTCAGTTCCGTCAGTTCCTTGTTGATCTTCAGCTTGTCAACACCCGGTTCGCGGGAAGCAACCAGCTTGGCCTTGATTTCCGAAACGACGTCGATAGCGGCGTTCAAACCGGTGTAGGCGGTGTCTGTCTTGGCAGCGCCGAGACCGAGAGCGTCCTGAACCGTGGAGAGAGCCTTGTTGTCCGACTTCATGGTCGTTGCGATCGACCAGTAAGCGGCGTTGTCGGCAGCGGTTTCGACGCGCAGGCCGGAAGAGACGCGGCCCTGGGTCATTTCCATGCCGGAATTGATCGAGCGCAGCGTCGAGAGTGCTGCCATTGCAGCCGAATTGGTGAGAATGCTTGTCATGGTAATACTGCCCCTTTTGAACAGGTGAAAATGGAAGGGACATTCCGGTCGTTACCGGGAAACAGCGGCCAGCCTCATGCCTGCTAACGCGTTAATTTCTTTGGTTAACCCGCTGTTTCGATGGGCATAGAAAACACCAACATGGTTAAAGAAAACCTAAAGACGGAAAACATTTTTTCGCGGCAAAGAAAAAACCGCACCTCTTGCGAGATGCGGTTTTCGATAGGTCGCGGGATCCGCCGTTTGGGGGGGATGGCGGCCCCGTACCTTTTTTCGATTAGCGGAACAGCGACAGGATGTTCTGCGAGTCCGAGTTGGCGATCGAGAGAGCCTGGATGCCGAGCTGCTGCTGTGTCTGCAGGGCCTTGAGGCGGGTCGACTCTTCGTTCATGTCGGCATCGACGAGGCGGCCGACGCCCTTGTCGATCACGTCCATCAGGTCGGCCATGAAGTCGTCCTGCATACCGATACGCTTGTTGGTAGCGCCCAGCGTTGCAGCGGAGTCCGTCAGGTTGGTCAGCATCTTGTCGACGGCGCTGATCATGCCTTCGATGTTGTCATCGCTGGTTGTTGCCGTCAGTTCAATGACGGTACCCGTCGCACCTGTACCACCAGCGCTCACCAGGCGGTATGTGGCAGCAGCCGTCGTTGCGCCGCTCGGCTGGGTGACAGAGATGTCCTTGGTCAGCTGACCCTTTGTGGCATCCTTGGTGTCGATCAGAACCGATGTCGAAGCATCGAATTTCAGAACGCCAACCGCAACGTTGCCAGAAGCGTCACGTGTGAAGGAGCCGACCATTTCCTTGGTACCAAGGGCAGCAGTCGAGTCGTTGTAGAGCCAGTTTTCACCGGAGAAGGAAGCCGACTGCGCCGTCGAAACCAGCTGGTTCTTCAGTTCCGTCAGTTCCTTGTTGATCTTCAGCTTGTCAACGCCCGGTTCGCGAGCAGCAACCAGCTTGGCCTTGATTTCGGAAACAACGTCGATGGCTGCGTTCAAACCGGTATAGGCAGTGTCTGTCTTGGCAGCGCCGAGACCGAGAGCGTCCTGAACCGTGGAGAGAGCCTTGTTGTCCGACTTCATGGTCGTTGCGATCGACCAGTAAGCGGAGTTGTCGGCAGCGGTGCCAACCTTCAGGCCGGACGAAATACGACCCTGGGTCGTTTCCATGTCGGAGCTGATGGAGCGCAGCGTCGAGAGTGCTGCCATTGCAGAAGAGTTTGTCAGGATGCTTGTCATTGGGGTTGTCCCTCTAGATACAAAATACAAGATTGGGGACATACCGGACTAAATACTTACCGGTGATAACGGCTCGGCATCATGCCACTCGGTCCCTGTTGGTCAGGAAATCCAAATCCGTTATGTGAGGGCAATGTCGCAGGCAAACGTTGCGATATGTTTAAATGCCCTGCGGACATGCGCGCTGCACCGGTTGTCCGCGCATGCAGCCAAGATCGCAGACAATCAAAAATTATTGTTACAATTCAATTAGTTGGAAATTTCCGCCAAGACGTTTCCATCTCAAAAAAGAGACGAAACGTTAACCACGACGGCGAGATCAGCTGAACGATCGGACCAAACTGCCGACCAGGAGGTTCCAGCCGTCGATGAGCACGAAGAAGAGGATCTTGAAAGGCAACGAGATCGACGTCGGTGGCAGCATCATCATGCCCATGGCCATGGTGATGGTGGCAACGATCAGGTCGATCACCAGGAACGGCAGCATGATCAGAAAGCCGATCTCAAACCCGCGCCTGATTTCCGAAATCATGAAGGCCGGCACCACGGCACGCAGATCGACCTTGTCTCCGACGACGACAGTCTGCCCCTTCTCTTGGGCGATATCGATGAACAGTTGCAGATCCTTGTCGCGGGTGTTTGCGAGCATGAATTCGCGGAACGGTTCCGAGATGCGCGTCATCGCCTCCGTTTCCGTGATCTGGTTCTGCAGCAGCGGATTGACGCCATTCTGCCAGGCCCGGTCGAAGGTTGGCGCCATGACATAGAAAGTCATGAACAGCGCAAGGCTGACCATGATCATGTTGGACGGCGTGGTAGCGAGCCCCATGCCGGTGCGCAGGATCGCAAACGCAATGACGAAGCGCGGAAAGCTCGTCACCATGATGAGAATGCCAGGCGCGACCGACAGGACGGTCAAAAGGCCGAATGTGCGGATGATCCACGACGCCACCGAGCCGTCGATAGGCGTGTTGAGGATATCGGCGGGAAAGCCTTGCGCTCCCGCGATACCTGACATCGCCACCATGGCGGCTATGAATGCGATAGTCCGGATCATGAGCGAATCATTGAATAACGAATGTCCTGAAGATGACATTGGTTACGCGCCCTTCGGAGCGAAGGTCAACCCGTTCTTCGATGTCATCCTTGAGATACTGGAATCCGCGTGGCCCTTGTATCTGCTGCAGTGACACAGTTTTGAGGTAGGCAGCGATGTCCTGATGTATCTGTTCCGCCATCGCCACGTCGGGCGCACCTTTGAAAAGAAGAGCAACTTCAAGCCGGATCCAGTTTTCGGTCGGATAGGCAAGATTGGTGGTGATCGCGTCAAGCTGCACGACGCCGTTGGCCTCGGTTGCGATCTTCGGCAACCCTTCGTCCTTCTTGCCGGCTTCGCCCTCGGGTTTCTGGCCGGCGTTTTTCAGGGCGACTGCTGCCTTGGCGTCCTCGACGATCTTGGCCTCTTCGGCGGTCAGCGGTTTGGGCGCCAGCATGCCACCGATCAGCCAGCCGCCGCCACCGGCGATCATTGTCAGAACCGCAAGCGCGGCGATCATGATGACCGGCGACGACTTCTTCGGGCCGCCAGTGGCGAGATCGGCTTCTTCCATCTTCAAAATCCATCAAGAGTTGGCGCTTACGCGGCACTGCCTGCCGTCAGATCGGCGAAACGATGTCCATGACCTGCTGGCCCCATGGCGGTTGCTGAACCTCGGTCAACCGGCCGCGCCCACCATAGGAGATGCGTGCCTCGGCAATCTTCTCGTAGGAAATCATGTTCTTCGCATCGACGTCGTAGGGCCGTACGATGCCGGCGACATTGAGAATGCGAATTTCGTGGTTGACGCGGACCTCCTGGGAACCGCTGATCAGGAGATTGCCGTTTTCGAGAACGCCCGTGACGACAGCTGCGACCAGGAGGACAAGCTTTTCGGAGCGCTCCGTCGTGCCCTCGCCCTTCGACTTGGTGTTCGAGCCATAGTCGAGCCCGCCATTCCAGCCAAAGTCGCTCGTCTGGGACTTACCATTGGCGCCGATTTTGAAACCGCTGTCATTGGTGCGGCTTCGATCCGTCTTGTTGTCGAACGAGGCCTTGTCGTCGATGCGGATATCCACAGTCAGGATATCGCCGACCTTCAGCGCGCGGGCATCCTTGAACAGGGCCGACTGATTATCGCTCCAGAGCGAATAGCCGTTCATGACCTGGCGCGGCTCCTTCGGATACATCGCCATCTGCGGCGTCTGCGCATATTGCAGTCCGCTACCGATCGGGCTCATGGCCGGAGCCCTGCCGATCTCGTTGAATGTCTGGTTCTGGCAACCTGCCAGCATGCTGGCGGCAAGAAGAACCGAAATCGGATATCTCATGACGGTTCCTTCGATGTATCCGGGTCTGTGGCGCTCGAGATGACATTGGTGACGACCGCTGCCTTCTCATTGCTCATTTCGCTTAGGATCAGGCTCGACTGGCGCGGTGGAAGCGACATGATGATCGCCGCAGCGACACCGGGATTGACAAGCTCCAGCTTGGCCGCCGCCGCATCCGCCTTCATTGTCTTGTAGATTCCGACGAGACCGATCTGCGCCTGCTTGAGAAAATCGTTACGGCGCTTCAGCCAGTCCTCGTATTCGGAGCGGCGCTTCTCGAGCGTCGCGATGCGTTCATCAATCTCGAACTGCAGCTTCTCAAGATCCTTCTTCTGCAAAAGATACCGCTGGTCACGTGCCGCGTCGGCGATGTTGGTGCAGAACCGCTGGATCTCGTCGCCATTGGCCGGAATAGCTGCGGCCGGTGCGGCAACCTCCTGAGCGAACGCGCCGGGAATGGCCAACATGGTGCAGCCGGCGGCGATCATCATCAGGCGGCGGCGCAGGCCACTGGAAACGCTGGGTAGACGATGGGTCATCATTGCAAGACAAGCTCCGCCTGAAGGGCACCCGCTGTCTTGATGCCCTGGAGAATTGAGATGATGCCGTCCGGCTTCACCCCGATACTATTGAGGCCGGAGACGAGCGAACGCAGGTTGGAGCCGTTGAGGATAGCCACCGTGCCACCGTCCTCGGAGGCCTGAATTGTCGTGTTCGGCTCAATCTCGGTACGGCCGCGCGAGAATGGTTCCGGCTGCACGACGGTCGGCGTTTCGGTTACCTGGACTGTCAATGTTCCATAACTGACCGCGACCTGATTGATCCGCACGTCCTGGCCGATGACAATTGTGCCGGTTCGCTCATTGATGACCACGCGCGCAGGCACATCGGTCTCGACAACGAGATTCTCAATATCGGCCATCAGGCGGGACAGATCAGCCATCTTCGGCTTGTCGATGACGACGGCCTGGGAATCACGAGCCTCGGCAATGCTACCGCCGAATTGGGTCTTGCCGTAACGATTGATGGCAGCCGCCATGCCGACCGCAGTCGAAAAGTCCGGATTTCTCAACTGCAGAACAAGATTGAACCCATCCTTGAATTTGGCTGGGAGTTCACGCTCGATGATCGCACCGTTCGGAACGCGGCCGGATGTGGTGATACCCTGCGTTATGGACGCGGCATCGCCCTGCGCACTGAAACCGGTCACGACGACCGATCCTTGCGCCACCGCATAAATCTGACCGTCAGCGCCGGAAAGGGACGTCATGACCAGCGTGCCACCGCGAAGCGATGTGGAATCACCAAGCGACCCAACCGTCACGTCGATGCGGCTTCCGGGGCTGGCAAAAGGCGGTAGGTTGGCAGTAACCAGGACCGCCGCAATGTTCTTCGAACGGGATTCGTTGTCCTGTGTCGAAATACCGAGATTCTGCAGCATGGCGCGCAAGGATTGCGCGGTAAACGGCGCGGAGCGCAGGCTGTCGCCGGTACCCTGAAGTCCGACCACCAGGCCATAACCGATCAGCTGGTTTTCGCGGCCAGCCTGTAACGAGGCGATATCCTTGATGCGCGATGCGGCCTGTGCCGGCGCGATCGTCATCGAAAGAACCGCAGCGATTGCCAGGCACCATTTGCCGAAACGAAAGATCATTTTGCCACCACGTGAATTGTACCGTCGTCCATCACCGTTCCGGAGACGATGATGCCGGAATCGGTATTGCGCACCCGGATCAGATCGCCGACTGCGGCATTTTCCAGCGGCGCACCGCCGGCTGTGATCGTGAGGGGGCCGTTGGAAAAGACGATCCGGACCGCCTTTCCGCGCTCGACCGCATAAGGCTCGCGCAATGCAGAGACGAGAATGACGCGCCCCTGAAGCAGGGTGCGGCTCGTCACCTTGCCAGTCACCTGGTCGGCCGAGACCGCATAGTCGCCGGTCAGAGCCGGGTTAGTGACCTCGACCTCTTCCAAACGATGGGCATCAATGACTTCACCAGGATAGATCGTCTGGGTCGGAATGACCGCCATGCGCCTTTCGGCCAGAACCGGTTGCGAAGACAGCAGTCCGGCACACATGACGCCAGTGACGCCCAGCACCCGCAAAATCAAATTCCCGCAGGTAGCGACAGCCTTAAGCCGCGGCAGATTGGCAGTCCGGCGAAACGTCATGTTTGCCACTCCCTCTTTTATCTCAGGTTCTTGCTGACCGTCGCGGCCATTTCGTCGGCGGCCTGGATGATCTTGGAGTTCATTTCATAGGCGCGCTGAGCGGAGATCAGGTCGGTGATTTCCTTGACCGGATCGACGTTCGACGCTTCGAGGTATTTCTGCTTGATCTGGGCATAACCCGGATCGGCCGGAGTGCCGATCACGGCCTCGCCCGAAGCCGGCGTCTGCTTGAAGAGATTGTCGCCCTGTGGCTCGAGGCCCGCCTCGTTGACGAAGTTTGCGATCGTCAGCTGGCCAAGCACGGTCGGCGTGGTGTCGTTACCCACACGGACTGAAACTTCACCGGACGCACTGACGGTAATTTCGCTGGCGTTCTGCGGCACAGTGATTTCCGGAACGACCGTATAGCCATCGATGGTGACGAGCTGGCCATCCGCATTGGTGTTGAAAGCGCCGGCGCGGGTATAGGCCGTCTCGCCATCCGGCGTCTCGATCTGGAACCAGCCGCGGCCGATCAGCGCCATATCCAGGCTGTTGCCCGTGCTGATCAGGCTGCCCTGCAGATGCAGATTGCGGACGGCGGACGTCTGCACGCCGAGACCGATCATGGCGCCTTCCGGAACGATCGCCTGGTTGGCGCGGTTCGGCACGCCCTGGGCGCGCTCGGTCTGATATAGAAGGTCGGAGAACTCGGCCCGTGCGCGCTTGTAGCCAGTCGTGTTGATGTTCGCGATATTGTTCGCGATCACTTCCAAGTTCAGCTGCTGGGCATTCATGCCTGTCGCGGCGATCGAAAGAGCCTTCATTACATTTTTCCTTTAGATCGGCATGCGTGCGATTTCGAGATAGGCGCTGACGACCTTGTCCCGGATGGCGATGGCGGTTTGCAGCGACTGCTCGGCGTTCATCACGGAATCGATGACTTCGCGGGTATTGGCTTCGCCGCGGATGCCCTGGATCGAGTTGACTTCCGACTGCCTCAAGCCGTTGGTCATCTCGGTCGCCATGTTGCCCATCACCTCGGCAAAGCTCTGCGACTTGCCAGCAGTGGCCGCGCCACCGAGAATGCTCTGGGCCGACGAAGCGCTCGACGTGGACGTCGCGTCCTTGACGGTCGAAATTGCCGCGTTGATGGTCTTGATTGCGTCGATCATTATTGTGATGCCCTGAGAAGGTCGATTGTTGCGGAGATCAGGTCACGTGCCTGCTTCGTTGTCTGAAGATTGGCCTCGTAGGAGCGGTTTGCTTCCCGCATGTCGGCCATTTCGATCAGCACGTTGACGTTCGGCATCTTGACCATGCCCTTGTCATCGGCTGCCGGGTTGCCCGGATCGAATTCGACGGAGAAGTCGGAATCGTCCGTTCCCAGGCGCTGAACTTCAACGGTGGAGGCGCCGCTGGCGCGATCGATTTCCGCTGCGAAACTGACCGTCTTGCGGCGATAGGGATCTGTGCCCGGCGCATCACCGCTGGAGCGCGCGTTGGCAATGTTTTCGGAAACGATGCGCAGGCGCGTCGATTCCGCTTCGAGACCGGAGGCCGAAACCTTGAGAGCTGAAACGAGAGGATCCATCGCCGTTATTTCCGTACCGTCATGAGCATCATCCGGTGAAACGCCTTTACGAGCCCCGCATTGAGCTCATAGTCGCGCTTGATTTCACCGGTTTTCATCAGTTCCTTCTCCAGCCGGACGCTGTTGCCCGACTGCTGAACCTCGACATCGTCAAGCATGCTGGTTTCCGTCACCTGCGCGGCGCTGCTGCCATCGGTAAAGTGCGCGGGATTGGTGGCTGCCATCTGAAAGCCGGTTTGCTGCATCACGCTTTCGAACGGCTTGACGTCCTTGGCTGCGTAATGCGGCGTGTTGGCATTGGCGACATTGCCGGCGACGACGTTCTGGCGGACTGCCAGCCATTGCGCCTGCCGGGACGCGAGATCGAAAAGCTGTATAGGTTGCATCATGCGACTCCATGCTTGTTGCTGGAGAACCTAGGTACGCAATCTTGCGTGGGACTGAATTGGATGGCGTATTGGAAGCGCGGCGGCGGCAGGCTTTGCAAGGTGATGCTTTTTGGCACTGCATTGGCCTGCCCGGCACAAGAGGCGGGAGCGGCAGTGCGAACGGCCTTGCCCATTTCCGGTCAAAGGACCGGAAAGCATGGATCATACTCGATGATCAAGAATCACAGGTTTGATCAGCCTGATCGTCAGATCAATCCGCCTGAAAAACATCCCCCTTGGAAGTGATCATCACCCAGCGCCCGTCGCGCTGCTCCAGTGTGGCAAGCCGGCTGTTGTCGGGAAGTGCGGAGCCAATACGGACAATGTACATACCGTTGCTGTCTTCGATCAATGCGCGACCGTTGGCAACGTGCATCAGCTTGAAGCTGGTCGCAGAAGGGAATGGCTGTTCCAGGTCATCCTGGACGCCGGGCTTTTTAGGCCCCTCAGAATTCGGGACCGTGGCAGTCGTCAGCTGGTCGATGGCAGA
Source organism: Rhizobium sp. LjRoot98 (assembly GCF_964252935.1). Taxonomy (NCBI): domain Bacteria; kingdom Pseudomonadati; phylum Pseudomonadota; class Alphaproteobacteria; order Hyphomicrobiales; family Rhizobiaceae; genus Rhizobium; species Rhizobium sp. LjRoot98. The sequence continues at coordinate 952,086 of NZ_CAXUPW020000001.1, forward strand.
CTGTGTCGCCGCATCGCGCTCCAACATGGCTGTCGGAGATGCGGAACCGCCCGGGCCTTCGCGACCCGGCACATCGCGCGTATTGCCCTGCCAAAGTGCCGGCATCGAGAACTTGTCCTGGTGCAGGAAGGCATACCAGGGAAAGAATGTGGCAGCCGCGGCGAGCGCAACACCCGTCACACCCAAAGCCTTGTCGATCAGCGGCGTGCGTTCGCTACGCTTGCGCTGCGGCACGATTTCATCGGCGTCATAATCAATCATGACCTATCCCCTCCGCATGTTTCCGACCTGACCGGCGTTGGCTGCCGCCTTCAGCGCATTGGCGAGGTCGGTGAACGCATCGAAGGCCGGGCGCTCGCCGGGTGTCTGTTTCAAAATGTCGTAGATGACGGGGACCTGCTTGATCGCCATGTCCAGATCCGGATCACTGCCCGGCCGGTAACCGCCGATCAGGCGTAGATCGCGCGTTTCCTCGAAGCGGTGAATAAGCGACTTCAGCCGCCCGACAAGCTTTTCCTGATCCGGCGTCCAGGCTTTTCGCGCCAGGCGCGAGACGGAAGCAAGCGGATTGACCGGCGGGTAGCGCCCTTCCTCGGCAAGGCTGCGGTCCATGACAATATGGCCGTCGAGAATACCGCGGGTCGAGTCTGCGATCGGATCGTTGTGATTGTCACCGTCGACGAGGATCGAGATGATCGCGGTGATCGTCCCCGCCCCTTCCGCACCCGGACCTGCCCGCTCCAGCAGCCGCGGCAGCTCGGTAAAGACCGACGCAGGGTAGCCGCGGGCAATCGGCGGCTCGCCCGATGCGGTGGCGACTTCGCGGATGGCATGGGCAAAACGGGTGACGCTGTCGACGATCAGAAGCACGTTGTCGCCCTGGTCGCGGTAGTGCTCGGCAATGGTGATGGCCGTCAGCGGCGCCATCTTGCGCAGCATCGGGCTTTCATCGCTGGTCGCGACTACGGCGACCGACTTGGACAGGTTTTCGCCGAGCGTATCCTCGATGAATTCGCGGACTTCACGGCCACGTTCGCCGACCAGCGCAATGACAACCTTGTCGAACGCATCGGCACGCGCCAGCATCGACAGCAAGGTCGACTTGCCGACACCGGAACCGGCGAAGACGCCCAGACGCTGGCCAAGGCAGAGCGGAGAAAAGATGTCGATCGCCCGCACACCGGTACGAAATCCGTGCTCGACCCGCTTGCGGGTCATCGACGGCGGCGCAGTATTGGAGATCGGCCGACGGACATCGCCCTGCAGCAGGGGGCCGCGTCCATCAATGGGTTCACCGAGCGAATTGATCGTGCGTCCGCACCAACTTTCCGTCGGCGCAATGCGGAAGGCACCCTTGCGGATCACCGTGTCATGAATGCCGATCGGATCGCCCGGTTCGATCGGGCAGACAACCACTGTTTCCTGCTCGACCTTGACGACTTCGCCAAGATGGACGCCGGTTGAACTCTTGTGGGCTACAAAATCGCCAAGGCGGACATGCCGGGACAGCCCGGTGACGGTATAATATCCCGCCGAAATCGACTGGACGTGGCCGCCGGGTGCGATCGAGAATTCCGGATTGGAATAGCGCCCGACGAGGCCGCCAAGCGCTGCAAGCGATGTCGACGAATTGCTGATCTGGATCTTGTCGTTCTGCATGCCGGTTCCTGCCGTCTGCCGCAATGCCGGAAAAGCACCGGGGCGTGGCGTTGGTCCTGTCGAAAATCTGAAATGCTACTTGCTGCCGCCGAGTGTCTTGATCGCTTCGCTCAGCGACGTTTCGCTGTCGCGCATCAACGCCGAGATATTTTCGAAGGCGCGCGATACCATGATCAGCTGCGACATTTCCTGAACCGGGTTGACGTTGGATTCCTCGACATAGCCCTGCATCACGCCGACATCGAACCGATCGACAACCGGCTCCGGTGCGGAGTTTGGAATTACGGCGCTGTTGTCATGGCGGGCAAAGCCATTGGCGAAATTGGCTTCGTAGAGCCCGAGCACTGCAACCTGGGTTCCATCCTGCTGAATGGCGCCATCGGCACCAACCTTGATTTCACTGGCTTGCGAGTTGAGCTGGATCGGCGCGCCGCCTGCATCAAGAACCGGGTATCCGCGCAGCGTGACCAGGTCGCCCGTTTCCGTCATTGTGAAGCGGCCATCGCGTGTCAGCGCCAAGCCGCCGGGCGTTTCAATCTGGAACCAGGCGTCCCCCTTGACGGCGAAATCCAGCTGATTGCCCGTCTGACTCAGACCACCATTGTTGGTATTGAGAAATTCCTTGCCCTCGGACACGAACGACACCTTCGTCGGGCGCGTGTCACCGAGCACCTGATTGAATTTCACTTCCGTCGAGCGGAAGCCGACGGTACTGGAATTGGCGACATTGTCGGCCAGCGTGTTCATGCGTTTTTCAAGCGCCATCTGCGAAGAGACGGCAACATAGAGACCGGTCTGCATTTCAGCGTCCCCCGAGTTTCAGTGTATTGATGGAAAGGAGGAGATCGGAGGAAATGCCATAACCGCTGGATGAGCCAAACACGGCCAGCGGGTCATAAGGGTCCGAAGAATTGTTGAGTTCCCAAAGAGCGGTAAACCGTTCGAGCAGTTTCGACAGTTTGGCCGGGTCCTTGAAATCCTTGATATCGATTGCCTTGTCGATGGCGGCTGCCTGCTTGTCGATATCGGCAGCGGCAAACTCGTCCGGCATCTGCAGCAGGGTGCGCGTGACCTGCGCCAGCGCGTCGTCGGCCAGCAATCCGAAGGCGCTGGTAATGGTCGGCGCAGTGCGCTCGAAATAGAGCGCCAGCCGGACGCCGGCATTGTCTTCGCCTGCGGTCTGTTCCAGGGTCTGGCGCATGTATTTGTCCGCCACGCCCTTTTGGGCCTTCTCGAAAGAGGTTGCCGCCGTGCCGTTGCGGGCAAAGTTCAGCGATTCCACCAGGCTCGAATAGCGGCTGTCGGTGAGCTGCTTGGCAAACGCATCATCCTTATCGACGCCTTCCGTCAGAACCTTGCGCATGAACGCCTTGGCGTACCCCATGTCCTCAAGGCCGTGCGCCTTGATCGCGTAATTATAGAGCCGCGTATCGGCGAAGAAGTCGTCGACGGTTTTGACGTTGCCGATATTGGCGAGGTAATATTCGGTCTCGCGCGCCACATCCGGCTGCTCGGACACCCGCTCCAGCGACTTGCTGAGATTGCCTGCGATCATCTGGTAGCTGGTGTAAGTCGTCGTCACGACGTTTCCCCGTTCATCCATTTTAAAGACGCATTGCGCGCCGGTTGAACGGAAACCTGACGGTTGTTGCTTGCGCGAACCTGATTCCCTGCAAGGCCGCGCAAAAGTGGCCAACAGCCAGCCTCACGCAAGGCTGACGGCCTAACGATACCGTCGAAAATCCACCATTGCGGCAGGTATCGAAATGAACATCATCATCGGGCTCCTCTTGACATTGGGCTGTATCCTCGGCGGCTTCATTGCCATGGGCGGCCATATGGAGGTCCTGAATCAGCCCTTCGAGCTTGTCATCATCGGCGGTGCCGGCATTGGCGGCTACATCATGGCCAACTCCATGAAAACGCTCAAGGATACCGGCAAGGCGCTGGGCGAGGCTTTTGCCCACAAGGTGCCGAAGGAGCGCAATTATCTGGATACGCTGGGCGTGCTCTACAGCCTGATGCGCGACCTGCGCACCAAGTCGCGCAACGAGATCGAAAGCCACATCGACAATCCGGACGAATCCTCGATCTTCCAGTCGGCTCCAACTGTCCTGAAGAACAAGGAACTGACAGCCTTCATCTGCGATTATGTCCGTCTCATCATCATCGGCAATGCCCGCAGCCACGAGATCGAGGCGTTGATGGACGAGGAAATCAACACCATCACCCATGACAAGATGAAACCCTATCACGCGCTGACCACCATGAGCGACGCCTTCCCGGCCATCGGCATCGTCGCCGCCGTTCTCGGCGTTATCAAGGCCATGGGCGCCATCTCCGAATCCCCGGAAGTGCTGGGCGGCAAGATCGCCGCCGCACTCGTCGGCACCATGCTTGGCATCTTCCTGTCCTACTGCGTCGCCAGCCCGGTCATCGCCAACATCAAGGCTGTTCGCGACAAGCAGAACCGCCTCTACATCATCGTCAAACAGACGCTGCTTGCCTACATGAACGGCTCGGTTCCGCAGGTTGCGCTCGAATACGGCCGCAAGACCATTTCGGCTTACGAGCGTCCGTCGATCGATGCCGTCGAGCAGGAAATGATGAACCCTGGTGGCGGCGGCGAAAGCAAGGCGGCCTGATCCGATGACCTCAGCGACCCAGAACAACGTCTATACCTTCGACCGCAAACTGCTCGCCCGGATGACCGGTGCGCTCGGCGATACCAAGACGATCAGTAAACTGTGCAGCGATCTCGGCCACGTCTTTGCCGAGTTCCTGCCCGATATTTTCCACAACGAGACCGGTCTCGACATCGAGATCGGCTATGCTGGCTTCGATATGGGCCTGAAGAGCGAGCTGATCGCCAATCTCGGCAATGGCGTTGCATTGTGCGACACCTCGTTGCGTAACTGGTGCCCCGATTTCGTCATCAGCTGCGATAGCCCGGTCATCATTACACTGATGGAAATCCTGCTCGGCGCGCCGGCAAATGCCATCGAGGAACCGAAGCCCAGGTCGCTATCGAACATCGAGCTCGATGTTGCGACGATGATCTTCGAAAAGGTCGCCGATGTGCTGAAATCGGCAGTCGCGGTTGCCGGCAGCTTCGAACCCGTCGTCGGACGCCCTTACAATGCCAGCCAGCGGCCGGCTCCGGATCCAGACGTCGCCGATGTCTACGCCGCCTGCATCAACGTGACGATGGGCCTTGGGCCCGTTCTTTCGACCTTCTCGATCATCGTGCCGCAGCAGACCCTGTTGAAAACGGCCGTTGTCTTCCCAAAAGGTGTTGGTCAGGGTCGCAAGGCCAAGGGCGCCTGGGGCGAACAGCTTGAACAGCAGGTTCGCCGTTCGACGGTAAGCCTGGAAGCGCGCATCAAGCTGCAGAGCCTGACGCTGGATACAATCAGCCGCCTTCAGCCCGGCGACGTCATTCCGTTCCAAGATGCCAAGGATGTGCGCGTCGAGATCAACGCCAACGGCCGCGATCTCTATATCTGCGAATTCGGGCGCGCTGGCACAAAATACACGGTGCGGATCAAGGATACCCACGGTTCGGAGAGCGACATTCTCCACCACCTGATGAGTTAAAAACCCCCTGCCTTACCCGGCAACATGGTTGGGGCAAGTTTCAACTGGAATAGTTTGCACATGGCACCGAAGAAAGCACCAATAGAAGACCAGGCGATCCTGAGCGGCGGCGATGCCGAGCTCGATCAGGCCATCGACGATCTGCGTGGCGTCCTGCAAAGCGATGCCACCGGCACCACGCCGGCCTCGGATTTCGGCATGGATTTCGCAACCACCTCGACGGTTGGCGAGACATCGGATTTCGGCAGCACATTTTCGGCCGAAACTGATCTCAGCAGCTTCGGCGGCGATTTCGGCGCCAGCAACAGCTTCGCCGACCTGACCCAGACTTCGGCCGCTCCAAGCTTCGACGCCGGCTCGTTCGGCGAAACCACATTCGGCGGCGGCACGTTCGAAGACCAGCCCGCTGGCGAACCCGGCAGCGGCATGACGGCCAATCTCGACCTGATCATGGATATCCCGATCGATGTCCAGATTGTTCTCGGCACCAGCCGCATGCAGGTCTCCGGCCTGATGAACCTGACGGAAGGTGCGACGATCGCACTCGACCGCAGGATCGGGGAACCGGTGGAAATCGTTGTCAATGGCCGGGTCATCGGCCGCGGCGAAATCACGGTTCTCGATGAAGACGAAACGCGTTTCGGTGTAAAGCTCATCGAAATCAAGGGTACCAGTAAAGTTTGAACCCGGTTAGGGTCATGAGGATCAATCCATGATGGATTTCGACAATTTCGAGGCTTCAGCGCCCACAAGGCCACTCACCCAAATGGACAAGGCCGCTGCGGTTCTGCTTGCAATGGGCAAGCCCATTGCCGGTAAGTTGTTGAAATTCTTCACGCAGAGCGAATTGCAGGGCATCATCGCTTCCGCGCAGTCGCTCCGCTCGATCCCGCCCCATGAACTGGAGATCCTGGTGAACGAGTTCGAGGACCTGTTCACCGAAGGTGCCGGCCTGATGGACAATGCCAAGGCCATCGAAGGCATTCTCGAAGAAGGCCTGTCACCGGACGAAGTTGACGGCCTGCTTGGCCGCCGCACGGCATTTGCCGCCTATGAAGCCAATATCTGGGACCGCCTGCAGGATTCCGACCCGGCCTTCGTCGCCCAGAGCCTGGGCAAGGAACATGCGCAGACCATCGCCTATGTCCTGTCGATGATGCCATCGACCTTCGGCGCAAAGGTCCTGCTGCAGCTGCCGGAGAGCGGCCGTGCCGACATCATCAACCGTGCCGTCAACATGAAGAGCGTCAGCCCCAAGGCTGCCCAGATCATCGAGGCTCGCGTGGTCGAGATGATGCGCGAGATGGACGCCGAAAAGAACTCGATCGGGTCGATCAAGATTGCCGAGGTCATGAACGAGCTGGAAAAGACCCAGGTCGATACGCTGCTTGCCTCGCTGGAATCGATCAGCACCGAATCGGTCAAGAAGGTTCGTCCGAAGATCTTCCTGTTCGACGACGTTCTCTATATGCCGCAGCGCAGCCGCGTCCAGCTGTTCAACGACGTATCGGGCGACATCATCACCATGGCCCTGCGCGGCTCCGGCATGGAACTGCGCGAATCGGTCCTCGCCTCGATTGGTGCGCGTCAGCGCCGCATGATCGAATCGGATCTAGCGGCCGGCGACGTCGGCATCAACCCGCGCGATATCGCCATTGCCCGCCGCTCGATCACCCAGGAAGCCATTCGCCTGGCAGCCAGCGGCCAGATCGAACTGAAGGAAAAGGAAGCCGTGGCCGCCTGACCGGCCGCTTCACCGCCGGACGGATATCTGGAGCCCTTCAACCAAGCGCGGTTGGAGGGCTTTTTGCTGGGCGCCTGCCCGTGTCCGTCTACTTTCTGTGAAGCATTGGTTTCCCGCGCATATCTTCCTTGCATGCCCTCCTGCCCCGGCTCACAACAGCTTTGACAGCAAACACTGCTGCATCCCCATGCAAGAGGTCTTCATCCGATGTCGGACGATCAGGACAAAGACAGTAAAACAGAATCGCCGACCGAGAAAAAAATCACCGACGCGATGGAGAAAGGGAACACCCCGTTCTCGCGCGAGGTCACCATGTTCGCCTCCGTCGTCGCCATCTACATCTTTGTCGTTTTCTTCCTGCCGCAGGGCTTCGCCACGGTCGCGGAATCGCTGAAGGATATTTTCGAGCAACCGGAAGCCTGGCGTCTCAACACATCGAACGATGTGGTTGCATTGATCATGCACCTCTTCGCGAAGGCAGGCACCTTGCTGATCCCCTTTTTCGTGCTTCTGATCGTGTTCGGGATCGGTTCTTCCATTTTGCAAAACCTGCCGAGCCCGGTTCTTGATCGCGTCGCACCCAAGATGAACCGGATTTCTCCGATTGGCGGATTCAAGCGGATCTACGGGATTCAGGGCATCGTCGAATTCGCCAAGGCCTTTGCCAAGGTGGCCGTCGTCTCGCTGATCATCGTCCTGACACTCTGGAACGACTACTACGCCACGCTCGATTCGATGTTCTCGGACCCGTTGACGATCTTTTCGACGATGTCGAAGGACTTCAACAAAATCATGATCGTCATCCTGATCTCGACCGCTGTCATCGCCATCGCCGATTTCTTCTGGACACGGCACCATTGGTACACCGAACTGATGATGACTAAGCAGGAGGTCAAGGAAGAGCTGAAGCAATCCCAGGGTGACCCGATCATCCGTGCGCGGCTTCGCTCGATTGCCCGCGACAGGGCCCGCAGGCGCATGATTACCTCGGTTCCGCGGGCCACGCTCGTCATCGCAAACCCGACGCACTATGCCGTTGCGCTGCGTTATGTCCGCGAGGAAGGCGATGCGCCGATCGTCGTTGCCAAGGGGCAGGACCTCGTCGCGCTGAAGATTCGCGAAATCGCCGAGCAAAACGGCATCCCTGTTTTCGAGGACCCGCCTCTCGCACGCTCAATGTTTGCGCAAGTCTCGGTGGATAGTGTGATTCCACCGGTGTTTTACAAGGCAGTCGCTGAACTCATTCACCGGATCTATGCAACGCAGCCGAAACGGATGACGTGATCCCAATGAAAAAATGCGAATATTCGGAACAACGCGAGAAAATAGTAGCCGACGCCATTCGTCCTGTCGCGACGGAGCTGCGGCTGATCGATGCCGCCGACTTTATCGCGATGCTGCGTTTTGAATCGCATGGGAGCCTGGCGGACCTGGTGTCATCGGCCGCAGAACTCTATTTTCTGCCCGGTACCGTCAACTTCGGTATCGGCGGCAACTATTCCCTGGACTGGGGCACGGAGCCAGAGATCACCCTTGATCTCGAACTGAAGCCGGATGGCGTCACCGTCTATGCACAACTTGCCCTGGGCAAGGACACAGCCGGTCTCGAAATCAACCATATCGCTTTTCAAAGCCCGTCCACCGATCCGGACGAGAATACGGCGTTCCTGGCCCAGAGCCTGAACGCGGCGAAATTCGTCAAATCCTATCCGACCGCTCTTGCGAGCTGATCTTCGGATACCCGGCCATGACGGCCGAAAAATCCCTTTAGCTGATATAACCGAGACGAATGGCCTTCGCGATCGCCTGGATTCTGTTGACCGAATCCAGCTTGGTGGTTGCGGCGCCGAGATATGCGTTGACCGTGTGAACCGACAATCCCATCTTCTCGGCGATTTCTTCGCTGATATAACCGTCTCCGGCCATCTGCAGGCAGCCGATTTCGCGGTCGCTGAGCGATTCCGACGGAAGCATGCGCCGTTCGTCGGCGGCGAGAAGATCGGTCATAATCTGGCAGCTGCGTCCGTGCAGATCGATGATTGCCTCGCTCGACACGTCGATATAGCTGCCCATGAAGAGCACATAGCCATTGCCCTGCGCACCAAGCCTGACCGGCAAGGCAATCCCGGAATAGGGCAAGACGCGAGCGGAAAGGCGCTGGGTAAAGCGGGCGAAATCCGGCGTCTCCGCCGTCTGGTGCTCGCCCATGCCGTTCCACAGGATCGGCAGAAGCGACGCATCGAGATGCGCCAGCATCTCGCCACCATAGGCAGCCACCAGTTCGTGCGCCATCGCTTCGCTATCGACGCCCCAATTGTCGAGGACGCAGCTCAGCTTGCGCGTTGCCGGAAGGCCGTTTCCATTCAGCCGCAGAACTGCGAAATTCTTGGCATTGATCTGCTTCTGCATCGCTTGCAACCGCGCAACAAGCGTCGCCGCCTTGGATGCCCTCGCCTGCAACCGGCCAGCCTTGGCATCGTCGCCCGTTCTCGCATGGGGGAGGAAATAGGTCACGGCCGCCTCCTAGACGAGATTGTTGCGAACGGCATAGGCGATGGCCTCGGAGCGGGTCTTCGTCGCCGTCTTGCGCATAACGCTGGTGATGTAGTTGTTGATCGTGTTGCGCGAGATACCGAGGATCACCGCAATCTCGTCGCTGGTCTTGCCCTCGGCGATCCAGAACAGGCATTCGAGTTCGCGTTCCGTCAGCTCGAAATCACGATCGGAACGCACGCCGCGCTCGGTCGTGAAGCTGGCGAAGTAACCGGTCAGCAGACCGACATCTCTCAGGTTTTCCTGCGAAAGGATGACGTCCTGCGGAAAGAGCAGCATCAGCGATAACCGCGCGCGGCCGACATTAAAGGTTATGGCGCAATATTCGCGGCTGATCCCACGGCTGATGTCGATGTCATCCGGCAGGCCCATGAACACCGGCTGCATGACCGAAAGGCATTTCTCCATCTCATTGGTCTTGGAGTGGAGTTGCGACATCACCTTTCCGAGGCGCTTGACGACGTCGAACGGCCAGTCTGAGCATACGACAAAATCCAGACCGTCATCCTGGGACAAATCATAGCGCGCGAGGAGATAGTGGGTTGCTCCCACATAATCCGTCAGCGCCGCCAGCCCTTTGCTCAGATTGCCGCGCTCGGCGAATTCGCCAAGCCTGCGAATGAGCTGTTCTTTGGAAAGAACCCGCCCAACACCGCGCGTCGCCGACCCTGGCAATGGCCAAGCCGCAACCTCTGTCTGTAGAGCATCCATGACATTAACCCCCGTGATGGATTCGTCCGTGCTCAAAATCGCCTTCGCCGCCGCCGGCAATAGCATCGAAGCGTCCGCATTCTTCGACACAAGCGAATCAGTACGCGAATCACTACATAAAATGTACATCGCCCCTTGCGAAAAACTACTGCCTCCTTATCGGGATTTACATTTCCGAGGAACCGTGAATCGATTCGCGCTCCGGCAACGACAAAAGGAATGCTCTCAGCGAACAACCGGAGGAAAATTCTCTTTAATCTATGTAATTATTATGATTTTCAAAAAACCTTCAATCAGAAACTCATCCAATCTCGCCTGAGAAACGGCGCAACACCTCCGAGCAGGTGTAAAAATCGCAAAACAAATCACCGCCGATTGAATCTTCATCTTTTGTCAAGTTTTCATTTTTTTATTTGTTTCTGGCGTTGTTGCGAAATTGCATCATCGAAATAGAGTGTTTAAATTACAGAACAAAACGTAAACTAAAGAAATTCTGGCCATAACCCCCGAATAATATTTCATTAAAACCGGAACATTACTGAATCTGGGAATCAATACCTGGCTTGCTCCACGCACAACGGCAGACAAACCCGATTTTCCCCAGGGAAAAATTAACGATTTGTTAAATATAACGAATCCGGGAGCGCCATGTTACATCGTTCGAGCAACACTCGATTCTTGCAACCCGCACTTAGTGAGAAGGCAATACAGAAAACAGGGCCGCATCTAGTTTTTTCAGAGCAAAATCCTGTTGCTGGCCGCAGACAGGAATCCGGATAGCCTGAGCGACTTCGGGCTCATATCCCGGCAAATCTCTCCCATTCATCTGACGTCTCAAGTTGAACCGTGCATTTTTCTACGGAAAAACCCGCCGGCAAGGGCGGGTTTTCGTTGTACTTGATACGAGACGAAAAAGGCGTCTGTCTCAGGCTGCTTTTTCGGCGACCCACTTGCGCAGGATCTTGGCGGCGCGCTCTTCACTGATTTCGACCATGCGAGCGAGCCGCCGTTCCGGGCCTTCCTTTACGCGCCGGTTGAAGCCACCTTCGCTGTCGTCGCCGAGGCTGAGCAGGTCATCGGTGCTGTCAAAGCCGAAGTCCGAACCGAAGCCTTCCATTAGCGCTCCTCCGGCGCCGCCGTTCGCAGCGGGCGAGAAGTCCGGCAACTCCAGGCCAACGGGTTCGTTATCGTTGAGTGCAACACCCGGACCTGTCAGGCCCATCGAGCGAGCCAGCGGGCGCATTCCCATCCAGACCACCAGGAAGGCCACCAGGATGAAGGCAAGCGCGTTGATGATGCCGCCGAGATTGCGGGTCAACGTCTCCATGATGCCGGGGCCTGCAGCCGCTTCATCGAGCAACTGCGTGTTGACGAAATCCATGGCCGTTAGCGTGATCATGTCACCGCGCGCCGGGTCGAGGCCAACCGCCGAGGCAACGATTTTCTGCATGTCCTGGATATAGGCGTCGATCTTTGCCTGGTCGGCACCCTCGCCGACCATGGCGGCAACCCGGCCGCGATTGACCACGACGGCGACCGAGAGCTTTTCGAGTGTATAGCTGCTCTTGACGGTGGCGACGGTCTTCGAGTTGATCTCGTAATTGGTCTGCTCTTCCTTCTTCTCGGTCTGGTCGTTCGACTGAGGTCCGGTAGCGCCACCGGTCGGAGCGGCTTGCGGTACGTTCTGCTGAACCGTCGCCGCATTGTCTGCCTGCTGCTGACTGGACTTCTGCTGTTCCTTGGTTACCCGTGTCGAGCGCTCGACGCGCGATTCCGGATCGAAGACCGTTTCCTGGATCTGCTGCGTATCGGTATTCAGCTTGGCGGTGACGCTGGCGCGGAAATTGTCCATGCCGAGGAAAGGCGTCAAAGCTTTGTCGATATTGTTTTCTATTTCCTTCTGGACATTCTGGATGATGCCAAGCGACTGATTCATGGCGCTGTTGGCAGGATCGTCACCCGATGCCAGGAGCTGGCCGGTCGAATCGAGGATCGTCACGTCGTCAATACCGAGGCCCGGAACGGATGAAGCCACCAGATGGCGGATCGAGGCGGCGGCATTGCGGCCAATGTTGGCACTGGCACGGATCATCACCGAAGCCGTTGGGTTCTGTTCGGCTTTTCTGAAGCTGCCGCGGTCGGCCATGACGATGTGGACGCGGGCGGCGGAAATTCCGGAGATCTGCTGGATGGTGCGGGCGATTTCACCTTCAAGGGCGCGGACGCGGGTGACTTCCTGCATGAAGGAGGTGAGACCGAGGGAACCGACGTTGTCGAAGAGCTCGTAACCGGCATTGGCGCTGTTGGGCAGGCCACGTTCGGCCAGGTACAGGCGGGCCTTGCCCGTCATGCCGACCGGAACCTGAATGCTCGCGCCATCAGAGCCAACCTCGAAATTGATATTGGCTTCGGCGAGGGCAACACTGACCTGATTGAGATCGTTGCTTTCCAGCCCGACATACAGCGTTTCATAGGAAGGCTTGTTGACGTAAAGGCCCGCGGCAAGAACGATCGCCACCGCGACAACACCGGCTGAAATCAGCGCGATGAGCTTGCCTTGCCCGAGACTGGCCAGGTTCTTCGTGACCGTCGAAAGTTGATCCAACAGATTCATTCTGTTTCCGCACCCAGTGGCGCATGTTCCGTTCAGACAACATCGCCTGGGGAGTAAACATGCGCAGATCCAAACATTCGGGTTGCTGATGGATTCGACACATGCGGCTTCGTCAAATCACGCGCAAATCTACCAGTCCCGATTGGCACACTAGAAAACGAAACTTGCGCGAACTTGTCTTGGCCCGCCTGAACCGACTTGTTTACCACCTCACTGCAGGACGATCTGGCTTCTATCGCGGACCGTTTCGAGCCGATTGCAGACGAGGCACCTTTGGCCAAACAGCACAAAAAAGCACAGCCGACAGGATCGAGCCAAGCCGCCGGCTGGCTACAAAATCTTGCCTTAAAAACGGAATGCATCAATGATCATCTTGAAAGCAGGGGAATTCTGCCGCCTGCCCGGGTAGCAGACATAATGGCCTCGAAACGCCGGCAACTGCTCAATCCAACGCGAGCTCTGCGACTTCCACCGCTCACGGGAAACGATTCCGTCCAGCAGGCCTGACATGGCTCACGACCGCGCATCCAACGCTGACTGGCAACGTCAAATTCATGAATTTCTATCGGTTCAATGGTATCGAGGCAATCGGCGCATCCGTTCCCGTTCGACCATCATGCCAAAGGTCCATTGGCTATCAAAGCCAACCGGGAAGCCGTGACGCGACGCGGCCGTTCACAGCGGCCTCGACGCAATCGACCAGACTGCCGAAGCGGACGGTGCGGTTGCTGAGGCCAGGGCCGTAATGGGCATATTTGCCGGAGTTGGTAATGAGCGTGCGAGTGTGCACCGGGAAAACAGGTTCACTGATCGAGCACCAGCAGAGATCCGGCACGATGCGCACGCCACTTTGTTCGAGGCGTGATAATGTGCCGTCCTCACGCGCATCGGTGATCACCTGGCGGCCTGCGGTGACGATGACGGTGACATCCGGGTGGCGCTTGCGCCCGGCGAGCCCTGCAGCCAGCGCCCGGCATTCGTTCAGCGAGGCATGCGGGCTACCGATAGCAACGAGCTCGACCTGCTCCGGGCCTGCGTTCAGCCGTGTTCAGGCCTGCGCCATCTCGGCGCGGGTGATGGTTTTGCGGCTTGCCCCCGGCGCTGCCGCACCTTCGGCTTCGGGCGTTACGCCCTCGACATGCAACATCGGCGCGGCCGACGTCGTGCCGAAGGCAGCGCACAGCGCCTTGAGATCGTCTGTCGAGGGTTGTGCCGAGGCGAGACCGCGCAGCAACGGGATGCGATCGGGCGCTGCATGGCCGGCGAGATAACCGATCAGCGGCCAGAAGGCGTCATCGACATTCTCGGGCAGCTCGACGTCAATGACTGTCCGGGCCTTGCGGTTTTCCGTCAGATAGACGCCGGAAAGTGGCGCACGGCCGGTGAGCGCGATGCAAAGGTCGAGGAAATCCGGATGTTTTGGCGTGCGGGCTCCGAGCGCGGAGTTAGCAAAGATCACCGCGTTGGATTCCGCCCAGGCAATCGCCTCACCCGCCTGCGGCGCGCTGTCCAGAAGATAGGGGGAACAGGTAAATGTCGGACGGCAACCCATGCGGACATAGGCATCGGCAAGGCGGGCTGCCGGATTGCCAAAGGAACTGGACACACCTTGCGCCTGCCAGTTGGCATGATCGACCGAGATGGCATTCATGGTGGTCGGCACGCAAACCCTGGCTCCCATATCCGCCATGCGTTCGGCAAAAGTGAGATTGGCCGGGCTGGCATAGATGCAGCCGTCGATATGCCCTTGTGTCACGTCGGTCAGACAGCGTGCGCCCTGCTGGGCAGCCATGGCGCAGATGATCCGCATGGCCTGCTGGATCGCCTGGCCCTGCACACCTTCAAACATTGCACGGTCGTTGTCGCTGAGATCGAGCGTCGCAAGGCGCGGCGGCAAAACCGGAATCGACAGGCCATCCGCCTCGATCGAGTTGGCAGTGATCCGTGCGGTTTTGGCCCGCGACAGCGCCGCAAAACTCTCAGGCGCGAGGCGCAACACAGGAAGCGGCTTGCCGAACATTTCAGCGGCAATCAGCGCACCCAGTGTCAGCACGTCCTCGGCTTCGCTGAATACCAAAGCCGCTGGCGCCCGGCCGGTGAGGATCAGATCGAGAAGCACGCCCGATCCGGTGCAGGACCCACGGCTCGACGGCATCATCAGGATGCCGCCGGTCAGACAGACCCCGTGGAGGGGATGATGCACGTCGATAATGCTTCCGGTTTCCGGGGAAACACCGCCCCAGAAGCTCAGGGGCTCCGATGAGGCGATAACCGGTCCATCAGCGGTGCCGGCAAGGATGCTGTTCGCGTGCATCAGGTCACTCACTTGACGACAAAACCATGGGCAAAGGGATCGCGGTCATCGATGAAGATCGTGTTGATACCCGTCATCCGGGCCCAGCCTGCGATCGAGGGGATGATCGCATCGCGATCGGCCACCTTCGTTGCCGCTTCGACCCGTCCCTTGAACAGCGAACCGATGATCGACTCGTGGATGAATTCGTCGCCAACAGCGAGCTTGCCCTTGGCGGCCAGCTGCGCCATGCGCGCCGAGGTACCGGTGCCACAAGGCGACCGGTCGATGGCCTTGTCGCCGTAGAACACGGCGTTGCGGGCATGGGCGGTTGCATCCGTCGGCTTGCCGGTCCACTGGATGTGGCTCAAGCCACGGATTTCGGGATGTTCGGGATGAACGAACTCGTATTTTTCGTTCAGCGCGGCGCGCAGCTTGGGGCTCCAGCCAATGAGTTCGCCCGCCGTATGATCGGCCATATCGCGGAAATTCTTCTGCGGCTCGACGATGGCGTAGAAGTTGCCGCCATAGGCAACGTCGACGACGATTTCGCCCAGACCTTCGACCTCGGCCGTCAGGCCTTCGGCATAGAGGAAGCCGGGAACGTTGGTCAGGCGGACTTCCTCGACGAAGCGGCCTTCCTGGCGATAGGTGATATCGACCTTGCCGGCCGGCGCATCGATTGACAGCTTGCCGGGTTCGCGCGGCATGATCAGGCCGTTCTCGATCGCCATGGTGATAGTGCCGATCGTGCCGTGGCCGCACATCGGCAGGCAACCGGATGTCTCGATGAACAGAACCGCGACGTCGCAGTCCGGACGGGTTGGCGGATAAAGGATCGATCCCGACATCATGTCATGGCCGCGCGGTTCGAACATCAGGCCCGTGCGGATCCAGTCGAATTCGCGCAGGAAGTGGGCGCGCTTCTCCAGCATATTGGCGCCCTCAAGGCGCGGGCCACCGCCGGAAACGAGGCGGACGGGGTTTCCGCAAGTATGACCGTCGAGGCAGGAAAAGGTATACGTGGCCATGGTGAAAGACCTTATCAGAAGCGTTGAGGCGAAAGGGATGTAATGTCGATGGCTGGTGTCTTACCAGTCAAAAGATCGGCGACCAAACGGGCGGTGCCTGCCGATTGCGTCAGGCCGAGATGACCGTGCCCGAAGGCGTGGATGACCCGGGGCGTTGACCGGGCGCGGCCGATGGCGGGCAGGCTGTCGGGCAGCGAAGGACGGAATCCGAACCACTGTTTGCCGCCCTCAGTCTTCAGGCCGGGCAGGAAATCCTTGGCCTTCTTCAGCATGGCTTCCGAACGGCGGAAATTCGGCGGCAGTTCCAAGCCACCCAGTTCGACGGCGCCGCCGACACGGATGCCGGTGGACAGGCGCGTGACGACAAAGCCGTGACCACCAAAAGTAACCTGAGTCCGTAGATCGAACGCATCGGCGTGCAGCGTGGTGTTGTAGCCACGTTCGGTTTCCAGCGGAATGCGCTCATCAAGGCTACGGGCAATACGGTGGGAAAAGGCACCTGCCGACAGCACGACCTGCGATCCACGGCGAATTTCACCGCCTTCGGCGATGATCTCGACACCATCCTCGACCGGCCGCAGCGCGGTCACATTGGCGCGCTCCAACACCCCACCCTGGCCGCGGAAATAATCTGCCAGCGCAAGCGTGTAGAGTTTGGGATCGGCAATCGAAAACCAGCCAGGTGTGAAGGTTCCGTGGGTAAAGCGCGCATCGAGCCCCGGCTGGATATCGGCCATGCGGGATGCGTCGACATGGTAGAATTCGATACCGTGTGCTTCACGGACTTTCCATCCGGGCAGCGAGGCATTCAGCTCCGCCTGACTTTCGTAGACCTGCAGATTGCCGTCCTTGCGCAGCATGGGCAAAGTGCCGGTGCGCTGCAGGAAAGGCTCAAGCTCGGCCCTCGAGAGGTCCATCAATGCCGTCTGCACTGTCGTGGACTTTTCCACCTGCGCAGGCGAACACGCCCGCCAGAAGCGGAACATCCATGGGGCAATCTTGAACGCGTAAGCCGGTGGAACGGACAACGGGCCAAGTGGATCCAGCAGCCATTTCGGTGCCTTTTTCAGGATTCCCGGCGACGCAAGCGGCAGGATATCCGTAAAGGCAAAGGCGCCGGCATTGCCGGCGGAGGCGCCGGCTGCCGGACCTTCACGGTCCAGCACCGTAACCGTCATCCCGCGTGCCTGGGCGGCAATCGCCGCCGAGAGCCCGACCACTCCGGCGCCGATAACAATGACGTCTGGATGCGCCATTAGCGGACGCTCGCCAGGAACGCCTGAGTATCGGGATGCTGTGGCGCCCCGAAGAGCTGATCCGGCGTGCCGATTTCCGCCATGACCCCCTGATGAAAGAAGGCGACCCGGTCAGAAACATCGCGGGCGAAGGCCATCTCATGGGTGACGCAGATCATCGTCATGCCCTCTTCGGCAAGCATTTTCAGCGTGTCGAGGACTTCGCCGACCAGCATCGGGTCGAGCGCCGAGGTGACTTCGTCGAACAGCATGTATTCCGGCGACATGGCCAGTGCGCGGGCAATCGCCATGCGCTGCTGCTGGCCGCCCGACATGCGGCTCGGATAGACTGTCAGCTTTTCGCGCAGGCCGACATGGGTCAGCTGCTTCACCGCGATCTCTTCGGCCTTTTCCTTGGAAAGGCCGAGCACCTTGCGCGGCGCCAGCATGACGTTTTCAAGCACCGTCAGGTGCGGGAAAGCATTCCATTGCTGGAAGACGATGCCGACCTTGCGGCGCAGCTTGTTGAGATCGGTATCCTTAGCATGAACAACCGTGCCATCGATGGTGATCTGCCCGGCATTGATCGGCTCGAGGCCGTTGATGCAGGTCAGAAGCGTCGACTTGCCCGATCCGGAGCCGCCGATGATGGTGACAACCTCGCCCTTGTTCACGGTGAGGTTAATCCCCTTCAAAACCTCCAATGTGCTGAAGGATTTGCGAACGTCTTTAATTTCAATCATTGGGGGACCACCGTTTTTCGAGATACCCGCCAAACCGGGCGATGGGGAAGCTGATGACGAAGTAGATTACGCCGCAGATCAGAAGGATGAACAGCGGCTCCTGCAGGCGGGTAACCAGAATCTGCGACGCGCGCAGAAGCTCGATAAGGCCAAGCCAGAGAACCAGAGCAGAATCCTTCATGACACCGAGCGTCAGGCCGATCCACGCGGGAAGCGAAACGCGGGTGGCAAGAGGCGCCACGATATAGCGCATGTCCTGCCACCAGGTCATGCCGAGCGAACGGGCCGCGCGGCGGGTCGTTGCCGGGACGGCTTCAATGCCGCCGCGGATGATTTCCGAACAATAGGCCGCCGTATAGAGCGACAGGACCACGCAGGATGTGGTGAAGGGCGCCCAGCCAAGCTTGGCAATGGCCTGGATCGCGTTGCCAAGCACGAGCTGGATCAACAGCGGCACCGAGCGGAAGACATCCAGCACGAATGTCAGCGGTGCGGCCCAGACGGCACCCAACTGGACACGAAGAACACCGAAGATGATTCCGAGCACGGTACCGGCGGTCACGGACACGGCGGTGACCGCAAGGGTCATCGCCGCGCCTTGCGCCAGAAAGGCGAGGTCATTCCAGCTGAGGGTGGTATCAAACATCTCTCACCTCTCTCAGTAGCGGAACATGCGCGCGGCAAGCAGGCGCGCGGCAAGTGTCACAAGCTTGGCGATGATGTAATAGATCACCGCGGCAAGAGCGAAGAATTCGAAGGTGCGGAAGGACCGCGCGTTGAGTTCCTGCGTGATACCGGCGAGATCGGTGTTCATGCCGACGGTGACACCCAGCGATGTCATCAGGATTGCCCAGACCATCTGGTTGGTGACCGGCAGGAAGGCGATACGCAACATCTGCGGCAGGACGATCAGCCGGAAGGCCTGAACCGGCGTCATACCAAGGGAACGGCCTGCGCGGGTCTGGGTGTCTGGGATGGCTTTCAGCGCACCGCGAAAATTTTCCGCCAAATAACCCGCGTTGTTAAACGCGATGCCGACCAGAAGTGCCGTGTAGGGGCTGAGATGGATGCCGAAATTGCCGAGGCCGAAATGGGCCATGTAAATCTGGAACAGTGCGGGCGTGTTGCGCGCGATCTCGACCCAGGTGGTCGCAAATCCGCTGAGGATGCGATTGCCTGAAAGGCGAAACGCGGTCAGGGTCAAGGCAAGTGCCAGCCCGATAACCATCGACAGGAGCGCGATCTGCAGCGTGACGAGAGCGCCGTCCAGCATCTGCGGCAGCGCTTTGAATGCCTGGTTCCAATGAAAGGTGTAATTCAACATTGCCGTTTCATCTCCTGGAAAAGGACAGCGGCGCGAGTGTTACCCGCGCCGCCAGCGAAACGATTTGATTAGCGATAAACGCCATTGACCGAAAGGGACGGAACCTCGCCGCCAACCCACTTGCCATACAGCTCGGCATAACGGCCGGTACGAACCTGCTGGTTGATGAAGAGGTTGAGGTAGTTAATCAGCCCGTATTCCTCGCGGTTGGTGAACAGCGCAACGTAGTCGATATCGAACGGCGCCTTGCCGACGACAGCGATGCCGGGGAACTTGCCGGTCTTGACGTTGGCCTGTGCTACCGTCGAGGTGGAAACGGTCGCATCGAGCTGGCCCTGGCTCAGCGCCAGGAACACGTCAGCCTGCGTCTGGTACGGACGGAACTCACCGGCGCCCCAGGCCTTGACCTGTTTTTCCAGAGCAATGGCTTCATAGGTGCCGGCAGTGGCGCCGACGACCTTGCCCTTCATGTCTTCAAACGACTTGACGCCAGACTTCTCGTTGGCAGTTACGGCCATTTCAAAGGCGAAGTAAGGAACGGTCATGCCGACGGTCTTGGCACGCTCAAGCGTGTCGGAGGTCGAGGCAACGCCGACATCGACGCGGCCGGACATCAGGGCAGGAATACGCTCGGGGAACGGTGTTTCAACGATTTCGGCGGTGACGCCGAGGGCCTTGGCCAGATCGTTGCAATAATCGACGTCGAAGCCGATCGGATTGTTGCTTTCGTCACGCGATCCCATCGGCGGGAAATCCAGCACGACGGCGCAACGCAATGTGCCCGAGGAAATAATATCGTCCAGCTTATCGGCGTGGGCCTGGCTGGTCAGAACGGTTGTAGCCAGGAGGCTGAACGCGAGGACCGAAAATTTCATCTTAATCTCTCTCCCTAGATTGATGCGCCGATCTGCGGCAGGCGCACTATTTCGATTCATTGCGTGCAAATCAATGATAAAATACAAAACGTATACAAAAAGTACGCAAATATTCGTCTTCACTGACTTGCACGCAACATTCGGAAACACAAGGCGGGCGCAGCCGCACTATTATTTAAGCAAATCCTTAGGCAACAGCGCCTCCGGCAGGTTCTGGTAGGACACCGGCCGCAGGAACCGGCGGATCGACATGGTGCCGACGCTGGTCGCCCCGAAGTTGGTAGAAGCCGGATACGGACCACCATGGACCATGGAATCGACCACCTCGACACCTGTCGGGAAGCCGTTGACGAGGATGCGGCCAGCCTTCCGCTCCAGCAGCGGAAGCAGCCGTTTCGCTGCGTCAATGTCGGCGTCATCCATGTGCAACGTCACCGTCAGCTGACCCTCGATCGCCCGCGCGACGCTTTCCATTTCCTCCTGCGATTTCACCCGCACCAGTAGGCCAAGCGGGCCAAAGACTTCTTCGCTCAGCGCATGATCGGCCAGAAAACGGTCGCCGGTCGTTTCGAACAGGTTGGGAGACGCGGCACGGCCGGTTGATTCCGTGACCAGCAACGGCTCGACCGTGTTGCGGGCGGCAAAACCTGCCTGTCCGTCACGATAAGCCTTGGCAATTCCATCGGTCAGCATGGTCTGCGGCGCAACCTTGCCCAGCGCCTCGACGGCAGCCGCCGCAAAGCGGTCAGCATCGGCACCATCGATCACAACGGCAACACCGGGATTGGTGCAGAACTGCCCTGCCCCCATGGCCAGCGAACCTGCCCAGCCCTGACCAAGCGCCTCCGCCCGTTCCGCGACCGCGGCAGGCAGCAGGAACATCGGATTGACCGAGCCGAGCTCGCCGAAGAACGGAATCGGTTCAGGCCGTGCGGCGCAGAGATTGAACAGAGCGCGGCCACCGGCCTGCGAACCGGTAAAACCGACCGCCTTGATCAGCGGGTGCTGCACCAGCGCGTGCCCGACATCGCGGTTACCACCCTGAATGAGCGAGAACACGCCCGGGTGAACACCAGTACTACGAATGGCCGCTTCAACCGCCTGTGCGACGATTTCACCCGTACCCGGATGGGCGGAATGTCCCTTCACCACGACAGGGCAACCGGCTGCGAGTGCCGCCGCCGTATCGCCACCCGCCGTCGAGAAGGCCAACGGGAAATTTGACGCGCCGAACACCGCAACCGGACCGACAGGGCGCTGCATCAGGCGAATCTCTGGACGTGGAACTGGCTGGCGGTCCGGCAAGGCCGCGTCGAAGCGGCGGTCGAGATAATCGCCGCTTTCGATATGGCTGGCAAACAACCGCAACTGGCCGGTCGTGCGGCCGCGCTCGCCGATCAGGCGGGCTTCGGGCAGGCCGGTTTCCTGGCTGCCGATTTCCGTGATCTCGTCGGCGCGCGCATCGATCTCGTCGGCGATGGCGCGCAGGAAGGCAGCGCGGGTGCTGCGGTCGGCAGCGCTGAAACTCCAGAACGCAGCTTCAGCGGCTTCGCAGGCACGATCGACCAGTTGTGCGGTTCCGATGGCGAACTGATGCACCGGCCCTTTGGCGGGCGAGGATGCAAAAGTACCGGCTCCATCGAGCCATTCGCCTGCGACAAGGTGTTTTCCGCTGGGGATGAAGGGCATGGACAGATCCTTTTTTCGAAACTGGCGCGCAAGCGGCAGGCTATGCTGGGCCGGATTATGTTTGGCAAACTTGTATACTTTTTGTATGCAGGATATCAACTCATTTAGATGTTACTGCGCCTAAAAAGGAGGGGCACACTATGAGCGATACCCACACCCTGACGATCGCCGATCTGGAGGAGCGCGTAAAAGCCATCTTCATCAAGGCCGGGCTGAGCGCGTTGCAAGCCGCAGCCATTACCCGCGTTATCGTTGCCGCCGAACGGGACGCCTGCAAATCGCACGGCATCTACCGGATCGAAGGCGCACTGCGCACCGTCAAGGCCGGCAAGGTCAACCCGACCGCCAAGCCCGAACTTCTACCACAGCAGCGGTCTGCTGTCGTCAAGGTTGATGCGAAGGGCGGCTTTGCCAATGCGGCGTTCGAACTGGGCCTCCCGGTTCTTGCCGAACGCGCCCGCTCCAGCGGCATTGCAGCCCTCGCCATCAATGACTGCACCCACTTCTCCGCCCTTTGGCCGGAAGCCGAGGCGCTGACAGAGCTCGGGCTGGCCGGTATCGTCATGTGCCCCAGCTATGCGACAGTCGCACCAAGCGGTGGAACGAAGCCACTGCTCGGCACAAACCCGCTGGCTTTCGGTTGGCCACGCCCGGGCAAATCCCCTTATGTCTTCGACTTCGCGACATCGGTTGCGGCGCGCGGCGAAATCGAGCTGCACAGGCGAGCCGGAAAAGCTCTGCCGGAGGGCTGGGCGATCGATGCCGATGGTCAGCCGACCACGGACCCGGAAGCAGCGCTCGCCGGTGCCATGTTGCCGTTCGGCGAACACAAGGGCTCGGCGATCTCCACAATGATCGAGCTTCTGGCCGGCATCATGATCGGCGACCTGACCAGCCCGGAAGTGCTGGATGCGCTTGGCTCGACTGCCCTTGCGCCCGCCCATGGCGAGCTGATCATCGCGTTTTCTCCCGAAGGTTTTGGTGGGGATCGTCCAGGCAATCCGTTTGCCCGGGCCGAGGTTCTGTTCGAGGCAATGGTCGGCCAAGGCGCACGCCTGCCCTCGCAGCGCCGCTACGCAGCGCGCGCGAAATCGCAGACCGGCGGCATCATCCTGACCGCTTCCGAGATGGAGCAGTTGGACCGGCTGCACGCGCTTGGATTGGACGCTGTCTAACAGCATCCCGTCACCGGCCTGCGCAATCACCGCAGGCCCCACAAATGCGAAGGCCCTCTGATCACTCAGAGGGCCTTCGTTAATTCAGGAGAGCGTCAGCTCAGCCCTTGTACTTCTGGACGGCGCCGGGAAGCTTGCTCCACTCGGCATACCAGCCGTTGAACAGCTTGAACTGAGCCTCGACATAGCCGCGCTGGCTTTCGGTCAGCGCATCGGTCGCGTTGAAGTGCAACGTGTATTCCTTGTCGCCCTTCAGCACCATCATGTGCTTGAAGTAGAGAACGAGGTCTGCACCTTCATCGAACGAGGACAGGACGGCAAGCGCCTGTTCCAGCTCTAGAGCGCGCAGACGCGCATCGGCGTCACCTTCGGCAGCTGCTTGCGACAGGTTGCAAAGGTGCAGGACTTCCTTCGGAAGAACGTTGCCGATACCGGTGATAGCACCAGTCGCACCGCAATTGACGAAACCGTGGAACACGGCAGTATCAACGCCGATCATCAGCGAAACACCGTCCTGGCTGGTGATGTATTCGGCCGCGTAACGCATGTCGGCCGCGCCACCGAATTCCTTGAAGCCGATGAGGTTCGGATGCTCGGCGCGCAGAGCGAAGAACAGGTCAGCGCGGGTGGCAAAACCGTAATAGGGGCTGTTGTAGATAACGGCCGGAAGGTCCGGAGCTGCAGCGAGGATGGCCTTGAAATGGGCCTTCTGTGCTACGACGGAAGAGCCGCGCGACAAGACCCGCGGAATGACCATCAGGCCCTGGGCACCAACAGCCTGGGCATGCGCGGCATGCTTGACGGCCAGCGCACTGTTGACGGCGCCCGTACCGACGATAACCGGAATGCCGGCCTTCACCAGGCGCTCAACGCCTTCCATCCGCTGCGCGTCTGTCAAAAGCGGCCAATCACCCATCGAGCCGCAATAGACAACGGCCGACATTCCCTGGGCAATCAACTCTTTTCCCTTGCGCACGAGGGCGTCGAAGTCCGGGGTACGGTCTTCTTTGCAAGGGGTCATCAGCGCGGGGATCACGCCAGAAAAGATTTTGGCCGTCATAACAAACTCCTTTTGACCTTGCCGGACGGGCAGAGAATGGCGCGCACCTTTGCAGCCCCGATCCTGTGCCTCTGGAGCCATATTGCACGTTGTATATTATTTGTCGACAAGAATTTTATCGATCAGAGCGCCACGTCGAGCCTGTCTTCCCGGGCAAACAATTTCTGGATCTGATGAACGATCTGCTCAGCGTGCAATTTCGCCAGACGGTCTGCTTCCTCGATGTCGCGATTGGCAATGACGGCGATAATATCATCGTGCTCTTCGACGAAACGCTGCGGCAACCGGTCGTCGTAAGACTGATAGTACAGCCTCAGCATCCGCCGCCCCTCGTCCAGAAGCCGGTTGAACAATCCCGTGAAATACGCGTTGCGACCCGCTTCGGCGATGGCAGAGTGGAACGCGGCGTTGGTGGCGATCATCGCCAGCGCGTCCTGCGCCTGCACTGCAGCGGCGAATTCGGCCTGATGCGCGCGGATTACCTTCAGGTCTTCCGGCCTGTGATATTGCGCTGCCAGCTTCGTGGTGACGCGGTACATCAGCACAAGCGCATCGAAGAAGGTGTGCATGTTGAGAAAGTCGATATTGGCAACCATCGTCGAACGGTTGGGCAGCGTATCGATCAACCCTTCGCCGGCGAGCCGCACCAAAGCCTCGCGGATCGGGGTTCGCGACATCTTGAAGCGTTCGGCCAGCTGCACCTCATCGATCGGGCTGCCGGGCGGCAGCACGAGATCAAGAATCTCGTCGCGCAAGAGGTCGTAGACCATCTTGACGCCGGAGCCGCGCTTGCGTTCGGGAATGGGGCTGGTGTCGATATCTGTCATGTCATCAATCCTGTGTCGACAAAAGGAATACTTTTCCCTGTCTGCAGGATCAACCGTTTCCGCAAGCGCGATCGGCAAAGGTGGCAACAAACTTGGTGATGATGCGTTTTTGCGACTTCAACCAGTCCGTGCGAGCGCCATCCCGCCCCGGGTTCCCGTCTCAGGCATTGCCCGCCGTCAGGCCCGCTGATCTTTCAGAAAGGCAACAAGGGACCGTCCGGCATCCAGAACGTGATCCCGCGTCAGCCGGGACGCAAGGCTGGCATCACCGTTCAGGCAAGCCTCGAGAATAGCTTTATGCTCACGGTCAGCCCGCATCACCCCATTCGTCAGCGTCAACTGCGCCCGCAAATAACGATCGATCCTGTCGAGCGATGTACGAACGATCTGCAGGTAGTAAGGCCGTCCGGATGCCGCATAAAGACTGTAGTGAAAACTCCGGTTGATTTCGCCCCACCGGGCGGAATCGGTCTCCCGGCTGAATTCCTCGCAGTATCTGCGCGCAGCAGCCAAGGCATCCTCACCGAGATTTGGCACGGCAAGCCGCATGACCTCGGCTTCCACAAAAGCGCGGAATTCGAAGATTTCGTCGATCTCTTCGATCGAAAGCCCGGCGACCACTGCACCCTTGTAACGCTCTGTGGTGATCAACCCATGCTGCTCCAGCCGCGACAGAGCCTCGCGCACGGGAATCCGGCTGGTATTGAACATCTGCGCAATCTGATCCTGCCTGAGATTCTCGCCTTCGGCGAGGTCACCCTCGATGATCGCCTTGCGCAGCGCGTCATAGACAATATCGGCTGCGGATGCGGCCTGCCTGACATCGACGGCGGCAAGTTTCATGAATTTAAATCCCGTTGTTTCAAGCGGTGTCAGCTCCCATCCTTGGGTCATAGGTGCAATTCCGTATTCAGGCAACGGAGCGGATATTCTCAGCCGATCCATTTTTGATATTGTATATTGGATCCAATTTTTCTAACTGTGGGACACAGGCTCTGCTACCCGCTACAATCTTCTTGGGCAGATGGCGGCCGGATCGCGATTTTCTCAGGGAGCAGACTATGCGCAGCAGCAAGGTAATCCACATCGTTTCCTGCCATGCCGAGGGCGAGGTTGGCGACGTCATCGTTGGCGGGGTCGCACCGCCACCCGGCAAGACCCTGTGGGAACAGCGGAAATTCATTGCCGAGGACCAGACGCTGCGCAACTTCGTGCTCAACGAACCGCGCGGCGGCGTATTCCGGCATATCAATCTCTTGGTACCACCGAAGGACCCGCGGGCGACGATGGGCTTCATCATCATGGAGCCGGAGGACACGCCACCAATGTCAGGCTCCAACTCCATCTGCGTCTCGACCGTCCTGCTCGATACCGGCATCGTGCCGATGCAGGAGCCGGAAACCAGGATGGTACTGGAAGCGCCGGGCGGACTGGTCAACGTGGTTGCCGCCTGCCGCAATGGCAAGGCCGAGCGCATCACCGTCACCAACGTGCCTTCCTTCGCCTCCCGGCTCGATGCCAAGCTTGAAGTGGAAGGTCTTGGCACGCTGACTGTCGATACTGCCTATGGCGGCGACAGTTTTGTCATTACCGATGCGCGTTCTCTCGGCTTTTCGGTCACGCCCGATGAGGCCCGCGAACTGGCCGAGACTGGTATCAAGATCACCCGCGCCGCCAACGAACAACTCGGCTTCAACCATCCCGAAAATCCGGAATGGAACCATATTTCCTTCTGCCAGCTGACCTTGCCGGTCGAAGAGCGCGACGGCATACTGCATGGGCGCAATACGGTGGTGATCCAACCGGCCAAGCTCGACCGTTCGCCAACGGGCACCGGTTGCTCGGCACGCCTGGCTGTGTTGCACGCCCGCGGCCAGATCAAGCCGGGACAGAAGTTCCGCGGTGAATCGATCATCGGGTCGCATTTCGACTGCCAGATTGTCGGCGAAACGACCGTCGGCGGCCAGAAGGCGATCGTGCCCGAAATCTCCGGCCGCGCCTGGGTGACCGGCACGCATCAGGTCATGCTCGACCCAGCCGATCCATGGCCGGCCGGCTACCGCCTCGCCGATACCTGGCCACGCAAGCAATAGGAAACTGCCGACGCCGAGGGCTCTGGATATTGCAGAGCCCTCGGCGTACGCGATGCCTGGGCTGTCTGGGTCACCGACCTATAAAGCGCATCCAGATTTTGGCCGAAGCGAGTTTGACGAGAGTAACGCAGTTTTCGCTTTGACGGTAACGGCACGTTCCCGATCGTCGACCGAGTCGGCACCGGCTACATCACCATGGATCAGATGCGCCAGCACTACGCCGGTCCCGGAAAGTTCAACGCCACGCCTGACGCACCGAAGGCCTTACCCTTCAACGACTTCGCTGATCTGCACGATGGGGGCGATGTCCGTATAGCGGGCGACGTCCGCGGAGATTTCCGCGCGGTGGGGACCCAACGCCTCCTGAAATGTCGCCAGACTCGGCGAGTAGACGTGGCACGCCGCGACAAACTGCGGCGCGCTTCCTGGTTCGCGACCCGCAAGGCCCTTGTCGATCTCGTAGCGCAGGCAGGCATCGCCGAGCCGTTCCTGGAGCAGTGGCATATGGCGGGTGCGGTAGTAGTCGTGATCGAACTTCGAGCCACCATCGGCCGGATAGTAGACGCTCATCTTGAGCATGGTCGGGCTCCTGTCTGAACGCCGAGCGTTCGAGGGGCCTTTCTAGCTCACCGACGTGTAAAGCGCATCCAGATTCCGGCTGAAGCGAGCTTGACCAGAGCAAGCAGTTTTCATTGTACTTTCCGAAGCGGGTGCGACCGCACGGAAGCCCTCTAGCATTGGAAGCCGAAAATCGCAGATCTTATCGGAAAGGCATGCTGTTCGCGCGGCATGCGCGCTCTGGGGCGTTGAGATCGCTTTTCACCCTCGATAACGTGGATGTAGCAAATGAACGCCTCATCCGCGGCCCGCATCAAAGCGTCAGGGACCACATCCGCCGGCCCGGCTCCCTGGAGAGCATCCAGGCAGGCCTCAAGTGCATTTGTGTAGGCACCGCCAGCGGTCGATGGCCATTGGTGAATCAGCATCGCCGCCGCATCATCGACGGATTCGACCATTTTGTATCGCTCTCCAACACCCATGAGCAGCCAAAGTGGAGGAAAATGGCGCGACTTGTCCGGACTCATGACACAATTCCTCGCGTTGCGTTTGTATATTAGCAAATACGCAAGAAACATTCCAGTTAAGCCGGGGGCGCGCTGCCGCTGCTTATCCAACAATCCGGGTTAGGCTGCGCATCCGGTCCGGCCCCAAGCAAAACGATTGTGTAGAAAGAAGCCGTCGCAAAGAAATGCAACGCATCTGCGGAGGGTGTGGAAGCGTTTCCGGACAACGCTTCCACACCGGTAGACTTAAGCCGCCAGATGTTCAAACAGCCGTGCCACCGCCTCCGCACCAGGATCGATATGACCTTCGAGTTGTTTCGCATTGATATAGGCGGCTCGTCCGGCCTTGGCCTTGAGCATGGTGGCCGTGAGGTTCGCGCCAGCGCGTGCGGCCGCGGCCGCCGGTTTGAAACCCTTCTCAAGCGCATCGAGCGCCGGTGAAAGTGCGTCCACCATCGTCCGGTCGCCGAGGTGGGCACCGCCGATTTCCTGCATACGGGCAAGTCCCGCCTTTAGTGAATCGGCCATCGGCAGACCGCTTGAGGCGGCATCACCGGCGGCCGCAAAGAAGATGGCGAGCAGAACACCGGACGATCCGCCCATCGTCTGGCTCAATTCCTGGCCGATGGCGCGATAAAGCTGGGTGTGATCCGAGAGCGGCATGCGGTCGATGGCATTGATGAGCGCGCGCGCAGCGCCTGCGAGCGTGGATCCTGTGTCGCCGTCACCGGATTTGGCATCCAGCGCGTTCAGATCCTCTTCGGCCGAGATCAATACCTTGCAGCAATTGATCAGGAAGTCGCGCGTCTCCTGATGGTTGGACGGTTGGGGTGTGATCGGTGTCAGTCCGTCCGGCAGCATTTCGATCCGGATGGGTTTGACGGCCGACAAGCCAGGCCAGGCCGCCATCGTAACCGGTGCGCCCAATGCCTCTATGTCCGCCTCGTCGGCTGGATAGAGCGAGATGGAAAAGCCCTGCATGTCGAGGGATGTCATCATCGGCGCCGGTCCGACGACATGGGAAATCCGGTTGCCGATCGACGAAGCGATCAGTTCGTGGGTCAGCACCGACATTTCGAGGGCGGAGGTGCCACCAAGATTATTGATCAGCGCAACATGCGGCCTATCCTCGATGGCCGCGGCCAGTTTGCTGACGACTGCTCCCATCGCCGTTCTTGCATCGACAAATGCGATCTGTTCCACACCGGCTTCCCCATGGATACCGAGCCCCAGCTCGGCCATACCGGCAGGAATACGATCTTCCTTCGGCGAGCCAGGAACCGTGCACGTGTCCAGCGACATGCCGATACTTTTTGCTCCAGTGATCACGCGCCGGGCAGCGGCCGTTACCGTTTCGAGATCCGCGCCTGCCTGCGCAAGCGCGCCCGCGATCTTGTGGACGAAGAGCGTTCCCGCCACGCCGCGCGCCTGCGGCAGGTCGGGCAGAGCAACGTCATCGCCAACGATGACCATGTTGACATTCAGGCCAAAAGCGCGCGCGCGCTCAGCCGCCAATCCGAAGTTCAGCCGGTCACCGGTATAGTTCTTGACGATCAACAGACATCCAGCCGGACCTGTGACAGCCAGAATGCCGGCGAGAACCGCATCGACACTCGGCGAGGCGAAGACGTCGCCACACACGGCCGCGGTCAGCATTCCCTTGCCGACGAAACCGGCATGCGCCGGCTCGTGTCCAGAGCCTCCGCCGGATACCAGCGCCACCTGCGACTTGTCCCAATCGCCGCGCAGAACCACGCGAATATGCGGATAGCCGTCAAGACGCACCAAAGAGCCGCCGCTGACGGCCAGCAGACCATCGATCGCCTCGGTGACCACGTCTTCCCGCTTGTTGATGAACTGTGCCATATCTGCTCCCTTACCCTAAGCGCATGCCGTCCGCGTCGAAATAGAGCGGCTTGTCCGGCTGGATTTTGACGATGTCTCCGCTCTTCAGCCTGGTATCGGCGTCGGTCACGGTGACGATGTCGTTTTTCTTGAATACCAAATGAAGGCGCGTCTGGTCGCCGAGATGCTCGACCCGTTTGACCAGTGCCTCCTGACCGTCGCCCTGGGTGATATGCTCAGGGCGCAAGCCGATGCTCACCGCTCCCGGCGGCGAGCCGGGGAACGTATCGGCGGCAAGCACATTGATCCGCGGCTGACCGAGCCTTGTCGCGGTGTAGAGGCTCACCGGCCGCTCATAGATTTCGCGCGGCGAGCCAAACTGCACCAGCCTGCCTTCGTGAAGAACGCCGATATGGGTCGCCATCGTCATCGCCTCGATCTGGTCGTGGGTGACGTAAAGCAAGGTGGCACCCGAATTGGCTTGGATACTCTTGAGTTCGATGCGCAGATCGGCCCGCAGCTTGGCGTCGAGAGAGCTGAGCGGTTCGTCCATGAGATAGATTTGCGGATTGCGCACCAGCGCCCGGCCGATCGAGACGCGCTGCATCTCGCCGCCCGAAAGATTGGTCGCCTTGTTGTCGAGCTTGTGAGAAATCTGCAGCATCTCCGCGATCGATTTCACCTTGCGGTCGATATCTGCCTTCGAAGTCCTCAACAGAGGTGATTTCAACGGGAATTCGAGGTTCTGGCGCACGGTCAAATGCGGATAGAGAGAATATTGCTGAAACACCATCGCGACATTGCGCTCGGCGGGCGTAAGGTCCCTGACGGAGCGGCCGGCAAAATAGATGTCGCCACTGTCCGGCTTGTCCAGACCCGATACCATGCGCAGCGCCGTGGTTTTCCCAGCGCCGGTCGGCCCCAGGAGAACGACGAAGGAACCGCCGGGGATCGTCAGGGACAGATTGTCGAGCGCCGCGTGGCCGGCAAATGTCTTCGTCACATTTTCAAGAACCACATCAACCATGACGCAAGACCCTCTCATTGGCTTCAGACAGCAGCGCCTGCCCTTTCATATCGTCGAAGATGGTCAGCGTTTGCGGATCGAATTCAAGACCGATGATCTCGCCCGACGTTACGGACTGCTTCGCAGGCGTGCGTGCCTTGATCTCCCCGTTGGGTGTGGCCATCGTGACGATCTGGGTCGTGCCGAGATATTCCGTGGCGAGCACCCGTCCGCGGTAGGCCGAGGCATCGGAAAAGCGGATGTGCTCCGGCCTGACCCCCAGCGTCAACTTTCCGCTGGCCCCCTGACGCGACAAGGGAACCGTAACCCGGTGTCCGGAAAGCTCGATGACATTGCTTCCGATACCGATCATGCCGTCAAAATCGAAGAAGTTCATCGCCGGGGAGCCGATGAACTTGGCCACGAATTTGGTGGCTGGCCAATCATAGATGTCCTGCGGCTTGCCGAACTGTTCAACGACGCCGTGGTTCATGACGACGATCTTGTCGCCCATCTGCATCGCTTCAAGCTGATCATGGGTGACGTAAACCGTTGTCGCGCCGATGCGATCGTGAAGTGCGCGCAGCTCCTCGGCCATATGTTCGCGAAATTCCGCATCGAGGGCACCAAGGGGTTCGTCCATGAAAAAAGCCTTCGGCCGGCGCACGATGGCACGGCCAAGCGCAACGCGCTGGCGGTCACCGCCCGACAGCCCGCCGACCGGCCGGTCGAGAATACTCTCGATCTTGAGGATACGCGCCACCTCCTCCACCCGCGTCTTCGCCTCGGCGCGAGACATTCCCTGGCTCAGCAGCGGATAGGAAATGTTCTTGCGCACATTCATATGCGGATAGAGCGCGAACATCTGGAAGACGAAGGCGATATCGCGTTGACTTGCCGGCTTCATGCCGACTTCTTCACCATCGATATAGATTTCACCGCTGGTCGGCAGTTCGAGGCCCGCCATCATGCGCAACGTCGTCGTCTTGCCGCAACCCGACGGTCCAAGCAACATGAAGAACTCGCCGTCCTCCACGGTGAACGAGGAAGATTGGACAGCAGTGAATGCTCCGAACTCCTTGCGCACATTCTGAATTCTGATCTGTGCCATGGTTACTCCGGAAAATGACTGACGATGATGAACATCACGGTGCCCACCAGGGTGACGATGAAGGATGCGGAGTACAGCGACAGGGCGAATGGTTGCATCAGCATGAACACACCGAGCGCGATCAGGATTGATGCGACCATCTCCCAGGCGCCGCGCCGGAACCCGCGCAATCCCTTTATGAATTCCGTCATTTGCGGACAGCTCCAAATGTAATGCCGCGCAGCAGGTGCTTGCGAAGGACAATCGTGAAAATCATGACGGGCACGAGAAACAGCGTCGCGCCTGCGGCCACTGCTGGCCAATCCTGACCGCCGACACCGATGATGGTTGGAATGAAAGGTGGTGCGGTCTGGGCCGTGCCCGAGGTCAGGAGAACGGCGAAGGCATATTCGTTCCAGGCAAAGATCAGGCAGAAGATTGCTGTCGATGCGATGCCGGTCATGGCCTGCGGCAGGACGACCTTGTAAAACGCCTGGAAGCGCGTGTAGCCGTCGATCAGCGCCGCCTCTTCGTACTCGATCGGAATCTCGTCGATAAACCCCTTGAGGAGCCACACCGCCAGCGACAGGTTGACGGCCGTGTAGAGCAGGATCATGCCGGCATGGGTGTCATTCAGCCCGAGAGACCGGAACATCAGGAAGATCGGGATGGCGACGGCGATCGGCGGCATCATGCGCGTCGACAGGATGAAGAACAGCAGATCATCCTTGAGCGGAACCTTGAAGCGCGAGAAGGCATAGGCCGCTGCCGTGCCCAGCACGATGCACAGAACGGTCGAGCCGAAACCGATGATCATCGAATTCGAAAACCGCTCCAGGAAGCGCGATGGCCCCGCAATCACGAAACCATCCTTGCGCACGATACGGTCATACCAGGTGTCCGGCTCGCCGAGCTCCTTCAAATCCTGCTCCGTCGCCCGGGTGCGGGTGGTGAACAGGTTGACATAACCTTCAAGGGTCGGCTGGAAGACGGTCTTGGGCGGATAGGCGATGGCGTCGGACGGTGACTTGAAGCTCGTCGCGATGATCCACAGGAGCGGCAGGATCGTGATCAGGGCATAGACGACGACAAGCGTTCCGGCAGCCCATTTCTGACGAACGGAAGGTTCTGTAACGGAATAGCTGCTCATCTTTGCTTCACCTTGTTCAGGGCTTTGACGTAGATTGACGCGAGGCCAAAGACTGTCACGAAAAGGATGACCGCGTAGGCCGACGCATATCCAGTGCGCCACTTTTCGAAGGCTTCCCGCTTGAGGTTGATGGACGTCAGTTCCGTGATCGACCCCGGCCCTCCCCCCGTCAGCTGAACCACGAGGTCGAACATCTTGAAGTTCTCGATGCCCCGGAAGAGAACTGCAAGCATCAGGAACGGTAGCACCATCGGAATGGTGATCGTCCAGAACTGCCGCCATTTGCTGGCGCGGTCGCACTCGGCCGCCTCGTAGATGCTGCTGGGGATGGAACGCAGGCCCGCCAGGCAGATCAGCATGACGAACGGCGTCCACATCCAGGTATCGACAATGACAATCGCCCAAGGGGCGAGCGAGACGTCGCCGATCATCGAAAAGGCAGAAGGGTCCGTACCAGTGAGATAACCGACTGCGTAATTGAACAGGCCGATTTGCGGCTGGTAGAGGAATGTCCAGAAATTGCCGACCACCGCGGGGCTCAACATCATCGGCAGGACGATGATCGTCGTCCACAGGTCGTTGCCGCGAAATTTCTTGTTGATCAGGTAGGCCAGCGCGAAGCCGATCAGCACCTGCAGGACGATGGTCCAGATCAGGAAATGTGCCGTCGCCTGCATCGTCTGCCAGATATCCCCGTCCGTGAGGACGCTGATGTAATTTTTCAGCCCGACAAACTGAACCTCGGCATTGGGGCGGTTGACCCGGAAATTGGTAAAGCTCAGCCGCACTGTCCATATCAAGGGAAAGATGTTGACGGCGAGCAGCAGGAAGATTGATGGCGCCACGAACAGCCAGGCGATCGCTCTATCGGAGAGCCCTTGGCTGCGTTTGGACACGACAGGCGACGTTTCGCCCACGGCCCGGTCGGCCGATGAATCGAGCATGGTATTCCCCTAAATCAGAAGCAGCATAGTTCGCAGGACCGGCTGGCAACCAACCGGTCCTGCACAGACACCCGGAACCGCGGGGAGGTCACGCGGTCAGCGTCTAGTACTTGCCTTCGTCTTCGAAGATCGTCTTCCAGTCATCGACAAGACCATCAAGCGCTTCCTTGGCGGTGCCCTGCCCGGCAATGACGTAGTTGTGGAAGCGTTTCTGCGACGCCTGCAGCAGCGAGGCATAGGACGGCTCGGCCCAGAAATCCTTCACGATTGCCATGGAATCAAGGAAGGTCTGGGCATAGGGCTGGCTTTTGGCAAAACCCGGATCCTCGACCACCGCGCGCAGCGCCGAATACCCACCCAGCTGCCACCACTTGGCCTGGACGTCAGGCTGGGCGAACCACTTGATGTATTCAAGGGCTGCATCCTGCTTTTCGGAAACAGCAACCACCGAGATGCCCTGTCCGCCAAGCTGAGCGAACTGCTTGCCATCCGGCCCCGCCGGGTTGGGGAAGTAGCCGGACTTGTCGCCACCGACATTGGGGTCAGCATTGATGCCAGGCCAGGTGAAGGCGAAGTTCATCTGCAGCGCCACCTGGCCGGATTTATAGGCGTCGATGTTCTCCGACATATAGGCGTCGGATGATCCGGGAGGAGCGCAGCAATTGTAGAGCTCCTTGTAGAACTCCAGTCCTTTTACCGATTTGTCGGAATTGACATATCCGTCGAGTTCGTAGGGCTTGTCCGGGTTCTGGTATTCGAAGCCGTAGCTGTAGAGCACGTCCATTGCGCCCATGGTGATGCCTTCGGAGCCGCGTTCGGTATAGATCGCGGCGCCATACACGGTCTTTCCGTCAATCACGCGGCCCTGGAAGAATTCCGCGATGTGCTTCAGTTCTTCGAAGGTTTTCGGAACAGCAAGATCGTGGCCATATTTCTGCTTGAACTCGGCCTGCAGCTCGGGCCGCGAGAACCAGTCCTTACGGTAGCTCCAGCCGACGACATCGCCGAAAGCGGGAAGCGCCCAGTAGTTCGGCGTTCCCTTGGGCCATTCGGAATAGCCCGTGACGGTTGCCGGAATGAAGTCGCTCATCTTGATGCCTTCTTTGTCGAAGAAGTCATTGAGCTTCACATACTGGCCATTTTCTGCCGCGCCGCCGATCCACTGACTGTCACCGATCATCAGATCGCACAGCTTGCCGCCGGAATTCAGCTCGTTGAGCATGCGGTCTGCGAAGTTTGGCCAGGGAACGAATTCGAAGCTCATTTTATGGCCGGACTTGGCCTCAAAATCCTTGCTGAGCGCTACCAGCGCATTGGCCGGATCCCAGGCAGCCCAGCACAAGGTCAAGTCTTCCGCCTGAGCCGATGTTGCCGCTCCCAGCGACATCAGTCCGGTCACGACGCCGGCCGCTAATGCCGATTTCAGATATGAACGTGGCATGAAATCTCCTCCCTAGTGACACTCCGACCTCCATCGGCACGTGTCTGAACGCTCTTGGCGAGCACAACCAAGGCCAGCCCAGCGGACAAGCCCTCCCTCCAACACCCGGCTTCGCAGTCTGTCGACCGCCTTCGCCGCCGTCGTTGGCATGGTATAACTGAGGTGCGCACCTCAGTGCAAGATGATTTTGAGGTGCGCACTTCAATTTCTTGCTTTTTTGCGCAGACTGATGGAAAACAGGATCGGGCCAATGCGTAAGAACGGAAGACTATAGATGATACGACCCACCGCGAAGGATCTGGCCGAAGCCGCCGGCGTCAGCTTGGCAACGGTCGACCGGGTACTGAACGACAGGCCGAATGTCAGCGCCCGGGCGTCACGGAGGGTTCATGAGGCCATTGAAAAAATTGGCTTTGTCCGCAATCTCGCCGCAGTGGCTCTTGCCCGCAACAAAATCTATCGGTTCCGCTTCGTCCTGCCGAGCAAGGGAGATCAATATCTGCAGGAACTGCTTCAACGTGTGGCCGAAGCAAGCCGGACACTCAAATCCGACCTGACGGAAATTACCGTTGATCAGATTGCGACCGACGACCCCTATCAACTCTCACGGCATCTGGCGGCGATCGAAACCGAAGACGTGGATGGCGTTGCCGTCATGGCGCCGGAATCGCCACAGGTGCGCGATGCACTCGGCCGCCTGATGACGCGCGGCATTCATCTTGTCCAGTTTCTATCCGGCCAGGAAAAATTGAAGACCGCGGATTTTGTCGGCGTCGACAACTTCGCCGCTGGCGCAACCGCCGGCAGGATCATCGGCCGCTTCCTCGGCAACGAGCCCGGCAAGATCATGATTGTCGCCGAAACCATGGTGGCGCGCGACAGTATCGAACGCCGCCGCGGCTTCGACAGCATCATCAACGAACAGTTCCCGCACCTGCGCGCATTGCCATCGCTTGAGACCTATGGGGACCAGAGCCGGGCAGCCGCAATCATACAAAATGTCGTTGAACGCCATCACGATATCCGGGCGGCCTATGTCCTCAGCCCGGAAAGCCGAATCCCGGTTTCAGCGATCTCGCAGCACGCCGACCTGCAGAAAGTGACTGTTGTCGTCCACGAACGCACACCGTTCAGCGAGGAAGCCCTACGCACGGGCCGCATCGATGCCATCATCGCGCAAGACCCCGGCCACGCCGTCCGCAGCGCTGTCCGCATCATGCGCGCCCGCGCTGATCTGCGCGACCCCATAGCCGCGCAGGAAAAAATCAGGATCGAAGTTCTGCTGAAAGAGAACCTGTGAGCAAAACATCCAGGCGGGCCGCAACGGGCTTCCGTTAAATCCAGAAATGCGGCGATGCCTGGATACCGTTGAGGTAGAACCGGCCGAGATCATGCGCACAGGGTCGAACGCGCACCAGCAAAACCTCAACCTTCGCAGTGATTTCGTTCCAGCCAGCGCTTCGTAGCGCGGTCTGCATAGCCGTTTCTGCACATGTTTCCGGCTGATGGTCGGCGCGAGCGGCAGGCATGGCGTGACGTTCGAGAAAACGTGTCGCCCATCACGCGCCAACCGTCTTGAGCTTGTGCTCGGCCTGCAATTCACGCCGTTTGACCGCCTCGATGTCACGATAACCGTCAGCTGGATGGGTCTTGGGCAAGTAAGGTCCGTCACCGAACAGCTTTTCCCTGAGCGTCCCCGGCTTGTAGGCCGTGGGGTATGCGCCGCGCTTCTGCAATTCCGGCACGATATGGCCGACGACATCCTCAAAACTGTCTGGTGTCACCGCATAGGCTATGTTGAAGCCGTCGACACCGGTATCCTCTACCCACTCCTGCAGGATGTCGGCAATCCGCTCAGGTGAGCCGACGAAGACAGGCCCCATGCCGCCGATGCCGCCGAACTGTGCGAGTTCATCGATCGTCCACGATTTGTCGCCGCCGGCAATGTGCTCGACGAAGGAGTGGATCGCATTGGTTTCGATCTTCTCCACCACGTCAGTCCGCGCATATTGGCCAAAGTCGATACCGCTCCAACCAGACATGAAGGTCAGCGATCCGTCATAGGAGACGTAGCTCTTGTACTCCTCGAACTTCTTTTGCGCCTTCTCTTCGGTTTCGCCGGTGATGATGGTGATCAGCGTGTAGATAAACACCTTTTCCGGATCGCGGCCCGCCTGGGCGATGCGTTCCCGAATGTCGGCGACATAGCCCTTGAGCACTGATCGGGTCGGGGCGGCGACAAAGATGCACTCGGCATGGCCAGCGGCGAAAGACTTGCCGGGGCCTGACGCGCCGGCCTGATAGAGCACCGGCGTCCGCTGCGGCGAAGGCTCGCTCAGATGATAGCCCGGCACATCGAAATACTTGCCCTTGTGGCCGATCTCGTGAACCTTGGCCGGGTCGGTGAAGATGCGCTTCTCGCGGTCGCGCAGAACCGCACCCTCTTCCCAACTGCCCTCGAAGAGCTTGTAGAGCACTTCGACATATTCATTGGCGACCTCGTAACGGTTGTCATGGCCGCGAAGACCGCCTTGGCCGATATTCTTCGCTCCGCTCTCCAGGTAAGACGTTACGATGTTCCATCCGACCCGGCCTTTGGTGTGATGATCAGCCGTCGCCAGCCGGCGAGCGAAGGTGTAGGGGTGCTCGAACGAGGTTGATGCCGTGATGCCGATGCCGAGATGCTCGGTGGCGAGCGCGATCGGGGCGGCAAGCTGCAGCGGATCGTTCACGGGGATCTGCGCCGCCTGGTGGATCGCATGATAATTCGACCCCTTGTAGACGTCGTAATAGCCGATGACGTCGGCGATGAAGATACCATCGAAGATGCCGCGCTCCAGAGTACGGGCCAGATCCTGCCAATAGTCGAGATCCTTGTATTTCCACGACAGGTCGCGCGGATGCGACCACAAGCCCGGCGACTGGTGGCCAACGCAGTTCATGTCGAAAGCATTGAAACGGATTTGACGGGCCATGGATATCTCCGGTTTGCAGACTGACAGCATTGGAAATGCCGCCATAACCCGGACAAAAATAGTCGTAAATCGCCACAAATACAGATAATCTATGTTTTTTATATTCTAAATGGGGGAATCGAATTCCAGTGCGACGCCTCCCGATGAGACCCCGCAAGCCTTAAGTGATGATCGATGTGGTAAGCATTCGCAGCGCGAAAGATAGCGGCGAAACGCTGCGGCCCCGCGCGATCGGCCCATATGTCCGCAACCTGTATGTAGCGATACGGATTGTTGCGAAAAACTGAGATATAGATTGCTTCATTCACTTCAGCATTAGGACAGGTGCTACCTTTGCCGCCGATTGAAAACACCGGCAGTCCGAGGTGGCTTAAAACAAAACCACCGCCTCAAGACGATTGTCGAGGCGGCGGTAAACGCACGAGAGAAACGTTGGTCGCGGCTAAAAGGCCTCGAAATCTCCCGCAGCTTCGGTCAGCGGCTGCGAATGGCCATGCCGCAGCATGCCGTTGCCGAGCGACTTCTGCATATCGGCAAGCTTGACGAGATTGAGGGCGGTGGTCACATCGACAAGCCACGACTGCGGAATGGCCGCGGTGACGGTGTCGATGAACTCCGCAAGCCCGCGTGTCTTCTGAACGGCCAGATCGATCCCCTGCAAGACCTTTATCCGATCAGGCGATTCCAGAACCGCCTCGCCGTGGATATCGCTGAGCATCGGCTCTATCCGCTCGATGAGATAAGCCACATCGTAGAGTTCCGAAACGATGCGCATCATCACGTCCGGGAGTGCCTCATCGACGTGAGGCATATGGCTCTTCATTTCAGTCAGCATTTCACGCCCTCACGCTGGCAACCAATGCCGTTCGGAACTACCCCCACCGAACGGCTACGCTAAACACTTTGCCAAAGCACATCCCGGGCTTCCGGAATGTGACCCAAGCGCTAGAAAAACTCGATCGCATTGTCGACCGGCTTCGGCACCGGCCTTGGGCGCTGCTCCTGCGCCACGGCTTTCTGCGCTTCCACGCCCGTCAGCGCATATTGCCGGGCCCGGCCGCTCAGCGGCCAGTATTCAAGCTTGCGGCCGTGATCGCCACCAGTGCTCTCGCCGACCACCTGGATCCCCTCGTCCATCAGGAACTGGCGCGCGAACAGCGCGTTCTGCTCCCCGACATTCGAGAAGCGGGCGATCGTCTTCGCACCACCAAAGATTTTCGCCTCCAGCCGTTCGCGGCGGGCTCCTTTCTTCAGGAGCCCGTTGATCAGCAGCTCCATCAAATGCACGCCGTAACGCGTTGCATCGCCGCCCGACGAAATGGCATCCGCCGAGCCCGGCAGAAGGAAATGGTTCATGCCACCGACGCCTGCGACCGGATCGCGCATGCACGCTGCCACGCAGGAGCCGAGGATGGTCGAAAGCACGACATCTGGATCGTTGACCACCTTCCATTCGCCCTGGATGACATGCACACGCCTGGTCGCAGCCTCAGTGATCATTTCAATGCCCCAAATACGGCTTCGATTGCGGCCTTCATCTTTTCAATGGTGAAAGGCTTGGCGAGCACATTGTTGGCTCCGAGCGCTGCGGCCTTGGTGACCAATGCACGGTCGCCCTGCGCCGTCAGCATGATGAAGGCGGCCTTCTTCGTGGCCGGATTGTTGCGCACGGCAGCAAGCAGGCCAAGGCCGTCCATCTTCGGCATGTTGAAATCGGAAATCACCAGGTGATGCGGCTGCGTTGCCATGATCTTGGCACCCTGCTCGCCGTCGCCGGCAACCGTGATCTGCTTGAAACCGAGCTGCTGCAAGGCATCGCCCAGCAGCAGGCGGCTGGTGACCTGATCATCAACGATCAGAACTTTGATTTTTTCCGCTAGGGACATTATTCGCTTCCTTCTCTTCGGGCGGCAGTACTTTTCAGGACTTCTTCCCCGATTGAGCCGAGGGGGAGTTGTGTTTCGACGGCACCCAGTTCGTAGGCAACCCTCGGCATTCCATACACAACACAGGTTTTTTCATTCTGACCGAATGTGCGGGCACCTGCGTGGCGCATTTTCAAGAGACCGGATGCGCCATCACGGCCCATTCCGGTCAAGATCACACCGACTGCGTTGCGGCCTGCAAGTTCCGCAACGGAATCGAACAAGACATCTACGGACGGGCGGTGACCGTTGACCGGTTCGCGGTCCAGCAGGCGGCAGCTGGGTGATGTTGGATTGACGACCTGGAGGTGGCGTTCACCGCCTGGGGCCAGATAGATCTTGCCGATCTCTAGCCGAGCGCCATCCGTTGCTTCCGCAACCGTTGGGGCGCAGATGCGGTTGAGACGCTCGGCAAAGCTCTTGGTGAATGTGTGCGGCATATGCTGCGTGATCACCGTCGGCGGGCAATTGGCCGGGAATTTCTGCAGAACCGTGATCAGGGCTTCGACGCCTCCGGTGGACGATCCAATCGCGACAATCTTGCGGCCGGCCCGGTAGTCGGAAGCCGCATTGGTGCTGGCAGCGCTTGGAGCCGCGACCTTGTTGCCGGAAATGATGAACTTGCGCTGCGAGCGCGCCGCAGCCTTCACCTTTTCGGCAAGATCGCGAAACGGATGCGGATCGCCCGGCAACGGTTTGCCGACGCAATCGAAAGCCCCGATTTCGAGAGCCGCCAGCGAGGCTTCCGCGCCCTTGTGCGTCAAGGTCGAAACCATGATCACCGGCATGGGACGCAGACGCATGATCTTTTCGAGGAATTCCAGCCCATTCATGTTGGGCATCTCGATGTCGAGCGTGATGACGTCCGGGTCGAGATCCTTGATCGCCTGGCGCGCCTGCATGGCGTCGGCCGCCTGGCCAATGACCTGGATGTCGGGATCGCTGCTCAAAATAGCCGTGATCAGCCCGCGCATGGTGGCCGAATCGTCAACGACAAGAACGCGCGCAGCACTCATGAGCGGCCTCCATGTGGTTTACCGGTGTAGCGATAGGTGGTGATGCCGATATTGTCGAACACCGACTTCGCGTCGCCGGACACGCGTTCGGAATGGCCGATATAGAGATGACCCTTGGGGTTCAGCATGCCGGCAAAGCGCGACCAGATCTTCATCTGGGTGGGCTCATCGAAATAGATCACGACGTTGCGGCAGAAGATCACGTCGAACTGGCCCTTGAACGGCCACTGTGCCATCAGGTTGAGTTCGTTGAAGGTGATCAGCTTCTTCACCCGGTCATCGACCTGCCATTTCTGACGGCCGTTGACACTGGTTTCCGTGAACCACTGCTTGCGCATGGCCGGGCTGACGGTTTCAAGAGCCGTTGCGTCATAGCTTCCGGCCCGGGCCAGCGCCAGAATCTTCGGATCGATATCGGTTGCAAGAATACGGAAATCGAGGTCGGCCGCATTCGGCAGCATCGACAGAACCGTCAGCGCAATCGAATAGGGCTCCTGCCCGTCCGAGCAGGCAGCCGACCAGATACGCACCCGGCCACCGTTCTTCGCGCGGGCGATCAGTTCCGGCAGGACGTCCGATTTCAGGTGCTCGAAATGGTGGTTCTCACGGAAAAAGCGGGTAAAATTCGTCGTCAGGTGCGAAAGCATGTCGCGGCGCTCGGCGGCACCGGCAGGCGATGAGACCAGCTGGCAATATTCGCGAAAACCCTTCAGGCCGATATTGCGGATATGCTTGGAAAGCCGCGAGTAAACGAGCGAAGCCTTCGATTCATTGAGATAGATGCCGGCATCGGCATAGATCATGGCAGCGATCTCCACGAGGTCGCGGCGGGTCAGCGGATATTCTCCGCTCGCCAGGCACTCGTCCGGGGGCAGCTTGCTGTCAAAGGCGGCCGGCATGCTCATGCAGCTTCACTTTCGTAATGAGGAAAGACGGCCTCAAGCTCAATCAGGCAGATCATCCGCCCTTCGATCGCCAGGATGCCGCGGGCAAATGTCCGCTCGAACTCGGAGGTCATATCCGGCGTCGGTTGGATATCTTCGTCCTTGATCGTCAGGATGTCGGAGACCGCCTCGACCAGAAGGCCGACGAGCCGGTTCTTGACTTGCGTGACGATGATGACGTGGCGTACCGTCGGCTCGGCCGGCGCCATGCCGAGACGGGCGGACAGATCGATGATCGGCAACACTGCACCGCGCAGGTTGATGACGCCCAGAACATACTGTGGCGCATGTGGCATCGGCGTCGCCGGCGTCCAGCCGCGGATTTCCCGTACAGACATAACGTTGACGCAGAATTCCTGATTGCCCATGCGGAACGCGATCAATTCGCGCCCGCCATTCGCCAGACTTTTTGCCAGATACGTCATAGTCTTACCCTGCGGCGGCCAGCGATGTTTCGTGTTGCAAGGACTGGCCGCGCGAGGCTGCAACAACAGCATCGACGTCCAGAATAAGGGCTACACGGCCGTCGCCGAGAATAGTGGCGGCGGCGATGCCGGGCACGTGGGTGTAGTTGGCCTCGAGGCTCTTGATGACGACCTGACGCTGCCCCTGGATGGCATCGACCATCAGAGCACGCTGGCCACCGCCTTCGGATTCCACCAGAAGGGCGACGCCTTCGACCGGATTGGCCTGGGTTGCACGGAAATTCAGAATACGGCCGACATCGACCAGCGGGCAGAACGAATTGCGGATCGAGATCAACCGCTGCGTCGCACCGAAGGAATGAATCGCTGCGGCATCCGGCTGCAAGGTTTCGACAATCGCGGTCAGCGGCACGACCAGCGTCTGGCCGGCAACGGTGACGACCATGCCGTCGAGAACGGCCAGCGTCAGCGGCAGGCTCATGGTGAAGACCGAGCCATGGCCAGGCTTCGACGAGATGTTGATACGCCCGCCGAGCGCCTGGATGGAGCGCTTGACCACGTCCATGCCGACGCCCCGGCCGGACAGGTCGGAAACCTTGTCGGCGGTTGAGAAGCCGGCGTGGAAAATCAGGTTGTCGATTTCCTCGTCCGACAGATTGGCATCGGCGGCGATCAAATCGTTGTCAATCGCCTTCTGGCGCACCTTCTCGCGGTTGATGCCGGCGCCGTCGTCGGAGAGTTCGATGACGATACGGCCAGAGCGGTGCTTCGCGGTCAGCTTAACGGTGCCTTCGGCATTTTTACCGGCGGCAATACGCTTTTCCGGCATTTCGAGACCGTGATCGACCGCGTTGCGGATCATGTGGGTCAGCGGTTCAGCGAGCTTGTCGATGACGGTCTTGTCGACTTCAGTGTTTTCACCCTCGGTGACGAGGCGGACCGACTTGCCAGTGATATCGGCAATTTCACGGACAGTACGAGCCATGCGCTGGAAGACCGGCTTCACCGGCTGCGCGCGGATCGCCATGACCGAGTCCTGGATCTCGCGGGTGAGTTGCTGCAGCTCTTCGAGACCCATATTGATCGAGGAAACACCGTTCGAATCGTTCTCGATGACGCTCTGCGACAGCATGGCCTGGTTGATGACCAGTTCGCCGACGAGGTTGATCAGCCGGTCAACTCGATCGAGATCGACGCGGATGGTCGGAGCGGCGGCAGACGAAGCCTGCTGGGCATTGTTCTGGGCAGCGGCAGCGGCTGCACCCTTGTCAGCGGCGGGAGCACGCGACGCGCTGGCCGCCATCTGAACGACATTGGACGCAGCTTCGGCGGCCGCGACGGCTTCCTGCACGGCGGCGATCTGCTCTTCTTCTTCAACCACGCCAAGCGGC
This sequence comes from Rhizobium sp. LjRoot98, assembly GCF_964252935.1. Taxonomy (NCBI): domain Bacteria; kingdom Pseudomonadati; phylum Pseudomonadota; class Alphaproteobacteria; order Hyphomicrobiales; family Rhizobiaceae; genus Rhizobium; species Rhizobium sp. LjRoot98. Next base: position 996,525 of record NZ_CAXUPW020000001.1, read on the forward strand.
GCATCGGGCTCGTCGTCGAGCGCAGAGAGGTCAAACGGCACCGGCTGCATTGGCAGGTCGTCAGCGACAGCCTCCGAAGCCTCGCCCGTTTCGTGCGCCGTTACTTCGAGATCGCAATCCCACTCGGCGAATTCGAAGACCGAACGGATGGCATCTTCGCCCTTGTCGGTTTTGATCGAAACTTTCCAGGAGAAATAGGCCGCTTCCGGATCCATCTGGTCAAGGGATGGCAGGCCATCCATATTGCAATGGATGCTCATTTCACCGAGGCGCGAGAGATCGCGCAGGAGCAGCGTCGCCTCATTGCCCTTGGTATAGAGTTCCGACTTCGGCTTGAAGACAATTTCATAGGACGGAAGATCGGCTACAGCCTCATCTTCATCGCCGAAATCGTCAAAGGAGAAGGCGACGGGAACGAAGCCTTCATCGTTGCTGACTGGAGCCGGCGCGACAGGCGCCGCAACCGCTTTCGGGGCAGCCGCGACGGGAGCGGCCGCCGGAGGCGCCTCGCCCTTGGCCAATGCCTCAAGTTCACGGATCAGTTGCGCCGAACGCGCCTGATCGACACTGCCGCCGTCGCGGGCGACATTGGTGAGGTCGGCCAGCACATCTGCCGATTTCAGCATGACCTTCAGGACATCCTGGTTTGGTTCCAGCTTGTTGGAACGAACGCAATCAAGCGTGGTCTCGAACACGTGCGCGAAAGAGACCAGATCATCCAGCCCGAACGCTCCGGCGCCACCCTTGATGGAGTGGACCGCACGGAAAACCGCGTTCACCGTTTCCGGATCGCGATCGCCGTCATTGAGCCTCAGGAGACCGGATTCCAGTTCGGCGAGCTGCTCCTCGCATTCCTGAAAGAAAATCTCTTTGATTTCGTTCATATCCATGGCGGGAATCCTGGCGTTAGGCGGTTACGCGCTCGATTGCATCGATCAGCTTGGTCGGATCGAACGGCTTGACGATCCAACCGGTCGCGCCGGCCTGGCGTGCGCGGTTCTTCTTTTCCGCGTCGCTTTCGGTTGTCAGAACCAGGATCGGGATTGCCCGGAATTTCTCGTTCTTGCGCACGCCTTCGATGAAGCCGAAGCCATCGAGACGCGGCATGTTGATGTCGGTGACGATCACATCCGGATTGGCATCTTCAAGAACTTCGAGGCCCTCGATGCCGTCTTCGGCCTGGATCGTTTCGAAACCGGCATTGTTCAATGTCACCAGAAGCATGTTCCGGATGGTTCTGGAATCGTCGACTGTGAGAACTTTCTTTTTCATGTCTCAAATCTCCTTTGCCATCAGGTGGTCGATATTGACCCCGATGAGCTGTGTCGTTTTCGTAAATGCGTCCGACACCTTGGCGAAGGTGAAAGACTGATTATCCTCTTCCCAGCTTTTTGCCCCAGCCATCAGGACCTGAACGCAGAGGGCTCCGACGCGCTCGACCGCGGATGCATCGATCGCGAGCGGATTGCCGCGTAGAGCCATCAGCTTGCCATGCAGCGCGTTGGCCTCGTTGAGGTCGAGGACCGGAGCGAGGCTCAAACTTTTCCGAGCGGCTTTCTTGGCTGCCATCTCTACTTTCCTTGTCTGGCTGAGAGTAATTTACACGGATGGTTCAACTGGTTTTCAGTGCGCCCACGCGAACGCAGATACTGTCCCTCAACGATCGCCAGTCTCGGCAATGTGTGTTTGCAACGGCTCTGCATCAGCGCGACCACCCGGCAAGACGGCCCTGAAGACCATAACTGTCATCGAAGCCGTCATTGTTTTCGCCCGCGATTTCGCCCGGCCGTCCGGCTGGCGCAATCACCGCAGGCGTCGAATAGGACGATGTGAAGGCGGTCTTCGGCGCCTGCCGCTGGACATGGAACTGGCGAATGGTCTGGCCGAGCTCGAGAATGACGGTATGCAAGTCGTCGCAAGTTTCCTTGGCGCCCGCCGCCTGCTGGGCACTGGCGCCGATTTCGGCACCGATGCGACCGAGATCGGATGTTGCGGCCTGAAGACCGGTGACCTGTTCGGCGGTTTCTTCGGCGATACCGGCGATCGCATCATTGATGCCGCGCACCTGCTCGACGATATTGCTGATGGCGTCCTGGGTGCGGCCAACACGCTCGACCCCCGCCTCGACCTGGGACTTGGTGCTCGATACCAGCTGCTTGATTTCACGGGCCGCATCACCAGAACGCTGCGCCAAGGCGCGCACTTCCTGGGCAACGACCGCAAAACCGCGGCCGCTTTCGCCAGCACGCGCCGCCTCGATGCCGGCATTCAGCGCCAGCAGATTGGTCTGGAAAGCGATCTCATCGATGACACCGATGATCTGTCCGATTTTTTCCGCAGACGCTTCGATATCGGCCATCGCCGAAATGGCCTGTCCGGCAATCTCGCCGCTGTGTTCAGCCGACTGGCGGGTCACGGCAACGCTCTTTTCGGCCGCCCGCGTCTGGGTGGCATTGTGCTTGACCCGGTCGACGATAGCACCGAGCGACCGGACGGTCTCGCCGAGCACGTCCGACTGCTGTTGCGCAACCTCGGCAAAGTGTCCAGTCTGACCGGCAAGATTGCGCGACGATGTTTCGAGCGTGACGGCGCGGTCCGCAAGACCGATGAATTCGTTCTGGATGGCGTCGAGCGCACCATTCAGGCCCTGGGCCAACGGCTGGTATGCCGTGGCCACGTCTTCGGACGTGCGGACGGAAAGGTCGCCGCGGCCAAGCGCCTGGGTGACATCGCCAAACAGAGCCAGTGCCTCGGCTTCGCCTGCCTTGCGCTGTTCGGCCAGCTGGCGCTGGTGGCTGTGGCGCTGTTCGTTGAAGCGCAGGGAAACGGAAATCTCGGTATCGACGAACACGGTGCGGACGAGGGCAGCGACGAGATCCGTCAATTCCTTCCTGCTCGCCTTGCCAAGCGACAGCATCGATTTCGGCCAGAACTGCTCGATCATCGAACAGATCAGGCGTTCGAGCACAACCGAATGGCCGGCAATCTGCCAGCGCGGGTCAAGGCCCATCTTGCTTTCGGTATCCGACAATACCTTGACGCGCTCGGCATAGAGGCTGTCGAAGCGGGCGTCGGTCAGCACGCTCCAATGCGACGACTGGAGGTCATGCAGCCGGTCGATCTGGCGGTCGCTGGTGAAATGGCGCGCGGCATCCGGAAAGGTCTGAAGACGCTGGAACAGGTCGCGCAACGCAAGCTCGACCTCTGTTCCAAGCGACTGGCGGTGTTTTCGCAAAACGTCGGTCTGGTCTTCATCAAGCCCGGCAAAACGCAAGCGCTCCAGCAGGCTGCCTGCCTGAGCTTTCCTCGTCTGATCTGGCAATGTTTCCTGCCTCACGCTTTTCCCCGGTCCGGTATCTCATCTCTGCAAACCGCATGGCTTTCAGAGGTATCCTGTAGAAAATCAAACTCTTGCGGCATGTCCGCATGCCGTGAACGGCGCACAGTGCATCCACTCGTCACCGGATGTTCGAAAGGGGCTTTGCCCAAGCATGCCGTCTTGCAAGACGCCAAGTGGCGACGGCTATTGCCGGCTGGCCACGGCGATCGGCCGCTTCGTTCCCAAGAAATATCCGGTGAAAGTGCATACCGGGTCAGAACCGGTTCGTCGGTACGGCGTCATGCCTTGCGGGGAAGTAGATTTTCCCACTCCAACGTGTACGACCATGTTTATGGTTAATTCCTTGCTTGAAGGTTAACGGTTGATAGTCCGTATCTTCTTTCACTAAAATTGGCGGCATATTGCCTTCACGGGGCGCAACCGCCTGTGAAACGGGGGTTTGTGCGGCATTGGAGAAACAACAGGTTTTCAATGGTAAAACTTGGCAGTTGAACTTGAGACACCCCGCCATTAACTACTGCCTATTCTGACCGGCACAAGCCATACGCAAGCATAGCCGGCCAAGGTGAAGCGGCATCATGATGATGACGTAGAAGGAACGGGCAATGATTGTTCTGGGACTAAGCGCTACGCTTATCGCCACCCTGACACTGGCAGCAGTCTCCATCCTCCTGACTATCGAGGATGATAGCAAATCTGTGAACGCCCGGATCTTCTAGGATATAGTCAAATCATACGTCGGTCCGGCAGCATATTTGTGTTGCAGGACATGCCGTATTGTTGCGTGTCCTTGGACACGCGAAGTGCCGCAGACCTTGAAGGCTGCAGCCGCCAGTTTGCCCCTCGTTTTCCCACGGTTCCTTGAGCGCCAACGCTACAGCCGGTGAGACCCGCCCCGAAGGGCGGGCCGCAGGGTCATTCGGCTGGAGCGTATTGCGCGCCTGCCGGGATTTCGGCACGGCGCGGCAGTGTCAGGGCAACGATCAGCCCCAAAACGGTTCCCACAGCAGCCAGATAGACGGCGAACCGGGTCCCTTCGATCAGCCCGGCCACGGCCGTTTGGCCGGTCGCTTCGCCGACGCCGTTGGCGACAGCAACCAGAATGGCGAGGCCGACGGCCAATCCAACCTGCAGGCTGGTCGATGCCATGCCCGACGCCACGCCCTGTTCCTCCTGCGCAACCCCAGTTGCCGAGACGATCCACATGGCAGTCCACACCATGCCCTGGCCGACACCGAGCACAGCCATGCCCGGGACAAGCCCCGCATAGCCCCATTCCGGCGAAATCCCGTAGGCGAACGCAACCATGCCGGCGACGCTGAGGACCTGGCCGATCACCAGGCTTGTGCGAACGCCCGAGCCCGTCGCCATGCGCTCGCCCAGTTGCGTGCCCACGAAGATGGCAATGGCTGGAACGAGGAAGGCCAGGCCAGTCCACAGGGCGTCAAAGCCGAGCATGCCCTGGAAAAGGACGGTCTCGAAGTAGGGCAACGCACCCAAGGTGGCGCCGAAGAACAGCGTCAGCAGCATGCCCGCCAGCGCGTAGCGGTTGGACAACAGCCGCAATGGCATCAGCGGATCATCGCTGCGGGCTTCGATGACGAAGAAGGCTGCCAGCAGGATCAGACCGGCAACCAGAGCCACCAGGATCGAAGACGACGCCCAGCCAACTTCCGGCCCTTCAACGAGGACGTAAACCAGCAGCGTAATGCCGATTGTCGCGGTCAGCGCACCCGGAAGATCGAAGCTGCGATGCGAGCCCTGGCTGACATCACGCGGCATGACGATCAGGGCACCGGCGATGATGATGACAACGAGTGGCACGTTGACGTAAAACACGGCAGGCCAGCCATAAGCACTGGTGAGGATGCCGCCGAGAAGAGCGCCGACCGTCAGGCCGGAAGCACCGGCACCGCCCCAGATCGCCAGGGCGCGGTTGCGTTCTCGCCCCTCGGCAAACAATGTGGTGACGAGAGACAGGGTTGCGGGAAACAGCAAGGCGCCGCCGACACCCTGGATGGCCCGGGCGATGATCATGGCACTTGGACTTGCCGCCAAACCACCGACCAGCGAGGATACGCCGTACAGCGCGAGGGCAAAGATGAAGATACGGCGGCGGCCGAGAAGGTCGGCGGCGCGGCCGCCCAGAAGCAGGAAGCCGCCAAAGGCGACACCATAGGCGCTGACTACCCATTGCAGGGTCTGGCGCGAGAAACCAAGTTGCGCGCCGATGTCAGGCAATGCGACGAAGACGATATTATAGTCGACAGCGATGACGAGCTGGGCAAAGGCGAGCAGGAACAATGTCCAGCCCAGCCGCCGGTGACCGCCGGTTGCGGGTGATGGTGACATGATGGATATCTCTTTGTTGCGGGAGCAAGGCTGCGCAGTCTTGATGATTTGATAGTACGGATAGAATCGTACAATTGTCAACGTGACGCAGTCAAAAAGTTTGACTGTACGCGAACTGTTTATTATCTTCGCATGATGAACGACCATCATCCCACGCGTGAAGACCTTCGCCTGCCCGACATCCTTTTGGCTCTGGGAAACCCCATCCGGCTGGCCGCGGTCAAACAGATTGCGCTCGGCGAGTGTATCTGCAGCGATTTCGTGACCGATGTTTCGAAATCGACGATGACGCATCATTGGCGCGTGCTGCGCGAGGCCGGGGTCATCCGGCAACGGCCGGAGGGCCGGGTCATCTATATGTCCTTGCGGCAGGATGACCTGGAGGCGCGGTTTCCGGGCCTCTTGTCAGCAATCTTCTGCGCCGACAACAGGGCCGGATCGGCATAAGCGACGCATGCGTCCCCGGCGCCGTCTATAAAGACTGGATGTGTTTCATCCAGCTTGCCGCATAGGCAACATACGTTTCAGGAACGGAACCTTTAAATTCCACCGTGTGCGCCTGCGCCTGGCTGGCATCGGCAAGACAGGCGGCGCCAAGGCTGGTCCCGGTGGCACTCTGGCTGCCGATCAGCACCGGCCGGCCGGTCGCCGCCTTCAGCATCCGCAGATAACTCGAATTGACCGCAAACGGCCCTTCGACCACGATCTCACCTTGAGCGCCGATCAGTTCGAGCGAACTGGCCGTCATCATCGCCAGATGGAAAGAAACAACGGCGAGCCGCTGCGGGCCTGTCAACGAGGCCTCGTCGCAGGTCCAGCGCGCCTTGGCATGCGGGAAAGGCCCCGAACCTTCCGGCACCGATGGCAGAAGCATCCATTGGGCAGCCGCCACGTGCGCCTCGACATCCTCCGAAACCGCGACTGCCGGATCAGTGATCAGCGTCGAGAATGCCCGTCCGCCCATGAACCGCGCCGATGGGACGGGATCGCCGAGCGCATTGACGTTGATCAGCGTGTCGCGCGCTTCGTCCAGCGCCACTTTCCTTGCGCCCATCGCCATCATCACCACCCAGGTCCCGGTGGACACAACCGAGAAAGGGGCGGCCCGCGTCAGCACATGCGGAAGCAGCGAGGAATTGGAATCGTGAATGCCGCAATAGACCGGCAGACCGATGGGTAGGCCGGTGTCCCTCGCCGCCTGCGGTGTCAATCCACCCAGAACATCGCTGGCGCGCCGAACGGGTGCAAACAGCGGCCGCCAGCCGCGAGTGTCGACCATCGTGGAGAAGTCGGCAAAATAGGGATTCCACAGATCGGTATGGCAGCCGAGCGACGTCAGTTCGGTGGAAAGAACACCGGTCAGCCGGTAGGACCAATATTGCGCATAGGTCAGGATGCTGGCGACATCGGCAAACTGGTCAGGGAATGTCTGTTCCTGCCAGTAGATCTGCGCACCGATGTTCAATCCCATTGGTAGCCGCGCCGCGCCGGTCTCGGCAAAGAGCGGACGTACTTTGTCATAGTCACCGGACAGTGTGTCAGGGCCGGTGAATTCATAATCCAGTAGTGGCAGGGCGAGATCGCCGTTCTTGTCGAGCAGCACCGCTGTTGCCCCATGGGTGGTCACCGAGATCGCGTCGAACGGCGTCTCGGCATTCAGTGCGGCGAGACTTTCGGTGATGAAACGCCACAGGCGCTCGACATCGAAATGCGGATAGAGACCTTCGGTCACGACGCCGTTGGCGGTCTTGCGCACCGCCGTTTCCTCGAACCGGTCGAGATCAACCAAGGCGACCTTGGCATTCGTCTTGCCGATATCGATGACGGCGATGGTCTTCATGGGATCACTTCATATGAAAGACGGGAACAAGCGGGACGGCGACCGGTTCGTTATCGGCCTTCGTCTCCATGATGTCAGCCATATAGGCCCACCATTTCTGCATCACCGGATGTTTGGGCAGATCGGCCATGGTGTGATCATCCCGCCGCCAGAGAACACCGAACAGCAGGTTAGTCTCTTCATCGAGATGGATCGAGTAATCCGACACCCCGGCCTCCGCCAGCAACGCGGACAGTTCCGGCCAGATCGCGTCATGCCTCGCCTTGTATTCTTCAGTCATGCCTGGGTTGAGCCGCATGCGAAAAGCGTATTTTTCCATAATATCCTCAATGCGCCCTGCGGCGGCGTGCGCGTGACCACAGGATCGGCAATGCGATGACGGAAATCAACAACACGCCGATGAAGATCGACATGACGATACCCGGTACATTGAGAAGCCCGAAGCCGAAGGTGACCATGCCCATGATGAAGGCGGCAAGCACGACGCCCGGAATGGTACCGGAGCCGCCGAGAATGCTGACACCACCGAGCACCACCATTGTCACCACTTCCAATTCGACACCGAGCGCGATCGACGGACGCGTGGAGCCGAGGCGCGAGGTCAGGCAGATCGAGGCAATGCCGGCCATCAGGCCCGTGAGCAGGAACAGGATGAACTTGACCCGGCCGACGCGGACGCCGGAAAACAGCGCCGCCGTCTGATTGTTGCCGATGGCATAGACGGCGCGGCCAAAATTGGTCTTGTGCAGCAGCACGCTGTAGACAATTGCGAAGAACACGAACAGCGCGAATTCGAACGAGAAGACCCACCAAACATAGCCTTGGCCGAAATAGGCGAAGCTGGCCGGATAGCCCGTATAGGCCTGATCGCCCAATATGATGAAGGACAGGCCGCGAAACAGGCTCATAGTGCCGATAGTCACCACGATCGATGGCAGGCCCAGACCGGTGATCAGCAGGCCGTTGATAGCACCGCAAAGCAGACCGGTGCCGAGACCGACGACGACAAGCATCGGCATATCGGCGCCCATGGTGACGGCAAGCCCCATGGCGGTCGAGGACAAAGCGATGATCGAGGCGACGGAGAGGTCGATCTCGCCGGAAATGATGACCAGAGCCATGGCGAAGGCAATCAACGCCTTTTCGGTGAAATTGAACGTCGCGTCGGACAGGTTCCACGGATCGAGGAAATAGGGCGACGCGAAGGAATTGATCGCGAAAATCGCAATCGCCACCACCAGAAGCAGGCTCTCCCAGCTTTTTAGCGCCCGGCTGCCCCGACTTTGCAGCCGGTCCGGAATGATCCGGGGTGAAAGATGCGCCTCCGCCATCAGACCGCCTCCGCTTTCTTCAGAATGACACGTCCCTTGCGCTTTTCGGTGCGGGCGTTGACGGCAACAGCGATGATGATCACCGTTCCGGAAATCGCCAGCTGGGCAAAGGGCGAGATATTGATGACCGGCAGAGCATTCTTGATGACGCCGAGGAACAGGCCGCCGAGCACGGCACCGCCGACCGAACCGATGCCACCGGCAATCGAAATGCCGCCAATGACGCAGGCCGCGATGATATCGAGTTCGAAACCGGCGGCGATATCGACGTAAGCAACGGCATAGCGCGATACCCAGAGATAACCGGCGAGACCCGCGAGACCGCCGGACAGGCAATAGGCGAAGAAGCGCGTGCGGCCGACATCGATGCCGGTATAGACGGCCGCATGCGGATTGCCGCCGACAGCGAAGAAAGCCCGGCCGACCGCCGTGCGCGTCATCAGGATATAGACGGCGGCGATTGCCAGAACCGAGAGCCAGGACAGAACCGGAAAGCCGATCAGTGATGTGCGTGGCAGCGCCTTGAAGGCATCGCTCATCTGATGGGCGTTGATCCACGCGCCCTTGCTCAGAAGGAAAATGCTCCCGCGAAAGATGGTGAGCGTTCCGAGCGTCACGACAATCGGCGGGATTTCCAGCTTCCAGACCAGCAGGCCATTGATCGAACCGAGGAGAGCGCCAAGGGCCACAACCACCAAAATGACCAGCGGAATCGGAATGCCCGGAAACGCCGCATTGAGCATGGCGGCGACCATGCCGCACAGCGCCAGATTGGCCGCCATCGACAGATCGATGCAGCGCGTCAGAATGACGGCCATCTGGCCGAGCGCCAGAATGATCAGGATCGACGTGTCATTATAGACACGCGCCAGATTGGCAGGCGCGATAAAGCCTGGGAAACGCAGGGTAATCGCCGCAAGCAATATAGCGATGGCGACGACCAGCAGGATTTCGCGGTTCTTCAACAATTTTGCCATCACGCAGCCTCCCCGATGCCAGCGGCGGCCCGCACCAGCTTTTCAGCCGTCAGTTCGGCACGCTCAAAACGCCCGGCAATGCGGCCTTCGCGCATGACGATGACCCGGTCGGCCATGCCCATGATTTCGGGAATTTCCGAGGAGACCATGATGACACTCAATCCCTGCCCTGCCAGTTCGCTCATGAAGGCATGCACCGCAGCCTTGGAGCCGATATCGATGCCCTTTGTCGGTTCATCGAGGATGATCACTTTCGGCTGCGTCGCCAGCCATTTGGCGATCACCACCTTCTGCTGGTTACCGCCTGACAGTGTGCCGACATCCTGATCGAGCGAGGCAGCGCGAAGATCGAGGCGCTGCGTATAGTCGCGCGCCAGGGCAAACTCATTGGCGAGCTTCAGGAAACCGGCCCGTGAAGTCTTCTGCAGCGAAGGCAGCGTGACGTTCTGGAAGATCGGCAGGCCGATGATCGCGCCTTGACGGCCGCGCTCCTCCGGTACGTAAACGATACCGGCCTCGATCGCCTCGGCGGGAGATCGGATGACCAGCACTTCGCCGTGAAGTTTGACCGCACCCGCGGATGGCCGGGTGATACCGATCAGCGACTGCATGAATTCGGAGCGGCCCGCACCGATCAGACCGTAGAAACCAAGGATTTCGCCGCGGCGCAGCTCGAAATTGATGTCTTCGAATTCAGTCGGATGACGGTAGCCCGAAACCGTCAGCACCGGTTCGCCGATATCGACATCGACCTTCGGGAAGACCTGACCGACATCGCGGCCGACCATCATTTTGACCAGCTGATCCTGGGTGACGTCGGCAATCAACCCCTCGCCGACCATGCCACCATCACGGAATACGGTGTAGCGGTCGGCAATGCGGAAGATTTCATCGAACTTGTGGCTGATGAACAGGATCGCCTTGCCGTCTGCTTTTAGCCGGTCGATCAGTTCATAAAGCTCATGGATTTCCTTGTGCGACAGGGCAGCCGTCGGCTCGTCCATGATCACGACGCTGGCGTCGATCGACAGGGCGCGGGCAATCGCCACCATATGCTTGTTGGCAATGCCGAGGTCGCGCAGCCGGATGGTCGGATCGATATCCGCACCGACACGGCGCAGCAGGTCACGGGCATTGTTATTGAGCGTCGTCCAGTCGATCAGCCCGAAACGGCCGCGCGGCGCATGGCCGAGGAAGATGTTTTCAGCGACCGACAGTTCATCGAACAGCACGGTTTCCTGATGGATCGCCGTGACACCGGCGTGTGCGGCGGCCATGGCCGTCGGGAAATGGGTTCCTTCCCCATTAACCCGGATCGTGCCGCCGTCCGGCTGGTAGATGCCGGTGAGGATTTTCACGAGCGTCGACTTACCCGCGCCGTTTTCGCCGATCAGCGCCGTGACGGAGCCGGGATACAAGGCGAGCGAGACGCCGGACAGCGCTTTAACGCCCGGAAAGGACTTGGAAATGCCCTCAAGCGCGACAGCGGGTTTCATCCGCGATGTGGTCGTTTCCTGCAGCAAGAGGCAATCCACCGGTGTGATTTGAAATTGAAAATTATCGGCAGGCTATCGCTTGCGCGATTGCCCCTCACCCTAGCCCTCTCCCCGCAGGCGGGGAGAGGGGATGACCGAGGCCGCCGCTTGTTCCTTCTCCCCGTTTACGGGGAGAAGGTGCCCGACAGGGCGGATGAGGGGCATCAGCCTGCGAGTAGGCCTTCAAAAATCAGAAGATCTTGGCGAACTCTTCGACGTTCTTGGCATCGTAGACGAACGGGTCGGCCATGGCGCCTTCGTTGTTGTCGTCGAGCTTGACGGTGCCCATGCGGCCCATCTTCAGTTCGGCGCCCGGCTTTGCTTCCGCACCGCCGATCAGGTCATAGGCGATCATGGTGGCGGAATAGCCGAGGTCGATCGGGTTCCAGATGGCGAAGGACTTCGACGAACCGGCCTTGACGTGGCCCGCCATTTCCGAGGGAAGGCCGAGACCGGTGACGTTGATCTGGCCGACCTTACCCGCGTCTTCAACGGCCTGCGCTGCCGCAACGATGCCGACGGAGGTCGGAGCGATGATCGCCTTGAGGTTCGGGTAGGACTGAATGAGACCCTGCGTTTCGCGATAGGACTTGTCGGCAAGGTCATCACCGTAAACGGTGGCAACGACATTGATGCCCTTGTAGTTGCCCTGAACCTTCTTCATTTCCTCGATCCAGGTATTCTGATTGGTCGAGGTGGCCGTTGCAGAGAGAACGGCGACGTCACCGCCATCCGGCAGCTGGTCGGCGGCAAGCTTGATGATCATATTGCCGATCAGCGGGCTGGACGACGGGTTCAGGTGCATCGAACGTCCTTCCTTGGCGACACCCGAATCCCAGGAAATGACCTTGATGCCGCGGTCCATGGCCTTCTTCAGCGCCGGAACCAGGGCATCGGTGTCGTTGGCCGAAACTGCAATCGCATCGACCTTCTGGGCGATCAGCGAGTTGATGACCTCGATCTGGCCTTCGGCCGTCGTCGTCGTCGGGCCGGTGTAGATCACCTCGACATCGCCGAGTTCCTTGGCCGCTTCCTGGGCGCCCTTGTTGGCCGCTTCAAAGAAGCCGATGCCGAGCGCCTTGACGACCAAGGCGATCTTCTTGTTTTCCGCATGCGCCGCGCTTGTCATCAGTGCCAGCGAAACCGCTGTCGTGACCATCAATGCCTTGAAAATTTTCATGACGTTCTCCTCCCTGAAGCCGCGCGGTCACAATGATCGCGTTCATTCGGCCGTATGCTCTCAAAACTTTGCCAGCCGGCTTGATGCCATCGGCGGTTCCCACTCCCCTCCTCCCGCCGACCTTATGCCGACGAGGAAGCATTCTCTTCAACAATGCCCGAGCGCGTATTGGCGATGACCAAGCCGACGCCTGCATCTTCGAGCATCTGGACATGCCGGTCCTCGATGCCCGAATCCGTGATCACCGTGGTGATGCGCTTCAGCCCACACAGAATGAGGCTGGAACGTTTGTGAAATTTCGACGAGTCGATCAGGACAACGAGTTCATCGGCCTGGTCGATCAGCTTCTGCTCCGCCTGGATGAGCAGCGGATCGCCTTCCATCAGGCCGAGCGGGCCGAGCCCCTGCGCACCCATGAACATGCGGCGCGCATAAAAATTGCGCGTCACGTCATTATCGAACGGGCTGAGGATGATGTTCTGCTCCCGGTAGATCGTGCCGCCGGAGAGCATCACGGTGTTCTTTGAGTGCTTGAGCAGGTGCTCGGCAATCGGAAAGGAGTTGGTGAACACCTGCATGCGGCGATTGGCGAGGAAATGCACCATCTGGAATGTCGTGGTGCCGCCATTGATGATGATCGGCTCGCCATCCTGACAGAGCGCCACGGCCTCCTTGGCAATCGCCTGCTTCTGGCGGGCATGCAAGCCCTCGTTGACACTGAACGGGCGGCCGGCAAGGCCGACGAACTGCGGTGGATTGATCGCTTCAGCACCACCGCGCACCCGGCGCAGGCGTTTTTGCACATGCAGCGCCGCGATATCCCTGCGGATCGTCGCTTCAGAACTATCGGTCAGATCGACCAGTTCAGGCACGGTGATGACCGGCTTGTCCTGGACCGCTGACAGAATGATCCTGTGTCGCTCTTTCTCGTGCATTAGGTTCCTCCAATATTGTCTATGCTTCCATCATGACCGCGCATTGTCAATCACAAACAATCATATTTTTTCATTGTGCAGTGCAATATGATTGTTTTTGATCGTTTATGATTGACATGCGGCCGAATTTTGTGTGATCTGATCGCAACGAATGCGCCCTTTGCCCCGCAAAATCCAGCAGGCCAGCGCAAAATTGACCGGGAGGAATGATCGATGCTCGACAAGCAACAAGGCTCGCGCCTTGCCAATCTCTGGGATGACGCCAAGGCAGCCGCGATGAGCGAGCCGGAACGGCTTCTCTATCGTTCCAACCTGCTCGGTTCCGACAAGCGCATCACCAATTACGGCGGCGGCAACACCTCCGCCAAGGTCATGGAAAAAGACCCGCTCGGCGGCGGCATGGTCGAGGTTCTCTGGGTCAAAGGCTCCGGCGGTGACGTCGGCACTATCAAGATGGACGGCTTTTCGACACTCTATATGGAGAAGCTGGAAGCGCTGAAGGGCCTCTATCGTGGCCTTGAGCATGAAGACGAAATGGTCGGCTATCTGCCACACTGCACCTTCAACCTCAATCCGCGTGCCGCTTCGATCGATACACCGCTGCATGCCTATGTGCCGAAGAAGCATGTCGATCACATGCATCCGGATGCGATCATCGCCATTGCAGCATCGAAGAACAGCCGGGAACTGACCCAGAAAATCTTTGGCGCCGATATCGGCTGGCTGCCCTGGAAGCGTCCCGGCTTCGAGCTTGGCCTTTGGCTTTCGAAATTCTGCGCTGAAAATCCGAACGCACGCGGCCTGATCCTAGAAAGCCACGGGCTCTTTACGTGGGGCGACACAGCCAAGGAAGCCTACGAGACCACCGTCGAGATCATCAACAAGGCGATTGCCTGGTTCGAGACCGAGAATACCACTCCCGCCTTTGGCGGCGCAGTAAAACTCGTTCTGCCGGCCACTGAGCGCCGCGCCATTGCGCTGAAACTGATGCCGGTCATTCGCGGCATGATCAGTGCCGACGAGCGCAAGCTTGGGCATTTCGACGATAGCCAGGCCGTGCTTGATTTCGTCACATCGAAAAACCTAGAGCCACTGGCAGCGCTCGGCACGTCCTGCCCTGACCATTTCCTGCGCACCAAGATTTGCCCACTGGTGATCGATTTCGATCCGGCCTATCCGGACATCGACAAGACGCTGGCCGGCCTTGAAGCCGCGATCGCCGAATACCGCGCCGGTTACGCCGCCTATTACGAACGCTGCAAGCGCAGCAACAGCCCTGCCATGCGCGACCCGAATGCGGTCGTCTATCTCATCCCCGGCGTTGGCATGATCACCTTTGCCAAGGACAAGGCAACGGCCCGTATTTCCGGCGAATTCTACGTCAACGCCATCAATGTCATGCGCGGCGCATCCGGCGTCTCGACCTATGTCGGCCTGCCGGAACAGGAAGCCTTCGATATCGAATACTGGCTGCTTGAAGAAGCCAAACTGCAGCGCATGCCGAAGCCGAAAATGCTGGCCGGCAAGATCGCGCTGGTCACCGGCGGCGCCGGCGGCATCGGCAAGGCGACAGCTCACCGCCTGATGCAGGAAGGCGCGTGCGTCGTGCTTGCCGATATCGATGAGGCGGCGCTTGCCTCCGCCTTGGGCGAACTCGGTGGCCGCTACGGCAAGGATTTCGTCCGCGCTGTCACCATGAACGTCACCGATGAAGCCGCCGTAGAAAAGAGCTTTGCCGACACGCTTCTCGAATTCGGCGGCCTCGACATCCTCGTTTCCAATGCCGGTCTCGCCTCTTCTGCGCCGATCGAAGACACGACGTTGGCGCTGTGGAACAAGAATATGGATATTTTGGCGACCGGGTATTTCCTGGTATCGCGCGAAGCCTTCCGTATCTTCCGCAACCAGAAGGCTGGCGGCAACGTTGTCTTTGTCGCCTCCAAGAACGGCCTTGCCGCCTCTCCCGGCGCATCCGCCTATTGCACGGCCAAGGCTGCCGAAATCCATCTCGCCCGCTGCCTGGCGCTCGAAGGCGCGTCCGCCCAGATCCGTGTCAACGTCGTCAATCCGGATGCCGTTTTGCGCGGTTCAAAGATCTGGAGCGGCGAGTGGAAGGAACAGCGCGCCGCCGTCTACAAGACGGATATGGAAGGACTGGAAGCGATGTACCGTGAGCGATCGATGCTGAAACTCAGCGTCTTCCCGGAAGACATTGCCGAAGCGATCTACTTCCTCGCCTCCGACATGTCGGCCAAATCGACTGGCAACATCATCAATGTCGATGCGGGCAATGCCCAGTCGTTCACGCGCTGAGCCGGAGAAGCCCCATGACACGGATGATCAAACAAGACGTCATCGACGCCGACAATGCTGCGCACCTTGCCGACCTGAAGGCCGATTACGATCACCTCGGGACGCAACTGGCGCGTCGGGGCATCGATATCGGTGCCATCAAAGCGAAAGTATCTGCTTACGGAGTTGCCGTTCCATCCTGGGGCGTTGGCACCGGTGGCACCCGCTTTGCCCGCTTTCCCGGTACCGGCGAGCCGCGCAACATTTTCGACAAGATCGAGGATTGCTCGGTCATCCAGCAACTGACGAAGGCGACGCCGACGGTCTCGCTGCATATCCCGTGGGACAAGGTCGATGACCTGAAGGAACTCAAGGAAAAGGGCAACGCGCTGGGTCTCGGCTTCGACGCGATGAACTCCAACACCTTCTCCGACGCGGCCGATCAGGCGCATTCCTACAAGTTCGGTTCACTCAGCCATTCCGATGCGGCGACACGCCAGCAGGCGGTCGATCACAATCTCGAATGTATCGCCATCGGCAAGGCGCTCGGCTCCAAGGCACTCACCGTCTGGATCGGCGACGGCTCCAACTTCCCCGGCCAGAGCAATTTCACCAAGAGCTTCGAGCGTTATCTCGACGCGATGAAAGCGATCTACAAGGGACTTCCGGAGGACTGGAAAATCTTTTCCGAGCACAAGATGTTCGAACCGGCCTTCTATTCGACCGTGGTGCAGGACTGGGGCACCAACTATCTGATCGCCCAGGAACTCGGCCCCAAGGCCCATTGCCTGGTCGATCTTGGCCACCATGCACCGAACGTCAATATCGAGATGATCGTTGCCCGGCTGATCCAGTTCAAGAAGCTCGGCGGCTTCCATTTCAACGATTCGAAATATGGTGATGACGATCTGGATACGGGCTCGATCGATCCTTATCGCCTGTTCCTTGTCTTCAACGAATTGGTCGATGCGGAAACGCGCAAGGCCGATGGCTTTGCGCCAATGCACATGCTCGACCAGAGCCATAATGTCACCGACCCAATCGAAAGCCTGATGAACTCGGCGACCGAAGTCAGCCGCGCCTATGCGCAGGCACTGCTTGTCGATCGCAAGGCGCTGGAAGAATATCAGGATGGCAACGACGCGCTGATGGCCACGGAAACGCTGAAGGCGGCGTTCCGCACCCATGTCGAGCCGATCCTGGCCATGGCGCGCTACGAGGCCGGCGGCGCCATCTCGCCGGTTGCCGCCTACCGGGCCAGCGGTTACCGCACCAAGGTTTCCGGCGAACGGCCAGCCTCAAGGAGCGGCGGTGGCGGGATCGTCTAAACCGTCCGTTGATCCAACAAGAGCGCCCCTCATCCGCCCTAACGGGTCCCTTCTCCCCGTTAAAGCGGGGAGAAGGGACAAGCGGTAAACTCCGTCACCCCCTCTCCCCGCCCGCGGGGAGAGGGCTAGGTGAGGGGCAATCCATGAATTTGCTGCTTATGCGTTGGAATCGCCTATATTTCTGAAAGCTTCCCCTTATCGCGAACCGGTTCCTGCACTAGTTTCTTTCAAAGATACAACGGAAAGGAACCATCCATGGGTATCGAGAGCATTGTTGTCTTTCTTATCGTCGGCGCCATTGCCGGCTGGCTTGCAGGCTTGATCGTTTCGGGTTTCGGCTTCGGCCTGATCGGGAATATTGTCATTGGCATTATCGGCGCGTTCATCGCCGGCACACTCTTTCCCTACCTCGGCGTTAGCATCGGCAGCGGTATCCTGGCAGCCATTATCCATTCGACAATAGGCGCCGTTATCCTTCTCGTGCTGATCCGCGTTATCAAGCAAGCTTGAGGCGTCATGGCATCGTGCCGGTTTGGCCACCGGCATGCCCACGACCTTTCTTCAGGAGATATCATGTCTGACGTTTACGATCCGCGGATCGAACAAGCAATTCAATCCTTCATTTCCGATCATCCCGGCATGCACACACGCGACGAGGCAATCGCCGCGATCCTGATCAACTGGTTCACCAGCCATGGCTACCTGCCGCACGACCAGGAAGGCATACGTCCGGAAAATCTTGACGCATCGAACGACGACTGAAAGATTACCCGCACTCTATCGCCCGGGCCATCCGGGCGGCCCCCATCAGAAAAGCCACACCATCCAATGAGCATCTCTTCCGTCAAGACCTTCTTTGCCGAACACGCCCCCGATATTGCCGTCATCGAGCTTGCGCAAAGCACCGCCACCGTGGCGCTTGCGGCCGAGGGCCATGGTGTCGAGCCGGCGCAAATCGCCAAGACGCTGGCCTTACGGGTGGCAGATGAAGTGATCCTGATCGTCACGCGCGGCGATGCCCGGCTGGACAACAAGAAGTACAAGGCCCGATTTTCGACCAAGGCCCGCATGCTCGGTTTCGAAGAAGTCGAGGAAGAAACAGGTCATCCCGTTGGCGGCGTCTGTCCCTTCGGCCTTGCCAAGCCGCACAAGGTCTTTTGCGACATTTCACTGAAGGCCTATGACGAGGTGGTACCTGCCGCTGGCGCCCCGCATGAAGCAGTGCGGATCAATCCGGAGCGGATGGCCCGCCTGGCCGCCGCAGAATGGATCGATGTCTCAGAGACCTGAGGCTTACCCGCGCGGCTCGGGTGCGCCTGCCTTGGAATGAACACAAATGTTTCCTTGAAGTTAATATCAGTCGCGGTACACATCGCCCCGTGAAGCGCGCTTGCTGCTTCCCTTTTCTGACATGACGAAGGAGTTGACGACGCAATGAACAGGCTTGTTTGCCCGCTCTTGCTGATCGCCGCGATTGCGGCGCCGGCAGCAGCCATGGATCAGTCACTGGTCAAGCAATTCGAAAAACTCGACCCGCAGACCCGCCTGGAACAGCGATGCGACACGGAGGCAATGTGGAAGATCAGCGCCGACCAATCATCGTTCAAGCCTGACAAGGTCATTGCCTACACGTTTGCGGACCCGATCGTCGATGCCGACAATCTGAAGGCGCCGGGCGCCGTGTTTCGCAGCAAAGGCGAATGGTACAAGCTGAAATACAAGTGCAGCACCGGCCCCGACCATATCGAGATTCTGTCGTTCAATTACAAAATCGGTGACCTCATCCCGCATGACCAGTGGGACGCGCATTATCTCTATCCGTGAGCAGCGCTTTTGCTGCTATAGAGCGATGAACAGGACCATGATAGCGCCGAAAGACAGCGCAGCCATGATGTTCAAGAGTGTCTTCATGATATGGTCGGTCATGTCGAACATCCTTTGACCCGCAGGAATGCGTGAGACCGTATGGCTCCCGGCCTGCGGTGATTTTTGCCCGCCTCGGCAGGATTATTCCGCCGATTGCGCCAAATCTCTTCTCAAGTAACGCACCAGCGAACGATTCAGGTGCACCCAAAGAACGATTCCGCCCAAATTTGCGCCTCAAAGGTTAAAATTTCGCCACACCCGCCTTCGGCGTCGGTAATATTTGTTAACCATGACCGGCTTGCAAAGCTCGTAAGGCCAAAAGCGCAGATGCTCTGTCGGCAGCATCCATCATGAATGCACGATGTAAATGATGGTTCGAACGATAGTCCGGCAACGACGGCCAGCCATCCCCTCCAAGATGCGGAACAACAGTCAACGCACCACCTCAGCACCGCAACGGCGCACGATCCCCGCGAGTGCGGCAATCGGAATTTTCAGCCTGATGGCCGTTCAGGATTTCGGCTTCTGTTCCTCACGGACGGCTTCGTCGTGATACCAGTTGCTGTAATCGACGGTAAGGACCTGCTTCGGCCGGATATCCGCGATCGTGGCAGACTGCTCGAAGCGGCGGCCACCCAACTTCCGCCCACCGGCGGGGAACTCGATAATCTTGGCCGTATCGGCCGGAGACATCATTGCCATAGTGCCTTTTCCTTTTTCACAGACCTCAATGGGGCTGCTTGCAACGAGCATAACAGACTCGCGCGCGATTTGCGCGGATTGATTAAAAAAAAATCAATCCGCCTAAAATATAGGCTATTTTTTAGGCATGGCGCTTTTCGGGGAATTTTCGAGATAAATTTTGGGCGTATGCACTCAAGTCAAATTGTCGCAAGCTCTGCGCATTTTTTACTCAGGACGCTCCCTTCTCCCTTAAACAAGAAGAGAAAGACACGCCGAAATCAAGAAAACCGGTGCAAAAAGCTCAATCATGCCAGCGCCTTCAATGCAGCCAACCGCTTTATGATTTTGATGCGTCCCGCATATCCCCTTCTGCCTCAACAGCAAGAAAATCGAGTGAAACGGCGCCCTCTCCCGAAACTGGCACGGGCCATGCATGTAGGTTGTCAGCCGTTGGCGGCGCAGCATGACTTAAACGATCCGGATGCTGTGCATCAGCAACCCATGAGAGGTTAGAAATGACGAAATTTAAGCTCGAGTATATCTGGCTCGACGGATATACCCCGGTCCCGAACCTTCGCGGCAAGACACAGGTCAAGGAATTTGACGCATTTCCGGCGCTCGAGCAGCTGCCGCTCTGGGGCTTCGATGGTTCCTCGACGATGCAGGCTGAAGGCCGCTCGTCGGACTGCGTACTGAAGCCGGTTGCGATCTATCCGGATCCGGCCCGCACCAACGGCGCGCTCGTCATGTGCGAAGTGATGATGCCGGATGGCGTCACCCCGCATGCTTCCAACAGCCGCGCCACCGTCATTGACGACGAAGGCACCTGGTTCGGCTTCGAGCAGGAATATTTCTTCTACAAGAACGGCCGCCCGCTCGGCTTCCCGGAAACCGGCTATCCGGCTCCGCAGGGTCCATACTACACCGGCGTTGGCTATTCGAATGTTGGCGATATCGCCCGCACGATCGTTGAAGAGCATCTTGATCTCTGCCTCGCGGCCGGCATCAACCACGAAGGCATCAATGCCGAGGTGGCCAAGGGCCAGTGGGAATTCCAGATTTTCGGCAAGGGCTCCAAGCGCGCCGCCGATGAAATCTGGATGGCCCGCTACCTCCTGCAGCGTCTGACCGAAAAATACGGCATCGACATCGAATACCATTGCAAGCCGCTCGGCGACACCGACTGGAACGGCTCGGGCATGCACGCCAACTTCTCGACCAAGTACATGCGCGAAGTCGGCGGCAAGGAGTATTTCGAAGCCCTGATGGCCGCCTTCGAAAAGAACCTTCTGGATCACATCGCCGTCTACGGCCCCGACAACGACAAGCGCCTGACCGGCAAGCACGAAACAGCTCCGTGGAACAAGTTCTCCTACGGCGTTGCTGACCGTGGCGCGTCGATCCGCATCCCGCACTCCTTCGTCAACAACGGCTACAAGGGTTACCTGGAAGATCGCCGCCCGAACTCGCAGGGCTGCCCCTACCAGATCGCTTCGCAGATCCTGAAGACGATTGCCGAAGTTCCGACCGCAGGCAGCATTTCGGCCGCAGCCTAAGTTCGGCAGCAATACCGGATGGACTTTCATGGCGTCGCCTGTTCAGGGCGGCGCCATTTCTATTACGACTGTGCAGAACTCAGACAGAACCGGCCATCGCGCCAGGGCCGACACCTCCTCGTGCTTCGAATACGATAGGCAACTTCCGACACTGGTATTCGCGCTTCACCGTGACTAAGTTTGTCGTTCAAAGTGCCGAAGACCACGACAGGATGTATTCATGCAAGTTCCATCCAGCGCCGCTTCCAGCCTGCCTCGCGAGAGCGCTGACACGCTGCCGGGCGACAGCAGCAGCATCATCGACTGGCTGATGACCGAGACGCGCGACGAGCGTTTCATCGACAATATCTTCGTTGAGATGTGCGCCAGGCTCAATCAGGCCGGTATACCGGTCTCTCGCGGCACGCTTCACTTCCGCATCCTTCACCCGCAATGGCTGGGTGCGCGAATCCTGTGGCAGAGAGGCATGCAGGAAGCTGATATCCAAACCTTCGGTTTCGGCATCGAAGATAGTGACCGCTATCGCCACAGCCCCGTCAACGACATCCACAGCGGCGCAAAGGTGGTCCGCCAGCGCCTCGAACCGGCAGCCTCCGCCAACGCCCCACCCTATCCTCTTTATGATGAACTGCGCGCTGAAGGTCACACGGATTACATCGCCTGGCCGCTAGAGCATACATTGGGCAAGCACCACATCATTACCTTCGGCAGCGACCGGCCGGGCGGCTTCACCGATGACGATGTTGCGGCGCTGGCCGACTTGCTGCCGGCCTTTGCGCTGGTCAGTGAAATCCGCCTGAAAAACCGCCTCGCCCGGACACTGCTCGAAACCTATGTCGGGCCGCATGCAAGCGAGCAGATCCTTGCCGGTGCCACCACGCGCGGCAGCGGGGTTACGGTCCGCGCTGCGATCCTGATCTGCGACCTGCGCGACTTTACCGGCATTTCCGACATGTGGCCGCGCGACGACGTTATCGAGCTGCTCAACGGCTATTTCGACGCCATGGCCGAGCCAATCGAAAAGCACGGCGGCGAGATCCTGAAATTCATGGGCGACGGCCTGCTGGCCATTTTCCCGCTCGACAAGACCAGCGCGTGCGGCGATCTTCTTGCGGCGATCCGTGAAGCGCAGGCCGCGATGGCGACGCTGAATGAGGAGAACGTCAAAAAGGGCCATCAAGCCCTTGGTTATGGCATCGGCGTGCATGTCGGTGACGTGATGTATGGCAATATCGGTTCGCGCAGCCGCCTCGACTTCACCGTCATCGGCCCGACGGTCAATGTCGCCTCGCGGCTCGAAAGCCTGACGAAGGAACTCAAGCGGCCAGTCCTGCTGTCGCAGGCTTTTGCCGAAATGGCCAAATGCCAGACCGACCTGGAGAATCTCGGTTCCTACACGCTAAGGGGTCTCAGTGAGCCGATTGGGGTCTTCGCTTTCTGATGACCGTCCGCCTACCTGTACAGATAGGTGGAACCGGGACCTCCCGGATGAATCATCGACTGTACCGCTTCCCCGGTCAACGCCGGGGCTAGCACCGTCGCGCTTTCCGGCGCCGGCATGGTCAGCTTTCCAGCGGCGATATAGAGCAGGAACGAGCCGATCTGATAGGGGAAGATCACATCGATTTCCGCAAAAGAGCGCACGAACAACAGGGTGGAAATGCCAAACAGCACCAAGGGTTCAAAACCCTGCCTCTCGGCCAACACTCTTTTGAGATGACCGAACAGACCTGCAAGAAACAGCGCGGTCAAAAGAAGAAGCCCGATCGCGCCGGTTTCGACCATCGTTTCGATATAGGTATTGTGGAAATGAAAACCGCCGCGGGAACCGATGAAGAACTCCTCCCACAACCGTTCCGGTTCGGAAAAACCCTGTACCCAATAGGCCTGATAGCCGATACCGATCACCGGCGATGCGCGTGCCGCCTCAATTCCCTGTTGCCATAGATACGTGCGGCCGGTGAGGGTCGAGTCCTTGCCGAAAGCACCGAGAACACTGTCGATCGCGCCACCATATATGGCCCCGATCACAACTGCCGTACCGAAGATGGTGGCGGCAACGAACAGCAGCTTGCGGCTTTTCGGCGGCAGCAGCGAAAATACCTGCATGCCGACGGTGATCCCAAGGACTGCGACCGTTGTCAGAACCGAAGTTGCGGACTGCGATGCATAGAGACAATAGGCCGCAAGAAGACCGATCACCCCACAGACCGGAAGCCACAGCCCTCGCTGCTTCAGCAGCACGACCGCCGAGAAACTGAAGAAGACCGCAAGCGACGCATAGAAGCCGAGCTGGTTCTTGGAATCGAACGCCCCGACGAAACTAACTGTCCCGTCGAGCGGATCAAAATGATAAACGCCGAACAGCAGTGAATAGAGCAGCACCAAGCCGGCACCCGTGACCGAGCCGAGCGTCAGCGTTTTTACATCCAGTGCCCGCATGGCAATCAGCGCGCAGATGACATGGGATAGATACTGAATCCCCGCTCTTGTCGTGGTGCCAGGTGCGGCCGACCAGAAGACGGAGAGCAGCGCGAAAACTGCAAAGGCGAAGATCCAGATATATTTGACGTAATTTCCCAGTGCCCGTCGGTAGTCAACAAGCACCAGAGGCAGCCAGACGGCGTAATAGACCAAGATCGAGATCTGGCCGAAGCGCCCGGAATAGGCGAAGACGAAATAGGAAATGGTGAGGGCGAAAACCCCGTAGAGGAAGTTTTCGCCCGGCTTCACAAGACTGGCCTTCGCAATCTTCATTCCGATCGCCTTACTGGGTATTGAGGGCCGGTTCGACCTTCACGACATCGCCGGGCTGCACGGGTGTTCCCTCGTCAGCCGCGATCCTGGTCGATTTTCCATCCTTCTGGCGGATGATGGAATAGTTGATATCGATAGTCCTGCCAGGCTTTGGCGTCTGGGCGGCATCGGCCGACTGAACCAGCGCCTCCGTCATCAAATCACGGCTGGTGATCAGTTTCAGGGCCAGCGTGTCCAACTCGGCCTCGGTATTCTGCAGTTCCTGGGCAAGCTGTGCGTCCCAGTCGTTGCGCAGGTTGGTCTCATCCTGGCTAGCCTGACTGACGGCCTGCTTGGCCTTCAGCGAAGCGGTATCGATATCGAGCAAGGCGGCCTGAAGATCGGCGGCCCGCTGCTCGACGGCAAGCTTTCGGGCACTGAGCGCCAGCCCCTTTTCCGCCAAAACATCGACCCGCCCCTTGTCTTCGACCACAAGTTCCAGCTGCCGCGTCTGTGTCACAGACTTTTTGCCAAGCGCTTCGATTTCGCTTTGCAGGAGCGATTTGAGTTCGGCCAGCGCGGTCAACTGCAGCTTCTGCCGTTTGTCGCGAGAGACCATCAGCGCCATTTCGCTTTCAAGAAGGTCAGGCGCCGCTGCAACGCCCTTCAACTCGGCGGGCAGGGTAATCTCGGTCTTCTCGGCGATCTCCGCCTGTAGCCGCGCGCGGCGAACCAGAAGCCGGTTTCGCTCGGTGATCTGCACCGACGAATCCCCCTGCGCGTTGATGAAATCACGCGCAAACCGCTGGCCGTTTTCGCCGCGGCGCAAGCCACCACCCAAGCTGACGGCCTTGAGAACCGTCAGATCGGGTGCAAACGGGTACTCGCCCGGCGTTTGAACTTCGCCTGCGAGGTAAATCGGCCGGTATTGAGCAAGCTCGACGGACGCTGATGGGCGATCGGGCAAGCCGAACAGCTTTTGCAATTGCAGACCGACTTCGTCGGCGATCTCAGAGGTGGTCTTGCCGGAGGCAGGCACCGTTCCAAGGAAAGGCAGGGAGATGGCGCCAGAGGCGCCGACCGTGTAATCGCCGCTGACAGCAGACCAATCCCGGACCGACCCTTCCGCCGTCTGCCATTCCGCGACGCGTATTCTCAGTTTATCCATGGCTCCGAGCGTATACTCGCCAGCAAAAGCGCCATGGATGCCGGACACGCTGATGGCGATGGCGAGCGCGGAAAGACGCGCAGCGCCCCGGACTTTCCGGCCGAGGGCTGGAAGTCCCTGGTGAAGACTTCTCTTCATGAA
Organism: Rhizobium sp. LjRoot98; assembly: GCF_964252935.1. Classification (NCBI taxonomy): domain Bacteria; kingdom Pseudomonadati; phylum Pseudomonadota; class Alphaproteobacteria; order Hyphomicrobiales; family Rhizobiaceae; genus Rhizobium; species Rhizobium sp. LjRoot98. Next base: position 1,021,786 of record NZ_CAXUPW020000001.1, read on the forward strand.
ATTTCCTCACTTAACAACAAAGCCGATCCCGGCGTTATGACGGAAGCGGCATATTCACGCTGAATGACTGTGATCAGTAACTGCCCCGGGACAGGCAGACAGCAGGAATTGTCTTCGCAACGATGACCACATCGTTGATGAGCGACCAGTTGGTCACATAATGCGTATCGAAGGCGATACGGGCGGCATAGGAAACGTCGTTGCGGCCGCTCACCTGCCAGAGCCCTGTCAGACCAGGGCGTGACTTCAGATAGAAGACCGCTGAATGTTCATAAAGCTCGAGCTCGTCTTCCACGACAGGACGCGGACCAACGACACTCATTTCTCCACGGATGATGTTGAGCAACTGCGGCAACTCATCCAGGCTCAGCTTACGCAAAACGCTACCGACGACGGTAACGCGCGGATCGTCCTGGAGTTTACGTGTTGCCTGCCATTCCTCGTAGGCCTTGGGATTCTTGTGCAGATGGTCCTGCAGGATCCTGTCGGCGTCCGGCGCCATCGTCCGGAACTTGAGGCAATGGAAGAAGCGGCCATTGTGACCAACGCGGCGGTGTCCATAAAATACCTTGCCGCCATCGGAAAACTTGACGAGCGCCATCAGCAGCAGAAAGAGCGGGCTGAAGACGATGAGCGCCAAGGACGCAGCAAAGATATCGAAACCTCTTTTTGATATTCCCCCTATCGGCCGGTGTCCCCCGGATTCGATGGTCGTAAAATACGGCGAGCTTGCCGATCGAGTCGCAGACTTCATGGGAGAAAGCTCCATTCGGGTTGGCGATTGGTCGGGTTCCCAGCGGGTACTGGGATCAATTACATGTGAGAGTGTAGAGGGAGATTTTGATTTTTAAAGGCAACTTTCACCCCGATGCCGCCGTTCAAAGCAAATGCGGCCAAGATGAATATCAAAGTCACATTTTCCAATGCCTAGATGAAGGCATCATTCTCCGCCTCATAAAGCACCAAAGAAAATCTCCATCGATTTTACATTAGATATCTTCAGTCATATTGCGAAATATGACTTCTCCGAAACGACATAGAGTTGATGTAGATATTTAAAAACTCTTCACCATAGGAAACAATACGTATTTTATTTTCCCTCCGGTAAAAATATTGCACTGCAGCATTAATTTTGCACTGCACTTTTATATATTCGTATTTTCTAATTTTGTAACAAAAGTTGATTGTCAGGGGGGATTTATCCACCACCAGAGGATAGATGCCCTAGAAAATACACGCCCTGAGCGTGGATCATAAGGCAATGCATCCCCAAATGTGGCCGAGCCCTGCCGATACCCACTTTTACATTGAAAAATCGCTCACTGCGGCGAAATTAGCGCTGTATTTCACCGAAAATGGTACCGTTGATGGGCAATCGATAGATGATTTTAAATGCGGGCTAAGAATTCACGCGTTAAATGACCGAAATGTAATGGAACAGAGTGCCTTTGCACGATTGAACCGGCAATGCATGTTCGATATGTTAATAACTGCCTAAGAAGGCAAGGTGGATTTTTCAATGACGTCTGCAAATCAAGACAGAATATTGAGGACAATCTGATGTTTGCACCACGGGTTTTCGTCAGCATGATCGGCGCGCTGGCCGTTTTTGCCATCGTGACCTTTATCCTGACCGGTTCCGCCTGGACGACAGCCTGGCAGACGCTGGTTTGTGCGGTGCTTGTACAGGCTGGATATTTCATTGCCGTGCTATTTCTGGTGGCCAAAGAAGGCCGGGACCGCCGCAACGCCGCGCAACGTCCGTCGCCGGCCTCTCCCTTGCCCGGCGAGGACAAGGAACCGAAGGCAATTCGCGTATCCAACAATCAAGGCCACTTTAATTCCTAACAGGCTTCTGAAGCTGGCTTTGTTTTTTAGTCGACCCGGCACCTTTTCCCGCGTGTAACATCGTCATCTCTTCGCATCTGCAACATCGCGCCTTGCCGCCTGTCCAAAGCCGACCTAGGTTCGGCGCGACAGCGATGAAGGAATGCGATCATGAAACCGAATGCAGACGTCTGCGTCATCATCGCCGCGAAGAACGCGGCTGAAACGATCGGACGGGCGATCATCTCGGCACTCAGAGAACCTGAAACCGCCGAGGTCATTGTCGTCGATGACGGATCGAGCGACGGCACCGGCGATGCCTCCCGAAAGGCCGATGACGGCTCCGGACGCCTGACAATCGCCCGGTTCGAGGTCAATAAGGGGCCGGCTGCCGCCCGCAACCACGCCATTTCGATTTCCACAGCGCCGGTTCTGGCGATTCTTGATGCGGATGACTTCTTTTTCCCCGGCAGGCTGAGCAGTCTCCTGGCGCAGGCGGAGTGGGATTTCATTGCCGACAACATTGCCTTCGTCGATGAGGAGACGGCTGCGGATGCGCATCTTCGGCTTGAGAGCTTCCCTGCAGCACCGCGTATTCTCAGCCTCGACGAATTCATTGAAGGCAATATCTCCAAGCGCGGTGTCCGGCGCGGAGAGATCGGATTTCTCAAACCGCTGATGCGGCGCGATTTTCTCGACGCCCACAAGCTCCGCTATCAGGAAAGCCTTCGGCTGGGGGAGGATTACGATCTTTATGCCCGCGCCCTGACCAAGGGGGCGCGCTACAAGATCATCCACAGCTGCGGCTACGGCGCCGTCGTCCGCGGCGATTCCCTCAGCAGCAGCCACCGGACGACGGACCTGAAGCGGCTCTACGAGGCGGACAGGGCAATTCTTTCCCGGACGGATCTATCCCCCCAGGCAAGGGCACTCATTGCCAGGCACGAACAGCATATTCGCGGACGATATGAGCTTCGGGAATTTCTCGACATCAAGCAGCAATCTGGCTCGAAAACCGCGCTGTTTTACGCGCTTGGCAACCCCGCCGCCATTCCGGCCATCGCCTGCGGGATATTCGCCGACAAGACAGAACGTTTTCGCCGGCAACCTGATGCGGCACCGGTGGCACTCGGCGGAGCCGGGGGCTTGCGCTACCTCCTGCAGCCGCCATCAACTGCCCGGTAGGGCAGTTGATGGCGGCTGCAGGAATGGCTGCGGCTTAGAAATAGTCGCGGCGCACCGAGGCGATGACGTCGAGAAAGCGCTCCTTGCGCGCGGTCAAGGCGTGATCTGCACTCAGCTGCGGTGCAGCACGCGCCGCTTGCCAGAGGGACAGGGCCGAAGGAGCCGCCAGCACTTGTTTGGCGGCAACCCGCAAGGAAGTCTGCTTGGGGGCACGGGCAGCGACGATGACGCTTTCATCGATCTGACGCTTGTTGGGATCATCGAGCACCGGCTGGTGCGCGTCGAAATCGACACCCCAGAACTTCGCACCCTTGATGATGGCCTCCGCCCGGCTGGAAACCGGAACATGACGCGGGCGATAGGTGACGCCGACTGTATGGGCCCAATCGTTCCATTTGAAGCTGTTGATGCTGCTGGACGTCGACACGGCCACCCACGGCACACGAAAAGCGTCGGCAAGGATGGCGCCATGCATTGATTCCGCGATGATGACTTCCGACTGGGCGATCTCGCGAATAACGTCCTTCGCGTCGCCACGCGGATCGATGTAATGCAGGCCTACGGTCTGGCAGATAGCCGGCCACATGCCGGCAATCGCCGACTCCCAATGCGGCACAAAGCTCTTCTTGTACTTCTTCGGCAGGCCTTTGAACTCCGGCATTTCGGCGACCATGACCGCCGGATCGATGATGCCGAGCTTGGGATCAACACCGACTTTCTGCGCGGTCAACGGTCCGCGAACGCAACGGATGTCCCATTCCCGGGTGTCGCTCATATCCGGCAAGGAGCCGTAACCAAAACCACTGCCAAGCACCAGCTTGTGCCGGCCTTCCGGCAAGAGCGCGCGGTTCAGCACCGTGCCAACCCCGACGAGAAGAATGTCTGGACGAACATCGCGAAATCCCGGGATCAGGAAATCCCAGAGCCACAGATTGAGATCGTCGCCGAAGTTTCCGTGTGCGGATTCCCAGTAATAAGGGTCCATGACTGTCTCCTTCATGCGTTGCGAAAGGAATTGCGAGCGCGAGACAGGCGATGGCCGTCACGCACGTCGATGGGCGCAGCAAAAAATGCTGCACCTGCGAAGGCTACCGTGATAACTTGCCGACGGCAAGCTGCAGCGCGCTTTGCAGCAGCTTGGGATCGCGCCAGGCCCAGCGGGCAAGCAGATTGAACTGCGGCATCTTCCGCCGCTTGATCAGCCGGGCCTGGCTCCAAAGAGCCTGCCGGCGCGCGGTATGCTTGTAAGAATGGATGGAGGCGATTTCCGCCGGTTTGCGGGAAAAGCGCCCTTCCAATGTGTCGAGCGCAACCCAGGTGTTGAACTGCTGTGACAGGAACTGCGGAGAATCGCTATCGATGCTGTGGAAGATGTTGACACCCTCGCCGCGCACTGCACCTGGCTCGTTGCACAGAATGATGCGGTCAGCTGCAATGGCGCAATCGCAGAAGAACAGCACGTCTTCTGCAGCCAACCGCAGCTCGGCTTCAAAGCGGACGGTCTCGAACAATTTTCGCCCGATCACCATGCAGGACAGGTGCAGGAAGCTCCAGTTACGCAACATGACCTGGGAAAACTCTGGCAGTTCCAGAACCAGCGGTTTCTCGGAAAGCCGCATTACCTTTTCGGTCTTTTCCAGTTCGGCCATGTCGAAATGATAGTAGAAGGCATCACCGCCAGTAATGGATGCCCAATAGCAGTCGGCCGAAAAGCGGGTCATCGTCTCATGCGCATTCTGCAGATGGTCCGGTGTCCAAAGATCGTCGGAATCGAGAAAGGCAACGAAATCGGTTTGCGCCGCGACGTTGTTCAGGCCCGTGTTGCGCGCGCCGCCCGGGCCGGCATTCGGCTGCTTGATGACGCGGATGCGCGCCTGCTGTTCGGCGCTCAGGGTTTCAAGATCGGTTTCGATCGGAAAAGGCGACTGGTCATCGACAATGATGACATCGAAATCCTGGAATGTCTGCGCAAAGACGGAGCCCAAGGCTCGACTCAGAATTCCTGCCTGTTTCTGATAGTACGGAATAACAACTGTAAACTTCGCCATCTTTTTGCCCCTGCGGTTTTCCTAGAAGGTGCTTCCTGGTTCCTCCCATCAGGTTGCGGCTGCGTGTCTAGCGCGTCTCCTCTGTCCTTGATCCTCCCCATCGCCACACAGGATTTACGCCATGCCTCCTACAGTTAACGTCAAATCCGTCACGAGCAATGTCGGTTGGAGTATTTTATCCAAGACAAGTACATTCGGGCTTAAGTTTGTCACGGTACCGATTTTGGCCCGTATTCTGACGCCGGAAGAGTTCGGCGCCGTCGCCGTGGCGCTGACCGTCGTGCAGTTTCTGGCCATGATCGGCGGGGCGGGATTGACCTCGGCGCTGGTGATCCAGCGTGAGGAAGAGATGGAAACCGTTCACTCGGTCTTCTGGGCTAATCTGGCGATTTCCTGCCTGATGGCGCTCGGTCTTTTCATCTGGGCGGACTTCTTTGCAGCCCTCCTCGGCGCGCCGGAAGCAGCCTATCTGCTGAAAATCATGAGCTTTCTCATCCCGCTCCAACTTGGCGGCGATGTCGCCTATTCGCTGCTCGCAAGACGGATGAATTTCAGCAAGGACGCCGTCTGGAGCATGATTTCCGAGTCACTCGGCGCCATCGTCGCCGTCGTTCTGGCGCTTTTGGGCTGGGGTGTCTGGGCCTTGATGGCACAGCTTTTTGTCTCGGCACTGGTGCGGCTTTGCGGCCTCTATGCCGTGTCTCACTACATGCCCCGCTTCGTTTTCCATCCCAAACGGGTTTTGGGCTTAAGCCGCTTCAGCCTGGGCATGATGGGCTCCGAAGTCGCCAATTTCATCACCTTCCAGTCGCCGATGGTGATCATCTCGCGCTATCTGGGCCTTGCCGATGCCGGCGCCTATTCGGCCGCCAACCGGTTTGCCAGCATTCCCAACCAGGTGGTGCTTTCCGCTGTCATGGGTGTTCTGTTCCCGGCCTTCAGCGGCATGATGGACGACAAGGAACGCCGCTCGCAGGCACTGATGTTCTCGACACAAGTGACCACGGTGCTGCTGGCACCGATGATGTTCGGCCTTTGGGCGCTGGCTGAACCGGCGATGCGCGTGCTGTTTGGTCCGCAATGGGCTTATGCCTGGCCCGTGCTGGGATTGCTGGCGCTCTCCAAGGGAATCCTCACGCCTTGCAGCACCTTCATTCCCTATCTCAAGGGCGTGGGGCATGGCCGGGCGTTGTTCTGGTCGGCTATCATTCGGGCGATCGTCACCTGCGCTGCCGTTGCCTATGGCGCAAGCACGGGGACGCTGATCGACGCGATGATCTGGCTCTGCATCGTCAACGCCGTCACGCTGATCGGCTACTCGTGGGCGGTCTTCAGCGCGGATGGAACACCGTTCTTCAAAGGCCTGTACATCAGCAGTCGCCCGATGCTGATGGCCCTGGCGATGGCGCTTGCGGTCCGCTATCTGCTCGATACGTTCGGTTCGTTGATGCCGAACCCCATCCTGCAGATTGTCGCCGGTGCGGCGGTCGGTGGCCTGATCTATGTCTTGGCCGTGCTTCTGTCGGAACGCCCGCTTTTGACGAAAATCTATCAACTCGTCAAAAACAGGCGGGGGTGAGGCAAGGGCGCCTTATTTCGAAACAGGCGCCTTAACATCACGAGGATTTTACAAACCATGGCGTGTGGAATTGCGCATTTCCGAAACTAATTTTTGCGCCAGATGAACCTCCCGGTAGCGGACATATGATAACATACTGATATTCGGCAACATCCTAGCCCCACGCATTTTTCCCGGCTCTCAGGCAAATTTCCGGCAATTTTCACGGCGGATTTGTTCATCCGGAAATCGCGTGCATTGCAGCATCCAAGCGATTTTTTCTGCTGCAGCGCCATATTTTTCGAGGCGCCCTGCCCTATCTTCGAGATGCAGGTTCAAGTCTGCTCTGGTTGAAACCCCGCTTCGGGGGAAGCGGCCCAACAGGGGATGTCGTCTTGGTTATCGACGCGAATATATCATCGCGGATCAATCTGATGCGCATCTTGCTCATCTCGGGAATTGTCTTTGTACACGTTCCTTTTGATCCGCAGACCAGCCCATTTCTCGGCGCCAATGGCTTCATCGACTGGGTCAGGGTCTTTCTCGGCGACAGCCTTTTCAGGGTTGGCGTGCCGTGTCTGAGCGCGATTTCCGGCTACCTCATGTTTCGCCGCGGGCTTGATGCCTTCGATTACGGCAAGACCATCCGCTCAAAGGCGCGCACGGTTCTGCTGCCGTTCCTGATCTGGAATCTATCCTTTCTGGCGCTGGTGGTGCTGGGCCAAAAGGGCGGCATCGGCTTTGGTTATCTCCCCGACGCAATCAACGCGGCTCCCCGCGATCTGGCAACTCTGAGCTTGGCAACCGAGGGCTTGCCGATCAATGTTCCGCTGTATTTCCTGCGGGATCTCCTCCTGTGCATCCTGCTTGCGCCCGTTCTCGGCATCCTGATCAAACGCTATCCGCTGACGATGCTGGCACTCTTTTTCGCCTATGCCGTTTTGCCGGTCCCGGGCGTCATCTTCCTGAAGAAGTCGATCCTTTTCGGGTTCAGCTGCGGCATCTATGCGAGCCTCCACCAACTCGATATCCGGTCACTTGACCGGCACGCAGCAATGATATCCGCGGTGTTCCTGACGGCAGCCATCCTACTTGCGACTGCACTCTATTGGACCGGCCCCGATTATCCTGTGTGGATCGACATGCTGCGCAGCCTCACGGCAATCTGCGGCATAGCCGGCTCCTGGGCAATCTCGGCGATCCTGATCCGCTCACGGCTCGGCCAGCAGCTTTCCGGATCTGAAGGCCTGAGCTTCTGGATATTCTGCGCCCATTACCCCTTGCTCATCGCATTCTGGATGCTGTGGAACCGCACGGCGCATCCCGGTCTCTATCCACTATTCTACTTCGCAACACCCGTTCTGGCCCTCCTCATTCTGGTCGCCTCTCACAGTGTGGCCAAACGCCTGGCACCCAAGTTGCATGCCGTTTTGACCGGTAGCCGTGCAGGCCGCTCCACCTCCTCGGCAAAGCGCATCGCAGAAAGCGGGCCAAACCAGACGAGTTGGTCCGACACCTCTTCTCCAAAGGAAAAAGCGATACGATGACCCAATCGATCTCGAAAATGCTTCTCGCCCTTTCCGCATTCTCCGCCGCCGTTCCGGCATCAGCCTTTGCGCAAAGCGCGATCAACGGCACTTCGTTCGTCGAGAATTTCGACACGATTGACAGCAAGTTCTGGTTCGTTTCGGACGGCTGGGACAATGGCGCGCATCAGAACTGCACCTGGTCGAAAGATCAGGTCGCGGTTGAAAATGGTGTGCTCGAACTCACCTTCGAGCAACGCAAGGCCGGCAAGCGCGACTATTCCTGCGGCGAGATCCAGACCCGTAAACGCTTCGGCCACGGCACATACGAAGCGCGGATCAAGACGGCCGAAGGCTCCGGGCTGAACTCGGCCTTCTTCACGTATATCGGACCAACCGACAAGAAGCCGCACGACGAGATCGACTTCGAAGTGCTGGGCAAGGATTCCAACAAGGTTCAGGTCAACCAGTATATATCGGCCAAGGGGGGCAACGAGAAGCTGGTCGACGTTGAAGGCGGTGCCAATGCCGGTTTCAACGATTACGCCTTCGTCTGGGAAAAGGACCGGCTGCGCTACTACCTGAACGGCAAGCTGGTGCAGGACGTTACCGACCCCTCGAAAATCCCGGTAAACGACCAGAAGATTTTCTTCAGCCTCTGGGGCACGGATACCTTGAGCGACTGGATGGGCAAGTTCGACTATCAAGGCCCGGCAAACATGCAGATCGACCGGGTGGCTTACACCGCCCCCGGCGAAAAATGCCTGTTTCCCGAATCCCTCACCTGCACGCTCGATTGATGCTTATTAGCATGCGCAACATGAATGTTGCGATGCACAAAAAACTAAACTAAGCTCGGTGGAAGCTGAGCGGGGAACGGGAAGTTTTCATGCTGGATGTACTGTACCTGGCACATGATGTGGCAGACCCTGCGATCAGGCGTAGAACCCTGATGCTTGATGCGGGTGGTGCGAAAGTGACGCTGGCGGGCTTCCGGCGCGGCGCAGACACACCTGCCGCCAATGGCGTCATCGAACTCGGCGTCACCAGGGATGGACGGTTTGGTCAGCGGATCGCCGCGGTTGCCAAGGCTGCAATGCTTCTGCGTCACAAACTCGGCGGGGCCGCGAGACCCGGCATCATCATTGCCCGCAATCTCGAAATGCTTGCCCTCGCCAACAGGGCGAGCGCAGTTTTCGGCGGCAACGTTCCGATCGTCTACGAATGCCTGGACATTCACCGGCTCCTGCTGCGCAATGATTTTGCCGGCCGCACTTTGCGCACTGCCGAACATTATCTGGGGCGGAACGTCAGCCTCCTGATCACCAGTTCACCAGCCTTCATCGAAAATTACTTCCGGCCGGTTTCGCGTCTCAAGGCACCGATACTGCTGCTGGAAAACCAGGTGATCGAGCTCGCAGAAAGCGTTGGCATGCAGACAGCGCGCCCACGCCCGCCACAGGCCGGCGAACCCTGGAAAATCGGCTGGTTCGGCGCCTTGCGCTGCCGCAAATCGCTAAAGCTGCTCGCTGAATTCACCCGCGCCATGGACGGTAAATTCGAAGTGGTGCTGCGCGGACGCCCCGCCTATTCGGAATTCGACGATTTTGACGGCTTCGTCGAAAACGAACCTTTCATGCACTTCCACGGAGCCTACAAGAATCCCGAGGACCTTGCCCAGATTTACGACGACGTGCAGTTCTCCTGGGGTATCGATTTTTTCGAGGAAGGCTTGAACTCCAGCTGGCTGCTGCCGAATCGGCTGTACGAGGGATGCCGCTACAACGCTGTCCCGATCGCCATGCGCGGTACGGAAACGGCGCGCTTCATCAGCGCCAAGCATATCGGCCTCGTTCTCGACAGCGGTGACAGTGCTGCACTGGCCAACCTCTTTTCCGGCATGACGCGGGAACGCTATTTCGCCGAATTCGGCAAGGTTGCCGCCACGGGGGCATCGGCGTGGATCTTCGATCGGACCGATTGCCAGCGGCTGGTGAACCGGCTTGCCGCGCTGCGGACCAGCGATGCCCACGCCGCATCACTCCATGAGCTCTCCCAAACGCACAGCAACAAGGGTGGACTGCTATGAGCGCCGATGATTTCAAGCATGGCCGCAGCCTGATTGTTATTCCTTGCCTCAACGAGGCCAGATATATCGAAGCCCTGATCGCCAAGCTCGCGAGTGCGATGCAGGACCTCAACGCCGATCTGGTCGTTGTCGATGGTGGCAGTACCGATGGCACACGCGAGATCGTGGAGCGAATTTCGACCGTCAACCCGAAGGTCCGGCTGCTCGACAATCCAAAGAAGATCCAGAGTGCTGCCGTCAATCTCGCGGTCGGGACGTTCGGTGCTGATTATGAATACATGATCCGCATCGATGCGCATGGCGAGTATCCGGCTGACTATTGCCAGCGCCTGATGGAGGACGCCATTGTAACCGGCGCGGATTCCGTCGTCGTTGCCATGCAGACCGTCGGCTTCAGCACTTTCCAGAAAGCCACCGCCTATGCCCAGAATTCTAAGCTCGGCAATGGCGGCTCCAAACACCGTACGGGCGCCATCGGGCATTGGGCCAATCATGGCCACCACGCACTGATGCGGATTTCCGCGTTCCAGGCGGTTGGCGGTTATGACGAAATGTTCAGCCATAACGAGGACGCCGAGTTTGACTATCGCCTGAACAAGGCGGGTTACCGGATCTGGATGACCGACAAGACCAGCATGATCTACCACCCGCGCAGCACAGCAAGAGCGCTTTTCCGCCAGTATTTTGGCTATGGCCGTGGCCGGGCGAAGAATTTCCTGAAGCACCGCGCCATGCCGAGCATCCGGCAGATGTTGCCGCTTGCCGTCGTTCCCGTCGCTATCGGCGCCCTGCTGGCGGTCATCAGTTGGGCCGCCGTCATTCCGTTTGGCCTCTGGGCCGTGGCCTGCCTTGGCTACGGCGTGTGGATGGCGCTGGGCGAAAAAAACCCATACGGGCCACTGGCCGCCGTTTCCGCGATGGTAATGCATTTTGCCTGGTCGGCCGGTTTCTGGCGCGAACTTCTGGATTTCCGTAACCGCCGGGTCGCCTCATGAAAACAGGTAGCGACCTTATCCATATCGATATCGGCGTCTGCACCTATCGACGCCCGGAACTCGAACAGACGCTGCGCTCGCTGGGCGGCATTGCCGTGCCTGAAAACGCTCAGATCCGCATCATCGTGGCTGATAATGACGACACACCGAGTGCGAAAGCGCGGGTAGACGCCTTGCGTGCCGTCATTCCTCACGAGATCGCCTACGTTCATTGCCCGGCTTCCAATATCTCGATCGCCCGCAATGCGTGCCTCGACAATGCCAGGGGAGATTTCCTGGCATTCATCGACGATGACGAGACGGCGAGCTCGGACTGGATTGCCCGGTTGATCGAGACGGCGCAGGCAGGCCATGCAGATGCTGTGCTCGGTCCGGTAAAGGCCACGTACGGTACGGATGCGCCGGGCTGGATGCAGCGCGGCGACTTTCATTCGACATTTCCGGTGTGGGTCGGCGGCCGGATCATCACCGGCTATACCTGCAATGTTCTACTTCGCCTTGCCGCGCCTTCGCTTGCCGGACGCCGCTTCAACCTGGCGCTTGGCCGCAGTGGGGGCGAGGACACAGAGTTCTTTACCCATATGCACCGCATGGGCGGAAAAATCGCCTATGCGCCAGAGGCCTGGGTTGAAGAACCGGTGCCGGCTAAACGCGCGGCCTTTTCCTGGCTTGCCAAGCGAAAATTCCGCTTCGGCCAGACGCATGGCCGGCTGATCGATGACGGGACAGGCGCTGTGGGCAAAATCCGCCAACTGGCGCTTGCGGCGGCAAAGTCCGGTTTCTGCGCGCTGGCCAGCGCCATTCTGTTCTTCTCTTCCGTTCGCCGTAACCGGTACGCCCTGCGCGCTTGCATGCATGCGGGGGTCGCCGTCGGGCTTCTCGGTGTCCGGGAGATCGAGCAGTACGGCGCAGCGGAAGCAAGGACGTCCTGATGGACCAGCAACTCCAGGCGACATTCATCATTGCAGCCTTCAAGGCGCAGGACACGATCGAGCGCGCTATCGACAGCGCGCTCGCCCAGACCGGTGTCAGCGTCGAAGTCATCGTCATCGACGATTGTTCGCCAGATGACACGGCCGAGATCGTCGATGCCTATACCGATCCGCGCGTCCGGCTGATCCGGCTTGAAAAGAACCGCGGTCCCGGCGGCGCCCGCAACGCAGGCCTTGCCGCCGCGCGGGGGACGTGGATCGTCATTCTGGATTCAGACGATGCGGTTTCGCCGGACCGCACCGCGCGCATGATCGCGCGGGCCAAGGCCGCCAACGCCCAGATCGTCGTCGACAATGTCGATGTCGTGCCGCTCGACGGCCAGATGAAGCGGATGTTCGAAGGGACCGATCTGGCCGCAATGGAAACGCTGACGCTTCCGGCTTTCATCGGCTCGAACGTGCTGTTTAAGTCTGAGCACAATTACGGCTACATGAAACCAGCCTTCGAGCGCCGGTTCCTTGAAGAGCATGGCTTGCGTTTCGACGAAAGCCTGCCGATCGGCGAGGATTATCTGCTTCTGGCATCGGCGCTTGCAAAGGGCGGCCGCTGCGCCGTCGAGCCAACAGCCGGCTATACCTACTATATCCGCAGCGGATCGATTTCCCGGGTGTTGAAGCTGCACCAGGTGGACGCGATGCTGGCAGCCGATGCCGCGTTTCTCGAAAGCAACCGGCTGGATGCGGCTTCGATGGCAGCGCAAGCCCGGCGTCACCGCAGCATGGAGGACGCCCGGTCCTTCATCATCTTGGTCGATCAGATCAAAGCACGCTCTCTTTTCGGCGCGGTCAAGACCGTGTGGAAAAATCCGGCGGCAGTCTGGCATCTGCGGATGCCCATTGCCGTCAGACTGCGGCGCCTGGCGGCGCCGTTCACTGCAATTCACTCTTTCGGTCCCCCGCCGGAAACGATGAATAGAACCACTCCGGGCAACAGCCCGCACAAGAGCAAAGGATAGTTCTATGGCTCCTATCAGACCCGTTCGCAAAGCCGTAATTCCAGTCGCCGGAAACGGCACCCGGTTTCTGCCGGCAACCAAGGCGATGCCGAAGGAAATGCTGACCATCGTCGACAGACCCGTCGTGCAATATGCCGTCGAGGAAGCCATGCAGGCCGGTATCGAGCACATCGTGTTCGTGACCGGCCGCAACAAGCAGGCGATCGAGGACCATTTTGACGATGTACCGGAGCTGATCTCGTCCTTGACGCGTTCAGGCAAGGATGCCCAGCTTTCCGAATTGGCGCGCATGCTTCCGGCTGCCGGCTCCGTCAGCTTCACCCGCCAGCAGGCGCCGCTTGGCCTTGGCCACGCAGTCTGGTGCGCCCGCGACCTGATCGGCGACGAGCCGTTTGCCCTGCTGCTGCCGGACATGATTTCCTACGGTGCCCGCGGCTGCATGGCCGGCCTGATGGAGCTGTATAACGATGTCGGCGGCAACGTCGTCGCCGTCGAACAGTGCGCGCTCGAGGAAACCTCGAAATACGGCATCGTCGGCATGGGCGAGCAAACGCGGCATGGATTTGAAGTGACGCAGATGGTCGAAAAGCCACCCGTCGCCGAGGCACCGTCAACCTACTACCTGAACGGCCGCTATATCCTCCAGCCGGAGATCTTCTCGATCCTCGCCCATCAGCAGCGCGGCGCCGGCAACGAGATCCAGCTGACCGACGGCATGCTGCGCCTGTCGGCAGACCAATCGTTCCACGCCCATCCCTACGAAGGCCGGACCTTCGATTGCGGTTCCAAGCAAGGCTTCATCGAGGCGAACGTCGCCTTCGCGCTGGCGCGCGCCGACATTGGCAATCTGGTGTTCGAATCCGTCCGCGAGATGGTTCTGTCGCACGAACAATCGATGCAGGCTGCGTGAAAACAATGATTATTCAGTGACTTGATGAAACTGGAAGACCTGGTCTCACCCCTGCCGCGTTTTGGGGTGAGAACCAACCACGAAAAAGTACCCGGAGACCAGACGGCCCATGAATCAAAGACCTCTTCCGTTGAACACCGTTCCATCGCTGAAAGGCGATGAGTCCGACACGTTCATCGATCTGAACCGGCTGACCGCAATCGCGTTTCGCCGTTCAAGGGTCGTGGCCCTCTGCGTTGTTCTCTGCTTCATGCTCGGCGTGGCATATCTGGTGTTCGCGACACCGGTCTACACCTCGCAGACGCAAATCCTGCTCGACGAAAACCTGTCTAAATATGCAGAGGAAGCGCCATCGCCCCAGAGCGCCCAACAGGCCGACACCCAGCTTTCCAGCGCGGTCGAAATCCTGAAATCGGGCGAATTGGCACTTCGCGTTACCGACGCGGAAAATCTCGGTGAAAACGAAACCGTTCTCAACCCGCCGCGGTCGTTGATGTCAACGGTGAAAGCAGCTGTCAAATCCCTTACTGGCATGTTCAGTTCAGGGCCGGAGATTTCCGAAGCGGCGGCACGCAACGGCAAGCGGGAAACCGCCGCCGCATATATCCAGCAGGGCCTGACGGTCGAGCGGGTAGCGCGAAGCTCCGTCGTGGCGGTGTCCTACAAATCCACCGATCCGAAACTCGCAGCAACCATTACCCGCGCCTATGCCAATGCCTATCTGACCGACCAGCTGAACGCGAACTTCGACGCTACCGAGCGCGCTTCCGTCTGGCTCCAGGAACGCCTGACCGACCTTGGCCAGCGCGCGCAGGCAGCATCGCTCGAGGCCGAGAAGTTCAAGGCTGACAATGGCCTGACCTCGACACGCGGTGAGCTGATGTCGGAGCAGCAACTGTCCGACCTCAACAGCCAGCTGATTGTTGCGCAGGCCGACAGCGCCAGCGCCTCCGCCCGCTACAACCAGTTCAAGTCTATCATCGACCAGGGCGCCGAAAACGCGGTGAACAACGCGACGATTTCGTCAAACCAGACCGACAATTCGGTCATTCAAGACCTGCGGACGCGCTATCTGGCCATCAGCAAGCGCGAGCAGGCCGTCACGCAGAATTTCAGCGCCGATCACCCCCAGGCCGTCAGCCTGCGGGCGGAGAAGACCGAACTTGCCGGTCAGATCTTCCGGGAATTGCAGCAGATAACCAGCAGCTACCGCAACGAGTTCGAAGTCGCCCAATCTCGCGAGGCTTCCCTGCGCAAGAGTATCAAAGGTGTGGTCGGCAACAATTCCGAGGCCAACCGGTCGCTGGTGCAATTGCGCGGGCTCGAACAGCGTGCGACGGCCCTGAAGACACTTTACGAATCCTATCTCGGGCGCTTCGAGGAAGCAGCCCAGCAACGCTCATTCCCGATTGCAAAGGCCCGCATTATCTCCGATGCCGGAGTGCCAGTCTCGCCATCCAGCCCGAAACGGACGATGGTGCTTGCACTCTCCATCGTACTGGGCTTCATGCTGGGCGCTGTCATTGCCGGCCTGCAGGAATTCCGCGAGCGATTCTTCCGGCTGGAGGAAGACATCAGATCGGTTCTCGGACACAAGTCACTCGGCTACCTGCCGCTGATCGGCAAGAAGACCGTCAGCATGTGGAGCAAGACACGGGAGCGTCTTTCCAAATCGGAACAGGATAAGGCGGACAAGCCGGCTGACGCCGACGTGCCGCTGAACCGCATGACACGGATTGCCGTCGACGCACCGCGATCGGCGTTTGCCGAAACACTCCGCAATGCCAAGCTTGCCAGCGACGTTATCCTGCAGGGCCGCCCCAACCGCGTTATCGGTGTCGTCTCGGCGCTGCCGGGTGAAGGCAAATCGACGATCGCCGCGAATTTTGCCGGGCTGCTTGCGGCCAGCGGTAAACGGACGCTTCTGATCGACGCCGACATCCGCAACCCGGCGATCAGCAAGATGATTTCGCCAGCCCCGAAAACTGGATTGGTGGATGCTGTCCTGGGCGAAGAAGAATGGACGTCGGCGCTCAGGGTCGACCCGCAGACCCGGCTGGCGATCCTGCCGATCGCACCGCGCGACCATCTCTACCATACCAACGAGCTGCTTGCCTCGCAGGGCATGGAGACGCTGATTGCCAATGCCCGCAAGAGTTTTGATTATGTCATCGTCGATCTGGCGCCGCTGGCTCCGGTTATCGACGCCAAGGCATTCTCGCCCTTTGCCGACGGTTTCCTGATGGTCATCGAATGGGGCAAGACGCCTGCCCGTCTGGTTCGGGACGTGCTGCATTCCGATCCGCAATTCAACGCCAAGATCCTGGGCGTCATACTCAACAAGACGGATATGGACGAGCTTGGAAAATACAGCGATTTCGGCGCGGCGGAAAAATACCGCAAGAGCTATGAGAGCTACTATATCGAGCAGCCATTCAAGGCTGCGCGCTGAGGGATTTTCCTCAGCGCAGACCGGGCTGGCGCTCCGCGTCCAGCCCGAAGACCGCCACAAGCGCCATCAGAACAACCACCATCGCAATCGCGGCGGTGCAAACAGCATAGACGATCAGGTACTCCAGAAGGCAGGGCAGAAAAAGCAACACCCGGACAGCGACGGGTTGCGAGCGTGCCCAACCACCCATGCCGTTTCTCATGTAATTTTCGAAACGATGCGTGACGCTCGACATGGCTGATCGCTCCATTAATCTTAAGATAAAATTTACCAAAGATGATGGAGCCAGGCAACCGATACCCGCCTTTAAATCCAATAGGAGCCTGCGCTTTGTGAGGTTTCGCGTCGCATCGCAACCTATCTGGCGTCATGAAAAATAATGCCGGCGGTGTGGCGCATGCCTGAGCGAATGCGGCTGACCCCGTGGCGCAGATTGACCCGGTAATTGCCTCTTGAGCCCTGAACCGGCCGATTGTGAACAGCGAATGCCACTGCATCGCCCTGACGCAACGGCACGACCTCTGCGCGGCTCTGCATGCGCGGGCGCTGCTCCGTCAACACAAACTCGCCGCCGGTGAAATCCTCGCCAGGCTCCGAGAGCAGGATCGCCACCTGGATCGGGAAGGCAAGATCGCCATAGAGATCCTGATGCAGGCAATTGAAATCACCCGGGACATATTGCAGCAAAAGCGGTGTTGGCCGGGCTTGGCCTGCATCGTGGCACTGCTGGAGAAACGCTGCATGCCCGGAAGGATAGCGTTCAGCTATGCCCATGCGCTCGTTCCACGCATTGGCGACGTCGGAAAGGCGGGGATAAAGCGCACTGCGCAAATCCCCAATGAGATCCGGCAACGGATATTTGAAATAGCGATACTCGCCCTTGCCAAAACCGTGACGGGCCATGTGGATATGGCTGCGGAAGTGTTGTTCCTCCGGGTAGAGCCCGGCAATCTGCCGGCATTCCTCGGGGAGTAATAGCTTCTCAATGACCACGCACCCGAAGCCGTTGAGTTCTTTGTCGAGGTGGTTCCAGTCATACCCGGCGATACGCGCCTCGGCGGACAGTGCTGAAGAAACCGGCGGGGTTTTCGAATAGACATTCATGACAGAGCCTCCAAGATTCTCGTGTGACAGCGAAGCTTCTTGAATGACGGTTAGGCAGGCTGGCCGCCACCCGTTTCCTGCACGGCTTCGTTTCGGCTGCGCAGAGAAACGGTAAGATTTAGTTTACATTCCGACGACACAGGCTCCGCCTGTCAATCCCGCTCCTGCCGCCGTCAGGAGCAATTTCTCTCCGGGCAAAACGGGCGCCACTTGATGGGCGAGCGATAAGGAAAGCGGGATGGTGGCAGCGGAGGAGTTTCCGTATTCGCCGATCGTGCGGACGGTCCTTTCAAGTGCGATACCGAGATCGTGACAGACGGCATCGAATATACGGACATTGGCCTGATGCGGAATGAACCGGTGGATATCCGTCACGTCGATCCCGGCGTCATCGAGCGCCCGGCGCGCGCAACCGCTCATCATCCCGACCGCCTGCGTGAACATTTCGCGCCCATCGCGCATCGTCATCAGGCAATCCTGTGCGTCGACATCCGCCGCGAAGGGACGGTTGCTGCCACCGGCCGGAATGGAGATCAGATCGTAGCGGCTCCCATCTGCGGCGAGATCGACACCGAGCAGTCCCGTTTCCTCATCACGCGCGGGCATCAAAACGACCGCGCCGGCAGCGTCGGCAAACAGAACGGAGCTCGCCCGCTCGGCAGGATTGATCCGGCGACTGAGAATATTGGCGGCAACCACCAGCACCGGTCGGCCATGCGCGCGAACAAAGCCATCGGCGAGCGTCAACGCATAGAGGAAACCGGAGCACGCCCCGGCGAGATCGATAGCGCCGGAATTCACCAACCCGAGGCGATGAGCGAGCAGCGGTGCCGATGGCGGCAACAGATGATCGGGCGTCGAGGTGGCGAGTAGCGTCAATGCGATGTCTTCCCGCAAGATGCCAGCGTCTTCGATTGCGGCCTCGCCTGCCCGTGCCGCAAGCCCGGACAGGGTATCGCTGGGTTCGGCCCAGTAACGCGTCCTGATCCCGGTCCGGCGCTCGATCCAGCCCGGTTCAAGACCGAGGCTGCCCTCTATTTCGGCGTTTTCGACACAGCGCCCCGGCACGCTGTGACCGAAACCGGCAAGCCGGGACGAGCGGGCGCCTCTCACAGGCGGCCCGCTGCGAACCATGCCGCTGCCTCGTCAATCGCATCATAGGCCCGGTCAAGGTCGGTGGCAGCGACACAATAGGGCGGCATCAGATAGATCACGTTGCCGAGCGGCCGGATCAGCAGTTTGCGCACACGGAAGAAGGCCCTGAGCTTCGGGCCAACCTCTGACAGATAGCCTCCGGCTGGCACTGTGAGATCAAGCGCGGTGATCGTCCCGGTCTGGCGGACATTGCTAAAGCGCCGATCCGACTCAAAGCGGGCCAACCTCTCCGTTTGCATGACCTCCAGCGACCGGATGCGCTCGCGAACCGGCTCGTTTTCCCAGACAGCCAGATTGGCGACCGCGGCGGCACAGGCAATCGGGTTGGCGGTGTAGGAGCTGGAATGGAAAAATGTCTTCCGGCGGTCGGCCGAAAGATGCGCCTCAAAAATCTCGGCCGTGCACAAAGTTGCCGCCAAGGGCAGCGCGCCACCAGTCAAACCCTTGGAGGTGCACAGGATATCCGGTGCTACACCGGCCTGTTCGCAGGCAAAGACAGTGCCGGTGCGCCCCCAACCGGTCATCACTTCATCGGCGATCAACAAAGTGCCGTGGCGTTCGGCGATCCGCTTCAACTCGCTGAGAACCGAGGCGGGATAGGTGAGCATACCGCCTGCCCCGAGGATGAGCGGCTCGATCAGCAAGGCGGCCACATCTCCCGTCGCACAGAACCGCTCGAAGGCATCCAGCGTCTCTTGTTCGCGGCCGGGCCTGGGGAACGGCAGGCGATCGACGCCGAACAGCATCGGCTCGTAGGCCGCATTGAAGACACCACGTTCGCCAGCCGACATCGTGCCGATCGTGTCGCCGTGATAGCCATGTTCCAACACGCAGATACGGCGGCGCTGGGCGCCGGAATTGTGGAAGAAGCCGAGGGCCATTTTCAACGCGACTTCGACGCAGGTCGAGCCGCTGTCGGAATAGAACGCGTGCGAGAGCCCCCGCGGTGCGACCCGCAACAGGCCGCGCGCCAGCTCTTCGGCTGGTTCATGGGTGTATTCAGCGAATATGATCTGGTCGTAGGTTTCGCATGCCGCCTGGATCGCCGCCGTGATCGCCGGGTGGCGGTGACCATGCGTGATCACCCACCAGGAAGATATGGCGTCGAGAATACGCGCGCCGCTGTCATCGGTCAGGTACGCGCCGCCGGTCTGGACAATGCGTTTCATCGCAGGTTCCAGCGCGTGCTGGGTGAAAGGGTGCCAGACTGGAGAACTCATGCCATTTTCTCCCGGAACGCGGAGAGTTGAAAGTTGTCGCGAAATACCTGGTGCAACGCATCTGGCGTCAACGGATCGAGACGCGGCAAGCGTCCGAGAATAAGCACCTTGCCCATCGCCGCGATGATCCGCTGGGTTTCGGCCTGCTCATCACCGATGAAGGCGACGCCGAAAATGGGAACGGCTCGGTGGCGCAGTGCTTCCAACGACAGGAGCGTGTGATTGATCGTTCCGAGCCCCGTACGGGCGCAGAGGATGACCGGGATCTGCCAACGCGCGAAGACATCGGCAAAGACGACCGTTTCTGTGAGCGGCACCAGCAGGCCGCCCGCACCCTCGATGACCAGAGGCACGGCTGTCTCCGGTGGCGTGATCCGCTCCGGGTCGATCTCGACATCGTCCAGCCGGGCCGCAAGATGAGGCGAGGCCGGTGTTTGCAACCTGTAAGTCTCGGGCAGGATACGGTCCGGCGGCAGGCGGCCGAGCCGATGGACGACCTGACTGTCCGTCTCCTCATCCAGTCCCGATTGCACCGGTTTCCAATAATAACCGCCAAGTGCCGCCGCCAGTGCGGCGGAAAACACCGTCTTGCCGATGCCGGTATCTGTGCCTGTCACCACGAAACGCCTCATGGTTTTTCCTCTGTCATTATGGCCGCCAGCCGAGTGAACATGCGGCTTATCGTTGGCCGGTCGACATTCAGCGTGATGGCGATGCGCAGCCTTGCCGTGCCTTCCGGCACCGTCGGCGGCCGGATGGCGCGGATATCAAAACCTTCCGCCCGCATGCGCGCCGCAACCCGGACGGCGCTTCCATTGTCGCCGATCAGAACCGGCAGGATTTGCGATCCGCTGCCGGCGACGCCGAGTTTCGCGGTCAGTTCGGCATTGGCGAAATTGCGCAGTTCGTCGAAATCGGTGCGGCGCTGCGGTTCATCCACCAGCGCCCGCAAGGCTTCGCGGACCGCAGCCGCCATCAGCGGCGACGGCGCGGTCGAATAAATGAAACCTCGCGCCCGGTTGACCAGGTAATCGCAAAGTACTGCGCTTGCGCCGAGCAGCGCGCCGGAGACGCCAAGCGCCTTGCCGCAGGTGTGAAGGACGATGACATTGGATCGGTTTTTCAATTCGGCAGCAAAGCCGCGGCCATCGGGACCGAAGACGCCAGTTGCATGGGCTTCATCGATCACCAGAAAACCGCCGTGCTTTTCGGCAAGGGCCGCAAGTTCCGTCAGCGGCGCACGATCGCCATCCATCGAATAAAGACTTTCCACGGCAATCCACGGATGGCCGGTTCCACCCTGACTGCGCCACTGTTCGATCGCCTGCGCAAAGGATCCAACGTCATTGTGGGCAGCGGCCGCAGTCTGCGCCTTGCCGGCCAAAATGCCTTCATGGGCGCTGGCATGTACCAGAGCGTCATAGACGACGAGATCGCCTCGCTGCGGCAGCGTCGAGAAAAGTGCCACGTTCGCGGCATAACCGCTGCCGAAATAGAGGACACGCTCTGCTCCGAAGAAGGAGGCCGCCTCAGCCTCCAGCGCTTCGTGCTCCGGGTGATTGCCGCGCAGCAGCCGGGAACCGCCAGCCCCCGTTGGAACGCCGCGCTGAAGGGCAAACGCAATCGCTTTCGCCAGCCGCGCCGATCCGGCAAGCGCCAGATAATCGTTCGAACTTAAATCAGCCCCGGCCTGCGGGACCAACATGCGCCGCCTGCCCTTCCGCTCCAGCCCCGCCAGAGTGGTTTCATAACGGGCAAGGCCCTGATCCATCATTCGCCCGGCCCCAGGTCCATCGGCTTCAGGCCAAGGCGGCGGAACAGGGCCGTGTCGTGATCCTCGCCCGGATTATCCGCCGTCAGCAGCGTATCGCCGGCAAAGATCGAGTTGGCACCGGCGAAGAAACAGAGCGCCTGCATCTCGTCGCTCATCTGCGTGCGCCCGGCCGAGAGGCGCACATGCGAACGCGGCATCAGGATACGGGCAAGCGCGATGGAGCGGACGAATTCGATCGGATCGACCGGCTCGGCATTGGCAAGCCGCGAGCCGGGGATCGGGATCAGCATGTTGATTGGAACGCTTTCCGGTGGTTCCGGCAGGTTGGCGAGCGTCACCAGCATGGAAATGCGATCGTCGGTCGTTTCTCCCATGCCGAGAATACCCCCAGCGCAGACCTTCATGCCGGCATCGCGGACATTCGCAAGGGTATCCAGCCGGTCAGCAAACGTCCGGGTGGTGATGACCTGCGGATAGAATTCTTCCGACGTGTCAATGTTGTGGTTGTAATAGTCGAGCCCGGCTTCGGCCAGCGTCCCAGCCTGCTGCGGCGACAGCATGCCGAGCGTCATGCAAGTCTCAAGCCCGAGCGCCTTGACCCCCTCGACCATCGCGACCAGCGTTTCCATGTCGCGATCCTTCGGGCTGCGCCAGGCAGCTCCCATGCAATAGCGGCTGGCCCCTTCGGCCTTGGCCTTGCGCGCTTCCGCCAGCACCTTTTCCACCATCATCAGCCGGGAGGCCTTCAGCCCCGTCGGAGAGCGTGCCGACTGGCTGCAGTACCCGCAATCCTCGGCGCATCCGCCCGTCTTGATCGACAGGAGCCGGCTGATCTGCACGGCATTCGGATCGAAGTTTTCTCTGTGAACCGATTGCGCCCGGAACAGCAGATCATTGAACGGGGAATTATAGATAATTTTTGCATCAACGAGAGAATGCCGCTCCGTTCCGGCGCTTTCATCGTGCGAATTTTCCTTTAAAAGACCCATTTCAATCGGGAAATCGGCAGAACTTTCGTTTCTCAGCATCATCCACCTAGCATGATAGATTAAAAATAATAATTATCTATAATTTATCCAAAGCCATGGAATCGCAACCGCCTTTTTGGTGTATGGCGTAAAAATTCCCGCAGCACGCGCCTCCATGATCCGGAGAGACGCACCGAAAGCAGTCAAAATCAGGAAAAAAGGAAGTGGAAAATAATTCTCAGCCGACGATGGCGAAGGCATCCCGCGTGGCGCCGGAGGCGTTACGGACGGGCTTCTGGCCTATCCATTGCACGTGACGCTCGAGGACAGGAGCGGCGTTCTCGATATTGCCCTGACGCAGAAAGGTCAGGATGGCGCGGTGATCATGATCGGTGCGCACTTCCCATTCCGACCGCCAACTGGCGAACAGGAACCGGGCACTGGCCGCATGCAGATCGCTGATCGCTGCAAGCAGCCGCGGCATGCCGCAGGGCGTGAGAATCAGCGTGTGAAAACGCCGGTTTGCCTCTTCCCAGGAGCGGACATCGCGGGAATTGTCACCCGCGACCGTCGCTTCTTCAGCCTGATCGAGGATCGCAGGCGTCAGATGCGGTGCCGCGTGGCGAAGGGCTAAAACCTCAAGCGCAGCGCGCATCTGCGCAACTTCGCGCACTTCCTTCAGATCGAAGGACGCGACCCGCACGCCCCGGCGTGGCTCGCTGACCGCAAGCCCCTGCGCCTCCAGCCGCCGGAAAGCCTCGCGCACGGGCACATGACTGGTCCCGAACTCCTCGGCAATATGGTCCTGGCGCAGCTTCGTACCCGGGTCCAATTGTCCGGTGACGATCCTGTCGGCCAGGATGCGGCTGATGCGGCTGGCAATCGTGTCTTCGCTCGCTGAGGTCATGTTTTATAGATAATTTGCCGGGGCGGCGCTGTCGAGGGCGCGCTTGTAATCATTGAACATCTTCACAGTCTTGCGACGGGCAGAGAGCAGCGGCCGGACGACGGCGCACCAAACGGCCCTTGACGCTTCGTCCAAAACTGTGCCTAGATTGGCACATTCACCAGGGGGGTCCCGACAAGGGGCTGAGATTCTGCTGGCGCGAACGGTGGCTTTTGCCACCCTCAAGCAGCGCAGTGACCCGTTGAACCTGATCCAGTTCATACTGGCGTAGGGACGGTGCAAGCGCTGCGACGACTCGGATTCCGTGTGCGGATTCGCGTCAGCGTCTTTTCATCATTCCGGCTCTGATGACTGGGTCTCCAACTTTGGAGCCTCAACCATGACTATTGCCGCCAAGAACCTCACTCCCACCGTTACCACCGGCCCGTTGCCGGCCTCCCGCAAGGTGCATATTCCGGGCGAACTCTACCCGGATATCCGCGTTCCCATGCGCGAAATTGCCGTGCACCCGACCTCTGGCGAACCACCCGTCTCCGTCTACGACCCCTCCGGCCCCTACACCGATCCGGCCCATCTCGTCTCGATCGATGCCGGCCTTCCCCGGCAGCGCCAGGCCTGGGTCACCGCCCGCGGCGATGTCGAGGCCTATGACGGCCGGCACATCAAACCGGAAGACAACGGATTTGCCACCGGTGAACGGCTGACGCCGGAATTTCCGATCCGCAATCATCCCCTGCGTGCCAGAAACGGCAAGGCCGTCACCCAGATCGCCTATGCCCGCGCCGGCATCATCACCCCGGAAATGGAATATATCGCCATCCGCGAAAACCTTGGCCGCAAGCCGCCGGAGGGTGCGCTGGTGCGCGACGGCGAGAATTTCGGCGCCAGCATTCCCGATCACGTCACGGCCGAATTCGTCCGCCAGGAAATCGCCCGCGGCCGGGCCGTCATCCCGGCCAATATCAACCACCCGGAATCCGAGCCGATGATCATCGGCCGGAATTTTCTGGTGAAGATCAACGCCAATATCGGCAATTCCGCCGTCACCTCGTCGATGGCCGAGGAAGTCGAGAAGATGGTCTGGGCGACGCGCTGGGGTGCGGATACCGTCATGGACCTGTCGACCGGCCGTAATATCCACAATATCCGCGAGTGGATCATCCGCAACTCGCCGGTCCCGATCGGCACCGTGCCGCTCTATCAGGCGCTGGAAAAGGTCAACGGCATCGCCGAGGACCTGAATTGGGAGGTTTATCGCGATACGCTGATCGAGCAGGCCGAGCAGGGCGTCGATTATTTCACCATCCATGCCGGGGTGCGGCTCGCCTATATCCCGCTCACCGTCAACCGCGTCACCGGCATCGTCTCGCGCGGGGGCTCGATCATGGCCAAGTGGTGTCTTCATCACCACAAGGAAAGCTTCCTCTACGAGCATTTCGACGAGATTTGCGACATTGCTCGCGCCTATGACGTGACCTTCTCGCTCGGCGACGGCCTGCGTCCCGGCTCGATTGCCGATGCGAATGATGCCGCACAATTTGCCGAACTGGAAACGCTTGGCGAACTGACCCAGATCGCCTGGGCGAAAGATTGCCAGGTCATGATCGAAGGCCCTGGCCATGTGCCGATGCACAAGATCAAAGAGAACATGGACAAGCAGTTGGAAGTCTGCGGCGAAGCGCCATTCTACACGCTTGGACCGCTGACGACCGACATTGCCCCCGGCTACGACCACATCACCTCAGGCATTGGTGCCGCGATGATCGGCTGGTTCGGTACGGCGATGCTCTGCTATGTCACACCGAAGGAGCATCTCGGCCTGCCCGACCGCAACGACGTCAAGGTCGGCGTCATCACCTACAAGATCGCCGCCCACGCCGCCGATCTCGCCAAGGGGCATCCGGCCGCGCAATTGCGTGACGACGCCTTGTCGCGCGCCCGCTTCGAGTTCCGCTGGGAAGACCAGTTCAACCTGTCGCTCGATCCGGAAACGGCGCGTTCCTTCCACGATGAGACCCTGCCGAAGGAAGCCCACAAAGTGGCGCATTTCTGCTCGATGTGCGGGCCGAAATTCTGCTCCATGCGGATTTCCCACGATATCCGCGCCGAGGCGCAGAAGGAGGGGCTTGAGGCGATGGCCGCGAAATTCCAGGCGGGTGGCGCGCTCTATATGCCCCTTAGCCCGGATGGCACCGTTGTGCCAGCCGGAGAGTGACCATGCGTATCCTCGTCAAAGGGGCCGGCGTTGCCGGCCTCACGGTCGCCTGGCAACTCTACCGCCACGGATTCGAGGTCACCATCCTCGAACGCGCCGAAAGGATCGGCACCGGCGCGTCAGGCTTTGCCGGCGGTATGCTGGCCCCCTGGTGCGAGCGGGAAAGCGCGGATGAACCCGTGCTGACACTCGGCCGAGTGGCCGCCGACTGGTGGGAGGCTGCACTCCCCGGCCATGTGCAGCGCTGCGGCACGCTGGTCGTCGCGGGCAGCCGTGACACTGGCGAACTGGACCGGTTTGCCGGCCGCACCACCGGCTGGGAGTGGCTGGACGAAGCGGCGATTGCGGCACTGGAACCGGACCTCGCCGGCCGTTTCCGCAAGGCCCTGTTTTTCCGACAGGAAGCCCATCTTGATCCACTGCAGGCATTGTCCGCGCTGACCGGAGCGCTGGAGGAAACGCGTATGCGTTTCCTGTTCGGCGCCCGGGGCGTCCCAGCGGAAGCCCATTATGACCGCACCGTCGATTGCACCGGCCCGGCACAGATCGGGTTGCTTCCCGATCTTCGCGGCGTGCGTGGAGAGATGCTCCTACTCGAAACCGGCGAGATAAGCCTTTCCCGCCCCATCCGCCTGCTGCATCCACGTCACCCGATCTATATCGTGCCGCGCGGAAAGAACCGTTTCATGGTCGGCGCGACCATGATCGAAAGCGATGATGCCGGCCCCATCACGGCCCGCTCGCTGATGGAATTGCTGAATACCGCGTATGCACTCCACCCCGCCATTGGCGAGGCGAAGCTTATCGAAACCGGCGCGGGCGTGCGCCCTGCTTATTCCGACAACCTACCGCGCGTAACCGAGGAGGGGCGCACCCTGCATGTGAATGGCCTTTACCGCCATGGCTACCTGCTCGCCCCCGCCATGGCTGGAGAGGTGGCACGGCGTCTCCTTGGAGAACAAAGACAAAGGATGGCTTCATGATTTTCATCATCAACGGCGAGGAACAGCAGGTCGCGGCGGCAACACTCGCCGACCTGCTGGCTGCTCTCGATTACGAAGGCGAATGGCTGGCGACGGCCGTTAACGGTGAGCTTGTGCATCGCGAAGAGCGTAGCGGATTTCCGCTCGGTGAACGCGACCGGATCGAGATCCTGTCGCCGATGCAGGGGGGCTAATGATGTTGACGCTCTACGGAACCTCGGTATCTTCGCGCCTGCTGCTCGGCACCGCCCGGTACCCCTCTCCCGCCGTTCTCGCCGAAGCGGTTCGGGCATCGAGAACCGATATCGTCACGGTGTCGCTGCGCCGGGAAACAGCGGGCAGCCGCACCGGCGGCGCCTTCTTCGAGCTGATCCGCACGCTCGGCGTCCGGGTTCTACCGAATACAGCGGGCTGCCATACTGTTTCCGAAGCAGTTTTGACCGCCAAGATGGCCCGCGACTTGTTTTCCACCGACTGGATCAAGCTCGAGGTGATCGGCAATCATGACACGTTGCAGCCAGACGTCTTCGCGCTGGTCGAAGCGGCCCGCATTCTGAGCGGTGAAGGCTTCAAGGTCTTTCCCTACACCACCGACGATCTTGTCGTGGCGGAAAAGCTGCTCGATGCGGGTTGCCAGGTGCTGATGCCCTGGTGTGCTCCCATCGGCTCGGCCATGGGTCCCGTAAACCTGCCGGCACTGCGTAGCATGCGGGCAAGCTTTCCCGAGGTGCCGCTGATCGTCGATGCCGGTATCGGCCGGCCATCGCATGCCGCCACCGTCATGGAACTCGGTTTCGACGCCGTTCTGCTGAACACAGCCGTTGCAGGAGCCGCCGATCCGGCTGCGATGGCCGCCGCCTTTAGCGGCGCGATTGATGCGGGCCGCATAGCATTTCACGCCGGCATGCTGGAGCCGCGCGACATGGCCGTTCCCTCGACGCCCATCATCGGCAAGGCGGTGTTTTCATGAAGCTTGATCCCTTTTACCTGATCGTCGACAGCGCCGACTGGATCGATCGCCTCGTGCCGCTCGGCGTCAAGCTCGTGCAGTTGCGGATGAAAGACAGCACCGATATTGAGCTGCGAACGGCCATCCGACGCGCCAAAACGGTCTGTAGCGCCCACGGTTGCCAGTTGATCATCAACGACTATTGGCGCGTTGCAATCGAGGAAGGCTGCGATTTCGTCCATCTCGGTCAAGAGGATCTCGCCGAAGCCGATGTCACCGCCATTCGCGCCGCTGGGCTCAAGCTCGGGCTCTCCACCCATGATGCGACCGAACTGGAGACGGCGCTTGCGGCTGCGCCGGACTATGTGGCGCTCGGGCCGGTCTGGCCGACCATCCTGAAGAAGATGAAATGGGCGCCACAGGGGCTGGAGAAAGTGCGCGACTGGAAGACACGCGTCGGCGCGCTGCCGCTGGTGGCGATCGGCGGCATCAATATCGACCGGATCGACGGCGTCTTTGCCCATGGCGCTGATAGCGCCGCTGTTGTCACCGACATCATCCTCAATGCCGATCCGGAAGCGCGGACCCGTGAATGGATTGCACGCACGGCGCGTTTCCGGTGAGGGCGTTTCGATGAACCACGTGCCCCACGTGCTTGTTGTCGCCGGCTCGGATTCGTCCGGCGGCGCCGGGATCGTGCGCGATATCGAGACGCTGGCCGCCTTTGGCGTCAAGGCTTCGGTGGCGATCACCGCCGTCACGGTTCAAACACATAAAGGCGTCGAGCATATCGATGCCGTTCCACCCGACCGCGTGGCGCAGCAGATGCGTGCCGCGCTATCGGCCAATCCAATTGCCGCCATCAAGATCGGCATGCTCGCAACCGCAGAGACGATTGCCGCTGTTGCAACGGTGCTTGCGGACAACCCCGGCATTCCTGTGGTTCTCGACCCGGTTCTGGTTTCGACGTCCGGCCGCACCCTTCTTGCTCCGGCCGCGACGGCCGCGTTACGCGATCTTTTCACGGCATGTACGCTCATCACGCCCAACCTGCCGGAGCTTTCAGTGCTGGCGGCATCGATGGTTGCCACATCGCCCGGCAGTGTGGGTGACCAGGCCCGGAGCCTCTTGAGGGTTGGAGCAAAGGCGGTTCTGGTCAAGGGCGGACATGCCGGTGGCGTGGAAGCCATCGATCTGCTCTTCCAACCGGACCAGATTGATCGATCCTTTGCGTCCCCTCGCCTCGCTGCGGCGATGCGCGGCACCGGCTGCATGCTCGCCAGCGCGATTGCCGCGCGCCTGGCCTTTGGAGACCCGCTCGCGGCGGCAATCGCCCAGGCCAAGGCCTTCGTGCATGGAAAGTTCCGCGAAACGTGAACAGCCATTTACCCGCCGATCTGCGATGATCGCAGGCGAAGAAATACCTTGGGCTGCATCGCTCCATCCTCTTTTGCTAATCTTTCTTAGGGATAGCGCTTCGGACGCGCTATATTTCGGAGGTGAAGACCGTGGTGGAGAGATTCGCGCCGATGCCGCATGACATGAATGGTAAGAGTAACCAGCGTGTAGAAACCGACGACGAGCAGCCCTTCTTCGATCAGCTCCGCATGATGCAGCGAGCCTTTGTCGCCTCGCCCGTCCGCAAGACCATCATATGGCTCTCAATCGGGATCATTACCGTCATATTGGCGACTGCGGTCGGGCAGATCTTGCTGAACCGATGGTACAAACCATTCTACGATACGCTCGAGCGGCGTGATCTCTCCGCGTTTCTAATGCAGTTCATCACCTTCGGCCAGATTGCCGGTACGCTGCTGATCCTCAATGTGCTGCAAACCTGGCTCAACCAGTGGATCCGGATCAAATTGCGTGAGGGGCTGACGCTCGATCTGATCGGCGAATGGATGAAGCCGGCGCGGGCCTTCCGCCTTGCCAATGCAGGCGCCATCGGCATCAATCCCGATCAGCGCGTGCACGAGGACGCCCGTCATCTCGCCGACCTGACGGCGGGCCTTACCATCGGCCTGTTCCAGTCGGGCATTCTGCTTGCCAGTTTCGTCGGCGTTTTGTGGTCGCTTTCGTCCGGCTTCATTTTTCACATTGGCGGCTATGATCTCAATATTCCCGGCTACATGGTCTGGGCGGCCTTCCTTTACGCCGGGACCGCTGCGGCCGTGAGCTGGGTGGTCGGACGCCCGCTCGTCAAGATCAATGGCGACCACTATGCGCGGGAAGCCGCCCTGCGCTTCTCACTGATGCGGGTCAACGAACATATAGAAGCGGTGTCACTGTCCTCCGGCGAGGCCAATGAAAAGCGCCGTCTCCAGCGTGATCTGGCCTCGGTTCTGGAAATCAGCAACAAGCTGATGATGGCCCTGACACGGCTGACATGGGTCACGTCAGGCTATGGCTGGCTTACGGTCGTCGCCCCTATCGTCATCGCAGCCCCCGTCTATTTCAATGGTGATCTCAGTTTCGGCGGCCTGATGATGGCCGTTGGCGCGTTCAATCAGGTGAACACGTCGCTACGCTGGTTCGTCGACAATATCGACAGCATCGCCGACTGGCGGGCAACGCTGCTTCGGGTCGCCGCCTTCCGCTCCGCAATCCTGATGACCGACGAACGGCACGAAAACGACAAGCGCATCGAATTTGCCAAGGCTGAGGGTGACCGCCTGACCATCGACCGCCTGGAAATCGCCCTCCCGTCCGGCTGCATCAAGCTCGCCGACCAGCATATCGAAATCGGGCCCGGCGAACGCGTTCTCGTGACCAGTGATTCGGATGTGGAAAAAGCGCCATTCTTCCGGTCGCTGGCCGGCCTCTGGCCATGGGGACACGGACGCATTGCTCTACCCGGCGGTGACAACATCGCCTTTGTGCCACGAACACCCTATTTCTCACCCGGGACGCTGGAGGAAGTCCTCAGCTATCCCGAAAATCCAGGAAAATTTAAAAAATCCGATCTGGTCTCGGTGCTGTCCAAGGTCGGTTTGAGCAAGCTGCAAAACAGCCTCGATCAGGACATGCGGACAAGGCTGAAACTCAACGAAGTCGAAATCAGGCTTCTGGCCATTGCCCGGCTGGGACTGCACAAACCGGGCTGGATCATCATTGACGAGGCGCTCGATACCCTGGACCGCGATGCCTACCAGCAAGTCCTAACCTTCATGGAGCAGGAGCTGGGCAATGCGGCTATCGTGAACATCGGCAGGGTGGCATCCGGCAACCGCTTCTTCACACGCGTATTGCAACTGCAGGGCAGCCCGGCAGGCAAGGCCATCCGTTTGCTCAGACCCAAAAGCCTTCGCGCGGACAATCCTGAACTGGCGGATTGAACTGACTGCGTGCGCCAACGCAAGCCAGCTTTTGAACTTTCCCCCTTCAAGAAGACGAAGGGGGAAAGCGGGACGATTTAGTTGACGGCTGTGAGCGTCACCGATGTGCCGCCAGCAGCAAGGTTGAGGCCGAGCTGGCCCGTCACGCTGATGGTCTGGAGGTGGATCGAGCCGGACGTGCCGCCCACGAGGACATTGGCGCCGACGCCCGCACCGACCGTGGCTTCAACACTTGCGCCCTGGTAGAGACCGCTGAGCGAACCCTGATGGTAGCCTGCCGTCGGCGCAAGCACCGCCCAGACAAGCTTGCTGCGCGTCGTGAAGCCGAGGTCAACGCCCATCTTCCTGACAGCGCCGGTATAGTGGTCTGTGCGTTCCTTGCCGACTGAGGAATGGAACGTGCAATCGATTTCCTTGGCCGAGCCCAGAACATAGCCGGCGCCACCGCCAACCTCGCATTCGAGGTAGCCGATCTTCACGCCGCCACGCACGTCGCTCTCTTGATAGCTGGGAGCCGGTGCGCCAGTTGCCAGATCGGCAGCCTGAACGGCAATTCCGCCCGTCAAGGCCAGGGTCGCGGTGGTGAGCGCCAAAGCAAGTGTCTTTTTCATCATTCTTTCCTTCTCAAACCGGGGCCGGTAGGGCACGCAGCCGTTCAGTCGATAGATTCATTCACGTCATCGAGTGTTTCGCAGCGATCCCAGCTGGCGCAATGAAGGCGAGACAGGCTGGAATCGGTTGCAGATGACAGGCCTTCAACTGTTTACCGGTTATTAGGACATTTCGAAGGCAGTCCCGGCAGCCCGAGCGGTACGCCCACAGACGCTGGCTGCCCGTCACCAAAATCACACAGAACCGGGCCGCTCCCTATGAAAAAACGAGATTGCTATGGGAGGGGATGGTGAATGCGTTCTGGCACGCCAACACTGATGCCGCATCTGGCGCTCTGGGGAGCTCTATCCCCGCTGACTGACGCTTTGCGAACGCAACGCCAGGTCAAAATGAAAACCCCGCCACCACGATAGCGATGACGGGGCAAATCAAGCGTCGAAACGCTTATTCTTCGATCGTGTATTCGCCCAGCTCACAGAGATCCTGTGTGTCGGTGGTGACGTCGAGATCATCACCCTGGAATTCGAAGCGCATATCGTACTTGCAGACGTCGCGGCCGTCGGCGATGGTGATTTCCATGGTCTCGCCCGCGCCAAGCGCCTGGCTGCCGAAGATATCGTCTTCCCACTTGTCGACGCCGACCGGCGAAGCGTGGAAATTGTTGAGCACCGATTTCGTGCCGTTCTTCAGCGTGAAGACGAGGTCTTCCGCATGAGAGGCACTGGCTGTCAACAACACCGCAGCGGCGGCAACGGCGATTTTCATTCTCTGCATTTTCTACTCCCTAAAGCCCAATCGGCTGCAGGCTTTAAAGCGCTCCAAATGTGAATGCGGCATGAATGAGGCAGGTGTAATTCGGCCCACCCTAATGCGCGCATCGCGATTAATTTTTGACAGTAATCACCCTGAAGGAGCAAGCGCCTCGACGCACTGACAACCAATCAACTCATTGTTTTCACATGAAATTACTAGGAATTCATGCTCATTCCCAGCAATCTCCCGGACGCGCTTTCCCTGTGAAAGTCACGCTGCGCCAGCCGCCAATGACGATTCCAGCCCCATGAACATGCAAAACACCCCCAAAGATGGCGCAGCCCGATTAGTCACTTCTGTGCAGCGCCACCCACAAAGCAGCAGAATAGCCTCCACAGACCGCCAGTTGGGTGGACAGCGGACATGGTCCGATAGCTCCGGACATCATATCAAGGAGCCATCCCGTGTCACGATCCATCGCTCGATGCCGCGGCCATCGAGATCTGCTCAACGCATCGGAGTGGACGTGTTGCACAGCGGCCGCCGTGGAGAACGACGCTACCTGGCTGCAGCCCGCTGCTTGTCGGCGTGTTTCAGTTCGTTGACGTCGTGCTGCAGCACGAGCGCCTGCAACACGGGATGATCCCAGATCGTTTTGCCCTGCGGGGCCTGCAAGGGCTCGACATCCAGCGGGAAGGCATCAATAAGCTTCTGCGCATCGAAGGCCCTTTCTACCCAGGCCCGATCGATTGCGGCCATCAGGTCTTCCCAGTCGGTCGGTTCACGATGGGACTGCGTATAGACCGGCAACTCGGACATGCCGAGCCCCCGATAGAGATCGATCACCCGCGTATCGAGGTCGCAGCTGTCATCGAGCTTGCGCACGTTCAATCCCTTATGAGGACCGTGCGTTGGAAAGTGCAGGCACGGGATACCGTAGCTTTCTGCGAAGACCATGCCGTGCAGGCTGGTCGAGACGATCCGGTCGCAAGCAAGAATCTCGTCGATCTTGTCCTTGATGGCATTCATCCCGATCGGCGTCACGGTGTTGATGAGATGGACATGGTCGTGCAGATGCTCGGGAATGCCGTAGCGCAAAAGGTCCGGCTTGACGTGGGTTTCCGGGTCGCGGTCGGAAAGCTCCGAAAGATGGACGATGACGCCAAGTTTCCACTTCTTGACCGGCGCAGGATTGTAAAAACGCGGAAGCAACCAGACAGGATCGCCATAAACCCCGACCGTTCCTTCCGGTTTTCCTGTCAGGAGTTTCTCCGAATAAGGACCGCGCGTCGCCGTAACATGAAAGCCGGCCTCGCCGGCCACACTGAAGCGGCGGCGATCTTCCATCGGCGCGCTCGGATTTTCCCAAAGCGAGGCGCCCGTCCCCCAGAACCAGACCTCGCCGCCGGCAAAGCCATGACCGATTGTTCCGACGCAGGCCATGCGCAGCGATTGCGATTTCGACGGAACGCGCTCGATGTCCCGGCCGGACAGAAGCGCCACCATGACAGCGCTGAGCGCATCACCGACATTCAGGTAATCCATCGTCGACGTGGATCCGGCCCAGGACAAAGGAACCTTGCCATGACGGCGGGTGTAACGCGCAAGATTATTGGATTTCTTGCCGGATGCACGATCCATCAGCGCATTGAAAATCGATCTCACCAGGAATTCCTCTGCAACACGGCCTCGCAAATGGAAGCTAATATACGGATGTCAGCCAGTATACAAAAATGGGACGATTGAACAGTTCATTCGTATCCGCACGTGACGACGCAGCGAACTCCGGGTCGTCCAGCACTCACCGTGCGCGGCAGAGTCAGTATGCTTTCTTGCAAGAGTATTTCGTGTGATGTCAGTTGACTATCGCCGTTCAGTGAATAAACATTTTGGCACAACCGGAGATATGGCTGTGGCGTTATTTGAGTATGTTCAGGATGGTGAAGTGAAGAAAGCTTCTGGGAGTTTCTTCAGAGGGGGACATACGAACTTTCACCCGACCAACAACTCCTTTTCTCAGCCGGACTTTATTGATGAGTATGTGATGAAGGGCTGGGAGCCGTCATCAAAGTTCGTTACCAAGGACACGCCCATCGTCGCGTTCGGTTCGTGCTTCGCCGCCAACATCAGTAACTATCTGCACAATCGTGGCTACACCGTTCTGACCAAAGGGGACAACAAGGCGTACATTACGCAGATGGGCGATGGCATCGTCAACACCTCCGCCATCCTCCAGCAGTTTGAATGGGCTTGGCTGAACAAGATACCCAAAGGAGATCTGTGGCACGGCTTCAAAGCCCAGGAGTTTGGCTATGAGGAGAGTGTCAGGCTGGACACCAAGGCACTCTTGGATAGTGCAGGGCTGTTCATCATCACGCTTGGCCTATCGGAGATATGGTACGATGAGGTTACCGGAGAGGTTTTTTGGAGAGCCGTACCGAAAGATCGCTACGACCCGGGCAGACACAAATTCAGGGTGGCGACCCACACCGAAACCCTTGCCAATCTTAAGGCCATCCATTCGATAATCCGGCAATTCCGGTCGGACGCTCATATCGTTTTTTCAGTTTCCCCGATTCCTCTGACGGCGACCTTCCGGCCGATCTCCTGCCTCACAGCCGATGCCGTCTCAAAGGCTGTCATTCGGGGAGCATTGGATGAATTCCTGCGAGGACACGGGGATGATGACCGACTTCACTATATGCCCAGTTACGAGGCAGTGACCCGCCTTTTCAATAACCAGTGGGAAGTCGATCGTCGTCACGTCCAGCCCCACATCCTGGATTTCAACATGCAGATGTTCGAGTCCTTCTACTGCACCCCAGGACTCTCCAAGGATTCACTGACGAAGACTTTCAAAGCCGCCATAGAGGAAGACTTGAAGATCGGGATGAACGGTCAAGAGAGCGATGGCTTGACCTATTCCGAAATCAGGCGGCAGAAGATAGAGGAAAGGCGGGAAGCCCGCCGTCAAGCGAGAATAAGGGAAAGAGTGTCGGCCAGAGCCGACGCCAAGCGGATGCTTGTACGGAAGGCAGCCGCCCCAGGAAAACCCCAATCCAAGATAAAACGCGTTGCAGGAATCCTTTCCAAGGTCGCTATTGGTCTCTTGGCACTTCAAGGCGTTGTGGAGCTGGTAACCTGAACAATCCTGTTCCAGCCGCCCTGCACCGAAGATGGACTTCGCACGCAATCCAAGACTACGCTTGCCGAAAGCTAGACAGTGGCAACAGCATTGCTGTGTTCCAGAGGGTTTATCCACGAAGAATAATGGTGCTGCTAGAGAGATTTGAACTCTCGGCCTCTCCCTTACCAAGGGAGTGCTCTACCCCTGAGCTATAGCAGCATCGTGCGCTGGATCAGTGTTTGTCCGGCGCGAGCGAGGGCCTATTGCCATAGCTTGTTGCGGAGCGCAAGCAGCAAATCGAAGTTTTCACTGGATGGCGTGTTCGAAAAACACGCCGCTCTTCCGGAGTGCTTGGTTTTGCGGTATCTGAGCGGTCATGCAAGATAATAATGATCAGACACGCAAACACGCTGCAACGCCTGCTGCGCCAAGCAAGCTCGAAGCGGGCAAGCTTGAACCGGGGCATGAGGCCGAGCGGCAGGCCGAGGCACGACGCGAGCGGGCGGCAAAGACGCTGCGCGACAATCTTTTACGGCGCAAGCAGCAAGGACGGGCGCGCCGCGCCGGGGCGGCCGACGAAACATCCGGCCTGCCTGCCGCAAAAACGGACGAATCGGCTGAATAATCCCCCGCCAGCACCATTGACCGGATCCGGGGGCGGATCGCCGGTGGTTGGCGAAGTCATTGTTACGTCCAAGACCACGCCGATGTCGACGGGGCCTGCGGATTAGATCATCCAGACTGTGTGGTGTTGTATCTGCATATCTCCGAATGCGGCTACACCGCCTTTGTTCAATTCGCTTCTCATTTCACGGTGCATCCTTTATGGAGACGCCAATCTCTTAAAAGTCCGGACTATCAGGAAAGGCGGGCGGCGCCCGTAAGGTACCCTATGGATCGCATCAGAATTACCGGCGGCAACGAGCTGCGCGGCATCATCCCGATTTCCGGCGCCAAGAACGCCGCGCTGCCGCTCATGATCGCGTCGCTTCTGACCGACGATACGCTGACGCTCGAAAACGTGCCACATCTGGCCGATGTCGAGCAGCTGATCCGCATCCTTGGCAATCATGGCGCCGACATCTCCGTCAATGGCCGCCGCGAACGCCAGGGCGAAGGCTATTCGCGCACCATTCATTTCACGTCGCGCAACATTGTCGATACGACCGCTCCTTATGAACTGGTCTCCAAGATGCGCGCCAGCTTCTGGGTCATCGGCCCGCTTCTCGCTCGCGAAGGCAAGGCCCGCGTCTCGCTGCCGGGCGGCTGCGCCATCGGCACGCGGCCCGTCGACCTGTTCATCGAGGGCCTGACGGCGCTTGGTGCCAATATCGAGATCGACAGCGGCTACATCAATGCAACGGCCCCAAAAGGCGGCCTGGTCGGCGCGCGCTATGTCTTCCCGAAGGTTTCGGTCGGCGCTACCCACGTGATGATGATGGCGGCGACGCTTGCCAACGGCACGACGGTGATCGGCAATGCCGCACGCGAGCCGGAAGTTGTCGATCTCGCCAACTGCCTCAACGCAATGGGCGCCAAGGTTTCTGGTGCTGGCACATCGACGATTACCATCGAGGGCGTCACCTCGCTGTCGGGCGCACGCCACCGCGTCCTGCCTGACCGGATCGAGACCGGCACCTATGCCATGGCTGTCGCCATGACCGGCGGCGATGTCGTGCTCGAAGGCACCAATGCCAAACTGCTCGACACGGCGATCGAAGCGATCCGCCGCGCCGGTGCCGAAATCACCGAGACCGAAAGCGGCCTTCGCGTCGTGCGCAACGGTGGCGGCATCAAGCCTGTGGACGTGGTGACTGACCCCTTCCCGGGCTTCCCGACCGACCTGCAGGCCCAATTCATGGGCCTGATGACCAAGGCTGCAGGCACCTCGCACATTACAGAGACGATCTTTGAAAATCGTTTCATGCACGTACAGGAACTGGCCCGTCTCGGCGCCAAGATCACCCTGTCCGGACAGACGGCGAAAATCGAGGGTGTCGAGCGCCTGAAGGGCGCCCCTGTCATGGCGACCGATTTGCGTGCATCCGTATCGCTTGTCATCGCCGGTCTGGTGGCCGAGGGCGATACCATGGTTTCGCGCGTCTATCACCTCGATCGCGGTTTTGAGCGACTGGAAGAGAAGCTGAACAATTGTGGTGCGCAGGTCGAGCGCGTCAGCGACTGATCCGGCCTTTCGAATCCGCGTCCACGGTTGCGGATTCGACGCTGGCGTCCTATGTCCTTTCTCATGATGACGGTGGCCTCTGGCTGCCCAGGCAAGGGATGATTGGCATGGACGGTTTGAAGCTGATGGCGCTGGATCAGGAAGATCTGGAGATCGTGTCCGCCCATGTGCAGGACGCGGTCTTCAAGGTTTCCGGCCTCGATTACGCGCCGCGCTTAAAACAGTTGTCCTTGGTCATCAATCGCTTCGTCTGGGAAACGGCCGAAGGTCGCGGCAAGTCGTTCGAGCGCCGCCGCAGCCTGCTCGCCTTCAAGCGCGTCACGGCCGTCCGATCAATCGGCTTCAGCCGCAAGGACGACGAGAAGGTGCTGTCGCTTCTGGCCATCCAGTTCGAACAGAACGGCGAAGGGCCGGACGGAACCGTCGAGTTCATCCTGTCCGGTGAAGCCTCGATCATGCTCGATGTGGAATGTATCGAGGTTCAGCTTGCAGATACCGGCGGTGCATGGGAAACCGGTTTCAAGCCGCGCCATCCCGCCGGCGCCTGATATCCTGACCGCCGGCCCAAGAGGGCCGCGCATCTCTGCCGACCGCGCATAAGGACGTTTCCATTGGCCATCCGTCTCGACTATCTGACCCCGGGCTTCGAAGCCGAATTCGCAGCCTTTCTGACGACCAAGCGGGAAGTGTCCGAAGACGTCAACGCCGTGGTCAAGACGATCATCGATGACGTTCGTCTGCGCGGTGACGTGGCGCTGGCCGAATACACAAGGAAATTCGACGGCCTCGATTTCGCTGTTACCGGCATGGCGGTGACGGCGGACGAGATTGATGCCGCTATCAACGCCGTTCCCTCCGAAGTGCTGGGCGCACTTAAGGTCGCCGCCGTACGCATCGAGGCGCATCACGCCCGCCAGCGGCCCAAAGACGATATTTACGAGGATTCAATGGGCGTCGGCCTCGGCTCGCGCTGGACGGCGATCGATGCTGTCGGTCTCTATGTGCCGGGCGGCACGGCGAGCTATCCAAGCTCGGTGCTAATGAATGCGCTGCCGGCAAAGGTTGCGGGTGTCGAGCGCATCGTGATGGTCGTTCCCGCCAATGGTGGCGTGATCAATCCGGCCGTTCTCGCCGCCGCCCGCATGGCCGGGGTCTCGGAAATCTACCGTATCGGCGGCGCCCAGGCGATTGCGGCCCTTGCCTATGGCACGGCAACCATCGCCCCGGTCGCCAAGATCATGGGCCCGGGCAATGCCTATGTCGCCGCCGCCAAGCGCCAGGTGTTTGGCGCTGTCGGCATCGACATGATCGCTGGCCCTTCGGAAGTGCTTGTGATCGCTGACCGCGACAATGATCCGGACTGGATCGCCGCCGATCTTCTGGCCCAGGCCGA
Organism: Rhizobium sp. LjRoot98; assembly: GCF_964252935.1. Taxonomy (NCBI): domain Bacteria; kingdom Pseudomonadati; phylum Pseudomonadota; class Alphaproteobacteria; order Hyphomicrobiales; family Rhizobiaceae; genus Rhizobium; species Rhizobium sp. LjRoot98. Next base: position 1,061,007 of record NZ_CAXUPW020000001.1, read on the forward strand.
ACACGATGTTGGCGCCCAGTCGATCCTGATTACCGACGACGCAGCCTTTGCGGCCGCGGTCGAGGCCGCGGTCGAGCGCCAGCTGCGCACCCTGCCCCGGGCGGAAACGGCGAGCGCCAGCTGGCGTGATTTTGGTGCCGTAATCCTGGTGCCTGATTTTGACGTGGCCGTGCCGCTCGCCAACCGCATTGCCGCCGAACATCTCGAACTTGCCCTCGCCGACGCCGATGCGATGATCCCGAAAATCCGCAATGCCGGTGCGATCTTCGTTGGTCGCCACACGCCGGAAGTGATCGGCGATTATGTCGGCGGCTCCAATCACGTGCTGCCGACCGCACGCTCCGCCCGGTTCTCCTCCGGCCTCGGCGTGCTTGATTATATGAAGCGCACCTCGATCCTGCGGCTCGGCGCCGACCAGCTGCGCGATCTCGGACCGGCCGCCATCGCGCTTGCCCGCTCAGAAGGCCTGGAAGCCCATGCGCGCTCGGTTGCCATCCGCCTCAATCTCGGGGGCGAGGGATGACATCCAGCCACCGTCTCTGCGATGTCCTGCTCGACGAAACCATCGGCCGCTCGACGCCCGATGTCGAGCATGAACGGGCGGTTGCGATCTTCGATCTGATCGAGGAGAATTTCTTCGAGCCGGCCGGCCACATCGGCGGCCCCTACCGGCTCAAACTGTCTCTGGTCGATTCCAAGCTGGTTTTCGCGATTACCACCGAGACCGACGCGGGGGTTGCCACCCATATCCTGTCGCTGACACCGTTCCGGCGGATCGTGAAGGATTATTTCATGATCTGCGAAAGCTATTACGAGGCGATCCGTTCCTCAACGCCAAGCCAGATCGAAGCGATCGACATGGGGCGGCGCGGTATTCACAATGAGGGCTCGCAGACGCTGATGGACAGGCTGTCGGGCAAGATCAAACTCGATTTCGATACGGCGCGGCGTCTGTTCACGCTGGTGTGTGTGCTCTACTGGCGGGGATGACGGTGACGGTCGCTGCTTCCCCCAACAAGCCGCAGCGGAGCGTCAAATCGCCGGGATCGGTGCTGTTCATGTGCGGCATGAACGCGATCCGCTCACCGATGGCGGAAGTGCTGGCAAAGGCGATGTTGCCACAAGGCACCTATGTCGCGTCGGCCGGGGTTCGCCCCGGAGAGCGCGATCCTTTCGTCGATGTGGTTCTGGAGGAGATCGGGCTGACGGCAGGGCGGCACCAGCCGCATACGCTAGACGAACTGGAAGACGACTATTTCGATCTTATCGTCACGCTGGCGCCCGAAGCGCATCATGCGGCACTGGAACTGACGCGGTCGATGGCGATCGATGTGGTCTACTGGCCAACGCCGGATCCGACGGTGGCCACCGGCACCCGCGAGCAGATCGTTTCGGCCTATCGCGAGGTTCGAAATCACATTGCCAGCCTGCTCAAGCATCGTTTGCTTGGACAAATGCCGGATAAGATGGCATAGGGCGCTGACCAAACCGGAAAATGAAGCCGCTGCTGTTCACAAAACCGCGGCGATTGTGTAGTTTCCGCCAAATTTTTAAAAGGCGCGGCACGCGCCTCTACCGAAGCACAGAAAGACATATCCTACATGGCGAAAGAAGAAGTCCTCGAATTCCCGGGCGTCGTTACCGAATTGCTTCCCAATGCAACGTTCCGCGTCCAGCTCGAAAACCAGCATGAAATCATTGCCCATACGGCTGGCCGCATGCGCAAGAACCGCATCCGCGTTCTCGCCGGCGACAAGGTCCTGGTTGAAATGACGCCTTACGACCTGACCAAGGGCCGTATCACCTATCGCTTCAAGTAAGCGCAGTGCGGCCTCAGCCGCAAACTCGAGATCGATGGCCCTGTTGCGATGGCATTGACACATAAGCTGATCCTGGCTTCCGGCTCGCCGCGGCGCGTCGAACTGCTTGCGCAGGCAGGCATCGAGCCGGCGCGCCTGATGCCGATGGATCTCGACGAGACACCGAAGCGCACCGAGCATCCGCGCTCGCTCGCCTGGCGGCTGTCTGCCGAAAAGGCCAAAGCTGCGCTCGCTGCCATCAAGGGCGAGCCCGGCTGGGAGGGGAGCTATATCCTCGCCGCCGATACTGTCGTGTCCGTCGGCCGCCGTATCCTTGGCAAGCCGGAACTGGTCAGCGAAGCCTCAAGCGCGCTGCACCTTCTGTCCGGTCGCAGCCACCGCGTCTATACCGGCGTCTGCCTGATCACGCCGGACAAGACGGTGCGCCAGAAGGTCATCGACACCAAGGTTCGTTTCAAGCGCCTTTCCAGTCACGACATCGACAGCTATCTGGCGTCCGGCCAGTGGCGCGGCAAGGCAGGTGCTTATGGCATCCAGGGCATTGCTGGCAGCTTTGTCGTCAAGCTGGTGGGCTCCTACACCAATGTCGTCGGCTTGCCGCTCTATGAGACCGTCAGTCTGCTTTCAGGCGAAGGCTACGACGTGCATGACAGCTGGATGAAGGGCTAAGGCCATGAGCTCAGACGAAACCAAGGGCGCCTCCAACGTGGCGCCACTGCGCAAGACCGTGCCCTGCCCCGAGTGCGGGCGCCCGTCGCACCGCGAACACTACCCCTTCTGCTCTGACCGCTGCCGCAATGTCGATTTGAACAGATGGTTGACCGGCTCTTATGCGATTCCAGTCGCCGACGATGAATCAAAAGCCAACGGCGAGGATTGAGAACGCCCGGATTTTCGCGGGATATCCGTTGTTTTTCAATTATTTGCATCAAATGACATTTTCCTGTCGAAAAAACGTCATTTGGTGCTGGACACCGCCGAACAAGATGTTATAACCCCGCTCGCTTCCGGGGCGAAACCAACGCCCCACGGTTCTGAAAGCGGAACCATTGCCCGCAAAGGCAGGATGCCCGGATAGCTCAGTTGGTAGAGCAGCGGATTGAAAATCCGCGTGTCGGTGGTTCAAATCCGCCTCCGGGCACCACACTTTTTCTAGCGAAATCAAGTGGTTATCTTATTTCTTGTCCGAGAGACAAATTGGGTTATCGTCAACATTTTTGACTTTATACCCCGTTGATACCCTTTTTGACGACAACGTAGACCCTGTGTGAGCTTGTCAACAGGTTGGTGACCACAGGCGAGAGTTCAGATCGGCTCGCGCTATTTCCAGTACGAGCCGATGGTTTGATTTATGATCTCAGTCGTTTTAAAGCTGCGTCATCACTGGGAAATGGTGCTTACAAACTCCGAATAATTCAGCCAGCTGGAAGGGGTGGCAACTCCCTCGATTTCGGATGAGACGATTCTGAATTGAAGCTGCGACCGAATTTCTTCGATTTCGCTTTCAAGTGAAACTATGAGGAGACGGTTTCCACGACTGCGTTTGTCGAAACGCTTAACATTTGCCTTGTCGGCTTCATACTTAATCATCCAACGAATGCGAAGCACGCCAGACGTCACGGTCCCAGCGTTCCTGTCCTCGTTGTCGAAGGAAGTGGTCAGAGCTACTGCCCGAGCCGCTGCCATCAAATGTTCGTCGCCAAGTGCTAGAAGTCGTGGCGAAAACACGAAGCCTAAATACTTGTGGGACATTGCGAGGCGGGCAGCGTCGTTGCCGTCACGCATCTCTTGTTCATTTTTGGGTTTGTTGATGGTCAAGCGGTTACTCCTGTATGTTGAACCGCATACCCAACTAGAGAGTCCGGCAAGGGGTTTACAAGAGCGCCCGTCAAATTATTTCATAGATTTCCTCCGCATCACCTGGATCGCGCAGCCCCTTGAAGCTAGAATGTCGCAGCTTGCCGTCGGCCGTCCACGCACGAAATTCAATCTCCGCCACGAGTAAAGGCTGCGTCCAAACAGCCGCCGTCTTCTTCCCACCAATAGCGCTTACGGGCTTGTCAATAACGATCTTGTCCAGCTGCTTGCGGAGATCAGTTGCTGACCGCTGATTGAAGCCTGTGCCGACCCCGCCAACGTAAGTCAGCTTGCCGTCCTTCATCGCGGCCAGCAGCAACCTACCGATCCCACCGAATGCGTCAGTCGAGCGCTTATAGCCAATGATCGCGAAGCCCTCGGACTGAATGCATTTGATCTTGACCCATTCACCGCCGCGCCCTGATCGGTATGGCTCGCCCCGGCGTTCAGCGATGATACCTTCCAGACCGTGCTCGGTGGCCACTGAAAAAATCGCTGGCCCGTCACCTTCGATTTCTTGCGACAGGCGTATACCGCCATTTGAGTCAGCCGGGATCAAATCCTCCAGGAGATGGCGACGACTTTCCTGTTCAAGCCCTTGGAGATCATGGCCATCGAAGTACAGAAGATCAAACGCGATCAAGATAGCCTCTTCAGCGGTCCGTTTGCCGGAGCGACCGCCCAGAGCCTGCTGGAGGGCGTTGAAATCAGATCGCCCCATCTCGTCGAGGACAACGGCCTCGCCGTCAAGGATGGCCGTCCCGACCGGCAGAGCCTTGGCTGCAGCCGCGATGGAAGGAAACCGGTGGGTCCAGTCATGGCCGCCACGTGTGATAATGCGGACGCGTCCGTGATCGAGGTGGACGGCCAGACGATAGCCGTCCCATTTGACCTCGAAAATCCAATCCGATCCAGATGGAGCTGACGATTTCAGAAGCGCGAGACACGGTTCAATTCGATCCGGCATTGGGTCGAACGGAAGTGTCGGCTGGGCGGGGTCGCGAGGGCGGCGGCGGCCACCCTGGATATCGGGTGCCGGGGTTTCTCGAAGTGGGATTGAGCGCGGAGCGCGAGGACGCTTGACCATCCACGTATCGAACCAGCATTTGCTTAAAATGGAATGAAATGGCGGGGCGAGCGGAAAGGATTTGAACCCACGACCTCCTTGTTACCAAGGCGCTCTAACCTGACTCGGAGCTACGACAGCGCCCCGCCACTCTTTTGAAGCCGGTAGTTCCGGCCTTGATGCGGCCGCAGCCGCGTGCGGGAAACCCGCCGCGTTGACGCGTGCCCTCGCTCGCTCGCAGGCGATGATTAATTGTTCCCCGGTCGGCGGCATAACGCAACCGTGCCGGGATAAGTTTTCCGGCGAGATCGTCGGCCGTGGTGGGCGTAAGCTTGTGCACCTATTCGAAGATGGTGCGCTTCGTGAGCAGCTCCGCTTCCTTGAAGTCGCCCGTAGCAGTATCGATCCTCACGTACAGTTTCAACGTTGCGCGACTTCTTGATGACTCGGTCGCGGTCGTGAAGTATTCACCGTCACCTTCATCCACGTCTGGATCGTCGTAAATGTAGTCAATTGTCGCACTCAAAACGCACGGCACATCGAGAATTAGCGATAAGGATTTGTTGTCTATCGCCGCCAGGCGGTAACCATCAATTGCTTGAACCTCATCCACGAACACTTCTCGAACGGTACCGTCCGTCAAATCGCCGTAGTAGATACCTTCGACGAATCCCAATTGGTCGTGCAGCGCGGCAACAAGCTGATCGTCAAAGTGGGGAGTTTCGAAGATCGCCTCGACCATTGGCTCCAAGTCGATATCAGCCTCAGCGGCGCACGATGCCAAAAGGTCATCAATGGAGGCTAGAGGCAGTAGCGTAGGATGCGAGGCCGCTGCTGCTCGGAGAGCACTGTCGCCGCTGATTACGTACATCGTGATCCCGTGCCTTGAACAGTAGTCCGCTAACGCCTCGACGATAAAAGCGTCAGGAAATTCTTTGCTGCCTCTATTGGTGAAGGGCGCTTCCCCAGCAAAATATTTCTCGAATATCCTGCGCGGGGCAATTTGCATGGCAAGGATGTGGTTTGATGATAGCTCGCTCACCAGGACCTCTAGAACGCCCTTCCACAGCGCTTGGGTAAGCTGCGACGCGTCAAGCCGTGGAAGCTCCGGAAAGTCGGTCGTTAGTTGAGACATCCTGCCGAAATCGCGTCTTAGTTTATTCAACTGCCCAATTTTCTCAGTGACCACTTCTCCGATCTGTCTGGCGACTTCTGCAAAGGTGATGTCAGTTGTATGAAGAGAGAGACGCCCCGCTTCATGGTATTCCCCGAATGCCTTGAATTGAGAGTTTCGAAGGTTGAACCCCGCCCGCTTGTAAACCTCGGTGTCAAAAAACACATGGCGGGTCTTTAGTGGTTCGGCTTTCTGATGTGTCGGTTTGGAACTCAATTTGCACTAACTCCTGCTACTCGGCCAACAGACGATATATTGACTCTGGGCTCAATAGGAACATATCGTGAACGACATGAGACACCGTCGCAGCATTGACCTAACCCGCATGCCCGATCCTCCTGTGATTGTCGACAAGCCCGCTGAAGTCGCCGACCTCATCGATGTCGCAAGCGGTAAATTTGGCGACATTCATAGCTGGGTCCTCATCGGCGGCCGGTGTTCGCGCTGCGAACGCGAAGGTTGGATTGACCGCGATTGGCTCGAAGCAAAATATCCGTCCGTCATCATCAGCACACTCGCGCCTTTGCTCCGGTGCCGGAAATGCTCATCTAAAGGAAGCAACAGGTGGATTGTTGGCAAGCCGCCTAGATAAGGCTGCTATTTTATTTTGGATAACAGAATAACTAAAATGCAGAGTAGATGTTACAAATGTCTGCCATGAAAAGATATACTTTAGATATTGACATAATTGCCAGAAATTGGAATCAGTTAACCCGATTTTAACGAATCATACTGCAATGTGTGCTCGTCAATTGTGCGTCGGAGACCATCATGTCGAATATGTTTACGTCGAAAAATCCAGCGGGCGTGGCTGCTGCACAGACTGGCATGATTTTCGCCGTGATGGCTTCGGGCGCAGTCAATGCGCACCTCAACGGATTGGCAGCTATGCGTGCGGCTCGCGAGGGCGCGGCATCTCATCAGCTTCGTGGCCAGTTGGATTACGCTATCGGCTACGCGCATGAGGTGGTCCGTTTTGCGGCCGATCAGGCTGCCGAGATCGAAAAGCTGAAGGCTGAAAATCGTCGCCTCGCTGCGTCTGCTAAAACGCACTACGAGTCGGCTCGTCGGCTCGCACGAAAGGCGGCTTGATCATGGACGCTGATGCTGCAATCGAGCATTGGATCGACGGCGAAATGTCGACAAAAGAGGTCATGGTCGCAACGGGCTTCCGCCGGTACAGCGATCTGTACGATGAGCTGCAGGCTATTCGGTATGATGAGGAAGTTGGCGCGACGCCGCCAACGGCAGAGGAAGATGAGCGAGCCGAGCTTGAGGCCGAAGCCTGGGGTCTGTACCAGAGCTGGCTCGCTGAAGAACCTGGCTATCTCCCTACCATTGTGGGAATGCTGAAGCGGAAACGTCGGCAGAATTTCTATAAATTTGCCGACGCCTTCAACAATCGCCGCCGGTCAATGCAACGCGAAGGCCATCGGACGATCCAAAGCTAAATTGCCCGCTCGGAATGCGGCGATCCGCGTTCCAAGGATTGTCTCCGCTTCTGGTTCAGGCTCATTGACGGAACGGATGGCGACCAAGGCCTTCGGCTCTCCTGCAAGCGCGGCCGTAACTCTCTGTTCAGTCGCGTCAGTAATTGAACGTAGTTGGCCTTCCGATAAGCCATTCAGCCAATCGATCTGGTCATCAGAGAGAAGAGAGAGATCGGCAGACATCCGGTCATCCTCAGACATCATCGCGAACGTCATGGCTTGCTGCGCCGGAGATTGTCGATTGATGATCTCGGCCGCTTTACCTTCGCCCTCTGCTAGCTCCCTGGCTTGAGTGATCGTATCGATCTGTGGCAGCGCCGCTTTCATGTCCTTGACCGGCGGTGCAGGTCCCACTCCACCGCCGCCTGTTACCATACTGACAGCAGCGTCAATCAATCGACCCGAGGTCCGGATCGACCAGTCGAATGCATCCCAAATTGATTGGGCCGTCGTCTGGAAGATGCGCATTATTCCCATTAGTATCGCTTGGATAAACCGAAACATTTTGAAGCTCCCTACTTCTTATTGTGTGAGCATCACCATCTGCCCCGGCGACGAAACCAACAAACATCCGCCGACAGGTATTGCTATCCCACACACCATCCAACTTTATTCTGTTGACGCGACCATTGATTGCGAGAGCTTTGCTTTCCTCGGCGCTGCTATTCCCACAAATCTGCTTGTGGCCGACGGGTTTTGCTCAAACCCTTGTTTGGAGGACGTCGTGTCCTGCGATCAGGGAGCTGCAAATGATGATAATGAAAAAAGTTGAGATGCCGTATCGGCTACGGGATTTCCTCCCCATGTTCGGCGATGAGCCGAAAGCCAAGCACGCCGAGCAGGTCGAGGGCCTGGCTGAGTTTCTTGGAAAGCGGCCTCGGACAATCGAGGCATACCTCTCTTATAGCGAAGACCGGACGATCTCACCCGACGACTACTGGAGCGTCGCCGTCGAGTGGATCAAGCGTCGATCCAGGTCGAACATGAACCCGGCGTTCGTGGTGCTCGACGATAACGGCGACCAGCTCTACGAGTGCCAGTGGCTTTGGCAAGCCCAATTTTTGGCAGACGTCGAAGGCGCATCATGGGTCGCACAGCCGAGCGGCCACTGGCAAAAAGGTGGGTCTGATGACCGAGCACAGAGTCGATCCCGTTTACGGCGTCTGCTGCGATCCGGGCTGGTGACCGCCGATCAGGTCTGTGACGTTTTCAATTTCGACCGATGGTGCCTCGTCGACTACCAGCTCGAAGGAGTGGAATGGCTGTCGACACCAGACGAGCTTCGGCTTCGGGTCCTGGAAGCGTTCGCTGCCGAACGCTTGGGAGAAGCTGCATGAGACGGGAATTCGTCTGGTTCCCAGTTTTTCAGGGCGAGCCAACAGAGCAACGCTTTATGTCAGACCCCAATCTGTGGCCAAAGAGCGGAAAGTTGTATGCCCTGGTGTCTGATGCCGACGCTGTTGCAAGGGTGTATGCACATGCGACTACGCTAGCGAAAATGATAGCGGCTCGAAAGGCTGCGCCACCGATCCTGGTCGAGCAGCCAAGCCGACTGCCGCCCAAACCAGCGGTCATGAGACGGCCGCCTGCAGGAGTTTTCAAGCGACCAACAATCTAGAAACAAAGGCTCTGGAAACGGGGCCTTTAATTTCTTGTGGGTTCAACTATCGTGACCGAACCTACGCTGGAGATACGATGTCGATTTTTGATCGCTTTAAACGCAAGAAAGCATTCTCCTGCCCCGTTGTGGCAGCCGACATTGCCATAGATACAAAGGCTGCCGCAGCCTCCCTGTCTCTGCTAGCTGCGGAGAATTCGATCTCAGAAACATCGCGGCCCCTTGATATTACGAGGCACCAAATTTTGAATCGAATTTTGGCTGAGATGGAGCTGCCAGGTCGAAAGAATACTGGAATAGTGTTGCTCTCGCTTTGGGCGAATGTTGCAGATCGTGCGATGTCAGGCAAAACCACCGCAGACATTTCCGGGTTGTCCGAGAGCCTCGCCATTGATGCTATGGAGGCACTATACTCCATAGGTCTGATGGCAAGAGGTGACGCTCGCGATGGGATCACATATTACAAGCTCACCGAAGCCGGATTGAACGCAGGTCGGTTCATGGCTCGCGACTGCCTTAAACTCAGCGACGCGGTACCATTCGATTGAAATTCGATATTTGAAGCGAGCGCGGAGGATTGGGATGGTCATGTGGCGGCGTAACAAGGAACTTGAGGTGCTGCCATGGTATCGACGGTCGGGCTACAAAGGTAATTTGACCGAAGCCCAAAAACGAAAACTTGACGCCTTTCGGATGGCCCCAAGCCACCCGGCCGCGACATTCGACGATCTACCGGAAGAAGTTCAATCCTATATCAGCAGCCTTCAAATCGAACTCTACGATAAGAAGCAGGAATCGCTTGCCAGTCGCACCTTCGGCGTTAGCGCAGTTGGGCTCGCATGGCTTTGTATTAGCTATTTTGGTTTCCCCGTTCCAACGATCTGGACATACATTTTTGGCGCAGTGCTTTTGGCCGCCCCATGGGTAATCTACCCCCTCGAATGGAAGCGGAACGCCGATGAGTTCCTCCCAAAGAGAGTTGAACCCGACGCCCTCTCGGCAACCAATGAAAACATCCGCACCGAATGGGAGCTAAACTACATCGTTGATGCCGACGTGAAAGATCGTGGCTGACCTCAGGACAAAGATGGCGATCAATTATGGGCTTCGATTTTCCGGACAGCCGCGAGTTTCGACCGGCAGTCGGCACCAGCGACCGCAACCTTGTCTGTAAACTCCAACAGATCGGCAGCCGAAACCGATGACCGCCCGATGTAGCGGGGTTCGTCCTTGCACGTCAGCAGAGCCGACGGGATCGTGGTCGCGCAGGACATGATCACCATGACGATAAACATCATGGAAGCAGCGGTTGCGATCTTGCCCATCATTGGCCGCCACCGAACCGCTGCAGGAACGCGTCGGTGAGAGGCTTCGGTAACTGGACGTCATCGGCGACCCTGACTTTCGCGACGGCTGTCTGAAGTGTTGCCGACTTCGATTGCTCGATTTCGGCCGCCTTTGCCACTTCATTCAAGGCTTCGACTGCGGCCTTGGCAGATCGCAGTTCACTTTCTTTGTCGGCAAGTTCGATCTTGAGCGACGACACTTTGTCGGTGAGGCCAGCATAGTGCCGGTAACCGAGGCCAACGACGGCGATGACCGCCACGACGGCACCGATCTTGAGATATGTCGACACACCGAAATCAAACATGGCGACGGTTCCACGCTCTGATTGCGGCAATTACCGCCACCGCTCCAATTCCATACGGGAGGCCAAGGCTCTCGGTACATGCGAAAACAACCCCCATCTCGCAAGCCGTATAGTCTTCACCTGAACTGAATAGCTTAGACATCCGGACCCCGCTTTCTGAACTTCAACAGCTCACTCGCAAGGATCGAACGCATGTCGAGGTGGCCGGTGCCCATATACAGCAGCAGGTGAGCAATCGCGGCTGAGCCGACGACCGTGATGACGTCGGCATCCGCGCCATAGAATGCAAGGCCGAAGATGCCGACAAGGCTCCACGCGGTCAGGCGCTTAGAATACGTGCGGGATTTTTGATGGCGAGGCTTGGTCATGCGGCCTCCATGCGACGGTACTGATCGCGCCGGTCCTTCGCGAGGCTGATGACCGGGAAGATTTCGAGAGCTTCACACATCGAAAACAAGCGTTTCTCACCGAAGACGACGCCGTCACGCATCATTTCAATGTAGCCTTTCCGGAAGGTCCGATAGTAGCGCATGACCTCTGCCGGACTGATGCCCAACTCATCGATGCGCTGCAGGATCAGAGTTGTAAGGTGCTCGCGGATCAGGATTGATGTGCGGGGGACATAGGGGTCCACTTTGTCCGGAATCGATCTACCCATTATTGTCTCCCAAATTTCTTGAAGGCCGCCGCCATCTTGGTGTCATAGGCGTTGTTTCGGTAACCAGGCCCATTGTACCGGCTCGCGAACCCGGCCCAGTCTTTGGCCTTCAGCGCTTTGTGCATCGCCGGACTGGCCCTCACGAAACCGCAGAATCCGAAGAGCTGCTCATCCTCGGACTGACAGGTGGAATAGACAAATGCCTGGACGGACGGATAACCTGTGGCGGCGAAGTTGCTACCGAGGAGTTGGAATGCACCCCAGCTTGCAGATGCCAACGCTGCGGTTTCATTGAGCTTCAGAGCCACAGCCAGGCGAGCGTACTGGTGCTCGCCACCAGCACCGTAGAGTGCCTTGTTCCACTTCCTGGAGCTGATGTTGGGATGGCTGACGTCGTATCTGTGGCCAGTTGCCGCCGAGAACTTGTGAGCCTCGAATAGGATTTTGGGACGGCCGCTTGAGAGATATCCTGAGCCAAGGGCCTCTACAGATGCGACCGCGCGGACATGGGCTTGGGTGACGGAAAGGAGTTCTGCAGCTTTTACAAAGGCACCGACGGACATTTTGGTATGCGGGCCGATGAAGTTTTTGGGGAGAGCCGAGGCGGTCGCTTCGACCCACTTGCATGCGGTCTCTTCGCCGCCGAGGCAGTCATGGACCGATTGTCGCCAGTCCGGCTGCTCCTCAATCTGGCCTTCATCTTTTCGGAATAAGTCGAGCAACGACACCGGAACTCCCATCGATGTAATAACGTTACATCAAGACTTGCCCGGTCGGCTGAAACGGCAAAGAGAATAATGCAAGATTTCGAGATCGACGAAAAACTGCTGCAAGATTTTAAAACCCAGGTCAGGGCAACCGGTGTCGGCTCCTTGCGTGATCCACGCTGGCCGTTCCGGGCGACTGTCGCGCGTGTCAGCGGCGGACATCTGATAAAGATCGAGGACATAAGGAAGAACTGGTTTGGCCGCGAGGTGGGGCGCTACAAACACCGACCGGAAGAGGAATCGAGTATCGTCGACAGCGGTCCCGCCATGATGGCCATCATGATGCTTGAGATGACCATCGGCAAAAAACCTGGTTGACGTGCGGTTGCATCATCGGCTCAATGCAGCACAACGTGGAGGGCGCAATGTTCGGCAAGCTATTTTCGAAAACGACTGCTGTGTCTCACAAAGCCGCTACGCTGGCAGGCTTCCAAGTCAACTTCGGTGAGACCGTTCCCGAGTGGGAACGACTGACTGACGTGTCGATCAAACGCGATGCCGACGTCGGCGGCGATACCCTGGACGTCTGGACCCTCACATTTGAGAAGCACGCATTCATTATGTTTTTCGATCAGGGCGAGCATAACCTGATGTCTCAAGGCGAAGATATGTTTTCGGTGCTGCGGCTGAGAGCACCTTTCGTGCGCGGCCCGGGCGAAGCAGATTTTGTCCCCGCTGAGGAACGGTGGTGGCACCGCCAGATCGATCAAATTCGCGAGACAGTGCTGCCGGGATTGAATGGACTGTATCCTGGCGACGCGTGAGCTAGGTCACGCGGCGTAATCGGAGCAAATCCCTTATCGATAAGTGGCCGATCATGCCTCCGACAAGCATCAATGCGTATGGCCATACCATGATCAGCAAGATGACAAGCCCGCCCTTTGCGTTGTGGACGGTACCGGCTACCTGAGCTTCCTTGCCCGCCAGCGGATTGTGCCAATCGATTGCTTGGTGAACGCCAATCGAGAAAACGTACAAGGATGCCAAGATAGCGAGCCAGCAGGCTGCTCTCAAAAGACCGAATTTCCGCAGCGAGGTGAGCTTCATCGCGAGCGACGGGTATGCGCCGAAGCTATATATAATACAGGCGAAAAGGACCCAGCCGTTGTAGACCGACGACATTGCGGATTGAAATTGTGCGAGCATTGAGCGGACCCCGGTCAGTCGTATTTGCAGATAATGGCCAGGTTTGGATTTGACGGGTCAACCTCGGGCTTTACCTTGGCCATGATAAAACCCACCCAGCCAAAACGCTTGTCGATATCTCTTTGCTGCATCAACGGGTGCTCTACATACTCCCAGGGCAACCATACGACGATGTCACCAGGAACGAGCGGCTGGCCACCTGGTTTGGCCGTCTGGCTGTTGACAATGAAGCCGCCGTCATCCGACGCAACCCTAAGAACAGCTTGCTGCGTCCCGTCGGGTTTCACCGTCACTGGCTTACTTGTGCCGAATTCTTTTTGAGCATCGAGGACCAACGCGACAATTCCGACCTTGCGAGGCTGGATGTCTGTGTGGCCATATTTACACTGGTATTCGAGGAATCCCTCAGGTTTGTAAACGAGCTTCACGCCCGCTTCCTTCTTCTTGCCAAACGGCCATATCATTGAATTGCCCCCAACCCCTGTCAGATTACTGACGTGATTGGAGGCGTTGTGCAAGTCGAGATTGCGGACTTCGTTAAGCAGCCAACCGCTGCACCTCATGGACATCTCCTGTCGCCTGGAAGCGTCCGTCGGCGTGCATCAGGATCATTGAACGCTTGCCGTTCCGATTTAAAACGATATGGGCATGAGCCCAGCGCGTCGGGCCTTTATTGTACCCCTGGCGTAACCGAGCCGAAAGACCGGCGACCCATGCTCCATCCATGATTGACGGCGAATGTGTGTGCCCTGTTGACGTGCGGCGGCCAAATCTACGGAACTGCTGAGGTGTGCCCCTCGAACCGCTGACACCGATATCTCCGTGAAGCCCGTGCTCGATATCGAGGATAGTGAAGCTCTCACCTGACCCGACAAAATCGATGTGGTCTCCGAGACCAGCAAGCCTGAGCGCTTCGTGGACGGGATTGAAGTCTTCATTTTCGGCTCTGATCTCCCGATGCCAGACGCTGTTCAGCAGATGCCAATAGTAGGCGTTTTCAGGGTCGAACATGCCTTCCGGGTTCTTCAGCCACTTATTGATCGCCGCATCGTGATTGCTCTCGACAACGACCGTGCGGCAGCCGTCACGTGAGATCGCATTGACGAACGCTGCAGCTTCCCTGACCTCGTCCTCGACATTCGAATTGGTGTGAACATTGATGCGGGCGCGTTCATGGGGGTCCGTCAGGCCGTGATGGTTACGACGACGGAAGTCGAGGGTGTCGTGCACAAACTCATACTCAGCTCGAAGATACCCGGCGAGCGACGATTGCGTCACAACACGCTTCTCTGCGGTGCAGTACCCCCAGGTTGCCATCGCAATCGCCGGGTCGAGCTGGTCGTGGTGCACATCCCCCCAAGTAATAGCCTTCACCTCGTTACCGACCGTGATGCTATCGCCATCGACTACGCGATCCAAGTGCTGAAAGGACCCGTCTTCGTCGGCTTGGAGATGGTGGAAGAAAGACTCTCCGTCGACATCGATTTCGATCAGTAGAGCGCCGAAAGTATGGTGGAACATGGCTTTCCGGCCAGCAGCTCGCGGCGTATAGGAGGGAAGCGTGCAGCAACCGGTGGAAATTGCGTAGCGAGGATCATCGTCCTGCATGCGCGGGATGCTTTCCAGCGCGATCCTGGTGGATGGCACGACGACGTGGCCACCCTTGTTTGCAGTCTGCCAGCCCTGCAAAGGGTTGGCGGTAGTCGGAAGGACATTGGCGTCACAGACAATGAGCAGGTCTGGGGTAAGCTGAATGCGTTCGACGAACAGGTATTCAGAGACCTCTTTGTCGTAGCAAGCCGTAGCGACCGCGTGGTCCTCGAACAGGCCTTTTTGATAGGTTAGCCCGCAGGTGATGATTGAAGCGCCCATCGCCTGGGCGTAGGTTTTTAGACTGGTCCAGAAGCTTTCGAATTTTGGCGTGTCGTCCTGGGCGGCTGTAACGATAAACCGATGGACTTTACCAGGCTCTAGGGTTGCTTCGATGACCGGCACCTTCGTAAGGCGCACCGGCTTCGGTTTTTCGGCTTTCGTCGATTTCGGCTCGATTTCCGGCTGTTTCGGTTCATTTTTCAGTGATTTTAAGGTTTCTTGCATCGAGCCGCTTTCGAGGAGCTGTGCAGCGACGCGGTATTGGTGGGCAGTGAAACCGGTGACCTGACGGATTTTGCTGCGTTTCTCACCGGCAGCCAGATGGCTAGCAATGACTGCGGCGTCAGCGGCGGAATCGAATTGTTTTGGACGACCTGTTCTCATTTGATTTCCTTTTTTATCCCGTTTTTACGCCACCTTTCTGGTGGTCGTATAAGAATGGGACCCCGAGAAACCATCGGCGGCAACAGGAAAATCGTTGGAAAGCATGGGGTTAAATGCTGTTTGGTTGACAACATCAGGCCCCGTCTAGACTTATAGGCCGAACTTTTTTTGGACGAGTGGCCAACCGAAAAGGAACAGACCAACGGCAGCAGAGACAACTGCCGATCCGCCCAGGACACGATTCCGGATTAACGAATGGGTGGATTTTATTGTGCTGATGTCCGCTTCAGCGCTGGCCATCCGCGTCTTGAGCCCGTCGATCTCACTTTGATGAGCGGATTGCCCCTGAATGAAGCCATCAATTTTGCCGTTGATGCTTGCGACGGCGGTTGCCAGGGCGACTGCGATGTCCTGCATGCCGTCTTTAACGTTCATGAGTTCGCGGATTAAAAAGTCCTCGTTTTGCGGCATGCTTATCTCGTCAACATTGTTTGTGCTGACGCTATCAGGGCATGCGGCGGTGCAAGATTCGAGGATATGGGGTCTTGAATTATTCCAGTAGCTGAGCTGCAGCCCGGTCGGGAAACCTTTTTCGCCAGTTATCGTCGGCGGTTTTGATAATATCCGCGTTGCCGTTGAGAACGGTCAGACCGTCAATGCTGAGGTCAGCAAATTTGTCAGTAAGCGTTTGATCAAGCCATTGATCGGTCAGTTCCTCGACGTCCATTTCCTTGTTGAGAGCCGTCCATTCGGAAAAGACCGCGCGAACCTCATCATTCAGCTTCGCCTGAGCTTCCTTTACATGATCGAGATAAAGCGAGTATTCGATCCGTGCCAGCATGATCGGGGAATGTTCGTCCTGGGCCCGGCAGCTATCGAGCTGTTTTTGCAGAACATCAAGATAAGCAGACCGCATCTGGCCATATCGCTCGTCAACGTACGTTTCGACGGCTGCGATCTGTGCCTTCGAGACCTCGCGCCCCTGTGTGTAGGCCGCCAGCTCCTCAGGAGAGATCGTGGACGCGGGTGGCTTGGGCTCTCGTCCGAAGAGCTTCCGTATCGCGTTAAACATTCTTCCCCCACTTTTCAGACCCGATTTTCGCCGTTCTCTGAGTCCTGTACTCCCCTACCGGTAAAGACTCGATGGCGATTCACGTGTAGGATTCGTCTTTAAATTCCCACCCTGCGGTGGAAAAAACCAACTGGAGTCTTGTTAAGTTTGACTTGACTCGCGATTTGTTGAAAGCTGTCCTTACAGAAGAAAGTGGGGAACCGGTGGTCTAGACCGATTCCCCGACAGCGTGATCGCTACTTCTTCTCGTCCACAGAGCCGTCTCGGTGATCCACTGAGACGGCTTCTTTTATAAGTTCGAAGGTATGGACGGTATAGTAGACCGCCATGGTAGCGAACGTGGCTGCCAGCCAAAGTTTTAAGAACATTTTTGTTCTCCTTTCTTCAGTGGCACACGTAGTAACGCCATTTCTGGGAATTGACGCAAGACCTGAAACCGTTAAATCCCGGCTATGCACAGGTTTCTAAAAAATATCTTTGTAAATCAATGGTTTACATCAATCGTGAATTTTAGGGATCGGGGGAAAACCCGCCCCCAGATGGCGAATCGGTCCGGTTTATACATGCCGATTTGTCGCTTGTTGCAGATTCGGCTAGGTGAATCTCTTGACGGTGTTCACGAATCAGCTTCCGGCGGCTCGTAATCAACTGAGGTCTGAATCACAGCATAGCTGACATCCGACCCTCCCCCAATCACCAGTTCCTGTTCAAGGTCATGGCTTTCGATCCGGATTGTCGACGTCCGGACACGAGGTCGGCTGATCAGGTCCTTGCGGGCCTGGTGTCCGATAAGTTGTTTTAGGGCAGCTACGGTGCTCATGCGATCTCCGGAGATAAATTAATGCCTTCCCGAACAAGGATTGGCTGAGTGTGAACGGATATCCGGCGAGTGATGAGGTCTTCCTGTCGCAACGGCTCGTAGTAAACACGCAGCTTCGTAGGATTCGCTGCGATTGCGGCAGCCGGATCACCGCCGCTTTCTGCCGCATCACGGGCGAATCCTGCCTGAGCATCAGCTTCGTTTTCGACGACAAGGATTCGAGGAGCTTGGCTGTCGAGAGTGTCGGCATTGACCGGAGCGTTAACCGCAGGCGCGGTGACATGGTAGACGATATCGGTTGTCTGCTGTTGGTCGCCGGTCGGCTCGGCCGAGGCGATGCCAGTACCGACCGAAACGCCCAGCCTGATGATCGCCGACCGTGATGAGCCCTCGATCTTGAGCTGGACGCCAATTACTTTACCGACAAGTTCTCCCCCCGGCCAACGGCGGTTCTCGACGCGGCACTCGTCGGCGCAGGTGATGGACCGGCCGACTTTCCAAGGAAGTTCGAAAGTCACTTCGGCAGCCCGGGCACGACGCTGGACGATACGATGCAGGCGACGCAACCCATGACGAACGGCACGCTTTCCCCGATTGCGGTCGGCAAAACGCGACGACGCGGCGTCGATGGCGGCTTTCTTAGGCGTCCTTACCCACAGGTTCTGGGTGATATCGCCGCTTTCGTTGTCGAAAAGATTGGCGGTAAATGCTTCGGTGGCATCGTGCTCAAACGTGCAGGCCCAGACCTTGCCGTTGGCCTGGCGACGGTCACCAACCACATAATGCATGATCTCTAAGGTGTCTGGGTCTTCGTACACCCATTCCTTTGTTGTTACATCAAGCGTGAGCGATGACAGCGTAATCTGGTCGACCGTCTCGATCTTATCGTCGCCGAGCACCGGCTGGACGCCAGCCGACATGTACAGGTCGATGATCTCCTCACGCTCCTGCGAATACTCGTAATGAGCCCGCATTCCAATAGTGACTTTCTTCGGCCGCATCCTGATCTTGTGATTTGTCGCGCCGAAAAGAGATGAGAAAGCGCCACCGCTGAAGGTCTGCGCCAGCAGGGTTTCGACACTTTTGACTTTGGCATCTGCAATCGTCCACCCCGTCGACGAGCCAATAGCTGTCCCCGCCTTCGGCAGATTCTCGATGAAGTCCTTATAATTGTAGCTGTCGATCTCGCGGGTGCCGAGGAACTCGGTCGGCTGATCGCCAGATGCAGACTGCGTCCACGAAGAAATCAGGCGCAGACGGCTCACAGCTTTCGGCGGATTCTTGATTGAAAGCCGCTCACTCTGATGGGTTCCTTCGGTCACTCCAGCGATCACATGCTGAACGACGCCGTTGATCAGGTGGACGCGCTCTGGGACCAGAGTCAGCCTGTTCCAGCGCCAAACATCCATCGTCCCGGCCAGGGCGTTACCTGGATCGTCTTCCGCTTCCGGCGAATAGAATAGTGGATCGTAGGCCTCGGCTGCATCGCGGTCCTGAGGATCGGCATCCGGATCGTAATCGACCTCCCCAATCCTCAGGACATTGGCAGCAGCTTTAAGGACATCGTCTTCGTCGGGTGGGACGCAGGTGAATTCCAGCTGGCAATCATCTCCAGCGAGTTCCGTTGGCAACGTCGACAGGCGGCCGCGAGCCAGTTGGATCGGAACGTCGTCGTCTTCTGCCTGCTCGGACAGGACGGCATATCGCGATGGCTGTGAAGCCAGCCAGGCGATACCTGGATTTTGGATCGTGACGTTGAAAAACGGCACAATGATATCGCCGTCCTCACGCTCTTCCAGCGATGCGGACAAGCAGAAGAACGCGTTTGCTTTGTGGGCCACCGGATCGAATGCTTGATCATGAGCGGTAAGAAACGTGAGGTAGAGCATCAGCCGTCACTCCCCACTTCCTCGGTGACAAGACTCCAGGAAACCTTTCGATCAGAGGCCCTCTCGGTCCACTTTACCGGCTCCGTCACAGCGACATGAAGCACTGGGCGATAAGAGATGCGGACCGGCGTGGCGGCAGCCGACGACAGGGTCACCACCCTGCCAGCAGTCGAGAACGGAGCATCGGCCCACCCCAGGTCTTTGACGCGGACCGAGCCCGGATGTGGCCCACGAATGAGGCTCCGGACTGTTCCCCCGGCAGGAATGAAATCCTCGAAGTCCGCATCGATGACGATCTCGAATTCGTCACCCGGCATAAGCCGAGTAAGCGCTGGCGTCATGTACTCGCCGTCGCCGGACGAAAGTTCAACGCGATAAAGCCGAAAGGCCGGGTCAGCAAAATTACGGATACGACCGTTCCAGCTGCGGCGCATGTCAGCAGCATCGTCGATCAGCGAGATGTTGGCGGTCAGGTCTGTGCCTGACTGCCAGCCGAGAGGCATCGCAGAGCAGACGATCTTCGAAGGAGACCCATTATACATGTCGACGATCTCCTCAATAAGCTCGTAGATTGCGGTTGATGTCTTTCAGAATCTCGGCGTTCGTTTTGTCGACTGTCGCCTGCACAGTCTTGCCGCCGAGCGTAATGTTGAGGTTGACGGACTCACGGATACGCTGGTCATTGACCGCATACTGGCCGATGATGCCAGCCCGTGAACGAGCCTCGTCAGCGAAGCTTGTGCCCCGTTGACGGGCAAGCTCAGCGAGCTGCTCGCGGCTAGAAAGAGCTACGCCGCCAAAGCTGCCCTGGAACGCAGGCTTTGCGCCGAACCTGGTCTGATAGGTCTCGCGTGCTTTGAGCTGGGTCTCGGCTTGGATGCGCATGAGCTTGACCTGAGCTTCAAGGACTTTGTCCGATGAGGCCTCGGAATAATCGAGCAGAGCTTTGCCGCCAGCGAGGACGCCGGTCGCGACGAGTCCGAGCAAGCCGAATTTGGAGATGAGTGAGACGACCAATGTGCGGACGCCGATCAGTGCGCCAGCCAGGCCACCTGCACTGGCGGCGGTTCCAGCAGCGCCGGTTACGGCAGCAGCTCCACCGACAGCGGATGCTGCGCCACCGATGCCGAGTAGACGTCCGACGAGACCCGAAGCGAGCGTGGCAGCCGTTCCGATACCGGTGATGGCAAGTGCGATCCTCGCGAAGATACCCACCAAAGCGATGGTCGTGGCATCACCGCCGAATAGGCCGACGATTTTTTGGAATGCGGAATGCACGACTCCGAAGGCGTCCTTCACGACCGTCAGCGCATCTTTGACCTTGGTGGCGAACTCAGAGACCGCCGTCGACCAGTCGTTCAGGAAGCCAAATCGCTGGGCTTCACCGCCGGACAGAACCGCCCACACGTCAACGGCCAAGTCTCTGACGAATTTTAGGCCGTCGCGGACGGTATTCAGCCACTCCCAGTCGCTGTCATCGCCGTTCCAGACCTTGCGAACTTGCTCCGGGATAGCCGTGATCGCAGACCAAATCCATTTCAGCTGGACCATTGCCGTGTCCAAGAATGGAAACGATTTGGCTTTGCCGCCGAAAGCGACGCGGAACGCGTCAGCGATGAATTTGACGGTCGTAACGACGCTATCGCGCAAAAGGTTCAGCCATTCCCAGTCTGAGTCCTTGCCGCTGAAAATCTTCCCGAGCTGGTCTCGGAGCTTCCCTGCGAGTTCGGCGGCATATAAAAGCGTCGGCGCAATGGTGTTTAGCCATCCGTTACGGAAGCCGCTGGACTGGCCGTGGAAAAGATCGATGATATCGAGGAATAGGTTGCGGGTCTCGACGAAGGCCGCCTTCATTGTATCGGCGATCCACTTGCGGTTCGTCGCCAACCATTCGGTCAGCTGCTTCTGGCTCTCGATCAGGAGCGGCGTGATGCCACGATCAAGTTCCAGCCGTACGCCCTGAAGCGCGAGCTTTGTCTGAAGAACGCTATCCTTGTAGTCGGAACCCCGTTTAGCGTCGGCAGCCGTCACAGTCCCGCCGAGACGGTCAATTTCGCGACGGTATTCTTCGATGCCCTGGCGACCCGATTCCAGCACGGTTACCATCTTCGCGCCCGCATCTTCGCCAAAAAGCTGCATCGAGATGCGGAGCTTGAGAGCCGGGTCCTGGACTTGGCGGAATGCCTCGCTGAGCGCGGTCAGACCTTCAACGCCGCCCTTAATTGCTTGGTCAAAGTCGAGGCCATAATCCTGCAATGAGAACAGCGCTTGTCCTTGCTGACCGAGTCCCTGGATCAATTGAAGGCGAGCGGTCTCAAGCTCTTTAAACTGTTGAACAAGGCGAACGCGCCCAGCGTCATCGCCAGGAGCGGCGGCTATGATCTGCTTCCGGATGAATGCTTGCTGGTCTGCAATGCCTGCAAACGAGCCCCCTGCCGCCTCCTGGTTTCCGGACATTGCATTTGCGATAGCCCCCGGCGTTCTACCGGCGGCCAGGACCTGTGCGAAATTCCAAGATTTCGTTTTAGCGTAGGCGGTGTCGGCAGCATCGATCTGCTGACGAATGGCTTTAAATTCGTTTCCGATGTCCGATAGAGACTGCAGGACTTCGTCAGGCTCGACGCCTTGCTTTTCGAACCCGTAGCGAAGAGCCGACAGGTCCTCGGCAGAGATACCAAGCCGTCGACTGTCTTTTGATATCTGATTGGTCAGCTCCGTGATGCCCCGAGTGCTCTCCAGCGCAGCGGCAGCAATAGCTTTGATTTTCAGGGATGCGAGGACAGCGCCAGCGGCAATGCCCTTGAATGCGAGGGTTGCGGCTTGCTGAAGCTTCTTGAACGAAAATGCACCGATCTGTTTCAGGCCCGCGATGATCGGCGCAAAGTAGCGAGCTGCACTAGCCCGCATAGCCTGGAGGTTCGCACGAAAACCGCCAGCAAGGGAACGCAGGCTGGCAAGCGCATTCTGTGTGCCGCTCAGCGTAAATCGCGTTCCGATGGTTCTGGTTACGTTGCCTGCTGCCATTATCGATCACTCACAAAATCAGTTTCTCAGCTTCTTCATCTCCAAAGGCCCCGGCTATAGCCGCCGTCACCGCCCGGAAAAGGTCCTCCCGACCCCGGCTACGAACGTCGTCCAGTGCCTCCAACCTCATCCCCAATTCGCCCGGAGTCAGGTCCCAACCAATCTGTCCGGTAAGGGACCGGTACAGCTGGTAGCTGCGGAACAGCTCGGCGAGCCCACCGAAATTCGGTATCACGCGGCCTTTGACGAGATCGTTTTCACTTGGCGATTTGCCTTGGTAGCGAGCTTCTTCTTTGCCTGACCGCCCCTGCGGATTCCCATTTTCTCGAACTCGATAAGAAGCCCGGTAAAAAAATCCTGGGGCGACTTACCTCCGAAGGTCGCGGTCAAGCTGGCGTTCAGAAGACCAAGGAGAACATCGTTTCGAGCAGCCTGCAGGTCTTTTTCAAAAGCTTCGTCATCGCCCTTGCCGAGGCAGATCGCTGCATAAGCAGCTCCTGCGTCATCTCCGATATCGATCAGGATATCGATGACGGTACGGCTGTTGAAACTGGAGATCAGGTCCTCTGCCTGCTTGTCGCTGCCGAAAACCACGTCGGCGATGTTGTGCACGAGAGCACGAGCTTTCGGAAAACGCTTGATCAGCTTGAATAGATCGAAGGCGTTCGCGCCCCGGATTTTGACCTTCTTTCCGGCGACCTCGAAGAATTCCTCCGGCGGCATGATGGCTGCCAAGAAATCGTCTGGCGACAGGAAAGCGGCATTGTCAGTTTGCTCTAGTTTGGTTTCAGTCATTCATTTTCTCCCTAAACTCATGGTGGAGACGGCCCCTGTGCGGAGCCGCCGTTGTTTGAATTAGACGGTAGCAACGGGACGGACGTAGCCGTAGCCAGCCCCTCCAGTGTTGTAGACGGTGCCCGTAAGCGAGGCGGTGTTCAGCGCGGTCGCATCCTTGAGGCCCAAATCACCTTGAGGGCGGAATTCGACGTCGTGGAAGATGTAGTCGACAGCGTCGCCCGGCAGACCGCCGTCAACAACGCCGAGCACCTGGAGTTCGCCACGGATGCCAGACGTCCGCATCATGTCGTATTCGACGATCTTGTCGGCCTCGGTGACCGCCGCGAGAGCGTAGGTAACTTTCGCATCGGCACCAGCATCCTCGGGGATCGCAGTGAATTCGAGGAAGCCACGGCTGCGCTGGTAGATATAGTTGCCGTTTCCAAAACCCGTCACGTCTTCCAGATAGGCGACCGGGTCGGATGGTGCACCGTCGGTGACCGATGTGACCGTTGGCTTGATGCCTGGGATTTGGATGACGTCACCAACCGCAACGTCCTCAACGAGCAATACAGCCGATGCGACAGCCGATTGGGTTTTGTAGCCCTTTACCGCCAGGAACATTGCTTCGTAGATCGTCTGCGTCCACATCTGGATATCGGCAATGTTGACTGTCGCGTCGGTTTTGACGACCCAGTTGCCAATCTTCTGCGACGTGCCGGATTCGTCACTCCGGCTCTCTACTTCCTCCAGTGTCGGAGTGACGGTGACCGCGCCGACTGGACCGATCTTGATGAACTTGTTGGTGCCTTTCGGCTTGAAAACCACGATGCCGCCCATGATACGCTGGCCGGTTGTGAGTTGCTTTATTGGCGAAGTTGCCATTTTGTTCTCCTAAAAATTATGGGTTGATGTTCCGGCTAGGATCGGTGTCCAAGGTGGAGACGGTGAAGGTGATCGGCATCACGACAGACATGAGCAGCGTGTCTTCGGTCAGAGGCTCAAGCTCAGGCGCAGAGGTCGCTCCGACTTTCCAACCCCAGTGCTTTCCGAAGCCGAGGTCGCCAGGCCTCACGAGGGCCTTTTCGAGTCGGAGGCACATGGCATCCACGCGATCCTCGACATCTTCAAAGGCGGTACGCTCGGATACTTTAAGGGACACTGTGATGTCGCGCTCGACGATGGGGGCTGTCGGATCGGCCGATGGCCTGGGGATATCGGTCACAGCGATCAGGACTAACGGAAAATTATCTGACTGAAACGACCGCACGATCCGGCTGGCATAGTGCACATTCAGGTCACCAACAGCCGCCGCCAGGTGCGCCTTAACGCCCTTACGGACCTGCGTGCGAATGTGCTCAGCTGCTGCCATCTATCGGACCGATCAAACTAACGTTGATCCAACCATGACTGTCCGGGCTGCAAGATTCGATGATGAAGGTTTTGCCGTTGACGGTAATTTTATCTCGGCCGTCATTCCTAAAAAGCTGACCCGTGCGGGTGGGGTCGATTGCCAGGACATCGGACACCTGAAATGTCGCCTTTGCCGTCGCGTCGGACATACGGATACCGTCGGCGGAGATGTCTTCCCAATTCGATATGAACTGGCAATCCAGGTAGTTTGGCTGGGTCTGTCCCTCCCGGAGCCATAAGGCACCGCCCTCCTCCCGAAAGACCCGGAAGAGCGCTTTGCTGCTGTGTGCGAAGAGCTTCGAAACCATCGTATTTCCTGGATTTCTGGTCCGCTTATGGAAGCTAACCTCAGCTAGGTTCCAATCTCTGGCATGATAGTTGACGGCGGAAAGTAGGGAGCCTTTCCGCCGTCGGAAACGCAGGCCCGCTTAGGACTGCGTAACTTTCACGATGGCTTCGAGGCGCGAGCACCAGGAAACCGGGTTAGTCTGAGCTTCGAATTCGACGCCCTTGCCGTGCTTCAGCGGCTCAGCCGACACATATTCCGGCAGCCCAGGCTTGCCGAGGTCGAACATCGAGGTGCCAGGTCCGAAGCGCGTTTCGAACATGCCTTCATCGACCAGCGGCACAATGTACATGTCGTCGTCGCCGATCAGCGTCAGGCCGCCGACGGTGGCGCGATTGTATTTGACGACCTGGATATCGGACGCGATCTGGAACCCGTTGACGCCCAGGTCGTCACGAAGATGCGAACCGTCGTTGTAGCGCTCGAAGGCCTTCTCGAACTTGGGGTGGTCGGTGATCGTAGCGAAGCGGTTCTTACCGCAGACGGCGACGTAGCCACGGGCAGAGAGATCGCCGAGCTGGGCTTCGGACTCGTCGCGAGCGCTGATTAGAGCAGACCTAATGTTTGTGTTCGAAGAAGCGAAATTGATCGCCTTCGTGGTCTGAACGAGTGGAGCGCCGTCCTTGCCTGTAAACGTGTTGTACCAGTTGCGGTTCACGACAATCTGGCCATCGCGATTGACGCCGATCACTATGCCGGTGATCGCCCCCATGCGACCGATTTCCCAGATCAGGCGATTGGCACGGCTGAGGCGAACGAGGAATTTATCGCGCTCCGTCTCGACGGTTTCTTCGAGTTCCTGGCCGACGGCACGAATGCCTTCGAACTGAACAGCAAGAAGGGTCTCGCGGACCGGGTGATGGGGAATGATGATGGGCGTAGCGTTGCGTTCGTCACGGTCGAGCACGATGCCGTCGGCACCACGTGGGGCTTCTGGGATGACAGCCAGCTTGCCTTCGTTACGCTCGATGATCAGGGTCTTCTGAGCAACGCCCTCCGAGTTCCACTTAAACCACTTCGAGGCTAGCTCGGGGACGTATGGCTGTTTGTTGACGAAGCCGGTAACTACGGCCGTTTCCCACAGCTCTTGGCCGGGCGAAAAGACATTTGCGATATCGAAACTCATTGCGTGTTTCTCCTACTATTGTTCATGTTTTGTTCGATTAACGAACAACGATGTGCTGGAAATTAAGGTGCTTGAAGACGTCTTCCTCGCCAGCGACGGCGGGCGACTGTGTAATGACTAGGTTCTTGCCCCAAACTTCCGTGTCTTTAACGAGAGCGATGGCTGGACCTGGCACCGATCTGTTGACAAGGACTGCGAGTTCCAAATCGCCGAGTTCCGCGCCCGTCATTTGCACGTCGGTGAGCGGCTCGTATAAGGTGCCGTGTTTGACGACGACGGTGTTGGCTTCGTAGACCGTAAACGGCGCGACGAAGATTGCCGCATCACGTGTGGCGTCGGCAGCACGCAGTGTGATGGTGTCGTATGAAATCCTACCGTTGCCCTCCGAGAGGATTGCTAGGCCATTTGCCGGGCCTTTGTAGATGGTTGCCATTTCTGGAATCTCCTGTTTGACCACGATCACCGTGGTCTGATTGTTAATTGCTGCGAGCGCCACCAGCGTTAGAGCGACCGTTGATATTGTCGTAGACAGATCGGTGGCTGATTTTCGTGTCGACATCGCGCTGTCCTTTGGTGATGGCCGTTACGTCCTGGGTCTGAGCCGGGATGGCGGAGCGGGCGAAATACGCCGTGCGCAGACCAGCGCGGATTGTCTTGGCGGAAGAACGAAGCTTCACGCCGTCATCAACGATCTTCGAAAGGCCGAGCGAACGAGCCAGAGCGCGAACCTCCTCGATCTCTTTCTTCTCTTCGTCGGTGTCTTTGGCGTCGTCGTCGGCAGACGCAGCTGGGGCGTCGTCCGTCTTTTCAGGCTCATCGCCTTCGGCACGCTTGGCGCGGATGGCCTTGGCGCGGGCTACGACTTCCTCCGAAGCGCCCTCGTCCGAGGCGTCGACGACAGCTTGGGCGGCAGCCGCAGCGGCCATCTCCGCATCCTCGGCCTTGGTGACCAGTTCTTCGAGTTCCATGGATTTCTCCTCATTGTTTTGGGGTTCGGCCGAACGCTTCTGGCGCTGATCGGCACTGAATTTTGTTCGGATGCTTGCGTACGGATCGGCACCAATTGCGACGAGACTGGCCTCTTGAAGGGTCCAGCGCTTTGCGATGGCGAGCAGTCTCTGCCCTGGCCGCTCGACGTATTCGTATTCCTGTACGGAATACCCGGCAGACACCTGACCGTACATTCCGCGACGGATGTCGGCGGCCATGTATTTGCGGACAGATGAGAGTGTCGCCCGGGCTACGATAGACTGGCCCTCGGCGCGGACATCCTCGACTAGGCCGAGAATTTTATCGATACTGGAGTGGGCATCGTGGCTGTCGAGCAGCGGCATTCGAGGCGTGCGGCTATAATCCAGGCCAGCGGCCTCAAGGACCTCGTCGGCTTCGACGCACTCCATCCATCCGAACTCGTCGGGCGGGGAATTGGGTTTTGGCACCCATGTGACGACTGGGGTTTCCGTCGTCACGATGATCTCGAAAGTGCCTTCAGCCTCGTCCACGGATGTCGGAGCCCCGGCAAAAGCGCGGTGCTGTAAGTCCGACGACCTGAGTCTGAGCTGTGCGTTTGGCATTCACTATCTCGAAAATAACTGTCGAGATCAGTCTGCGCATCGGCGGCTGCAAGATTCGATGATGGCCGCCGATAAAAAATTCTCATGAAAAAAGCCGGGCTGCTAACCCGGCTTGGACTTCAGTAGGGTCGCGGTTCAACCGGCGGGATGGGCCAGACACCCATCGCCGTATATTTTTTCCTGAAGTGGCGCTTACGGCACTGCCGCTCAATGACTCTTGCAAGCCGTTGAAATTCCCTTGGCCAACCAATTCTTGAGCACCGGTAGAACTTAACGAGGTTCGCAGACGTAATATTTTCGGGAATGATTTTCACTTCTAATTTCCGGGTTTCGATGACTAAGCGTGACTCGCAAAATTGGTTGACGCAACCCCTAAAATGGAGGTTCCCTCAACTAACCCCATTGTAATTGTTGACATTTCTAGTAAGGGGCGGAATTGAATGGATTATTCCTCCGCCCCCCGACCTGTGTTTTTTTCGGTGGCGGCCATTGCCTGCTGCTTTTCCGTCCATCCCTCGAAGACGGTGTAGAAGAGGCCCATTGCCTTTGACCGATCAAAGCTTTCCTTGTTCTGCAGATCGATCTCTAACGAGTTCAGACCCATTTCTGCCGTCGCCTGCTGATGGCTGAGAATACCAGCTTTAACGGCTTCAACGAGAGCCTCGATTTCCTGGACAGGATGAACGTGACCACGAGGCGGCGGCATCCATTCTGGATACATGAAGTCATTGATTGTCTTCCCGGCTGGGACTTTCCAGGCACCTGACATAACAGCGGCGGCTTAGGAACCTGCGCCAGACTTTGCCGAAGCATTGGACGATCAAGTGGTAGATGACGCTGTCCAAGAACTTGCCGACCTGCAGCATCATCGCGCGATATCCACGGTCGGTCAGGTTCTTGAAATCTAACGTTAGAAGTTCGTAGCAGAGGCCAAGGCAGACAGCGACTTCGCTGATGATCGTCCGGTTGAAGCCATCCCAGTTGCTGTCAGTTGCGGGCATCTGAGCAAATTCGGCCTTGTAACCTTCTGGAACTTCAACGGCCGACCCGATCTCAGGATTTACGAAGTCCAGCTCTTCGTCACTGTTGCCAGCGAAACCGCCCTCCTCGTTCAACGGCCTGGTGTAGAACGTGGTGATTTTAGACTGGATCGCCTTTTTGGCGACTTCGCCGACATGATACTCTTCGAGGAATTCGAGCTTGTTCAGCGCTGCGGCACCCCACGGGATACCCCTCTCAGACGTCGGCCGCTCCGGCAAGAACAGGTGGCAAACGTCAGCGGCATCAATCGGCACCGGCTGGAAAGCATTGATGACACCGCGCCAGTCAGCCGGGTGACGAGGATACAACCAATAGCGGGTAATACGCTCGATGGCGTTTCGCTCGACGCCGTCCAGGGTGTAATTGCCGTTCGGCTCCTGCCGCGTCCAGCCCAGTGGTAGATGGTCTGCTTCCATGATCTGAAGCTGCAGCGGTACGCCCGATTGCATATCGCCGTCGATGCGATCTCGCATGCGGAATAGGACTTCGCCGTCCGTGGCGAGGGCTTCAACCGCATGCCACTGCAGGCCGTAGAATGAAAAATGACCCCGAGCATCGGCCTCGTTGACCCATTTGTCCCAGACCTTCTCCAGGTCATTGTCGACGATAATCGGACGGATGCCGTAGCCAACACAGTTGTTAGCGATCTGCCGGATCGCTTGCTTGAAAAAAGCGTGGTTGGCCTTGGCATACCGGCTGCGAGCGCGGATGACAGCAATCTCGGCGTTGTGGGAGTTGGGTCCCACGTCCATCGGGATGCGCAGCCGAGGGTTCTGGGTGGCAGCCTGATAATAAGTCCGGCCGTTCGATCTGAAAAAATCGAGAACGGTCTTAACGGCGCTGCGGATGCTGCCACGGCGCGGCGATCTCAGCGTTTGGGTTTGCGTGGTGACGACCTGAGTAGCGACCGGAGCCGCTGCTGTTGACGATGCCAGAGCAGCCTTGTTCAGTGTAATGGTTTTACGCTCGGCCATTAAAACGTCCCTCCGGAGATACGCTGATGGATCACGCGAGGGCCGGTCCTGTCGGCGGGTTTACCGTCAGCTTCGTCGAGCCGGGCATAGAGAGATCGCAGGATGCGGAAGCCGTTTTCGGGAGAGCTAAACTGGATTGAGCCCTGATCTTGCGTTGACGACGACTGGACGCCGTTCGCGAGGCTAGTCTCAAGGAAATCGATAGTCTCCGCGATACGCGCACGCGACCAGTTTCTGAAAAGCTTCATCCGCACCTCCCGCCGCTAGCGGATGATCCCGCCACGCCGACGCTTCCTTGTCTGCTCGCCCCCAGCTTGAGCAGCCGCCATCGGCTGCACTGGTGCATGGTTCACTTTTCGTTCTTTCAACGGATGCGATCCTTCGACCTTCACCGTTCGGAACACATGCTGCTCGATCTGTGGGAACTCATCCGGGGCTTCCTTGGCCATGACCGATTGGTCCGCGCCGTCGTATTCCCACATCAGTTCGTCCGTCTCTTCATCGACAGCGATATCCGGTACTCCGAGCTTCTTGGCTGCAAGATTCAAGTCGCGCCATTGTGGGCGTTTCCGGCATAGGCCCTCGTATGCCGCGTAAGCGTAGGCGATGGTGACCCACTCCTCCTCGGAACGGCGACCTTTCTTTGGTTCCCAGTGATATCCGCCGTTCTTCTGCTTGACCTGGTGCTCGCTGGTCACCTTCTCGAAGTAGTCGTCTGGTACCGATGATGGGAAGATTGGAGCATGCGATCCGGACAGCACGAGCTTCTCAGCGGCCCTGTCACGGGCCGCCTGAGTATCGACGGTGTAGAAATACAGCTTCCGCTTCTTCCTGACGGCGGTTCCGATATCCTTCGGCCATAGCGATGGCAGCCTTGTACCTTCTGCCGGGCTCGCCCCACGAATGGCAAACATCGCGTTCTTCGGCGGGAAGGACGCTGCAAAAATCATGGTTTGGTCGCCATGGTGGCCACCCATGTCCATAGCCCCGGCTTGCACGAACCACTTCGATCCGTCGCGTTTGTGGTAAGGCCGGTCGACATAGTGCCGGTAGATCGCGTCGGCTGTCTCTTCTCCGACCTCGCCGGGGATGATCTTGTGTAGGATCAGGCGCGGTTCCTTCCGGCGGTTCAGACCGACGACGGAGATTTCACGAGACGCCAATTTGAAGACGGCATCCCCCTCTTTGTTCGTCTGGTCGTCGCCACCGAGCAACAGAACAACGACATCATCCGGGACTTCGGCGGGATAGGATCGCGTCTTGTCAGCCAAGCGCTCGCCGACAAACGATCTGGAATCGAACTCGTCCCAAGGCTCGGCCATGTTGAACATGACAAATTCCTTGAGCTTTTCGACATCGCCCTGGGCGTTCAGCCACTTCTGCGCCAGGACCTTCCAGGTGGCACCCGGCGACATCGACAGCCAGGAAGGGACGTGGAGACCTACGTTGCCAGGGACCTTCGCAACGGTCGTAGCCTTGAAGATACCGGCATCGATCATCTCTTCTTTGTCGATCTCTTCGATGCGACAAACCTGTTCCTTGGTCGATGAGATGCAACGGTAATATCCAGCAGACACACGACCATTGTCATCAAGGTCCCACGCAAAGCCGTTCACGGTCTTGTCAGAACCCCAAATAAGCTCCTGTTCTGCCTGGCAGTGCGGACATTTGACGTAGAGTTTACTCTGGTCACTGGTCAGCCACTGTTGCCAGATAACCGAGATGTGGCGGACACCGGGTGTCGATCCGACGATGAGCTTAGAACCCACAAGGTCAACGCCACGGTTGCGGAGCTGTTCAAGCTTGTTACCTGCGGAATCCTTCTTCGGCTGCCAGCCGGAGCGATCCACTTCATCAGCCATCATCAGCCAGGCCGTGAAGGACTGGAGATCGTCCTCATTGAAGGCTGCGCGGAAGTAGGCGATGGCACTGTTGATAAAGCGCTGCTCGTTCCAAGTGTCCTGTGAAACCCCGCGTTCCAGCTCGCGAGTGATCTTGGACAGCTCCGGCACCGACTGATACATGTCGGCGATCTCGTCCTTGTAGAACCGCTTGACGTCACGCTGGGTCGGGAAGACAACGGCTACGCGCTTAGCCATGTAGGCAACGACATAGGCAAAAATGATCTTTAGGGTCTTGGAGTAGCCAATCTGTACGCCTTTGAGAATCGTGATCTGTCGGACGGCGGTCGATGTGACCAGTCGCATCATCTCTCGCTGATAGACTGATGGCCTGAATGGGCCGGGACGCGACGTCTCTGAGGCCGACAGGGCAATGTTGACATAGGCCCAATCGACCGGATCAACGAAGACCGGTATCTGTAGAAACTCATTCTTGAGTTCTTCAACGCTTGCCCTCAACTCATCAAAGCCGATGGAAAAGTCATAGGCGTCGAGCGCGGCGCGGGCTTCTTCCCGATTCTGGACAAGGTCTAAAGGCACCCTTAGACCCCCTTGCTGGCGGTCTTGTCCTGGATTTTCTGCACATCCGCATCCGCACGGAGGGTCAGGAGAGAAGACGCGATCTGTTCGGTGATCTCGCGCTTGACCTTTTCAGCGGTCTTATCTTCGAACTTGGCTGATACGGCTTCAGCTACGGCCATCAATCGAACCCGCAATTCGGAATAATCCCGCTTGAGCAGCGCGAGTATGTCGTGAATTCGAGCGACGACGCCGATGGTTTCCGCCATCTCGGCCTCGGTCGTGTACATCTTCGCAGCCTTTGTGCGCTTCTCGATGACGTCGAGGGAAGGCAGGATGTCGAGCCCATCACCCATCTTGGCGCTCACGTTTTTGGCGGCCCGCTCTTCCAGCCACCGTACGCACTCAGCGATGTCCAAGACCCATTGCAAGCCCCGATCCCGATCAGCCTTCTCAACGAACGGCATGTCCTGGTCGAGATATTTCATGATCGTATTGCGGTCACGGTTGATGAGTGTCGCCAGCTGTTTGAGGGAGACGTGTCGCTGCTTTGCCATCTCGCGTCTTGTCAGTGCGGGTGATGAATCGGAATCGAGGGGTGCTGAGAATTCCTCAGCTTCATCGACAGAATTCAGCAGTGGGTCTCTCTTGCGCGGGGCTTTGGCCATCGTGAAATGCTTCCGTACTCTCTGGAAACATTGGGGCTTTGCGGGCTGCAAGATTCAAGGCGCGGTAGCTTTCCGCGCGAGGTGCTGATGCTGACTTGATTTTTCAAATGTCCGATCCGGAGACAAGATGCGGCCTCCAATCCACCGCATGGCAGGGAAATGGCCAGGGGCCCCGTCGGCTAAAAATCGAGCGAACGCGGCGTCTGAAGGATTGGAGCAGGAGCCACTTGCCATGTGCTTGTCGTGGGCTTGGTTGGGCCGCCTTCGACCTTTTCGCTGACAAGGTATCGTTGCCAGTCATCTTCAAACCAACACTCAAGACGGTCTACACCATCGACCGGGATGACCATGCCCTGTGGCGTCACCAAATGATCCACGCGGCTCAATCCAGCGCTTCGATAGCTGAAAACCACCTTCCACCCGTCGCGAGCCGGAAATGAAACAAGCGACCACTGAAATCGACCATCATCGATGTACTCAGGAGCTGGCGAGCTATTGACGATATCGAGGAGGTAGAGGTCTGTGTAGATCATGCCTTCACCTCAATCGTAAGGCTAACCTGCTCGTCGCTGCCCTCCAACTCCTCATGACTGACGACAACCATCTCACGCACATCGAGCGGATGCGGCTGATCATCCTGCCTGAACCGCAGCGTATCGGCGAACACCAAGTATTCCTGCTTATGGTGGGTCGCGGTCCACACGCCGCCGCGCACGCGGACAAAGCGGTCTGTCAATGATCCCTTGCCGAGCAGTACAACGGGCTCATAGTTGTTACGATAGTCTGTCATGCGTTCACCTATCTCTCTATACCGGCCCAGGTGAGCAACCGCTGACGGCTCTCCGTGCCATTGTCGTCCCAGCTACCGACGTGTCTGCCAGCAGGCGAAATGATATTGCTAAGGTAATCGGGCTCGCCAGCATTGTAGAAGACCTCTACCTTCCAACCGTCCTTGGCATCGAACAACTGATCCCCTGACATCTCTTGATCGAAATCTGGGCAGTCGCAGGAATTGACGATGTCGAGCAAGAATTCGTCTGAATATCGACTCATGCCGCCACCTCAGGCTTTTCCATGCGCCGGATGTCGTACATGATATTGGTGATGATCTGCTCGATTTGACTTGTCTTCATGTTCGCGGTCCTTAGAAGTTCACGCCGTGAAAAGTAATCAGCATCATTGTCGGCGTTGAACGCGATGGCCTCAACTCCCGCCTGAAACTGCACTCTACCAATCTCTCGAATTGCGTTTACAGCGGCTATGGCAGCGGCTTGAAATGGGATATCGGAGGCATGGACGCCTTCTCGCGCTAGTCGACGCTCAATAAATGACCGAGCGTCGTCAAATGTGGCTTCAAACCTAATGTATTGCGCGTCGGCCTCTGCATCAGTCATCCCGCGTCTCCCTAACGCGTTTCGATGCAGTAATGATTGGCTCACAAACTGTCGGCCGCAAGGACTATTCGAGGGATCGCAGGAAAGCAGCCTCGTCTAGCTCGTGCGCCTGTTTACCCAGCTCGTTGTCCGCACTGACATCAAACGAATCCGGTTCGCCATCCATCCTGTAACGCATCGTATCGGCAAACACTAAGTAGCCATCTTTTACGCCATTCGTGTAGGCAAGGTGAATGTCCAAGAACCGTACCTTTACGAACCGGTCGCTCAGATCGCCTTTCCCAACGATCTCCACCATGCCGTAGTCGTTATAGAGTTCGGTCATTCCTTCACCTCAACATCACGGCCTTGCAGTCCTGGTAACTCAATCCTGCAGAGCATCCCGCGCAGAGGCTTCGGACAGCAGGTTTGTGGCACCGCATTTGTGGCAGTCACAAACGACATTCTTGTTGTCCTGCCCATAAAAATAGATTTGCGCGGACTTTTGGCTAATGCCTTTGATGATCTCGGCTCCGCACTGGCCGCAGACGATCACGTCATCGGTCGGTGCTTCTACTGTAAAGTTGGACGAATGTTTTACGTCTGTCTCAGGGTTGAACGTAACGGCTTTCGCTTTGTATTTCATATACATCTCCAAGTTTTAGAATGTCGAGATTTTTACTCTGAAAAGTTGATGTCGTCGAGAAAAAGTTGGAAACGGCTCAAACCGTAACCGGGTGGTAAGGCGGCTTTTCGCTCACAAGGGAACTCTAACCTTTTACGGCTAGAAGTTGCCAAACAACCGGAGAAACACGGATGCGACGCATCGCTTTAGCAGCCACCATCATTGCCACTTTGATCTCGTCAGAGGCCTCGGCCGCCTGGTTTGCTCGGCTCGATAGCGCGGGGAAGCTGGTGGTCACAGGTGTTGCCACCAATCCCGACGCGACCAGCACCGCCATTTATCTGACTTGCAATGGCAACCGTCTCGATATCGAGGTTCTGACCGTGATGAACGCTAAACCGGACGAGCTGACCTACTTCAAAGGAACCAAGATGCTCTTGGGCTACAAGATCAAGGGTGACCAAAAGGAATTGGGTGTCGATGCCGAACCTGTCGTCTCAGCAGGCGGGGCGCTTTCCATCAGAGCCGATCTGACGCCAGAGCAATCGGGGGCGATAGCGGACTCAATCGGTCGAGGTTATCGTCTCGATGTAGCCGTAGTCCATCCGGAGCTGGGCGACGATAAGGGATTTAAAGCAGTTATGTCAGAGGGCTTTACGACGGCGACGCTCGCGTTGGCTGAGCACTGCCCTGGGCTCGGCCTTTAGCTGCGCCGATCAGATTGCGAGCTGTAGCGATGGAAAAGCCAACAAAGACCTTCGGGATGGACGAGCCCATCCACCTATACCGGAAACTCTTATATGACATCGAACGCCTCCGTGTCGAAGAGGCCAGTCGGGCCGCACAATACGCTGCGTTCGACTGTGCGGTCGATGCTTTCCATCTTATCGACTGGGTCCTCCACGCCGTCGATGATGAAGCCCACCAGCGCCTGACGGGCAAGGGGCGCGGCAAGCATGGCGTAATTCCAGGCTTCATTACGACGAATGCCATCCGACTGCCTGACCTGGAACTGTGTCGCCAGATCGCCAACTCGGTCAAACATGTCGTCATGACATTCGGCCCGAAAATGGACAACATGTCGACGGGCTCGACCGTGAGATTCGAACCGCCCTTTGTGGCCTATCAACCATTCCCACCCGGTTTCAGGATGTTCGCTTGGGCGTATATCGAGCTTGACGGCACCAAGTATGCCGTCATCGAACTGTTCGAGCGCATGGTGCGGGAGTGGGAGGTATTTTTACGGCAAGAAGGCCTGTTTGTTGAGGAGTCGCCGGATTGGGAACCGGATGACGAGGAGCTTGAAGACGAAGCTTGACGCTAGTGGCGCTTACGCTGCCACCTCAAGGCTCTTCATCCGATAGATATCGAACAACAGGTCAATGATCGTTTGGATGAACATCTGGTGCAGGTCTTCAGCAATAACGGTATTGCTGCCCAAAGCGCGTTCGTCGCCCCTGACGTTCTTGAGATGGTGGATAACGCTCATCAGCGTCATTGCCGCCGCCTGAAATTCAACCTCGTCGGCTGGGTGGGCTTGCTGGACCAAGTGCGTTTCAAAGCGGGCGCGGATAAAGGCGAAATTATAGAGGCCTTGACCGACGACATATGCGGGGCCGTTCTTGATAGACATGGACGCGTCTCCCTACGCGTTTCGATACCTAATGATTGGCTGACAATCCTTCGGCGGCAAGCCCAACCCATTGATTTTCTTTTTCGGCCATGCAATCTCTGGTCGCGTATATTGGAAACGGGGGAGCGCAACATTCCATGACGATTTCGGCACATTTGATTGAAAAAGGTAAGTTCAAGGCCACCGTCACCCTGCCTGACGAGCCTAATGAGGCTGACTTGATCATTGCTTTAAGCGGCAACGAGAGCGACAGGGCAGCATACGAGTGTGGAAGGATCGGTATGTGGGAAGTTCTGTATGTCCCAAGCCAGCCTGATCTCAGGCTGGTTATCGGCGCAGCTCCATATAACGATGCGGCGGTGAAGACTCGCTTGAGCTGCGGTTTGACGAGTGACCAAGCCGAAAATTTGGTGAAAGGTATTGATTGGATGCGTGGAATGTTCGGCGGCAACTAGGCAGCGAATTCAGCCGGAATGAAGCAGTTCGCTGAATTGGGGGCATTAATGCACAGAATTACAACGTGGGTCATGACCGTGCTCGCCACATTGCTTGCCAATGCAGCGTTGGCGCAGGAAGGGCCAACAGCTCAAGGATTACTGGAAAATATCTGTATCGGCGGCAAGCTCGATGAGAAGCTGCTAGAGCCGTACGTCCATCAGACGGGTGACTTCTTCAAAATGAAGATAACCAAGCTGCCCGCCGAGGCTCTACCAACGATCAATCCCGACGCCACTTCCGCGTGGGGGCTGTCCGGTACGGATCATTCTTTCGTTGTCGCATTTGCCAGGAAGACGGCCGATGGATTTACCAGCTCCAGTTGTTCTGTAGCTACTGAAGCCGACGATGAGATGGCGAAGGCTGTGAAAACTTTTATCGAGACCAAATACACCGTCCGCACCATCGCCGACCAACAGCAAGGCAGCAGCACTCTGACGGTTTATAGGGGTGAATTACTGGGCTTTGACGCTCCGAAAAACTTCAGCGTCCAGCAAGTTCATGCCGGTGGCGGGGTTTCAGGAATGCTTATGGTGTCGTTTTTTGACAGCGCTCCGTGATCGTACGGCCGCCACTGGAGACGCTGGATGACTATTTTTCCGACCGGCAATTACTTTGAAAACGCGGGCTGCGACTACAGCGCGATAAAAGAAAACGCGAAGCTGAGGGAGTCCCTGTCGGGCACTCCTGTGGACGCCGACAAGGAATACGGCGACTGCGTGCGACAGGTCATGAGTATGGCCGACGAAGCTCGGCGGCTCGCTCTGGAGCAACAGCAATTCAACCGGATTGTGCTTGGCGGCGTGATCGCGGCCATCATCGCCATTTTGGTCATCTTGTTTATCTACAGGAAGCCTATCCGAGCGGCCTGGGAGGCGGCGTTCGTCAATGTTGCGGCAAAGACGATTTCCAGTCGTCGAAACCTCAAAGAGTATCGCGCGGATATGGCTCAACGAATTCGTGAAAAGTCTGGGGAATGATGCTGTGGATTGGCTGAAGGAGTTCGCGAAAGACGACTTCGGTCGGGTGGTTATCACCGTGTGCGGCACGCTTCTAGTCACCGCCTTTGGTGTCTTCATCGGCGGCGCAAAGGACATTTTCACCGACTGGTGGAAGCGTCGGCGGCTTGTGAAATACCAAGCTATGCTACTCGCCACCACGCTCGATCATTTCATTACCCAATGCGTCGACGTGATTGACGAGGAAAAATATGAAGACGAACATGGCGTCGTCCACGGCACCGTCCCCAATCCCTCAATCAAATGGCCGGAAGAAATTGACTGGCCGTCGATACCATCGGAACTGATGTACCGGTGTCTCCTGCTTCCAGGACGAGTTAAAGCAGCGTCTGAGACCGCCGCTTTCGTCGCCGATCACGTGAGCGGACCTCCAGACTACAGTGAGTATTTTGAGGAGCTGGAACAGCGATTTTCCGAGGTCGGCCTTCATGCGGCTCACATATTGGACCGGCTGAAAGAAGCCTACGACGTCCAGTCACAGGATCGATACGAAGACAATCCCATAGACATTTTTCAGCGGACAATCGCCAAGATCAAGGCCTCGAAGGAAAAGCAGAGAATTGAACAGGCAGCTATGATGGCTCGTATGGAAGAAGATCGGAAAAAGCGGGCTGCGACTGTGATCGCGGTCGTAGCGCCCACCTCGCCAGGCTCATTCGACCGTTCATCCTGACAAGACTTGGGCTTCAGCGGCCTCCGAACTCTTCTTGCAGCTGTGAAAATGGCTATGGATTGCAAGAATTGAATTTTAGCAGTGCAAGACGCAGAAACGTTCACTTTCAGCAGAGCCGGATCACGCTTCACCAAAGTATTACGGGGACCACTTTGGGATAATTCGAAAATATCGGAGAATTGCGGGATGTTGTGTAGGTGACGGCAACCATGCGGGTGTATTTATGGCCACCACATGAATCGGAGACCATCGCCATTTCGCTTCCTGAGCCAGCCAAAAAAGCCGTCATGCCAGAGCGTGCCGACCTCCTCTACATTTGCGACGAGTCCAGCCAGACAGCTGACGAATACCTTGCAGTCGCAGGGTTAGCGTTGCCGAAGAAGCATGTCGATGAGGTCCTAAAGCGCATGGATGAAATCAAGACGGCGTTCGGGAAAACTGGCGAGGTCAAGTGGAACAGGGCAAGTTCGCAAGGTGGGGCTCTGCACAAGGCTTATATCGACCTGGTTTTCGATCTCATCGCCGAAAACAAGCTCCACTTCCATATCCGCTTTTCGAAGACTGCAGATTACGACGACAAGCTATCCGGCGACCGTCGGCGTACGGACACTGTCAGCAAGGCGTTCTACCAATTGCTTCTCCACCGTGCGGTGGGCCTGTATTGCAGTAGGTGGATCGTGGATGTCATCTGCGACGGCGGCGACTGCACGGCATTGCTGCCTGGTATGATCGGGGCGTTGAAGACGCACGAGCGCCGACGTTACAACACCAAGCTCGATACATGCATCCGATCTATCAAACAACACTCGTCGTCTGAGACCCCATTACTTCAACTGCTTGATGTGGTCCTGGGTGCGCTGACGTCATATCGAAACGGACGACATCTTGTGGCAGGAGCAAACGCCACGAAGACATCCCTTGCACTTCATGCCTTCGAGCGGACCGGTTGGCCAAGTATCGATGGCAGTTGTGCGAACGGTGCGAGAGAAATCGTGAGATGGAATGCGCGGCCAACAATCAAGCTCAAGGCAGTGAAGGTGGCAACTGGTTGAAGCTATCTCGATTAAGAGAGGACCGGCGTGTGCCAGAACTTCGCTCCAACCAGCCTATCCAGAAATAGGGTTGTTTGCGGGATTCGCAACAAGAAAAAGGACAGAACGTACTCTTGTTACCAAATATGATTTCTGAGAATTGAACGAGCCCGAGGCGGCTGAGTCAGTTGCTAGGAAAAGGGCCCCAAGGCCCTCTGACTATGCTGCGTCTGTTTCCGGGTCGGTCCAGATGCGGTTCTTAAAGCGTTGTGCTGCGGCGCTGCCGATTCTCCTGCGAACCTCAGCGTCGACCAAGCAGTTAGCGGCAATGGTGTCAGCCTCTTCCTTGAAAACGTCTCCGATGACCCACCGGATATAATCGCCTGTGGATGTCACGTCGATTGCCAGACCGTGTTCACGCAGGAAGTCCAACCCCTGATTAAGACGGGTATCGGAAAGAGCCCTGTCGACGAATTCCTTGATCGTGTCGATGCTCTCGGTCGAGATAGAAGCCAAAGTCTTCACTTTGTACGTCGAATGCTTCTCTCCCTTCACCTTGAAACGGATGCGGTGACCGGACACGTCGGCAGACCAGACGACGCCTTCACCAATGCCAGAAATTCCAAAGGCTTTTCCAACTGGACACTCGGCTTCAACCGCATTGGTGATGTCGACGAGCGCATTCTGAGATAGATGCGGGTTCTCCATGTCGATGGTCATCGTCCAAGTCGGGAAGTCGGTGATGAGGTAGGTGTCTGCTGGGAGGCGGTAGATATCGCATGAAGGATGAATGCGGTTGATGTGCAAAGGCGTTCCGTCGGTAGCCACGATCTCGAAAATGACGAAACGCTTCGACAGCTCGCTGATCGCAACGCCAATCTGAATGTTCTGGCCGATCCATTCGCCGAAGATCGCAACGCCTGTCGGGGAAACGTAACCAGGATTGGTTTGTCCCCAGTCTGCGAACTGCTTGGCAAGTTTCTTCCAATCGTCCTCATGCTGTGACGCCCAAGTTGCAAAGCCCATATTATCATCATCAGGCGTCAGGATGCGGTTTCGGGACTGATAGGAAACATTCCCATCCTTGACGACGACGGCAGCGTTGGTGCCATGAAGCTTGACGGTGCCGGTGAACTCGACCGGAGGAAAGGTCCAGGTGCGCGGCTGGCTCTCAATAAGCTCGCCAGACGCGTCTCGCTTGCCAAACTGCGAGCGTGTCAGCTTTTGGACGGTATGAATAGCATTTCGGAATTGGTCGATTGATGGGTATTTGATCACCAGAATTCTCCCTAGATTGGTGCCTAAGGATAATTCTGCTTGTCGGCGGAGAAGGAATCTATTCCTATTTTGTTGACGTAAATTCCACGGCTACATCTTCGGCCGATAGCGGGACGCACTGTGTTCTTGCGGCCGGTAGTCGCCCAGTCGCACGACACGCTGCCCCTGGTCGATCACGCGCTGGGCTTTGACGCGCAGCTGTCGGATTTCCTCGACGGTCGGCTTGTGACCGGCACGCTTGTGACGCTCACGACGATTTTCTAGGGTAGTCGCCATCGCCCGTCGGACATCTAGATACAGGTGACGGCCGTCGCACAAAACGTCGGTGAAATCGTCCATCTGTTTGGCATTCTTGTCGCGCCAGTGCTCCCAGACCTGAGCCTTGTCGAGCGCAAATTCGTAAGCGAACACCTCAGGAGCTTCTGGTAGCAGCGCCATAATCTCGTCGTCGCTGACGATTTTCCGGCGCAACTTATGGACCAGTTCCGCGCCGATCAGCGAGGCATCGAGTTTCATTGCGAAAAGCATCGACAGGTCGCGGAAGTCCTTCCACCGGGTCGTTGTAGGGTCTAGCACGACGGCTGCAAGCTTATCTGCTGCCTGGCTTTCGAAGCTTTGGTAGAGACCAAGGAGCGGTACCTGGTCGCGGAAGAAAATGCTGCCGTGGCGGCGTTCCGGCCGGAATTTCGGGAAAAGATCGGTGCCT
The DNA here is from genome assembly GCF_964252935.1 of Rhizobium sp. LjRoot98. Lineage (NCBI taxonomy): Bacteria > Pseudomonadati > Pseudomonadota > Alphaproteobacteria > Hyphomicrobiales > Rhizobiaceae > Rhizobium > Rhizobium sp. LjRoot98. Next base: position 1,102,487 of record NZ_CAXUPW020000001.1, read on the forward strand.
CCAGTAACGTCCAAATGCGTATTGATGCGAGTTCGGCCAGCTTTCGCGACGATGTCGTAGCGATCACCACCATTTCCATCGATCCAAAGAGGCTTCGGCGTCTTGGAATAAGCTTCCAGGACGATACCCTTGGCGGCAAGGTCGGGCTTCATGGCTTCCAGGGCACGGCACATCTCGTGGGGCTCGATCTTGCGTTCGAAAAGAATATCGAGATCGCCCGTCTCGCGGGTGATCTGCGGCCACAGAAGGCCGCCTTTGACCATGTGTTTTGGGATGAGGTGCTTGGATAGGCCCCGCGAAATCTCTTCACAGAGCATACGCTCCGTTGCCTTGCGAGTGTCGATGCCGTGGTAGCAAGCTGCCCCGCGTATGCGGTCGATGAGACGGCATCCAGGGCTGATGATTTCGTCGTTGTTCGACATGGTCGCTCTCCCAAAAGCGTTGTTGGGAGAAGCGTGCGTTCGGCCGATGCATACGACGAATGTCGGCGGATCGGCCGACAGCTATGGCCGGTTCATAAACCAGGCCTTCTTATCCTGAAGGACCCTCACGAAATTGGCCTCGGTCATCTGTTGCAGATATCCGGCGTGCAGAGCAGTGTCGTAGTGTACGGTGACAGGTGCCCGCACAGTCGGCTGGAAGGCCAGCAAGAGCTTCAGTCTCGACCCCGGCTTGGTCCACGAGAGATTGGAGCCTCCGCGCGATCCTGCGGTGACCTGACTCGCATGAAAACGAAAGCTTGGGATGTGCCCCGCTTGAGACCGGGCTGCGTTGATAAGGCCGTTTCGCTCTGCTCGGGAATACCGGTCGGGTCGCTGCCAATAGCCTTTAGTGCCGTTGACGGTTCCAAAGAACAATCCAGGCGCATTGCGTGAAGATTTCACCCACCTGAGAGCGTCTGGTAGCCGTCCTTGGCCGCGATGAGCTACCCGCTGGACCCGCAGCGCCGCTCGACCTGTAACTTCCTTCCGGTGTTTCTTGGAAATCGCTCTAAAGCGTGGCTTGTTAAAGGCACCGCCGAAAGAGGTCGGTTGGGCGGCAAAGGTCATGATGTCGGTTCGGGCAGTTCCGGGGTCGCCGGGGTGACGAGTGGCCCCAGTGATCGGAAACCAGAGATAGTCGGCTTGCTTGTCCTGCATGTCGACCGAGGCGAACATCCGGTCGCCGTCCTGCCATCTGGCCTTAGTGACCTTCATTGGCCTCAGAGTGAAAGGCTTCGGGTTGCTGACGGAACGACGCAGCTCATCGACCACTTTCCGCGAAACGAGGAACGCCGTCGCATTGAGCTGCTCGGCCAAGGCCCGAGGCAAGACTCGCTGGCCGATGGCGTCCAATTCCTGCCGGATGGCGGCCGAATTGTAACTGAAACTTGCCCTGATCATTGGTTACCCCGCTCAGAAAAATGGCCCGGCAGCGGAGTCGCGCACAGGCCAAGATAGCCGGAAAGGAAATGAACCGGCGGGGAAAGGTAATGGTGAGTCCTGGCGGCGCACGATGCAAGTGTCATCATCCCGCGACCTCCAAGTCGTTCACCCTGTTTGAAAGATCGGCGACTTGGGAAAGAAGGTCGTTGACTACCCCCTCCAACAGCTCAACCCGACCCGTTAATGCTGAAATCTCGGCGCTGTCGTCGCCGCCGTCAGGCATGGAGACCTCAAATTCCAGGGCAGTCACCCTGTCCGTGAGAGAACTGATCTCCGGACCGTAGTCATGGCCGCCGTCACCACCCCCTCCGCTGCCCGTTTCGACGACGTCAAACAGGTATGAGATGTCGGATTTCATGCCGTCGATATCAGCTTGCATAGTCGTGACGTCGCTCGTGATGCTCGTGATGTCGCCCTGCATGGTCACGATCTGAGCCTGGATCGGGGTCTCCGAGATATCCGACGGCGAGCCAAAAACACGATCAGCGAAGGACAGTCCGAAAAACGGTTCTTCGGCAATGGCCGTCAGCATCTCCGGCGATCCGAATACCGTTCGTGCAAGCGATCCTTCGGCGTGCGCGATGATCGGCGATGCGAAATCGTAGTCGCCATCTGAGCGGCCCATGACGATGTCGGCGATGTTTGACGCTGACCCGATCCAGCGTGTGTCGGTCGCGGTCATGAGGAGTTCGAAAAGCGGTTTGCCCCCAGCGATCAGGTAGTCGCGGACTTCCTCGCTTATACCGAAAACGGAATAGTGCAGCGAACCGTTGACGTCGTCGAAGATCGTCGGGGCCGCAGGGTCGCTGGACGAAAGAGATGACTGAGCACCCTGGAGAGTGATTGTGTAGAGCCGATTGAGTTTGGCCACCAATGCCGTCAGGTCAATCGGCTCGACCGGCGCTGGCGGTGTGTCCCGCAGGCCTTTGACGACAGCTTCAAGGTCGCCAACCCGGAGCGCAATTTCGTGGGGCTTGGTTTGGCCGGATGTGTATTCCGTCATCAGCGGACGCTCCTGACGGGCTGACGCCGGTTGCGTATGTCTTTTAGCGCGACAGTCGCCGCAACTCGATAGAGCTGACCGTTGCCGCGCTTCGCCGCCTCAACCTCCGATGTCCGGTAGAAGGCAAGATTTTGCTGGAAACGGCGCTCGTAATCAGCAAGCTCCGTCGGTGATAGGTCGGTGAGATCGAAAACGGTCATGTCGGAGCCCGGAGCTTGGATGACCTATGTTTGACCGGTCGGCGGAATTCGCAAACAGGAATTTGATCCTAGACGTCGAGAGCGGCTTGCGCAGGAGGCCGTACTTTGAGCGATACGGGCAGTTGGCGGTCATATTTCTGCGCAAGTTGCACTGCCAAAGCCGCGAGGGCGAAATGTTTGACCACTGATTCCTCCGGGCAACCGGCAAGGTTATGACCACGCCGCACGTCGGATCGGCTGAAGCCTTGTTTGTTGGCCTTCTGAGCGTGATCAAGGTCTAGCGACGCCAGGTACCGGACTGCTCGATATGCGCGACGCACGGCCCCTTCACGGTCACCAGGTGATGGTTGATATCCGTGTTTGAAAGCTACGAAGTAATGGGGAGAGAGCCTACCGCTGGTCATAGAGGCCTCGCTTGGTCGGCCAGTCCGCAGACGGGTTTTTGATTGCTTCCTTGAGCCAGGTTAGCCGACGGTGCATAAGGCGACCGGACAATGGAGCAGAGTAGCCCTTCGACTTGAGATCAGCGACCGCTGCTTGAAGTAGGCGGGTCAGCGTTTCCTTCGCTCCGCCCGTTACAGAATTAGTTTCCAGGTCCACAACAAGCTGGGCAATGGCCGTTGCCGCTGCCGTATCCAGCTCGGCGACCTCCGGCTCTCGCTTCGCAGCCAGCCGGGCACGATAGCGCTGCTGTCGAATCCGTGCCCCCTCGTTCTTCCCTGAGACTTGTCTCGGCATCATCACACTCCCCACGCGTCACTACGTGCTGTAACAACGTTACGTCGCCGCGATGCAAGAAACGTGCGAAACGTCGCCCGCCGTTGTGGGACTTGCGCCGCCCGCGCCGACGACACATGATCAGTCTCAGGCCGAGCCTCTTGCTCCGCTCCAGAGCCCAGCTCCGGATGTCCGATAGGACCCGACGGAAGAAGCAGAAACGCAGTGCCAATAGCACTCTCTGCACTTCGTCAAAAAAGCCAGCGCAGCGACCGGGAAAATCTAAAAACAAATCAAAGCCTAATATGCTTACTCTGTATTGGGCAAATACTGTGGACGTCACCTAACAAGAAAGTTAGTGGTCGCCAATCGTTGTCCACATTCTTTAAATCCAGGATTCCCCAAAAACCCGGGCACTCAAATTTCGTTTAAATCCAGGATTTCCCAAAACCAAATTCAGACAAACCGTTGACCGAGAAACATGTGCCAGTTTCGTGAGTTAACAATCAAATCCCAAAATATGTTGACGAGAATTGGAACAGTCCGCGTCCAAATCCCTGTCAACAAAATCACGGATTTAATCTCTTGCATCCTGCTCCGCCGACAACAACACTTAAGTAACAGGGAGCAAAAAAATGAATTACAGGCCACCAATACAAATGCCAGCACGGCAATCGTTCACGCCGCAACCACAAGGTAGCCTCAGAAAAATTGAGGAGACACCATCCAATTTCCTGGAGATCGCACCAGCAAGTCCGCGCCCGCCGGAAATGATGACCGGTGTCACCGTATGCAAGGGAGGCGACCTGACCGTGTTCGACGTGGGTGTCTGGGAAATCATGCTGTCATACGCGTACGAGACTGATCAGCCCATGCAACAGCTCGAATATTCGGTGTCCTTGAAGGCTGTTACCCGGTTTCTCGGCCAAGACGCCCGCAAAGAATTGGTCGTCAAGTCGGTCCAAAAGCTGCGTGAGGTCACACTCAATTTCGGCGATAGCGAGAAGCTAGACCGGCGGTTTGTCGATGTGCCCATGGTAACGACCTGGGAAGAACTTGGTAAAGATGACCACCGTATCTGCTACTCATTCCCGTCGCCGATCCGTCAGCTCATGAGGACGATGCCGAGATATGCATATGTGGAGCTTGCTGCGCTCACCGACCGAGCGATGTCATCCAAATATTCTCCGGCGCTCTATAAGCACCTGGCACTAGAGAGCCACGGTCGCCAGTGGCAAGCGGGTCAGGCCAACGAGGTCTTCGTCCAGCTCACACCCGATCAGCTCGCAGACATCATCGACTTTCCAAGGGGATCAGTAGGCAAGCTCAACGTCGGCAAGCTCAAGGACTTTGCAGAACGTTCAATCAAAGACCTTCAAAAGGTCCGGCGTTTCCGCACCTCGCTACAGGTTATCCACGAGCCAGGTCGAGGACGCACGGTTCGGTACTTCGACTTCGCCCTCAAACTTCAGCCGCCGCGCCCTCAGCTCATACGTGGCGCTCGCGTCGATATCGCGGTCGGAGGCTCAGACGACGCACGATATAGGATTGACAGCGGGGTATGGTCCAAAGCCGTGAAGCTTTTCGGCAGGGGAACCGTCTTCGGCGGCTACATTGAGAAGAAGTTCTTTGAGTTGTGGTTGACCGTCTTAAAGGAGGCTCTGGATAAGAAGCCTCGCTCTGCTGGCTACGAAGACCGTGTGTTCCGGGGCGAAAGCCTGCTTACTGCAATCCAGGAATTTGGTGCTGAGCAGGCCGCCTGGTCGTTTTTCGCGGAAGAAGATGCCAGCCCTGATCTCGCTGCTACGACCTCGGTTCGAGATCGGATGGAGAGCCAGATCGCCCGCATTGAGCGAATGGGAGGCAAGGCCCGTAAGCTGAAGAGTGTTGTCGCTGCCGATATCACCGCCGAGCAACGACGTAAGGACCGAGCTGCTCAAAAAGCGAACGCCGACGCGGAAGCCCGGGTTGTAGTTCCTGTCGGCGCTGGTGGGGAAACGTTCGAGGAGTGCAAAAAAGCGATCATTGAGCTGCGTGGCCTTGAAGACCTCCACTACCGCAACATCCTTGAACAAATCGACGCTACGGACTGGTCGGGAGACAGACAGGTGATCTTACGCCTCTCTACACCTGTGGCGGATCAGCGGACAGCAATCAAAGTGAAACCGACAAAGACTGAATGGTCGAGCCTGCTGGCAGACCTGACACCGCTAATGACAACGGAGGTATCTTACCAATGAGTGATACAATCTTCCCAGCTATCGTGTTCAAAATAGACAGAGAGCTTCCGGTACCCGATCTTAAGGAATTGATGAACGAAATTCGGAGAATGACGGCAGAGTGGAACGGCGAACCGGCTTATAGGGGTGTTCTCGCCTTCCCGGTAGGAAGTGACCGAAACAACACCCCCATCAGCGGGCTTTTGCTGCCAAATGACGCCGACGGTATGGAAGACGTTTTGCTATCAATCTCGGAATTGACCCGCGTGCACATGGTAAAAAACTATGACCTGATGGCCGTCTTTGATCGCTCGCGTAAGCCGAAAAGCCGAATTAAAAAGTCGCCGAAACCGGACGTCGATCTAAGTAACACCCGGTACGGCTTTGATGAAAGCAAAATCGGGCCCGAATACCGTTACATGCTCGAAGACGACGCTCACGCCGAGGGAGCCAGGTGGGCTGAACTTCTTCAAGGTTTCCCGTTTGCCGATAAGACCGCTGTCCAAAATCAAAGATGGATGGACATCGATGTGATCGGGAGCCTCCGTGCGAAATTTCCTTTAATCGAAGAAGCTAATAGGCTTCTCGGCGGCAAGATCGTTGCGACCCTACGCAAGATGTCTGAGCCTCAAAACCAAGTTCGTCTTCCCACGCACTGGCATCAGGCATTTGGACGGATGTTTATGCGCGGCCGCCCGCCAGGAGCCAGCTATATTCCCGCCTGCAATTTCGTGACCGATCATTTCTTCATGCTGGATTACATCGCGAAACACGGGAAACCTACGACGCAAGGCATTGCTAGCCGCTACAGCGAGCAGATCATCGACCAGATCGATCCGATCACCGCGACAGCAGTAAGCTACGGTTAACCAGGCTGATTTTTCCGCTTGAACCGGGGACTCCCTTGTGGTTGTATAACGGAGTCCAAACGCGCCAACTGAGGCACATTGAAATGCGAGTTCTTTCGATCAGAGACCTACGAATAGACCTAGCCTAACCGCTGGATCGCCCGTTTGCGCGGGTCACGTAGACTGGATCGACTGGATTAAAAGGACTCGCACCATGGCGTTTACCCAACAATTTTTCACCGCCGACTCTCATTTTGGGCATCAGTTGATGCTCCAGAACCGTCCGTTTTCATCGACCGATGAGATGGATCGCCACCTGATCGAGACCTGGAATGACACCGTCAAACAGACGGATATCGTCTGGCATTTGGGCGATTTCAGCTACCTCGATCCCGCTCGCACTGCGTCCATTTTCGGCCAGCTGCAAGGCCGCAAGCGCCTGATCCTTGGCAATCACGATTTGGACAATCGCGGCGACGTTCGTAAGTCGATTGCCGGACTCGATTGGGATCAGCCACCGACGCACTACGCGGAAACAAAACAAAACGGCGAGCGCGTTATCCTGCATCACTATGCAATGCGAACTTGGAGCGCGAGCTGCCACGGGTCTTGGCATTTTTATGGTCACTCGCACGGTCGTTTGCCCGCGTATGGTCGCAGCCGCGATGTTGGCGTTGATTGCCCAGACACAGCCTACACCCCACGGACATTCCAGCAGCTGACGACGGGAATGCAGGACGTGGAGATCGCAGCATGAAGACCGATATCGCCTCCCTGCTGAAGGCTGAGTACGGCCCAATGTGGCATGATACAATGTGCGATCTGCCCGACGGTTGGGTCCAGCCGCTTGTAGACCTGCTTGAGCGCCTTTACCGTTTGTCGTCAATCGACCCAATCCGTGATCGCACGGTTTATTGGGTTGCCGTCCGCGTCGACGTTTACGATAGCAGCGCAATGGCTTTTGCTAGCCCGATCATGCCGTCGCATACCTGGACACCGGGCCGCGCGATGGCATGTGTCGAGGCGCTGACTGAATTCACCGGCCGCACTCAAGAAACCTGCAGCGTTTGCGGCTCCGATGGCTACCTGCGGACTGCCATTTTGGGCGACCATGGTGAAGGCGTTTTCTGCGACGAGCATGCTTCGGGAGACTCGTATGCTTCCTGAGAATTTCAGCCGCGACCAGTTCATCGCCGATATGCGTGCCAAACATTCACGCATCCTGCCTCCCGAGGTTGAGTTCTCCGTGGGCGAGGGATGGCTGCCAATTATTGCCGATAGTCTCCGTGATATCGAGGTCAGCCTCGAAACACACGGCTGTTTGCCGCGTGCCTCAGTCCGCCAGATCAAGGAAAAATTTGGCGGTCTCCGCATCTATGTCCGCCCGCAAAATGAAGCCGCTCATTTTCCGTCAGCACTCGCTGCCGAAATTCTGGCGATCCGCGACCGCGCCGAAAGCCTGAGCATGCGGACGTGTGAACTGTGTGGCGATCCTGGTGAATTGATCACGTCAGGCTACATGCAGACTCTTTGCAGAAACCACGCGGGAGACCGGGCATGAGAAAGCTTTTTCCCCAGCATGATCGGGCGATCACCGGCGCTGTCGTCGACTATTTGATGTCCGGCGGGCATCTCGGTGATCCCAGCCAGCATGATCATTTCAGGGATCGCTTCTCCCATCTCGCTGGGCTTGAGCAACGGGTGATTATCACGCGTTGTAAGATTGCCGTTAGTCGATTGATTGTCGGTGCGATCCGCCAGGAAATGGAGACCTATCATGCCGGATGACCAGGATGACCCGGTTCGTTCGGCAGCCGACCGGATCAAACGGCGGTCGCTGATCACCCCTGAGACCAAAGGTGTGGACCCCGCCGACCTGCAAGCCGCTCGTCGGCGCTACTATTGCGGCTCCGGTTGGCACGCCATCCTCGACAAGCTGATGCACGATTTGTCCGAGCTAACAGGTGTTCGTTTCGTGGCCGCAGGGGAAAAGTGGAGCGCCCTCGAAATCATGTACGAGTGCGAGCCGGAGCAAACTGATGCCGTTTATGCGGCAACTAGTAAGGCAGTAGCGGCCGCTGCGATTATCTGCGAAACCTGCGGCCAGCGGGGGATCGTCCGAAAAACTGGATGGTGGAAGGTCCTGTGCGACGAGCACGCCAACGGTGATCCGAAATGAACGATGATGCGCTGATCGACTACCTCGTCCAGGCGCTTCGTTTTGACACCGACAGCGTCAAGAAAACCCCCTGAATTTCCGGGCACTTTGACATCGCTATGGTAGCTAAACGAGGTTAGCTACCGATCACTCTTATTAATGCCGGACTTTCCACGATGCCGGTTGCCGCAGTTCGACGGGTACGTGTTCACCATTTCGCCACATGCGAACTGCTTCTGCGCCGCGCTCGATCTCTGCTTGATCCAGCTCCGGACGCTCGATTTTGTAGACGGACACGGCGGTGTAGAGCACGCCAAGATAATTGACATCGAGCGATTCCATAGCCTCGTCGCGGTCGATGCCACCTGCCACGTACCGCTCTAAGACGTCGGCGATCTGCTCGTCTGTCAGGCGGCCACGGATTTCCGATATTGCTTTCAGGTAAGCTGGGTCAAGCGCTGAGAGATCGGGTCCTTGCATGCGATTTTTCCAGTTACGGCCGACGGGATTCTGACTCAGACTGTCTCCAAGGACAAGACATTTTGGAGACGAAAATGCGGGAGGATTTCTGGAGCAAGGCGGACTTCAATTTGCTAATCAGGCTGTACCGCGAAGGAATGACAACTGCCAACATCGCCCGTGAACTCGGCCGTTCATCGGCTGCAGTGGCAACAAAAGGTTCCCGGATTGGCTTGTACGCACTGACGCGGGAAGAACTGTCAGGCCCCCGCGTTTCGGTGAGGGACTGCATAAATCCGGTAGGACCCCACCCTTTTGTTTCGCCCGGAATTCATATCCGGACCTGCGCTGAATGCAAGAGATCGGCGATTTTTCAGGCTGCGTAGGCCCGATCAGTAGCCGATGTACTTTTTGGGCGCGGCTACTGATCGTGTGTAGATTCAAGCTACTTACTCAGCAGCTTCCTTGAACGAGGCAAGACCTTTTTGCCGGTCGTACTCGTCGAGAATTGCTGTAGTCCAGACTAACATGCCTTCCTTTTTCAGCTTGATATATTGAGCACCGCCGTAGGCAAGCTTTGTAACCCGGGCAGTTCGAAGCCGCTGAAAGTCCTCACGCTGGCGTTCAGAAGGATTAACGCCAAGCTTGTCTGTCTCGTGAATATCGTGAGCAAGTATCACCGTCGTTCCGCCTGGCATCCCAGCCAGATCGAGGCATGTGTTCAAAGCACGCCGCAGGTCATGCGGACTCCACCAGAGAATCCCGTTCAAAGCAAATAGATCGATTATCTCCGTCCGCTCACGCAGCTTGTACGGGCCTCTTCCGTTTGGTTTTCGCTCAGCTGCGGCTCGCGGCTTTTCCGGTTTGTCTCTCGCTGCCAGTCGATACAGCACGCGATAAACACCGGACTGAGTCACGTGAACGTCCGATTTCTTTTCTGAAGGAAATGCCCACTCCTGTCCCTCAGCCGTCAGGTTTTCATTCTGTTTCCGGAAATGATCCACCATCGCCCACGCTCGCTTCGGCACGGGCAGGGCGTGCGCCATCCCGGCCTTCATAACGTCAGCGGCCCATGCGACCAGCACGAAGTTTCCATCCTCCGGGTCTTGAACGACATCGTGCGCCAGTAGCGAAAGCCCAGCGTCAGCTCGTTGACAGGTTAGGATGAGCCACCAAAGTCCCGCCAAGGTGCCAGCGTTGGTCCCATTGACGCCCTGGATTCGGCCGGGCAGTGGCTTGTCTAAATATTCCTCAGCCAGAATGACCGATTTGACGATGTCTTCGATGCTTGGCTCTCGGTCTCGCGGCGTGATCTCCCACTGGGCGCTGACCATTCTCCACCACGGTCGCCCTTGATCAAGGCCAGTCTTTTTCGAATAGGTTCTCGTGCAATAGTCCAGAACCGCTCTCGAATACGTCACGGCTTTCAAGGCCGCCGAGACACCCGACGCTTTCTGGATCGCGTCACGAGCATCTTCAATGTCGCCAGGAGTAAGCAGGACAGCTGGTTTTTTAAGCATCTCCTCAAATGCCGGGCGACCGAACGTGAGGTGGTAGTCTTTTTCCGTGCTTTCTGAAATGTAGTTTTTGTTTCCAGGAGTGCGTTTGTCGGAGATCGTACGGCTAACACACTCCCCGAAAGTCCACGTATCGATATCGACCTTAGGAGGCGCATTGATCGCTACTTCAATCTCTTGAAGAACGCGCTTGATCAGCCCTTTATCATTCTTCTCCTTCGAAGCCGCTGCAGACCGGTGATATGTCGAGATGAGCTGCTTTACCCAGTGCGTTTTTCCGTCTTCTAAATAGCGCACGACGGCTTTTGCAAGGTCGCGCACTTTCGACATTGCGACGATGTAAGGGCTCTTAGGGTCATTATCTGGCCATGCGTATCCAATTGTAATCGTGACGGCTGGCGTCCGCACAATCCATGCGGCTTTCTTGCCTTGCACTCGCAGCTGGAAACCGGGGATGCTGTTGTCTTGGAAAATGAATATCTTTCCGTCCGGTGTCGTTCCTGTCTTAGCCATATTCTTTGCACGAGTAATGTGTGGGTCGTCGATTGCAACCTTAACTCTGGCCATTAAAGCCCTACTTTCTATACCAGCCCCATACCCTTTTCTAATCCGTTGACAAGCGTCGTAAAGTCGAGCCGTTTGTAGTCGTGGATTTCGAGAGTAAGGATCGTAATTGTTGACATGTCACTGTTTTCACAGCGGGTTCTCAACTATGGTTGCCGTAATAGCTGGTCTTGTCAACAGGATTTGAAACCGGCTAAAAGCCAGGAATTCGGATTGAAAATCCGCGTGTCGGTGGTTCAAATCCGCCTCCGGGCACCATTCACTTGCTGAAAACGCCAAGTCTTTGGAAACCCGTTGATCCCGCTTACGCTGGCAACACGTTAATGAACGTCCAAAATACCTCTGCAAAACTGCGTTTTTCCTTCAAGGCCTTGCTTCGGAAAAATCGAGCCTCGTCTGTCTGTACCCGACTGACAGGAGAACTGTGACATCTATCCGATGCCACAGCAGATCCTACTATATCGTCAGCGGATTTTCGCAGGCCGGGTGCGGATTGCGCCGGACATGCGTCAAACTCGGCTCTGCAGGTATGCAACGCCAGAGATCATCATCGAAGGTTTTCAAGCGCGCGCGCCAATAGTCCTGGTCTCCACCTTGAGGCCCGAGTTTGACCGGGAGCGATACTCACCTCAAAGCCGCCTTCGCGTCGATCTCCGCGAATATGGCATCGAATCGTGACCGGGCGCGGGCTGGGACCTCCAATGCCCGGATAGCGCTGGTGAGTTCGGCTTCACCCACCTTGATCAGCATGATCATGCCCATGGCGAAATGCGGTGAGCACTTGATGCCGTAAAAACCTGCTTGGTCGAAGGTAACCTCGATCTCCTCGTTGATCTTGCCCTTGAAGCCGGCATAACCCTCCGGAACCATGCCATCGATCGACGCGGCATTATGGCTCTTGTTGGTGGCAATGAACTTGACCCGATCACCGGGCTTCAACTCGATGTAGTCGGGCTCGAAAACCATCGACCCCTTCTCTCCGCGATTGCGCATCTTGACCTCGAACGTCTCGGCCAAAGCGGGGAGCGAGGTCGAGAACAGGAGAGTTGCCGCAATAAGGGTTCTTGTGATTGAGATCATGATATTCTCCGGATGGACTGCTGGACAGGAACGGACGTGCCCGGCGCGCGATAGCGGATATGGCACCCGGTTTCCCCCTCATGTTCGATGTCGGCATCCACGCCGAACACGCGCTTGATACAGTGTGCATCCAGAACCTCGCGCGGGCTGCCGAGTGCCGCCAGACTGCCCCTCTCCATGACGGCGATGCGATCACAGAACATGGCCGCATGGTTGAGATCATGCAGGGCCGCGACCACGGTAAGGTTCTGCTCGCGCACGAGATGCAGCAGGCCGATCTGATGGCCTATATCGAGGTGGTTTGTCGGCTCGTCGAGCAGCAGGATGGAGGGCTGCTGGGCGAGCGCCCTGGCAATGTGCAATCTTTGACGTTCACCGCCCGAAAGCGTATGCCACCATCGCCCGGCAAAGCCTTCCATATCGACATTGCGGATCGCCTCGTCGACGATTGCATCATCACTCTTCGACCAGGGTGATAGCGGGCCGAGATGCGGGGTCCGGCCAAGCTCGACGGCCTGGCGCGCAGTGATGCGCTCAGCGGTTTCGGCCTGCTGCTCGACAAGTGCTATCCGCTTGGCGATCTCCCGGCGGCCAATCGAATGGATTGGCTGACCGTCCAGCAAGACGGTGCCCGAGTGGGGCTTGCGGATCCCCGACAGCAAAGACATCAGGCTGGTCTTGCCCGAACCGTTGGGGCCGACAATACCGAGAAACTCGCCGGGGACGACATCCAAAGACACGTCATGAAGAATGGTGGCACCACCGGCCGACCACGAAACGTTTTGCGCGGAAAGGTTCACGCCGGCGCCCTCCTGCGGCTGAGGATCAAGGCGAAGGCTGGGGCGCCAAAGAGCGCGGTGATGACGCCGATCGGCAGGACCTGCCCCGGTATGATGACCCGCGATATGATATCGGCAGCGATCATGAAGACGGCGCCGATGAGGGCAGATGCAGGGATAAGCAATCCATGCCGCACGCCAACGACCATCCGGGCAGCATGCGGGATCACCAGCCCTATGAAACCGATCGAGCCGACAATGCTGACCATGACCGCCGTCATCAGTGCCGACACGCCGATCAGGATGGCGTAGACGCGGCGGACATGAATGCCCAAAGAGGCGGCCGATTCCGAGCCGAAGGTGAAGGCGTCAAGCGCGCGCGCCTGCCAGAGGCAGACCGCAAGGCCGATCACGGCGACGGGAAGCGCAAGCGAGACGTCAGTCCAGCGGACACCGGAAAGGTTTCCAAGCAGCCAGAACATGATACCGCGGGCCTGCTCCGCATTGGCCGCCTTCGTGACAATGAAGGACGTCAGCGCATTGAAGAGCTGCGAACCGGCAACACCGGCCAGAATGATCGCGCTGGTGCCCCGTCCGGCGCGCAAGGCGAGCAGGCTGACGAGGCCAAAGGCGATCAGAGCTCCGGCGAATGCGCCTGCAGGCATCGTCAGAAAACCCGCTCCGAAGCCGAGAATTGCCACGCCGACCGCGCCGGTCGAAGCCCCGGCGGAAATGCCGAGAATATAGGGATCAGCCAATGGGTTCCGGAGCAGCGCCTGCAACACGACACCGGAAACCGCCAAGGCCGAACCGCAGCAAGCGGCGACAACGGCGCGGCTCATCCGGTAGTTCCAGACAATACCCTGATCGAGCGGATCGAGCGGATAGCCCGCGTTCCAGAGCCGATTGGCCACGGTCTTGGCGACGATGTCCATGGGAATGGCAGTCTCGCCGATCGCCGCGCCCAGCCAGAGCGCTGCGACCAGAACGACAAGCGCCAGCAGGATGGCGCTTGTCTTTGAGAGGGAAGAGGTGATGGCGATCACTTGTTGAGGCCGGATGCGGCGATCGCGTCAGCGAGCACCTCGATGCCCTCGATAGTGCGGATCGTCGGGTTCATCGCCTGGGCGTCCATGACCACCACGTGCCCCTCCTTGACGGCAGGCATCAGGCTGGCAACGGGATCGGTCGTCAGGAATTCCTGCTTGACCGCGATGTCATCGGCCGGAAAGCGGCGGCGGTCCAACGCGCCCGCCACGATGATGGTCGGGTTTGACTTGGCAATCGTTTCCCAGCCGACCGTCGGCCATTCCTCTTCGCTGTCGATGACGTTCTTGATACCGAGTGTGCGGAGAATATAGCCCGGCGCACCATTCCTGCCCGCGACATAAGGGTCGATGTCCTTCTCGGCGCTTGAGAACCAGAACACGGCAGAGAGCTTGTCGTTGGCGGTGGTGATCTTTTTGCGAGCCGCCTCTTCGCGCGCCTTGAGATCGGCGATGACCTTCGCGCCCTGGTCCTGAACGTCGTAGATTTTCGCGAGTTCGGCGATTTCCTGATAGATCAGGTCCATGGTGAAGACACCTTTGCGGACACCGTCGCCACCGCTCGAATTGTCCTTGCCGACACAATCCGATGGCGAGACATAGACGGGGATGGCCAATTCCTCAAACTGCTGCGGCGTACCAACGACGCCTTCTGGGCCAATCATCCACTCGAACTGGGCTGTCACCAGATCGGGTTTCTTGCCGATGACGCTCTCGAAGCTTGGATCATTATCCGCCAACCGTTCGACCTTGGCATTGATCTCCTCGTACCCTTTCAGAACAGGGCCGATCCACAGCGCCGTGCCGACCATTTTTTCGTGAACGCCGAGCAAGTAAAGGATTTCGGTGGTGCTTTGTCCGATTGAAACAGCGCGTTCTGGAGCCTGATTGACGGTAACCTCACGGCCGCAATTGTGGAATGTCAGCGGATACTGGGTCTTCTCGGCAAAGGCCTGCGTCGATGCAAGGGCCGCAAGAACTGCGGCATTGGCCAGCACGACCAGCGATTTGCCGATATGCCGGGATGTTTTGGAAATGAACATTTAGTCCTCCGGATGAATCACGCCTCTGGACGGATTCTGTGAGGGCAAAGACGTCGTGGCGAACAACACCAAACACGGCATGTTCGCTGCCGAAGCCTTTCAGCCCGCGATGAAACAGATGCCGCGTGGTGGGAAATCCGGGAGAATACGTATGAATACGCTGTTAGGCCGGCAGGAAACCGTCATCAAATTCTCCTGTTCAGGGCATCCCCGCCCGTGACGTTGGATCGATCTTTTGACGGCAGGTCTCCTGGCTTACGGATATCTGCATCTCATCTGCCTTCCCGGGAGTTCTCCCAGTGGCATGACGCATTTTCGCGTCACGAGGATGAGCGGCAATCCGCTTACAGTTGCGGGGGCAGCCACGGTCTAGGTCCCTGCTGGGTCGTCCTCACCGTGTTCCCTATTAATCCCCTCGGAGTCATCGCTCGGGGAACCGTCGGCGGCGAGTTAGCATCAGGCATCAAGGCGCGTCAAGGCGAAACAGATGGCGTCTTGCGCTTTACGGTTGATTCTCGATTTGCTCTCAAAACCGGCTGACTGAAGCTTGGCCGACGAAGCTTCTTCCCCAAAACCAAGCGCCTCAGGCCGAGTTTATCAGTCCATTGACTCTTGCTTGAAAATGGAACATAAAGTGAACAAATGAGGCAATGCAGGCCGGCAGGCATCGTATCCTTGCTTGGCAGGATCACTCCACCGGATAACCGTTGAGGTAAGACATGAGCCATGTTGATGAAATTACGGCGCGGACACAGGCGGTTCTGGCGCGGTCGAGGGCATTCCGGGAGCGTTCGCAGGCGATGCGGGAAGAGCACAAGGCTCTGATCGAGCGCGCCTCGATCAAGTCGGGCCAGCTTCATTTCGTCTTTCCCGCGTCAAACCAGGACAGACCCAAGCACTAGGAACGTATGGCCCGCCCTGTTTGCAAGTAGTTTTTTAGATTCCTGTGCAGTCTGCTTCAACGTATTCGGTCTCACGGTCACGCCGTGGCCAAGATGGATATCCGCACGTCCAGAGCCACGATAACCAACACGGTTTCAATGAACCATTTCCACGCCTGGGCTTTCTGAACGCCGATTGACTGTCAGGCCATCTGTATTCCTTCTCGCAAACATCATGGGCTGCGTGTAGGCGCAGCCAATCCTGTTATGCTGGCGTTACGCCGAAGGTACTTTCATACGGTTGCTCCTTGCGTAAAATCGCCCAGGCAATACGCGCAAGCTTGTTTGCAAGGGCCACGATCGCAACATTACGGTGAATACCGCGGGAAACTAGCGCTCGAAGCCACTGGCCGACAGGCGTATCGCTTTGACTGAGTACGGGCATCGCCGCTCGTGCGCCGTGCACAAGCAAAGTTCGGAGGTAGTTGTTGCCGCGTTTCGTTATTCCGAGCAGACGTGGCTTGCCTCCGGTCGTGAACTGTCGTGGAACGAGCCCCAGCCACGCGCCGAGATCTCGCGCATGTTTGAAGCTGCTGGCGTCGCCGATCGCGGCAACCAGGGCTGTGGCGTTAAGTACGCCGATGCCGGGGATAGTCGTTAAACGACGCATCGCAAGATTATGCCGCGCGAGCGACACGAACTCAGCGTTCAGCGCTGCAATCTTCGTATCCAACACTTTCCACTCGTCTCGCAAGTCAAAAATCAGTTGATGCATGCGCGGAGACAAGTTGGCCTCTTGATCATCCGGAAGGACATCTAGGGCAACCTCAAGCTTGCGACGACCGGCAGCAAAAATGAGACCGCGCTCAAGGAGGATCGCCCGGATTTGATTGATCAACGTGGTTCTTTGTGCGACGAGGCGCGATCGAACCCTGTGCAGCGACTGAATATCGAGCTGCTCCGCACTCTTGAGGTCGACGAATCGCATTGTTGGACGCGACGCGGCTTCCGCGATGCCCTCCGCATCCCTGTCGTCGTTCTTCTGCGCTTTAATATAGGGGCGAACATACTCGGGCGACATCAATCGCACTTCGTGTCCTCGTGCCTCGAAAAGTCGCCCCAGGTGGTGAGCGCCGCAGCATGCTTCCATAGCAATGATGCATGCCGGCATCTTGCCTACAAACAAAATGAGCGTCTGACGCCGCATCGTTCGGCGGACAATCACCGCACCTTTGTCGTCAACTCCGACAACGCTGCAGCTGTTCTTTCCTATGTCGATGCCAAGTATCGAAATCGTCATGATCTGGCTCCTCTTCCTTCAATGACGAGACATCATACTCCATGTTCTCGGAAGGGCGGGCCATCCCATAACCAACTCAGCGCCAGACCTTCCGCCGCGAACGGCCACGCTTGAATGTGCCGCCAATACCGCTACATTCTTTCGATGAATGCCCTCGCGGAGTAGACCCGATGAAACCTCTCATTTTCCTGAGTGTAGCCGCGCTGATGCTGGCCTCGTGCACCGCGCCGGATGTCGAGCCGATCCCGGGCAGTATCACTTATGGCGGCCAGCCGCGCACGAAGCTGACGAAATCACCGGTCGGCAGTGTCGTGCACAATTCGTTCCGCACCGTGACCGGCGTTGCCTACGAAACCTATATCATCCAGCCGGATCGCTCGCTGAAGCTGATCCGCCGCGAAATCCGCAGCGACTTTTTCGATCAGAATTGAGCTCCGGCGCCGCTTCAAGCCGCGGGTGCAGCTCTTGGCGACCGCGCCACCAACCGCGCATAGTCGATTGCCGATAGCATATTGACGTGATTGGCCTTTCCCGTACCCGCGATGTCGAAGGCCGTGCCGTGGTCGACCGACACCCGGTCGATCGGCAGGCCGAGCGAGACGTTGACGGCGGTCTCGAAGGCAACCAGCTTGATCGGGATATGTCCCTGGTCGTGGTATTGCGCGACGACGAGATCGAAGGCGCCGCCATAGGCGCGGGCATAGACTGTATCGGCGGAAATCGGGCCGACCACATCGATGCCCTTGGCCTGCGCCAGTTCAACTGCAGGCGCCAGGAATTTCGTGTCCTCATCGCCGAACAAGCCGCCCTCGCCGCAATGCGGATTGATGCCGGCGACGGCGATACGCGCCTTTTTGCCAAGACGCAGAAAATGGCGGTGCCCCGCCTCGATCGTCGCCAGCACACGCTCGACAGTCGCCCGTTCGATGGCGGTGCGCAGCGAAACGTGTGTCGAGACGTGGATGGTGTTCAGGCGCTCGGATGCCAGAAGCATGAAGGAGCTTTTCGATCCGGTCAGATGCGCCAAAAGGCCGGTATGGCCGTCGAAATGATGGCCGGCGAGGTTCATTGCTTCCTTGTTGATCGGCGCGGTGACGATGCAATCGACTGCGCCGGACATGGCCAGCTCAACCGCGCGCTTGATGTAACGTACGGACGCATCCCCAGCGACCGGGCTCACCTTGCCGATCGCAGGCAGGCTGCCATCAATCGCAACTTCATCGACGGCGATCGTGCCTGCGGCGGGCGTGGCGGAAAAATGCAATTCCGTTCCCGTTACCCTGTTGGCCCGTTCCAGCGCCTCGACATTACCGACGATGACGAAATTCGCCCTGTCGGCTTCGGGCAGCGCGGCCAGCGCCTTAACGATGACTTCAGGCCCGACGCCGGCCGGATCTCCCAGCGTAACGGCTACGCGCGATGTGCTCATGTTCAGTCCTCCGTGCGGCGCAGCGGCCGTTCCTGCGCTCCGGCTTGGCCGCGGCAGGCCTGTTCCAGTCAATAGGCGGCTTGATAGATCGAAAGAATGTCGGCGCGCTCAAGATCGCGCGGATTGTTGTCCAGCAGGCGGCGGATGGCAAAGGCATCATCAGCCATGACACCGAGATCCGTTTCCGGTACGCCCAAGGCCGAGAGCCGCATCTCGATACCGAGTCCCGCGCAGAAACCGGATGTGGCGTCAAAAACAGAAGCCTGATCCGCACCAGCCTTGAGATTGAGTGCCGCAATCACCTGCGCCGTCTTGTCCACGACGGCCGGAGCGTTGAAAGCCAGCACGTGCGGGAAGATCAGGGCATTGGCGGCGCCATGCGCCACATGCCAGCGCGTGCCGAGCGGATAGGCAAGCGCATGGCCACCGGCAGTATTGACCGGGCCCAGACAGAAACCGCCATAGAGCGACGCAAGCGACAGGCCCGCCCGCGCCTCGGCGTCAGAACCATCAGCAACGGCGCGAGCGAGATAACGGCCGACGAGACGCACGCCCTCTATCGCATAAAGGTCGATCATCGGATGCGCCTTGCGATTGGTAAAAGCCTCGACACAATGGGCCATGGCATCGACGCCGGTTGCAGCAGTCGTCGCAGCAGGCACCGTGAAGGTCAGACCGGGATCGATGACTGCAATGTCGGCGAGCATATGGATGCTCTCGACGGCAAGCTTGGCCTGCGTTGCCGGATCGGTGACCAGGGCGCGAATACCCGCTTCGCTGCCGGTTCCGGATGTGGTCGGCACCTGCGCCAACCCGGCACGGCGGCGCGCAGCCACCTTGCCCGCACCAACGACGTCGCGCAGCGTCTGGGTAGAGCCCGACAGCACTGACACAAGCTTGGCGAGGTCCATGGCGCTACCGCCGCCGAAACCGACGATCAGATCGGCCTGCGCAGCATTGGCTGCCGCAAGCACCAGATCGAGATTGTCCGCATCCGGCTCAGGCTTCACCTGTGAGAAAACAGTGACATCTCCCGGCAACTCAAGCAAATCGACACGGGATGCGTTGAACGCATCGGATATGACGAGAATGCGCGCGAAGCCCTGACTTCTGGCCCAGCTTCCAAGCTTTGCAGCCACACCGACGCCAAACTCTATGATCTCCGGCCGGATAATCGTGATGGGAGCACTCAAGCTGGTCATGGACATGTCCTCGTTGTTTTCGTCGCCAGATCCATCGAGGACCGCAACCAACATGTAAATTTGTTACATATAACCGCTATACATGGCAAGCACCAAGCTGCAGCGAGACCGCATTTTATCTCCATCCATATGCATTTTCCGAATTCAGGATGGTGCACGACAGAGAAAAAACTGCTGTTTTTATTGGGATATTATCGTTTAACTCATAAGATTCTTCGCCAAGCGCGACAAATCTTGTAGCGGGAGGGGAGCATGTCAAAACGGATGAGAGATCTTGTAAACAGACGTACGAATTCCGTGTCAACCGCCGCGGAATTCGTCAAACAGATACATACTTGTCAAAATTCTACCTGGGTGGTGCCCGATTTTTCACAGTTGTAAAAACCTCTTTTTCGTCTGCAACCCGGATGCGCCGCGCGTTAACCACTGCAACAGGGCCTCAAAAACCGTATCCGGGCTCCAGCCGCACATATTTGATCGCCCGGCGATAATAGGTGTAGGCGATATGGAGCGCGCCATCCGGCCCCTCGACAATCGATGGATAGGAATATTCGCGGTTGAGGGCATCCTTGGAATTGTTGGTGAGACAATAACCATCGCCGGTTTCCAGATAATCCGGGATACCAAAGGTCTCTCCACCATCACCAGAAAAAACAAGGCTCATCGGCGCACGAGGCACACCCCAGATCGCCCTCGGCCGGCCATCGGCGGCAGATACCGTCTCAGCTGGCACGGCCTGCGCCCCCTCCTCCGCCTCGATCTCGTCATACAGAGAATGGCGCCGGTCACTCGATGTCAAAGCATTGGAATGATTATAGATCAGCGCGATTCGGCCATCCTTGAGGGCCGCCGCCTGGATCGATGAATTGTTGTTGGGCAGCCCGGTTTCCGCCGGTGCGCTCCAGGTGATGCCATCGTCATCGGAATGGCTACACAGGATCTGCGCGGCAAACCGGTTGCGGAAAAAGGCGACCATTCGTCCATCACCGCGCGGGACGATATTCATGTGGACAGCCCCGACACTGTCAGGCAGGTCGATCATATCCCAGCTGGCTCCAGCATCACGGGAGATCAGAACGGCGGCGGTATCGGCATCACCGGTCCAGCGCTGGCCGGGCTCGCCAATGCAACGGAAAACAGGCAACAACCAATCGCCCCTCGCGGTGACGATAATCGGCTGGCGCACGAATGTGCCGGGATGATCGCAGAGAATCTCGACGGGACCGAATGTGCGCCCGCCATCAGTGGAGACCCGCCGTTTGACGACAGCACCATCCTGGTTTCCGGAGGTCTGCGACGTGAAGATCAGCCAGATATCGCCATCCGGAGCCGTGAAAATCAGCGGGTTCTGCTCGGACTTCTGCGGATCATCCGACATTTTTTCAGGTTGCGACCAGGCGTTAGAACCTGGCTTCAGCCGCGACATGTAGATCGAGATATCGCCCATGCCCTCCATGGTGCCACCGAACCAGACGCAGGTCAGAGTACCATCGGCGAGATAGGCCAGATTGGCGGCGTGGTTCTGCACACAGGGCGACGGCAGGAAGGCGTCAAAACGATGCTGCCGGGCGCCATGCGGACCAACAAGGCCGTTCATAAGCGGCGGAATTTCCTCATGCTTCAAACCCGAACCGGCTGTCATGACACAATCCTCTTTACGGCAGCTGCGCAAACTTGACCGCGAGATCAGCCTGATCTGCAGCACTCAAAGCCATCAGCGGCGGACGCGGGCGTGCCCAAGCGGAGTTGCCGTTCTTCAGTCCGACCATCGCCTTGATTGTCGGGATCTGGACATAAGAATTGGACAGTGAGCGATAGGCATTAATGCGCGCCTGCGCTGCCTCGACATCGGCTGCGCGTGCCGGATCCTTGGCATGGTCGTAAACGGTACGCAGGGAGTTTGCGACCAGGTTGGACGTTGCAGTGATGCACCCCGCCCCGCCGGCCTTGATCAGCGGCAAGAGCAGTGGATCAGCACCTGCAAGCACGGAAAAACCCGGGAATGCGGCAAGAAGCGCTTCCATATTGGCGAAATCACCAGCGGAATCCTTGATGCCGACCACCGTATCCGGGAAGGCTTCGATCAGCCGGCCGATCAGCGGCAAGCTGAGCGGAACGCCGGATACCTGGGGAATGTGGTAGAGCACGACCTGCAGCCGGTCATCGGCGATCGCTTCGATGATCCGCGCATAGGCGGCAAAAAGGCCCTCGTCCGAAACACCCTTGTAATAGAAGGGCGGCAGCATGACGACGCGGGTGACGCCAACGGACAGCGCATGCCGCGTCAGTTCAACAGTCTCGGGAATGGCGGCAACGCCGGTACCCGGCATCAACTGATCGCCGGATATCCCGACCTTCAGCGCCGCTTCCAGGATATCGCGGCGCTCGGCGGACGAAAACGAATTGGCTTCACCGGTCGTACCCAGCAAGGCCACACCGTGACACCCTTCACTCAAGAGCCGCTGGCAATGGGCCGTGAAAAGACCAAGATCCGGCGTGTCGTCAGCATTGAGCGGCGTCGTGGCGGCGCTGTAGACGCCGGTAATCCTGTGAATCGTCATTTTTGCAAATTCCTCCGCGGCGCCGCGCCATCCCGTGACTGCAGCCCTCCCGCTTTTTCCTCAACCATGACAACTTGTCAAGAAAAAATCCGGGTTAAAAATTTCAACACAAAATTATCATATTGAAAAATATGTATTTTATTTTTGATTCCTTACATCAATCGAATATGACTCGGAATTAATGTTGACATATTTACAATAAAAATCCAATGTCCGGCCTCATCATGGCGCGGCAGACTGTCCGGAACCGGCAGAAGGAGGGCGCGATGACAGCATCTATTGGAGGATCAGATGTCTAATCAGAACAAGGAAGGCGGCTCGTCGCAGCCGCAGATGACGCGCCGCAACGCCTTGAAACTCGGCCTCGGCACCAGTGTGGCGCTTGGCCTGTTCGGCCTGAATGCCCGGATCGTCATGGCCCAGGAAGGCCAGGTACTCAAGGTCGCAAACCCGGCCTTCAACCAGGATTGGTCACCATTGCGCGGCGGTGGCGTGCCGTATCGCTGGAATTCCGCCTGGTGGGCGTCGCCGATGTATTTCGACTCGAAGGGCGAACTGCACCCTTACGTCTTTACAAGCTGGGAGCCGGATGCCGACAGCAAGACATGGACCTTCAAGATCGATCCGAAGGCCGTTTTCTCGGATGGCAGCAAGATCACCGCTGAAGACGTCAAGGGTTCCTGGAATGTCTCAGCCATGCCGAACACCAAGAACCAGCGCGCCGACCAGGTCTTGAGCAAGGTTGCAGGCTATGCCGATGTCAGCGCCGGCAAGGCCAAGGAAATTTCCGGTATCGCAACGCCGGACGAAGGTACAGTCGTCGTCACCCTGTCGGAATCCGACCCGATCTTCTTCATGCGTCTCGGCAACCATATCGCGCCGATCACCAAGGCCTCGCAATCTCGAGGCGAAGATGGCGAGGAAATCACCGACTGGTACATGCCTGATAGCAGCGCCGTCTATTCCGGTCCCTTCAAGCTGACCAGCATCGATCTCGATGCCGGCAAACTGGTGTTCGAGCCCAACGAAAACTTCTTCGGTCCGAAGCCGAAGCTCGCCCGTATCGAGATCGACTCGATCGAAGACAACGTCACCGCGACATCGCTCCTGAAGTCCGGCGAATACAATGCCCATACGGAACTGGTCACCTCGACCATCATCCAGGACCTCGGCGCGAGCTTTGCCGAAGGCCCGCTGATCCCGACCAGCCAGCATTTCTGGTTCAACTCGGCGCGCGCGCCGATGGACGATCCGAAAGTCCGCCAGGCGCTGATTATGGCCGTCGACCGCGATGGCCTGATGAAGGCGTCCTTCCCGGATGGCCCGCACAAGAAAACCGACCAGGTCATCAACTCCGTTCCCGGCGCCGACAATTCCGGCTTCGAGCCTTATCCCTACGACCCGGAAGGCGCCAAGAAGCTGCTGGCCGAATCCAGCTATGGTGGCCCGGAACGTCTTCCCAAGCTGCTCTTCGTCGGCGTTTCCGGTCCCGCCATCGAGGCTGCCGCCCAGTTCATCGCCGAGCAATGGCGCCAGAACCTCGGCATCACCGCCGTCGATATGAAGCCGCAGCAGGATGCCTATGCAGGGCCTGACCAGAATGCGGTGCAGATCTTCCGCGACGACGTCGGCACCCGTGTTCCCGATGCGGTGTCCTATCTCGCCGGTTCCATCGCCTCGACTTCGTCGAACGCGCAGAACAAGCTTGGCGGCTACAAGAACGACAAGGTCGACAGCCTGCTGGCGGAAGCCGCCACCAAGTCAGTGGACGATCCGCAGCGTGTGGCTCTGGCGCTAGAAGCCCAGAAGGCCTTCCGCGAAGACTGGAGCTTCATCCCCTGGTACGCGCAGGCGATGTCGCGCTGGGCGACCGACAAGGTCACCGGCATGGACAAGAACCTCGACTGGCAGGTTGTTGCCCCCTGGGACATTTCGGTCGCTGGCTAAGGCGCCGCGCTGACACCTTATTCTGTGCGGAGGCGGAAACCGTTTCCGCACAGATTGCGAATGCTGGAGTATGATTGCGGCGCTTGACCCCGCAGGGCAAAGCTCGAAGCTTCATCTTCTGAAACCAAGGGTGGGAGACTGCCATGCTGCGTTACATCGCGACCCGTTTCGTCGTCTGGATACCATCCGTCCTTCTTGTCATGCTCGGCGTTTACGCGCTGGCCTATTACGGCGCCGGCGACCCGATCAAGTTGATCTTCCTGCGCGCGCCCGGCGACGTTGCCTATAATCCCGAGCGCATCGAGGCGATCCGCGAAAGCGCTGGCCTCAACCGGCCGTTCCTCATCCAGTTCGGCAGCTATATCTGGAACCTGCTGCACGGCAATTTCGGCAATTCGCTGAGCTCCGGCCGGTCCGTCTGGGCGATGATTTCGGCCGCGGCTCCCGTATCCTTCAAGCTGGCGCTCTGCTCCGTCATCCTGACCGCTGTCGTTGCCATTCCTCTCGGGCTGATCGCAGCGCTCAACCAGAACACCCGCACCGACTATGCCATTCTCGGCTCGGCGCTGTTTCTCTGGGCAATCCCGGCCTATGTCGCAGGCCCGATGCTGATGGTCATGCTGATCATGATCCTGCCGGGCTCCGCCGTACCCTATGGCTGGGGCGGTGTTTTCGACGTACGCATCCTGCTGCCGCTGCTCGTTCTTTCCTTCCAGCCGATCGCGCTGATCGTGCGCCAGACCCGCGCCGCCGTGATTGAAGTTCTGTCGGAAGATTTCGTCCGTACTGCCCGGGCCAAGGGCGTGCCGGAAATGATGGTGGCACTGCGCCACATCCTGCGGCCGGTCCTGACGCCCGTTGTCACCCAGCTCGGCCTGATCATGATCACCATCGTCAACGGCGCCATCTTCGTCGAGCTGGTCTTCGGCCTGCCCGGTCTTGGCCGCCTCACCGTTCAGGCGCTGACCAATACCGATTATCCCGTCATCCTCGCCATCACGCTGATCGGCTCGTTCCTGGTGATGATCTCCAACCTGCTTGTCGATGTGCTCTATCCGTTACTCGACCCGCGCGCCAACGATACAAGAAGGAGCCGCTGACCATGTCCGTCGTTCCCATGCCCGGCACCGCCGCCGAAATCGAACCACCCGTCAGCCTCTGGCGCGATGCCTGGCACCGGCTGCGCCGCAACAAGCTCGCGGTCTTCGGTCTCGCCGTCGTGGTCATCCTGGCTTTTACCGCATTGTTCGGGCCGTACCTGACGCCCTACGACTTCCTCAGCCAGGACCTGAATTCGCGTAACCTGGCCCCGTCCTTGTCGCATCTGTTCGGCACCGACGACCTCGGCCGCGATGTCTTCAGCCGCGTTGTCTACGGTACGCGCACAGCGTTCCTCGTCGCCATCGTCGTCACCTTCATTGCTGTGGTGATCGGCGTAACGCTCGGCGCCTTGGCGGGCTTCTTCGGCGGATGGCTGGACCGGATCGTCATGTGGCTGACCGACATGACCATGTCGATCCCCAACCTTCTGCTTGTCGTCGTCATCAATGCCTCGCTGAAATCGCCAATCACCAGCTGGATGGAAAGCCGCTACCTCGCAACGCTCAATCCGGTCTACCGCGAAACCATCTGGGTGGATTTCCTGCTGGTTTTCGGCTCGATGGCGTTGATCTCCTGGCCGCCCTATGCCCGTCTCGTCCGCGCCCAGGTTCTGTCGATCCGCTCGCGGCCTTATATCACCGCAGCCCAGGCGCTGGGGCTGACCAACCGCATCATCCTGATGCGCTATGTCGTGCCGAATGCGCTGGGTCCGCTGATCGTCGCCGTCAGCGCCGGTCTCGGCACCGCCATGGTTCTGGAAAGCGCCTTCTCGTTCCTCGGCGTCGGCGTCAACCCGCCGACTCCGAGCTGGGGCAACATGATCTCCGACGGCCTGCGCGTGTGGCAGCATTATCCGCATCTGCTGGCAGCACCTGCCGCAGTCCTCGGCCTTGCCTCCGTCGCCTTCTCCTTCCTCGGCGACGGCCTCAACGATGCCCTCAATCCGCGCGGAGCGAAGTGATGATGATGGCCAACGATATCCGCCCAGAACCATCGGCCAAGACCGGCGAGCGCCTGCTCGACGTCAAGGGCTTGACCATCGAGATCGACACCCGCAATGGTCCTGCCACCATCGTCGATGGCATCGACCTGCACGTGAACAAGGGCGAGACCCTTGGCATCGTCGGGGAATCCGGCTGCGGCAAGAGCCTGACCATGCTTAGCATGATGCGGCTTCTGCCCAACAAGATCAAAGTCACCAAGGGCGAAGCCAATTTTGCCGGGCGTGACCTGCAGAAAATGTCGAATTCGGACCTGCGAAAGGTGCGCGGTGGCGATGTCGGCTTCATCTTCCAGGATCCGATGACCTCGCTCAATCCGGTGATGCGCATCGGCCAGCAGTTGGCCGAGCCGCTGATCTATCACCGCGGCATGTCGAAGGCGGAGGCACGCAAGCGGGCAGGCGAACTTTTGAAGCTTGTCGGTATTCCCGGCGCCGAAGATCGTCTCGACGCCTATCCGCATGAACTCTCCGGCGGTATGCGCCAGCGCGTGATGATCGCCATCGGCCTTGCCTGCAATCCGCAGCTTTTGATCGCCGACGAGCCGACCACCGCGCTGGACGTGACGATCCAGGCGCAGATCGTCGATCTGGTGAAGGACCTGCGCGACAAGCTCGGCATGTCGGTTGTCTGGATCACCCATGATCTGGCGCTGATCGCCGGTCTGGTCGACCGCATCAACGTGCTCTATGCCGGCACGGTGGTCGAGGACGCACCGGTCGATGCGTTGTTTGCCAATCCGAGCCACCCCTATACGCAAGGGCTGCTCGCCTCGATCCCGAAACTGTCCGACGAGCGATCGACGCGTCTCAGTTCCATCGGCGGCACACCGCCAGAACCCGGCCGCCGCCCAAAAGGCTGTCCGTTCGCGCCGCGCTGTCCGCTGGCGGAAGCGATCTGTCATGAGCGCGTTCCGTCCCTGGAAGGCCTTGGCCAAAACGGCGCGCACCGTGTCGCCTGCTTCGTCGCCCAAAGAAAATTGGAGGCCGCGTGATGGGTGCTCAGCCGCTGATGCGCATCGAAAATCTGGTCAAACACTTCCACGTCCGGCTCGGCGCGTTCGGGGAGCGGGCCGCCACCGTGCATGCGCTTGATGATATCACCTTCGATATTCTGGAAGGTGAGACCTTGAGCCTTGTCGGGGAATCCGGCTGCGGCAAGTCCACCACCGGCTTCACCCTGCTCAATCTGCACCGGGCCACCGAAGGCAAGGTGATTTATCAGGGCAAGAATATCGTCGAACTCGGCGAAAAGGCCATGCGGCCCTATCGCCGCCAATTGCAGATCGTCTTCCAGGACCCCTATTCGACGCTCAACCCGCGCATGACCATTGGCGAAGCCGTCGGCGAACCGATCCTGTTTCACAAGCTTGCCACCAAGGCCGAGCTGAAGGACCGGATCGCGACACTGCTTGCCGATGTCGGCCTGCCGCCACGCTTTGCCTCCCGCTATCCGCACGAACTGTCCGGTGGCCAGCGCCAGCGCGTGGCGATCGCCCGGGCGCTCGCTTGCCAGCCGAAATTCATCGTCTGCGACGAGGCGATCTCGGCGCTCGACGTTTCCGTGCAGGCGCAGATCATCAACCTGCTGCTTGATCTGCAGCAGAAATACGGACTGACCTATCTGTTCATCGCCCATGATCTCGCCGTCGTCCGCCATATCAGCGACCGCGTCGGCGTCATGTATCTCGGGCGTCTTGCCGAACTGGCCACCCGCGAGGAATTGTTCGAGCACCCATTACACCCCTATACCAAGGCCCTTCTCTCAGCCGTACCGGAGGCCGATCCGGCGCATGAGCGCAGCCGCCAACGGCAGATCCTGCAGGGCGACGTGCCAAGCCCGCTATCTCCGCCATCCGGCTGCCGCTTCCACACTCGTTGCCCCATCGCTATGGAGATCTGTGCCAAGGCGGTGCCGGAATGGAGGGAGGCCCGCGCAGGCCATATGGTCGCCTGTCACGCCGTCACCGAGGGCCTGCCCGGATGACGCTGCAAGCCGCCATCATTGCCGACGACCTGACAGGCGCGCTCGATACCGGAACACCCTTTGTCGAAGCAGGCCTGAAGGTGGCGGTGGCGATCGACATCGAAGCCGTGGCCGAAGCGCTGGCGCGCGATCCAGATGTGGTCGTGATCAGCACCGCATCACGGGCGCTTTCGGCTGACGAAGCGGCGCGCAAAGTGCAGGCAGCTGTTGCCGCGCTGGGCTCGGTCATGCCACCCATTTTGTTCAAGAAGATCGATTCCCGGCTGAAGGGCAATGTCGCGGCGGAAAGCCTGGCGCTTGCGGAAGTTGCCGCCCGAAGCCGGATCGTCGTGGCGCCGGCCATTCCGGATCAGCAACGCTTCACTATTGATGGCGCCGTCACCGGCCGGGGCGTCGACACACCACTGCCGATCCACCTCTTGTTCCCTACCGGCGCGCTTGCGGTTGATGTTCATGATGCCCGTACCGATGCCGATCTGGATGATCTCGTTCGGCAAGCCAACTGGTCAACCGTGATCGCCGTCGGCGCGCGCGGCCTGGGGAGCGCCCTCGCCCGTTGGCTGACCATTGCAAACACCCCTGCTCCATCATTGTCACTGTCATCAAAGACGTTGTTCGCCTTCGGATCCCGTGATCCGATTACATCGGCGCAGATCAACCATCTCGCCGACCATCGCCACCTCGCAGCGATCGCCGATGCGCCTGCAGGCGAGCTGTCTGCACATGATATCCTCGCACTTCCAGCCGTGGCACGATGCTCCGGCGCACAGACCTCCAGTCCCCAACAGGTCGTTGCCCGCTTTGCCGACGGCATCCGGCATGTGGTAGAGAAAACACGGCCTGACATGTTGATGCTGGGCGGCGGCGATACCGCCCTGGCAATCCTGAAAGCGCTCGGTGCCAGTGTGCTGACCCCCAATGGCGAGATCGAAGCGGGCATTCCCTGGTTTCAGATCGAAAGCACCGACGGCGGGACAATCAATTGCGCGGTCAAATCGGGGGGCTTCGGGACGATCGATTCTTTGCTAAAACTCATTCCCGAGAATCGGTTAAGTCAAACAACATCCTCTCTGACAAGGATCGAAAAACAGGCGTGATGAAGAAAATGGCGCAGGATGTCCCCGCAGTCGAAGAGCCCGGCCCAAACGCCAAACCGGAGCGTGCTAAATCCGTGCGCCTGGTTGATCGCGTCGCTGACCAATTGCGTGAGCGTATCCGTTCCGGCAATTATCCGCCGGACTCGCGCCTGCCCGGGGAACATGAACTGGCATCTATCATGGGCGTTTCCCGGCCGATCGTGCGCGATGCGCTGGGACGATTGCGCGAAGAGGACATGGTCTATTCACGCCAGGGAGCCGGCACCTTCGTCAGCGCCCAGGCATCCCCGGCCACGCACCTCGCCTATTCGCCAGTCAAGACAATTGCTGACATCCAGCGCTGCTATGAGTTCCGCCTGACAATTGAACCGGCCGCCGCCTTTTTCGCCGCCCAGCGGCGCGACGAAGCCGCCATCCTGAAGATCGCCGCCGCCCTTGCCGACTTGCGCGAAGCGACAAGCCATCAGTTGCATCGCACCGACGCCGACTTCGTTTTCCACAGGAGTGTGACGGAGGCCGCCAACAATCATTATTACACTGCCTCCATCGAAGCTCTGAAGCCTCACATCGCCGTCGGCATGCATCTGCATGGCTTGTCGCTGATGGGCCCCCGTCTTGGACTGGAAAAGGTCTTCGACGAGCACAATGCCATCTATCAGGCGATCGCCGATGGGCGCGCAGACGATGCGCAGAAGGCCATGCGCCTCCACCTCGAAGGCTCCCGCAACCGCCTGTTCGAGGACCGCGTGCTGGACCTATCCTTCTGACCAGACGGAAAGGAAGAGGCCGGCGCTTCGGCTTTTCGTGTTTAGAAAAACACTGTCAGTCGCGATCAACCTGGACATCCTACACGACGCGCGCGTCACCAAACTTGGCGTTTGAATTTCGACCTGGGCTATTGTATTCCATGGGAATTCTAACGGCCAAAATTGTGATCACCTTTTTAAAACGACAATCATTGCTCATAATTCATAGACATATCCGACCAATGATGCCCAATGCGCCTTTCTGGCAACAGGTCCTCCAAAACGATTACCGCCTGACTTGATAATTGTCTTGGGGCCCACCATGCGCCGTGTATGTTCCCAGGAGAGGGGTTGAAACCTCGTGAACATGATTTAAAAAGCCACTAATATAGCTGACACCAAAGCAATGACGAGATGATCTGCGGACCCGGAGAAGAAGTTCCAATTGCTTTTTCGCGTATCAAGTGCAATCAGCAAGACAACTTACAGCAATCTAGAACGTTCGAGAAAATATGACAGTTGAAATCATAGGGCGCGCATGTCTCGCCCCTGGAGCGAATTCGCCACAGGCGTTGTTTCGAGTTTTGCGCCAGGGCAAATGCACGGTCACGCGCATTCCGTCTGATCGTTGGGACCTTGCGCGCTTTTGGCATCCCGTCATCGGCAATCCGGGCAAGACCTATTCCTTCGCCGCCGGGGTGCTCGACAGCATTTATGATTTCGATCCGGCAGTCTTCGGCATGTCGCAGCGCGAAGCCATGCACATGGACCCGCAACAGCGGGTTTTGCTGCAACTGGCTTGGCGCGCGCTCGAAGATGCCAACATCTCGATCCCTTCGCTGCACGGTGAAAATGTCGGTGTTTATATTGGTGCGTCGAACCTCGACCACGCCAATCTCACCGTCGAGGATCCGGCCGCCGCCGGCCCCTACTTCATGACTGGAAACACGCTCTCGATCGTTTCCAACCGTATTTCCCATATTTTCGGTCTGAGCGGACCGAGCATGACGGTCGATACCGCCTGCTCCTCGTCGCTGGTCGCGCTCGATCAGGCGATGAGGGCACTGAATGCAGGCGAAATCGACACTGCTATCGTCGGCGGCGTCAGTATTCTTGCCCACCCGCTGCCGTTTGTCGGGTTTGCGCAGGCGCGCATGCTATCCCCGGAAGGGCTTTGCCGCGCCTATGACAATGATGGTGCCGGCTATGTCCGCGCCGAAGGCGGTGTCGTGTTCGTTCTGCGCCGGTCCGACAGGGCACGGCAGGAAAAGGACCGCAGCTACGCCAAGATCGTCGCGACCGGCGTCAATTCTGCCGGACGCACCAATGGTATTTCCCTGCCATCGCGCGAGGCCCAGGCCAATTTGTTGCGCTCCATCTATGAAGGCAACAATATCGATTCCAACCAGGTTGCCTTCGTCGAAGGCCACGGGACAGGTACCAAGGTCGGCGACCCCTCCGAAGTCTGGTCAATCGGCACGGTGATCGGCGCCAACCGGCGTGCGCCGGTACCGATCGGTTCGATCAAGTCAAACATTGGCCACACGGAACCGGCGTCCGGCCTGTTCGGCATGCTTAAGGCCGTCATGGCACTTGAGAACAACTACCTGCCGGCATCGCTGCATTTCGAAACCCCCAACGAGAACATCGATTTCGACGGGTTGAACGTGCGCGTTACCGCAAACCCGATCGAACTGCTGCGCGGCAAGCGCGCCCGTCTTGCCGGGATCAACTCCTTCGGTTTTGGCGGCGCCAATGCTCACGTCGTCATCAGCGATCCGGATCCCGTCCAGGAAGAACGCAGCCGCAACAACGCGGCTGGCCATGTCTTCATGGCAAGCGCCCATACCGCCCATAGCCTCGAGGAGTTGCTGAAGTCGTACAAGTCGACGTTCGCCAAAACCTCAAAGGATGAAGCTCGGACTGTAATCGCCGCGTCCGGTGTCAACCGCACGCAGATGCGCCACCGTTTTGCGGCGCGCAGCGATCATCCGGAAGACATCATCCGCGCCATTGCCAGCCATCTCGAAAAGCCAGCCTCCGATATCGGTGAAACCGGTGAAGCCGTAACGAAGGATGCGAAGGTTGCGTTCGTATTCTCCGGCAACGGTTCCCAGTGGGCCGGCATGGGGGTTGAGGCCTTCCGCGAAAACCTGCATTTCCGCCAGTGTTTCACCTCGGTCAGCGCGCTGTTCAAGTTCCATTCGGACATCGTTCTAACCGACCTGCTGACAGACCCGGATCTGGACAAGAAGCTTTCCGACACGAAATTCGCCCAGCCGCTATTGTTCGCCGTCCAGGCAGCATTGTCGGATTCGCTTGTTGCCATGGGCATCAAGCCGACTGCGGTATTTGGTCATTCCGTCGGTGAAATCGCTGCAGCTTACGCGGCCGGCGCTCTCTCGCTCGTTGACGCCGTTTCGATCGTTGCCAAGCGCTCGCTGCACCAGGACCTTCTGGCTGGCCAAGGCACCATGGCCGCCGCCATGCTCGGCGAAGAGGCCGCAAATGCCTTCGCCAAGTCCCGCGGACTTGAGCAGATCTGTGTGGCTGCGATCAACGCGCACAACTCGGTAACGATCTCCGGCCCGGCACACGAAGTTTCCGCCTTCCGCGATGCCGCACGCAAGGCGAAGATTCCGGTTCAAATTCTCGATATCAACTATCCGTTCCACCACCCGATCATCGATCGCGCCAAGAAGGCCTTCCTCGCCGATATTCCGGACATCGCGCCGCGCAAATCGGAACTTGCCTATCTGTCGACCGTCACCGGCGAGCGGATGGATGGTACGCAACTGGATCCGGATTACTGGTGGAAGAACGTCCGCGAACCGGTCCGTTTCCAGGCAGCGACCGAAGCTGCCATCGAACTCGGCTGCAGCCTGTTCATTGAAATCTCCCCGCGGCCGATTCTATCGTCCTATCTCAAGGAAACGGTCAAGCAAGCGTCGATCCCCGGCACGGTCGTTGCGACCCTGTTGCGTGACGCCGGCGAAAAAGGTCAGGATCCCATTTCGCGTGCAATGGCGCGTGCGATTGCGCATGGTGCCGCCTTCGATGAAGCGCGCCTGTTTGGCAAGCGCAATGCGTTCGTGAGCCTACCAAGCCTGCCGTTTGAACTGGCCGAACTGCGTCCGGCATCGACAAGCGACGCCACCGACGTGTTCGGCCGTGGTGCAAAAACACCTTATACGCTGGCTGGCTGGCGGAGCGACCTCAATAGCGGCAGCTGGAAGAACCACGTCGACGCGCATCTGTTCCCTGATCTGGCGGAACACATCGTCGACGGCAAGGCTATCCTGCCAGGCAGCGGTTTCATCGAGATCGCCATTTCCGCCGCGCAGCAATACTATGGTACCACAGAGGTCGATATCACCAATCTGGAGATTGTGCGGCCGCTGGAGCTTGCCGACAATCGGATGATGGAACTTTCGACCATCCTGTCTCCAGAAACCGGCGATATCGAGATTCGCTCCCGCGAGCGCCTTTCGGAAGATGACTGGGCTGTACATGCGGTGGCAAGAAGCCGCAAACCGATCCCCGCCGATCCGGTCACCTCCGGCAACATCTTTGCCGGTGTGGAAAAGACCGCGACCGTGACACCGGCGAAGGCCTATGAAACTGCGCGTCAGTTCGGCCTGGATTACGGTCCTCGCTTCCAGCTGATGGCAAGGGCGGTCTGCTATGGCGACCGGTTCATCGATGTCGAATTGAAAGAGCCCGAGAAAACGGGCAATCCCTTTGTTTCCTACAGCCTCAATCCGATTTCCGTGGATGCAACCTTCCATGGACTGGTAGCGCTGTTTGATCGCTTTACCGGTGATGCCGGCGGTGCGCCTTATATCCCGGTGCGCTTCGGCTCCGTGCGCCTGACAAACTCCGGCCTCACGGTGAAACGCGCCGTGGTGGAGATCGAGCGCATTAGCGCCAACTCGATCAAGGCAAAATTCCGTTTCTTCGGCAAGGGTGGCGAAGTCATTGCGGCATTCGACGATTGCCGTTTCCGCCGGACCTATTTGCGCCAGCACAAGACGCTGGACATGCTGTCCTTCCACTATGAGGCTGTCCCTTCCGATCGGTCCCTACCGCTTGCAACGCTGGGGCAATCGCATGCGCTTCCGCTGCCGTTGCTTGCCGCAACGGAAGAGAGTGGCATCGACAATACGACGCTTCTGTTCAACGCAGCGATCTACCGCGCCTGCCACGAAATCGCGCTCAAGCTCGGCAAGGGCACGGCCAAGGTCGATACGCGGTCGCTTCCCGGCGATTTTGCCTTCCGCTGCTTCCTCGCCAATTGCCTCTATGTCCTGGAAGACGCCGGCTTGTGCGAACACAAGGGTGGTAGCTGGAAGATCGCCGCCGAGTTTTCGCTTCCTCCCGTTGGCGACATTCTCAAGGAACTCTATGGCGAACGCTCCGAGCGCGCCGTGGAAGCTGTGTTGATCAACAATTCCTACGCTGAAGCGCTGGATCGCATCGACAGTCTCTTTGCCGCCGAGCTATCGGGTAACGAAGTTGAAGCAATAAAGCCGCAGGGCTTCATCAGCGATGCAACGCTCGATCACCAGACCGTGCATTCCGAGTCCACCCGTCAACGCATGGATCTCATTCTGGCGGCGGCCGAAAAAGCGCTCACCAGCAAAGAGGGCAAAACCAACCTGCGGATTGTTGAAGCAGGCACCGTCTCTGCCGGCTTCACCCGCAAGCTCGCGACGTTGGCGGCAAAATATGGCGCCAGCCTGATCGTTGTCGAACCACGCGAAAATGCCCAGCGCAATCTGGAGATCGCCTTCGAGGAAGACGCACATGTCCGCGTTCTGAAAAAGGACGCATTCGCGTCGCTTCCGGCTTTCGATCTCGTTGTCAGCGCTTCGGATACGATTTTCACCCTGATCGATGAAGACGGCGCCATTCGCAATGCGCTGCGTGTCTGCCTGCGGGAAAATGGGGCTCTTGTCGCTGCGACCAATGCGCCGACAGTGTTCAGCGACTTCGCCTTCGGATTGACCGAAAGCTGGTTTGCCCGCACCCAGGCCGTCGAGTTTCCGATCGGCAAGCTGGCTACGATCACGCAATGGCAAAAGGACCTGACCGATCTCGGCCTTCGTAACATCTCCGTTGCAGATCGCGAATTGCCATACGGAAAC
Source organism: Rhizobium sp. LjRoot98 (assembly GCF_964252935.1). NCBI lineage: Bacteria > Pseudomonadati > Pseudomonadota > Alphaproteobacteria > Hyphomicrobiales > Rhizobiaceae > Rhizobium > Rhizobium sp. LjRoot98. The sequence continues at coordinate 1,137,942 of NZ_CAXUPW020000001.1, forward strand.
ATCATCACGGTCGAGGCGCAGGGCGGCCTGTTTACCGAGATCGCCCCAACTGCCGACGCCCAGCCCGCAGAGGTCGCAAGGCCGGTGCTTGTGCTGCACGAAGGTAATGTTTCTAGCCTGCAGAACACACTTCCTTCAGGCAAGGATGCCATTCAGGCTCCTCTTATCCAGGTTCAGTTGACTGGCGATTTCGAAATCGACAAGGACAAGATCACTGAGGCCGTCGCCGGATTGAACGAAAAACCGATCCGCGCCGTCTACCTGTCGGCAACCACTGCGGCGGATCGCAGCCAGGATTCGGCTGCTCTGCAAAATCGCGTCCTGTCGCTCAGTGCCTTTGCCGAGTCGCTTCGACAGTATTATGCGCATGCGGAACCTGCAGCCGATCAGCGTCCGCGTCTCGTGATTGCTGCTCCCGGTGGCGCGCCGGTCACATCGAACGGGCGCGGCAAGGATGTGTCCGGATCAAGCGTCAACAGTGGCCTGTGGGCATTCGCCCGCGTGCTTCAAAACGAGTATGATATCCTCGATATCCATTCGCTCGATTTCACTGGACCCAAGGCCGGACCTGGTAACCAGCTCGCTGCGGCGATCTCGCTACTGAGCGATACAAGCGGAAACCGCGAATGGCTGCTTGACGGACAGAACGGTATCCTTTCGGAAATCCGCGCCGTACCCGGCCCGGTCGATCAAAGCTTGCGCAAGACGACGGGCTTCAAGGCCGCGACCATCCGCCAGCGTGTCAGCTCGCAGGTCGGCAGCATTGCCTGGGAACAGTCAGACATCCCGCAGGCTGGCCCGGACGACGTCGTCGTTGCGGTCGCTGCAACCGGCCTGAACTTCCGCGACGTCATGTGGGCGATGGGACTTTTGCCGGAAGAAGCGCTGGAGGACGGTTTTGCCGGAGCGACGATCGGCATGGAGCTTTCCGGCCATGTCGTTGCCATCGGCAGCGGCATCAAGGACCTGTCGGTCGGCGACGCCGTAATGGCGATCGCGCCCGCAGCCTTTTCCACCCATGTGGTCGTTTCGCGGTCCGGCGTTGCCAGACTGCCGGAAACCGTCAGCCCCGTCGCAGCAGCAACCGTGCCAGTTGCCTTCCTTACCGCCTATTACGCGATGATCGAGCTTGGCCGTATTCGGCCTGGCGAAACGATCCTGATCCACGGCGCTGCCGGCGGTGTCGGCCTTGCAGCCCTGCAGGTTGCCAAGCTTGCCGGTGCCAAGGTGATCGCCACAGCGGGAACGCGCGAAAAGCGCCGTTTCCTGAAGATGCTCGGTGCTGATCACGTCTTCGATTCGCGTTCGCTGGCCTTCGTCAACGAGATCCTCGGCGTTACCGGCGGCGAAGGTGTCGATCTGGTACTGAACTCGCTGTTTGCCGAAGCCATGGAACAGAGCCTGTCGCTGGTGAAGCCGTTTGGCCGCTTCCTCGAACTTGGCAAACGTGACTACTACGGTGACAGCAAGATCGGCCTTCGGCCTTTCCGCCGCAATATCAGCTATTTTGGTATCGATGCCGACCAGTTGCTGGTCAACGCGCCGGACCTGACGAAGCGGATTTTCACAGAAATCGGCGCGCTGTTCGAAGAAGGCAAACTTGTGCCTCTCCCCTACCGCGCCTTCGGTTTCGACGAAATCGGCAACGCTTTCCGCCTGATGCAGAATGCCGGCCATATCGGCAAGATCGTCGTTTTGCCACCCGTTGCCGGACGCGATGAAGTTGCCAACCGGCCGGCCGGCCGCATGTCTGTCGATAGTCTTGGCGTGCATTTGGTCGTTGGTGGTATCGGCGGGTTCGGTCTTGCTGCTGCCAACTGGCTGGTTGAAAAGGGTGCGCGCAACATCGCGCTCGCCACCCGCCGGGGTATCGCCGATATCGAGACCCTGGAAGCGATCAAGCGATGGGAAAACATGGGCGTCTCGGCGACCATCCACGCCTGCGACGTGACGGACGAAGCTGCTGCAGACGCTCTGCTGAAAACACTTCGGCAGATCGCCCCCCTGAAGACCGTCGTTCACGCCGCAATGGTCCTCGACGACGCGCTGATCAACAATCTCAGCCGCGAGCGTAACCGTCCGGTCATCGACGTGAAGGCGCAGGGCGCAGCCGTTCTTGACCGGTTGACCCGCGCCGATACGCTCGAACATTTCATCATGTTCTCGTCGGCAACCACATTGGTCGGCAATCCAGGCCAGGCCAACTATGTGGCTGCCAACGGCTATCTTGAGGGTCTTGCCCGCGCTCGCCGGCTTGAAGGTCTGCCGGGGCTCGCCATCGGCTTCGGTGCGATCGCCGACAAGGGCTATCTGGCACAGAATACCGACGTCAACGATCTGCTTTCCAAGCGTATCGGCAAAACGGCTCTGAAGGCGCAAACCGCCCTCAATCAGGTCGAGAGCTATATCCGGTCCGATCCGGGTACCGTCGATGCCGCCGTTGCAATGGTTTCCGAACTCGATTGGGCCGCGGCGCGTAACCTGCCGGTGGTCCGCAATGCCCTCTTCGAGGTCATCCTGCGAACCGCCGACCAGCACACTGCAGGCAGCGACGGTAAGACCATGGATCTTGTGGCAATGATCGACGGAAAATCGGCGCAAGAGGCCGAAGATATCCTCTATGATCTGGTTGCCAGCGAAATCGCAGCTATCCTGCGCGTATCAAAGGATACGATTTCGCGCAGCAAGATCCTGAAGGAAATCGGTCTCGATAGTTTGATGGCCGTTGAATTGGGGATCAGCTTCCAGCAGAATACCGGCTTTGACATGCCGTTGAGCGGCGTTGCCGACAATACGACCGTTGGCGATGTTGCACGTAAGCTCTACGACAAGGTGAGCAAGCGGGATCACGGCAGCGACGAAGACAGCGAGCCAACGGACAACAAGATCGTCAACGAGCTCGCCCAGCGCCATACCGGCACCGGTACGGAAAAGGCAGTGAGCCAATGAGCGAGAATGAGGAACGCAACAGCGCTGCGAAGATGAACAGCAGCCTGAAAGAGAACCTTCTGGACCAGATGCGCAATGCGCATCAGTCGTCAGAGCGCAATCGTATGGCCCGTTCAGAGCGCGACGTTCCTCCGCCCGTCAGGCGCAAACAGACGCGATTCGAGGATTTGCCGGAGTACAAGCAGGTCCAGACCCAGAAAGTCGCCAGCGAACAGCTGGGTATCGACAATCCGTTCTACCGCGCGCATCAGACGGCAGCCGGTGCCACGACAGTGATCGACGGACGCAAGCTGATCAACTTCGCGTCTTACGATTATCTCGGCCTCAACAGGCATGCACATGTTCTGGCACAGGCCCGCGACACCATCAGCACCTTCGGTATCTCGGCATCAGCCAGCCGGCTTGTGGCCGGCGAACGCCCGGCGCACGCCGAACTCGAAGAGCGTATCGCCGCTTTCTACGGCGTCGAAGCGGCCGTCTGCTTTGTCAGCGGCTACCTGACCAATGTCGCGGCAATCAGCTGCCTGATGGGTCCGAAGGATCTCGTCGTGCACGACGAGTTCATTCACAACAGTGCACTCGCCGGCATCAAGCTATCTGGCGCTACGCGCCGCCTGTTCAAGCACAATGATGCGAACGACCTGGAACATGTACTGCGGACGGTTGCCGGCGATTATCGCCGCATTCTGGTGATCGTCGAAGGCGTCTATTCCATGGACGGTGATATCGCCAATCTGCCCGCGATCATGAAACTGAAGGCCGAGTACGGCTTCTGGCTGATGGTCGATGAGGCCCATTCGCTCGGCATTCTCGGCAAACGTGGCAAAGGTACGTTCGAACATTTCGGCATCGATCCGCGCCAGGTCGATATCTGGATGGGAACACTTTCCAAGACGACATCGAGCTGCGGCGGGTATATCGCCGGCAGCGGTGCTCTGGCAGCCGTACTGAAGGCAACCGCTGGAGGGTTCGTCTACAGTGTCGGCCTCGCACCGGTTCTGACTGCATCGGCCATCGCCAGCCTGGATATTCTGGAAGGCGAGCCGGAACGTGTCGCCGCCTTGAGGCGCAACGGCACACTCTTCCTGAAGCTTGCCCAGGAAGCCGGTCTGGACACGGGTCTGAGTGCCGGCTTCTCCGTAGTTCCGGTTCTGGTTGGTGATTCTCTGCGTGCAGTGCAACTGTCAAACGATCTTCTGGCCGCCGGCATCAACGCATTGCCAATCATCCATCCGGCAGTCCCGGAAGGAATGGCGCGTCTGCGGTTCTTCATCACCAGCGAACATACGGAAGAACAGATCCGCCAGACTGTGGCGATGACGGCTGAAAAGCTCAAGGATCTGACTGAGCGGAATTTCGGTCTCGCATCGATCGATGTCCAGCAGATGATGAAGATGCTCGCCACCCGATAACGCGCTCCCGAAACAGCCAGGCGAACGTCCATGAACCGAACCGGTCTTGCGGCATGACTCATGTGATCATTACCGGCGGATCAAGCGGGATCGGACTGGCACTGGCGCGTATCTATGCTGCCCGCGGCGTACGCATATCGCTGCTCGCACGCTCCCTGCCCACGCTTGAGGCGGCCAGAACCGAACTTATCAAAGATCACGGCGAAGCATCGATCCGCATTGAAAGTGCCGACGTTGCCGACGAAGATCAGGCATTGGCGGCAATACACAAATGCGAAGATGCCTTCGGCCCCTGTGACATCCTGATCACATCTGCCGGAATTGTCGAACCCGGACGCTTCGATACGCTATCTCCGGCTGCCTTCCATCGGCAGATTCAGACAAACCTGTTCGGCAGCGTCCACGCGGTGCGCGCGGTTTATGCGACCATGAAGCAAAGGCGCTCCGGCCGGATCATGCTGGTATCGTCCGGCGCGGGTTTGATCGGTATCTATGGCTACACGGCCTATTGTGCCTCGAAATTTGCCCTGCATGGTTTCGCCGACGCTCTTCGTTCGGAAGCAAAGCCGCACGGGGTCAAGGTTTCTGTCTGTTTCCCGCCCGATACAGAAACGCCGCAGTTTTCCCGCGAATTGGAACATCGGCCGCTTGAAGCAACGGTTATCATGGGACGGGTTGCTCCCTGGTCCTCCGCTACCGTTGCGCTGCAGATCGTGCGGGCCATCGACAGAGGCCAATTCGAGGTGTTTTTCGGCTGGACGCTGTGGGCGCTGGGACGTTTTGGCTCGACGGTGAAGCCGGTTCTCAACTGGTGGTTCGACAGGGGTATTCAACGGATAAGCGACCAGCGCTGAACAGTAGAGCCTGCTTGTATCCGCCGTGAATAGGTTTTAAGTGTCGCTCAGCCGCGGCGGTGCATGACGCATCGGTAGGCGATGAAAGATCAAAGGTATTCGTTTGGCGTTCACGTCGCTCCATATGCACTACCATCCGGTAACGCTGACCTTTCTCTGCTACGCGCTGGCCTGTGCTGTCATCCTGTATACAGACAAGTTTGCCTTGCCCGCACGCGAGCGCCGGAGACACCGGCCGCCATCCAGCCGCCGCCGCGCCACCGTCGATATCCTGTCACGGCTGCCAATCATTGCTCTCGTGTTTGCGGGCTTCTTCTCGATCTCCTGGCGCCCTCTCTATGCGAGCGCCGGAACGATGAGCTTCTTCGTCATCTTCACCGGAATATCCCGGGCCAAATACAGGTTCATTCGCGAACCGCTGGTCTTTTCAGATATCGCCCTGGTCGCCGACGTCTTCAAGTACAAGACGATCTTCTACGCCCACTCGCTCAACATCGTTTTCTGGGTTGTCGCCTTCCTGTATGTCTTCGGCGTCTCGGCGCTGTACATGTATTTCGAGCCCAGCATCCTGCCTGCCAGCCACAAGCTGCTCTGGATTATCCTGATGATCCTGATCGCCGATCTACCCTGGATTCTGCTGTTCTATGGTCCGGTGAACAGGCCGGTGGCCGATTTCGTGCAACACCTTGTCGGCAAGCCGAACGTCAAGGTCAGCACCATCCGTTTCGGAACCTTCGCATCCGTTATTTTCCATTTCATCCTCTGGCTGGGCCGCCGCCGTGAAAAGATCGTGGCCGAATTGCAAGAACGCTTCTTCGCAGCCGTCCATGATCTGATCGGTCACGATGCCGACAACAAGGCACCGCTGGTCATTGTCTGGCAGTCAGAATCCTTCATCGACATGCGCCATTGCGGTGTAGACAGCATCAAGCTGCCGACCATCGACAGGCTGCAGAAACTTGCCGTGCAGTGGGGGCGCCTCGCAACGGTGTTTGAGGGCGGGTACACGCTGCGCACGGAATTCGCGGTGTTGAGCGGCCTTGTTCCCGACGACCTGCATATTGATGCAAGTTATCCCTACCTGCGGGCGGGCCACTATACCAATGTGGTCTGGCCGACGAAGCTGAAGAATGCGGGCTGGAGCACGCATTTCATGCACCCCTATGACCGGACGTTCTTCCTTCGCCACAAAGCCATGCCGCAACTCGGCTTTGAAAAGATGACCATGCTCGACGACTTCGACCATGATCCCCTCCGCGACGGCCCCTATGTTTCGGATAGTGCCCTGACCCGCAAAGTCATCGCTGACGTGGAAAGCCAGACCGATGACAAGGGTAGTTTTCTCTTCGTCGCATCGATGGCCAACCATGGACCTTGGGAGCCCAACCGCGTTGAAGGAATCGTCGATCCTGTCGGGATCTATCTCGATATCCTGCAGCAATCCGACAAGGCGCTGGGTGAACTCGTCGATCACCTAGACACGCTCGATCGCCCCGTCTGGCTGGTTTTCTACGGTGACCACGCGCCGCTGCTAAAATCCTTTGCCGACCCCTTCCCCGATCCCCGCACCGATTACTTCATCGTGCCACTGGCCGCCGCGCGCACATCGCAGAATGCTCCGTCGTCTCCGCGTAGCGTAGAACCTTGGAAGCTGCTGGAAGCCATGTTGAAACATGCCAATCTGCACAGGGATGATCTGCAATAGTGCCGGCATTATTTTCGAAGGTGCAGGGACAATGACTTTGCAAAATGCGCCGCAACAGCGTGTCTTCCTGTTTCTGCAAGGACCATCCTCGCCGATCTTTGCCAAGACCGCCGACCGGCTGGAAGCCAAGGGCCATCCCTGCCTGCGGATCAATCTAAATCCGGGTGACCAGATTTTCTGGCGGCGCAAGGGCGGGTACAATTACCGTGGCCGTGCCGGAAACGACTGGCGCACCTATGTTGCCTCTTTCATGGACCGGCATGCGGTCACGGACCTCGTCCTCCTTGGAGAGGAACGTCCCTACCATCTCACTGCAATTGATGCAGCCAAGGACCGTGACATAACGGTATCGGTCGTCGAGATGGGCTACCTTCGGCCGGACTGGCTGACACTTGAACGCAACGGGATGTCATCCAATTCGCATTTCCCCAACGATCCGCAGCAGATCGTCGAAGCGGCCCATACCCTTCCGGAACCGGATTGGACGAGACGTTACAGCCAGAGCTTTACAGTCGAGGCCGCCTATGACCTCCTATACAATCTGCCGAATGTTTTCCTGTGGTTTCTGTTTCCGCACTATCGCCGCCACGCCCTGTTTCATCCCCTGGCGGAATATGCCGGCTGGATAATACGGCTGACGAGCGGCAGAAAAAGAGCCGTAGCCGCAACAATGCTTGTTGAGAACATGCTTGCCGGCGACATTTCGTTTTTCGTTTTCCCGTTGCAATTGCAAACTGATTTCCAGTTACGGGCGCATTCACCCTATAATGATCAACGCGAAGCAATCACCGAGGTGATCACGTCCTTTGCCGCTCACGCCCCGCGCGCATCCCAGCTCGTGGTCAAAGTACATCCCCTCGACAACGGGCTTATCGACTGGCGGGCCTATGCTGGAGAACTGGCAACCAGGCTTGGCGTTGGCGGGCGAGTGCAGTTCCTGGATGGGGGCGACCTGAATGCGCTGCTGGCAAAAACCGCTGGCGTTGTCACCATCAACTCCACAGTCGGGCTTCATGCCTTGCAACTGGGTACACCCGTTAAAGTGCTGGGAACGGCCGTCTTCGACATTGCCAAGCTTAGCGATCAGCAAGAGCTCGATCAATTCTGGGCGGCGCCAACAATCCCGCAGGAGCCGGTCCAATCAGCCTTTTTTCGCTTGCTTGCGGCGGCAATTCAGGTTCGGGGCAATTTCTACTCGGCCACCGGCACGGATGCCGGCGCAGAGGCGATCGCCGAAAGGCTACACGCCCGATCGATCAATCAACCCGGCGCCTTCATCGACCCGCCTCCGCGCAAGAAACCGCACAAAAGAGGCTCTCGTTCTCATTGACCGGCCCGGCCTCGACGTGTTTACGCCGTCTCAGCGGGACTTGCTGCTTTCGATCAGGGCGAGCACAAGCGTAGAAAGTAACGTAAGAGGCGGGGTCGCGGCGCTCTGGGGCTTGGAACTTTCGTTCGGGCTGAGGCCCACCTTGCCAACGGGTTTATCATCAGCATCCACGCCGCTATTGCCGAGCGTCCACCATCCGTTGCGCAAAATCTTTTCGATCACGAAGGTTGCAACGTCAAGCGAGCGCGAGGGTGAACCTGGCGGCAGGACGTCAGCTGACGTCGGATTACGCTCATTCATCACCGAATAATAGACACGCCGGATATCGTCATCGATGTCGTCGGTGCCTTCAGATGCAGTATTGATCTTCTGCCTGAGCTTGCGCAGGTCGGCGACAGTGACGGTCAGGGTGTCCGCTATACCGTTCAGCTCCTCGGCAAAGACATCCGGGTTGCTGCCATCCTCCGTAAACAGCTCAGAAAGCGCGGAGCCCGGGGCTGCCTGGCGATTGCGAATAACCTTTGCAGCGCCCCGGATACCATCGCGAAAAGCCTCTTTACGCATTTCGTCCTGCTTCGCAATCAGCGCCGAAGTGGCGGAACAGACTTCGAGAAGAAGCGTCGATGCATTTTGATCCGGGGATGCCAACGCCACTTCTCTCGCCTTTGCGAGAAGGTCATTCAGAGACGATATTTGATCGGTCATCGACGGCCTGATTTCTGCGTCATAAAATTTATGCCTGACGATTAAAGTATCTTATTTGAACTTTGCATAAAGATCTTGCAGGCGCTCGCGGTATTTCTCCGGGGAAAACAGCTTCGCCCGTTCCATACCAACGGCCTGATAGTGCTCCACCAGTCCATCGTCATTTGCCATATCTCTTATGGCCTGCGAGATTGCATTAACATTGTAGGGATCGACGATCAACGCACTGTCCCCCGCCACCTCCGGGTTAGCACCTTCACTGCCGGTGATGACGGCAGTACCCAATTGCATCGCCTCCAGGATTGGCAGCCCGAAACCCTCGTACAACGAGGGAAACACGACGGCTCTCGCACAGCGGATCAGGGACGTCAGCAAATTGAGAGGGAGATACTCCAGCCGGATGACAGAGGACGTTTTCGAGACATGGCCGACTGTCGGATCGCTAAACTGTTTCTTCGCTGATTTGTCCGTGTCCTGAGGAACGCCGAGGAGACGAAGTTCATTTGCGTTCTTCCAGACCAGCTGGCCAACGATAACAAGCGGGCGATTCGTCTGGCTCGCAAGATAGGCCTCGATGATACGGGCGACATTCTTTTTCGGTTCGATCGCGCCGAAAAACAGGAAATACTCCTTGTGTTCGAGGCCGAAAATGGATTGGACCTCTTGACGAACTTCATCCTCGGGACGGTTGAGAATATAGCTCGGCAGACTGGCCGCCTGATAGGTGTTGGTCACGCGGCTTTCATCAACGCCGAGCAAGTCGATAATATCTCTCTTGGAAACTTCCGAAACCGTAACGATGTGATCCGCTTTCTCGCTGATACGCCGGACCTTCTTCAAGAACTCTCTCTTGTTGTCGAGTGTCGTATAGGGCAACCTCAGTGGCACGAGATCGTGGATCGTATAGAGATTAGCAGCGTTCTTCAGTGTTACGGGCAGCGGATAGGTCCAATGCGCGATGTCAGCCGCACCGGGATAATCGACGTTCAAAAATTGGCCATAGGTCCGGAAGTGCCAGCGGGAGATCGTGTAGAGATCACGCGCATTGAAGATTCTATCATGCACAGGAAGCCCGCCCGCAGCGGTTCTTGCGATAACTTTACCGGTTATCGGAACCTGCCTTGCCGTAGCGCCCAGCGGCGAAGTGATGAGGCGCTTGACGATGTCCTGGGTCTTCATCCGCTTTATCGAGGGATCAAAAAAGCTGACTTCTGCCAGAAGTTCGTTTTTTCCGGCCGATGACCGGACCCCGTACATCAAGTCCACCTGATGACCAAGCGCCGTCAGTTGCTCGCTCAGATTCCGGGCATAGGTCGCAACCCCCGTTCCCTTTTCCAGGGCAAGATTATAGCCATCAACCATGATGCGGGCATTGGACATGAATTAATAATCCTAGTTGTTGCTGGCTATACCAGATCTGGATGATGCATTCCGTCAAGCCTGGATCCTTGCGCAAGCGCTTGACAGGGGAAGCCGGGCACCGGGTGTGATTAAGCAGTCGATTGCTATCTAGGGGATTGCCATATGGGACGCAACCTCATGCATTCCTAATCCGCATGCAGCGCCATTCTCGACGGTCGTTCCGAACCGCCAGAGAATGGCGGCACGCTGAAAAAAGCTCTTGATTTGGCCGAGACCGAGTGATTGTTCACTGAACGCCGCAAGTGGCTACTCGGTTTAGCCAGCCACCTCCAAAATTGGCAATACCTCCGGATTTCCATCGCCCATAAGGATCGGCAGCGATTACATCAAAGCGACGTACATCGCCCTGTACCTTCAAGCGCAATGCGATGTTCCGGCGGAAACAACCCGATCGGTCTCTCGGTTTTCTGACAAAAAAATACAAGCAGCAAGGCGGCTGAAGACAGCCATTTGCAGTTATACCGGAATCACATCGTTGTCTTCGCCATCCGCGACATGCTCGAGTTCTCCGGCACCGTCCTTGAGTTTATCCTTTCCGAACCAGTTTTCCGCCTCTTCGGCAGAATCGACTTCTCGAAGCATGAAATCGTCAATGATAAAAAAATCACTGCAATATTTCTTCAACAAGCTCGGTGAGGAAGTCACCATAAGAAAGCCCGCCGACTGCATGCGGTCCAAAACAAGTTGTTCGCATTGGGCTCTGAATGCCCCACGTCCACCGATGATGCTCTCATCGACAATATAGGTCTCAAAAGGGATGGCATAACAGGAGGTGAACAGAAGCTTTGTGCGTTCATCCCGATTAAGATGCTTGAATGGCTTGTCGATCGATTTCCCTATTCCCGTGAAATCCAGCACGAACCGGATAATGGGAACCGGGTCGAAACCGAAGACACGGCATAGAAAGGCCAGATTTTCGCGGCCGGTCAGTGCCCCGTTGAAAACGCCGCCAGAAGCCACTGGAAACGAGACAAGCGACGATCGCCGCACTCTGCCAATATCGGGCCGCAGCTTTCCCGTCATCAGATTAGCGACAACAGTCTTTCCACTGCGCGGCGGCGCAAGGATGCCGGTCAGACGATCCGGTCTGAATTCAGCATTCGCCCCTTCCAGCACCTTGGTCCGGTGGGACTTCTGCCTCAGCGTCTTGTGAACATTAATAAACTCGATCATCGCATCCGCCTCTCATCGGCTATCTCTATGCCCGCCTGCTCTTGCGGCAATCTCTGCGAGCCAACCGATCCCGTCCAGGGGATTCAGAAAAGTCGTACCAGGTGGACCAACCTCCCGAAACACAGGAATATCGGACGCTATGCAGGGGACACCAAGAGCCGCTGCCTCCAACATGGGAATGCCGAGCCCCTCAGCAAAGGACGGAAACAGAAGAGCACTTGCCTGTTGCAACATCGTCTGAACGTCAAAATCCGAAAGGCCGTAAAACACGAAGACCGAGTCCCTAATCGCCTCGCAGCGCTCCAGCATGTCTACTACATTCTCATTTTCCCAGCCGAGTTTTCCGATAATGCACAGACGTGGCGAACCTTCCCGCTGCGCCAATTCACGCCACACCTGCAGCAGAAGAAGGTGGTTTTTTCTGGGCTCGATCGTGCCGAGCACAATGAAGAACGGCCCCCTATTCTCCAGAAACGCTTTCACGTGCGGCGCTAAGGGTCTTTCTAGTGCACGCTGGAAATCCAGTGTCGGCACGACGACGTCCGTCGCTTTCAAAGTCCAGCCGTTCGCCGACGCGAATGCCAAGACACGTCGATGCGTATCCCACGAATTGCTGACGGCGATCACCGGAGCATCCGTCAGTTCTTTCAGAAAATCGAGGAATTGCTGCTTCGTTTCAGGCCGCTGGTATTCCGGATATTCGATGGGAATGAGGTCGTGAATATAAATAAGGCGTTGCATCTTGCGATGCGGATCGAGACGCCGCATCGCTCCTTTGATCTTCCCAACACCCGAATGCGAAGCCACCACATAGGTCGTTTGTTCGGATATTATCTTTCCACTCAGGGGCAGGAAATTCCGAACGAAAGGCTCGTTCTTCAGCCGGAACTTGCTAAGGGGGCTCTCTTTTTCTTTGAGCACGGCATCATCGTTCCAGCCATACCGAAGGTGTTCAAGAACGGCCTCTCCGAAATCCTGCGGCAGAATGCAGACGCCATGGGGGCCGGCATAAACAAAATGACATTTGGCGCCAAATCGCTCGAAAAGGTCCAGACCGATTGCCAGGTCGATACGATCCACGCCTGTGCCGAAGGATTTTCCGTAACTGCGGACAAGCCGCGAAATATCAAAAAGAACACGCGGCGTTTCAATCGAAAGAGGCCGCATAGAAAGACGATACATTTATGCCTACAGGTCCCGACTATTCTCACCCGCGCCAAATGCTGTTCATGGGCGAACAGGACTTTATATCGGGTTGCACCTGCGCCACTTTCGCACATTAAAGCCGTGTGGTATAGGCCGCCGTAACTGAAACGGCGATGGCATCTTCAGGGGAATGTATCTGAAGCCTTTATCGTAAGCCAGTATGGTGAAATTTGTCGCAAGAACTCCTTGATATCATTCGCTCCGAAAAAGCGATCCCCCTGTCGTGGGTTACCACCCGCAAAGATCAGAACTACCTCAACCTGGGCGACGCCCTTTCTCCCGTCATCGTCTCCATGATGACGGGTTTACCGGTCACTCATACAGCCACGAAGTCGAACACCGTGAGACTGGCGGCAGTCGGCACGATCGGCCATATGTTTGCGGGTGGTAATGTATCCTTCTGGGGAACGGGAACGTCTCCAAGCGCCAATCCCAATCAGTCGGAACAACCGAAGATTCCTTACACCCGGCCCGCCGATACCCGGTTTCACACCTATGCAACACGCGGGCCGTTCAGCCGGCGGATTCTGACGCCTGATGCAACCGGCCCCGCAGTTTATGGCGACCCTTTGTGGCTTCTGCCGCGCTTTCACGAGGCTCCTAAGGAAAAGACCTACGAACTGGGTGTGATTCTGCACCTGTCGGAACTGGCGGACCGGGAGCATGAAGCGCATCCGAAGGCGGATACGCTTCGTCACGGCATTGACAGCGCCGACCGGCAAACAGTGAAGCTGATCAATACGGTAACGCCCGTCTCAATAGAGGGCCTGAGAGAACGGCTCGACGAGATTCTGGCTTGCAAGCGGATCGTCTCGACAAGCCTCCATGGCATGGTGTTCGCCGAATCCTATGGCATTCCCTGCCTTTATTTCTCCCCGAGGTCCAGAACACCGGGATTGGGGCGGATCGACCTGACGCTTGAGGAAGGACTTGACCTCAGATTCGTGGATCTCTACCGTGGCCTCGGGCTGAACCAGCTTGATGTATGGTATCAGCCGCGCAATGAGCAAACGGACTGGGAGACACTGATCCGGACAATTGACCGCGTCTGGGAACAGAAATACCTCGACGAAGATCCGCTCATTGAATCCTTCCCACTTCCTTCATCGTCCATGTTGGAAAAGGGTCCGACGGGCAGCGCATTTGATCACCCCTTGATTCGTGCCGTACCAGTTGGCCGGGAACCCAGCCTTGCCGAACGCGCCAAACGCGGCCCGCTTGCACGGCTTTTCCGGCGGCTGCGATAGAGGGTGTTTGTCTCCATGGGATTAAAAACTGTCAAACGCTTGTTGCGCTTGGAAATTCCTCCGGCGGCAGGAGTGTTCTCCAAGGAACGATCAGGTCGACAAAAAAGGATCCGGTTGTCCTGGGTCTGGTCCACCAAACAGCATCCGGATGCGAACCTCGGCGACGCCCTGAGCGCCGTGATGGTGTCCGCCATGTCGGGGTTGGAAATCAAGCCCGCAGCCTTCAATCATTCTGAAGAGAGAATGGCTGCAGTCGGCACCATAGGCCATGCACAGAGCGGTGGAAAAGTGCATATCTGGGGTACTGGCTTTGATTTGAACCGCGGGCCGACCGGCGCCGTTGGGGCGTATCAGGTACCGGAAGACACCACATTGGTCGTTCACGCTGTGCGGGGAAAGCAGACGGCGATGGGATTGCGCAGGCTTGGCGTGGAAGTGCCCGACATTTTCGGCGACCCCGTCTGGTTCCTGCCACGTCTCTTTCCTTTTACCGATCTCAAGAAAAAATATGAACTGGGCGTCATCGTCCATATTTCCGAACTGGACGAACCCACAGCGCGAGCCACTGTTCGCAAAAATCTCACGCGTTATAATATCCCGCCCGAACTCGCGGAAAATATTAGGATAATCAATACTTATACCGACGCCAACCTGACCGGCATGCGCGACAAGATTGAGGAAATAGTCTCCTGCCGCCGCATTCTTTCCACCAGTCTTCATGGTTTGGTCATTGCTGAGACGTACAACATCCCGTGCGCTTGGTTCTCAACCAACCGGGGCGAGTCCGGCTCTCTGCCGATCGACGGATCACGGGCAATCGATCATCGCATGATCGATTTCTACGGCGGCGCAGAGCGGGATTCGGTGTTGAGCTATCTACATCCGCTTCATGAGGAAACGGACTGGGAAAAGGCAATGGCATTCATCGATACACATTGGCAGCCACTGGATTACTCCGGAGAGGCACTTTTCAATGCGTTTCCCCTGCCTCGCGCGGTCCGCTTCGAGGACAAGGTGTGGCGGTGTCCATCAGAAGTGTTGCAAAAAAACCGTTATTGATCGGTCTTCGTTGATGTTGTGTGTCGCCTTTAACTCAAACCTGTTCTTTCGTCAGGCAATGTCATTGTCTGGACGCTGACGGTGCGATATCCAAGACGCAAATCGAGTTTGAAAATGGGCTTGGATAAGAGCCGGCAGTGCAGGGTTACCATGGGGCATTTGGACAAATTCACCAAAATTTCGTTGATTGCGCTCTGTATTGCATTGTCGTCCTGTACGATGCCAAGTTCGGGTCCGAGCGCGAACAAGATCGCGGCGGAAGCCAAGGAACAGTATGCGCCATACACGCTAATCAATGTGAACTCCAACGTCGTTGCGGCTCTGGATCAGAACTCCGACCAGCAACTCGCGGCGTCACTGGGAAATAACAAGAAGCGGAGCTCGGCGCTGATTGGCGTTGGCGACACGGTGGCGATTTCCATATGGGAAGCATCGCCTGACGGTCTGTTCTCAAGCGGCGCAGGTCGCGGCGGCGGAACGCAGATTCCGGAGCAGCCGGTCTCGGAAGCCGGGACGATCAGTGTCCCATATGCAGGTGTCATCCAAGCAGCAAACAAGACGCCGGACCAAGTAAAGGAACTGGTCGAGCAGGCCCTCGTTCGCATGGCCGTTCAGCCGCAGGTTCTCGTCAGCGTTATAAAGAACGTTTCCAACACGGTCACCGTAACTGGGGAAGTCGCAAACAGCGGGCGAGTCCCCCTCTCCCCGCGCGGCGAGAAACTACTGGACGTCATCGCCATAGCTGGCGGGCCGCGTATGGAATCCCATCAGCTTTCCGTACAGATCACACGAGGCAGACGGACAGAAACCATTCCGATGGAACGCCTCATTTCCGATCCCAGCGAGAATATCTATGTCCAATCGGACGACGTCGTGGCACTCATCCGCCAGCCTCGCAGCTTTACGGTCTTTGGAGCTTCGACCGCCAATGCCTCGGTGCAATTCGACGAATCGCAGCTTTACCTGAACCAGGCACTTGCAAAGGTTGGCGGCCTGAACGACGAACGGGCGAATGCAAAGGGTATCTTTATCTATCGCACGGAATCGACAAAGCTGCTTCGTCGCCTCATGCCGGGAAAGGACTTTTCGTCATACGGCCCGACAGCGAACGTTATCTACCAGGTCGATTTGACCGATCCGAGCGGTTTCTTCCTGTTAAAAGGGTTTACCCTACGTAACCGCGATCTGATTTACATTGCGAATTCGTCGCTTGCCGAAGTGCGCAAATTTGCCACTCTGGTCAGTTCGACGGCGGCACCGATTGCGCAGGCAGCATCTGTCTCGAATACGCTATCCGATCTGAGGGACTAACGCCTGAAAAGGCGTCATCTTAAAGCTGCCTAGTTGTTGTGTTTAGAGCCCCATCGGCTGTGCCGATGGGGCTCCTCGTCTGATGCACTTTTTCGAATTATGAATCCGTGGTATGAGGCCTGCTCGGAGCAGGCTAGGCGCTCAATTCAGGAGATGAAGTTTGAAGGACATGTCCGGGGCGGCAAAGCTCGATAAATCGAAAGCACGCTCGGAGGATACCGGCGCGTTGGTTTTAAGGCTCGACGAAGTGAGGCCAATGCGTCAGCAACCCGGCGCAGCGCCCGTTGTTCTTCCGAAGCAATTTCCACGCAAGACGACCGTAACGTACAAGTCGGCGCGCATAACCGGGATGGTCGCCAAGGCCAAGGGTGGCCTCTCCGCCACCGCGATTTCCTTTTTCCTGATGGTCGTCCTGCCGACGATCATCGGCGCTCTTTATTTTGCCTTTGTCGCGTCTCCCCAATATATGTCCGAGTTCCGTTTCTCTGTTCGCCCGACCGACGGAGCCGCCGCCTCTTCCACGATCGCGGCAGACGCGGCGCTTGCCATGTCGAACAGTTATATCGTCTCCGATTACGCGTTGAGCCGCGATGCAGTCGACGCCCTGGAGAAAAAAATCGGCCTGCAGGAAATTTATTCGAAAGCCAGCATTGATGGCTTTTCCCGCCTCTCCGAAGGAGCGTCTCTCGAACGGCTCGTGGATTATTGGCGCAAACGCGTATCGACGAGCTACGATATCATGACAGGCATCAACGTGATCGAAGTCACGGCTTTTTCGCCAGAGGACGCTCATAAGATTTCCGCCGCTTTGCAAGCACTCTGTGAGCAGCTGGTGAATGATATCTCCGAGAAGGCGCGACAGAGCCAGATGGCCTTTTCCAAGGGTGAGCTCGATCGCGCTGAAGCGCGTCTGAAGGAGGTTCGCCAAAGCGAAACGGAGTTGCGCTCCGGTCAGAAAAGCATCGACATCAGAAAAGAGGCTGAAGGAAAAATCCTTTTGAACAACAAACTGCGCGGCGACCTCGCCGATCTGGAAGGGCAGTATTCGGCACTGTCGAGCTATATGGATCCGACGTCGCCGCGCCTGACGGTCCTCAAGAACCAGATTGCAGCCGCCCGCGAGCAGATCGGAAATCTGAAGACACAGATATCAAGTGGCGATGGCTCGACATCCGGCAACCTGGACGATGCCCAGCGCGTCACAAAGTATGACCAGCTGCAGACCGATGTGGAAATCGCCACGAAACTGTATGAATCGTCTCTCACGAATTACGAACAAGCGCGCATGCGCGCCAACAACAACCAGACCTATCTGGCAACCTATGTCCAGCCGAGCCTGGCGCAGATTGCGTCTTACCCCCGCGTTTTTGTCGATACGTTGCTTGTGTTCCTGTCAGCCATCGGCATCTGGGTAGTATCGACGCTGATCTATTACAGCATCCGCGACCATGCTTGAGCAGGGTGGACTTGAGTTGGGATTGCATCCATGAATTCACTCGCGCTCGGCCTTTCCCGGCAGATGCGGATTGTCAGCGCGCTGACGATCCGAGAGGTCAGGCTGCGTAACAGCAAGCACGCTTTCTCGCAGTTGTTCGACCTGCTTGAGGCCGTCGTCTTCATCGTCGCGCATTTTATCATTTTTAAGTTTCTGGGACGGCATCTCCTTATTGGAGACAGCCTCCTGCTGTTCATCACCACCGGCATTCTTCCCGTTCTGTTCTTCCGAAGCATAAGTATACGAACATCTTCCGCGCTGGAGTCGGCAAAAGCGGTCACTAGCATCCCGTTTATTGAAGCCATCGATTACGCAATTGCACGTGGATTTGTGGAGTTCTTGTCCTTTACGCTGGCTTTCATCGGCTTTTTCGCGCTGATCGCCGCCTTCGACATGTCGCGCTATGCAGTACCCTTCAACCCGGTACCCCTCGTTCAGTTTATAGTTCTGATTTCGTTTTTTGCCTTCGGGATCGGCCTGATCAATTCGTTTTTGATTTTCCTGTTTCCTTTGTGGAAATTCATTTGGGGCATGTTTTCGCGCGTTCAGATTTTCTTCAGTGCGGTATTTTACATCCCGGAATACATGCCACCGCAGATTAAGAATATATTGTCCTACAACCCGATCATGCACTTTGTGGCTTTGTTCCGTACGGCTTTTTACCCGACATACCCAACGCATATGATATCGATGAACTACATGCTCGGTTGGACCTGTGTCGTGATGATACTGGGTCTGGCACTTGAGAGAACGCTTCGAAACCATCGAGCCCATGGCCATTGAACGCTCAACCAAACTGAGATGATCCAGCGACTCCTCCACGAGAGCGACATGCGATTAACATGACCGGCATCCCGTTGCGTTGAAGCGGTTCAGGAAGCCCGCTCCGTTCCGGCTTCATATCGCGGATGAGATACCTATCCAAACGGATAGATGATGCGGCCGATCAACCGAAACCTTGGATTGGACAACTCCCGGAAGAACAGGATCGGATCCTGGCGGAATATCGCCGCGTCATGACTGTTGCCAATTTTGGAGACGATCATTGCCAAGAGCGGTGTTATCAAATGCCTCCAGCCAAGAACGCCATAGGGGCCCCACGCCCGCCACTTGGGACCAGGGGAGTGCCGCGGCAGATCGGGCTCTCTTCTTGTTGCGAAGTACCGAGATATCCCCTCCACCGTTTCCTCAAATGAGAGGCTCTTTCCGCTCTGAGGATCAAAGTATCGTGGATAGAGAAGGTAGGCACCGGCAAACAACGCTTCGATGCTAAGGGCGCGCCCGCGGCGATCATTTGGCTGGCGATCGTCGGTCAGTCCCCAGCCAGCGTAGAACGGGCAGCCATAGACGGTCACCTTCAAACCTCGCAGCAGGGCCTCGAAGCCGGCGAGCGAGGTGATTGTATAGACGTGATCGACTGTTTCGAATGCCTGACTTAGCGAGAGAGGTTGCTTAATTATCTGGCAAAGATGCTGAACATCCTGAGGATCGGATTGGGCAAGACGAACGCGGTTGAGAATATCCGGATGCGGCTTGTAGATAATCTGCGCGCCCGGGTTCTCCCTGGCCGCCAAGCGCACCAGATCGTTGTTCGTCACGGGGGAGAGGCAGCCAAATTGAATGGATGCGTCGTCCTCGACCTGACCAATCACCAGGACGCGCTTTCCAGATTTCGGACCATAGAGGCGATCAAGATCGGCCCTGGCGCCGCTGTTGTATTTACTGACGCCGGTGTCGAGCAGGAACCGGATGCCCGCCGATGCACGCGCCAGAAGCTCCGGCGCGCCATCGAAATCATAGCAGCAAAGCAACCGCTCCAGATCGGATGGTTCGCGGCAATCGAAATAGGCCGTACCCTGGTCAAGTGCGAGGGACAAAGGCGGGGTGCGGCTGGCATTGGCCACGACCGAACGGATGAAGCCGTCTTCAATGTAGAAGACCGGGATATCATGCTCTAGCGCGAAGGACTTGAGCCTCTTTGGCGCCCGCAAGCTCCAGACGAAAATCTGAGGATCGGCCTCACGAAGAATTCGAGCCGCCCAGCCCTCAAAATCGGACTCACGCGCATACATCGGAACGAAAACAAATGCCCGATCGGGAAAATAGCGCTTGAAAAGCTCCTGTTTCCAACCGTGGATATGAAACGCATAGGTCGTAATCATCTTGGGCGGTTGAGACACAGCAGGCACCTCGCCAGCGAACGGTTGCTCAGAATGCAAATTCGCGGGTTGGTGTTGCTCAGACAAGGGCATCTGCTCGCAAGGCCATTTTCCGAACCCATCTCTTCAAAGGAGCAGAATCAATACCATCGAAAGCCAACGGCTGGAAACCCTGCTCACCAAGCCTGCGTCTTCAATTCAGGCGACACCAGCGCGCAACAGATCGTGGATATGGAGTATTCCACTCGGCAGCCCGGCATCGTCCACAAGGAAGAGTACGGTTACCTTCTGTGCCTGCATGATTTCCATGGCAGCGCTTGCTAACGAGCTACCTTTGATAACCCGTGGACTATGTGACATGACCGTATCAACGGTCTCAAGCAGCAGATCGTGTGACATATGGCGGCGCAGGTCACCATCGGTGATCACGCCAACGAGCTTACCTGTGTCGTCGGTGATTCCAACGACCCCAAAACCTTTCGACGACATCTGGATAACCGCGTCGCCCATCGCGCTGCCAAGCGGCAACAGCGGGATCGCATCGCCATCATGCGCCAACTCCTGAACGAGAAGAAGCTGCGAACCGAGCTTGCCACCAGGGTGGAATGTCTTGAAGTCCTGCGCGGAGAACCCGCGCCGCTCAAGAAGAGCAATTGCCAGAGCGTCGCCCACGGCCAACTGCAGCATCGCCGAAGTGGTTGGCGCCAGTCCGTGCGGACACGCTTCCTGCACCTTCGGCAGCGTGATGGCGACGCTGGAGTTGCGCGCCAGCAGGCTTTCGGCATTGGATGTGACCGAGACGACGGGAACATTGAAACGCTTGGCATAGGCCAGCATGTTGCCAAGCTCGACGGTTTCGCCAGACCAAGACAAGAGGATAAGCAGATCCTCGGACGTGATCATGCCGAGGTCGCCGTGGCTGGCCTCTGTCGGATGCACGAAATAGGCGGATGTCCCGGTCGATGCCATGGTTGCAGCGATCTTGCGGCCGATATGGCCACTCTTGCCAACCCCGGAAACGACCACGCGGCCACGGCCCCCTGCGATCAGTTCAACAGCATCAACCAGACTGCGCGAAAGTGCCGGATCGGCGGAAAACTGGGTTGCAAAGGCGCTGATGCCGTCAACCGCCGTCGCGATCGATCGCTTCAGCGATTCAATGACAATACCTTCCAGAGGAGTGTTCATATCGACTTGCCTGAGACCCATAAGTACCGCTCCAAACCACAACGAGGCATCCGGTTATAACCAGAGCGCTCTCAGATCAAACCAAAACGGCCAATTTGCGTTCGTTATTGACAAAACAGGAAAAACCACCAACCCTGGGAAGCGTGGAAGGGTACCTGCGGATCAGCTTGCGCGCTGCGCTATGATTTCGTCTTCCCCGAGGATCATCTGGCCCGGATTGCTGATAAACGCTTCCAGCGTCATCGTATCGAGAATATCAGCGATGGCATCGCGCACCGTTGTCATCGACCGGCGAACTTCACAAGTATCCGGATCGTTGCAATCGTCACAAACTTCGTAAGCCGTACGGCTGGCACAGCGGATCGGCGCCAGTGGGCCGTCCAGCGTTCGCACAACCTGCCCGATGCGGATTTCGGATGCCGGCCGCGACAGCGAATAACCGCCACCAGGCCCCTTTTTCGAGCGCAGGATGCCGGCGTTTCGCAGTTCCAACAGAATAGTATCGAGAAACTTCTTCGGGATATTGTTCCGGCTTGCGATCTCGGTAATGAAGGCTGTCTCGCCCGGATCAAGCCGCGCCAGATCGACCAGCGCCTTCAATCCGTATTTTCCCTTTTTGGTCAGCATCGCAGTTCGCTCTTTGAACAAACAGGCACTGAAACCGCGCCTGTCTGCAGATTGCCATCACATGACCCGGCATACCACATGGGAAGCCGTGCCAATATACCGATTTAGTGAAAAAATGGCCAAACTGCGGTTTCTGCGGAATATTTATGCCTCACGCCGCCGCGTAGGCGGCGGGTGTGACCAAAGATGCCGATACCGGCAGCGGAGAACGCTGCGAAACCATCAACTGGCGAACGGCTGCCCTCGCCTCGTCGGCCGAACGAAAATGCCGTGAGTCGAGATCCCAGACATGGTATTTGACAGCGACGAACTTCAACCGGCCCGCATCCGGAACCACGACACCGACAGCTTCCCCGCCGAATTCTATAACCTGCTTGCTCATGGGATAATGCTCCTGCCGCGCCTTGGCGCGGATCATTCAAATCGTGCAACATTCAAGGAAAAGACTGCGTAGAATTCACATTCGCCAGAAGGTGCGAATGCAAAGGTCTTTCGTTGTGCGACAATGGGAATGTTTGCCGCGGAAAGTGGCTATGCGGGCATTGTCAGACATGGCTCTCTCCTTCGGCAAAGGCCCGGCGGGATGCTCCCGGGCGTGTTACAGGTCTCCGCTCTGGCTCCTGCCATCAGCGAATAACCACAAAATATGGTAGACCACAAATTTAGTCAATTAAATTTGTCTACCTGCGAAAAATAATACTACTTCATTCGTCATTCCAGCCAAACGAAGCAAGGCTTGTTCATGATCCGGGACATCGTAGAATGAAAATCTAGTTTTCGTAGAAATCCGAATCGCGTTCACCGCCATTATGTAGGCTCTCCATGAGACGAAAAAAGGGCAGCCGAAGCTGCCCTTTTGATTTTTTCCATTGAGAGACCGATCAGCTCTTGGCGAGCTCGGTTCCCGGTGCGCGGGTCGCCTCGCGGTCCTTCCACCAACGGCTGAGGAACAGAAGGATCGGGCCACCGATATAGATCGACGAAGTTGTCGCAACGACGACGCCGAACACCATCGGCCAGGCGAAAGGCTTCACCGGATCGCCACCCCAGATCGCCATCGGCAACAGCGACGCGAGAATAGCGACAGAGGTAAAGATGCATCGCATCACCACCTGGTTGATAGACAGGTCGATCAGGTCGGTAAACGGCATCGTCTTGTACTTACGCAGGTTCTCACGCATACGGTCATAGACGACGACCTTGTCGTTGACCGAGTAACCAATCAGCGTCAGCACCGCCGCAATAGCCGTCAGGTTGAAGTCGATCTGCGTCAGCGCAAAGAAACCGATCATCTTCGTAATGTCGAGGATAAGGGTAACGATTGCACCCACCGCGAAATGCCACTCGAAGCGCCACCAGATATAGAACAGGATCGCCACCATCGCGAGGCCGACGGCGAGGAAGCCCGAACGCGCCAATTCCGCACTGATGGTCGGCCCGACCACTTCGGTACGCTCGAAAGCAGCACCCGGGATGGCCTCAGCGACGGCACCCTTGATGGCGTTCAGAGCAACCGTCTGCTCCGCCTCACCGCCCGGCTGACGCTGGACGCGGATCAGAACCGACTTGCCCTGATCGAAATCCTGCAGCGCCACTTCACCAATGTTCAATTCCTCGAGCTTGGGCCGCAATGCGCCAAGGTCGAGCTGCGTCTGCGAGGTTGCCTCGACTTGAATACCACCGACGAAGTCGATGCCGTAGTTGAGGCCAGGCGTGAAGAACAGCACGACAGAGCTGGTCGACAGGAACGCCGACATGCCGATCGCAACGTAACGGCCGCGCATGAACGAGAAAGTCGGGATCGCAGGAACCTTGCCGAAGATCGAATGGATCTCGATCTTCTTTAGCTTCTGACGCACAACCATCTGGTACATCATCAGGCGTACGACGGTGATCGAGGTGAACATCGAGATGACGATACCGATCATCATGGTGATGGCGAAGCCGCGGACCGGGCCAGTGCCGAACATGAAGAGCAGGATGGTGCCAACCAGCGTCGTCACGTTGCCGTCAACGATTGTGGCAAATGCCTTGTTGAAACCGACATCGAGGGCCTTCATCGCACCCGCGCCAGCCGCCGTCTCCTCACGGATACGGGCGTTGATGAGAATATTGGCATCGACGGCCATCCCGATACCCAGAATGATACCGGCAATACCGGGAAGCGTCAGCGTCGAACCCAGCATGCCGAGCACGGCGATCGTCAATACGGTGTGCAGGACGAGGCCGATATTGGCGATCACACCCCAGGATGTGTAGAGCACCAGCATCATAACGACGACGGCGGCAAAGCCGGCAAGACCGGTATAGACACCCATGCGGATGGAGTCGGAACCGAGATTTGGACCGACGGAGCGTTCTTCGATGATGGTCAACGGGGCCGGCAGGGCGCCGGAGCGCAGCAGTGCCGAAAGGACAGTTGCTTCCTGTGCGGTGAAGTTACCGCTGATCTGGCCCTGGCCGCCAGGGATCGGTTCGTTGATGCGCGGCGCTGTCAGAACCTTGCCGTCGAGAACGATGGCGAAAGGCAAGCCGACATTATCGCGGGTGATTTCGGCAAACTGACGTGCACCCTGGCTGTCAAACGTGAAGGAAACGATTGGTTCGTTGGTCTGCTGGTTAAAGCCGGCCTTGGCGTCTGCGAGACGTTCGCCGGAAATCGCAACCCGGCTTTCGACAGCGTATTTCGCGCCATCATTGGTGCCCGGCAGGATGTCAACGCCGCGCGGCGGTGTCGTGGTGTTCGGGTCGACCGACGTGTCGACCATATGGAAGCTCATCTGCGCGGTCGAGCCAAGCAGCTGGCGCAAGCGTGTCGGGTCCTGCAGGCCCGGCAACTGGACGAGAATACGGTCGGAACCAACACGCTGGATCAGCGGTTCGGCAACGCCGACTTGGTCGACGCGGCGGCGGATGATTTCAAGGCTCTGATCTACAGCCGCCGTCATACGCTCGCTGAGACCGGCCTCTGTCAGCTTGATGGTGATCGTATCGTCAGCCGTCGTGACGTCGATATCGGAGGTTGCCGTACCGAAGCCGAGCGTACCCGCCGGAACGGCAAGTTCCTGGATCTTCGGCATGATCTTGTCGCGATCGGCCTGATCGGGGATCTTGACGGCGATGGAATCACCGGCAATGCGAGCCGAGGATGTTGGAAGCCGTTCGGTGCGAAGCGCACCGCGGATATCGTCGAGCAGCGTGTTAAGACGCGCTTGCCGCAGGCCGGCCGCATCGACCTCCAGAACCAGATGGGAGCCGCCCTTCAGGTCAAGGCCGAGCGTAACCGGCTTGACCGGCAGGAAAGAAGCATATTGCTGCTGGACCGAGGCCGGCAGTACGTTGGGCAGCGCCGCGAGTATCCCAAAAAGGGTAACCGCGACATAGGCCAGAATGGCCCATTTCGAAGTGCGCATGTTGAGGTTCCATTATAGTCCGCGTTCCTCAGGCAATGCCCAGGACAGCGGATGTGATGCGTAAAGGAAATGTTGCGCTGACGCGCTAGGACTGCCCGCAAGGACAGTTATCAGACGTTGGACGCAGGTGGTCCACGTACACGAACAATACCGCCAGGCGCGGCGGTGAGAACAGCTTCCGAAAAAGCTGCAAGGGACATGCTGCCGTAAAGGACAGTAGCAACCAAAACCGGTGCCGGAAGCAGCAATGGCCCCGGCCCACCCGGCGAGGCTTTGCCATCGGCCCTGTCAGCGGTAAAGCGCAGATCTGCAACGGGAAAAGCCCGTACGATGTGACGCGAAAGGGCGGTATCGGACGTGCCGCTTTCCGGAATGGAGAAATTCCCGGCGCCTTGCTGCGTGGCAAACCGCGACGAAAAACCTTGCGCCGAAGCAACGAACTGCATGGCAATGGCAGCTGCCAGAATCCACAGCACGGCAAAAAGCTTGCCTGCCTGGCTCCTGTCGATGCTGTTGCCGTTCATGCCCATCGAGGACATTGTCCTTCCCGTTGGCGTGCCATTTTCACAGCAGGTCGCCGAATTGCACGCCGATTCACCGTTCAAGCGGGCCTAAAAACCATCGCCCGGCGCCAAAGTCAAATCTTACCATCAGTCACGTCCGTTGAACATCCTTGAGGCTGCCGCTCTCAGGCCGTGACCCCAGCGGTTCGCGTCTGGTGGATTTCAATCAGCGAAGGACCGCCGCGTTTGCGTGCGTCCATCAGTGCCGCGCCCAGATCGCCCGCCTTCGACAGCCGCACCGCCGGTACGCCATAGGCGCTGGCGGCGAGCAGGAAATCCGGGGCGGATGGCTTTACGCCTTCCGGCGTGATCCCGGATTCAACCATGAAGCTCTCGATCTCCTGGTATCCGTCATTGTTCCAGACGGTGAAGATCACATTTGCGTTGATATCTGCCGCCGACCCAAGTTCGGCCAGCGAGAACTGGATTCCCCCATCGCCGACAAGGCAGATGACCGGGCTTTCCGGATCAGCCACAGCCGCACCGACAGCTGCTGGTGGCGCATAACCCAGCGCACCGAAACCGGTTGCTGAGTTGAACCAGCTCTTTGCCCGCGGCGCGTCGCAATAGAGATTGCCGGCGTAAACGGCCTGAGTGCTATCCCCAACGATCACCGCATCCGGCAAGGCTTGATAGATAGTGTCGATCACGGCAATTTCCGCCCGCATCTTTGCGGTCAGCTCGGCCATCGCTGCCTTGCGGGTTGCCGCTGCACGCTCTGCAGCCCGTGCCGCGGGTTTTGCGGTAAGGAATACAAGGATGCCGGATATCGCCGCCTTGGCGCCCGACAAAATGGAAAGCGCTGCATGTGGCCCGCGCGCGAGCTGTGCTGCGTCGATATCGGTGCGGATCAGATTTCCGAGGATCGGGAAGCCGCCATCCGCATACATATCGTAGTCGGTCTGTCCCATCTCGGTTCCGAGTGCGATCACCAGGTCGGCATCGGAAATCAGCGAGCGGACGGCCTTAAGGCTGGGGCTTGCCGGAACCCGGAGCGGATGACCAGCGAGCATGCCACGCGCATTGACGGTCATGACAACAGGCGCGCCGATGCGCTCAGCCAGCTCTCGAATTTCAGCTTCGGCCGTGATTGCGCCGCCGCCACAGAGAATGACCGGGCGTTGCGCATCGCCACAGAAAATGGCGGCTTTCTGCAGTGTTTCAGCATCAGCTCGCGGACGGGTCGCCGCCGCTTTGCGGAGTGGCGGCGTGCTGATGCGCGCCGTCATCACGTCGGTCGGGATTTCGATATGCACCGGCCCCGGCCTACCGGAGGTGAGGATGGCAAAGGCGCGCTCGACCACGGGACCAAGATCAGCGGGGTTGAGCAAGGTCTGCGAATAGAGCGCCAGCGTCTTGATCATGCCGTGCTGGTCAGGCAGTTCATGCAGCAGTCCACGGCCATGGCCGAGGGAATCGCGGCGGTTGACGCCTGATATCACCAGCATCGGGATCGAGTCCTGCCGCGCCTGCGCCATCGCTGTGATGGTATTCGTCAGTCCCGGCCCGGTGATGACCAGCGCCACACCTGGCTTGCCGCTGACCCGGGCGTAACCATCGGCCATGAAGCCAGCGCCCTGTTCGTGGCGCGGCGTCACATGGCGGATTTTTGAAGCCGCAAGGCCGCGATAGAGCTCGACCGTATGCACACCCGGAATGCCGAACACGACTTCGACGCCATTGGCCTCAAGCAGATCGACCAGCACTTCACCGACGGTTTTCAGTGCCTCGCTCATGCCCGGCGCTCCTTAGGCATCTGCAGCCGGATCGCCAGCTTGGTGATGCGCTGGCAGGCTTCCTGAATGACGGTATCCGGCACCGTCAAGCTAACGCGCACGAATGAGGTCGCCTCATTGCCGAACGAAGCACCCGGCATCACTGCGACATGCTCCTGCTCCAGAAGCATCCAGGCAAAGGCTTCACCCGTCAGGCCAGTGCCTGCCACGTCGATCAGGGTGAACATACCGGCTTCCGGCGGCAGCGGCACGAT
Source organism: Rhizobium sp. LjRoot98 (assembly GCF_964252935.1). Classification (NCBI taxonomy): domain Bacteria; kingdom Pseudomonadati; phylum Pseudomonadota; class Alphaproteobacteria; order Hyphomicrobiales; family Rhizobiaceae; genus Rhizobium; species Rhizobium sp. LjRoot98. The sequence goes on from NZ_CAXUPW020000001.1 coordinate 1,165,750, forward strand.
ACCGGGCACATTCGACAGCCCCTCGACGATCAGGTCCGCCCGCGTCTTGTAGGACGCGCGCATAGCAGCGGACGTGCCGATTTCATGGGTCAGCGCATAGGCCGTCATGTCGGCGATGAAGGGCTGAACGCCGAAAAGCATGGTTTCGGATACCGGGAGCAAACGGCTGGCGAATTCAACGGGGCCGATCGCCCAGCCGCTGCGGAAACCGGGCGCGGCGTGCGACTTGGAAATCGACGATACGACGATGGTGCGTTCGGCAAGGTCCGGATCGTCAAAGGGTGAGGCGAACGGGCCGTTGAAGATCAGCTCCTCATAGACCTCGTCGCAGACGATCCAGAGATCATGCTTGCGGCAGATATCGCCGATCGCCTTGATCTCATCCGCGGTCAGCACGGCACCAGTCGGATTGTGCGGCGTGTTGAGCAGCAACACCCGGCATTTCGAGGTGATCGCCTTTTCAAGGTCGGCGGCCTGCATGTGAAAGCCATGCTCGGGCTTCAATGGCACGGTGACGCGATGAGCGCCGGTCGACTGGATGACCCCGTCATAGGTGGCATAGAGCGGATCGCCGACCAGCACACCGTCACCCGCCTCGACCAGGCCGAGCATGACCGCAAACAACGCGGTCTGCGTGCCCGGGAAGCAAAGCACGTTTTCCGCCGTCACATCCGCGCGGCGCTTGCCGTAGCGGGCGGTCAGCGCATTGACCACCGAGGGCTCTCCACGACCATTGGAATAGCGGTAACGTCCAGCATTCATCGCCCGCTGTGCTTCAGCCAGCAACGAGGCATCCGGCGGCATGTCGGGTTCACCAATCGTCAGCTGGATGACCTCCGTGCCGCTTGCCTGCATCTGCCGTGCGCGGATGTGCAGCGCCCATTTTTCCGATCCGAGATCGGCCAGACGGTCGGTGATCGATGAATAGCGCATAGGAGCCTCCTGCCCTCAGTCAAAATATTGCGGCATCCCTGCCAAACGGCAATCCCAACAGGGCCTCGCTCGACGACAATGCGATTGCCACAAGCTCGGCCTCTTCGAAAAGCTCGCCGGCAAGGCAGGCTTCCAGCCACAACCCGTCTATCATGCCATTGATGGCAATCGCATGGCGGCGGCAATCTGCCTCCTCCGACGGCCGACCTTTCGCCTTCAGGAAATCGCCGATCAAGCCCTGCAAATCATTGCGGAAACCGAGATAGCCTTCGCGGTGGATGGCGGCAAGCTCCGGATCCAGCCGGACCTGGCTGATGAACGACGCCCAGAGCGACAGGCTGCGGTCATTGGCAACCGGCGCCGTCAGGTTGAGCGTGATGAAACGCTTCAGCCGTGTTCCCGGATCGCCCGAAACATCGGATGCCTTGGCCGCAAATGTGGCGAGCACCGAGCGATAGGCCTCCTCCACCATCTGGTCCTTGGACGCGAAATAATGCCGTACGAGACCGGCGGTGACGCCGGCCCGGATGGCGATCTGGCGGACGGTCGCACCGCGCAGGCCAAGCTCGGCAATCGTATCGAGGGTTGCCTCGATCAACTCCTGCCGCCGCTCTCCCTCCGGTGCGCGATGGAACGTCCGGCGGCTCATGCGGCTCGCCGCAGGACCGGCCGGGTCAGGCAGGTCGGGCCGCCTTCGCAGGCGATACACAGCGCGTCAGCCTCGAAGGTCTCGACCTTGCAGCCCGCCGCTTCCATCGCCGCCTTGGTCTTGGGGAAACCGGCGACCATGATGACTTCGTTCGGCCGGACCGGCAGCACGTTGAGGCTCAAACCGTTGCTGGCATGAAACTCGTCGGCCGGCGCCTCGATCAGGGTGATGCCCCATTCTTTCAGGAGTTGGTAGAACGACGCCGGCAACAGCGGCGCGAACACCAGCGCCAGATCGCGCGACAGCGGGCTCATCACCGACATCAGGTGCAGGCAGGCTTCCTCGCCATGCCAGAGCGGCAGGTCGTAACCCAGCACGGTGATGCCGTGCGGAGCGAGCATTTCCGTCAGCTGGGAGATGCCCTCCTCGTTGGTGCGTACGCCGCGGCCGACAACAAGCGTTTCGGCATCGAGCCAGATGCAGTCGCCGCCCTCCACGGTTCCCGGTGAAACGATGCGGCCGAGGATCGGGATGCCGGCCGCCTTGTAGGCCGCTTCGTGCAGCGCTGTTTCCTTTTCGCGCAGCGGCTTTCCCATGCGCAGGAGGATAGCGCCATGATCGGACATCAGCGACGGATCATGTGTGAACATGGCATCGGCGAGACCATCGCCCTTGTCCTCCAGCCAGAGGATTTCTGCACCGGACTTTTCCACCAGCCGCGCAAATTCCGTATACTGGTGCACGGCCTTCTCGCCGTTAAAGGTGGGGCCATAGTGCCATTTCGCAGGATCGGCAGCGGCAAGGCTGGCGCCTGGCCGGCGCATCAGCACGCGTGTCAGATTGGCCGACATTTCCTGCGAACCATAAGCCGTCATCGTCTACTCCTGTTGGAAAATCATTCATCTGGCGGGGCTGCCAAAAAAGCAGCGTCGAAATTATTATACGGTTGAATAATTTCTGCACAAGTGCCACGATGCGCTTCATGGAACAGCGTGACAGGCAAAAATGCCGCACGACAGACTAAACAGGGGAACTGTTTTCATGCGTTCAGATTTGGCGACCTGTCTCGACAGGACAGACTTTTCATGACGAAACCAGCCCAGGCGATTGCGGTCACAAACCTCCACAAACGTTTCGGGCCGCTCGAAGTGCTCAAGGGCGTTTCACTGACTGCAAATGAAGGCGACGTCATCGCCATCATCGGCGGCAGCGGTTCGGGCAAATCGACCTTCCTGCGCTGTATCAACATGCTGGAACTGCCGACATCCGGTTCGGTCACGGTGCATGGCGAAACCATCGCCATGAAGAAAGACGGTCACGGCGGCCTGATGCCCGCGGACCGCAAACAGGTGCAGCGCCTGCGCACCCAGCTCGGCATGGTGTTCCAGAGTTTCAATCTCTGGCAGCACATGACCATCCTCCAGAACGTCATCGAAGTTCCGATCCATGTGCTCGGCAAATCCAAGGACGAGGCCACGGCCACCGGCGAAGCGCTTTTGCGGCGCGTCGGCCTGTTCGAGAAACGCGATGCCTATCCGGCCTTCCTTTCCGGCGGCCAGCAGCAGCGGGCGGCGATCGCCCGGGCCTTGGCGATCCAGCCGCTGGTTATGCTGTTCGACGAGCCGACTTCAGCGCTTGATCCGCAGCTCGTTGGTGAGGTGCTGACGGTCATCGGTGATCTTGCCAAGGAAAAGCGCACGATGATCCTGGTCACCCACGAGATGAAGTTTGCCCGCAACGTTGCCAACCACATCGTCTTCCTCGCCGATGGCGTCATCGACGAACAGGGAACGCCGGACGAAATCTTTGGAAATCCGAGGTCCGAACGCCTGAAGAAATTCATCAGCTCCATCCACTGAAACCACGAAAACCAAAAAAGGGAACAGCATGAAAAAGACGCTCAAAACCATCGCCTTGTCGCTCGCCCTGGGCATTGTTGCCGCCGGCGCCGTCGCCGCCGAACCCCTCAAGGTCGGCTTCGCGGCCGAGCCCTACCCGCCCTTCACCTCGCCGGATGCCTCGGGCAACTGGGAAGGCTGGGAAGTTGAATTCGAGAAGGCCATCTGCGCGGAAGCCAAGCTTGAATGCGTGATCACGCCGGTCGCCTGGGATGGCATCATTCCGGCGCTGACCTCGAAGAAGATCGACATGATCATCGGTTCGATGTCGATCACCGAGGAACGCCTGAAGACCATCGATTTCTCCGACAAGTACTACAACACTCCGACCGGCGTCATCGGCCCGAAGAGCGAGAGCTTCGAAGCCACACCTGAAGGTCTGAAAGGCAAGACGATCGGCGTTCAGGTTTCGACCATCCACCAGGTCTATGCCAACAAGTATTTCGGTGAAAACGGCGCGACCGTGAAGGAATATCAGACGCAGGACGAAGCCAACAACGACCTCGCCGCCGGCCGTCTCGACGCCGTCCAGGCCGACAGCATCGCGCTCGGCGCATTCCTGAAAAGCGATCAGGGCAAGGAATGCTGCGACCTGAAGGGCATGGTCAAGGATGATCCGGCCATTCTCGGTGCCGGTGTCGGCATCGGCATCCGCAAGGGTGAGGACGAGCTGAAGGCCAAGCTGAACGCCGCCATCAAGGCAATCCGCGCCAACGGCACCTACGACACGTTCTCCAAGAAGTATTTCGACTTCGACGTTTACGGGCAGTGATGCGGCCGACAGAGCGGCTCAACGCCCCTCATCCGGCCTATCGGCCACCTTCTCCCCGTTTGTACGGGGAGAAGGAACTTGCGGCAAACTCCGTCATCCCCTCTCCCCGCCTGCGGGGAGAGGGTTAGGGTGAGGGGCAACCACCGAGGCAAAGACCAAGTTTCATGGCCGATCCTGTATCCTTCATAAACTGGAGCCTTCTGGCACTGGAACCGCCCGGCTGGGGTGGCGTGCTGTTGCGCGGCCTACTGAATTCCATCCAGATCGCCATCGGCGGATACGCGTTCGGGCTGCTGCTCGGCATCGGCGGTGCATGCGGCAAGCTTTATGGCGGCCCGATCACCCGCGACCTGATGGAATGTTACACGACGATCGTGCGCGCCGTGCCGGAACTGGTGCTGATCTTGCTTCTCTATTACGCAGGCACCGACGCCCTCAATTATGTGTTGAGCCTCGTCGGAATCGGTGAGGTCGATATCAGCGGGCTGGTCGCCGGCATTTTCGTCATCGGTGTGGTGCAAGGCGCCTATACGACCGAGGTGTTGCGCGGCGCGATCAAGGCCGTGCCAGCAGGCCAGATCGAGGCGGCGCGCGCCTACGGCATGTCACCCACCAAGGTGATGACGCGGGTGACCCTGCCTGCCATGCTGCCCTACGCCATTCCAGGGCTTTCCAACCTCTGGCTGATCGCCACCAAGGATACGGCTCTTCTTGCCGTCGTCGGTTTCTCCGAACTGACGCTGGTCACCCGTCAGGCGGCCGGGTCGACCAAGGCCTATCTGCTGTTCTTCTGCGCGGCCGGTGTGCTCTACCTGATCCTGACGCTTGTCTCCGACTTCTTCATCAAGATCATCGAGCGCCGGGCACGGCGCGGCTTCGTGGAGCAGTCATGACCGAGACGCCCACCACCGACGTCACCACCCATGCCATGGCGATCACGCCGGAAGACCTGCCGGCGGCAGACAGCTTCTTCAAGCCGCATCGCATCGTCCTGCTCGCTATCGCGGCCGGGTTGGTCTTCTGTATCGTCTGGTTCATGCGCTGGGACTGGATCCCGCAATATCTGCCGCGGCTCGCCAACGGAATTCTGGTGACGCTTGCCATGCTGTTCAGCACGGCGATCCTCGGCTTTCTTCTCGCCGTCCCGCTCGGCCTTGTGCAGGTCACCGGCCCCTGGCCGCTGAAGGCACTGGCGAAGGGTTTCTGCACGATCATTCGCGGCACGCCGCTGTTGCTGCAGCTCTGGCTTCTGTACTACGGGCTTGGTTCGCTGTTTCCGCAGTTTCCGGCGATCCGCCAGTCGTTCCTGTGGCCATACCTGCGCGAATCCTGGCCCTACGGTGTCGCGGCACTGACGATCTCGTTTGCGGCTTATGAAGGTGAAGTCATGCGCGGTGCCTTTGCCGGGGTTCCCGCGGGCGAAATCGAGGCGGCGCGCGCCTATGGCATGAGCCGCTGGACACTGTTTCGCCGCATCTGGCTACCGCGCGCCATCCACCGGGCGCTGCCGACACTCAACGGTGAAACGGTGCTACAGTTGAAGGCAACGCCGCTGGTTGCGACCATCACCGTCATCGACGTCTATGCCGTCATTTCCAAGGTGCGGCAGGATACTTATATCACCTACGAACCGCTTCTGCTGCTGGCATTGATCTACATGTGCCTGACGGGCATTCTTGTCTTCGCCTTCCGTTATCTTGAAAATCGCATACCAACCCGTGGTGCCTGACATGACCTTGAATGTGAACCTGACCAACGCGATGCCGGAACTGGTGGCCATCCGCCACGATCTGCATGCCCATCCCGAACTGGGGCTCGAGGAGGTCCGCACCTCCAATTTCGTCGCTACGTGCCTTGAAGGCCTTGGCTATACCGTGACGCGGGGCCTCGCAAAGACTGGCCTTGTGGCAACGCTGAAGAACGGCACCAGCAACCGTTCGATCGGTATTCGCGCTGACATGGACGCGCTGCCGATCCTTGAGGAAACCGGGCTCGACTACGCGTCGAAGACACCCGGCCTGATGCATGCCTGCGGCCATGACGGCCACACGACCATGCTGCTGGGCGCTGCCCGCGCCATCGCCGAGCGCAAGAATTTCGACGGCACCGTGCACCTCATCTTCCAACCGGCGGAAGAGAATTTCGGCGGCGCCAAGATCATGATCGACGAAGGCCTGTTCGACAAATTCCCCTGTGACGCCGTCTTTGCGCTCCACAACGAGCCCGGCCTGCCCTTCGGCCAGTTCGCTTTGCGGGAAGGCCCGATCATGGCTGCCGTCGATGAAGCGAAGATCACCGTTCACGGCCTTGGCGGACACGGTGCCGAACCGCAGGAAACCGCCGATCCGATCGTCTGCGGCGCATCGATCGTCATGGCGCTGCAATCGATCGTGTCGCGCAACATCCACCCGATGGACCCGACCGTTATCACCGTCGGGTCGTTCCACAGCGGCTCGGCCAGCAACATCATTCCGGAACGAGCCGAAATCGTCGTCGGTATCCGCTCGTTCGATCCGAAGGTGCGCGACGAACTGGAACGCCGCATCCGGCTGATCGCCGAAAATCAGGCGGCAAGCTATGGGATGACGGCAACGGTCGACTACAACCGCAGCTACGATGCCACGATCAACCACAAGGCTGAAACCGATTTCGTCCGCGATCTCGCCATACGCTTTGCCGGAGCAGACAAGGTTGTCGATCTCGAACGGGCCTTCATGGGCAGCGAAGACTTCGCCTATATGATCAAGGACCGGCCGGGCACCTATTTTTTCCTCGGCTCCAGCGTCACCGGAACTGAAAAATCGCTGCATCACCCCGGCTACAATTTCAACGACGATCTCCTTCCGATCGGCGCCGCCTTCTGGACCGAGCTGGCGGAAGCCTATCTCGCCCGGCCCTAACCGGTCCAAAAGAAAAAGCCGCAGGAAGGGACATTCCTGCGGCAAGTCGGGACAGTGTAAGCAGTCGATCGCCAAAAACGATCAGTCGAAAGATCGGGCCTGCACGCGACCGCAAAGATTTGACGGGTGGTGCAGGCCATCAGGATCGAAACCCGGCAAAGACACAGTTGGCATCGTGCAACGGGACCGTTCGGCAGGCTTCGTTCTTCGATACACCGACCATAGCCGCCAGGATTTTCAGGCCGCTTAAAACGACTGTTAAAATTTTACGGATGTCGCATTTCAGGACGACCACCCTCAAGCTCCCCGACAACGGATGAAGAATCTGCGGCCTGAATCTGGCCGATGCAACTATGCCGCAGGTGGGCGATTGTCGCAGTGTGACATCATGGTTGCAACGATGTCATTGATTTTTTGCGGCATTGAGCCAGACTATGATCGCAAGGGTTCGGCGCCATGCTCATCCGCCACGGCCGGGGACAAACCGTGGCGAACGGACAGGCCAAGAGACGGCGGCCAGACCCTCGAAAGGATTGTACCGTGTTCGAGAGTTTTGACGCGACATTGCTCGCCCGTATCCAGTTTGCCTTTACGGTGTCGTTTCACATCATCTTCCCAGCCTTCTCCATCGGCCTTGCGAGTTTCCTCTGCGTGCTCGAGGCGCTGTGGCTGTGGAAAAAGGATCAGGTCTACATGGACCTGTTCAACTTCTGGAAGACGATCTTCGCCGTCGCCTTCGGCATGGGTGTTGTTTCGGGTATCGTCATGTCCTACCAGTTCGGGACCAACTGGAGCGTCTTTTCGGACAAGGCCGGGCCGATCATCGGGCCGTTGATGGGTTATGAGGTACTGACCGCGTTCTTCCTCGAAGCTGGCTTCCTCGGCGTCATGCTGTTCGGCCTGCACCGGGTCGGACCGAAGCTGCATTTCCTCGCCACCTTCATGGTCGCCTTCGGCACGCTGATCTCGGCCACCTGGATCCTTGCCGTCAATTCCTGGATGCAGACGCCAGCCGGTTTCGGCATGAACGAGGCGGGGCAGTTCATTCCGCTCGACTGGTGGAAAGTGGTCTTCAACCCATCCTTCCCCTACCGGCTCGTGCACATGGTGCTGGCCGCCTACCTCACCACCGCCTTCGTCGTCGGCGGCGTCGGCGCTTGGCACCTCCTGAAGAACACCGCGCCGCGCCGCTCGCGCACCATGTTCTCGATGGCCATGTGGATGGCGACCATCGTCGCACCGATCCAGATCATGGCCGGCGACTTCCACGGCCTCAACACGCTGGAACACCAGCCGGTCAAGGTCATGGCGATGGAAGGGCATTTCGACAGCCATCCCAACGGCGCGCCGCTGATCCTGTTCGGTATCCCGAACACGGCGGAGAAGCGCATCGATTACGCGATCGAGATCCCGAAATTTTCGAGCCTCATCCTCAAGCATGACCTCAACGCGCCGCTTGCCGGTCTCGATACTATCCCGGACAATCTCGAGCCGCCGGTCGCTGTCGTCTTCTGGTCCTTCCGCGTCATGGTCGGCATCGGTTTCGCCATGCTCGGCATCGGGCTGTGGAGCCTGTGGTGTCGGTTCAGAGGTACGCTCGACAGCGCCGACTGGCTGCATCGGGCGGCCGTCCTGATGGGGCCTGCCGGTTTTGTCGCCGTGCTCGCCGGCTGGATCACCACCGAGGTTGGCCGCCAGCCCTATACGATCTATGGCCAGCTCCTGACGGCGGACTCGATCTCGCCGGTCGCAGCGCCTGCCGTCGCCGCCTCGCTGATCGCCTTCATCGTCGTCTATTTCTTCGTCTTCGGCTCCGGCACCTTCTATATCCTGCGGCTGATGAAGCGCCTGCCACGCGATCCAATGCCCGATCTTGACGACGGGCCGATCAGGACCTCGGGCATCATGCCAGGACCCGCGACCGGACATACCCATGGGAGCACACATCATGGCCATTGATCTTCCCTTCATCTGGGCTGCCATCATCGCCTTTGCGGTGCTCGCCTACGTCATCCTCGACGGCTTCGACCTCGGTATCGGCATCCTCTTCCCGTTCTTTCCGGAAAAACGCGACCGTGACGTGATGATGAATTCCGTCGCCCCGGTCTGGGACGGCAACGAGACCTGGCTGGTGCTCGGCGGCGGCGGGCTGATGGCGGTGTTTCCGCTGGCCTATTCCGTCATCCTGTCTGCTCTCTACGCGCCGATCATCGCCATGGTGCTGGGCCTCGTCTTCCGCGGTGTCGCCTTCGAATATCGCTGGCGCACCAAACGCGGCGAGTTCCTGTGGAACTGGGCCTTTGCCGGCGGGTCGATGGTTGCAGCCTTCGCGCAAGGCGTGGCACTCGGCGCCTTGGTGCAGGGTATCCCGGTGGCCGACCGTGCCTATACCGGCGCCTGGTGGGATTGGCTGACGCCGTTTTCCATCGCCACCGGTTTTGCCATCCTGATTGGCTACGCGCTTCTCGGCTCGACCTGGCTGGTGATGAAGACCACCGGCGAGTTGGCCGAGAAAGCCCGCAGGATCGCGTTGCGCACATGCTTTGCCACCGTCGCCGCCATGGGTATCGTCAGCCTGTGGACGCCGTTCCTCGAGCCGATCTACCTGGAGCGCTGGTTCAAATGGCCGACTGCGATCTTCAGCTTCATTGTGCCGGTGCTGGTGCTGGGTTGCTTTGCGCTGCTGCTCATGGGAATTCGCGGCAAGCGTGATGTCCAGCCGTTCCTGGCCGCACTGGGGCTTTTCGTGCTCGGCTTTGCCGGCATCGGGATCAGCTTCTATCCCTATATGGTACCGCCATCGGTGACCATCTGGGATGCGGCAGCGCCGGACTCGAGCCTGGCCTTCCTGTTGTGGGGGGCGGCCTTCCTCGTGCCGATCATCCTGATCTATAGCGGATATGCCTATTGGGTGTTCCGCGGCAAGATGGATCCGGAAGAGGGCTATCACTGATGCCGGACGAAAATAGCGTTTCGAAAAAGCTCCTGTGGTTCGTCGGCCTGTGGTTTCTGGGCGTTCTGACCGTCACCATCATCGGCTTTGCCATCAAACTCTCGCTCGGCGCATAACGCGCCGTGCATCCTGCCTCTCCATGCAAAGCTTCGCTCAAGTTTCCTGCGTTATCCCTAAACCACACGTCAGCAGGCAATGGCTTCCGCCGAGAGACAGGACCGCACCCTCCTCTTCGCAGAAGGTACTTGTCTGCTGATGTGACCATTTTCCGGATTGGTCACGGCAGTGATGGTCCGGCAAGGACCGCTGACGTCACGAGGCAAGCCATGACCAAACTCTCGATCTGCATTCCCGTGGAAACCGCCACGCAGGATGTGCTGCCGCTGGTGACGCTGCTGCTGGAAAAACCCAGCGAGAATTTCGAGATCGTTATCGCAAAACCGGCAGATGTCGCGCTCCCAGGCGCCATTGCCGAACTTGCCGCCGACAGTGCGCCGATCGTGATTGCCGATGTCGCCGCAGGCTCAACCCGCCAGCATCTCTGGCGCCACGCCGTCTCGGCCACCAAAGGCGATTGGGTGACATTGGTCAATCCTGGCGACGTCATCGAAAGCGACCTCGCAACCATGGTCGCCTTCCTTGAAACGACGTCGCCCAATGTCGATGCGCTCGCATGGAATGCCTTTCAGATCGATCGCCATGCTGAGCCCGGCAACGCGAGCTCGGTCGCCATTCCGGCCAGCTACCACATCGAAAAACTCGACAAGACCATCATGCTGAAGGCTTTTTTCTACTGGGAAAACAGCCTCAACAGCCCGAAAATGCCGTTCGGCCTCTATCATGCGGCGATCCGCAGGTCGCTTCTGGATGCACTGTTGCAATTACCGGAGCTGCAGGACTGGTCGACGCCGGTACCGCAATATGAATGGGCGGCCAAGGTTCTTTTGTTTGCCAATGAACTGGCCTTCTGCGCCAGACCGATGTCGGCCATCAACCTCGTCCCATTTAGCGCTGAGCCGCCGCTTCATCCCTGGAATTTCCCCTTCCATTCCGGCCTAGGTATCGCCGGAGCAGTGGCGGAGGTGCAGTTTCATGTACTGCGCGAGCTTGATACGCCTTGGTCCGGCGGCGGCGAAGCCTTTGTGCGTGCGCTGATGATCGACTGCATGATGGAAACCAGCCGCGAGGCCTACAAGAACAAGGGCAACGCCTATTTCGCTGCGCTGAAAGAGTTCGAGGGCGGCCATCTCGCGCCGTTTTTCCGTCCCGAATTCCACGAGGTACGGCAAAAGGATCACCGGCGTGGCTTGCATGACGGTGTACTGCTGATCGATCGTTTCGTTGCTGGCGCACGCGACGCCACGGAATTCTATACGACAGTCAGACTGATGATGGCGCCGGTCGAGCTGATCTGTGGAGGCGCCCTTTACAGCAAGGACACCAAGGCCGCATGAACCCGACCGTGTCGAGAATCTCCTATACCAGGCCCTCGATTACCGAGCTAGAAGTTGCCTACGCCGCCGACGCCGCCACCAATGGTTGGGGGGACCGCTGCTACGACTACATCATTCGTTTCGAGGACGGTTTTCGCCAACACCTTGGCGTCAGCCATGCGATCGCCACATCGAGCTGCACCGGCGCGATGCACATGGGCCTGGCAGCCCTTGGCATCGGGCAAGGCGCCGAGGTAATTCTCGCCGATACCAACTGGATTGCCACGGCGGCCCCGATCGTCCATCTCGGCGCCACGCCGGTCTTCGTCGATATCCTCCCTGACAGCTGGTGCATCGACCCGACCGAAGTCGAGCGCCACATCACGCCAAAGACCAAAGCGATCATCGCCACCCATATCTACGGCAATCTTTGTGACATGGACCGGCTTCTCGATATCGGCCACCGTCACGGTATTCCGGTCATCGAAGATGCGGCCGAAGCGATCGGTTCCGAATGGCACGGCCGCCGCGCCGGATCGATGGGTACGTTCGGAACCTTCTCCTTCCACGGCACCAAGACACTGACGACGGGTGAAGGCGGCATGTTCGTCACCAGCGACGACGCCCTGTTCGAAAAGGTACTGACGCTCAGCAATCACGGCCGCGCCCGCTACCAGAAAAAGCAGTTCTGGCCGGATGATATAGGCTTCAAGTACAAGATGTCGAACATCCAGGCGGCACTCGGCTGTGCTCAGCTTGAACGCGTCGATGGCCTGATCGCCCGCAAGCGCGAGATTTTGGCCAGTTATGCCGAAAAATTGAATGCCTTTCAGGGCATCAGCCTCAACCCTGAAAACACCGGCACCATCAACGGTGCCTGGATGCCCACCGCCGTCTTCGACCGCGACATCTGTATCACCCGCGAAATGCTACAGCAGGCTTTCAGCGCCGCCAATATCGACGCGCGCGTGTTCTTCCATCCGCTGACCAGCCTGCCAATGTTTCAGGAGCAGCGCAGCAACCAGCATGCCTGGGATATCCCGGAACGGGCCATCAATCTACCGAGTTATCATGACATGACCGAAGGCGAGATCGGACGAGTAACCGATGTCATCGTCAGCCTCATCCACAGCCGGGCAGCCGGCGAACCACCCCTGGCGAAATCCGCTTGAAACATCGGCGCATCACCCGCCGCCGGCCACACGGCCCCAGACAGCCGTCTTGAATGACAAAGGTACCGCATTCCATGACAACCAAAGACGATCGCCAGGAATTTGAAGCGCACAAGCAGGAGATGTGCCTGGCGCTTGGCAAGGATACGCAACTCTTCAAGCAGTCGCTCGATACGATGATTGCGCTGGATACCTACGATTACTCCTATCTCTGGAGCTGGATGGGCGTACCGATTATCCAGCTGCCGGCCGATATCATGGCGACGCAGGAGATCATCTGGAACACCCGGCCCGACATCATCATCGAAACCGGCGTCGCGCGCGGCGGCTCGATGATCTTCATGGCCTCTCTGCTGGCGATGACCGGCAATGACAAGGGCAAGGTGATCGGCGTCGATATCGACATCCGCGCCCATAACCGCGACGCGATCGAGACCCATCCGATGGCGAGCCGTATCGCGCTTATCGAAGGCGGCTCCGTCGACGGCAGCACCCTGCAGGCCGTCCGTGATCTCATCCCTGACGGTGCAAGGGTCATGGTGGTTCTCGACAGCGACCATTCCTACGACCACGTGCTGGCCGAATGCCGCGCCTATGGTCCCCTTGTGACGCCCGGTTGCTATCTGGTGGTCGCCGATACGGCCGTTGGGCATGTGGAAGAAGAACAGTCTCCGAAAAAACGCTCGAAATCCTGGTTCCGAGGCAACGATCCTTTGACTGCCGTCAACGACTATCTCCAGGAAAACGACCGCTTCCAGGCCGATCCAGTGATCAACGGGAAGCTCGTGTTGGCATCGTCTCCGGGCGGATACTGCATCCGTCTACCCGACGCCGCCTGACACGCAGTCTTCATTGCTCAAGGCCTGCGTTCTGTTGGTGCAGAACGCAGGCCTTTGCATGCCTGTACCGTAAATTTGGGGCAAGGGGAATGGCCAGGATCCTCGCCATCCGCCGCAATCAGACGGCGAGCGTAATCCTGTCGATCCTGCCGCCGATCTGTGCGCCGATGTAAAGGTTTTCGTAGAATCTCGCCTCGAACCCTGCTTCCTTCATGTGGAATGCAGTCTCATCGATGTCGTACTCGACCCGGCGCAACTCTATATGTCCATCCTCGAACGTCGCAAACGCAGCGCGCGGATCACCATCACGCGGCTGCCCGACGGCGCCAGGATTGCAGAACGTCTTGCCGTTCACGTCGAGCAGAACCTGTACATGGGTATGCCCGGCAAAGAACGTCTCGGCCTCCACGGGAATATCCGTCTCGGCAATAGCATAAAGATACTGATCGACCGGGTCCTGCCAGCCTCCGTGGATGAAATAGATCGCCCCGTCGATGATGTAGGAACGCGACTGCGCGAGCCAAGCGATTTGCTCCGGCGAAATGATGCCGCGCTGGTACTCGGTAATGTCGGAGACCAGTTTCGAGCGCGGGCAGCCCTCGCCGCTGACAATGTAATGATCATGATTGCCGAGGATATTGACGACGCCTCGATCGCGCAGCAGGTCAACGCATTCGCCGGGTTGAGCATAATATCCAACGACATCACCAAGCGAGATGACCGTTTCGCAGCCAAGTGTATCTATCTTTTCCAGCACCGCTTTCAGCGCTGGAAGATTACCGTGAACGTCCGAAATGATCGCGATCATGTCACCACAAGATCTTCATAGTAACGCCAGCCACGTCCCAGGCGGATCTCGGGCAGCGGCGGTCTCTTACCCCACAGATAATATTCAACCGACATGGCAGCCTCGTTATACCCGAAAGCTGCCCGCAGCGACGTGCTACTGGAAAAACGCGGATTGATCTCCAGAAGATAAGGCGTCTCGCCGTCCATGCGGAACTGGTAGTTCGTCGGCCCGACCGGTTTGAAGATTGCTGCAAGCCGGGTCACTGCCTCAGCAAGGACAGGGTGATCGACAACCTCGGCATACTGGGTATTGCCGGCAACCGACAGCTTTCGCTTAAAGATGATCGGCATCAGCGCCGTGCCGTCGCCAAATCCGAAAGCACCGACGGTAAATTCCTGCTCATCACTCCCGATGAATTTCTGGATCAGGAATGCGTCCCTGCTCTTGCCGCTCCAGTAGTTAAAGTCGTCCTCGTCGCGCAGAAGCGCGATACCGCGCGAACCGTTGCCCTGTCGAGGTTTGAGGAGGAGCGGCAGGCCGAGATCCCGGACACATTCTGCCCAGCCAGCGCCGAGCAATGCCGGAATGACGGATAGTCCGAGCCGCTGCAGTTCCAGTCCGAAATCCCACTTGTCCTGCGCCAGTTCGATAACGTCGGGGTCGTTAAGCACGATGCGGGCATTCATATTCGCAAATGCTGCCCGGTTTCGGCTGAAGAACAGGACATCGAGTTCCAGCCCGGGCAGGACAAGATCGACGCCTTCATCTGCCAGCAGAGTTTTCCAGAAGTCGAGATATGTGTCTGAGCTCTCATCAGCTACTGGCTTGGCAAAGAACACGTCGCACCAATAAGGCCCGATACCGTGGGGATCGCGGTCCACACCGATGATTCGCATCGGAAGCCCCGACAAACGCAGTGAGCGAATGATCCCCTGTCCGATCAGCGCACCGACCGCTGTCACCACGACGGCGATCGTGTCGCCGGGCTTTTTCACTGCGCTGTTTGGCATATCCCGACCTGGCTGATCATGTTCATTGAGGCCGGGCTTCCATCAGAAGCGCCACACAGAGATCAGGGAAATCGATCCCAACGCGCAGCATAGCATCGAGATTTTCCTGGAAATCGGGGAGTGTCTTCAGGACGCCAAGTGGCAAGGGTTTAAGGTAGATGCCTTCCTCTAAGCTGACGGAGTAGCCGCGGCTCTGCACTTCATGCTTGAGCGTATCCCGGCAATATTGCCTTTTATGGCCGAAAGCATGATCATTGGCATTCAGACTGTAGATGTCGTCGATCTTGCCAAGCTCGACGCCGAGCCGCCGGTTCATTGATTTGGCGTTCGGAACGGCCACGAAGATGCGTCCGCCCGGCTTCAGAAACCTCTTGAAGCGCTCCAAAAGCATGCCCGGATCATCCACGTGCTCGAGAATGAACCCCATGATGATGACGTCAAACCGCTCTTCTGTTTCAAACTCTTCGAAATAGGAAAAAACGACTTCGCCGGCAAAATCCGGGCTTTTCGCCTTGAACTGATCAATGACGAACTGCGACCCTTCGATGATGACGTGGCGATCGCAGGCCGCGTTGAAAAGGCCGGGTGTAAAACCATGGCCGATCCCTAGCTCGAGGATGGAGCCGACCGAACCGAACCGCCGGATGATGCGTTCGGGATACCAGTTGAGGATAAGATCGTTTTCGATCGCCGTTGCGGCATCCGGGCGATACTCGGTTGCAACAGCATCGAGATTTTCTGTTTTCATTGCATAAATTCCTTCCAACCGACTGTTCCTGACTGAATCACGGTGACGCCCTGCGGGCCACGATTGGCCACGAGATCCAAAGCGGTGACGTAAGGTGTGAAGTCGCCGTGCAATTGCGGATAGGGCGTGCGCTGATAATGCATGTATTCGACTGAGATGCCTCTCTCCTCGAAAAGTTCATGATTGAGATATTTCCGTGCACCGTGCCCTGTGACGTAGATGTTTCCGCCAAGATAGTCGACTATATCGCAGACCCTCTCGCTGCTTGCGCCTGGAATCGGGAGCGTGTCCGAAGAGAGAAACCTCGGCCTGTCCAGTCCGAAATAGACGGAAAGCTCCATCATCGACCGGCGCGAAACATCCGCCACCGTTGCCGCTTCGTCGGCAAAGACGCGATCCACAAGGTTGAGCATCTCGTCGCGAAAAGGCGCCTTGCGATAGGCCTGGCGCAGCATTTCGCGATGCTTGGAACGCCAATCGATCCGGTCGTCGAGCATCACCTCATCAATCCGTTGACCAAGATGATAATCGCGCAGCGGCAGCGTCATCCAGCCAATGCCGTTGATCCCCTTGACCTGAACACGATTGCTGAAGCTTCCTTTGGAATATTGCACATCATCATAATGAACAAAGACATCCGCCAGGCGGATTTGCTCCAGCAGACCCACCCAGGGAAAGTACATCGACTGTGAAATAACGATGGTACGGTTCATGACCCGTTCAAACATTGTGCATATGTTGTTGCATTGGTACACCGTCATAGGCTGCAGCAACCAAGGTAATCAGGCAGCCCGCAAACGAGTCCCGACGCCTTTCTTGAGGCTGTCTACGACATCGCCTCAAGCCGCCCTAAAACGCTCCTGCGATTTAAACGTGAGTTCGTGCTGTGGTGCGATTAGCTGCTCTACCAGTTGATACAATTCCGCTGGGGTCTGGACGCCACCAATATCCTCATCGATCACGAGACTATCGTTGGTGACCCCCGAGAACAGTTTAGCGTCGCTTACCGGGATGTAATCTACCGGGACAAAGTCCGGTAGATATTTTCCGCCCTTCCAACGGCTGAAAACGGCTCTATACCCTTCCGCGACGGCTTCATAAGCCGCGAAATCATCCATCATGCCGCAACTGATCCCACAAGCTTTAGCAAAATTGGTTTCCCATCCTGGGATCGGCTTATAGCCGTAAGTGGTCAGGAACCAATTCTGGGTTTGGGCTATACAAGCGGCGAGACCGAGAGATGATGGAAATGGGAACGTCTTCATATGCGGATCATCATCGATGTTCCTGCCAACCTCGCTCATAAACAGTGCATGCCGCTCCTTGGCATCGACCACCTGTCCTATTTTCGCGGAGTTGCTTTCGACGCAGGCGCCCAGCACCGAGAACGGCCGTTCCGAGTAGAAAAAATGTTCCGCCGTTACGAGAACCTTGCAGACGTTGTCGAAATCGACGGTCGGATACTCGCAATATTTCCCTCCGAAGCGGGCCTTGATCTTGTTCATGACCTGCATGGAGACAGCACCGTGATAGAAGCCGAAGGCCATGTTCGGCGTCCCCGCCTCCCCTTTCCAGGAGAAAAATTCCCGATACAGGGCGGAGCGCGGAATTTTGTGAACTTCGGTTTTCAAGGGAATGGTAACATTGCACCGCTTCGCCCGGTTATCCGGCCAATTGTAACTCAGCCGGTTCCAGACGAAGACATCGACGCTGGAATGCTGGGCCTGTGTTCTGGCAATCAGGTCCACAACATTTACGTCCACATGGTCATCGTCACCGATCATGCAGATGAATTCGCCAGTCGCCATCTCGACGCAACGGTCCCAGTTTTCGACCATGGAGAGGACACGGCCCACAGAGGGCAGGTACTTTACCCGCGGATCTCCCGCAATTTCCTCCATGAAACCGTTCATGATCGAGACGTCATCAGAATTATCGGCGAAAATGTACTCGACATCCGTGCGCATATTCACCAGCAGACTTCTGATCGTTTCCTGGAAATATCGCTGGCGGTTACGCGAAGGTACACAAATCGTCAGTTTCGGCTGGGCGAACATGAAATTTCTCCGTTTGCCGTACATTAGCGGCAACGCCTTTCGCGAAGCTTGCCCGCGACCCTTTGGCCACCTGTCGGGTTTTCGGCTTTTCAGGAGTGGGATGGCTTGATAAGCAGCGTCACATGCGGCCTTGCGATACAGCAACGCCGTGAAAGACACTCGGAGACCCGCATGCAGAAACGTCCGGCAGACTGCGCCTCGATGACAGAGATTCGCGTCGAGATCGATCGGATTGACCGGGCCTTGATCGCACTTTTTCAAGAGCGCTGGGGCTATATCGGCCGCGCTGCGGAGATCAAGAAGCCGGCAGGGCTCAAGGCCGACATCCCCTCACGCGTCGACGAAGTCCGGCTGAACGCGCGCCGCAATGCCGAGCAGGCAGGGCTTGATCCGGACTTCTACGAGAACCTCTGGGCGCGCCTGATCCAGCATTCGATCGAACATGAGTTGGTTATCCTCGGGGAAAGCGGGAAATAGCCGCAAACCGGCGTTCAGCCGATCTTGATGCTGGCCGTATCCGCCTTCTTGGCCGGTGCATCGTCCGCGACATCCGGCAGAGCGGCGATGACACCCTCAGCTACGGATGCACCGTCAGCGTCGGCACCGCCGTTACGAACTTGCCACCCCAATCGCTGATATACGAAAGTTGCTGTTTGATTTCGGCCTGAAGATTCCATGGCAGTATTACCACTCTTTCCGGTTTTTCGGCTTTGAGAAACTCTTCCGTGACAACCGGGATGCGGCTGCCAGGGAGAAGCAGACCCTGCTTGGCGGGGTTCCTGTCTACGACAAAGGACAGGAGATCGGGTTTGACACCGGCAAAGTTGATCAGTGTGTTGCCCTTGGCCGCAGCGCCATAGGCCGCGACTTTCAACCCCTGGCGGCGGCTCTCGATCAGGAAGGTCAGGCAACCGTCACGCACGGTTTGCGCCGCTTCCTGGAAATCCGTGTAGAAGCGATCATCCAACATGCCGGCAGCCTGCTCTTCAGCGAGCATCGTTGCCACCGAGCTTGCGGCTGGATGTCTTCCGGTATCGCTGCGCTGCGCGAACACGCGCAGGCTACCACCATGCCAGGGCGTCGTCTCCACATCGAAGACGGACAGACCGTTAGCTTCAAACACGCGGCTGACCGATGTCAGCGACAGATAGGAATAGTGTTCGTGATAGGCGGTATCGAACTGCGCCTCTCGCACCATGTTGAGCAGATGTGGAAATTCGAAGGTCGCGACGCCGTTCTCCTTCAGCAGACGGGCGAAACCGGCAACGAAATCGTTGATGTCGGGCACGTGCGCCAGAACATTGTTGGCTGCGGTCAAATCGGCCGAACGGCCTTCGGCTGCAAGCCTTTCGCCGAGTTCAGAGCCGAAAAATTCTTCGACGATCTCGATACCCTTCGCCCGCGCCGCCTTCGCCGTGCTGGCCGTCGGCTCGATGCCGAGGCAACCGATGCCGCGTTCCCTCGCATATTGCAGCAGATAGCCGTCATTGGCGGCAACCTCGACGATATGGGAGGCTTCGGTGAGGCCGAAGCGAGCCTGCATGTCGGCGACATAACGCTTGGCGTGATCGAGCCAGGAGGTCGAAAACGAGCTGAAATAGGCATAACTCGAGGAGAAGAACGTTTCGCGATCGGCAAAATCCTCGGTCTGCACTAGGCGGCATTCCTGGCAGCAGCGGATGACCAGCGGATACCAGAACTCCGGCAGGTGCCGCTCATTGGCATTGACGTAGGAATTGGAGGGTGGCGCGGTCCCCAGATCGAGGAAGGGCACCATATGCGTCGATCCGCAGTGACGGCATTTCATACGGCTACTCCACGATAGTCCGGCGACAGCAGCGGATGCGCCGCATCGCGCGGCGACAGATTGATGACCGGCAGCGGCCAGTCGATGTTGAGCGCCGGATCCTGCGGATGGAAGCCGGCTTCCGCATCGGCGGCATAGGGCCGCGAATGGGCATAGATCATCCGTACGTCATCGGTCAGGGCCTGGAAGCCGTGGGCAAAACCCTTCGGAATCAGCAGCGAGCAGGCATTGTCTTCCGACAGTTCGACGACGAAATGCTGAAGAAAGGTTGGCGAGTGCGTCCGGATGTCAACGGCGACGTCGAGAACGCGGCCACGGGTGCAGGTAACGAGCTTGATCTCCGCATGCGGCGGGCGCTGGAAGTGCATGCCGCGAACCGTGCCTTTGTAGAGCGTACCGGTCTCATTCAGCTGTGCGATGTGCCCTTGCCAACCAAAGGCCGCGAGGTCTTCTTCGCAAAACAGCCGCGACAGGAAGCCCCGGTCATCCGAAAGGGTTTTGCGGCTGATGACGGAAAGCCCCTGAAGAGGCGTTGCGTGCGCCGTGAACCGCGCACTCATCCGGCCGCCCGTAAAAGTTCGTTCTTCGTGGCAAGCCCGGCAAAATCGCGGATATCGCCGAGGCAGAGATCAAGAGCCGCTTGGCCCTGCCCTTGCGCCCGATACCACTCCATCGTCCGTTTGACGGTTTCCGTCAGGCGCCAGCGCGGCTGGTAGCCGAGATCGGCGCGCGCCTTGGCGCTGTCGAGCACCAGATAGCCCGCTTCGTGCGGCCCGTCTGTTCCATCGCCAAGCATCATTGCACCGCCACCGAAGTGACGCTCGGCCATCCTGAGGACAGCACCCACAGATGCTGCCTCACCGTGATCCGGGCCAAAATTGTAGCTCTCGATTCCATCCGGCATCTGCCATAGGCGCTCAGCCAATCCCATGTAGCCGCCGAGCGGCTCCAGCACGTGTTGCCAGGGGCGCACGGCACGCGGACGGCGCACCTGCAATGTCTCGCCCCCTTGCCAGGCCCGCACAGCATCCGGGATCAGCCGGTCTTCCGCCCAGTCGCCACCGCCGATGACATTGCCGGCGCGCGCCGTGGCAAGACCGATCTTGCGGGCTGCAAAAAACGAAGAGCGATAGCTTGCCGCGACGATTTCAGCTGCCGCCTTGCTGGCGCTATAGGGATCGTGGCCGCCGAGTGGATCGCTCTCCATGAAGGCAAGGCCCGTCTCGGCATTGTGGTAGACTTTGTCGGTGGTTACCACGACGATCGAGCGCACACCCTCCGAGACGCGCAGGGCATCGAGCAGATTGGCAGTGCCGATGACGTTGACGTCATAGGTCTCGACCGGATTGCGATAACCGGCGCGCACCAGAGCCTGCGCCGCCAGATGGAAAACGATCTGCGGCTTGGTCTTCAGCACATGATGCGTCACCGCATCGCGGTCGCGGATATCGATGATGCCGGGGCCATCCATACTGCCGCCAAGCAAAAGGTGCAGCGAAGGGTCGGTCTGCGGCGCCAGCGAGAGGCCCGAAACCTCGGCGCCCAGTTCGCGCAGCCACAGCGTCAGCCAGCTGCCCTTGAAGCCCGTATGTCCGGTGACAAGCACCCGTTTTCCGCGCCAGAAGTCATGTGTCATCGTCATCACCAGATTTTCCAGGGTGGGGCACCGCTTTGCCACAGGCTTTCAAGATGGTTCTTGTCACGCAGCGTATCCATCGGCTGCCAGAAGCCTTCATGGAAATACGCCTGCAGCTCGCCGTCCTTGGCCAGCCCCACCAATGGGTCCCCTTCCCAGCTTGAATGATCCGCGTCGATCCTGCCGATGACGCGGGGTGAAAGCACAAAGAAGCCACCGTTGATGAAGCCGCCCTCGCCTTCCGGTTTTTCAATGAAGCCCTGAACCTCGGTGCCTTCCAGCTGCAACGCGCCATAGCGCGCCGGCGGGCGCACGGCGGTCACGGTCGCCTGCTTGCCGTGGCTCTTGTGGAAAGCAATGGTCTTGCCGATATCGATATTGCCGACACCGTCGCCATAGGTGAAGCAGAAGGCCTCTTCGTCCCTGAGGTAAGGTGCAACGCGCCTCAGGCGGCCGCCGGTCATCGAGTTTTCACCGGTATCGACCAGCGTGACGCGCCAGTTTTCAGCGCTTTGGCGATGAAATTCGATCGAGTTCTGCGACAGATCGAAGGTAATGTCCGACATGTGCAGGCCATAATTGGCGAAATATTCCTTGATTACATAGCCCTTGAAACCGCAGCAGATGATGAAATCACGCACGCCGTGAGCGTAGTAGAGCTTCATGATGTGCCAGAGGATCGGCCGCCCGCCGATCTCGATCATCGGCTTTGGCTTCAGATGGGTTTCTTCGGCGATGCGCGACCCAAGGCCGCCGGCAAGAATAACTGCTTTCATCCGCTCCTCCCCGTTAGAAGTTCAGACGAGCGCAGACAATGTCCGCGATGGCCTGGCGAGAGGGAGCAGGATTGCGGTTGGCCGGTGATGGAGCAGAACCGGAGCCACGCGGTGCCTTCGACAGCAGAGCCTCAAGCCTTGCGGTTGGAGGTTTTTTAAAGCGCGGAAATTCCATCATGCTCGAGGTCCAATCAGTCCATTCTGACCGGTAACCTAGAGGGTGAAACTGTCGTCAAACTGGAGAGGCCGCCCGGCTTTGCGGCTGGCGGCCCGAGGTTTGCGTCCTAAAACATGGAAGCGTCTGTATTCTTAGGTATTCTTAGAAGGAATTTTTCCGCATCAGATGCAATTCCCAATCCAGCGCACTGCGGATGATACCGTTAAGATCATCATATTGCGGTACCCAGCCGAGTTCCTGCTTGGCCAGGGCCGGGTTGGCGACGATCATCGCCGGGTCGCCTGCGCGCCGTTCCGAGAAGGTGACAGCAAAGTCCGCACCATGCACCTTGCGCACGGCATCCAGCACCTCAAGCACCGAGAACCCGTGACCATACCCGCAATTGGCCGCCAGAGAACCGCCGCCGGCGCGCATGCGCTGCAAGGCTTTCAGATGCGCCTGAACCAAGTCCCAGACATGGATATAGTCGCGCACACAGGTGCCGTCCGGGGTTGGATAATCCGTGCCGAAGACGCTCATCGAGGAGCGCTTGCCGAGCGCGGTGGCGCAGGCAACCTTGATCAGATGCGTGGCAAGTTCGGAGGATTGTCCACTCCGGCCTTTCGGATCAGCACCGGCGACGTTGAAGTAGCGCAAGGCCGTATAGGTAAACGTATGTGCGGCAGCCGTATCGCGCAGCATGATCTCGGTCATCAGCTTCGATGAGCCGTAGGGCGATTCCGGCTTGAGATTGACGCTCTCCGTCACCGGCTCCAACACGTCGGGCGTGCCATAGACCGCCGCCGTCGAAGAAAACACGAAATAAGGGATACCGGCTTCGACCGCGCTGGCGATCATGCTGCGGGATTTGACCGTGTTGTTTTCGTAATAGCCGAGCGGATCGGCGACCGATTCCGGCACGACGATCGAGCCGGCGAAATGAATGATGGAATCGATGTCATTCTCGGCAAAAATCTGCCGCATCAGGGCCGCGTCGGCGATATCACCTTCGTAGAAACGGGCTTCCGGCGCGATCGCCCAACGAAAACCGGTCGACAGACGGTCGATGACAACGACCCCTTCGCCGGCGTCCAGCAACGCCCAGACCATATGGCTGCCAATATAACCGCCGCCGCCCGTTACCAATACCGCCATTGCCTGCTCCTGCGCTGTTCAAGTGAGCGGGATAAAACCCGTTCACGGCGCGATTCACAAGGGTTATGTGCAGGAACAGGCGGCCAAAACAGGATCAGAGCGCGGCGATGTAACCCGCCAGCCGTTCGGCCGCGATGGCGATCTGCTTGGGGTCGCGCAGGAAACAAGCGCGCATGAACAGCGATCCACCCTCGCCGAACGCGGTTCCGGGTGCGAGGCCAACCCCGGTCTTGTCGACGATATCGAGAGCTGCGCGCCGTGCATCGGTCACGCCGTCGATCTTCAAAAAAGCATAGATAGCGCCGTCCGGCTTCAGCGTCTGCACCCGGTTGGTGGCGATCAGCGCATCGCAGAGCAGATCGCGCGACCGGGCAGCCTTGGCAACATTTTCCGCAACGAACGCATCGCCTTGATCAAGCGCCACGACGGCGCCCTGCTGAATGAACTGCGCCACGCCAGATGTCGAATATTGAATGAGATTTTCCAGCACCTGGCCGATCGCAGGCGGTGCCACGATCCACCCGGCCCGCCAGCCGGTCATCGACCAGTTCTTGGAGAAGGAATTGACGAACAGGATACGCTCGCCTTCCTCCATCACATCGAGGAAGGACGGGGCACGATCGCCGTTGTAGGAATAAAGAGCATAAATCTCATCAGCCATGATCCACAGGCCGTGCTTGCGTGCCAGCGCCAGGATGGCTTTCAGATCATCATGCGTGGCCGTCCAGCCGGTGGGATTGGAGGGCGTATTGACGAACAGCGCCCGCGTCTTTTCGGTAATCGCCGCCTCGAGCTTACCGATATCGAGCTGCCATTTTCCGTCTTCGAAACTGAGCGGCACGGCAATCGGGCGAACGCCGGACAGTTCGGCACTGGCGGCAAAATTCGGCCAGGCCGGAGTGAGAAATACCATTTCGTCGCCCGGCGAGGTCACGGCCTCGATGGCAAGCTTGATGGCCTGCATGCCCGAACCGGTCACGTAGAAATTGTCAGACGACAACGTCTTGCCGAAATGGCGCTGATAGTAGCGCGACAGGGCTTCGCGCAACGGCGGAATACCGCGCTGCCAGGTGTAAAAGGTTTCGCCGGCTTTCAGCGAATCCTGCGCCGCCTGCGAAATGAAATCCGGTGTCGGCAAGTCCCCCTCGCCAACCCAGAGCGGAATAAGCCCCTCGCGCCCGCGCGCATAATTCACCAGTTCAACGATGCCGCTTTCCGGCGCGGAAAGGGATCGGGGGCTGAGGCTGGCAAGTATGGTCATCGGCGGGCTCCTGTTTGCCCGCCGCTTCTAGCTGTTTTTTATATCACGATCACGCGATATTCAGTGACGGATTTATCGATTCTGGTGATGTATCGAAGCCCACCTGAAAACCGCGAAATGTGCCTTAGACGCGCTGCGTTTTCAGCAGGTCGCGGATTTCGGTCAGGAGCTGGACGTCTACCGGCGGCGGTGCTGCCGGTTCGGCTTCCTTCTGTTTTTCCAGCGAAGCACGCATTTTGTTGACGCCCTTGACCATCAGGAAAATGATCCAGGCAAGGATCAGGAAGTTGATCACCACGGTCAGAAAGTTGCCATAGGCGAAGACTGCGCCCTGTTCGCGCGCTGCAGCGAGCGACGTTGCTGTGACTTTGGAGGAGAGCGGGAAGAAGAAGTTGGAGAAATCAAGGCCGCCGGTGATGGCGCCGATGACCGGCATGATGATGTCGCCGACCAGCGAATTGACGATCAGCGTGAACGCGCCGCCAATGATGATACCGACCGCGAGGTCCATGACATTGCCCCGGGCGATAAACGCCTTGAATTCATTCAGCATTATTCTCTCCTTGTTGCACCTTAAGCCAACTGCGCTTGCCTGATTCTTACGCAGTGGAACGCACGTCGGATGCTAAACGAAAACCAAATTATGTAAATCACAGGCAAAAATAACGGCACATGAGCAAATTGCAGCCTGATGGGAAAAGAGCCGTGGTTTCTTTGACTTAAGGCTTAGGCCATCGCGATTTTCTTCCCAACCGTCTTGTCCTATGCTCCAGGTGAGAGAAGGAGGAGACATGCTCTCGGGCTCGATCATTTTCGCTGCCGCCTTCGGCTACCTGCTGCTGCTGTTTGCGGTGGCAAGTTATGGCGATCGCAAGGCGTGGAAGACCGCCCCTGCCGGAAAGGGCAGGCCGCTGGTCTATGCCCTCAGTCTGGCGATCTACTGCACCTCATGGACTTATTTCGGCGGCGTCGGCCTTGCCGCCGAGCGGGGTCTCGAATTCACCGGCATCTATATCGGCCCGATCCTGATGTTCACCATCGGCTTGCCGGTCATCCGCCGGATCATCGCGCTGGCCAAGGCCGAGAAACTAACCTCAGTTGCCGATTTCATTGCCGCGCGCTACGGCAAGAACCCGATGGTCGCCGCCATCGTCGCGCTGATCTCGCTGGTTGGTGCCATCCCCTATATCGCGCTGCAGCTCAAGGCCGTTTCGAGCTCAGTATCGGCCATGGTCGACACCAGCGGCTACGGCATCGGCTCCGGCCAGGATTTCATCGACCTGCCGCTGCTGGTGACGCTTTTCCTTGCCTGCTTCGCCATCGTTTTTGGCACGCGCCATACCGATGCAACCGAGCATCAGGACGGGCTGATCCTGGCGATCGCAATGGAATCGGTGGTCAAGCTTCTGGCTCTGGTGACCGCCGGGATCTATGTCGTCTTCTTCCTGTTCGACGGCCCGGGCGACCTGTGGGCGAAGGCTCTTGCCAACCAACAGGTGATGACGGCGCTGCACTACGAGACGCCGCTGCCACGCTGGATCCTGCTGATTGTCCTTTCCGCCTTTGCCATCATCATGCTGCCGCGGCAGTTCCATGTGACGGTGGTGGAGAACAGGACGGAAAGGGACCTGCGCACCGCCGGCATTCTGTTTCCGATCTATCTCATCGCCATTAACCTGTTCGTACTGCCGGTTGCGATCGGCGGCGTGCTGACTTTCGCCGGCACCGGCGATGCCGATCTCTATCTGCTGACGCTGCCGCTTGCTGCCGATATGCCGGTGCTGACCATGATCACCTTCATCGGCGGCTTTTCCGCCGCGACGGCCATGGTCATCGTCGCTTCCGTGGCGCTGTCGATCATGATTTCCAACGATATCGTCATGCCGGTGTTCCTGCGGCGCAACCTGATGGGCCGCGGTGGCTCACAGGATGTGGCAGGCACCCTGCTCAACGTCCGGCGCACCGCGATCTTTGTGGTGCTGCTGCTCGGATATGCCTACTATCGCTCTGCCGACATGGGCTCCGGCCTTGCCTCGCTTGGCCTTCTCGCCTTTGCCGCGATTTCGCAGATGGCACCGGCCCTGTTCGGGGGCCTCGTCTGGCGGCAGGCAAATGCGCGCGGCGCGATTGCCGGGATGACGCTCGGTTTTCTCGTCTGGGCCTATCTCCTGTTTCTGCCGAGCCTTGGCGGACCTGATAATTCGCATGTCGCGGCAACCGTGCTTGGCTTCCTGTTCCCGTTCACCTCGGTCTTTTCCGGTCCCGAAGCCGATCCGCTGGTCAATGCCTCGGCGCTCAGCCTGCTGGTCAATGTCATGGCCTATGTCATCGGCTCGCTCACCCGGGCGCCGAAACCGCTGGAGCGTCTGCAGGCGGGGGTGTTCATCCGTCGCAAATCACGCACCGAAAAAGCCTTTCGCGGCCGCAAGACCAAGATCACCGTCCTTGACCTGAAAACGACAATCGCCCGCTATCTTGGCCAAGAGCGGATGCAGCGCTCCTTCCAGACCTATGAGCGCCAGTCGGGGCGCTGGCTGGAGGATCACCTGCCCGCCGATATGGGCCTTATCCATTTCTCCGAACAATTGCTCGGCAGCGCCATCGGTTCGTCTTCCGCCCGGCTGGTCCTGTCGCTGGTGCTGCAGCGGCTGGACGATGCGTCGTCGGACACCGCCTGGCTTCTCGACCAGGCATCGGAGGCGCTGCAATACAATCAGGACATGCTGCAGACGGCACTGTCACAGATGGACCAGGGTATCGCCGTCTTCGACAGTTCCAACAACCTGATCATCTGGAACCGTCGCTTCCGCCAGCTGCTCGACCTGCCGGAAACGGCTGGACAGGTCGGCTTTCCGCTGGCGGACATCGTCTCGATGCTCACCCAGCGCGGCGATATCCGCAGGGAAGACGGCAAGCGGCTGGTCGCCGACTTTCTCACCCTCGACAAACCCTTCCTGCTGGAACTCTCCGGTGGCACGCGGATCATCGAGGTGCGCACCAATGCCATGCCCGACAAGGGCATCGTCACCACCTACACCGACATAACCCAGCGCGTTGCCGCAGATATGGCGCTGAAGCAGGCAAACGAGACGCTGGAATTGCGCGTTGCCGAACGCACCGGCGAACTCACCCGCGTCAACAAGGAAGTGGCCGAGGCGCGCGCGGCTGCCGAAGAGGCCAATATCGGCAAGACGCGGTTCTTCGCCGCCGCCGGCCACGATATCCTGCAGCCGTTGAACGCCGCCCGTCTCTATTCGTCGTCTCTGGTTGAGCGCCTGGGGGAATCGGAAAACAGTGCGCTGGTGCAGAATATCGATTCCTCGCTGGAATCGGTCGAAACCATCCTTGGCGCAGTCCTCGACATCTCCCGGCTCGATACCGGCGCGATGAAGCCGCGCCTGCAATCCGTGCCGCTCAATGATCTGCTGCGGCGCATCGAGACGGATTTCGCACCGGTCGCCCGCGCCGCAAATCTCAAGCTGACCGTCATGCCGACTTCGCTGACGGTGCGCACCGACCCCAACCTTCTGCGCCGCCTGGTGCAGAACCTCGTCTCCAATGCCATCAAATATACGCCGGCCGGCAAGGTGCTCGTCGGCGTACGCCGCGAAGGTGCCGATGCCGTCATCCAGGTGCTTGATTCCGGCATCGGCATTCCGGCGTCGAAATTCCGCACCGTCTTCAAGGAGTTCGCCCGCCTTGATGAAGGCGCCAAGACCGCAGCCGGGCTCGGCCTCGGACTTTCGATCGTCGACCGCATTTCGCGGGTTCTCAACCACAGCGTCGACCTGCAATCCAAACCGGGCAAGGGCACACGCTTCCGGGTGAGGCTGCCCATCGACCGCACCGTTGCCAGCAGCGCCAAGGCCACGGCATCAGACCCCATTCGCACCGCCGAACCGCTGCATGGCATGCGTGTGCTGTGTATCGACAACGAACCTTTGATCCTGGAGGGCATGAAGCTGTTGCTGGAGGGCTGGGGCTGCAACGTCGCAACCACGCCATCCCTCGACATCTGGCAGCAAGGCCTGACCGCCCATGACCCGCGCCCCGACGCGATCATTGCCGACTATCACCTGGACAACGGCACCGGCATCGACATGATCCGCGCTATCCGGCTCTATTTCGCCACTGAAACCCCGTCGCTTTTGGTCACGGCCGACCGTTCACCCGAGGTCCGCGCGAGCGCCGAGCGCGACGGGATCACCCTGCAAAACAAACCGGTCCGGCCCGCCTCGATGCGAGCCTGGCTGACGCAACTGTCGGTCTCGATGAAGGCGGCGGCGGAGTAGCAGTTTGCCTTGGGGGACGGGAAACGCCGCCTGTCGTCAATAGATGTCAGTTCAAGCCGCCACGGCTGAAATCTTGCCAAGCTGGATGACCGCCTGCGTCCGGCTGTCGACATCGAGCTTCAAGAGAATGGCCGAGACATGCGCCTTGATCGTTGCCTCTGAGACGCCGAGTTCGTAGGCGATCTGCTTGTTGAGCAGGCCTTCGGCGAGCATGCCGAGCACGCGGGATTGCTGCGGTGTCAGCGTCTGCAGCCGGTGCAGCAGGGCTGCCACTTCAGGCTCGTGCTCCATGCCGCGCTGGAAACCTGGCGGCGTGAAGATATCGCCGGCCATCACCGTATCGATTCCCTGGCGGATTTCGTCGATACCGGCAGACTTGGAGAGGAACCCGGAAGCGCCAAGTTCGAGCGCGCGCTGGATGGTTGCCGGATCGTCATGGGCGGAAACGATCATCACCGGCAGGCTCTGGAATTCGGCGCGGAGCGCAATCAGTCCCGAAAGCCCGCTGACGCCCGGCATGGTCAAATCCAGCAGCATCAGATCGACGGATAAATTGTCGAGCACCGCCTGCCGGGCCGACGTAAAGTCCCCCGCCTCGATAATCGCCGGGTTGCCCGGCATGCCGCCCAAAGCCTGACGCATCGCGCCACGAAACAGCGGATGATCGTCCGCAATGATGATGGTCAATCCTGACGTCATGACGCTCCCTCCCAAGAGCATGGCCGCAAGGCCCGTCACGGCGGAAAATCCTCCAATTCGTCCGCTGTGACGTCGGGATCCGGTCAGGTCTTTTGAGGCACATCCTCCGTCTTGCCAGACGGCGGCTTTTCCTCGCTTTCCAGATCTTTCACAATTCCCATGAAACTGCGCATCATTCTTTCCATGACGCCCATCGTCTGGTCAATCTCTTCCTTCGTCGGAAGCCTTGGTTTGACGCCCAACGGGCCTTCCGATGCGGCCTTTTCCAGGGTTTCCACACGTTTGGTCAGCAAATCGAGTTCCAGTTCGAAGGCCGTGCGCTCGTCGGCCGCCATCCGGCAGACGATGTCGCCGTCCTTTTCCTGGCAGAGCGAGACTTCCCCGGTCTGTGTATCCAACCGTGCGATGCCACTGCCGGTCTTCTGCATGGCATACCGCCCGGGCGCGGGCTCCTGTGCCAAAGCGGCAAACGCTGCAAACATGCCGCCAAGAGCGACGATCGGCATCAGCATCCTGTTCATTGCATTCTCCCTGCCTAACAAAAAACCGGTGATCCCCAAAAATCAGGGTTCCGTCCCGCTTGCTGGTGGACATTCGCAGAAGATTGCGGCAATCCCGCAAAGGATATCGTCCAAGCTTTCAGGAAACGGCGGCATGCGCAGTATTATCTACAAAATCGTTCCGGCAACTCTATGGCAGGATGCGCACGAAAGCGGAGAATTCAAGGGCGCGCCGATCGATCTGACCGATGGGTACATCCATTTTTCGGCCGCAGATCAGGTCAAACAGACCGCTGCCCTGTATTTCGCCGGCCAGGACGGCCTGCTGCTTGTTGCCGTCGATGGCGAGAAGCTGGGCGACAAACTGGTCTACGAGGCCTCGCGCGGCGGCGCCTTGTTTCCACATCTCTTTGCCACTTTGCCGCTCGATGCGGTCATTTGGGAAAAGCCGTTGCTGCTCGACGCAAACGGTACCCATGTCTTCCCGGAGCTTGATCAATGATCGACGTTTTCCAATCGCTGGCCCGCCGTGGCCTTTTCCTTCTCGATCCGGAAGCCGCTCATGGCCTGTCGATCAAGGGGCTGAAGACCGGCCTTGTCCCTGCCTGCGCAGCTCTCGCCGATCCGCGCTTGGCACAGACAGTCGCCGGTCTGGCCTTCGCCAATCCGATCGGCCTTGCCGCCGGCTACGACAAGAATGCCGAGGTGCCGGAAGCACTGCTTCGGCTCGGTTTCGGCTTTACCGAGATCGGCACGGTGACGCCGAAGCCACAGGCCGGCAATGACAAACCCCGTATCTTCCGGCTGGTCGAGGACGAGGCCGTCATCAACCGTCTGGGCTTCAACAACGAAGGTCATCATGCCGCACTCCAGCGCCTCAAGGCCTGTGATCGTAAGGCGATGATCGGCGTTAATATCGGCGCCAACAAGGACAGCGCCGATCGCATCGCCGATTACGTTACCGGCATCCGCACCTTCTACGGTGTGGCCCGCTATTTCACCGCCAACATTTCCTCGCCGAACACACCCGGCCTGCGCGACCTGCAGGCGCGCGAAAGCCTTTCGGCGCTGCTCTCCGCCGTCCTTGCCGCTCGCGATGACGAAGCCACCAGGGCTGGCATCCGCGTGCCGGTATTCCTGAAGATCGCGCCGGATCTGACCGAAGAGGGCATGGATGACATTGCGGCTGTCGCATTGGCGCATCCCCTCGATGGCCTTATCGTCTCCAACACGACACTATCGCGCGATGGCCTCAAGGACCAACAGCAAGCCAAGGAGAGCGGCGGCCTGTCCGGCAAGCCGCTGTTTGAGAAATCGACCATCGTGCTGGCCAAGATGCGCAAGCGCGTCGGCGCCGATCTGCCGATCATCGGCGTCGGCGGCGTCTCGTCGGCCGAAACGGCCGCGGAAAAGATCCGCGCCGGCGCCAATCTCGTCCAGCTCTATTCGTGCATGGTCTATGAAGGCCCGTCGCTGCCGGGCAAGATCGTGCGCGGCCTGTCACAACTCTGCGACCGCGAAAAGCTGGCTTCAATCAGCGATATCCGTGGCAGCCGGACGGATTACTGGGCCGGCAAGAACGCCTGAACCCAGAGCCGCCGGCTCAGGTCAGGCAGTCGAGAGCACCATGGCCCAATAGGGCCGGTTTCCGGACGCCGGATTGCGCATCACGGCAACGCCGAGGCCGCTGTAATTCGGGCCAAGCATGTTCTCCAGATGCTTGGGCGAATTGAACCAGGCGGCATAAGCCCTTTCGGCGCTGTCCTGACCCACCGCGATATTTTCCGCGGCCGGCAACGGCACGCCGTCGCCCTTCATGCGGGCGAGGAAGCTGTCACCGATGCCGATCAGATGTGACATCTTTCCAGCCTTGGCCATGCGGGAGGCCTGCGACAGGGCCGCTTGCGCCGCCGCCGGATCGCGGACCAGCGGCTTCAGGCCCTTTTGCTTTCTCAAGTCGTTGATGTAGCCAAGCGTGGCATCGGTCTGGTCGCTACCATTGCCGCTCGGGGTAATCTTGGGTGTACCGCAGCTGGCGAGCAGGCCGAGCGAGAGAAGCGCCCCAGCGCGCAGGATCGTGCGCCGGGAAGCAGAGAATGTCTGATCGTGCATGTTACCGCCGGTAGCTGAGGACGCGTAGGATGATGAAGACCGGGATCACCACGGCCGCACCGAGCAACAGGTAATCGCCGACGCGGCCAAGAGCGGCGAAGCCGGAATGCCAGAGATCAAGGACAAAATCCCTGATTGTGTAGAGGATGCCATAGGGCGTCCAGCCGAAAACCGCCATGACGAAGCCGACGATGATCGAGACCACCAACAGCTTGACGAGCACCCGAAGCGGCGAATCGCCAAGAAATCTATTCACTCCATCGGCCATGGCCCACGATTCTCCTGTTTTTCTTCACATAAGCTCCTGCAGCCCCTGCTGCAAGCCATCAGCGCTTCTGGCGGTCCCGCCGTCAAATCGCCGCTTGCCATTTCTACACTTGCACGCGACAAGCGCATAACGCCCAGCCATCGGCAGATGGTGCACAATCGAGACGCGGAAACATGACGCTCAACCAGCTTTCTTCCGGCGATCTCATCGCCGACCGCCGCGCCGAATATGCGCATATGCTTGCCGATAGCGGCGACAATGCGGATGCAGCAGATTTGATGACCCAGGCGCTGGAATTGGCACCCGATTGGGCAGCGGGCTGGTTCCGCCTTGCCGGTTATGAAGAAAAATCCGGCCGCAAAGAGGCAGCCATTTCGGCCTTGCACAAGGTTCTCGACCTCAATCCCGATGATGTCTTCGGTGCCGGCCTGAAGCTCGCTCTTCTCGGTGGGGCGGAAACACCCGAGCAGCCGTCCAGTCTCTATGTGGCGCAACTGTTCGACGACTATGCCGACCGGTTTGACAAGGCACTGGTCGAAAAACTGGAATATACCGTTCCGGAAAAACTGGCGGCGCTGATCATAGACCATACGGCCGAAGCCCGCTTTTTGAACGTAATCGATCTCGGCTGCGGCACAGGCCTGTTTGGCGAGCGCATTCGCGACAAGGCGGACCGGCTGGAAGGCTTCGACCTATCGGCCAACATGCTGGCGAAAGCGGAAGCCAAGGGCTGCTATGACCTTCTGGCTCAAGCCGATCTGTCGCTGCCGCCGGAAACCTCCGGGCTGTTTGCGGACATGCGGGATCACCGCGCCGATCTGGTCAGCGCCGCCGACGTCTTGATGTATCTTGGCAACCTCGACAGCGTCTTCGTCATCGCTCTACAGCTGCTGGGCAGTCAAGGCGTGTTTGCCTTTTCCGTCGAGGATGCCGATGCACAAGGCGATTTCGTTCTGCGCCCGTCGCTGCGCTATGCCCATTCGGAAACCTATATCGAGGGTATCTGCAAGCGCTTTGGGCTCAAGATTCTCGCAACCAGCAAAACCACCATTCGCAATGATGGCGGCAAACCGGTCTTCGGCATTCTGTTCCTTACGCGCAGATCGGCGTGAGCGCAGTTTTCTTGCGAAGTTGAAATAGGTCAGTATTGCTTACATATTTTGCTTGATTGGAACGGGCAGAATCCCGATAATTGCTGCACTGCACACAGGCGCCGCGATCGAAGGGATCGCCGGGGCACATGCACTTTCATTCCTTGTTGGTATCGCCGTTCGGGTCCGCCCGGCGCGCATCTGGCTGTCTTTGGAGATCGCGACATGAGCATCATCAGTGCCCTTGGCTTTTTGAATACCAGCGCGACGCGCCACACGCCGGTTGAAGATGTGCAGGGCATCTTTTCGGGCAGCCTGGTCGCAGCCCTCGGCCTCTATGTGCTTGCCAGCGCCGGTCTCTTGACGGGCAGCACCGCCGGTGTTGCCTTCCTCCTGCATTATGCGCTCGGCATCACTTTCGGCCTTGCGTTCTTTCTGCTCAACCTGCCGTTCTTTTACCTGTCGTGGAAGCGTCTCGGCATGGCCTTCACGGTGAAGACCTTTATCGCCATCGCGATCACCTCGCTTTTGACCAATGTTCAAAGCCATGTGTTCGAAATCGCCAGCATTCATCCGGCCTGGGCGGCGCTGCTCGGTGGCCTGCTTCTGGGTTACGGCGTTCTGGCACTCTATCGCCATCGCGCCAGCCTCGGCGGCGTCGGCATTCTTGGTATTTATATGCAGGAGCGGTTCGGCATCCGCGCCGGGCTGGTGCAGCTTGCCATCGATCTCTGCGTGCTGGCAGCTGCCTTCTTTGTCACTACGCCGCCGATCGTGTTCTATTCGGTGCTCGGCGCCGTCGTGCTCAATCTTTTCTTGACCATCAACCACCGCGCCGACCGCTATATCGCTTTGTGACGACGCCGGTCTCTCAGGCGGGGAGGCCGGTCAAGCAAAGCAAGGTGGCGAGGGGTATGCAGGTTCAGCAACGAACTTGCCGGCCACAGCATGGGCAGCACTGGCTGTCCCTCGCCCAACCTTCCATGGTCTGCAGGTGGTGAGCGCGGGACCGGCGCAGCCAGTCCCCGCACTCCGGCGCCGCGCTCCTGAAAACGGTGCGCGGCGCCGTTCTGTTTTTACTCAGGCAGCCTTGGCCGGCTTATCGATCGGATGCTGCGTGCGGAAACCAACTGCCAGCCGGTTCCAGACGTTGATCGCGCCGATGGCGACCGTGATATCGGTCATTTCCGCCTCGGTGAAATGCTCCTTCAGCGTGTTGAAAACATCGTCCGGTGCACCGGTCTGCGCAAGATTGGTGACGGCATCGACCCAGCCGAGCAGCGCGCGTTCGCGGGCATCGTAGACCGGCGATTCACGCCAGACGCACATGAGATTGATCCACTGCTCGCTCAGGCCGTCGTGACGCGATTCCTTGACATGCATGTCGACGCAATAGGCGCAGCCGTTGATCTGCGAAGCGCGCAGCTTGATGAGGTGGATGAAGCGGCGCTCGAGATTGCTCTCCTGAACATATTGCTCCAGAGCAGCAACGGCCTTGTAGGCTGCGGGGGAAGCTTTGGCGAAGTTGAAACGAGGCTGCATGGTCTTCTCCTGTGGTGATGGCTCAGCGAGCCGTTTTGCGTTCGTGAATTTCCAGGAAGGCGCAGCCTCTTGCTGCGATCGATCCATCATCGATTTCGGCCAGTTGCACGCCGAGATCGGCAATCGTGGTCTTGGCCAGTTCCGCCCTATAGACGCGCTCCGCCCTCAGCATGGTGGCCGAGATATTGCAGGGCTTGGAAAAGAAATGATTGGCGACCGGGTTTGGGCCCCGCTGGCGGATTTCACCGCAGCGGAAGGCCGGCGCCGGGCCTTCGACGGCAAGCACGATATCGAGCAGGGTGATCTTTTCCGCCGGTCTTGCCAGCCTGTATCCGCCCTTCGGGCCTGGCACCGTGTCGAGAATTCCGGCACCCGACAGCGATTGCAGATGCTTGAGCAGATAGCTGGTCGACACGCCGTGAAACTCGGCGATTGCAGCAGCAGATAGAACCCCACCCTCGGACAGGCCGGACAGCATGGCGACGCTGTGAATAGCCTGCTCGACGCCCTCACCCATCTTCATCGCCCCACCTCCCTTTTTTATCGTGGATAATTTATATCCACGATTATTCCGGCCGTCAAGCGGAGAAATCGCTCACAAAGCTTGCGTTCGCAAAACCGCAGGATAGAAGGGCGGATACAGACGACGGGAAACAGTGACGATGACGGCAACACCTGCAAAATCAGCCTTTGCGGCATTGATGAATTCGAGCGCCGAGCGGCATTCCATCGCCGATGATGCTCAAGGCGTCATTTCCGGCAGCATGCTGGCCGTGCTCGGCATCACGCTGTTTTCCAGCGCCGGACTTCTGACAGGCGGCACGCCCGGCATAGCCTTTCTCGTTCATTACGCGACGGGCATCAGCTTCGGCGCCTGCTTCTTCGCCGTAAATCTGCCTTTCTATTATCTGGCTTTCAGACGCATGGGCCTGGCCTTCACCGTGAAGACCTTCATCGCCGTCGCGCTGACATCGGCCATGTCCGAAGTTCTGCCACGCGCGCTGGGGATCACCCATGTCGATCCGCTGATCGGCGCGCTGTTTGCGGGCCTTGTGGTTGGTGCCGGCCTGCTCGCCCTGTTCCGCCATCGCGCCAGCCTTGGCGGTATCGGCATTCTGGCGCTTTATCTGCAGGATCGCTTCGGCTGGCGCGCCGGGCTTGTCCAGCTCGGCTTCGACGGCGCAATCGTCGCCTGCTCGTTCTTCCTCGCAAGCCCGTACATCATCGCCTGCTCGATCGCCGGTGCCGTGGTGATGAACGTCACGCTGGCGATGAACCATCGCAAGGATCGCTATATCGCGATGTAAGAAGACAGGCAGTTATGTTCGCGAGGGCGCAACGGCCAGCAAAGCAGTCGTGATGATGGCATCGCCGAACTCCCGCGAGACCGGGCGATGCCCGACAAGCAGCCGAAAAAATACCGGTCCGTAGATCATATCGAGCAAGGCCTCCAGATCAGGCGGTTGTGATATCTCGCCCCTTGCCAAGGCCTGCTCCAGGATGACGCGGCCGGCATTGCGGCTCGACAGGATCACCCGGTTGCGGAACGCCTTGGTGAATTCGCTTTCCGGGTCTGCCGCCGCCAGCGCCATCGTGATCTGGCGCCCGCGCGTGCTGGCAAAGGCCGTGACCAGCCCACGCATCTGCGCGCGCAACGCAACCTCAGCCGTTGCCCCCTTCGCCTCGACTTCCGGCATCGTGTTGACCAGCAGCGCAGCCATGGCCAGTTCCTGCGCATTCGCCCAGGAGCGGTAGATCGTCGGCTTGCCGACACCCGAGCGCGCGGCAACCGCCTCGACCGTCAAACGGCCGAAACCCTCCGTCATCAGAATATCATGGGCAGCTTGCAGTGCACGCCTCTGCGCAGCTTCGCTCGGCGGGCGACCGCGTTTTCTTGACTCGGTGTTTCCATCTTGACTCATATCATTACGATACGTAACGTTAATATACGACCCAGTCAAGGAGGAGCATCCGATGTCCGCTACCACCCGCAAAGTCAGCGTCTATTTCGTCGTGAAGAATGCAGTCCAGGCCATCGAATTCTACAAACAGGCTTTTGGTGCGCAAGAAATCTTCCGCATGACCGACCCCACCGATGGCCGCATCGGCCATGCAGAATTGCAGTTCGGCGAAACATTGATGATGCTCGCCGATGAATATCCAGATTTCGGCGCCCTGTCGCCGGACACGATCGGCGGATCGCCGGTGACGTTCCATGTCGACACCGGATCAACCGATGCCGCCGTGGCGCAGGCTCTTGCTGCCGGAGCGACCCTGCTGCGCGCCGCCGCCGATCAGAGCTTTGGCGAGCGGGTGGCGCAGGTGCTCGACCCCTACGGCCACCGCTGGATGTTGTCACAGACCATCGAACACGTAACGCCGGAGGAAATGCAGAAGCGCTGGAACGAAGGCGCATCGGCCTGAGCGTTGTTGCCTTGAAAATAGCCCAACCGGTCGCGCTGCCCGCGACTGTGATCAGTCCATCGTGCATGCTGTTTGGTCCGGGATTCTCACCGCAGCGACCGACATCCGCCGCAGATAATGCGTTCAGCCGTTTTCGCGGCCGATTCCTCTCTCCCGTTCACTCTGAGAAGACAGATGCCACCGCTCATGAAGCCGGTTGTCCGCTACAGGACGCATCACTGCCCGTCGTGTTTTTTTAGCTGGTCGATCGCATTCAATGCATCATAGGGAGACCAGCCAGCATCGACGGCTGCTTCCACCAACTGGGTTTCCACTTCCTGTTCGAGCTTTTGATAGAGTGGTTCGAGTGCCTCCTGAACGGTCAGGATATGATCATTCGGTGGAATGATTACCTTATCGGTTGCTGAAGACGGCATGCCCCTCTCCCTTTCGACTGCGCCTGTTTGATTTTGGCCGAATTGTTCGAACGCCCACCACGAAAGAAGGTTCCCTCGCGGCCGGGCAATTTTTCCATCGCAAACCACGCCCTTCAAATTCGCCATATTTGATCTACATTTGTTCGCGTGAACCAGATCGATTCCATCCCTCGTGCCAAAACGCAAATGCTCCTGCCCGCCCCTTTCCTGCGCTGGTTCGCAGACAAGGGCTGGCATCCGCGAGCGCATCAGCTGGAGCTTCTTTCGCGCGTGCAGGGCGGTGAAAACATGCTCCTGATCGCCCCGACCGGTGCAGGAAAGACGCTCGCTGGCTTCTTGCCCTCACTTGTGTCGCTGACGGAGCGCGGAAAGATCCCGCCGGGATCGGCCTTCACCGGCATCCACACGCTCTATATCTCGCCATTGAAGGCGCTCGCCGTCGATATCGAACGCAACCTGATGAAGCCAGTCGGCGACATGGGCCTGCCGGTCCGCATCGAAAACCGCACGGGTGATACGCCCGCCGCCAAGCGCCAGCGCCAAAAACTCAATCCGCCGGATATCCTGCTCACCACGCCGGAACAGGTAGCGCTACTCCTGGCCAATGGCGAAGCCGAGCGGTTCTTCAAGGACCTGAAATATGTCGTGCTCGACGAGCTGCATTCGCTGGTCACCTCCAAGCGCGGCCATCTGCTCTCGCTCGGGCTTGCCCGCCTGCGCCAACTGGCACCTGGCATGCAGGCCATCGGCCTGTCCGCCACCGTCGCCGACCCGATGGACCTGCAGCGCTGGCTGGCACCCCAGAGAGCGGGCGAAAACAATCATGCCGGATTGATCACGGTCACCGGCGGCGCACGGCCGGAAATTTCGATCATGCGGACGGATGAACGGGTACCGTGGGCCGGCCATTCCGCCGCCTATGCCATCGGCGATATTTACAAGGCGATCGGTGAAACCAAGACGACACTTCTGTTCGTCAACACCCGCAGCCAGGCGGAACGCGTCTTCCAGGAACTCTGGACGATCAACGACGACAACCTGCCGATTGCTCTCCATCACGGCTCGCTCGATGTCGGCCAGCGGCGCAAGGTCGAGGCGGCAATGTCCGAGAACAAGCTGCGCGCCGTCGTCGCCACCTCGACGCTTGATCTCGGCATCGACTGGGGCGATGTCGACATGGTCATCCATGTCGGCGCGCCAAAGGGCGCGTCGCGACTTGCCCAGCGTATCGGCCGCGCCAACCACCGCATGGATGAGCCCAGCCGCGCCATCCTGGTGCCGGCCAACCGCTTCGAAGTGATGGAGTGCCAGGCGGCGCTCGACGCCAATTACATCGGCGCGCAGGACACCCCGCCCGTCGGTAAGGGCGCGCTCGACGTGCTGGCGCAGCACGTGCTCGGCATGGCCTGTGCCGCGCCTTTCGATCCGCTGGCGCTCTACGCCGAGATCACCAGCGCCGCACCCTACGCCACTCTGACTTGGGATACCTTCGAACGTATCGTCGATTTCGTCGCGACCGGCGGCTATGCGTTGCGCGCCTACGAACGCTACACCAAGATCCGCAAGACGCCCGAGGGGTTCTGGCGCGTCTCCAATCCGATGATTGCCCAGCAATACCGCCTCAATGTCGGCACCATCATCGAATCGCCGATGCTCAACGTGCGCATGGTCAAGCACAACGCCCGCGGTTCCCTTGGCCGGGGCGGCATGGCGCTCGGCAAGGTCGAGGAATATTTCATCGAAATGCTGTCGCCCGGCGATACCTTCCTGTTTTCCGGCAAGGTGCTGCGCTTCGAGGGCATCCGCGAAAGCGAATGTCTGGTCAGCCAGGGTTACAAGCTGGACCCCAAGGTTCCCTCCTATAATGGCGGCAAGTTTCCGCTCTCCACCTACCTTGCCCAGCAAGTCCGCAAGATGCTCGCCGACCCCAGCCGCCACGCCACCCTGCCCGAACAGGTGCGCGACTGGCTGTCCCTGCAGAAAGACCTCTCGATGCTGCCGAAGGAAGATGAACTGCTGATCGAGACCTTTCCGCGCGGCAGCCGCCATTACATGGTGATCTATGCGTTCGAAGGGCGGCTCGCTCACCAGACTCTCGGCATGTTGCTGACCCGGCGGCTCGACCGCGCCGGGCTGAAACCGCTCGGCTTCGTCGCCACCGATTATTCACTGGCCATATGGGCGCTGGAGGATCTCGGCGAGGCTTTCACATCCCGGCGGCCGCAGCTTGCCGACCTGTTCGATGAGGATATGCTGGGCGATGATCTCGAAGCCTGGCTGAACGAGAGCTTCCTGTTGAAGCGCACCTTCCGCAACTGCGCCGTCATTGCCGGACTGATCGACCAGCGGCATCCCGGCAAGGAAAAGAGCGGCCGCCAGGTGACGGTGTCGGCCGACCTTATCTACGACGTGCTGCGCAGCCACGAGCCGGACCATATCCTGCTGGAGGCCACCCGCAACGATGCCTCTACCGGGCTTTTGGAGATCGAGCGGCTTGGCGATATGCTGTCACGAATCAAGGGCCACATCACCCATCGTCCGCTCGACCGCATCTCGCCGCTGGCCGTTCCGGTCATGCTGGAAATCGGCAAGGAAGCGGTCAATGGCGATGCGCAGGACTTTTTGCTCGCCGAAGCCGCCGACGAACTGTTTGCGGATGTAATGGCCACGGCATCGCCATAAACCTTGCTCAAAGACTGACCGACAACGCCGCGCCGGAAACCCAATGCACCGCATCGCCCAAGCCATTTCTGCCCTTCCGGACAATCCGGCGCTGTCGGCCCGCATCGTCGTCAACGGCGTGATCGGCATCTGCGATCCGCTCGGCGGGCTGTATCTACCCGATCTCGATATTCTCGTCGTCTCCGACCTGCATCTGGAAAAGGGCTCGGCCTTTGCCCGCCGCGGCATGATGCTGCCGCCCTATGACACGCTGGCGACATTGCGCATCCTCGACGCGGTGATCTCGCGGCACAATCCGAAAACTGTCATCAGCCTCGGCGACAATTTTCACGACCGGGTTGGCTCGGCCCTGATGCCCGACCTGTTTCGCAGCATGATCGAAACCATGGCGCGCGGCCGCGAATGGATCTGGATCAACGGCAACCACGATCCTGACGGCACCACCGCCCTGCCCGGCGCATCGATGGACGAACTCACCCATTCCGGCCTGATCTTCCGCCACGAGCCGGCGCTGAATGCGTCCACGGGCGAAATCGCCGGCCATCTGCATCCGTCGGCCACCGTACGGCGGCGCGAAAAATACATGCGCCGCGCCTGCTTTGCCACCGATGGCCGCCGCCTGATCATGCCCGCCTTCGGCGTCACCACCGGCGGCCTCGACCTGCGTCATCAGGCCATGCGCGGCCTCTTCGACCACCAGAGCCTTGTCGCCCATATGCTGGGGCGGGACCGGATTTATTCGGTGCGGTTTGCCAATTTGCTCGGCTAGGCCGCCGTTTTCTCCGTCTCATAGCGCAGAATGACCCCGCCCGACTCCAGTGGCCGGGATTCCAGCAGTTTCAGCGGCTTGCGTTGGTCTGCAGGTTTGAACAGCGGCGTTCCCTTGCCGAGCAGGACCGGTACGACGCAGAGCATGATCTCGTCGATCACATCGCTTTGCAAAAGCGAGGCGACGAGGTCGGCACTGCCGAAAATGTAGATATTCTTCTCAGTCGCCCGCTTCAATTGCGTGAGTTCGCCGGCAATGTCCTTGGCAATGCGGCTGTTATTCCAATCCGCCGTGTCCAGCGTACGCGACGCTACGATCTTTGGAAGCCCGTTCATGTAGGCCTTGACCTCAGTGTCGTCTTCCGCGGTCGTCCAATAGGCCTTCATGCCCTCATAGGTCACCCGGCCAAAGACCAGCGCTGCGGCCTTCTTGCCGAACTCCTTGCTCAACGCCTCGAGTTCCGGCCCCCAGGCCTGCATGTGAAAATCGAGATCCCATTTCTTCACCCCTTCGAAATAGCCGTCGAGGGTGACGAGATTCCAGACGATGACCTTGCCCATATCGATCTCCTTCGATCAAAACAGATTGGCATTCGCAAACTGGTCTGACGTTAATCAAACAGATTGCAAAATGCAATCGGTTTCCATGAAGACGCCGATAGGCGGAGTCACAGTTTCTCAACCCGGGTATCGCCCCATCCAACCGGCCTGCCGTCGGCCGAGCGCAACGCCAGCTTTTCAACCGGTTTCCCGGTGGCAACGTCCACCAGAACGGAATGCCGTTCGCCAGGCGCATAAAGATGCCCCTGCCCCCATTGCCGCAATGCCACAACGACGGGAAAGAGCGCGCGGCCTTTTTCCGTCAGTAGATAGTCCTGATAGGCACTGCCATCGGACGCTGGTGCCGTTTCCAGAACGCCGCAGTCGACAAGATCCCGCAGCCGGGCTGTCAGCATGCCCTTGGCGATGCCGAGGCTGCGGCGGAATTCGCCGAACCGGCTGATGCCGTCGAATGCGTCGCGAACGATCAATAACGACCACCAGTCGCCGATCGCATCCAGCGAGCGGGCAACCGGGCAATCCGCCTCTGTCAGGCTTGTGCGTTTCAAAATCGTCACTCCGCTATCGATATGCGGTCTTAAAATAAGACTGGACTCACATTGGCGCAACTGGTCTTATTATAGGACTACATAAACAAAAAATTATGTGAGGCCCCAGTGACAGATATGACGAGAAATGCCCCGGCCGGACTTTCCGGCGCAATGACCATGATGTTTGCCGTGGCGGGCGGATTGAGCGTGGCGAACGTGTATTACGCCCAGCCTTTGCTCGCTGCGATGGCTCAGGATTTCGGCATCGGCACGGCGTCGATCGGCATCGTCGTGACGGTGACACAGATCGGTTATGCCCTGGGGTTGATATTCATCACGCCGCTTGGAGACATTCTCGACAGGCGCCGGCTGATCACCGTACAATCCGTGCTGCTGTCCGTGGCGCTGATCGCCGCCGGGCTTGCGTCAAGTGCCGGCCTGTTCATGGCAGCCATGATTGCCGTCGGGCTGCTGTCCGTTCTGGTCCAGACGTTGATCGCCTTCGCCGCTGTCCTCGCCAGCCCGGTTACCCGCGGCAGGACCGTCGGCATCGTCACCAGCGGCGTGGTCATCGGCATCCTCTGCGCCCGGTTCGTCTCGGGCGTGCTGTCGGATATCGGCGGATGGCGATCGGTCTACCTGACTTCGGCGGCGCTGACCCTGATCATGGCTATCATACTCCACCGGATGCTGCCGGATCACCGCGAGGAGCAGCCAAAGCCGGGCTATGGGAGCCTGCTGCGCTCCATCCCTGTTCTGTTCATCGAGGAGCCGGTGTTGCGCCAGAAGGCTGGCATGGCGTTCCTGATCTTCGCCGTATTCAGTATTTTCTGGACATCGCTGGCGCTGCCGCTCGGCGCCGAACCGCACTCGATGTCGCATACCGCGATTGGCCTCTTCGGCCTTGCGGGCGTTGCCGGTGCGCTTGCCGCAGGAGGCGCGGGACGGTTGGCAGACCGGGGTTTGGGCAACCGGACAACAGGCGTTTCGCTCGGCCTGCTTTTGGCCTCCTGGGGTTTGATTGCCATGCTCCCCACATCGATACCCGCCCTGATCGCTGGCACGGTGCTTCTGGATCTGGCCATCCAGGCCATCCATGTCACCAACCAGAGTGCCATCCTGTCGATCCGGCCGGAGGCCAAAAGCCGGATCATCGGCGGCTACATGGTGTTCTACTCAGCAGGCAGTGCCAGCGGCGCCATCGCATCGACGGCGATCTACGCTCAAGCAGGCTGGGCGGGCGTCTGTTTCTTGGGAAGTGCCGTCAGCTTATTGGCCCTGATCTACTGGGCGGCCACGCTGCCGCGCCGGAGACAA
Organism: Rhizobium sp. LjRoot98; assembly: GCF_964252935.1. Taxonomy (NCBI): domain Bacteria; kingdom Pseudomonadati; phylum Pseudomonadota; class Alphaproteobacteria; order Hyphomicrobiales; family Rhizobiaceae; genus Rhizobium; species Rhizobium sp. LjRoot98. The sequence goes on from NZ_CAXUPW020000001.1 coordinate 1,209,898, forward strand.
CGGCCGGTGGAGCCCTGCCAGGCCGGCTAGAACGCGTTGAACGTCAGCGTCGTCAGCGACCGGTTGATGCCCGGCACGGTGGCGATGTTGTCGTTGATGAACTTGCCGATATCCTGCTCTTCATCGACATAGACCTTGATCAGCAGGTCATAGTCGCCGCTGGTCGAATACATCTCCGAGACGATTTCCTTCTTGTAGATCACGTCGGCGACTTCATAGGTCTTGCCGGGGGCGCATTGCAGCTGGACGAAAATCGGCTTCATGGCTCAGTCTCCTGATGTTTTGATCGCAAATAGCCTGTTTTGAAGACAAGGCAAAGCCGGATGCGGTTAATCCCTGCGGAAGACGATGCTGGCCAGCCAGCCGGTGATCACGGCCAGAAGCACGGCAACCATACCGTACAGGAACGGCTGCTCATGCGCTGCGGTGGTGATCGCCTGTTCGAGACCGGTCTTGACCACCCGCAGTTCCAGCGCCTTGGCGGCAACGAAAAGGCCGTCACGGAACAGATAGGCGCGCACGATATGCGACCCGTTCGGCACGTCGGCCGGCAGCCGCAGCGAGGCCTTGAACAGGCTGGAGCTGATGAACTGCACCCCGCCGGGGTCGCGCTGGTAGATGCCGGTGGTTTCCCGCAGCCGCCGGAACGCGTCGCGGAATTCGGTCAGGTTGCTGCCATCACCGATAAAACCGATCGGTGTCAGCGGCATGTGATCGACGCCGATGCCCATGTTGTTCATGTCGCCGGGCGGCGCGATCGTTTCGATGTCGCGCGTGCTCGACAGCGAATAGGATTCCGGCACCTTTTCGAAGGTCATCGATTTGGTGTTGATCCAGATGCCGAAAACGCGCTCCTTGCGGCGCACCGTGGTGTTTTCCTTCGGCCCTTCCAGCGCCACGACAATATTGTATTTTCCCTGCGCCAAAAGACCGGGATCGGCGCCATCGATGGCGCCGAAGATCGTCAGGTCGGCACCGCGAAAGTCCGAGGTGATGGCGATCTCGTCGGTGGAAATGCCGATATCGAGCTTTTCAGTAAAATCGAGTGGTTCCGCCTGCGCGACAAGCGGCGCGGCAAACAGCAGACCGGAGAATAAAAGGGCCAGATACGTCCGCATCAGAAGCCGAGCCCCGCGGAGACGATCGAATAGACTTCCTTTGGCGGGATCACCAACTCAATGGCAAGACGGATGCCGACGGCGAGAACCAGAAGCGCCAGAAGCGCCCGCAGCTGTTCGCCGCGCAATCTCTGCCCGACCCGCACGCCATATTGCGCGCCAATAACGCCGGCGATCATCAAAACGAACGCCAGCACGATATCGACGGTGTAATTGGCCGACGCCTGGACGATGACGGTATAGGCGGAGACGAAGATGATCTGAAACAGCGAAGTGCCGACGACAACGTTCGTCGGGATGCGCAGGAGATAGATCATCGCCGGCACCATGATGAAGCCACCGCCGACGCCCATCACCGACGTCAGAATACCGATGCAGAAGCCGAGCACGGCGACCGGGATGACGCTCAGATAGATCTTGGACTTCTTGAACCGCATCTTCAGCGGCAGGCGGTGGACCCAGTTGTGATGGCCCGGCCGCTTCAGCGTCACAGTCTCGTTCTTGGATGCCCGGCGCAGCGCGTTGATGCTCTCCCATAGCATCAACGAGCCGACCGTGCCGAGCAGAAGCACATAGGCGAGCGAAATCACCAGGTCGAGCTGACCGATGCGGCGCAGCAGCGAGAAGATCCAGATGCCGACCGTCGCGCCCGCCAGACCGCCGCAGAGCAACACGGTTCCAAGCTTGATATCGATCGTACCACGCCGGAAATGGGTGATGGCGCCGGAGATCGAGGAGGCAACCACCTGGTTTGCGCCGGTGGCGACGGCAACGACAGGCGGGATATTGTAGAAGATCAGAAGCGGCGTGATCAGGAAGCCGCCGCCGACACCGAACATGCCAGACAAAAAGCCGACGGCCGCGCCCATTCCCAGGATGATGAAAATGTTCACCGACAATTCTGCAATGGGCAGATACACCGTCACGGCCAGACCTCTAAATATGCCAATAGCCCGCAAGGCGGGCGGAAAACATCAAAGTGGCAAGTGATTCACCACGGGAGATAAGGAATGAAACAGTCTTGAAAACCAATTATAAAATTGCGAATTCAACGCCGTTCCGTCATGCGCCCCGGCGCCTGGCCTGTCAACCTTTTGCAGGCTCTGACCGTAACCCGTAGCATGTCACTGTGTCCGGCCGGTCTGCGGCATTATTGCGGCCGCAGACGCCGTTCTTAGGCATCACCGGCCAAATCGCCGGCCTGTGCCTGAATGGACACAGGATGCCTTAGCCGTTGCGCTTCAACAATTCCTTGACGAGCGCGTCGGTGATCTGGCCCGTCGGCTCCTGGTTGATCGACTTTTGGAAAGCCTTGATCGCCGAGATGGTCTTCTGGCCCATCTCGCCATCGGGCTTGCCGGCGTCGAAGCCGTTGTTGTTGAGGATCGCCTGAATATTGCGCAGCGCCTTCTTCATGTCGACCGATGCGGTCTTGGTGCCCTTGCCGACCCAGGTATCCGGCACGTCGACCGAATTGGCCTTGGCGTCGAGTGGGGTCTGCTTCCAGGCATCGAATTTCGCCTTGGCGCTTTTCAACTGGTCGGGCTTCAAAGCCTTGCCAACTTCATCGCGCTTCTGGCCGGCATCGGCATCGCCATCGCGGGCAGCGATCGAAAACCACTTGTAGGATTCTTCGAGATCCTGGCTTACCCCGTTGCCGCGGGCATAGAGGATGGCGAGGTTGAACTGGCTGTCACGGATACCGCGATCGGCGGCCATCGAAAACCACTTGCCGGCGCCAGCGAAATCAGGCGCAGCCCCACCACCACTTGCCAGCATGACGGCAAGATTGTGCATGGCGCTGGCATTGCCCTTTTCGGCCGCCTGCTGGTAGAGCGTACGCGCCTTGGTCAGGTCGCGGCTGACGCCGGTGCCCTTTTCGTAGAGGCTAGCCAGGCGATATTCGGCAGGCGTGACACCGGCATCGGCAGCGCGCTGATACCATTTCGCAGCCTGGGCGAGATCGGCCTTGATGCCGCGGCCTTCGGTATAGACGGCACCCACTTCGAACAGGGCCAGCGGATCGCCCTTGCGGGCAGCTTCGGCCAGCGCCTCCGGCTTGATTTCGGCGGGAACGATCAGTGCGGCTTCGCCTGTGGCAGGCTGCGCGGCTGCCGTGCTGGCCTCGTCATTTGCGGTTTCCGGGGCAGTCCCTTCGATCACTGGCGACAGCATCCGGGCATTGACGGTTCCGGTTTCCGGCATGGCCTGAGCTGCGGCGTCCGGCAATTTGGCGTCCGGCTGCACGGTTTCAGAAACGGTCGTTTCCGGCGGCATCCCTTGCGGGGCATCACCCGATGTCTCCCCGAGAGCCTGATCCCCGGACTGTGGTTGCAATGTGCTGAGCGGCTCGACATCCGTGTCGGCGGTCTCGATCGCAGGCGCTACATTCGCGGTGGCCGGCATGTCAGCGGCAACCGGTGTTTCAACCTTCTGCTCGATGGCAGCTACCGGCGCTTCGACCGGCGCCTTTTCGCCGCGGATCAGCGTGTTGACCAGCGGATAGGACATGATCGCCAGGAGCACGGCGCCGACCGCCATCAGGATCGGACGGCGATGACGGGACAGTGCGCCGCCAATCGGCGAAGCGCTGGCACCGCCCTTGCCGCGGTTCATCGAATCGACCTCTTCGGCGGCCTGCTGGGCAGCCCGGCGGGCGGCAGCGATGAAATCCGCCTTGTCCGTTTCGCTTGGCGGCGCATTGCGGCCGGTCTGACCGGCGCGAACCCGCTCGAGGATTTTCTTCACATCCGGAACGCCGGAGCCAGGCTCCAGCAATTGGTTTGCCACATCCGGCTCGATGGCATCAGCCGCATCGATCGACGGCGTCGGGTCGATGACCTGACGTTCGGCGGCAAGAACGGGCTCCGTGCGCTTGCTGGTAAACCGCTTGGTCAGCCCCGCGAGAAGGCTGGGCTTTGAAGCAGGCAGCGGCGCTGTCTTGATATCGCTCTGGTGCACCGCCGCTTGCTCCGTGACGACGGCAACGGCTTCCGCAACCTCTTCACGCGATGGACCAGCAGGCTCTGCCTCGGTGACAAACCCCTGCATGTCGCGCTTCAGGTCTTCGTAACGGCGTCCGAAATCAGCTTCGGCGAAGGGATCGTCCTGCGTCTCGAAAACCGGTTGCTCGGCTCTGGGCATCTGCGGTTGAACGTCCCGCGTCCCGAAGACGCGCGGCGCATCCGGTTCCTGGCCGCGCTCTTCCAGCCGCTCCAGCTTTTCGGCGATATGCACAAGGGTTTCGTGCAGCGCTTCAAACGTGCGCGCCGTGCGCTCCTCGCTCGAGCGGCTCATGTCTTCCAGAACCTTGAGATCGTCGGCCAGCGCCGAGATCGCAGCCATGTCCGTGCCACCGGAAGCAGACTGGCCAACGCCATTCTTCGAATAGGCTTCCATGACCGCTTCGGCCGCCTGGCGGGCTGCCTCGATGATGTATTCATCACTGGTCGCCAGATAATCCTCAAGCGCGCTCATCCGGCCTTCGAACTCGGCAGGAACAGCAGCCGGCGCCATGTCGCGCGGTTGGCTGACAAGGCTCGACAGGTTGGCGATCTGATCCTGCAGGCTGCGCAGGATCTCGCTGTCGTCAAATGGCGCCGCCTGGGTTTCCTCGAGGCGGGTGGCGATATCCGACAGCCGGCCTTCGAGCCGGTCGAAACGGGCGTCGCCCATATAGGACGTCGCAGGCGCGTCAAGCTGGTCGATGCGGCGGGCAAGATCATCGAGGCGCTCGGCGAGCGCATCGTTGACCGAACCCTGGTCGAGCGCATCGATCTTGCGGGAGATGTCAGCGAGATATCCCGTCAGGTCCGGCAGTGCGGACGCCTTCTGCGAGCGCTCCAGCATCTGCGATAACTGTTCGAGACGCTCTTCTAGACGGACGGCGGCTTCTTCGTTGGCCAGTTCCTCGACGCGAGCAGCCAAGGCCTCGATGCGCGAACCAACGCCGTTGTCGCTCGGGCGCTGCAGGCTGTCGATCTGGCGGGAAAGGTCGGCAAGACGGCCCTCGACGCGGGTCACGCCGGCGCTGTCAGGGCCGCTCGCGCGGCCGCTGGCAACGATGGCACGGCTGATCTCGTCGAGACGCGCATCCAGATCGGCAAATTGCGATGCCATATGACGATCGTCAGGCTGCATGTGGCGGCCGATCATTTCGATCGCCTGCGCCACCGAAATCAGCTTATCCTCCAAGGCGTGAATGGCCGGGCCGCTATTCATCGAGCCGATCTGCGACTTGATTTCGTCGAGCCGGTAGGCGAGCGCCACCAGTTCGTCGTCGCGGTTGGAATCAAACGCATTCATCCGATCTTCGACGCCGGTCCAGCGTGCTTCCATGCGGTGCACGCTGTCCTCGCGGGCAAGACCGTCGATCATGATGCGCAGTTCGTCAAACTCGACCTTCAACGCGTCGGCCTGCGATGGCGATGCCTGACGGCCAAGCTGGTTGATGCTGTCGGACAGACGCTGCAGATCGCCGCGGATATCCTCCGCCATCGTCTGGTCCTGAGCCGCATCGGCAGTAATGCCACGAATTTCGGCGCGCAGCGTCGTCATCTCGCGCGACAGGCCGTCGGCGATATCCTTCTTCAATTCCTGGCGCAGGCCAACAAGCGCCTGGGCGATCTCGGCCATAGCCGGATCGGGGCGCTGCGGCTCACTGCGGTATTGTTCCGAGCGTAAGGGCTCGCTGCGGACAGGTTCCGGACGCTGGTGGGTGGGTTCGGGGCGCAGGCTCTCTGGGCGCAGATTTTCCTGGCGGACCGTTTCGCGGCGGAACGGCTCGCTGCGATAGACCTCGCTGCGCAACTGTTCGCTGAGCGGTGGTGCCGCCGGCAGTTCGCGGCGGGGCTGCGCAGGTGCCTGGAATGCTGGGGGTTGATATGCCGGGGCCTGGGAAACGCTGTGCTCCTCATAGGAACGCGGCGCCGCACGGGACTGGATACGTTCGCGAACGGTGTCCCGGTCACGGACAGCATCGCGTTCCCGGATAGCATCGCGCTCCCGCGTAGCCGTCAGTGTCCGTTGCCGCTGCATGATTTCCGTGATCGGGTCTGGAACAGCCACCGGACCATCAGCCGGGACACGGCCCCGCTGATCACGCCCAGCCGTTCCCATCAATCCTTCGATGCGCGCTTCCAAGCCTTCGATCGTGCGGTTCAGCGCGTCGAGTGACGACCTGTCGCCATAGGACTGGGCGCCTGGACGGGGAGTGTTTGATCGCGATCCGTTCATCGTTCTTCGCCTCTTTCATCGGCCTTGATCGGAATCCGGGCTTCTGAAAGGCAAATCCCCGCCTCCCGGGAGTTCCGGTACCGATCCGGACAGAGCTGCAACGACGCGAAGACAAAACTATTGCAACTGTGACCATCTCAACACGCACTTTCACGAAACGTGGTAAATAAGCCGTTAACCTGACTGAAAATTTTTTAACGATTTGGGCGCATGCTGCCGTCGGGAGGCTTCCACATGACAGTTTCGGCACATCCGGCTCGCCGGATCCCCTGATCGATCAAATTTTGACCCTCCGCAAATTTTGACGTTTACGCGCACGTCAAAGTTTTGTAGCATGATGGAAATCACATGGAGCGCTGCTGGAGAAGCCGCCCCGTGACACGGTTACAGGTGAGGAACACGAGACATGCCCAGCTACAAGGCCCCGGTCGAAGACACGCTTTTCATTCTCAACGACGTTCTCGGCATCGAGCGCTACAACAACCTTCCCGGCTTTGCCGACGCAACACCCGACATGATCGAGGCGATCGTCCGCGAAGCGGCCAAGCTTGCCGAGGAAGTGCTGTTCCCAGTCAACCTGTCCGGTGACCAGGAAGGCTGCGAGCGCAACGACGATGCGACAGTGACCACACCAAAGGGCTTCAAGCAGGCCTTCGACCAGTATCGCGAAGGCGGCTGGCTCGGCCTGTCAGTGCCGGAAGAGTTTGGCGGCCAGGGTCTGCCTTACACACTGCATACCGCGATCGGCGAATACATGTCCTCCGCGAACATGGCGCTCACCATGTATCCGGGCCTGACGCAGGGCGCCATCGCCGCCATCCTCGTTCACGGCACCGATGCGCAGAAGGCAACCTATCTGCCGAAGATGGTTTCGGGCGAGTGGACCGGCACCATGAACCTGACGGAACCGCATTGCGGCACCGATCTCGGCCTCCTCCGCTCCAAGGCCGTGCCGCAAGGCGACGGCTCCTACAAGATTTCCGGCCAGAAGATCTTCATCTCGGCTGGCGAACACGACATGTCGGACAATATCATCCACTTGGTTCTCGCCCGTATCGAAGGCGCGCCGGACGGAGTGAAAGGGATCTCGCTGTTCATCGTGCCGAAATTTCATGTCGAGGCTGATGGCACCGTCGGCGCGCGCAATACGGTTTCCTGCGGTGCGATCGAGCACAAGATGGGCATCCACGGCAATTCGACCTGCGTGATGAACTATGACGACGCCATCGGCTATCTTATCGGCACGGAGAACAAGGGCTTGAACGCCATGTTCGTGATGATGAACGAAGCCCGTCTCGGCGTTGGCCTGCAGGGCCTGTCGGTGGCCGAAGTCGCCTATCAGAACGCCGCCAACTATGCCCGTGACCGTATCCAGGGTCGCTCACTCTCCGGCGCCAAGGCTCCCGACAAGAAGGCTGACCCGATCATCGTCCATCCGGACGTCCGCCGCACTCTGATGACCATCAGGGCGTTCAACGAGGCCGGCCGCGCCTTCACGCTGTGGACGGCGCTGAAGTCGGACATCGCCCATCGCGGCGACAACGATGCGGATCGCCAGGCAGCCGACGACATTCTCGGTCTGATGACCCCGATCCTCAAGGGTGTGCTCACCGACAAGGGCTTCGATCACGCCGTCATGGCCCAGCAGATTTTTGGCGGCCACGGCTATATCGAAGAACACGGCATGAGCCAGTATGTCCGCGATGCCCGCATCGCCATGATCTACGAAGGCGCCAACGGTATCCAGGCGCTCGATCTCGTCGGCCGCAAGCTGGCGCTGAACGGTGGCCGAGCGATCGCGGCGCTGTTCAATGAGATCGGTGATTTCTGCGAAGAGAACCGTTCTGACGAAAAGCTGGTGACCTACACCAAGGGCCTGAAGAAGGGCTTGAACGACCTGCAGGCCTCCACCATGTGGTTCATGGGCAATGCCATGGCAAAGCCCGACAATGCCGGTGCCGGTTCGACCGACTACATGCACCTCTTCGGCCTCGTCGTGCTTGGCTACATGTGGGCGAAGATTGCCAAGACGGCCGAGGAAAAGCTGGCCGAAGGCGCTGGCGACCGCGAGGCCTACCTGAAGAACAAGCTGATCACGGCAAAATTCTTCATGGAGCGCATCATGCCGGAAACGGCACTGCGCAAAGCCCGCATCGAAACCGGCGCCGACACAATGATGGCACTGGATGCGGCAGCGTTTTGATTGAGCTTGCCTCTTCTCCCCATCGGGGAGAAGGTGGCCCGAAGGGCCGGATGAGGGGGCGCCGAAGGCGCCACGTATTTGGCTCCGGCTTCACCGGAGCCCCCTCATCGCCTCGCGTTGCTCGGCACTTCTCCCCGCTGGGGAGAAGAGGAAAACAACAGTTTCACGGCGCAAGGCCGACAGGGAGAAAACAATCATGACCGACGTCTTCATTTACGACCACGTGCGCACGCCGCGCGGCCGGGGCAAGAAGGATGGCGCACTGCACGAAGTGCCGACGCCGCGTCTGGCTGCCAAGGTTCTGGAAGCGCTGCGCGACCGCAACGGGCTCGACACGTCGACCGTCGACGACATCATCATGGGCTGCGTCGATCCCGTGTTCGAAGCGGGCGCCGTCATCCCCAAGGCCGCCGCCTTCGAGGCCGGTTATTCGAACCGCGCGCCGGGCATGCAGATCTCCCGTTTCTGCGCCTCGGGTCTCGATGCCGTCAATTTCGCCGCCGGCAAGATCGCCGCTGGCGCCGATGACATCGTCATTGCCGGTGGCGCCGAGAGCATGTCGCGTGTCGGCATGGGCATGTCGGGCGGCGCCTGGTACATGGATCCGTCCGTCAACTTCCCCGGCTATTTCATGCCGCAGGGCGTCTCGGCCGATCTGATCGCCACAAAGTATGGCTTCTCCCGTGAGGACGTCGATGCCTATGCCGTCGAGAGCCAGAAGCGCGCCGGCCATTCCTGGGACAATGGCTATTTCAACAAGTCCGTCATTCCGGTAAAGGATCAGAACGGCATCACCATCCTCGCCAAGGACGAGCATATGCGTCCGACGACGACGATGCAGAACCTTGCGTCGCTCAACCCGTCGTTCCAGATGCCGGGCGAGATGGGCGGCTTCGAGGCCGTCGGCATCCAGGCGCATCCGGAAATCGAGCGGATCAACTACGTCCACCACGCTGGCAATTCTTCCGGCATCGTTGACGGCTCAGCCGCGGTTCTCGTCGGCTCCAAAGCCGGTGGCGAGGCGATGGGCCTGAAGCCCCGCGCCCGTATCAAGCATTTCGCCAATATCGGCTCCGATCCGGCGCTGATGCTGACCGGCCCGGTCGATGTCACAGAAAAGCTGTTGAAGCGCGCCGGCATGACCATCGGCGATATCGACCTGTTCGAGCTCAACGAGGCCTTTGCCGCCGTCGTGCTCCGCTACATGCAGGCCTTCGACATTCCGCATGACAAGATCAACGTCACTGGCGGCGCTATCGCCATGGGCCACCCGCTCGGCGCCACCGGCGCGATGATTTTGGGCACCGTACTCGACGAGTTGGAACGCCGCGGCCTGCAGACCGCGCTCGTGACGCTCTGCATCGGCGCCGGCATGGGCACGGCGACGATCATCGAGCGGGTATGAGGTCTTTCCCTCCCCCTTGTGGGGAGGGTGGGCCAAAGGGCCGGGAGGGGTTTTCGCCACGTGGCAGGAAGCCCCTCCCCAACCCCTCCCCACAAGGGGGAGGGGCTTACCCAGCCGGATCGCCCTCAATTTCAGGCGGCGGCATCGAGCGAAGCCAAGATTTCAAGGGAGAGGAATTCCCACATGACCACCTACACCAATTTCACTATCGAGACCGACGCTGACGGCATTGCGCTCATCACCTGGGACATGCCCGGCAAGTCGATGAACGTCTTCACCGTCGAGGTGATGAAGGAACTCGACGCCATCGTTGACCAGACCGTGGCCGACGAAGCCGTCAAGGGCGTCGTCTTCACGTCCGGCAAGTCCAGCTTCTCCGGCGGCGCCGATCTGTCGATGATCAAGGGCATGTTCACGTTCCAGCAGGAACAGAAAAAGATCGATCCGGACAACGCCGCGCAGAAGCTGTTCGAGCTCACCGGCCAGATGACCGGCCTGTTCCGCAAGCTCGAAACCTCAGGCAAGCCGTGGGTTTCGGCGATCAACGGCACCTGCATAGGCGGCGCATTTGAGTTGTCGCTCGCCTGCCACGGCCGCGTTGCCGCCAATTCCAAGTCGGTGAAGCTGGCTCTGCCCGAGGTCAAGGTCGGCATCTTCCCGGGTGCGGGCGGTACGCAGCGCGTTCCGCGGCTCACCAATGCGCAGGATGCCCTGCAGATGATGACGACCGGTTCATCGCTCACGCCGCAGCGCGCCAAAGCCATGGGCTTGATCCACGAGATCGCCGAACCCGCCGAACTGATCAATACCGCCAAGGCGATGATCAAGAATGGCCTGAAGCCCGTCCAGCCCTGGGATGAAAAGGGCTACAAGGTTCCGGGCGGCGGCATCTGGACACCGGCAGCGGCGCAGCTCTGGCCAGCCGCATCCGCCATCCTGCGCCGCGAAACCTCCGGCAACTATCCGGGCGGCCTTGCCATCCTTAAATGCGTCTACGAAGGCCTGCAGGTTCCCTTCGATACCGGCCTGAAGATCGAGCAGCGCTACTTCACCGAAATCCTGCAGACCACCGAGGCGTTCTCGATGATCCGCTCGCTGTTCGTCTCGATGCAGGAACTCGGCAAGGGCGCCCGCCGCCCCGCCGGCGTGCCGAAGACCGAGCTGAAGCAGATCGGCGTCGTCGGCGCCGGCTTCATGGGCGCGTCGATCGCCTATGTCGCCGCGGCCGCCGGCATCGAAGTCACCCTGATCGATCGTGACATCGAGGCCGCAACCAAGGGCAAGGCCCATTCGGAAGGCCTGGTCAAGGATTCCATTGGTAAGGGACGGCTAACGCAGGACGACGCGGCGGCCCTTCTTTCCCGCATCACGCCGTCGGCCGATTACAACGACCTGAAGGGCATCAAGCTCGTCGTCGAAGCTGTGTTCGAAGACCGCCAGGTCAAGAAGGACGTGATCGAGAAAGTCGAGGCCGTCCTGTCCGAAGACGCCATCTTTGCCTCCAACACCTCGACCCTGCCGATCACTGGCCTTGCCAAGAATTCGAAGCGCCCGGCGCAGTTCATCGGCATCCACTTCTTCTCGCCGGTCGAAAAGATGATGCTGACGGAAGTCATCCTCGGCAAGGAAACCGGCGACGCGGCGCTTGCCACCGCGCTCGATTTTGTCGCCGCGATCAAGAAGACGCCGATCGTCGTCAACGACACGCGCGGCTTCTATGTCAACCGTTGCGTCTTCCGCTATATCCACGAAGCCTATGACATGCTGATCGAAGGCGTGCCGGCGGCGATGATTGAAAATGCGGCCAAGATGGCCGGCATGCCGGTCGGACCGCTGTCGCTCAACGACGAAGTGGCGATAGATCTTTCCCAGAAGATCCTGAAAGCCTCGATCGCCGATCTCGGCGAAGGCTCTGTCGATCCGCGCCACATGACGCTGATCAACAAGCTGGTTGACGATCTCGACCGCCGCGGCCGCAAAAATGGCAAGGGCTTCTATGAATATCCGGCCAAGCCGGCGAAGAAGTTCCTGTGGCCCGGCCTCAAGGACCTCTTTGCCCAGAAGCCGGCGGAAAGCTTCGACGTCGAAACGATCAAGCAGCGCTTCCTCGTCACCATCGCGCTCGAAGCCGCCCGCACCATCGAAGAAGGCATCGTCACCGACCCGCGCGAAGCCGATGTCGGCTCGATCCTCGGCTTCGGTTTTGCCCCTTATACCGGCGGCACGCTGAGCTATATCGACGGCATGGGCGTGAAAACCTTCGTGGCACTCTGCGAAAAGCTCGCCGCTTCCTACGGCGATCATTTCCAGCCGACGCCGTTGCTCAAGGACATGGCCGCTAAGGGCGAGACCTTCTACGGGCGGTTTGACCCCTATGCAGCGGCCGCCAAGGCTGCCTGACAAGGGACGCTGATATCCGGCGACATTCACAACCAACAGTCAGGCCCTCCGGGGCCTGAAGGCCCCTCGCCGCGCAGACGCGCGGCGGCTGGATGCCTGTGACAAACACAGGCATGACGGAGCTTGGGGGGCCGCACATGCCAGCCAACAAGCCCCGAGGGGCCGGCCTCTGCAAGTGTCTGAAGGCAATGCCCCTAGCCAGACGCCTCCCAAACGATACACTCGCCACCACGCCAACCCGGACCACCCCATGGACGCCTCCCCCCATGCCTTCACCACCCCAGCCGAATGGGACACATGGCTTGCCGCCAACCACGCCCAGTCCACCGGCATCTGGCTACTGATCGCCAAGAAGAACGCCAAAAGGCCGCTGATCACCATCGGCGAGGCGCTGGATGTTGCGCTCTGCTACGGCTGGATCGACAGTCAGCGGAAGGGCTTTGACACAGAATGCTATCTGCAGCGCTATTCGCCGCGGCGGGGCAAAAGCCCGTGGTCGCGGTTGAATGTCGACCGGGTAGCCGCGTTGATCGAGGCCGGGCGGATGCAGGCGGCGGGTCTTGCGGAGGTGGCGGCAGCCAAGGCGGACGGCCGCTGGGTGATGGCCTATGAGCCACAGCGCCATGCCGGGCTGCCGGAGGATTTGGTCGCAGCGCTGAACGGCAATGCGAAAGCCGCTGCCGTATTTGCGGCACTCGACAAGACCGGCCAATACGCGCTGATCCTGCCGCTCCTGAAAGCCACCACGCCAAAAATCCGGCTGGCCCGTCTCGAGAAGGCCATCGCCCGCCTCAGCGGGGATAAATAAAGTCCGCCTTTGCCGTCAAAGGCCGCTGCGCCCGGCATTTCGAATAAAAAACCATCCCCGTTCATCCCCGGCCTGAAAAATGCGGCCATACGTCTTCCCGTCTCAGCCGCCGGAGTGTTTCGCGAGACGGTCGCGGGCAGGTGGAGGCCGGCGCAGCGGATGAAACGGGTACATACAAAAACCGCCGGCAATGCCGGCGGTCGAAGCTTGAAGTCGCGGTGGATGCAGCGCTTAGGCTGTCATGCCCTGGATGGCCGAGACCTGCCAGTCGCCACCGCGCTTGCGCAGGAACGTCCAGAGTTCGACGGTTTCCGTCAGGTTGTCCGGATCGCCCTCGACGACACGGCCGGTGGCGCGGTCGCGCACCACATCGATGCTTTCGTAGCGCATCGCGACGGTCGCGTAGTCATCGCCATCCTCGTTCCAGGCTTCGGCGACGTCGCCCTGCACCAGATGCACGTCGCTGACCTCGTTTTTCAGGCCCTTGGTGGCGTTGTCGCTCAGCTCTTCGGCCAGCCACGACATCGCTTCCGGCGTCGTCAGCTTGCGCAGCGTGGCGTAATCTTCGGCCGCATAGGCAGCCTGAACCTGCTTCAGCATTCCCTCGAACTGGCCGAGATCTTCTTCGCCGATACCGATTTCGTCTGTCGTATCATCGGCCATGCGCGGCTGAGCCGGGCGAGATGCGGCCGTAGCAGCGGCACCGCCACCACCAATCGACGGGATCTTGAAGGACGGCATGCCCGAACCAAAGCCGGAGCCCTGGCCCTGCGTGCCAAAACCCTGCATTGGCGAGGCGCTGGCGCCACGCGGCGCGTAGCCTGCCGGTGCTGCCGTCTGGCGATTGCGGAAGAAGCGCAAGGCGAGCATCACGGCGCCGCCGATCAGAGCGATCTGCAAGAGCATGCCAAGCATGCCGGCCATGCCGCCGAAACCATTGCCCATCATCATGCCGATCAGGCCGCCGAGGGCGAGACCACCGATCATGGAGCCTGCGAAGCCACCAAAGAAGCCGCCCGGACGCTGGGCGCCGGGACGGGCCGCCTGGCCCATGTTCTGCTGGCCGGCCGCACCTGGCGTCGTCGCCTGGCTCTGCGGGGTCATCGTGCGGTTGATCGGCGTCGCATCCGCCGGCGCCGTGCGGGTGACGGGCGGTGCCGAGAATGTGCGGGTACCGCGGCTGCCGAAGCTGCTGCCACCACGCCGCGCCTCGGCCAGATCGACCACCGTCAGCATCACCATGGAAGCGACCGCAACGGTCGCAAGAACGCGTCCAACTCTAAACATGAAACCCAATCCTGTTGTTTCTCCCGGCCCGCAAGCGCGCGCCTCTTGGCAAACATATGGGGGAAATGGCTGGCGAATTGAAGGCTTTTGGGCCGCAGTTCACCGTAAAGCGGGCGTGGAAGACGGGTGAAATCGGAGAAAAAAGCGCCCACGATTATCCCCGCAGCTTGAAACAGAGGAAATAATGCCAAGGAAAAAGGCGGCACTCCCGCCGCCTCTACGTGTTTGTTTTTGTTGGCGGCCTTAACCGATAAACGTGTCGTAAAGCAGCTTGAGATTGAGCACGACGATGATCGAGGCGACGATCCAGGCAAGGGCGGCAACATATTTCGGGATGACGAAAGTGCCCATCTTCTTTTTGTCGGAAACGAAGCGGACCAGCGGAATGACCGCGAACGGCAGCTGCATCGACAGGATGACCTGGGAGAACACCAGGAGTTCCGCCGTACCCTTTTCACCATAGATCCAGGTGACGACGACAACCGGAATGATGGCGATACCACGGGTAATCAGGCGTCTCGCCCATTGCGGAATGCGCAGCCGCAGGAAACCTTCCATGACGATCTGGCCGGCCAGCGTCGCCGTCACCGTCGAGTTGAGGCCAGAGGCCAGCAGCGCCACGGCGAAGAGTGTCGAAGCGATACCAAGACCAAGCAGCGGCGACAGGAGTTCGTAGGCCTGGCCGATTTCAGCCACGTCGGTACGGCCGTTGGCATGGAAGACCGAAGCGGCAATGATCAGGATGGCGGCATTGATGAACAGCGCCAGCATCAGGGCAATCGTGCTGTCGGCCGTCGCCCATTTGATCGCATCACGCTTGCCCTCATCGGTGCGCTTGTAGTTGCGGGTCTGGACGATCGAAGAGTGGAGATAAAGGTTATGCGGCATGACGGTGGCGCCGATAATGCCGATGGCGATGTAGAGCATGGCCGGGTTGGTGACGACTTCCCTCGATGGCAGGAAGCCGGAGAGAACGGCAGCCACCGGCGGCGCGGCGGCGGCGATCTGGACGAGGAAGCAGCCGGCGATGACGATCAGAAGCGCGATGACGAAGGCCTCGAGGTAACGGAAGCCCCTGTTCATCAGAAGCAGAAGAAGGAAAGCGTCCGCCGCGGTAATCAGCGCGCCGCCGATCAGCGGGATGCCGAACAGAAGTTGCAGCGCGATCGCCGTACCGATTACTTCGGCAAGGTCACAGGCGATGATTGCCGCCTCGCAGGCAAGCCAGAGCATGAAGTTGACCGGCCTGGAATAGGTCGCCCGGCAGGCCTGGGCGAGATCGCGGCCGGTGGCGATGCCAAGACGGGCGGCCAGCGCCTGCAAAAGGATCGCCATCAGGTTGGAGAGCAGAATGACCGTCAGCAGCGTATAGCCGAACTGCGAGCCACCAGCGATATCGGTCGCCCAGTTGCCGGGATCCATATAGCCGACAGACACCATGTAGCCCGGCCCCATGAAGGCGAGCAGACGCCGGAACCAGAGGCCGCCGGATGGTACGGGAATGCTGGCGTTGACCTCGGGGAGACTTGGCCGCGCGTCCTCCTTCGGACTGGAAAAGGTCCAGCTCTCCTGCGGTGGAAGGACGGCTTCGGAATTGGACATGCACGGTCTCCGGATACGGAATGGGCTCTGTTACCCAAAAACTATGCCAGGGCAAAACATTATGCAATATGCTATATTTTATCGTTTTAGCTTTTTTCAGCAAATGGGAAGACACGCCGGGCGGCAATGTGGAGGACGGGATAAATCATTATGAAAAATCCAAGCGCGTGATATGAAACGCCAAAAGCATCAATGAAAAAACCTGAGAGGACATCGCCCCTTGCCGCGCCGCCCTGTCCCCCGCACGGACCCGCTCCCAGACGCGGACATTCATTCCGAGGGTTTCCGGCAGACCCGCGAGGCACGGCGCGGTGCGTTGATCGAGGATTATGTCGAGCTGATCGCCGATCTGATCGAGGATGGCAATGAGGCGCGCCAAGTGGATATCGCCGCCCGTCTCGGCGTCGCTCAGCCGACGGTTGCCAAGATGTTGGCCCGGCTTGCTGCCGAAGGACTGGTGTCACGCAAACCCTATCGTGGCGTATTCCTGACCGAGGCCGGCCAGAAGATGGCGCTTGAAAGCCGGGCGCGCCACCAGACGGTTGAAGCCTTCCTGCGCTGCCTTGGCGTTAGCCCGGAAACCGCCCGCATCGATGCCGAGGGTATTGAACATCATGTCAGCGTCGAGACGCTCGAGGCCTTCCGCCGGTTCATCGGCAAGAAGACCTAGCCGGCCCGCAGCCGGCGGCTGAAACGTTCGCCCAGAATGATGATCATGCCGGCGGAAAAGATCAGCGCCGCGCCGGCGAACACCTGGGTTGCAGGAATATCCCCCCAGATCAGGAAGCCGAGCCCGAAGGCCCAGATCAGCGAGGAATATTCGAACGGCGCCAGCATTGAGACCGGCGCGCGGCGCATACCTTCGAACAGCGCATATTGCGCAATACCGGCAATCAGCCCGGTTCCCACCATCAGCCCGACATCGAGAAGACTTGGCGGAACCCAGGTGACGATGACGGCAATGCCGGTGAACAGGATGAAGAAGCCGCTCGACAGCGTCATCTGCACCAGCGTCACCTCCTGCATCGCGGTCTTGCGCAAGAGTACCGTCGAAAACGCCCAGAACACCGCGGCCTGCAGCGCCAGCCAGACAGGCAAGGACAGTTTCATGGCCGACCCGAATGGGTCGGTCGCCACCAGCACACCGATGAAACCAACGACGACCGCGATCCAGCGTAAGGGCGGGACATCTTCCTTGAGGATCGGCACGGCGAGAATGGTGATCAGGATTGGTGCCGCGTAATAGAGCGTCGTCAACTCGGCCAGTCCGAGATCGCGGGCGGCGGTATAATAGGACAGCCAGGCGGCGAGCAACAACAGGTTGCGCAGGATCATCGGCTTCAGGACCGGCGAACGCAGCGAGCGGACAAGCAGCGGTCCGCGGCCGATGGCAGCACAGATCGCAAAGATCGTCACGCTGCGCACGAACAGGATCTGCCAGACCGGCAGCGCCACCACCAGCCATTTGACCGAAGCGTCCTGCAGCGTGAACAGGAAATAGGAAAAGATCGTCAGCAGAATGCCTGAAAGCACGGAGGTATTCACGGAGGGCTCCCGAAGGCGCTGCGCAAATCGCGCGCGCGATCTGTGATATCGCGAGGCCAGCGTGCACGGAAGAGGCATGACAGCGCGATGTGTGGCGAAAAATGGGGGCGCGGCAAGAAATACCGCCTGACGATCAGCCTTTCCGGTTGCCGGGATTTAGCTCACAACGGCTCAAGTCAGAGCCCGATCACCGACAACATGACGAATGTGGCGAACAGGACGAAATGGGTCATGCCCTCGATGGCATTGGTTTCGCCGTCATTGAGGTTGATGGCAGCAACGATCAGGGTAATCGTCACCATCACCGTCTGCACCGGCGTCATCGCCATGATGAAGGGCTGGCCGGTATAGAGCGCGATCGCCTCCATCACCGGCACCGTCAGGATGACGGTCGACAACGATGCGCCAAGCGCGATGTTGACGACGGCTTGCATCCGGTTGGCAAGGGCCGCGCGCATCGCCGTCATGATTTCCGGCGAGGCGGAAATGGCCGCAACGACGATCGCCGCCAGGACCGGCGGGGCACCGGTTCCCTTGAGCCCGGCCGTCAGCAGCCCCGACATGACTTCGGCAAGCGCGCCGATGATGACGATACCGACGACCAAGATGGCAATCGAAACCGCCACCGGCTCATCCTCGGACGAGTGCTTTTCACCGCCCTCGCGCTTGGGGTAGCTGTAGCTGAAGAAATAGCTGTGCACCCCAACCTGCATTTTCAGGAAGACAGCGTAAAGTGTCACCATCGCCACAATGGTGAAGGCCGAATAGAGGTGCCATTTGGCTTCAGGAACGAATTCCGGCACCACCATCGAAATGCCCATCGCGGTCAGGATCATCACGCTATAGGTCCGGCTGGAGTCGTCGTTATAAGATTGCTCGCCGTGCTTCAGGCCGCCCAGTAGTGCTGCCAGCCCGAGAATACCGTTGATATCGAGCATGACGGCGGCATAGATCGTATCGCGCACCAGGGTTGGCGAGATCTCTTCGCCGCTCATCATGATCGCCAGGATGATGACTTCGACGAGCACCGCCGACAAGGTCAGGATCATCGTGCCGTAGGGATCGCCGACCTTGGCAGCCAGCACTTCGGCATGATGGGCGACCCGTAATGAAGCGAGCACGATGGCAAAGACCAGAACGGCTGCACCGGCAAGAGCCGCCACCTGCCCGTTTTCCAGCAACGCATGTTCGAGCAGGAAGCCGGCAGCCGCCAAAACCAGTGCTGCGCCCAAGAGGATTTCGGACTTCAAAATCGAGAACAAATGCTGCGCCTCGCAACCAGCGGGATGGGTCCACTGGAGTATAGGCGGCATGCGGCGTATTTCAATTGGACCGTGCCCCTGATTGCGCCGCGAAAGAGGCAGGATTATTTTCCTTTACTGCTTTACTCAACGTCACATTTTGACTATTCTGCACAGACACCCAATCAAGACAGCAAGAAGCCAGAACACACAGGAAAGCGTCACGCTTCACCGCTTGCAGGATGCGCAACGATGTTTTCACATGACCGGATCTGGAGTGCGATCGATGCGCTCGCCGAACGGCACCAGCTGTCCCCTTCGGGCCTTGCCCGGCGGGCTGGGCTCGATCCGACCTCTTTCAACAAGTCCAAGCGCCATTCGGCCGATGGGCGCGAGCGCTGGCCCTCGACGGAATCGATCGCCAAGGTGCTTGACGCGACTGGCTCGACGATCAACCAGTTCATGGACTTCCTGCGGCCGGGACCTGCATCCGGAGCCGTGCCGGAGGGTGCTTTTCCGCCGCAGGCCGGCTCTATTCCGCTGCTCGGCTTTGCGCAGGCTGGGGCCGGCGGTTTCTTCGACGATGGCGGCTTTCCGGCAGGCCAGGGTTGGGATGTCGTCGAATTTCCGGCAGCTCCCGGCACGAAGGCTGGCGTCTATGCACTGGAAATCCAGGGCGACAGCATGTTGCCGCTCTATCGCGACGGCGATGTGCTGATCGTCGAACCCGGCGCACAGATTCGCCGCGGTGACCGCGTGGTGGTCAAGACCACCGAGGGCGAAGTGATGGCCAAGGTGCTGGTACGCCAGACCCCGCGCAGCATCGAGCTGCTCTCGCTCAATCCCGAACACCCCAACCGCACATTCGAACTCAGCGACGTCGAGTGGATCGCCCGCATCATCTGGGCCAGCCAATAGGACAGTTTTCCTGATGAAGCGGCATCTGCTCACCATTGGCGGCGGCTTGGCCGGAATTGCTCTGACCGTAGCGCTTCTGCAGGCAGGCGCGTCGGTCATCCAGGGGCGGCAGGACGCCCAAACCTCGGATTTCACGCTCGAAACACCTGACATTGCCGATGTGCCCGATCTGGCCGACGGAGGAATGGATCCCGCCAAAACCACGGCCGGCGAGGACACGCCAGTGCTTGCTGCACCCGCCGACCCTGCGCACGAAGATCCCGCAACCACTGTTTCCACCGGCAACGCGCTGCCCCAGGCAGAGGACAAAACCGTGCGCGATATCGCGCCGGAACAGTTCGGACTGCCGGACGAAGTACCAGCAAAACCGCTGGAGCGTATCGAGCCGCGCACGCCGCTGTCGCAACCTCTTGCCCGGCCGGAGCCGGTTCCCGCCGTCCTGCGTCATCCGGTTGCGCTGTCCGCTGGCCTTATCCAGTTCGGCGACCGGTTGCTGCAACTTGAGGGGATCGAGCCGGAAAAGGCGGATCGCATCTGCGGCGAAACAGGCAAGACATGGCCCTGCGGCATGGTGGCCCAAACCGCCTTCCGCAATTTCCTGCGGGCGCGCGCACTTTTATGCACCGTGCCGAAAAATGGCTGGCAGGGAACACTGACCACCGCCTGCAGCGTCAACAACATCGACCCCGCTGGCTGGCTTGCCGAAAACGGCTGGGCGGACGCGGCCGCAGGATCGCCGCTCGCCGGCAAAGTGGCCACCGCCCGCCAGTCCCGTCTCGGCTTTTTCGGCGATGATCCACGCGATTTGAACACCGCGCCCGCGCCGCGGGAGGAGACGCTGCACCCGGGGGATGCGGAGACCGGCGTTGATATGACCGGTGAGGGCTTGTAGACGGCTGCAATGGTTCATACCTCACAGAACCGGTACAGCAACACGGATATCCCATGCCCAATACCATGAGCCATCACGAAGCCCTTATCTACGTCATGGTGATGATGTCGGCCGTCGACACGGCCATGACCGATACGGAACTGGAACGTATCGGCAGACTGACCAGTTTCCTGCCGGTCTTTGACGGTTTCGACCATGACCACCTGATGCATGCCGCACGCGAATGCACTGCCCTTCTCGACGGCCCGGAGGGGTTGGACATTGCACTCGAAGTCGTGCGCGAAGCCCTTCCCGCGCGCCTCTACGACACGGCTTACGCGCTGGCAGTCGAGATTGCCGCCGCTGACCTTTCGATCGTCCAGGAGGAAATCCGGCTGCTGCAATTGCTGCGTGACCGGCTGGGACTGGACAAACTGACCTGCGCTGCCATCGAGCGCGGCGCCATGGCCCGCTTCCGCAAGTGAAAGAAAGCGGATTTCCGCTTCACGCCAAAGTGCATTCATCTTGATCACCGCGCCGATAGAATGGCTGCCGGCGAGACAAGGATGGGAGAGGTATGACGGTACAGATATTCGGCATCGGCGAACCGGCCTGGCGCCTGGCCTTCTTTGCCGCAATCTTCCTGTCGCTTGCCGCACTCGAATTGGCTCACCCCCGGCTGGAGCGCCCGGAACTGATGCGGGCGCTGAAAGCGCGGCGGTGGTTTACCAACCTGTCCATCCTCGTCCTGTCGTCGCTGATGTTGCGGCTGATCTTTCCGGCTGCGGCCACCGGGATCGCCCTGTTCGCAGACGCGCACGGATACGGACTTTTACCGATGCTCGGGCTGCCACCCTTCGTCAGCGGTGTTTTGGCCTTCATCATTCTCGATTTCGCCATCTGGCTGGAGCATGTGATCTTTCACAAGGTGCCGCTGTTCTGGCGCATTCACCGGGTTCACCATGCCGACACCGGGCTGGACCTGACAACGGCGCTGCGCTTCCATCCGCTGGAAATCCTCTTGTCGGTGCTGTGGAAATCGGCCGTCATCGTTTCGATCGGCGCGCCGCCCGTCAGCGTCCTGATCTTCGAAATCGTCCTGAATGGCGCAGCCATGTTCAACCACGCCAATCTGAAACTTCCCGCCCGCGCCGATCTTGTGTTGCGCCGCCTGATCGTCACGCCGGACATGCATAGCATCCATCACTCCACCGATCCGGACGAGACCGACACGAACTACGGTTTCAACCTTTCCGTCTGGGACCGGCTGTTTTCAACCTACCGGGAACGCTCGAAATGCCCGCCGGACACCATGGAGATCGGGCTTGCCCAGTATCCCGGCGCTTCGCCTGCACGGCTCGTCTGGTCGCTGCTGCTGCCGTTCCGAAAGCTGGAATGACAGCCGTTCAATAGATTCCGGCCGGAAAATAGCGCAGGTAGATCTCGTTCAGCCGGCCCTTGCGGGACAGCTCCAGCAGCGCGTGGTCGATCGCCTGCGTCAGTGCGGAATCTCCCTTGCGGTTCATGATCGCCAATCCCTCGCCCAGGAAGCGTTGCGAGAAATAGGCGCCGTCGATCAGCGCGCAGCAACCGGCGGCATCGCTGCCGGCCGTCCAGAAGGATAATTGCATGCCGTCTGAAAACACTGCGGCGACGCTTCCCTGCTTCAAAGCGGCCAGCATTGTGTCTCGGCTCGGGAACGGCCGCACATCGAGTTTCGGAAAGAATGCCTTGAGCATGGCCTCATGCGTGGTTCCCGACACGGTTCCAACCGGTTTTCCCGCCAGCCCTGCCACCGAAAGATTGCTTCCCATCACCTGACGGTTGGCCGCAAAGCGGGCCGGAAGTTGCATGAATGCGCGCGAAAAGGCGAACCGTTGCCGCAGTTCCGCGCTGGTACCAATCCCGGCGATCACAGCTTCCCCTTGTCCGCCCTCAAGCGCTGGCAGCAACTCCGCGAAGGTCACGGCCTGGATCTGGCACTTGGCGTCGATTTCCAGTTCGCGGCAGATTTCGCGGACCAGATCAACATGGAAACCGGCAAGTTTGCCGGACTGGTCGATGAAGTTGAACGGCGGAAAATCGACAGTGGTCAGGAACCGCAGGCGCGCCAGGCCACTCAGGTCCGGCTTCGCGATCCGCTCCCGCGCGTCGAACAACAGCGGCAGATCGTTAACCCCCTCCGCCGCACGGGGTGCAGCCGGAAAAGTTGCAACCAGCAACACGCACAGCGAGAAAATCCCGTAAAATTTTAGAGATGCACGGAAAGCGCGTAACATTATGATCATTCCCGGGACAAGATAGGGGGTTTGCCGCGTCACGCGGCAATGGGGTTTTCATGCGTCTGGAAGAATATCCGGACAATTCCGGAATGGCTACCGCGAATGAACCGCCGGCCGGGCGATCGCAGCCTGATACCGCCGTGGGAGGATTCGCGCCTGCATTGAAGCACGAGGGACGGCTGCTACTTCAAATGGGTATCGGCAAACCTTCGATTGCGCGGGCCATGCAGCTTGCGCAGGCGCATGGAACGACCGTCGAAGACGAATTGCTCGCATCCGGCGAGATCGACGAGACACTCTATTTCGAGGCACTGGCGGAAACACTGGGGCTTGATTTCCTGCCCGTGATCGATCCCGGCCGTGTTCAGGACGTAGAGGGGCTCGATACCCAGCTCACGCGGCCGGAAATAATCCGGGTCCATCATGCGAGCCGTCCACCGGTCACCGTCATCGTTCCTTCGTTAAACCGCATTGCCGGGCTTGCATCCCTTTTACAGCGCATGCCGCAGCTTCGCCCGTCACTCGCCGCCTCCACGCCATCAACGGTGCGTGACACCGCCTGGCGGGCCGGACGCCAACGGCGCGTTTCGGCGGTGACGCGTGCGCTCTTCGAGACCGTACCACTCCACAGTGCCCGCATCACCTTCTGGGGCAAACAGGGTTTTTATGCCGGGATTGCGCTGTGCACCATGGCCGTAGCCGCAGTCGTTATTCCGCTCGTCAGCATGCTGATCCTGCATATCGTGCTGACGCTGTTCTACCTTGCCAATTTCCTGGTGCGGCTTTACGCACTCGGCTTCGCCCTGCTGCAGACGCGCGGAGAGCAACAACAACACGCACCAGACACCCCCGGGCCGCTGCCGGTCTATTCGGTGCTTGTCGCGCTCTACAGAGAAGAGAGCGTCGTAGCGCAACTTGTCCAGGCGCTCGACCAGCTCGACTGGCCACGCTCGCGCCTCGACATAAAGCTGATCTGCGAGGAGGACGATATCGCAACCATCGCCGCGCTCAGGGCTTTGCGGCTGGCGCGCGAATACGAGATCGTTCTGGTACCTGTCCACATGCCCCGCACCAAGCCGAAGGCCTTGGCCTATGCGCTTCCCGGCGTTCGCGGCACCTATGTGACCGTCTATGATGCCGAAGACCGGCCGCATCCCGGCCAGTTGCGCGAGGCTCATGCGGCCTTTACGGCGGCACCGCCGCAGGTCATTTGCCTGCAGGCGCCGCTGATCATCACCAATGCGCGGCAATCCTGGTGGAGCGCGTTGTTTGCCCTGGAATATGCCGGACTGTTTCGTGGTCTTTTGCCGATGCTGTCCCTGACCGGCCTGCCCTTGCCGCTTGGCGGAACGTCCAATCATTTTCGCACAATGGAGCTGAAACAGGTCGGCGGTTGGGACCCTTACAACATGACAGAGGATGCCGATCTGGGGCTGCGGCTGTACCGGCTTGGCTATCGCTCGCGCGTCATCTTCAAGCCGACGCTTGAAGAAGCGCCGGTCTCGCGGTCCGTCTGGCTTGGCCAACGCACCCGCTGGTTCAAGGGTTGGCTGCAAACATGGCTGGTGTTGATGCGCAAACCCGGGCAACTGGCGGGTGAGATGGGGTGGCCCGCCTTCATCGTCTTCCAGATCCTGATTGCCGGCCTGCTGCTCTCCGCACTCAGTCATCCCATCATTGTCGGCTTCCTCGCCTATCTGACATGGTTGATATTGGACGATAGGCCCTCCTCGGAAAGCTGGCTGACTTTCTGGCTGTTTACCTGTGATATCATCAATATCTTCGGCAGTTACGCGGTCTTCATCTCACTCGGCCGGAACCGGATGACAGGCCGTGAGAAGCGCGCAGTAGGCTGGCGCTGGATTTTCGTGCCTATCTACTGGCTGGCCATGTCCCTGGCGGCGTGGAAAGCCCTGCTGGAGTTGCGAACCAACCCGTTTTCCTGGAACAAGACACCGCACGTCCCCGTCAGCGGGCACGGCGAGTGTTGACGCTGCTCACTGTTTGGAAGGCGAGCAGGCCGTATGCTTGAAGGGCGTAGAGATTAAGCGCAGCACCACTTGAGAAACAAAGTGGAGCGGGTAGCGGGAATCGAACCCGCACGATCAGCTTGGGAAGCTGACAAGCTACCACTACATCATACCCGCCTTGCGCTGGAGGTTTCCACCAAGCACGGCTGCCTGTCAAGGCGGCAGCCGGTTTTGCGGGCGTCTATTTACTCCGAGCGGAAATGCTTGGAGAGTTTCAGGCCCTGCGCCTGGTAGTTGGAACCAAGTCCGAGACCGTAAAGACCTTCGGGACGCTCCATCATATGTTCATAGACCAGACGGCCGACGATCTGGCCGTGTTCGAGGATGAACGGAACTTCATGGCTGCGGACTTCGAGCACGGCGCGGCTGCCCTTGCCACCCGCCGAGACATGGCCAAAGCCCGGATCGAAGAAACCGGCATAGTGGACGCGGAATTCGCCGACCAGCGGATCGAACGGGGTCATTTCAGCGGCGTAAAGCGGCGGGACGTGCACGGCTTCGCGCGAGACAAGGATATAGAACTCGTCGGGATCGAGGATCAGTTCGTCGCGGCCGCGGCTGTAGAGCGGCTCCCAGAAATCAAAGATGCCGTGCTCGGCCTTCTTGTCGACATCGACAACGGCCGTGTGGTGCTTGCCACGGTAGCCGATCAAGCCGTCGGCGCCGGTGCCTTTCAGATCGATCGACAGCGCGATGCCGGCGCCTGAGACGTTCGGCTTGTCGCTGGCAACGAGGACGTCGCTTTCATGCAGCGCCAGGACTTCCGTTTCGGTGAGCAGCGCATGGCCGACGCGAAAACGGATCTGCGACAGGCGCGAGCCGCGCCGGACGATGACCGGGAACGTCCGCGGGCTGATTTCGAGATAGAGTGGGCCGGAATAGCCGGCCGGGATCTTGTCGAACTCCTGAGCCCGGTCGGTAATGACGCGGGTGAAGATATCGAGGCGGCCGGTCGAACTCTTCGGATTGGCCGAGGCCGACATATCCGGCGACAGGTCGAGGCTTTCCATCAGTGGCACGATGTAGACGCAGCCGGTTTCCAGAACCGCACCTTCGGTAAGGTCAATAACGTGCAGTTTCAGCCGGTCGAGCTTGTCGGCTACCAGATGGCTGGGGCCGGGCATGAAGCTGGCACGGACCCGGAAGGCCTTCGAACCGAGGCGCAGATCGAGGCTGGCCGGCTGGATCTGGTCGGCATCGAGCTTCGCCTCGCTTTTCAACCGCCCCGCATCAAACAGCGCAGCAATGGCGCGATCAGCTAGAATGCCTGTGGCCCTGGTCATTTCCATCGTCCTCTTTGCCGCTACCGGCACGTCATAACTCAAATTGTCCCTGTGACATATCTTGTTGTTCACGGGAATTGACGCAAGCGCGCCTTATCAGTAAATACGAACTTATCCCGTGGTGATTTGGCCGGTCGGCTTGCAGCCACGTTAAACAAATAGCTAAAAAGGCCGGGTTTGAAACCGGCTTGCTTTTTCGCGGCCGGTTTTTTTTGTGTTGAAAGAGACGATCGATGAGCAAAAATTGGCGCCCCGCGACCCAGCTCGTTCACGGCGGCACGACCCGTTCAAACCATGGTGAAACCTCCGAAGCCATCTTCATGACGCAGGGCTTCGTCTACGAAACTTCCGAAGCCGCAGAAGCGCGCTTCAAGGGCGAGACGGACGGCTTCATCTATGCCCGTTACGGCAGCCCGACCAACGATATGTTCGAACAACGCATGTGCGCGCTGGAAGGTGCCGAGGATGCGCGCGCTACCGCGTCCGGCATGGCCGCTGTTTCGGCTGCGATCCTTTGCCAGCTGAAGGCCGGCGATCATATCGTTGCAGCCCGCGCCCTGTTCGGCTCCTGCCGCTGGGTAGTGGAAACGCTGGCGCCGAAATACGGCATCGAATTCACCCTGATCGACGGCCGTTTCCTTGAAAACTGGGAAAAGGCCGTCAGGCCGAACACCAAGGTGTTCTTCCTCGAAAGCCCGACCAATCCGACACTGGAAGTGGTCGATATTGCCGGAGTCGCCAAGATCGCCAATCAGATCGGCGCCAAGGTCATCGTCGACAACGTTTTTGCAACCCCGCTCCTGCAAAAGCCGCTGGAACTGGGCGCCCATATCGTCGTCTACTCCGCCACCAAGCATATCGACGGTCAGGGCCGTTGCCTCGGCGGCGTGATCCTTTCCGACAAGGAATGGATCAGCGAACACCTGCAGGATTATTTCCGCCACACAGGGCCTGCTCTGTCGCCGTTCAATGCCTGGACGCTGTTGAAGGGCATCGAAACCCTGCCGTTGCGTGTGCGCCAGCAGAGCGAGAATGCCGCGCGTCTCGCCGACTTCCTCGCCGAACAGAAGCAGGTCGCCAAGGTGATCTACCCCGGCCGCAAGGACCATCCGCAGGCCGATATCATCGCCCGGCAGATGAAGGGTGGCTCGACACTGGTCTGCTTCGAGCTGAAGGGCGGCAAGGAAGCTGCCTTTGCGCTGCAGAACGCGCTGGATGTCGTGCTGATCTCCAACAATCTCGGCGATAGCAAGAGCCTGATCACCCATCCGGCGACGACGACGCACAAGAACCTTTCGGACGAAGCCCGCGCCGAACTCGGCATTTCGCCCGGCACCGTGCGCTTCTCGGCCGGGATCGAGGACAGTGAGGATTTGATCGAGGATTTTGCCCGCGCGCTGAAGTCGGTCCAGGCCTGATTATTGAATTTTGTGAAACGCCCTTATCTCCGGATGCGGGCGTTTTTCTATGCCTGGCTCTCTCTTTTGAAACTCGCTCTGGCCAGCATGGTGCGCGACAGCGCCGTATAGAAACAGACGAGCGCGAAGATCACCGCGATCTCGGAAAACCATTGCGGGAACAGGCAGAAAGCCAGGAAGACAGCGATCGTTTCGGTCGCCTCGGCAAGTCCCGTGGTGAAATAGAGCGACTTGGCACCGCGCACCTCCGTCGAGAGACCGCGCCTTTCGGCCATGATCGAAAAAGCAAGGAAGCTGGCGCCGTTGACATAGAAAGACAGCAGCAGCAGCCCGCCGGCAATGCCATTCTCATAGGGATCGGCAAGGATGAAGGCGAACGGGATGAGACCGTAGAAGGCGAAATCGAGCACGATATCGAGAAAGCCGCCGAAATCGGTTTTTTGGGTCGATCGCGCGACGGCACCGTCGAGGCCGTCACAAATCCGGCTGATCCCGATCAGAATGAAAGCCCAGACGTAAGAATCCAGGACGATAGCGACCGCAGCCGCGAGACCGATCAGAAAGCCGGTGACGGTGACGGTGTTCGCCGTGATACCATGACCAGCCAAAGCGCTGCCAGCCCGCTCCAGCCAAGGGTCAATCCACCGCCTCACATGACCGTCGAGCATGCCGTACCCTATCCTTACAGTTTACCCTATGCGTTATTCTTGACGAAACCATCTTGCTGTAGAATATCGCCTATGGACTTGAAAAGGGTTTGCATATGTACCGCGCGCTGACACGCGACATCGAGGTGACCGTCGAGCCTTATTATCTGGAGGAGCAGTCCGATCCGGATGACAGCCGCTATGTCTGGGGTTACCGGATTCTGATCTCGAACCTGTCTGACGAAACGGTCCGGCTGATGACGCGCTATTGGCATATCACCGATGAAAACGGCCAGGTGGACGAGGTCAACGGACCCGGCGTCATCGGCGAGCAGCCGGTTCTGAACCCCGGCGATACCTACGAGTACTCGTCCGGCTGCCCGCTCGATACACCATCCGGCGTCATGTTCGGCCACTATTCGATGGAAAACACACACGGGGAGTCGTTCACTGTCGACATCCCCGCTTTCTCGCTGGATTCGCCCGGCCAGAACCGGACCTTGAATTAGAGCCGCAGTGTTTTTACTGCGGCTTCACTTCCGTCGCTTCAAACCGGTAGGTCGTCGAGCAGAACTCGCAGGTGACCGATACCAGCCCATCTTCTGCCGCGTGATCGATATCGTCCTGGCTGAGGCTTGCCAGAACATCCCGCAGTTTTTCACGCGAGCAGCTGCATTTGTCATAGACCGCTTGCGGCGGATAGACCTTGACGCCGCGCTCGTGGAACAGCCGGTAGAGCAGACGCTCGGTACCCACGGTCGGATCGGTCAGTTCGTCGGCATCGATGGTCTGGACCATGACGCTGGCTTCATCCCACAAATCATCGACCGCAAGAGCGCCGTTGCCGTCATCGCCGTCGCCACCGTGTAGATCCGCCTGACGCATACGATCCGGCGCCTCCGGCAGGAACTGCGCGACCATGCCACCAGCCCGCCAGCGATGGCGCGGCTTGCCGTTTTCATCACGGTCGAGCAATTCGGCAACGCCAAGGCGCACCTTGGTCGGGATCTGCTCCGACTGGCGGAAATAGACGCCGGCAATTTCCTCCAGCGAGGCTCCGTCGAGCGGTACGATGCCCTGATAGCGCTGCATATGCGCACCCTGATCGATCGTGAACGCCAGAACCCCCTCGCCCAGCAGATGCTGAGGCTGGGTCAGGCCGTTCTCTTCAGCAATCTTCAGAGCCTCTTCATCGTAGCGGGCATAGGCGCGCACCCGGTCCGGCGTCGCGAAATCGGCGACAACCAGATCGACTGGACCATTGCTCTTGGTCTGGATGATCAGCTTGCCTTCGAACTTCAGCGACGTGCCGAGCAGAACCGTCAAAACGACGGTCTCAGCGACGAGACGGGCGACCGGCAGCGGATAATCATGGCGCTCGAGGATCGCGTCCAGCATCGGGCCGAGCTGGACAGCACGGCCGCGCACATCAAGGCCCTCCACCTGAAACGGCACGACATGATCGTCACCGGCGTAATCGAACTGGCCAAGGCCCACGTTTGCTTCCGTCATCGCTCTAACTCCTAGCCTTCGAACGTCTGCCCGCCGTGAAGGCCGGGACGCTGTTCGATGCTTCTATTGATCCTGGGCAGGCCGGTTTTGTCCAGATCGCTCCTGAAATAACGGCCGTCGCTCTGCCGCCTCCAATCAGGACGGCGGCGCGGATGGATGGTTGCTTATGAATACGAACGACCGGCGAAGGCGGACACGCCACCTGCCGGTCATCAGCTTGATGCATAGATCGTGTGCCGCTGCCCGGTTTTCAATATGCCGGGCCAGACCGCTAGAGCGCGCCAAGGCACCAGGCAAGGACGGATTTTTGCGCGTGCAGGCGGTTCTCGGCTTCATCGAACACCACCGACTGCTTGCCATCGATGACATCATCCGTCACCTCCTCGCCACGATGGGCAGGCAGGCAGTGCATGAACAGCGCATCCTTATCGGCCTTCGCCATCAGCGCGGCGTTAACCTGGAAGGGCTGGAAGACGTTGTGGCCACGGGCGCGGTGTTCCTGGTTCATCGATACCCAGGTGTCGGTAACCACGCAATGGGCGCCATCCACGGCCTGATCGGCATCATGATAGAGCTTTATATCGCCACCATTGTTGCGCGCCCAGTTGAGGATCTTGTCGTCAGGCTCCGAACCGAGCGGCACAGCCATGTTCATCCGGTAGCCGAACTGCGCCGAGCCTTCGATGAAGGAGTGCAGCACGTTGTTGCCGTCGCCGGTCCAGGCAATCGTCTTGCCCTTTACCGGGCCTGCATGCTCCTCGAACGTCATGATATCGGCCATGATCTGGCAGGGATGCGTCGCATCCGTCAGTCCGTTGATCACCGGCACGGTGGCATGCTCGGCCAGCTCCAGCAGCCGATTGTGATCAGTGGTGCGGATCATGATCGCATCGACATAGCGCGAGAGAACCTTGGCGGTATCGCCGATGGTTTCGGCGCGACCGAGCTGCATTTCGGTGCCGGACAGGAACAACGTCTCGCCGCCAAGCTGGCGCATACCGACATCAAAGGACACGCGGGTGCGCGTCGAAGGCTTTTCGAAGATCATCGCCAGCATTTTGCCGGCCAGCGGCTTTTCAGCGGTGCCGGCCTTGGTGGCAGCTTTGCGAACGCGGGCGTCTTCGATGATCGACCGCAAGTCGGTTGTCGTCATGGCAGAAAGATCGAGAAAGTGTCTGGTACCGGCCATTCTATTCAAAGTCCTGTGTTTTTTCAGCGTGTCAGTGAAGCGTCGTTCAGGCCGATGCCTGTCGTCGCTCCGCTGTCAGCTGTTCGGCCGCGCGCTCGAGACGCGCCAGGCCTTCACGGGCTTCCTCGGCCGTCGTCACCAGCGGCGGCAGCAGGCGGATAACGTTTTCGCCCGCCGGTACCGCCAGCAGCCGTTCGGCACGGATGGCCTTCAGGAGATCGGCAGACGGCACCTTGGCCTTGATGCCGAGCATCAGGCCCTCGCCACGGATTTCCTCAATAATCTCGGGGAAACGATCGGCAAGTGAAGCAAGCCCCTGGCGGAAGACCAGCGAGACATCGCGGACGTGCTGGAGAAAATCATCGGCCATGATGACATCCATCACGGCATTACCGACAGCCATGGCCAGCGGATTGCCGCCATAGGTCGAACCATGGGTGCCGGCGACCATGCCGGAGGCTGCCTCTGCCGTGGCAAGGCAGGCGCCGAGCGGGAAGCCGCCGCCGATACCCTTGGCGACTGCCATGATATCCGGTGTCACGCCAGCCCATTCATGGGCAAACAGCTTGCCAGTGCGGCCAACGCCGGACTGGACCTCATCGAGGATGAGCAGCATGCCATACTCGTCACAGAGCGCACGCAGTTCCTGCAGGAATTCCTTCGAAACGGTGCGGATACCCCCCTCACCCTGGATCGGCTCGATCAGGATCGCAGCGGTCTCTTCGCTGATGGCAGCCTTCAGGGCGCCCATATCGCCAAACGGCACCTGATAGAAACCCGGCGCCTTCGGGCCGAAGCCTTCCAGGTACTTCGCCTGCCCACCGGCAGCGATGGTCGCCAGTGTGCGGCCGTGGAACGCGCCTTCAAAGGTAATGATGTGGAACTTTTCAGGCTGACCCTTGGCGAAATGATAGCGCCGCGCCGTCTTGATCGCGCATTCGAGCGCTTCCGCGCCGGAATTGGTGAAGAACACCTTGTCGGCGAAGGTCGCTTCGGTCAGGCGGCGGCTGAGGCTTTCCTGACCGGGGACTTCATAGAGATTTGACAGGTGCCAGACCTTGTCCGCCTGCTCCTTCAATGCCGATACAAGATGCGGATGTGCATGACCGAGCGAATTGACCGCCACACCGGCGGCGAAATCGAGATAACGGGTACCGTCCTCAGCAATCAGCCAGACGCCTTCGCCGCGCTCAAACCGCAAGGGTGCGCGTGCATATGTGTCATAAAGCGGCGTGGCATCGGCCATGGCGCATGTCTCCTCAAACCATCACGGCCATTGTATAAACGGCGCCGTCAACAAGGCTGTGACCAGCCCATAAAAAATCAAAATGCCGCCTTTCGGCGGCAATGGCACTATCTTCACTTCGCAATGCGATGTCAACAAAAGCCCATGATTTCCAGCAATTCGCGGATATACAGCGGCCGCAAATTTTTTAGCCGGATACCCTTGCAAAAATGCCACGCATCGCAAGCAAGTTGGGGAAAACTCGGAAATCGATTCGGTGGGATTCTCCGGACTCTTGTCAGGGAGTCCCACGGGCTCTACGTTAAGAAATAATTACTAGAACGCATGCGGCGGACCTAGTCACCAAAAGTGTTATCGCGTTTCAGCCTCGGGTTATACCCAGGGCTCGGTGGAGGATTCGACCATCACCAACGCTGGGAATGGAGACAAGACCATGAACTGGACTGACGAGCGGGTCGAAAAACTCAAGAAATTGTGGGCCGAAGGCTTGAGCGCAAGCCAGATCGCAGCACAGCTCGGCGGCGTCAGCCGTAATGCCGTCATCGGCAAGGTTCACCGTCTCTGCCTGCCCGGCCGCGCCAAGGCTGGTGGCAGCACGGCAACGGCCCGCGTCAAGCGCCCGGCACCTTCCGCCGCACCACGCGCACCGAACTATACCGCATCGCGCATCACCGCCACCCGCACAGTGACCCGCACCACCGGTGCGACCGTCATGAAGGAAGAGGTGGAAATCGACGTGATCGAGAATCTGGAGACAGCGCCGGCTGGCAACAACGTTGTTATTCCGATGTCTCGCCGTCTGGTCCTGACCGAGCTGACCGACCGTACCTGCAAGTGGCCGATCGGCGATCCGATGAAGGACGAGTTTCACTTCTGCGGCAACGATTCCCCGGACACCTCGCCTTACTGCACCTTCCACGCCAAGCTGGCTTACCAGCCGTCCGGCGAACGCCGCCGGGCACGCTAAGGCCGGATCGGCCGTGCGTTTCGTCAATCCCATCCCGTTTGTACGGGATATCAGCATCTCGAAAACCTTCTATTGCGAGATGCTGGGATTGGCGATCAGCCGGGACTTCGGCAATTTTGTCATGTTTGAAACGGGATTTGCCATCCATGACGGCAGATCCCTGGAAACGACGATCTGGGGACAGCCGTCAGCCATTTCCAGACCATACGGCCGCGAAAATATCCTGCTCTATTTCGAACATGATGATCTGGATGCGCTTTTCGGGCGCATCGGCAGCCTTGTAAACCTCATCCACCCCATCGAGACGCAGGCTTGGGGCCAGAGGGTTTTCCGCTTCTACGATCCGGATGGTCACGCCATCGAGATTGGAGAACCGCTCGGCAACGCCTGACGGTTCTTTCCTGTACGATTTCAGCTTTCCAGGGAATAGCCCGCGCCGCGCACTGTACGGATCACGTCCTGCATATTGGAAAAGTTCAATGCTTTGCGCAGGCGGCCGACATGAACGTCGACGGTGCGTTCATCGACATAGATATCGTGGCCCCAGACGCCATCCAGCAGCTGTGAACGCGAAAAGACGCGGCCCGGCGATGCCATGAAGAATTCCAAGAGACGGAACTCCGTCGGCCCGAGACGGACCTCGCGCGTCTTGCGGTGGACACGGTGGGTTTCGCGGTCGAGTTCGATATCGCCGCACTTCAGCAGCGTCGACAGCACTTCCGGCTTGGCACGGCGCAACATCGCCTTCACCCGCGCCATCAGTTCCGGCGTCGAGAACGGCTTGACGACGTAATCGTCGGCGCCCGTAGCCAGGCCGCGAACACGCTCACTCTCTTCGCCACGCGCTGTCAGCATGATGATCGGTAGCCGTTCGGTTTCCGGACGCTGGCGCAGCCGGCGGCACAGTTCGATCCCGGAAACACCCGGCAACATCCAATCGAGGATCAGGAGATCGGGCAGGCGCTCCTGCAGGCGCATTTCCGCCTCGTCGCCACGGTTGATGGTGTCGACTTCGAACCCTTCGGCCTCGAGATTGTATCGGAGGAGGACGCTCAGCGCCTCTTCGTCTTCAACAACGGCAATTCTTGGCAACATTCAGTTCTGCTCCTTGGCGTCCGGCCGGATGGCCGGAGGCATGCCGAGCGGCTCCAGCGGCCGCTCGCGCGATCATTGCGTAAGAATTTACTTACTTTCTCAGGCGATCAATTGCCGATCGCACCGACCGTATTGGCTGTGTCGTCCTTTGGACGTTCGCCAGCCGGCTGCGCGCCGGTCGCCATGTAGTAGATTGTTTCGGCGATATTGGTGGCATGGTCGCCGATACGCTCGATGTTCTTGGCGCAGAACAGAAGATGCGTGCACGGCGTGATGTTGCGCGGGTCTTCCATCATGTAGGTCAGGAGTTCGCGGAACAGCGACGTGTAGATCGCGTCGATCTCGTTGTCGCGCTCGCGGATACTGTTGGCCTTTTCCGGCGAACGGGAGGCATAGACATCGAGCACTTCCTTGAGCTGAACGAGCGCAAGCTCGGCCAGGTGCTCCAGACCACGGGCCAGTTGGCGCGGCAGGCTGGCGCTCGCGACCGCGATGACGCGCTTGGCGTTGTTCTTGCCGAGGTCACCGACCCGTTCAAGATCGGCGGCAATGCGGATCGATCCCATGATTTCGCGCAGGTCGGCAGCCATCGGCTGGCGTTTCGCGATGGTGACAATCGCCTTTTCGCCGATCTGGCGTTCGGCCTCGTCGAGAATGGCGTCGTCGGAAATGACCTTCTGGGCAAGCGCCAGGTCGGAATTGACCAAGGCGCGTACGGATTCGGCCACCATCTGTTCGGCCAGACCGCCCATCTCGGAGATGCGCCGGGTCAGGTACTTCAGATCTTCGTCGTAGACGGAAGCAATGTGCGTAGACATGATTGTTTTTCCTTGCGATCACAATCCGGGTTGGAAGACCACCACCCTGCCCTCATGACAGGGTGACAAGCTCAGTCCTCAGCCGAAGCGGCCCATGATGTAATCCTGGGTCCGTTGGTCATCCGGGTTGGTGAACATCTTGTCGGTGTCGTTTTCCTCGACGAGATTGCCGAGGTGGAACATCGCGGTCCGCTGCGACACGCGGGCTGCCTGCTGCATCGAGTGTGTGACAATGACGATCGTGTAGTTTGTCCGCAGCTCGTGGATCAGTTCCTCGACCTTGGCGGTCGCGATCGGGTCCAGGGCCGAGCACGGCTCGTCCATCAGGATGACTTCCGGGCTGACCGCAACGGCGCGGGCAATGCACAGGCGCTGCTGCTGACCACCGGAGAGGCCGGTGCCGGATTCATGCAAGCGGTCCTTCACTTCATTCCAGAGGCCGGCCTTCTGCAGGCTTGTCTCGACGATCTGATCGAGGTCTGCCTTGGTGCGGGCGAGGCCATGGATCTTCGGACCGTAGGTGACGTTCTCGTAGATCGACTTCGGGAACGGGTTCGGCTTCTGGAACACCATGCCGACACGGGCGCGAAGTTCGACGACGTCGATGCTCGGGTCGTAGATATCGCCGTCATCGAGGGTGATCTTGCCGGTGACGCGGCAGCTGTCGATCGTGTCGTTCATGCGGTTGAGCGTGCGCAGGAACGTCGACTTGCCGCAGCCCGACGGGCCGATCAGCGCGGTGACGGTGTTTTCGCGAACGTTGAGGTTTACATCGAAAAGCGCGCGCTTCTCGCCGTAATAAACCGAAACGTCCTTTCCGATCATCTTGAAGGGAACAGTGTTCATTTTCTGGTCCAGCGCCTTTTCAACTGCTGCTTCTGACATCATGTTCATGTTTCTACCTCACTACCAGCGCCGCTCAAAGCGACGCCGCAACAGGATTGCGCCAAGGTTCATGACGACGAGGAAGATCAAGAGGATCATGATCGCACCCGAAGTCCGTTCGACAAATGCACGTTCGGCTTCGTTGGCCCACATGTAGATCTGGACCGGCAGAGCAGTGGACGGGTCCATCGGCGAGCCCGGATAGTCGACGACGAAGGCCACCATACCGATCAGCAGCAGCGGCGCGGTTTCGCCGAGCGCATGTGCCAGACCGATGATCGTGCCTGTCAGGACGCCCGGCATGGCGAGCGGCAGGACGTGATGGAAGATCGTCTGCATCTTGGAAGCACCGAGCCCCAACGCTGCCGATCGGATCGACGGCGGAACCGCCTTCAGGGCTGCACGGGTGGCGATGATGATCGTTGGAAGCGTCATCAATGTCAGCACCAGACCACCGACGACGGCAGCCGAACGAGGCATGCCGGCGAAGTTGATGAAGATCGACAGGCCGAGCAGACCGTAGACGATGGACGGAACAGCCGCGAGGTTGTTGATGTTGACCTCGATCAGATCGGTGAGCCGGTTCTTCGGCGCGAACTCTTCGAGATAGATCGACGCCGCGACGCCGATCGGAAGGGCAAGCACAAGGACGATCAGCATCATGTAGAGCGAGCCGAGGGCGGCGACGCCGATACCCGACGCCTCAGGACGGCTCGATGCACCATAGGTGAACAGCCCGGTATTGAACTGCTTGGCCATTGCGCCGGTTTCGGACAGCTTCTTCATCCATTCGATCTGCTGATCCTTCACCTTGCGGTTGGCTTCAGCAACGGTCAGGTCGATCTGGCCCTTGTTGGCGCTATCGATATTGCCTTCCGCCAGAAGCGAAACAGTGGCGGTGGTACCGATGATCGCCGGATTGGCAACGACGAGATCGCGCAACTGTGTGCGGGCACTGGCCGAAACCATGTCCGTCGCCTGCTTGACGAGCGGCTTGTTGGCGGGATCGATGCCGAGGGCCTTTACCAGCGCGTCACGCACCAGCAGCGGATAATTCGCCGTCATCAACTTGGCGGGATTGGCGCCACGTTCGTTCTTCGGATCGATGATCTTTTCCGAAAACTCGATCGGCAGGGTAATCGCCGTCTGCTGGAAGGCCGTGTAGCCTTTGGAGACAACGGTCCACAACAGCACGAACAGAAAGAACAGGCCGATCAGGATAGCTGTCAGGCCGTAAGCCTTGAAGCGGCGTTCGGCAGCATAGCGCCTCTTGATGCCGATATCGCGTCTTGCCTGCGCCGGGCGCACAAAGGTGGACTGTACGGAGGATGTCATGTCGGTCATTCGTACTGTTCCCGATACTTGCGCACGATGTAGAGTGCATAGATGTTGAGGCAGAGCGTGATGGCAAACAGAGTGATGCCAAGAGCGAAAGCCACCAGCGTCTGCGGCGAGTTGAACTCAAGGTCGCCCGTCAGCTGATTGACGATCTTGACGGTGACCGTGGTCATCGCCTCGAACGGGTTGAGCTGCATGCGGGCGGCAACACCGGCAGCCAGCACCACGATCATTGTTTCACCGACAGCACGCGAGGCCGTCAGCAGCAGGGCGCCGACGATACCGGGCAGCGCCGCCGGCAGGATGACGCGCTTGATCGTCTCAGAGCGCGTCGCACCGAGGCCGAGCGAGCCGTCGCGCAGCGAGCGGGGGACCTGCGTGATGATGTCATCCGACAATGAGGACACGAACGGGATCAGCATGATGCCCATGACGAGACCGGCTGTCAGAACGCTCTGTGCCTGGATGAAATTGACATAGTTGCCAGTGACCAGGCCGTTCAGCTGGGCGGAGATATCGCGCAGGAAAGGCCCGACGGTCACCAGCGCGAAGAAGCCGTAGACGATAGTCGGGATACCGGCGAGAATTTCCAAGAGCGGCTTAGCGATGCCACGCACGACGGGCTTTGCATATTCCGCCATGTAAATGGCCGCGAACAGGCCGACCGGCACAGCAAACAACATGGCGACAAGAGCGATGTAGAGCGTGCCCGCGAGAAGCGGCAGAAGACCGAACTGGCCTTCCGTGCCACCGCTGCCGGCTGCCGAAAAGCGCGGGTCCCAGACCGTGCCGAAGAAGAACGCACTCGGGGACACCGACTGGAAGAACCGGATGGCCTCCGACAGCATGGAGCCGACGATACCGACCGTTGTCAGGATCGCGATCGAAGAGGCAACAAGGAGCGTGCCCAGCATGACGCGCTCGACGCGGTTTCTGGCCCGGAACGGCGCGCTGATACCGCGAATGGCGAAGACGGCCCCGGCAATAGCAATGATCAGCACGACTAGGCTCATTACCCACCGGCTGCCATCTCTGAGGGAATTATAGTGCTGCGCGGCTTCCACCATGTAGGGCTCGCCGGCATTTGCCATCGGCACACCCTTGGCGGCCAGCGCCTCCCGAAGGTTGCTGGAGCCGCTGGTGACGGCCGCAAGCTCATCGCTGCTCAGCCGCTTCAGGCCGTTGGCTACCTGCATAACCTGACCGAGCATCAGCTCGGTGGTCGCAGCGCCCTGGCTTTTCACCGTATCCGGCAAGGCGGAGCGCACGGAATTTTCAATGAAGAACGGGCTGGCAAGAAGCCATACGGCAAGAACGAACGCAGCCGGCAGGACCGCCCAGATGGCAACATAGACGCCATGATAACCAGGAAGCGAATGCAGGGCGGAAAGCTTGCCTTTGGAGCTGGCCATCGCGCGCGCGCGTCCGGCAAAATATGCCGCAAGGCCAACGATCAAAATGATCAAAAGAATAAGAGAAGTGCTCATCGATATGTCCCCCCGGCTTTTCACTCATTGAAAGCCGGCAAATCCGCATACTCGGGATGCCCGGCACGGCAAAGCTGCCGTGCCGGTTTTTGCACTAAATTAGAGCATGTTACCGTCGGTGAAGGCCTTGCGGTCGGCTTCGCGCTCGGCATCCGGAGCCGGAACGAGACCGTAGGCAGCCAGCGGGCTGTCCGGGCCGACCATCTGGTCGTCGAGGAAGAATTCAACATATTCCTTCAGGCCCGGGATAACGCCGAGGTGAGCCTTCTTGACGTAGAAGAACAGCGGGCGCGAAACCGGATATTCGCCCGAAGCGATCGTTGCGCCCGACGGGACAACGCCGCTGACGGTCGCGACCTTCAGCTTGTCAGCGTTGTTTTCATAGAAGGACAGGCCGAAAACGCCGATGCCGTTCTTGTTGGAAGCGATACGGGCGAGCGTTTCGGTGTAGTCGCCATCGATGTCGATCGCCAGACCGTCCTTACGGACGGCGATGCACTTCTTGGCAGCTTCCTTTTCGTCGGCGACGAGACCCTTGATGGCAACGTCAGCGCCAGCGTCCTTGCAGCCGTGAGCCAGCATCTTTTCGTCGAAGACTTCGCGCGTGCCGTGCTTTTCGCCCGGGATGTAAGCAGCGATTTCTACGTCCGGCAGGTCTTTGTTGACTTCCGACCACTTCTTGTAGGGATTGGCAACGAGCTTGCCGTCGATGACGAGCTCAGCGGCGAGCGCGAGGTAGAGGTCCTTCGGAACGAGCTTCAGATCGGCATTGCCGCTGTCCGTTGCGAAGACGATGCCGTCATAACCGATCTTGACTTCCTGGACTTCGGTAACGCCGGCTGCCTTGCAGGTTTCCAGCTCGCTGTCCTTGATCTGGCGCGATGCATTGGCGATGTCGATCGTGTCCGGGCCAACGCCCTTGCAGAATTCCTTGAGGCCCGCACCGGTGCCGCCGGATTCAACAACCGGGGTCTTGAAGTCAGGGAAGGTTTCGCCGAACGTTTCGGCAACGATCTTTGCATAAGGCAGAACGGTCGAGGAGCCGGCAACCTGGATCTGGTCGCGAGCAATGGCAACGCCTGCAAACGCGGCGGATGCAACCAGAGCTGCAACAGTAAGTTTCAAGGACTTCATCAGAATACTCCCGTAATGGGCTTGTGTGGGTGCGCTTTTCACCAGCGCTCGCTTTCGCCGTGTCGATCGGCCGGCCTAGTTAGCGCCCGATGCCCACACCTTTTATGTCAACTTGACGAAACATTTGTGACATATCAATCAATTGAAATAATTGACTATTTTCTAAAAATGACATTTTCGGAGACAGGTTTGTGTCAAAACCTCACGGTAAAGACCGTGCCCTTGCCGACTTCAGACTGAACCAGCAGCCTGGCGCGATGCCGGGTGAGGATATGCTTGACGATGGCAAGCCCGAGGCCCGTGCCTTTTTTCGACCGGCTGGCCTCGACATTCACCCGGTAGAATCGTTCGGTAATGCGCGGAACGTGCTCCGCGGGAATGCCCGGCCCGTGATCGCGAACGGAAACTTCTGCCGGAGCATCACCTCCACCGGAGAGCGTGACCTCGACCTTTTTGCCCTCCTGGCCGTATTTGCAGGCGTTTTCGATCAGGTTCTCAAAGACTTCCGTCAGCTCGTCACGGTCACCCTGCACGGTCACTGGCTCATCCGGCACGATCAGCGAAATTTCGACACCGACGTCTTCAGCAAGTGGTGCCAGAGCATCGCGGACATGACCAAGCAGCGGCCCCAGGCTGATCGCTTCATCCGGCGCGATATGGGACTTGAGTTCCAGCCGCGACAGGGACAGGAGATCATCGACCAGCCTGCTCATCCGCGTCGCCTGCTCGTGCATGATGCCGAGAAACTTTTCGTGTGCCTTCTGGTCGTTGCGCGCAGGCCCTTGCAAAGTCTCGATAAAACCGCGCAACGAGGCCAGCGGCGTTCTCAGTTCATGGCTGGCATTGGCGACGAAATCGGAGCGCATCCGGTCGATCCGACGCGCCTGGGAAATATCCCTGTAGGACAGGACATAAAGCCGCTTGTCGGCCCGCTGGCCAACCTCGGCCGGCGCGACCCGGACGATGTAGACCGCGTCGGATGGAAACCGCTCCGAATGTTCGATCTGGTTGACCTTGCCGGTGACGATGGTCTCGCGAACCATATCGAGGATGCCGGGCGAACGCACCCGTGCCGACAGGTCCGTGTTCGGCGGAATGGTGCCGAACGCCTTTTCCGCCGCCTGATTTTGTAAAAGCACTGTTTCATCGGGTGCGACCACCAAAATTGGCGTGTCGAGTGCATTGAAGCCCGTCGCGAGCATGTCGAGATCGGTTTCTTCCACCACGGACGGCACGGCAACCGGAATCGGCGGCTTGGTGTCTGCGGAACGATTGAACAGGACCGTCATCCAGACAAGCCAGAACAGCAGCACAGCTGCGGCATGAATGCCCGAAAAAACGAGACCTGCAGCGGCAGCAACGGACAGGCCGATGACCCATTTCTCCGACTTGGCGGTCTCTTTCAGTCGAACCCAGACGTTGTTTGTATCTTCCAAGATTTTCTCACGAGCACGGTGCAATTGACCGGTGATAGCGGAGGTTCATGACATGATTTTCACGGCATGCTTGAATTCGCAATGCAATTGTGGCCTCCTCCCATGAAATCGGCGACCGGCAGCAACAATATCCAGCGAGGGTACATCATGATGGACATGGAAAAAAACAAGCCGGTCGAACTCGTGATCAATGGCAAGGAGCGGGTTTTCGACATCGACAATCCGAAGCTGCCAGACTGGATCGACGACAAGGCGCTGGCTTCCGGCGACTACCCTTACGAAAAGAAATTCGACAGCGACGAATATGACGATCTTCTGGAAAAGCTGCAGATCGAGCTGGTGAAGGTCCAGTTCTGGCTGCAGGCGACCGGCAAGCGTGTTGTCGCCCTGTTCGAAGGGCGCGATGCGGCCGGCAAGGGCGGCTCCATCTATGCCATCCGGTCTTATATCAATCCCCGCTCCGCTCGCGTCGTTGCCCTGCCCAAACCCACCGAGACGGAACAGGGACAGTGGTATTATCAGCGCTATATCTCGCATTTTCCGACGGCCGGTGAATTCGTGATGTTCGACCGATCCTGGTACAACCGGGGCGGCGTTGAACCTGTCATGGGCTTCTGCACGCCAGAACAGCACAAGAAGTTCCTGAACCAGACGCCGCGGCTTGAAAAGCTGATCACCGGCGATGACATCCATTTCTTCAAGTTCTGGCTGGATATCGGCCGGGAAATGCAGTTGAAGCGGTTTCACGACCGCCGTCACGATCCGCTGAAAGTCTGGAAGCTCTCGCCGATGGACATTGCGGCGCTGACCAAGTGGGACGACTACACCGAGGCGCGCGACACGATGCTGCGGGAAACGCATACCGACCATGCGCCCTGGGTTGTCGTTCGCGCCAACGACAAGAAACGTGCGCATCTCAACCTGATCCGTCACCTTCTGAATTCGGCCGATTATGACGGCAAGGACGAGAAGGCGATCGGCAAGATCGATGACAAGATTCTCGGCTTCGGCCACGGCTTTGTGAAATAGCCGCAGCGCTTACCAAAAAGCTTATTGGCCGGGAAGGACCCGCACCGCATAGACGCTGACGCTGTTGCCGGCACCCGTGACATCGCTGTTGATCAGGATATGTCCAGGCGAACTCGGGGCAAGACTGCGATCGAATGTCACCTGGAACAGCATGTCGTTCTTTTCATCGTTCACCGTGAACCGGTGGCGGCCGCAATCGCCGAGCGAGGCAAAATCGCATTCGACAGAAAATTGCGTCTGCTTACCGGTATCCGCCTGAACGCTGAGGGCGACAGTCGATGTCTTGCCGGAAATCTGCTCAAGCACCGAAACAGGAATCTCGATCGACACATTGCCGTCGGCATCCGCCGTCGCCGAGGTGATACGAAGACGCTGGCCACGCTCGTCGCTGACGGGATCGGCAGCAGCACGGCTACTGGCCTTGACGTTGCTTGCATCAGCAGGTGTGAAGACCTCAACCCAATCGCCGGAAAAGCCCGCTTGCGCTCCAAGCGTCTTCAAACCGGCCGCGCCGTCGAAATCCTCCGATTGCACTGTCGAGGGCGGATTGGCGACACTGGTATCGCGCTCTGCCGCCGTTTTCAAAAGTCCGCTGGTTTCAACCCACCACGCCCCCATGACCACCGCTGCAACCAGCGTGGTGATGACCATGACGAAGGAGAGAAAACTGCCGCGCTTGCGCCGCCGGGGTTTTACTGCCGCCGCATCTGCCTTTGCGGCCTTGCCGCGCTTGCCGGCGGCCGGTTCCGTCAAGGGTGCCGTGTCCGCAGCACGCGCGCCGTCGCGGCGCTCCGGACGCAGGCCCGCAAGGCCACCATCCGCAACAGGACTACCGGTACGACCCGCATGCCGTTCGGATGGCATGCGGATGTCGTGATCAAGCTCTGCCGAAGGAACCGGCGCGCTGCGGGTCTCAACCTGGATCGGCGGCGGCACGGATGCAGCGGCTTTCAGGCTGGCGCGCTCCTCCA
Source organism: Rhizobium sp. LjRoot98 (assembly GCF_964252935.1). NCBI lineage: Bacteria > Pseudomonadati > Pseudomonadota > Alphaproteobacteria > Hyphomicrobiales > Rhizobiaceae > Rhizobium > Rhizobium sp. LjRoot98. The sequence continues at coordinate 1,253,298 of NZ_CAXUPW020000001.1, forward strand.
ATTCGATGGCGTGAATGACGCCTTCGAGCCGGTGGCGCTGCTGGGCAATCACCTCGGGATCGTGCACATCCTGCTTTCTAAGGCCGGCCTCCAGCGCGTTGCGCGCCGATTGATAGATGCGCGCACGCGTTTCGGAGTTCGCCCGCTCGGAGCGTTCCAACGCCTGTCTGATAGCAGTTTCCAGTCCGCTCACTCTTCGTCCTTCTTGGTGCAGGCATTCACGCCCTTGCAAAGCATACTGCGCGCATCGAAAGCCGAAGCGGCCGGATTGCTGTTACCCAAAAACCATGCACGACCGGCTACGGGCCTTACAATCAAATCCATCGTCATGGCCTGACATCCTTTTAGGAAACCCGGCACGCTTTTGAATATGTTAACAATTGGGTAACGGTTGACGCTGCGATCTGCAAGCCTCGCGCATCAAACGGGCCATCAGCGCCGGGGAAAACCCGGTGGTTTTGGCCGAACCATGACCAGCAGCCACGACAAATCGGCCTTGCAAAACACAAAGCCGCTGCTAAGGTTCTTACGTTTACGGAAACGTCAAATAACAAACCGGGAGTGAACCTTGTCCCTGCCAGCCATCCTCAACGGCACCACGCGCCTGCCCGTCGTCGCAGCACCGCTCTTCATCATCTCGCACCCCGCCCTGACGCTGGCGCAGTGCAAGGCCGGTGTCGTCGGCTCGTTTCCGGCCTTGAATGCGCGGCCGGAGGCACAGCTGGACGAATGGCTGGCCGAGATCACCGAAGACCTCGCCGCTCACAATTCCCGTAATCCCGGCAGGCCGGCAGCCCCCTTCGCGGTCAACCAGATCGTCCACAAGTCCAACAAACGGCTTGAGCACGACCTGATGCTCTGCGTCAAATACAAGGTGCCGATCGTCATTTCCTCGCTTGGCGCTGTGCCCGAGGTCAATGCGGCCATCCATTCCTATGGCGGCATCGTGCTGCACGACGTGATCAACAACCGCCACGCCAACTCGGCCATCCGCAAGGGCGCCGACGGACTGATCGCCGTTGCGGCCGGTGCTGGCGGCCATGCGGGCACGCTCTCTCCCTTCGCCCTTATCCAGGAGATCCGCACGTGGTTTGATGGACCCCTGCTGTTGTCCGGGGCAATCTCGACCGGCGGCGCGGTTCTGGCTGCACAGGCAATGGGAGCCGACATGGCCTATATCGGCTCGCCCTTCATCGCCACGACCGAGGCGCGCGCCAGCGACGCCTACAAGCAGATGATTGTCGGCAGCAGCGCCAGCGACATCGTCTACTCCAACTTCTTCACCGGCATTCACGGCAACTATCTCAAGCCCTCGATTGCCGCTGCCGGCATGGACCCCGACCATCTACCGGAAGCCGATCCTTCCAAGATGGATTTCGAGACGGCCACGACCGGCGCCAAGGCCTGGAAGGATATCTGGGGCTGCGGCCAGGGTATCGGCGCCGTCACGGAAATCGCTCCCACCGCCAATCTCGTCGACAGGCTGGCCGAGGAATATGCGGCAGCAAGGCAAAAACTGGCGCTGTAGAAGGCGCCATTCGAACTGCCGGAAGCTTTTTTCCCGTTCTCAAAACTGATGGCTTGAAATCGCATCCGTTTGCAGGTATCAGCCCCTCACACATCGTTTCGCGGCATCGCGCAACGCATGCTGGCCGCTTTAGCTCAGGTGGTAGAGCACATCATTCGTAATGATGGGGTCGCAGGTTCGAGTCCTGCAAGCGGCACCAGTTTTCTCCCAAAAAGCATGACGAGAACAGGCCTTTACGAGGCTGCGTGGATTCCCGTCACTCCAAAGTCTAGCACTCAAGGCGCAACAGGCTCGCTCCGGTCAGTTAGCCAGTTGGTAATAGGGATCTTCCCTGTAGGTCGCACCGACGTAGCAATTCGTCCCGAAGCATCGGGGGCTTCTGCGGTCTCCCGATTGAACGTAGAAAACGCGCGGACTGCGCCGATGATAATAGCTCGGCCCTTGCCTGACGTCGTAATAGCGCTGCTCTATCACCACCCGCTCGCGATAGGCGGTGGGCACAGGCGCATTGGTATAGAGATATCCGCTGTCATCGACGCAACCGGACAAGATCGCGCCGGACGCTCCGAGGGCAATGAGAATCATAACTAACTTGTGGCTCATGCTTCCTCCAGAATGGGGAGATGGCGCGACGTTGAAACAGGGCAAGTCCTTTTATCTGGGTATGTTTTCAGATTTCCGGCCGATCTGCAAATCCAATGACGGTGCGCGGACGCGGAACACGAAAATGACGCCGCAGGACTGTTCAAATCCTTAATCGAAGGTTAATGCGAAGCGTAGCACCACATCGGGATGTTCAAGCCCGGCGCAAGCGACGCAACCTATCTTGCCCTCACCTCCGGCATGATGCCGGGCAGCAGAGGACAATGACATGTCGAACATCATCGAATATTCAGGCGAGCCCAACGACGCAGCCATCGCGCTTTTTCTTCAGGACGACAACGGCGACAAGCTGACCGATATTCTGGTGGACGCACTCGACGAGGCCTTCCGGATTCTGAGCGACGACCTGGTTGGCGGATCATTGAACTAACGCAGCCCTAGCTCCAAAAAAGCTGCACGACTCCCGGATGTCTTACAACAGGTGTAGGATCGGTGCGGCACGCATGGCGTCCTCGATCGCGCTTCGCCCGAAAACATGGTTAATTTTTTAACTATTTTCCGGCTATCACCGGAACGGTTCGGCGAACTGGCCGTTGATGCGAAAAACCGGGAGGACCTGCGATGATCTTCAATCTTCTCAAGGCAAAGCGCGATGACGCTGACGATACCGGCACCTATGCCGACGGCGTTTTTGAGCTGACGGCATCTGAAATCAAGTCTGAACCGCGGCGCCTCCGTGGCCATATGGCCCATCAACGCGATTATGGCAGCGACCGGGCGATCGCGCCCATTCCCGCCGGATTTGCCTGAGGCTTTCCGGCAGGAACACGCGACACACTTGCCGCAGCTTAGGCGCGCGGCTTCAGTTTCATGTGGCGGTTGACGTCCTTGTAGAGCAGATAGCGGAACTTTCCGGGGCCGCCAGCATAGCAGGCCTGCGGGCAGAAGGCGCGCAGCCACATGTAGTCGCCGGCCTCGACTTCGACCCAATCCTGATTGAGCCGGTAGACGGCCTTGCCTTCCAGCACATAGAGCCCGTGCTCCATGACATGGGTTTCTGCAAACGGGATGACGGCGCCTGGCTCGAAGGTGACGATCGTTACGTGCATGTCGTGGCGCAGGTCGTTGGGATCGACAAAACGGGTCGTTGCCCATTTGCCTTCGGTGCCAGCCATCGGTGACGGCGCAATATCCGCTTCGTTGAGGAAAAGAGGTGTCGGGACATCGAGTCCCTCGACAAATTCATACGCCTTGCGGATCCAGTGGAACCGAACCGTCTGGCCGGAGGTATTGCGCACCGACCACTTGCTCGCGGGCGGGATGAAGGCATAGCCGCCCGGGCGCATCTGATGCGCTTCGCCATTGAGCGTCACCGTCAGTTCGCCCTCGACGATGAACAGCACACCTTCGGCGCCATCGTCGAGTTCCGGCCGGTCGCTGCCCCCCCCGGGCGCGACTTCCATGATGTACTGCGAGAAGGTCTCGGCAAAACCGGAGAGCGGACGCGACAGAACCCAGAGCCGGGTATCTTCCCAGAACGGCAGGAAGCTGGTGACGATATCCATCATCACGCCCTTGGGAATGATGGCATAGGCTTCGGTAAAGACGGCGCGGTCCGTCAACAGTTGGGTTTGCGCTGGCGCGCCACCCGTGGGGGCGTAATAGGTGCGGTTCATCTGCTTTCCTGAACTTTCGAATGGATCAGCCATGACAGCGGCGGGATGCCATCAGGCATCAAAAACCATTAGCGCAACACGGCGCGCAGATCACGCGGCAATTCCCACCAATCTCTGGATTCACTTTCGCGCAAGAGAAGGAAATCGGCTTGGCGCGGATAAGGGTTGGCGCGATCAGGACGACGCCGTCAGTCTGGCTTGATGATCGTGCCTGGTGGCGTTGGAGCCGTCACCTCGCGCAACCATTCCCGCCAGATCGATACGAGCAGCGCCATCAGCACCGGTCCGACGAACAGGCCGAGGAAGCCCATCGTCTTGACGCCGCCGACGAGCCCGAAGAATGTCGGCAGGAAGGGCAGCTTGATGGGGCCGCCGACCAGCCTTGGCCGAAGCGTCTTGTCGACAATGAACAGTTCGACCGTTCCCCAGACGAAAAGCGCCGCGCCGGCCACGGGCGACCCGCTGGCGACGAGATAGATCGACACGAGTGTGAAGCACAGCGGCGCACCGCCGGGAACGAGTGCCATCATGCCGGTGATGATGCCGAGCGTCACCGGTGACGGAACGCCCGCCATCCAATAGGCGATCCCCAGCACGATACCTTCGCCGATGGCGATGACACCCATGCCGGTCACCGTCGAGCTGATGGTCAAGGGCACGATGCGCGAAACGCGCTCCCAGCGCATCGGCAGTATCCGTTCACCCAGGTGATCAAGTTGAGAGACGAGCTTTTCTCCGTTACGATAGACGAAGAAAAGCGTGATCAACATGAACAGAAGCGTCAGCATCGACTGGAAAGCCGATGCGCCGACGACAAGCACGCCGCGATAGATATTGCCGATATTGGACCCACTGACGAGCTGCACCAGTTCGCCGAGCGCACCGGGATGGCCGACATATTTTGCCCACTGGACACTCAGCCAAACGCCGATGCCGGGGATTTGCGTCAGCCACACCGGCACCGGTGCACCGGCGGCGTTGGTCTCGATCGTCCAGACGGCCCAGTTATGGACCTCATCGACCGCATAGACGGCTGCAAGCGAGATAGGCGCGACAATGAAGGAAATCACCGCAATGATGGCAATCGTCGCCCCGATCGTCCGGTTGCCACCGATAGCGCCAAGAAGCCTGCGGTAGATCGGCCAGCTGGCGAAACCGATGACGAGGGCCGCCAGTACCGGCACGAGAAAGCCATGAAAGAAATAGACGCCTGCCAAAAGAACGAAGACCAGAAGCCAGCGCGCAGCCGCAATCGGGCCGACCAGCGCCGAACGTTCATAGGCCGTCCGCCCGAAAAGCCGCGGTTCCGACGGCAGTTCACCGCGCTCACGATTGCTCAATTGCAAAAGGCATTCCTCCAAGTGTCACTCAAGATGACAGCAAAACTCACGGCTAGCCAGCGTGTTTCCATTACCCGCGGCAACCCGTCAACATGCGGCATAAGTAAGTATGCCCGCATGGTCAACACAAGCCGATGACAAACAATAACAACCGGGAAGAACAACGGCCGGACGCAGCATCATTTTGCCGAAGGCCTCGCCTTTAAGCGGTTGCAACCTTCGAGCGGTCGAGGAAGACTGACGACAGGAAAATGCCGATGCCGGCCACCGACATCATCGCGCCCACAAGACCCGTCGAAGTCCAGCCGTAACCAGCCGCAATGGAGAGGCCGCCAAGCCAGGCCCCGAGCGCATTGGCCAGATTGAAGGCCGAATGGCTGGCGGCCGCCGCCAGGGTCTGCGCTTCGCCCGCGACATCCATCAGCCGCATCTGGATGCCCGGGACGACGGCAAAGCCACCGCCGATAAGCAGAACGTTGATCACCGCCATCCACGGCGTTGTCATGGTGAAGTAGAACAATACGTAGGCGACGAGGTTGAAGACCAATGCGATACCGATCGCCGGCATCAGCTTCCAGTCGGCCAGACGCGAACCGACGATATTGCCAAGGATCATACCCGCGCCGAACACGGACAGCATGATCGGAACAGTTCCAAGCGATATGCCGGCAACTTCGGTCAGGGCCGGAGTGATATAGCTGAAGACTGCAAACATGCCGCCGCAACCGATGGCGCAGATGCCGAGCGTCAGCCAGACCTGGCTCTTGCCGAGAGCCCCCAGCTCCTTCAGCGGCGTGGCGGCTGGATTGGCCTTGTCCTTTGGCACGAAAAGCCATGTCAGCACGACCGTCAGCACACTGATGGCGCCGACGATGGCAAAGGCGGCGCGCCAGCCGAGTGCCTGGCCGAACCAGGCAGCAAGCGGCGTGCCGAGCAGGGTCGCAACCGTCAGGCCCATCATGACGCGGCCGATGGCGCGCGCCCGCTGATGCGGAGGCGCCATGCCGGCGGCGACCAAAGCCGCCACGCCGAAAAAGGCGCCATGCGGCAGGCCAGCGAGAAAGCGGGCGGCAACCAGAAGGCCGAAACTTCCGGCGGCGGCGCTGGCAAGATTACCAAGCGCAAACAGGCTCATCAGGGCAAGCAGCACATTGTGCCTTGAAAACCGCGCGGCCAGTACGGCGATGAGCGGCGCGCCAACAACAACACCGATCGCATAGGCACTGATAACGTGGCCAGCAAAGGGTACCGAAACCGAAAGATCGCCGGCCACCTGCGGCAAAAGCCCCATGATGGCGAATTCACCGGTGCCGATGCCAAAGCCACCGACGGCAAGGGCCAATTCTGCACTGGACATGCCGCCCCAGCGAGCGGCCGGAACGGAAGAAAGAGCGTCGTCTGACATAGCAAGTCCTGCCTGGAGCCGCATCGGCCCAAAGGATTTTCGTTCTGAAATGGGAAGCCAAGGCGGAAACGGGAGGAAAGCCTGGGCGCTATTGCAATGCAATATACCCTTTTGCGCCTGCTCGCAAAGAGATTGATGCGGCGAAATACCACGAAATCTGGCCGGATGCACACCACTTATTGACGTTTACGTCAAGGTCATATAATCCGGAATGATCTTGATGGCGTGCAACAAAAGCCCCATCTTGACCGGGCGGAGAATCTGGAGGGATTTTCGCCGATGCGCAGTGCGCTTTCCGGAGACATTTTCGGACAGGGTTGCGCATGGAAAAGGGAGAGACGGTGCGCTTCTTTTTGCTGCGCGGCGACGGATCGATGAGGGAGAGAGATGATGCCTGACACATTGATGCAGACCCCAGGCCCGCAAACGGCCAAACCCTGGCTTCAATCCTACCCGCCGGGCATGCCAGCCCATATTGATCCCCTGCCCTATGCTTCGATCGGCGATCTCTTCGCGCAATCCTGCAAGAAATATGCTGATCGCGCCGCCTTCACCTGCATGGGCAAAACGCTGACATTCGGCGACCTCGATGCGCAGAGCCGCAAGATTGGCGCGTGGCTGCAATCGACCGGCCTTGCCAAGGGTGACCGCGTTGCCGTGATGATGCCGAACATCCTGCAGAATCCGGTGATTGTCTTTGGTATCCTCCGGGCCGGCTATACGGTGGTCAACGTTAACCCACTCTACACGCCTCGCGAACTGGAACACCAGTTGAAGGATTCCGGCGCCAAGGCGATCTTCGTGCTGGAAAACTTCGCCCACACCGTCGAGCAGGTGGCGGCACGCACGGATCTGAAGCATACAGTCGTTGCGACGATGGGCGATCTTCTCGGCCTCAAAGGGCTGATCGTCAATATCGTCGTGCGCAAGGTGAAGAAGCTCGTGCCTGCCTGGTCGTTGCCGGGGCATCTGTCCTTCAAGGCGGCGCTGGCAAAGGGTGCCGGTCAGACGCTCAAGGCCGTCGATGTGAAGCCCGGCGATGTCGCATTCCTGCAATATACCGGCGGCACGACAGGCGTCTCCAAGGGCGCCACGCTGACCCATTCCAACCTTTTATCAAACATGTCTCAGATGGGGCTCTGGTTGGAAACAGCCTTCCTCGACAAGAAGCGCCCTGACCGGCTGGTGTTCCTCTGCGCCCTGCCGCTCTACCATATCTTCGCCCTGACGGTGAATTCGCTGATGGGCCTGAGCACCGGCGGCGAGAACATCCTGATCCCCAACCCGCGCGACATTCCGGCTTTCGTCAAGGAAATCGCCAAGTACAGGGTCAATATCTTTCCCGGCCTCAACACGCTGTTCAACGCCTTGATGAACAATGCCGATTTTCAGAAGCTGAACTTTTCCGACCTGGCGCTGACTTTTGGCGGCGGCATGGCTGTGCAGCGCCCTGTCGCGGAACGCTGGGAAAAAATGACCGGCTCGCCGATCAAGGAAGGCTACGGCCTGTCGGAAACCTCACCAGTTGCGACCGCCAACCGGCTCGATGGCAATGCGTTTACCGGCACGATCGGCCTGCCGCTGCCGTCGACCGATGTCGAGATTCGCGACGAGGACGGCAACACCCTGCCGCTCGGCGATATCGGCGAAATTTGCATCCGCGGGCCGCAGGTCATGGCCGGCTACTGGCAGCGGCCGGATGAAACCGCCAAAGCCATCTCCGCCGACGGCTTCTTCCGTTCTGGCGATATCGGTTTCATGAACCCGGAAGGGTTGGTCAAAATTGTCGACCGCAAGAAGGACATGATCCTGGTTTCCGGCTTCAACGTCTTCCCCAACGAGATCGAGGAAGTGGCGATGACGCTTGCAGGCATTCTCGAATGCGCCGCCATCGGCGTGCCGGACGAACATTCGGGCGAGGCCGTCAAGCTGTTCGTCGTCAAGAGGGACCCGAACCTGACGGAAGCGGACGTCAAGGCGCATTGCGCGGCGAACCTCACCAACTACAAGCGGCCAAGATTTGTCGAGTTTCGCACCGAACTGCCGAAATCGAATGTTGGCAAGATTCTGCGCAAAGACCTGCGCGGGTAAAGGCTGCGTTCGCTTGTAACAGTGCCGCAAAACATCTATTTTGGCGGAGTGGTGACTGGAGCGTGAACTCCAGCCACCTTTGCTAGGCTAAGAAATTGACCCGCACGGTGATTAACCAGCTCGTGCGGATTTTTCCTATGCCAAACGTGACGCTAAATGGCCGGAACCACATAGATCACCTCCACATTCGAGGACAGGGCTGTGTCCTGCTACAGTCCGGAAAGCCCATCTGTCCGGATGCGCCAGCTGGTTTGACGTTGCTGCTTAGCCCTCTAACGCGAAGAGCATACGGCAAATACGCCCACCTGCAACCATAAGGCGATATTTGATCGTCGCCCGAAAAAGCCGCTGGGCTTTTTTAGTGTTGGCATGAGGACAGACTTGATTTGCCAAGGGCAAAGCGACTAGCTATCGCAACCCTTCCGCAACGCAAGGAACCTGCCATGAGCGCGCTTGTCGAACAGCTGAAATCCACCGTTTCCGACACCAACGCAACAGACATCCGGGCTGCTTTCGCGAGCGATCCCAAGCGTTTCGCCAAATACAGCGTCACGCTGGACGACATGCTGTTCGATTATTCGAAATGCGCCGTCAACGACAAGGTGCTGGACGGCCTGGAAGCCATCGCCAAGGCTGCGAAAGTCGCCGAGAAGCGCGACACAATGTTTGCCGGCGACATCATCAACATCACCGAAGGCCGCGCCGTACTGCACACCGCGCTGCGCAACCGTTCCAACACACCGGTCCTGGTCGATGGCAGGGATGTGATGCCGGATGTCAACGCCGTGCTTGCAGCCATGGGCGTCTTTTCCGACGGCATCCGCTCCGGCGCGCTGAAGGGAGCAACCGGCAAGAAGATCACCGATGTCATCAATATCGGTATCGGCGGCTCAGACCTCGGCCCCGTGATGGCGACGCTGGCGCTGGCACCCAATCATAATGGCCCGCGCCTGCATTTCGTCTCCAACATCGATGGCGCGCATATCGCCGACACGCTGAAGCTGCTCGACGCGGAAACGTCGCTGTTCATCGTTGCATCCAAGACCTTCACCACCATTGAGACGATGACCAATGCCGCGACCGCGCGGGCGTTCATTGCCGAAAAGCTTGGCGAAAAGGCCGTCGGCCATCATTTCTGCGCCGTCTCGACAGCGCTCGACAAGGTTGCCGCCTTCGGCATCGACGCGGACCGCATCTTCGGTTTCTGGGATTGGGTCGGCGGACGCTACTCGATCTGGTCAGCGATCGGCCTGCCGCTGATGATTGCCATTGGCAAGGAGAATTTTGGCGAGTTCCTGGCCGGTGCGCACGCGATCGACAACCATTTCCGCACGGCCCCCTTGCGCGAAAACATCCCGATGCTGCTCGGTCTTCTCGGCTTCTACCATCGCAACGTGCTCGGTTACGCCACCCGCGCCATCCTGCCCTACGATCAGCGCCTGTCGCGTTTCCCGGCCTATCTGCAGCAGCTGGACATGGAATCAAACGGCAAGGGTGTGACGCTGGACGGAACACCGGTCGAGGGCAATTCCGGCCCGGTCGTCTGGGGCGAGCCCGGCACCAACGGTCAGCACGCTTTCTATCAGCTGATCCATCAGGGCACGAGCATCATCCCGGCCGAATTCATGATCGCCGCCAACGGCCATGAGCCAAACCTGCGCCACCAGCACCAGCTGTTGATGGCCAATTGCCTTGCCCAATCGGAAGCACTGATGAAGGGCAGGACGCTCGCTGAAGCCAAGGCCCAAATGGCGTCGAAGGGCCAGGACAAGGACTTCATCGACCGGATCGCCCCGCACCGCGTCTTTACGGGCAACCGTCCATCGCTGACATTCGTCTATGACCAGATGACGCCATTCACGTTCGGCCGCCTGATTGCTCTTTATGAACACCGCGTTTTCGTCGAAGGCGCGCTGTTCAACATCAACTCCTTCGACCAGTGGGGTGTCGAACTCGGCAAGGAACTGGCAACGGGCCTGCTGCCGGTCGTTGAAGGCAAGGAAAGCGCTGCCGGTCACGACAGTTCCACGGCAGGCCTGGTTGCCGCCTTGCTGAAGGCAGCGAAATAACGCTGCTCCATGTGATCGCGATGAATACAGGCTGAACGCACAATTCAGCCTGTATTCGGACACAATGCGCTATCCCTGAAGCTGCGTCCTCAAGCCGGAGAAATCTCCAGCGGCGCATGGGTTCGGGGCATAACGTGGAACACTATTTCTTCGATCTGCATTTCGGCAATGAACAGGTTGTCGATGAGGAGGGCGTCGACCATTTCGACGTCGGATCGGCCGTCTATTATGGCCAGAGGATCGCCGACCGGATCGGCCGCGACACCGACTATCGTTCCCTTACCGTCCATGTGCGTACCTTCGAAGGTTCGCTCTTGGCCGTCGTCGCCGCCTCGGCTGGCCGCGGATACGAGCAACTGGCCTTGATGAGCAGATGACGAGCTGAGCCGCTGCCGCAGGCCGCATCATTTCCGAAACAGGTTTTCGCTCATGAACCTGACGAACGCCTGCACCTTTGGCGACAGATGCCGGCTGGACGGCCACAGAATGCTAAACTCGCCGACGTCCTCGATATAGTCGCCCAAAACCGGCACAAGCTTTCCCCCGGCGATCTGGGCGTGAACCGTGAAGAGCGGCAAACAGGCGAGGCCAAGTCCCCGCTCTGCCATGCTGACCAGCGGTTCCAGCGTACTCGCCATGGAGGACACAGGCAGCTCCAACTTCCCCTGTTTGACATCATGCCTGAGCGGCCACCGTTCGAGCTTCCCGGAAGACGGGTATTTGTGGTGAAGGCAGATATGTGCCGACAGATCCTGGGGCTTTTCGGGAATTCCGAAGCGCGCCAGGTATTCCTCCGTTCCGACGATACGATGAGAGAATTTACCGACGCTGCGCATCATCAGGCGGCTATCGCTTATGTCTCCCGTTCGGACGACAGCATCGAAACCCTCTTCGATCACATCGACCAGACGATCCGTGAAATCGAGATCGATGGAGACCTCCGGGAACAGGCGCATGAACTTGGTGATTGCCGGCATGAACAGCATGCCGGCAAGTGGCAGGCTGACGCGAAGACGGCCGCGCGGCGCGGCAAGCGTTTGCGACAGTTCCTGCTCCGCGGCTTCTATCTCGGAGAAAATCCGGCGGCAACGCTCGAGGAACATTGTGCCCTCTGCGGTGATCGCGATGCTGCGGGTACTGCGGTGAAACAGCCGGACACCAAGCCTCTTCTCCAGACGGGCCATTGCCTTGCCAACAGCCGACGAGGAGATACCGAGAACCTCCCCTGCTCCGACAAAGCTGCGGGTTTCCGCCACGATCACGAACACATTCAAGGAACCAATGGTTTCCACGACGACGCTCCATTACGGACATCCACGTCCGTTATCAACGGAGCCATAACCCGTTTTTCCAAGCGTCGCCACGCACTAAGTCTCGACCCGACGGCATTTTCCGTCGATCGTTTTGCGAATGGAGACAACGTGACTCACTCCCCAAAAGCCGAATTTCAAATCACTCCCCAGCCAACCGTATTTGTCGTGAACGTCATCCACGCCCACCCAGGCAAACAGGATGAGGCGTTCCAGATCATCCAGGACGTCGTGCACTATGTTGCCGAACGCAAGGCAGGCTTTCTCTGGAGCAACCTGTCGAAAAGCACCGACGGCAAAACCGTCGTCAACATCGAGGCAATCCACAGTGCTGACAATGTCGACGAATTTTTCTCCGATCCCGTCTTCGTGGAAAAATTCAAATCCCTCGACACCGTGTCCACAAGCGAATTTCATATCTACAAGGTCGGAGATCTCGTCCTTCCCGCCTTGAGCGCACAATAGGATCAGCAGAACCGGGTGCAGCTGCGCCCGGTTCTGCTGCCTCCCCCTGAGGCCGCTCGCCGATATGGCAATCATCTGCCTGTCATCAGAGCATGATCAAACGGGCCAAATGCAGCAGCCACCTGATTCGAGGTCAGCCGGTGCTCCCGCAGGTGCCAAAGCCGCATCGAGGCGACTTATGGAAAAAACCGTTCTCGTTGTTACCGACGCCTGGCATCCGCAGGTCAATGGCGTTGTGCGCACGCTCGATGAACTCGCCCGCTCGTTGAAAGAACAGGGCATCGCCATTCACTTTCTGACACCGGAACGCTTTACCACTTTTCCGTTGCCCTTCTATCCCGACATCCGGCTGGCGCTGCCGACGCGTAAGCAGGTGGCGGGCGAAATCGACGCGGTGGCGCCCGACTACATCCATATCGCCACGGAAGGGCCACTTGGTCTCGTGGCACGCGGTATCTGCCTGCGCCGGGGCCTGCCGTTCACCACGAGCTATCACACGCGCTTTCCAGAGTTCGTCAGCGCCCGCCTGCCTATCCCCGAAAGTTGGAGCTATTGGTGGCTGCGCCAGTTTCACAATTCCGGTAATGGCATGATGGTGGCGACCGCGTCGCTCGGCACCGAAATGGCCGCGCACGGCTTTCACAATATCAAGCGCTGGACGCGGGGTATTGATACGGCTTTGTTCGATCCGGCACGCCGTCAGGACCTGCCGTTTCCCCGCCCGATTTTCCTCAATGTCGGGCGGGTTGCCGTGGAGAAGAACCTGCCGGCCTTTCTCGATCTCGACCTGCCCGGGAGCAAGATCGTCGTTGGCGACGGCCCGGATCTGGCCGCTTTGCGGCAGCGCTATCCGGATGTGTATTTCCTCGGAAAACGCCTGGGAACGGACTTGGCGACGCTCTACGCATCGGCTGACGTCTTCGTCTTTCCAAGCCGGGTCGACACGTTCGGTAATGTCATCCTCGAGGCACTCGCCAGCGGCTGCCCTGTTGCCGCTTTCCCAGTGACGGCGCCGAAGGATATTCTGGGAGACGGCAGCGGCGCACTGTCGAGCAACCTGCAGCAGGCGGCGCTTGCCGCCCTGGCATTGTCCCGGGAGGACGCACGGCAGAAAGCGCTGACGTTCAGCTGGAGTGAATGCGCCCGCCAGTTTCTGTCAAATCTCGCAGGCGTGCCCCAAAATGCCTTTGCAGGACGAGGCCGCCGCTTACGGCTGATGTAGATTGCCGAGGCAGCAATACCTCACCCTCCCCTTGAGGGGGAGGGTCGGCACGCAGTGCCGGGGTGGGGTGAGTTGCGGGGCATATGCAATTGATTGTGGCGTTCGTGGTGGTCACCCCCACCCGCCGCTTCGCGGCGACCTCCCCCCTCAAGGGGGAGGTGGATTACAGCCCGATCTCGTAGCTCCACGGCGGGTTTGCCCCCGCCCGCGAAACGGTAACGGCGGCCGCCTTCGCACCCAGTGCCAAAGCGTCGCGGACGGCGCTCTCGCTGAGGTTTGCAACCTGTTCCTTGGTGAGCAGATTGTTCATCTTCAGCGACGCCAAGATACCCGCATCGAACGTGTCACCAGCACCGACCGTATCGACCACCTCGACCTTTTCGCCTGGTACCGACACCTTGCCGCGCGTCGTGTAGCCGTCGGCCCCATCGGCGCCCTTGGTGATGACCACGAGTTTCGGGCCGCGCTGCAGCCACTTGGCCACCAGCTCGTCATGCGTGCCCTCTTCGCCAAACCAGTCGAGATCCTCGTCCGAGAACTTGACGATGTCGGACATTGCCGCCATCCGCAGCATGCGGGCCTTGTGGGCTTCGGCATCCTTGATGAAACCGGGGCGGATGTTGGGATCGAAGGAGATCACCCGCTTCTGATGCTCGCGGGTCATCAACGCTTCGTAAGTCGATCCGCACGGTTCAGGGATCAGGCTGATGGCGCCGAAATGCAGCGCCTCACAGAAATCGCCGAGCGCCGGAAGGTGATCCTTGGTGATCATCCGGCCGGCCGTGTTTTCGTCGAAGAAGGCATAGGTCGCCGAACCGTTGACCAGCTTAACAAAGGCAACGGTGGTGTGCAGCGACAGGGTTGCGCAGGGACCGAAATCGACATTGCTGGATTTCAACGTGTCGCGCAGCATGTCGCCGAACATGTCGTCGGAGAGACCGGTGAAGAAGCCGGTGGGGATGCCGAGACGCCCAAGAGCGATGGCCGTGTTGAAGATCGCACCGCCGGAATAGGGAGCAAACGCTGTTTCGCCCGCCGTCGTCTGGCGTGGCAGCATGTCGATCAAGGCTTCCCCACAGCAAACGATCACGGCAACGTCCTCCCTATCCTGGATGTCATTTCAATCGATTTAAACCAAACTCCGCCGGATTTCCAGCGCCGTTTTCAAGCTGTCGCGAGTTCGCTGACACCCCCGTTGCGACCGGACCATTCGAGCGGCGCATTGAGGAAGGCCTCGACCTCCGACAACGTCTTTTCGTCGAACAATTTCTGCAGCTTGGCAACAGCCAGTACATCGCGCCAGGTGGCGATATTGTGCAGCGTCACGCCCTTGTCCAACATCTCGCCCCGCGCCTTCGGGAAGATATCGTAGTAGAACAGAGCCATGCCGTGATCGACGACGCCGCCAGCGGCGCGGATGGCATCGATGAACTTGAACATCGAGCCGCCCGCTGTCGTCAGGTCCTCGATGACGAGAACGCGGGCGCCTTCCGGCATATGACCTTCGATCTGGGCATTGCGGCCATGGCCCTTGGGTGCCTTGCGGACATAGATCATCGGCAGCGCCAGGCGCTCGGCCAGCATCGCAGCGAAAGGGATACCCGCCGTCTCGCCACCGGCAATGATATCGAATTTTTCGAAACCGGCTTCGCGCAGCACTGTGGCCGCGGCAAAATCCATCACCGCCGAGCGGATGCGCGGATAGGAAATCAGCTTGCGGCAATCGATATAGACAGGGCTCGCCATGCCGGATGCCAGCTTGTAGGGCTTGTCGGCACTGAAATGCACCGCCTTGATTTCCCAGAGCATCTTGGCAACGAGTTCGGCCATCACGGCCTTGTCGGGAAAGGATGTCTGGATCATCGGCGGGGCTCCTGCAGCTTCGGATTTTTATCACCCGCCGCATAGCAGGTCGGGCCGCGCAATGCCAGAGGTGGAGGGCGCGGCAGAGCCGCCGCGCCGCCAAAATCAGCCGTTCTGGCTCTCGCCCTGCTGCTGGCAGAAGGTGATGCGGTTGTTGAAGGGATCGATCACCTCGACCTCCAGCCCCCACGGTGCCTTTGTCACGCCGGGCTTCATGTAGCGGTAGTTTTTGGCCGCCAGTTCCGCCTGCAGCGCCACGGCATCGCCGACGCGGACGAAGGCACGGGCGCCGGGGCTCGCGTCACCGGCGTGCTCGCTCAGATGCAGGATCATGTCTTCCCGGGTGACCTGGCAATAGAGCGGAAAATTGTCGCCGAAGCGGTGTTCCCAATCGAGCGTGAAGCCGAGAAAACCGCAATAGAACTCCATCGCCTTGGCGACATCGAAGATGCGGAAGATCGGGATCGGCGGCTGAATGCCGACGTGGCCGTCCTGCCTTTGCGGCTTGTCTGCCGCGTCGATCTTTGCCGACAGGATATTCCATTGATCGTAGCCAAACTGACCGGCGACGATCTCAAGGGCTTCGCTGTGGGAAAGGTTTGTGTTGCGATCGGCAAAGGCTTGTTTCAGCACCTTTGCCATCAGTTTTGCATCGCGAAAATCGCGCATGGTTCATCCTCCGTCTGGCGGCAAACAGGACGATCAGTGCCCGCTCTGCTGACCCGTTCGCCATCAACGCCAAAAGGCAAGGATGAGAAGGTTTGGATGGATGCATTCACCATTCGTGCCAAGGCACTGCGGGGCGGCTGGCCGCATCCGGCCTGCCCCATTGTTAGGCGAAGTTTTTTCCCCGATCAAGTCCGCCGCTCGCCGATTTCAAACAGCACTCTGTCACCGGGTCAGCGTAGCGCGCCACCGGCAAGATCCGCCAGATTAATTCTTGGTAAGCTTCAGCTATATTAGAGAAAAAACCACGATCCGGACACAAACCGGGAGACATATCTGTAGTTGAGGCGGACGTTCAACGCGTCGCTGAACGCCTGATGCCCTCGTATCATGAGGTTATCCAATGAAGATGATCAGCCTTGCCACCCTCGCCGCTCTTTCTCTTGCTCCCTTCGTCCTGTCCTCCGCCGCAAATGCCATGAGCATGACGGATTGCAGCGCCAAGTATAAAACGGCCCAGGCGGCCGGAACGCTGAACGGAATGAAGTGGAACGATTTCCGCAAAGCGCAATGCGGAACCGATGCCGCCGCGACATCCATGACACCGGCTTCCACGAAAACGGCCGCGAAAAAACCGGCTGCGATGAGTACCGACCAGGAACCAACGATGGCCAATACGGAGAATATGCCGGAACCGGCCAAGACCACGGCAAAGGCACCGAAAGGCGTCGTCTTCCCGACCAAGGTCGATTCCAAATATTCGACCGAGACTGCGGGCAAGGCCCGGATGCATACCTGCCTCGATCAATACAAGGCCGACAAGGCCGACAATTCACTCAACGGCCTTGCCTGGATCCAAAAGGGCGGCGGCTTCTACAGCATCTGCAATTCGAAGCTCAAATCCTGACAGCACAACGCCTGTTTCCCGGAGGCGGGCTTTGGCTCACCTTCAGGAAACGGCCCAATGCAGCGGAAACATCGGATCGAACACCGTCACCGTACCTGCTTCCGTCTCGATCTTTTCCGGGAATGTCAGAGCGTCTGCCTGCTTGCGCAATGTGATCGTCTCCTCGTTGACCGGCAGGCCGTACCAGGCCGGACCATTCAGCGATGTGAAGGCCTCCAGCTTGTCCAGGGCATTTTCCTGTTCGAACACATGCGCAAGGCAGCTCATCGTGTTGATCGAGGTATAGATACCGGCACAGCCGCAGGCGCACTCCTTCAGCGGATCGACATGCGGCGCAGAATCCGTGCCGAGGAAGAAACGGCCATCGCCGGAGGTTGCCGCAGCCCGCAGCGCCAGACGATGCAGTTCGCGCTTGGCGACCGGCAGGCAATAGTAATGCGGGCGGATACCGCCGACCAGGATGGCGTTGCGGTTGATAATCAGATGATGGGTGGTGATCGAACCGGCGAGATTGCTCTTTGCCGACTTGATGTAGTCGATACCGTCCTTGGTGGTGACATGCTCCATCGTCACCTTCAGTTCCGGCAGGCGGGCACGAAGCGGCTCGAGCACGGTTTCGATGAAGACGGCTTCGCGGTCGAAAATATCGATTTCCGGCGTCGTCACCTCACCGTGGACACAAAGCGGCAGGCCGATCTTGGCCATCCGCTCCAGAACCGGCATGGCATTTTCAAAGTTGCGCACGCCGCCATGCGAATTGGTGGTCGCGCCGGCCGGATAGAGCTTGACGGCCTTGATCAGGCCGCTGGCATGACCAGCCTCGACGTCATCCGGGTTGGTTCCCTCGGTGAGATAGAGCGTCATCAGCGGCTCGAAACGGTCGCCCTTCGGCAAGGCGGCCATGATGCGTTCGCGATAGGCCGTCGCATCGGCGGTGGTCACCACCGGCGGCACAAGATTGGGCATGATGATGGCGCGGGCGAAGTGGCGGCTGGTGTCACCGATGACGCCCTTGAGCATGCCGCCATCGCGCAGATGCAGATGCCAGTCGTCGGGACGGCGGATCGTCAGTTCGGTGACGGACTGTGGGCTCATGGCGGTATCTCCAGACGCAATCTTTTGCGCATGGGTTCGGGCATGCGCTGACCGAAGGCTCCGATAGCATCATTGTGTGGCGGAAAACAATGATCGATTGCCCGGCATCAGGCCGTTTCGAAAATCTCGATGGCGATATCGGCCGGCCTCGAATTGTCGATGATCCGTTTGCCGTTCGGCAGATCGTTGCCGTAGAGCTTCCATTCGATGCCCGCGGCATCCAGCCCATAATGGACCCAGCGCTGCCGCAGCCGCTCTTCCAGCACCTCATAGGGTGGACCGACGAAGATCGACAGGTCGAACATGCCATCGAGCCGCGACCACGGCGCTTCGTTCAGCAGCAGGTAATTGCCTTCAGCAAGGATGATACGCATTTCCGGCGATACCGGCCGGGCCGACGCAATGGCGATTTCGCGCGACCGGTCGAATACCGGCACGAGAACCTCTTCATCGGCCTTGCGCACCGCTGAAACGATATCGATGAAGGCGCGCACATCGAAGGTCTCCGGCGCGCCTTTGCGCTTCAGCAGGCCGCGCTCTTCGAGAATGCCGTTGTCCATGTGAAAACCGTCCATCGGCAGCACGGCCGATTTTTCGCCACGGCGCGTCAGCTCCTCCTGCAGCGCATCTGCAAGCGTGGACTTGCCGGCCCCCGGGGGGCCGGCGATGGCGACGATGAAGCGGGACGACTTACCCGCCTTCTCGACGATGCTATCCGCGATGGCGGCAAGCGTCATGGTCATGCGACGGCAGCCTCCGGCGGAACCTTGGCCCCTGTCATAAAGGCGACGGCATCCGACATCGTATAGTCCTTCGGATTGATGACGCAGAGGCGTTTGCCAAGCCGGTGGATGTGGATGCGGTCTGCCACCTCGAACACATGCGGCATGTTGTGCGAGATCAGCACGATCGGCAGGCCGCGCTTGCGAACGTCGAGGATCAGCTCCAGAACCTTGCGCGATTCCTTCACCCCAAGGGCCGCCGTCGGCTCATCGAGAATGATGACCTTGGAGCCGAAGGCTGCGGCACGCGCCACCGCGACCCCCTGTCGCTGGCCGCCGGACAGGGTTTCCACCGCCTGATTGATGTTCTGGATCGTCATCAGCCCCAGTTCACTCAATTTGTCGCGGGCGATCTTCTCCATCTTCGGCCGGTCAAGCATCCGGAACAGCGAGCCCATCGGGCCGCTCCTGCGGATTTCGCGACCGAGGAACATGTTGTCGGCGATCGACAGAGCCGGCGACAGCGCAAGGTTCTGATAGACGGTCTCGATGCCAGCGGCGCGCGCCTCCATCGGATTGGAAAAGTGCACGACCTTTCCGTCAAGGCGGATTTCCCCCTCGTCGGGCCGGACGGCGCCTGAGATCGCCTTGATCAGCGAGGATTTTCCCGCACCATTGTCGCCGATCACGGCGAGGATTTCGCCGGGATAGAGATCGAAATCGGACTGATCGAGGGCCGTGACGCGGCCGTAGC
This sequence comes from Rhizobium sp. LjRoot98, assembly GCF_964252935.1. Classification (NCBI taxonomy): domain Bacteria; kingdom Pseudomonadati; phylum Pseudomonadota; class Alphaproteobacteria; order Hyphomicrobiales; family Rhizobiaceae; genus Rhizobium; species Rhizobium sp. LjRoot98. The sequence goes on from NZ_CAXUPW020000001.1 coordinate 1,273,014, forward strand.
GCTTGACGATACCACGTGCGGTGAGAAGGGGTTCCATCAGCCGGCTACCTTTCTGATCCATTGGTCGACCGCGACGGCCGAGATGATGAGGACACCGGTAAGACCGACTTTCCATTGCGGATCGGCACCGAGCATGTTGAGGCCCATCGAGACGACGCCGACGATCAGCGCGCCAAACAAGGTCCCGAGGATGGAACCACGGCCGCCAAACAACGAGATCCCGCCAATCACCGCTGCTGTAATGGCCTGCAGGTTGTAGTCGGTCACCGCCCAGGAGGGCGAGATAGAACCATTGCGGCCGATCGAGACCCAGGCGGCAAGCCCGGCAATCAGACCCGCCAGCGCATAGGTGCCGAGCAGGACGCGGTCGGTGCGGATACCGGAAAGTTTAGCGGCTTCAGGATCGTCACCGACGGCATAAAGGTGCCGCCCCCAGGCGGTGTGATTGAGCGCATACCAGAGTACCAGCACCAGCACGACCATCATGATCACGCCGAGCGTGAACACCGCCGAGCCGAGCTTCAGACTGTACCCGAAGATCCCAAGGAAGGGCGCCGACGCCTCGATATCGGCGCGGCGAATGGTTTCGTTGGCGGAATAGATGTAGTTCGTCGCCGCGAAAATGCTCCATGTTCCAAGCGTGACGATGAACGGCGGCAGCTTCAGCCGGGCAACGAGGAAGCCGTTGATCAGACCGCAAACGCCGGCGACGATAAAGCCGACGAGCACGGCGAGCGGCGCCGGCATGCCATAGGTGACCGCGCAGTTGCCCATCGCAACCGCGGAGAGGACCATAATCACGCCGATCGAGAGATCGATACCGGCAGTCAGGATGACCAGCGTTTGCGCCGCGCCAAGAATACCGACGACGGCGATCTGCTGCAGGATCAAAGTCAGCGTTCCGGCGGTGAAGAACCGCTCGCCCTTGAGGACGCCGAACACGATAATGGATACAATCAGCACGATTGCCGGCACGGCGGCCGGTGTCGAATGCAGGAAATGCTGAACGCGCCGCAGAAGCGAACGATCTTCGAATGAAGCGACTGTTTTGTCGCTCTGATCCAGTGTTTTTTCGAATTCCTGGACGCTTGTCATGACAACGCCTCCCTCCCAAGAGACCGGCCTACCAACCGGTTGTTGAAAAGGGCGGCCATGAAACCGCCCTTCCATATTGATTGTGTGCTCAAAGCCCTAAGGCATCAACCCCAGCACTTGTCCGTGCCAGTCTTGACGTCGATCGACTCGACGCCGGCGGCCGGCTTGTCGGTGACGAGTGCCACGCCCGTATCGAAGAAGTCCTTGCCTTCGGTCGGCTTCGGCTTGGTGCCGTCCTTGGCGTACTGGGCGATCGCTTCGATGCCGAGCGAGGCCATCAGCAGCGGATACTGCTGCGACGTTGCACCGATGACGCCTTCAGCCACCGACTTGACGCCCGGGCAACCGCCGTCGACGGAAACGATCAGAACGTCCTTTTCCTTGCCGACGGCCTTCAGCGCTTCATACGCGCCGACTGCAGCGGGTTCGTTGATCGTGTGGATGACATTGATGTCCGGATCCTTCTGGAGAAGGTTTTCCATGGCGGTTCGGCCGCCTTCTTCGTTGCCGTTGGTCACGTCATGGCCGACGATGCGCGGATCGTCCTCATCGCCAATCTTCGCCGGATCCTTGGGGTCGATGCCGAAGCCGATCATGAAGCCCTGGTCGCGCAGAACGTCGACGGTCGGCTGCGAGGGAACGAGATCGAGGAAGCCGATCTTGGCATCCTTTGCCTTGTCGCCGAGGGTGGCGGCGGCCCAGGCGCCGATCAGCTTGCCGGCCTGCAGGTTGTCCGTTGCGAATGTTGCATCGGCGGAACCGGGCGGATCCAGTGGGGTGTCGAGCGCGATCACGAGAAGGCCGGCATCCTGCGCCTTCTTGACCTGGTCAACGATGGCCTTGGTGTCGGAAGCGGCAATCAGGATACCCTTGGCGCCATCGGCGATGCAGGATTCGATGGCAGCAACCTGACTGTCATGATCGCCATCGACCTTGCCGGCATAGGACTTCAGGTCAACACCCAGTTCCTTGGCCTTGGCTTCGGCGCCTTCCTTCATCTTGACGAAGAAGGGGTTGGTATCGGTCTTGGTAATCAGGCAAGCCGAAACACCGGCGGCCTGGGCAGGGGCTGAAAATACGACGCCAAGCGCCAGCGCGCCGAGAGCGGCGGAAACAATAGTCTTCTTCATGAAATCCTCCCAAGGATTGAAAAATGGAACCGGCGAACCGGTCCGTCAGGCTTCGCCCACCGCAACATCTCCTCTGTGCGGGTGGCGCTTCCGGACACAAAACAAACATCAAAATGAAATGCTGTCAATAAATAAATCAAATTGAATTATTAAAAATCTGTGCCATTCTCTGCGCAGAAAATCGGCATGCGCCTCTCTTGGTTGCAGTGCATGCAAGAAACAAAATAAAGGCGCGATCAGGAGGCCAGTCCGGAACAACCCAGCCCGGATAGGAGGTCACGCTTTAGGGAGGTAACGGGCATGACATCTCAGGCCGGTTCCGGCGGTGCATCGACCGTTCCGGACGTCTTCGACCCCGGCGGCGGCGCAAATCTGACTCGCGTGCGGGCCTACAACGAACGGCTGGTCATGTCGCTGGTGCGCCGCCACGGCAGCCTGTCGAAGGCCGACATTGCCCGGCGTTCCGGCCTTTCGGCACAGACGGTGACGGTCATCATGCGGGCGCTGGAAAAAGACAACCTGTTGATGCGCGGCGAACCCGTGCGCGGCCGTGTCGGCCAGCCCTCGATCCCGATGCGGCTCAATCCGGATGCGGTCTATTCCTACGGCGTCAAGATCGGCCGGCGCAGCTGCGATCTCGTGCTGATGGATTTCGTCGGCAATATCCGCCTGCAGTTACATCAAGCGCATGCCTATCCGATGCCCGGCGACATCCTGTCCTTCATCGTAGAAGGTATCCCCAAACTCGAAAAGATGCTGACTGCGGAGCAACGCGAACGTATCGCGGGCGTCGGCATCGCTACCCCTTTCCAGCTCTGGAGCTGGGCCGAGGAGACCGGCGCACCGCGCGAGGCGATGAACAGCTGGCGCGGTTTTGATCTGCGCGAAGAGGTGGCGGCCCGCACCCATCACCCCGTGCTGATGCAGAACGATGCCACCAGCGCCTGCGGTGCCGAACTGATCTTCGGAGTTGGCTCTTCCTATCCGGATTTCATCTATTTCTATATCGGCTCGTTCATCGGCGGCGGTATCGTCCTGAACTCGGCGCTGTTTTCCGGCCGCACCGGAACGGCAGGCGCCGTCGGCCCGCTGCAGGTTTCCGATAAGAATGGCAAGCCGCAGCAGCTGTTGAAGATCGCTTCGATATACGTGCTCGAAAATCTGCTGCGCGATAAGGGCATAGACCCAAAGCCACTCTGGTATTCCGCTGATGAATGGATCGATTTCGGCGAACCGCTGGAAACTTGGATTCAGCTGACGGCCGCGGCACTGGCGCAGGCCATCGTCTCCTCCGCCTCGATCATCGATTTCGGCGCCGCCGTGATCGACGGAGGCTTTCCCGGCTGGGTACGCGAACGCATCGTCGCGGCAATCCGCAATGCGGCGGGCGAACTCGATCTTGAAGGCGTCATCCTGCCTGACATCATTGAAGGTGCTGTCGGTGCCCAGGCCCGCGCCATTGGTGGCGCCAGCCTGCCGCTGTTCTCCCGTTACCTCATAGATACCAACGTTCTTTTCAAGGAAACACCCTGATGCTGAAAGGTCTGAACCCGCTTTTAAGCCCCGAGCTTTTAAGCACGTTGCGCGCCATGGGCCATGGCGACGAAATCGCATTGGTCGATGGAAATTATCCCGGCATGGAGCATGGCCGCCGGCTGATCCGGCTCGACGGGCATCATCTAATCCCGGTTCTCGACGCCATCCTCAGCGTTCTGCCGATCGACGACTTCGTGCAGGAAGCCATTTTTCGCGCCACCGTGAAACAGGATCGTGATGCACTCGACCCCGTGCATCAGGACATTATCGACTGCTGCGCCAAATACGAACCCGACCGTGCAGTCACACCACTTCTCGGGCCGGAATTCTATCCGAGGGTTCGCGCAGCCCATACCGTCGTCCAGACCAGCGAACCGCGGCTTTACGGCAATGTCATCCTGCGCAAGGGCGTCATCTATCCTTGACGATTATCCAGACACGAAAAAGCCCGCCGATTTTCCCAATCGGCGGGCTTTTTTTATTCAGCTATTCAGCAATCAGGCGCGCTTGGCATCGACCGAAAGGGAACCGGCACCGAAGGTGGCGACGAACAGGAAGCCGCCAGCCATGGCCAGGTTCTTCATGAAGTGGATGTCGTTGCCGGCAACCGAGAAGTCACCATGGCCGATGAACGCCGTGGCAACGCAGAAGAGCGCCAGGATGTAAGCTGCCGGGCGGGTGAAGAGGCCAACGAGAATGGCAAGACCACCGAGCAGTTCGACGGCGGTGACGAGGATGGCCGTGACCATCGGGAGCGGCAGGTTCATGCTGCCGAAATAGCCGGCAGTGCCGCCGAGTGCGGTGAGCTTGCCGTAGCCGGCGATAATGAAGAGGATCGACAGAAGGATACGTGCGACGAGGAGGACTGCATTCTGCGGCATTGGAAGAGACTCCGGTTGGGTTCTTTGTTGGCGACAGATTTATCAGCAATTCCCAATTCATCCAGCCCATGCGCCGGAGACAGATCGTTCACAATAAGTAGACGCCTTGCGCAGATCGTCAACCGAGCAAACGGTCACGTGTAATGAACATCGTTGTGACAGCGAAACCACCATGGCAGCGCCAGCATATCCCGGGCATTACCGCATCCTGAGTGTTTTTTGTTGCAACGCCTTAAAGACTGCGAGAAGAATTTCGGCGGGGCAGCAATGAAATTTGCGGATGGGGAAGCAAATGAGCGAGATCAACAAGAGTCCAGCCTTCTGGCGTTCCTTTCCGATTTTCGAGGAATTCGACAAGGAGACGATTTCTGCGATCGCAGCACTTGCGACCTATCGCAAATGGACGCCGGGAACGGTGATTTTCCAGCGCGGCGATGAGGGTAATTACATGATTGCCGTCCTGTCCGGCCGCATCAAGCTGTCGCTGATCACGCCACAGGGCCGCGAATTGCTGCTTCGCCATATCGAGGCTGGAGCGCTTTTCGGCGAAATGGCCATTCTCGATAACCAGCCGCGTTCCGCCGATGCAACGGCGATCACGGCGACTGAAGGCTATGTCATCAGCAAGAAAGCCTTCCTCGACTTCATCACCCACACGCCGAATGCAGCGGAATCGATCATCCGTTATCTCTGCTCGCAGCTGCGCGACACGACAGACCGGCTGGAGACGATCGCGCTTTACGACCTGCACGCTCGCGTCGCGCGTTTTTTCCTCGCCACACTGAAACAGATCCACGGAACCGACCTGCCCGAAAGCGCAAATCTCCGCATCACGCTCAGCCAGTCCGACATTGCTGGAATACTCGGCGCCAGCCGCCCCAAGGTGAACCGGGCCATTCTGGCGCTGGAGGAAAGCGCCGCGATCAAGCGGGTCGACGGCGTCATCACCTGCCACATCGGCCGCCTGCAGAAGATCGCGGAACCGGAGGAGGAATAACCCTTTGAAAAGTTTCCGCCTGGCCCGAATCCGGCCGCTTTTTGCGGGGGCGGCTGCGAGCCTTTTCAGCGCATTGCTGCTGTTCTTCTATGGTGGGCCTGCGCTTGAGACACAGCGGGAACAGTTTTTCGATTCCCTCACCCAATGGGTTCCGGCGCCCCAATCGGCAGAAATCGTCGTCATCGACGTCGATCGCAAATCGATGCAGCAGTTGCAGGACAAGACCTGGGGCCGGAGCGAAATGGCCGGTCTCTTGTCGAAATTATCAAAGGCGGGCGCCAGGGCTGTCGCCCTCGATTTCATCTTCAGTACGGCCTGCGATCCGGCGGAACCATCCAACATTGCCCTGACGCAGGCGATTTCCGGCGTGCCCGTCATTCTCGGCTTCCTGATCGCCGATGGGGGACCGGAGCATCCGGCCCCCGTGCCGCCGGTTGCGGTCCGCAAGCCGGTCACCATTCCCGATCTCTGGTTCATCAATGGCGCGGAAGCATCCTGCAGCTTCCTGCAAACGGCGTCGCACTCGGCAGCAGCGGCGTTTCTGGTGGGCGACGAGGATGCCCGTATCCGCCGGGTCCAGGCTTTCTCGATTATCGGCAATGACGCCTATCCGGCGCTGGGGCTGGAAGCCGCGCGGTTGGCCGCAGGCGGCCGCACGCCAATTCTGGGCGGGCAACCCGCCTGGCTGAAGCTTGAGAGCCGGTTGATCGAGCTGGACGAGGATGGCAGCCTGCGTTTTGCCGCCAGCCCGATTGGCGCCATCGAGGCGCGCACGGTGTCGGCGGGCGATGTGCTGAGCGGCGCGGTTGCCGAGGGACGTTTCAAGGACAAGACGGTGCTGATCGGCAGCAGCCTGCCCAATCTCGGCGGACTGCGCTCCACCGCCTCGATGCCGCTTGAGCCATCGGTGCAAATCCATGCCGACATCGCCAATGCCGTGCTTACCGGCTTCATTCCCGAGAGACAGGCAAGACTGCCCCTGTTCGAAGCGGCGCTGGCCCTGATCGGCGGGCTTTTGGTGGCTTTTGTCGCCACGCGCCTGCGGCCGGTCACCGCCGTTGCCCTCGGGCTTCTGGCCATCTCCGCCACGATCGCCGCGGCCACCGCGATCTATGCCGGCTCCGCTCTCCTGGTCGATGCCGTCGGCATCAGCCTTGCTCTGATCTTCGTACTTGCCGTGACCAGCACGCTGCAATTCGCCCGTGTGCGGCGGGCGGAATCCGCGGCGCGCAGCAAATTCTCGCAATACCTGCCGCAATCCGTCGTCGCGCGATATATCGATAACCCGGATGACGACCGCGTGGCGGGAGAAGAACGCCCGGTCACTGCCCTGTTTACCGATATCGAGGGCTTTTCCACACTATCCCAGAAGCTTCCGCCACGCGATCTCGTCACCCTGCTCGACATCTACTACGCTGAGGTCAACGGTCTCGTCGCACAGTATGGCGGCATGGTCGACAAGGTGGTTGGCGACGCGGTGCATGCCTTCTTCAATGCGCCGGAGGATCTGGATGACCACGTCAACAAGGCGATCGACTGTGCCGAGGCAATCCGGGCTCTGACGGAGGAAATGCGGCAGCGTCCGGGTTTTGCCGAACACCAGTTCGGCCGCACCCGCATCGGCATCGAAACGGGGATCGCCGTGCTCGGCGAAGTCGGCGCCGGTGGCAAGCTCGACTATACCGCGCATGGCGACTGCATCAACCTTGCTGCCCGGCTTCAGGAAGCCAACAAATTTCTCGGCACCGCCATCTGCATCGGCCCGGAAGCCGCCGTCCAGAGCGGCCGCACACTGCGCTCGGTCGGCATGCACGAAATCCGGGGCTTTGGCGAAATGGAGCTGTTCACCAGTCAAGCCTGAACAGGCTTGGAGCGCTTCTGTCTAACGATGGGCCGCTCTAACGTTTCAGACCGGCGCTGGCATAAGCCTCGACGATCCGGGCTTCCTTCCATTTCACAGTCTCGTTCGGCGCTTCGCCCGGCTTTGCAATCTCGATGCCTTCACCGGCACCAACCAGCCGCTGGACTCCGCCGGCATCCACAGACACTTGGCCGTGTTCGACGAAGACGGCAAAGACACCGCGATTGGGGCCAGCAAAAAACTTCGTGCCCCGCACGCCGATCATGCCGAACGTGGTGCGCAGCGCCAGATCGATCTTCGGCAGGCCCTCCGGCCGGTCAAAAACCATCTGCCCCATCCCGAGCTCCATCGTCCCCCCCTGGCCGGCAATGAAGCTGTCGAGCAGCAGCTCCGTCTTGCTGCCCAAAAGGATGCGCGTGTCACCGACCAGCGCCAGATCGGCAAAACTGTCGCTGCCGGTCGCCACAAAATCATTGTCCATGATCTGCGCGCCCGTTGCCAGCCCTTCCTGCTTTTCCGCCCGCTTGAGATTGACCTTGCCGCGCACGTCAGATGCCTTGCCGATCACCGTACTTGCCTGGGTCGGTATGGCCGCAAGACCACCGGCGACCAGCGCACAGCCGGCGATGAATGTCCGCCGCCCGATAAGGCCTTGCCGCAGCAGTTGAATGTCTGGCGTCATTGTCCTTGCTCCTTGTTCACATAACCCGGTTTTCGGCGAGCGATCCATATCGGCGGGGTGGGAAATCCCGCTTCCGTCTGGATGCCGCTTTTCCCGGCCTGTCCTGATCCTCCTCTCCGGCTGCACCACGGACTGTTTCCCAAGGAACAGCCGCAGACCGGCGTGCGCCATAGGGTGACACAAACGCCAAGGAGAACGCCATGAAAAACGGACCCAGCAAGCGCATTTCAGCCATCAACGCGATCCTGCTTACCGCCGTCAGTCTGCTTTCAGTCGCCGCGATCGCCATTCCTTCCGCTCGCGCTGCCTCGGCGCTGCTGCCGGCAGACCAGTGCGATGCGGAAGCAGGCAGTGAACACGATCTGCAACGCAACCTCGCCTTTCGCCCCGTCGCGACCGAGGACATCCGCATCGGCATTGCCCTTTCGGCTTGCCGCGAGGCTTACAACCAGGGCAGCGGCCCCCGGCAGACCTTTGAGCTTGCCCGCGTGCTCCATGCTGCCGGCCAACGCGGGCAAGCCATGGCGATGCTGGAAAAGGCGGCGGAGGGCAACCATGCGGTCGCGATGGTGAATTATGCCGTGATGCTCGGTGAACGTGGTGACCATGCAGCGGAGTTTGCGCTCTACCAGAAGGCTGCCGCTACCGGCAATATTCTCGCCGCCTACAATCTCGGCGTTGCCTATCGCGACGGCATCGGCACGTCGGCCAACGGTGAACTTGCAGCGCAATGGTTCGAGCGGGCATCGGCCGCCAAGGATAATCTGGGCGCCTTCAATCTCGCCGTCATGCTGGATGAGGGCACGCAGATTCCGGAAGATAACCACAAGGCCGCACAATTTTACAAACTCGCCGCCGATCGCGGCAATGTCGATGCGATGGTCAATCTCGGGCTGATGCTGGAGAACGGCGAAGGCATGCCCGTCGATCGCGCTGCCGCAACTGCAATGTTCAGCCAGGCCGCCGAAATGGGTGACGTGTTCGCGCAAGGCAAGATCATTCAGCCGGCAATCGCCATCGCCGCCGCGACCGGCATCGAGCCGAACGAACAGGCAAGCCTGACTGTACCAAAGGCGGGCCGGGTAAAGTGAAAAGCCAGAACTGCGGCGCGGCACCGTTTTCCCCGGATACAGACCGGCCGCGAAATTGATCTATCCGCTGACGGTTACCACGCCCGCGGATTTTTCACATCGATAGTCCGCCTTGATGAGTACGGCGTGCCTTACCAAGGGCGTGGCCTGGGATGTGGTTTGAAACCGGCCCCTCTGATCGAATCCTCCCAATTATGTTGCTTGACGTGCGCCGCATCCAGCGACAGCGTGAATCTATTAATTAGAGTTTTCTTTTTTAATCGGATTTCCGCGAAATGACGAAGCTCATTATCTTCACCGACCTGCATATGGTGCCCGTGGGGCAGTCCATCATTGGCCTCGATCCGTTCAAACGGCTCGCCGCCGGTATCGACCACGTCAACCGTTACCACGCCGATGCGGACAGGATCATTGTCATGGGCGATCTGGCCCACCGGGCCGATCAGCCCTCCTACGAGCGGCTGAAAGGTCTGCTGGACCAGCTGATCCCGCCGCTTGCCATCACCATAGGCAATCATGACAACCGCGAAACCTTTCGCGATGTCTTTCCAGACGTTGCGACAGACGACGACGGTTTCGTCCAGCAAGTCATCGATTTTCCCGATTGCCGCGCCGTGATCCTCGATACGCTGTTTGCACCGCCTTACGACTACCCGCGCAGCCATGCCGGTTTCCTCTGCACCAAGCGGCTTGCCTGGCTCGACCGCCAACTGGAGACCGCAGGCGACTTGCCGGTGCTGTTGTTCATGCACCATCCGCCGCACGCCACCGGCTTTACCGGCATGGACCTGATGCGGCTGATCAATGAGGTGGATTTCTACGACGTCGTCAAACGCCGGGGCAATGTGCTGCACATTTTCGCTGGCCATGTGCACCGGACGATTTCGGGCTCCAGTCGCGGCATTCCGTTTTCGGTGTTCAAGAGCCCAGTCCACCAGCAGCCGATGCCCTTTGATGCGCCTGACCCTTCGCTCTCCGTCGACGAACCCGCCGCCTATGGCATCGCTGTGATGACCGACACCGGCATTCTGGTGCATACGGAAGACTATGAGATCGCGATCAGGGAAGCGGCGGTGGCGTGATGGGTCAGGCCCCTCCCCCTCGTGGGGAGGGGTTGGGGAGGGGACTTTCTGTTTATAAAAGAGCCCCTCCCCTCCGCTTCGCTACGACCCTCCCCACAAGGGGGAGGGTTAACCCGTGTATGACGCCACCCCATTCCGTTCCCGCATGATTTCAGCTACCCTACCCGCATGACCCTTGCCGTTCCCACCGATGATTTCGACTGCCAGAGTTGCGGCGCGTGCTGCAGCTATTCCGAAGACTGGCCACGGTTTTCACTTGAGACTGACGAGGAACTGGACCGTATCCCGGCAGAATATGTGTCAGCCGATCTTGGCGGCATGCGCTGCGAGGACAATCGCTGTTCGGCGCTCGACGGAAAGCTGGGCGTTCATGTCGGTTGCAAGATCTATGCCGTGCGCCCGATTGTCTGCCGAACCTGCATGCCGGGCGATGACGAATGCCTGATGGCTCGCCATAAACTATCCCAGAAAGTGCTTCTCTGACACCGGATCATCCGGCTCAATCTGGATACGGCCGCAGAGTGTACGGTCTTGACAATCATAATCGGTGAAACATCCGCCGTAAATCTCATTTTCCCGGATAGCTATCCGGAGCCGTCTACCCTATTTTGCGCCCATGAATTCCGGGCCACACTGCGTGTGCCTGACAGCTTCGAACAGGGACGATCTGATGAGCCAGCCGCTGCCGCAAAACACTTCTAATAGCCCGACCGCTCCCTTTGCCGATTTCGCCCCGCCGATTGCCGAACAGACCGCCTTGCGTCAGGCAATCACCGCCGCCTATCGCCGCCCCGAGACCGAATGCCTGCCGCCGCTGGTGGCGGCCGCGACGCTTCCCGATGATGTTCGCGCCCGCGCCAGGACGACGGCCCGCAAACTGATCACCGCCCTGCGCGCCAAGCACAAAGGCTCCGGTGTCGAGGGTCTGGTGCATGAATACTCGCTGTCGAGCCAGGAAGGCGTGGCCCTGATGTGCCTGGCCGAAGCCCTGCTGCGCATTCCCGACACCGCAACCCGCGATGCGCTGATCCGCGACAAGATCGCCGACGGCGACTGGCGCTCGCATATCGGCGGCGGCCGCTCCCTGTTCGTCAACGCTGCCACCTGGGGTCTCGTCGTCACTGGCAAGCTGACCTCGACCGTCAACGATCGCAGCCTGTCGGCCGCGCTCACCCGCCTGATCGCACGCGCTGGCGAGCCGGTGATCCGCCGTGGCGTCGATATGGCGATGCGGATGATGGGCGAGCAGTTCGTCACCGGTGAAACCATCGACGAGGCGCTGAAGCGCTCGCGGCCGTTGGAAGCCCGCGGCTTCCGTTATTCTTACGACATGCTGGGAGAGGCCGCGACGACAGCCGCCGACGCCACGCGCTATTATGCCGACTACGAAAACGCCATCCACGCCATCGGCAAGGCGTCCGCCGGCCGCGGCATCTATGAAGGCCCGGGCATCTCGATCAAGCTGTCGGCCCTGCATCCGCGCTACGTCCGCGCCCAGTCGGCCCGTGTCATGGGCGAACTGCTGCCAAAGGTGAAGGCGCTGGCGCTGATCGCCAAGAGCTACGATATTGGCCTCAACATCGATGCCGAGGAAGCAGACCGGCTGGAACTGTCGCTGGATCTTCTGGAATCACTGCGCCTCGACCCGGCCCTGTCCGGCTGGAACGGCGTCGGCTTCGTCGTCCAGGCCTATGGCAAGCGCTGCCCGTTCGTGCTCGATTTCATCATCGATCTCGCCCGCCGTTCCGGCCACCGGATGATGGTACGCCTCGTCAAGGGCGCCTATTGGGATGCCGAGATCAAGCGCGCGCAGATCGACGGTCTCGAAGGTTTCCCGGTCTATACCCGCAAGATTTACACCGACATCTCCTACATTGCCTGCGCCAGCAAGCTGCTTGCCGCCAAGGACGTCATCTTCCCGCAATTTGCCACCCACAATGCGCAGTCTCTGGCAACGATCTATGAGATGGCCGGGCCTGACTTCAAGGTTGGCGATTATGAATTCCAGTGCCTGCACGGCATGGGCGAGCCGCTTTACGACGAAGTGGTCGGCAAGGCCAATCTCGACCGCCCGGCCCGCATCTACGCACCAGTCGGCACGCATGAGACGCTACTTGCCTACCTTGTCCGCCGCCTGCTCGAAAACGGCGCCAACTCCTCCTTCGTCAACCGCATCGCCGATCCGGCCGTCTCGATCGACGACTTGATCGCCGATCCGGTCGATACCGTCCGCGCCATGCCGGTGATGGGTGCCCAGCATGATCAGATCAAGGCGCCGGTCGATCTCTACGCCGGGCGAGCGAATTCCGCCGGTCTCGATCTTTCCAACGAGACATCGCTGTCGATGCTCTCGGAAGCGTTGAAGGCAAGTGCCGCGACGGACTGGAAGGCTGCGCCACATCTCTGCGCCGAAACCCTGCGCGGCGAGAGCCGCCCGGTCCTCAATCCCGGCGATCACCGCGATATCGTCGGCTCCGTGATCGAAACGGCCGAGGATGACGCGCGCCGTGCCGTCGAGATCGCCCGCGCCGAAGGTGCCAAGTGGAGCGCCGTTTCGCCCAGCGAGCGCGCCCAATGCCTGGTGCGCGCCGCCGACCTGATGCAGGACCGCATGCCCGCACTCCTCGGCCTGATCGTCCGCGAGGCCGGCAAGTCGCTGCCCAACGCCATCGCCGAGGTCCGCGAAGCCATCGACTTCCTGCGCTATTATGCCGAACAGGCAACTCGCACGCTCGGCCCGGCGCATCAGGCGCTCGGCCCGATCGTCTGCATCAGCCCCTGGAACTTCCCGCTGGCCATCTTTGCCGGCCAGATCGCCGCAGCGCTGGTCGCGGGCAACCCCGTGCTGGCCAAGCCCGCCGAAGAAACGCCGCTGATCGCTGCAGAAGGTGTTCGCATCCTGCATGAGGCAGGCATCCCGGCCGAAGCGCTGCAATTGCTTCCGGGCGACGGCCGTGTCGGGGCTGCCCTCGTCGGCGCGCCCCACATTGCAGGCGTGATGTTCACCGGCTCGACCGAAGTCGCCCGGCTGATCCAGGCGCAGCTTGCCGACCGGCTGTCGGCCTCCGGTAAGCCGATCCCGCTGATTGCCGAAACCGGCGGCCAGAACGCCATGATCGTCGATTCCTCAGCACTTGCCGAACAGGTTGTCGGCGACGTCATTGCATCCGCCTTCGACAGTGCCGGCCAGCGCTGCTCGGCGCTGCGCGTGCTGTGCCTGCAGGACGATGTTGCCGATCGCGTGCTGACCATGCTGAAAGGCGCCCTGCACGAACTCGATATCGGCCGCACCGACCGCCTCGCCGTCGATGTCGGCCCGGTGATCACCGGGGAAGCCAAGGGCATCATCGAAAAGCATATCGCCGCCATGCGCGGTATCGGCGCCAAGGTCGAGCAGATCGCGCTGTCGCCAGCCACGGCGCAAGGCACATTCGTGCCGCCGACGATCATCGAGCTGAAGCAGCTTTCCGAGCTGAAGCGTGAAGTCTTCGGTCCGGTGCTGCACGTGCTGCGCTATGAGCGCGACGATCTCGACCGGCTGATCGACGATATCAACGCCACCGGTTATGGCCTGACCTTCGGCCTGCATACGCGCCTCGACGAGACGATTGCCCATGTCACCTCCCGCGTGAAGGCCGGCAATCTCTACGTCAACCGCAACATCATCGGCGCCGTTGTCGGCGTGCAGCCCTTTGGCGGACGTGGCCTGTCCGGCACCGGCCCGAAGGCCGGCGGCCCGCTCTATCTCGGCCGCCTCGTCACCACGCCGCCGGTTCCGCCGCAGCATAGCTCGGTTCACACCGATCCGGTCCTGCTCGATTTTGCCAAGTGGCTGGACAGCAAGGGCCTGAAGACACAAGCGCAGGACGCCCGCGAAACCGGCAGCCAATCGGCACTTGGCCTGACGACCGAGCTTGCGGGACCGGTTGGCGAGCGCAATCTCTATGCGCTGCATCCGCGTGGCCGTATCCTGCTCGTGCCGGAAACAGCCGATGGCCTTTACCGCCAGCTGGCCGCAGTGTTCGCCACCGGCAACGCCGCCGTCGTCGATACCGCTTCCGGCCTCAAGGAAGCGCTCGCTTCACTGCCCGCCACCGCCGCCGCCCGGGTTTCCTTCACCGCTGACTGGCGGATGGATGTGCCTTTTGCCGGTGCATTGATCGAAGGCGAAGCGGAGCGCATCCGAACGGTCAACAAGAAGATCGCAGCACTTCCCGGCCCTCTGGTCCTGGTTCAGGCAGCCTCGACGGCCGAGCTTGCCAAAAACCCGGACGCCTATTGCCTCAACTGGCTGCTCGAAGAAGTCTCCACCAGCGTCAACACGGCGGCGGCTGGCGGCAATGCCAGCCTGATGTCGATCGGCTGATAGGACGCTTCTTTCCCAGCCCATCCTGGTCTTGACCGGGATGGGCAGAAACCTTTCTCGCCTGTTGGCATCAAGGCTCTCGATGCGCTATCACCGCGCAAACGGAACCGGCGAATGTTTACGCTTCAGCGCATCGAGACCCAGACACAGGAAATCAAGAAAAGCCGTTTCCTGGCAATCTGCGGGCCTGTGGGCAACGAAGAAGAAGCCCGCGACTTCATCACCCGGCATTCGGACCTGACGGCCAGCCACAATTGCTGGGCCTATCGCATCGGCCAGACCTATCGCTTCAGCGACGATGGCGAACCCAGCGGAACGGCGGGAAAACCGATCCTCCAGGCAATCGACGGTCAATCGCTGGATCACGTCGCCGCCGTCGTCACCCGCTGGTTCGGCGGCACGTTGCTCGGCAGCGGCGGGCTGATGCGCGCCTATGGCGGCACGGCGGCGATGTGCCTGCGGGCGGCGGAGAAAACCGAAGTCATCGAAACCGTGACGGGCAGCGCGGTCTGCGACTTTTCCGATCTCGCTCTCATCAAGGCGCGGCTTACCGCGCTTGGCATCACGATCAGCGCCGAAGCCTTTACCGGCACTGGAGCGGAACTGTCGTTGCAAATTCCCAGGGATACGGCCGAGACCGCTTCCGCCATCATCCTCGACCTCAGCCGTGGCCGCACGTTTCTGAAGCTCGGCGACTGAGATTTTTGCCCGTGCCCCGGCTTGACCGGCGCGATCCCCGCCTATCTTTTTCCGCAACCGCATCGATTTTGCATTTCGGGCGTTTAACGATACCCATCAGGATACGCCCATGCGCACGGACCAATGGCTTTCTCTCCTTGTCATCGCCCTGATGATGGCCGCATTCCTATGGGGGCGTTACAGGTACGATATCGTCGCTGCCGGATCGCTGCTGGTGGCCGTTGCCATTGGGATTGTCCCGGTCACGGAAGCATTCTCCGGCTTTTCGGATGACATCGTCATCATCGTTGCCAGTGCGCTGGTGGTTAGCGCCGCCATATCCCGATCCGGCATCATGGAAATCGCGCTGCGCCGCTTCTCGCCCGAACGGCGCGGCCCGCGGGTCCAGTTACTCATTCTGGTCGCGGTCGTGGCTGTTCTCTCCGCTTTCATCAAGAATATCGGTGCTTTGGCCATCATGATCCCCGTTGCGTTCCAGATGGCGCGGAAGTCGCGGGTTTCGCCATCGCTGTTCCTGATGCCCATGGCTTTTGCCTCACTGCTGGGTGGGCTGATGACACAGATCGGCACCTCGCCGAACATCATCGTTTCGCGGGTGCGCGAGGAAATCACCGGCACGCCGTTCACGATGTTCGACTATACGCCGGTCGGAGCCGCCCTTACGCTGGCCGGCATTGCTTTCCTCGCGGTCTTCTACAAGCTCCTGCCGGAACGAGTGAAAGAACAGGCTTCGCTCGACGAAGCGCTCCGGATCAAGAACTACACCACCGAAGCGCGCGTCACTGCGCAATCATCGGCAACCGGACAATCCATCAGCTGGCTGCAGAAGCCGGCGCAGGGCGACGCCATGGTGACGGCCATCATCAGCAATGGCGACAGGAAGCGCTCGCCGCTGCCGGACACTGTGCTCAAGGAAAGCGACCTGCTCATCATCGAAGGCGAACAAGCCGCACTCGACCGCATCGTCAAGGAAGGCAAGCTCCAGCTCTCCGATCGCAAGCATGAAAAGGATACGATCAAGGACGTCGGCTCCGTCGAGGCTGTTGTCGGCGAACATTCGCAATTGATCGGGCTCAGCGCCAAGGATGTGTCGCTGTTTGAAAACACCGGTCTCAACCTTCTGGCCGTCAGCCGCCGCGACAAGCGCTTCACCGAACGCCTGGGTGAAATCAAGATCCGCAACGGCGATGTGCTGGTGCTTCAAGGCGACCTTCGCCGCCTGCCGGACCTTTTGCGCGAATGGGGCTGCCTGCCGCTGGTGGAGCGCGACCTGAAGCTTGGAAGCGTACGTAACAGCATCGTTCCACTGCTGATCCTGATCGTCACGATGGGCGCAACAGCCTTTGGCGGCGTTCCCGTCGCCCACGCTTTTTTCGCTGCCGCATTTTTGATGGTGGTGTCCGGTTCACTGCCATTGAAAGACGTCTACGAACATCTGGACGCGCCGATCCTGATCATGCTCGCCGCCTTGATCCCGATCAGTGATTCCCTCAGAACCACCGGGACGACAGATATCATCGCCAGCCTTCTGTCCAAACTCGCTGCCATGCTGCCGCCCTCCGGTGCCCTGGCGCTCATTCTGGTGGCCGCCATGGCTGTGACACCATTCCTCAACAATGCGGCAACGGTGCTGGTCATGGCGCCTATTGCCGCGACCTTTGCGGAAAATCTCGGTTTCCGGCCGGATGCGTTCCTGATGGCGGTGGCGATCGGCGCCGGTTGTGATTTTCTCACCCCTATCGGACACCAGTGCAACACGCTGGTCATGGGACCCGGCGGCTATCGTTTCGGAGACTATGCCCGCCTTGGGCTGCCGCTGTCGGCCATCGTGCTGGTCGTCAGCATTCCGATGCTGTTGCTGGTCTGGCCAATATAGATGCGGAAGACCGGAACCGGCCGCTTGGTTGCCTGTCACATCCGGCATAAGAATGTCTTTTAGAATAAACTGCCCTCCTCCCGACGGGAACACCAAGGCGGCATGACTGCCAAACGAGGAAATACGCGATGAAAAACAGAACATTGGGACGCACAGGTGCTGCCATTTCCGAAATCGGCTTCGGCGCCTGGCAGATCGGCGGCGCCTGGGGCGACGTGACGGAGGAAGACGGCAAGCGCGCCCTGAACGCAGCCCTCGATGCCGGCGTCACGTTCGTCGACACGGCCGACGTCTATGGCGACGGCCGCTCGGAAAAGATCATCGCGTCCGTCTTGAAGGAACGCGGCGGCGAAAAGCCCTTCGTTGCCACCAAAGCCGGCCGCCGGTTGAATCCGCATGTGGCCGAAGGCTATACCGCCACCAATATCGAAGCCTTCATCGATAGAAGCCTCACCAATCTCGGCGTCGAGACACTCGATCTCGTGCAGCTTCACTGCCCGCCGACGGAAGTGTTCTACCGGCCGGACATGTTCGGCGCGCTCGACGACCT
The DNA here is from genome assembly GCF_964252935.1 of Rhizobium sp. LjRoot98. Classification (NCBI taxonomy): domain Bacteria; kingdom Pseudomonadati; phylum Pseudomonadota; class Alphaproteobacteria; order Hyphomicrobiales; family Rhizobiaceae; genus Rhizobium; species Rhizobium sp. LjRoot98. The sequence goes on from NZ_CAXUPW020000001.1 coordinate 1,290,860, forward strand.
GACCGTCAAGGGCAAGATCCGCAGCTATGGCGTCTCCGTCTCCAATGTCGAGGAAGCGCTGAAGGCGATCGAGTATCCGGGCGTCGCGACGATCCAGATCATCTACAACATCTTCCGCCAACGCCCGCATGACCTGTTCTTCGAGCAGGCGCAGAAGAAAAATGTCGGCATCATCGTCCGCGTCCCGCTGGCGTCTGGCCTCCTGTCCGGCAAGATCACTGCCGATACCAAATTTGCCGATGACGATCATCGCAAGTTCAACCGGAACGGCGAATTCTTCGATGTCGGCGAAACTTTTGCCGGTGTGCCGCTGGATGTGGCGCTCGAAGCCGTCGAGCAGGTGCGGCCGCTCGTGCCACAGGGCGCGTCGATGGCGCAGTTCGCGCTCGCCTGGATCCTCCAGAGCCCGGCCGTCTCCGTCGTCATTCCAGGGGCTCGCAACGAGGCACAGGCGAAGGCCAATGCCGCGGCAAGCGAACTCCCAGCCATCCCAGCAGAAACGCTGGCAGCCCTTGCCGATGTCTATGAGCGCCTGATCAAGGTTCACGTTCACCAGAAATGGTAAAAGCCAATGCCGCGCCGGTTCTTCCGGCGCGGCACGCTTATGCTGATTGGAGTTCTCCCAATCAGGTTTTGGCAATCGCACCAGAGACGAAACAGTTTTTTCCGGCTATAGCGGCCCTGCCGGAACGTATGATCGCCCGGTCAGCAACGACACCGGAGAACACCATGGCGTTTGATCCCATCAAGGCACTTACCAACTATTCGGACGCGGAGTGCACGGTACAGTTCTTGATTGCCGGCGCTGCGGCCTCAGTCTTTCCGTCGCTGGAAGCAGCCGTAATCTTTGCCCGCGAAAACGGCGCCGGCTGGAAAGACGTCGAGATTACCGTGCATCTCGACCGCGAAGACATCACCTACGCGACAGGAAAAACCCGCACCCTGATCGAAGCTCTGCGGCAGAAGAAATAACCCCGCATGATCGGCCAAGCGGGCGTGGCGGCAAACAGCGGCTGCGCCGCTGTTACTTGAGCGGGATCAATCCCGCATCCGTTTGGGTAAAACCGCAAGCGTCGAAATAGAACGGGCGGAGGTCGGGATCGAAATCGACATGAAGCCACTCGCAACCGGCTTCCCGCGCGCGTTCAGTCGCTTCTTTTATCAACTCTGTCGCAAGACCCCGCCGCCTCGATGTAGCTGCTATCATCGTGTCCAGAACGAAGGCATGGACGCCTCCATCCCAGGCGACGTTGACGAACCCGATGAGCTTCCCTGATCGCCGCAAACAGACCCAGCCCAAGCTGAAGTGATTGACCTGAGTCCACCAATCATCCTCGAACAAACGATGCTCGAAGCACTCCGCATGCAGCAAGTTGACTTCGCCGTTCTCAAATGGACCCCGCCACTCGGTAATCACCGGCGGTTCGGTTGCGTCATCATAGAGAGCTGAATTCATATCGACGGAAACTCATCAGCGCAGCGCCTGAGATCACGGACGATAGCGTTCAGATCACGGGACCGCAGTTGAAATTGCTATGACCTTGGCCATCGCGTCAAGCGATGCAATCAGTGGCATTTGTCGTTGATATTTCTGTAAAAAAATGGCGCACCCGAAGAGATTCGAACTCCTGACCCCCAGATTCGTAGTCTGGTGCTCTATCCAGCTGAGCTACGGGTGCGTTTCGCTGCGGCGTCAACCGCTTGCGTGGCGATCCTCTAAAACGTCCCACCGGGGAATGCAAGCGAATTTCGGCAAAAAAATTCTTTTTTGATGAAACTACCCGCTTATACCCTTGAAACTGTGGATGGATTTCAGCCGCAAAGCCTTTCCACAGCGCTGTTTGGGGCGCGTGGGAGAGGGCTTCAAAAAAATTGGGCAATCAGTGACGAGCTTTCGAGCGGAAAGCGTCCAGGGGGACGGGACGGTCGGGTAACTCGATTCTGAACAGGGTTCCCGGTGTCGATTTTTCCACCAGCGCGATGGTGCCGCCATGCGCGAGCACCAGTTCACGCGCGATCGCGAGCCCGAGGCCGGTGCCACCGGATCGGGCAGAGCCTCTGAAGGCGGTAAACAGGTTTTCGCGCGCCTTGGGCGGCATGCCGGGGCCGGTGTCATCGACAGAGATGCTGACGACACTGCCCGTGCGCATCGCCGAAACGCTGATGAGGCGCGCAGCGCCGCTGTCGGCATGATCGTTCATCAAGGCCTGTACGGCGTTGCGGCAGATATTGTGGACAACGCGAAACAGTTGCTCACTATCGGCATCAACCTGCAGGCCGTCAGGAATTTGAATCTGGAACTCGATCCCGGCATTCGGGTCTATCGCCAGCATTTCGCCGACATCGCTTACCAGCGGCCGCAACGCGACGAAACGCCGGTGTGGTTCCGGCTCGGTGGTGCGCCCATAGGACAGAACTTCGGTCGTGTAACCGACGGCCCGGTCGATGGTGCGCAGCAGCGTCGGGGCGAAGCGCTTGACGATGGGATCGTCGACATCGGCAAGGCGGTCCGAGATCAGCTGCGCCGACGCCAGGATGTTACGCATATCGTGATTGATCTTCGACACAGCAAGCCCGAGATCGGCCAGGTTCTTCTGCTGCTTCAGCGTCTTCTGCAATTGCTGCTGCATCGCCGACAGATGCTGGCCGGCGATCGAGAGTTCGTCCCGGCCCGGCGCCGGTTCCAGGACGCGGGCCGGATCGGCCGGAGCGGCCGCAAAATCCTGCATGTTGGTGGTCATCCGGCGGATCGGCACAATCATCAGCCGGTTGATGGCAAGAAAGATCAGCGCGGCCGTAAACAGGGAGATGGCCAGCGACAGGAAGAAGACGTTGCGCGAATAGACCAGCATCGCCTTGCGCAGGCTGGCATCCTCCATCACCACTTCGATGATCGCGTTGCTCTCACCGATCGGCCCATAGATCCGCACCACCTTGTCGCCGCCGAACAGCAGCGTGTCGAAGGCATCGCGGATCGCGGCGATCGGGGTCATCGCGGCGACGTCATACTGGGCATCGATTTCCGGCGGCATGTCCACGGCGGCGATCAGCCGCGATTCGTCCTTTCGCCGGAGAACGATGGCCTTGGTTCCCGTCGCCATCAGGGTTTCTTCCTGCAGAGGCCGCGACAGCTGCACGTCTTGCAGGCCATCGACCACAACGCCGGCGGCGGCGGCCGTGTTCAAGCGGTCTTCCATCCAGCGGATGCGCATATTGGCAACGGACGGCACGAAGATCAGCACCTCGGCGAGCATGACGAAGACAACGGTCAGAAACAAAAGCCTGCCGGAAAGGCCGCGGAAAAAGCCAACGCGGGCCGGCTGCCTTTGAAGGGCCGTGGTTGCTGTCGTCTCTGCCGTCATGTCGTCGAATTCCATCGTCTCAGCCGAAGCGTCTGAGCAGGCGGATGATGGCCCGGACGAACGGCGCGCGTGTCAGGGGCGTATAATAGGCGATGACGGCCCGTTTTCCAATCTCCGTCATGGCCGGATAGGGGACGATGGCATTGCGGACATGACGCAGCGACTGGCCGTTGGCAATCAGCAGGCTCCACATGTTGATCATTTCGGCCGCTCCGGCCCCGGTTATGCCGACGCCGAGAATCTTTCCGCGCTTGCCCGTGACGATCTTGATCAGGCCCTCGGTGGCACGTTCCGCCTGGGCGCGGTCATTGTCCGCATAGGGCCAGCGAAGAACCTCGACGGCGCCGTAACGTCTGCGGGCTTGCTCTTCATCCAACCCGGCAGAGGCGATTTCCGGATCGGTGAAGGTGGCGCGCGGGACGATGTCACGGTTTTCGCGGGCGGGCAGCCGGAACAGGATTTCCCGCAGCACCAGCGAGGCGTGGTAATTGGCGGCATGGGTGAATTGCAGCCCGCCCGCCACGTCGCCGATCGCATAGACCCTGTGGTTCTGCGTCCGCAGGCTGCGATCAACAGAAATGCCCGTTACCGACACGCCGATACCGGCAGCCTCGAGGCCCAGCCCCGACGTATTGCCCCGCTTACCGGCCGCGACGAGCAGGGCGCTGCCTTCGATGGTGACCGGGCCAGCCGGCGTTTCGCAGTGGAGATGCAGGCCAGCCGCCGTTTTCCCGACAGACAAAACCTGGCTGTGTTCGAAAATATCGATGCCTTCGCCACGCAATCCGTCAAGCACGATGCCCGCCAGTTCGGGGTCCTCCTTGGCCAGCGCCCTGCCCGCATCGACGACCGTCACTCTCGCCCCCAGCCGCCGGTGCGCCTGCGCCATCTCCAGCCCCACCGGCCCGGCGCCGATGATGATGAGATGCTGCGGCAGGCTCTCGAGGTCAAACAGCGTTTCGCTGGTGAGGTAATCGATACCGGCAAGGCCCGGAACCGGCGGGATGACCGGCACGGATCCCGTCGCGATGACGAAACGGCGGGCGCGGATGGTATAGTCTCCGGCGATGACGGTATTACCGTCGGTGAATTGTGCATCGGCCTTGATGACTGTGACGCCCATGGCGGCGAACCGTTCGGCCGAATCATTCGGCGCGATGGCATCGATCACCGAACGGACATGCGCACGCACTTTCTCAAAATCGATCAACGGCTCACCGGCGATCACGCCGAACTCGGCCGCCTTGCGGACCGCATGGGCGTGTTTGGCGGCGGCGATCAGCGCCTTCGACGGCACGCAGCCGGTGTTCAGGCACTCGCCGCCCATCAGCCCGCGCTCGATCAACACGACGGGCACACCGAAGGCGGCCGCACCTGCGGCAACGGAAAGCCCCGCCGAACCGGCACCGATCACGCAGATATCGGGAGAAAGTACCGTTGCCACGCCGTCAGTCTTGTCCACGATCACCCGCCGCCTGCCGTTTTTCGCGAGCAAATTGCACCAGAAGCGGCAGGGCGGCAATGACGGCGAGCGCCATGAAGGCGACGGTCAGTTTTGGCGTCAGGAAATCGGACAACCGCAGGGCCCTTCCATGTTCCGCCGCCTCGCCGATAGCCTCCTCGAAGCCGCAGCCAAGCCATGTGTAGGCGAATGTGCCCGGAATGATGCCGACCACGGTGGCCAGCGCAAAGGTGCGCAGACTGACGGCGAAGAAAGCGGGTGCGATATTGACGACGAAGAAGGGAAACATCGGCGCAAGACGCAGCACCAGCAGATAGCTGAAGGCATTGCGGCTGAAACCCGCTGAAAAGCGTTTGAGAAACGGCCCGGCCCGCCGCCGGAGAATATCACCGAACACCGTGCGTGCACCGGCAAACAGAAGACAGGAACCGATGGTGGCAGCAATGACGACGATGATGCCGCCAGCCAGCCAGCCGAACAGGAAGCCGGCAAAGATCGTCAGCACCGATGCCGCTGGAACCGACAACGCCACAACGGCAGCATAGACCGCGAAGAACAGCACCACTGCCCGCACCGGATGGCGCGCCACCATATCGAGCAGCACCTCGCGCTGATCCGCCAGCCAGCCGAGCGACACATAACGGTGCCACCCCAGCCCATAGGCAAGGGCAAGGCCTGCGGCCAGCACGAGAAGCGGAGCAATGCGCAGCGCCAGCGGCGGCCCTCCCGGCACCTTGTCCCCTGCTGTCGTTTCCTGGCCGCCTTCCACTGTCAGCTGCTGCCTTTCGCGCTCATTCTGTTCCATCGCCCAGCATTAGAAGGAAAGTGCCATCCGGACCAATAACGAATGATCGCGTTCAACAACGTCGCCGTGATCGGAATGCAAAATCCCGCGGCGAGACCGGCTCGCCGCGGGATTTCTGTTCACGTCCGATATCCTGTTAAGGATCAGAATTCTTCCCAATTGTCCTTCGCCACCGCGGCACTGGCCGAGCCGCCGCCAAAGGCGCGGGCGACAGTACCCATCATCTTGCGGGCAGGCGATGCGACCGGCCGGGTGTTTTCGCGAACCGGAGCCGCGACCGCACGCAACGGCGCACTATCGTCCAGCTTGAAGTGGGAGATCAGCCGCGCCAGGCTGTCGGCTTCGGCCGAAAGCTTGTGGGTGGCGGCATTGGCTTCTTCGACCATCGCGGCGTTCTGCTGGGTCACCTGGTCCATCTGGTTGACGGCGGTGCTGACTTCGCCGAGGCCGGTCGACTGTTCGCGGGCAGCTGTGGCGATCGAATGGATGTGATCGTTGATGCTCAACACCCGCGTTTCGATCTTGCCAAGAACCTCACCCGTTTCCTGCACCAGCTTGACGCCGGTCGCGACTTCCGAGCCGGACTTGGCGATCAGACCCTTGATGTCCTTGGCGGCACTTGCGGCACGCTGGGCCAGTTCGCGGACTTCCTGGGCGACGACGGCAAAACCCTTGCCCGCATCACCGGCACGCGCAGCCTCGACACCGGCGTTGAGCGCCAGAAGGTTGGTCTGGAAGGCGATCTCGTCGATCACGTTGGTGATCTGGCCGATCTCGCTGGAAGCCTGCTCGATCCGGCCCATCGCATCGACGGCCTTACGCACGACTTCGCCGGACTGGGCAGCACTCTGTTTCGCCTCCGTGACCATGACAGTCGCTTCCTGGGCGCGGTCGGTGGAGTTGCGCACGGCGGCGGTGATCTGCTCCAGTGCAGCAGATGTTTCTTCGAGCGCTGCGGCCTGCTGTTCTGTGCGCTTCGACAGGTCATCGGCGGCGGAGCGCAGTTCCGAGGAATTGCCGTTGATCGAGTCCGTCGTGGTGCGGACTTCCCGTAGCGTGCTCTGCAGGGTCGACAGCGTGTCGTTGACGTTCTGCTGCAACTCGGCAAAGGCGCCCTGGAAGTTGCCGTTCATGTTCTGCGTCAGGTCACCGCCCGAAAGGCTGGCGATAACGCGGCGGGTCTCGTTGACACCGCTGTTCACACCATCGACAAGCTCGTTGAGGCTGGCGGCAAAGCGATTGAGGTCGGCATTGCCGTAATCCTTGCTGATCCGCTGGGTAAAGTCGCCAGCGGCGGCAGCGGTGACGACGACGGCAATGCTCGACTGCAGATCGGCGCTCTTTTCGCGCAGCGCACTCTCCTGCGCATTCAGTTCGCGCACGGCCAGGCCATTGCGCTTGAACACCTCGACAGCACCGGCCATTTCGCCGATTTCGTCCTTTCGGCCGGCAAACGGCACGTTGGCATTGAGATCGCCGTCAGCCAGCCGCTTCATCGTGCCTGTCAACTGCAGGATCGGCTGGCTCAGTTGCTTGGTGCCGATGTAGAAAGCCGTACCCGCGCCGATGACCAGGCCAACGCCCGCCGTCAACAGCACCATGAGGATCATCCGACTTTCAATCGTGTTGACTTCATTCTCGATCGTATCCAGAGCCGCGCGGTCGGTGTCGACGAGCGCATCGATCTCGGCCTGGAAGGCCTTGCGGTTGGCGCGGTTAAGTTCGTTGTTGCCCTGTTCGTTGGCAGCCTGCGGCGAGACTTCCTGGCTAAGACGGGCTGTTTCCGTGCGGAATGTGCGGAATTCGGCGGCGCGTTTGACGACCGCGTCGAAGGCTGGAATTTCTTCGGCGGGAACGAGCGGCTTCCACTCGGTGAGGAGAGCATCGATCTTGTCGAGGTTTTTCAGCAGGCCTTCAGCGAATGGCTTGGATTTTTCCATCGTCGGAGCTGCGTAGATACCGCGCGCTTCCATGACGACAGCCGTTACCAGTCGGTTGAGATGCTCGCCGTTCAGCGCGCGATCCGAGGCGTTGTCGAACTGGACGAGTCTCGAATTATATTGTGTGACCACTGTCAGCGCCATGCCGGTCACAGCCAGTGTGATCAGGCTCATCAACCCGACGATGAGATAGATCTTGCCTCGAATTTTCATTTACGTGTCACTCCCCTGGGACCGGCAGCAGACCATGAAAGGCGCAGCTTGCGGGTACTTGTCTCAGGCGTGACACTAAAGCAGCGATGGTTAATGAAGCCTCATGCGGCACTCAACAATTCTACTGATCGGGTCTTAGGGCTTTGTTTAAGCCGTTGCATTATTATGCACCAATACTCAATTTTAAGTTGAATAGACCCAAGGACACCCCAACCGGCTGCTGATCCAGCAGAACGGCAAAACCCGCGCTGATTCCAGCTTTTCCGCCCCGGCAATTGACTTTCGCGGCTCTTTGCTCTTATAAGCCGCCCACGTCCGGACAAGTCCCCTTGCCCTGTGCAATGCCATGCCCGGAACGTAACGCTCCCTTGCTAAGAAGCAAACCCAAGAAGGGCCGCACACCGCGGTATTAAAATAAATGACGAAGCGTACCTACCAACCGTCCAAGCTTGTTCGCAAGCGCCGTCACGGCTTCCGTGCACGTATCGCCACCAAGGGTGGCCGCAAGGTTATCGTTGCCCGCCGGGCACGTGGCCGTAAGCGTCTGTCGGCTTAAGGCCGTCTGGCGCGTGCCGCGTCTTCGCGCACTTACCTTCGCGAAACCTGCATGCGCGGCTTCACGGCGCCGGAGCATCCATCAGTCGTCTCTAGGGACACTGGATGCTCCAGCGCCAAGAAGGAGCGCGGGCGAATGACATCACCCAAGCCTAAATCAACTGCCGGGCGGCTGAAAAGCCGGCCGCAGTTTCTTGCTGTGCGCAAGGGAGAGCAGCGGAAAGGTCCGTTGTTTCTTCTGGAAGTTCTTGATCGCAACGAACCGGATACCGGGCCGCGTGTCGGTTTCACCGTCACCAAGAAGCATGGCAATGCCGTCGAACGCAACCGGATGCGCCGGCGCCTGAAAGAGGCCGTGCGGCTTTCCGCCGGATTTGCAATGAAGCCCGGACATGACTATGTGATTGTCGCCAGACGCGACCTTTTGAACGCACCCTTCAAGCGGATCGAAAAGACCCTCTGTGAGCGGATCGAAAGCAAGCAGAAATATTCACGGCCTCAACAGGCCGGCTCCAGGAAAGAATGATGGAAAAAAACCGCAACTACTTCGTGGCGATCGGGCTATCAGTGCTCATTCTGATTGCCTGGCAATTTCTCTATGTGAACCCGAAGATAGAGAAAGAACGGATTGCGGCGGAAGCCCATCAGAAGCTCACCCAGCAGACCCAGCCGGCCGGCACGCCTGCCGTTCCCGGTCAGGCTCAACCGGCTCAGGGCGCCGTCCCCGGCGCCGTTGAAACCCGTGATCAGGCGATCGCCAAATCGGCCCGTGTTTCCATCGACACGGCAGCGCTGATCGGCTCGATCAACCTCACCGGCGCACGTTTTGACGACCTGAAGCTCAAGGAATACCACGAGACCGTCGACGACAAGAGCCCGCTGATCACGCTGTTCAGCCCCTCCGACACGCCGGACGGTTACTTTACCGAACTCGGCTATATCGGCAACGACGCAACCGGCACCGTTCCCGGCCCATCGACCATCTGGACAGTCAAAAGCGGCGACAAGCTGACGACCGAAACCCCTGTCGTCTTGACTTATACCAACGAGAAGGGCGTGGTTTTCACCCGCACGATCTCGATCGACGAACACTTCATGTTCCAGGTCGTAGACTCGATCAACAATGGCAGCGGCGCTCCGGTATCGCTGTCGACCTACGGCCGCGTCACCCGCTTCAACAAGCCGACCACGCCCAGCGTCTACGTTCTGCATGAAGGCTTCATCGGCGTCATCGGCGAGCATGGCCTGAACGAAATCGCCTACAGCAAGGTGGAAAACGACGTTCCGGTCAAGCACGAGAAGGCAACGACCGGCTGGCTTGGCATCACCGACAAGTACTGGGCTGCCGCCATCGTTCCGCCGCAGACACTGGCTTACGAATCCAAGTACGAGCACTTCACCGATGGCCGCCCGCGCTTCCAGGCTGACTACAAGCAGGACGCAGTCACCATCGCGCCGGGCCAATCCACTGACCTGAAGACCCTGGTCTTTGCCGGCGCCAAAGTCGTCTCCGTTGTTCAGAGCTACTCAAAGGACGATAGCTGGTTCAGCTCAATGTTCTCGAGTTTGACGAACGCTGACAAATCGAAGGCAGCCGCCTATAACATTCCACAGTTTGATCTTTTGATCGATTGGGGCTGGTTCTACTTCATCACCAAGCCGATGTTCATGTTAATGGATTTCTTCTTCCGTTATTTCGGCAACTTCGGCGTTGCGATCCTTCTGACCACCATCGTCGTCAAGGGCCTGTTCTTCCCGCTTGCCTCGAAGCAGTACGCTTCGATGGCGAACATGAAGAAGGTTCAGCCGAAGATGGAGGAACTGAAGAAGAAGCACGGCGACGACCGCATGGCGTTGCAGCAGGGCATGATGCAGCTCTACAAGGAAGAGAAGATCAACCCGATCGCCGGTTGCTGGCCGATCCTGTTGCAGATCCCGGTGTTCTTCGCGCTCTACAAGGTGATCTACGTCACCATCGAAATGCGCCACGCGCCGTTCTTCGGCTGGATCCAGGATCTTTCCGCGCCGGATCCGACCTCGCTGTTCAACCTGTTCGGCCTTCTGCCTTACGCGGTTCCGCATGCGCTGGTCATCGGCGTCTGGCCGCTGATCATGGGCATCACCATGTTCCTGCAGATGCGTATGAACCCGACGCCGCCGGATCCCACCCAGGCGATGCTGTTCACCTGGATGCCGCTGGTCTTCACCTTCATGCTGGCAAGCTTCCCGGCCGGTCTGGTCATCTACTGGGCCTGGAACAACACGCTGTCGATCATGCAACAGGCGTTCATCATGAAGCGCCACGGCGCCAAGATCGAGCTGTTCGACAATCTCAAGGGATTATTCTCAAAGAAACCGAAACCGGCCGAATAGGCCGGAACCGGGACCAGGAATGCGAAAACCCCGGATCGGCTGATCCGGGGTTTTTTCTTGGCGAAAAACTTGCACCGCAACGGCTAGACCATGCGCTGCATCTCCTCCCCGAGCCATTTGCGGAATTTCCGCGTCATGCGGTTTTCATGACGATGGAAGACCACACGGTAATGACCGAGGTCCACCGGCCCGAAGCCCGGCAAAACCACCAGCCCGCCTGAGCGGATCTCGCGCTCCGTCAGGAACGCCGGCGCCAGAACCATGCCCAGACCGGCCGTGGCTGCATGCAGAGCCGTATCGTCGGTGTCGAACACATGCTGGATCTGTATGGCGCCGCCATCGAGGCCGAGCGTGCGGGTCCACAATGCCCAGTCCCAATTGTCCACCGAGCATTGAAGGGCTGGCACCCTTCCAAGATCGCCGGTCCCGTCATACCCGACGGCCGCCAGCAGCGCCGGCGACGCGACGGGACGGCTCATATCGGCGGCAAGCCACTCCCCTTCTGCAGGGTTCGTACCAGCACGGTGATAGGAAATTGCCAGGTCGCCGGACCCGAGAGAGATGCTGGAACCGGTTTTCGTCTCGACACGCACACGGGCGGCCGGATGCATCGCCTTGAACCGCTCCAGCGCTGGGATCAGCCAGCGAACGGCAAGCGAAATCGAGACGCGGACGACGATTTCGTTCTGGTCGCGGCTCAGCGCCTCTGCCGAACGGTCGATCGCAGCAATGGCAGCGGCGGCATCATCATGGAAGCGGCGACCCGCATCCGTCAGGTCAAGGAAGTTGTGGCTCCGCTTGAACAGCGCCACGCCCAGCTCACCCTCCAGCTTCTTGATTTGATGACTGACAGCGCTCGGGGTAACGCCGATTTCTGCGGCGGCCTGGACGATACTAAGATGGCGGGCCGTCAGGACAAAAACCCGCACCGCATTGAGCGAGACGTTCCGCTTGTTCTGCATCGAAATTACTCATCCAGGGCTCAAAAATCGAATTTGCATTGCGGCAGGGTCATTTGGCAAGAGTTGGAAGAGAAACCTTTGAAAGTTAAGGCCTTGCGTAAAAACCTGCTGAACTCGAATGCTGAAGCGATGATCTGGGTTGTACTCGGAACGGCATTATTTTCCTTGATTTTTGCCTCTGGCAAATTCGGGGGAGACAGCCTGTCCGTCGTACAGATCCAGTTCCTGCGTTATGTCAGCGGCCTGGCAACGCTTCTGGCTGTGGTTGCCTTCAAGCGCGACAGCTTGCGCGTCTATCGCAGTGCCCGGCCGTTTTCCCATGCCATGCGCGCCGCGTTCGGTGTTTCCGGCGGCTTCGCGCTGATTTATGCCTCTGCGGCGATGCCGATTGTCGATGCAACGGCGCTTGGTCTTCTCTACGTGGTTTTCATCATCCCGCTGGCGGTTATCGTCCTCAAGGAAACTGTGACGAAGCAGCATATGGTCGGCATCACCCTCAGTTTCGCCGGTGCCGGTTTCATCATGATTTCACGCGGCGCCTTCACCCAGTTCGAGCCCGCCTATCTCGTCCCCGCAGCTATTGCTGTTCTCGGTGCCGCGTTACTCGCCATCGAAGGGCTGATGATCCGTGTCCTCTCCCATGCCGACCGCCCGCTGACGGTCCTGCTCTATGTCAACGCCTTTGGCATCCTGTTCCTGGCGATACCGGCGTTCTGGACATGGAAGGAAGCGTCCCTCTCCTCCATGGTCCCGTTTCTGCTGCTCGGCCCGATCGCGGTGGCGGCACAATACTGCGTCGTCCGCGGCTACCGGCTTGCCTCACTGGCGATCGTCGGTCCGGTCGATTATGCTTGGCTGGTCTTTGCCGCCGTCATCGGCTTCCTGTTCTTCAACGAAATTCCGACGACGGGCGTGATCGCCGGTGCGGCCATCATCGCCATTGGCGGTGTGATTCTTGCCGTGATAAAGCCCGAACCGGACAAAACCGCCGCCGAGATTCAATAGTTGCGTCACATAAGGCACACAGGAAGGTTTGCGACAGCACCCTGTCGCGGATACCAGCGCGCGCCGGACCGTTCGCTCCTACACTGCAGCACCGCAACCGGATTCCCGCCATGTCGCAGCCTCTGCCGCAATCCGTAACCGATGGCCAAAACAGCGCAACCCAGGGCGCAGCCTTGGTGCTCGGCTCGGCCATCGTCTGGAGTTTCGGCGGCACGCTGGCGCGCTTCCTGTCGATCGAGGATGGCTGGACCATCGTGTTCTGGCGCTCGCTGTTTGCCGCCCTGTTCCTCATCGGCTTCATGTTGCTGCGCGACGGGCCACGCGGCACCGTCTCGCTGTTTCGCAACATGGGCCTGCCGGGCATCGCGGTCGGGCTGTGTTTTGCCATCGCCTCGACCTCATTCATCCTGGCGCTTGCCTATACCACCGTTGCCAACATCGTTCTCATTCAGGCCGGCGTGCCGCTGATTGCGGCGCTGATCAGCTGGATCGTGTTTCGGGAACGCGTCTCGCTGCTGACCTGGCTTGCCATCGCTGCCGTGATTTCCGGCGTAGCGATCATGGTCTCGGATTCCGTGAACGGCGCGGTCTCGCCCGTGGGCGATGCGCTGGCCATCCTGATCGCCTTCGTCTTCGCGCTCGCCACCGTCATCACCCGGCGCTATGCCCATGTGCGCATGACACCGGCTGCCTGTTTCGGCACCATCGTCGCCGGAACGGTCGCAGCCATTATGGCGTCCGGCCTCAGTGTCACGCTGCCGGAGCTCGGCATCCTCGTGACGTTCGGCGCGCTCAACTTCGGCCTTGGCCTCGCCTTCTTCGTCACCGGCGCGCGGTTGATCCCCTCGGCGCTCGCGGCCCTGCTCGGCACCGCCGAGACGATCCTGGCGCCGCTCTGGGTGGCGCTGATCCACGGCGAGATCCCAAGCCTCAACACGATCCTCGGCGGCACGATCGTGCTGATCGCCCTCCTCTCCTATCTCAGCATCGAGATGTGGCGGCAGCGGCGTACCATGGCCTGAGCCAAATTGGCGAAAATCGCGAGTTTTCTTGACATGGCGGCGCAAAACCGTGAAGTCCTGAACAAAAGCCAAGGACAGGATACCATGACAGACGCCACGCAGCAGGACGACAAGCCCCTTTTCGGGCGGCCATGGGTATTCATCCGCGGTGTGCCGTCGATGAAGTTCCTGCCGCCGGAGGGCCCGTTCGAGATCGCCTTTGCCGGCCGCTCCAATGTCGGCAAGTCGTCGCTGATCAACGGGCTGGTCGGCCAGAAGGGGCTTGCCCGCACATCCAATACGCCAGGCCGTACCCAGGAACTCAACTATTTCGTACCGGACGGCTATTCCGGTCAGCCCGGCGACCTGCCGCCAATGGCGCTGGTCGACATGCCCGGTTACGGTTACGCCCAGGCGCCGAAAGAGCATGTCGATGCCTGGACCAAGCTGGTCTTCGACTATCTGCGCGGCCGCTCGACGCTGAAGCGCGTTTACGTCCTGATCGACAGCCGCCATGGCATCAAGAAGAACGACGAGGACGTCTTGAGCCTGCTCGACAAGGCGGCAGTCTCCTACCAGGTCGTGCTGACCAAGACCGACAAGATCAAGGACCCGGCGGTTCCGCGGCTGATTGCCGAGACGCTGGAAAAGATCAGGAAGCGGCCTGCGGCGTTCCCGGAGGTGCTTGCAACATCGTCCGAGAAGAACCTTGGCATGGAAGAACTGCGCGCCGCCATCAAGGTCGCCATCTCCACCTGACGCACAGCAATCACGCTAAAGCATGCCGCGCATTTTTGCGCGGCATGCTTTAATTGCATCTGTCACACTACCCCGACATGAACTGTGCTCTATCTCCCAGCGCGGGGCGGCCTTCCGGCGACCTCCAATGCGTTGAGAGTTCAAGGAGAACACGACATGTCCGATCTGATTGTGGTGGGTTTTGACAGTACGGAAGAAGCCGACAAGGTGCTTCTGAAGCTGAATACGCTGAAGAAGGAATATCTGATCGATCTGGAGGATGCCGTCGTCGTGGTGCGCGACGAGACCGGCAAGGTTCACTTGAAGCAGAGCATGAACCTGACGGCCATCGGCGCGACATCGGGGCTTCTCAGCGGCTCGCTCTGGGGCGGCCTCGTCGGTCTCCTGTTCCTCAACCCGCTGGCCGGCTTTGCCATCGGCGGCGCGATCGGCGCCGGCACTGGCGCGCTGTCGGGATCGCTGGCCGATTACGGCATCGATGACAATTTCATCAAGTCGCTCGGCGATACCATTCCCAACAATTCCTCGGCGCTTTTCGTGCTGGTGCGCAAGGTACAGCCTGAAAAGGTTCTGGCGGAGTTCCACGGCCTGCGCGGCAAGGTCTTGAAGACCTCGCTGTCGCCGGACCAGGAAGCCAAGCTTCAGGCGGCGCTGTCCGATTCCCAGCCTGCGGCTCCAGCAGCCCTTTAAACGGTCAGGCAGCCGATGCTGGCGTGAACGTCATTGCGAACCCGTTGATGCAATGGCGCATGCCAGTCGGCTGCGGCCCGTCATCGAAGATATGCCCGAGATGGCCACCGCACCGGCGGCAATGACATTCGGTGCGGGTCATGAACAGCGACGTGTCCTCACGCTTGCCGACAGCATCCGGCAGCGATTCCCAGAAGCTCGGCCACCCCGTGCCGCTGTCGTATTTCGCGTCCGACGAATAGACCGGCAGATCGCAACCGGCACAGTGAAACGTGCCCTTGCGTTTCTCGGTGTTGAGCGCGCTGGTAAACGGCCGTTCGGTGTCTTCATGCCGCAGGATCTGGTATTGCTCGGCGGTCAGGATCGCTTTCCATTCGGCATCGGTTTTGGTCACTTCGAACGTTTCGGCGGCGATGGCCCCGGGGCTGCCTCCGCGAAACGCCACCGCAGCGGTAAGGGCTACCCCGGAAAGAAGAAAAAAGCGTCGGCTTGTCATGGTCATCTCCCGTCTGCCTGATGGTGCCGGCAACACCTGAAAACTAATGCGGCGTTCGCCCGGGGGCAAAACAAATGCCAATCAATCCCGCGTGAGCAATCGCTTGAATACGAGATAAAAAGGCCACCGGCGAGTGAAGAGCCGGTGGCCTTGAGGCCGGAGAGGTCTCCGGCCCGGAGCCGAAAATGCATCGAGGATGCATCCGGCTCCCAAGCCACAAGGGCGTGGATCAGGATTTCGGCAGCAGCACCTTGTCGATCACATGGATGACACCGTTCGACTGCTTGACGTCGGCGATGGTAACATGCGCGACCCCGCCCATTTCATCGGTGAGCGTGATCTTGCCGCCCTTGTCCTTGGCCTTCAGAATGCAGCCGCCAACCGTCTTGACGTCATGGGTGCCGCCATCATCCTTGACCATCTTGGCGATCGCCTTGGACATTGCATCCGCTGCCACCACATGGCAGGTCAGAACCTTGGTCAGCATCGCCTTGTTTTCGGGCTTCAGAAGGGTTTCCACAGTGCCCTTAGGCAGGGCGGCAAAGGCTTCATTGGTCGGAGCAAAAACCGTGAACGGCCCCTTACCCTCAAGCGTTTCGACGAGGCCGGCAGCCTTGACGGCGGCGACCAGCGTCGTGTGATCCTTGGAATTGACGGCATTTTCGACGATGTTCTTGTTGGCATACATCGGCGCGCCGCCGACCATCGGATTTTCAGCGTGCGCTGCAAAGGAACCTGTGGCCAGTATCGAAGCGACGGTGACCGTGCGCAGCATGGACTTGAACATTTCTCTTCCTTCCTGTTGATCTCGCGGACCCGCGTTGCGGATCTCTCCCAAGTTTTTTCTGGAATTCTTGTTCTCTGCGCAGAGGACAGAACAAGGTACGCAAGGTCGCCGGAAAGAGTTTCAGGAAAAATATGAACAATCCAAATAATTGATTTCATTTACCTCTTCGGAAGTCGCGCGCGGCACAATGAATAAAGGCCGCCCTCTTGCAAGGGCAGCCATTCGGTAACCAATTACTTACAATAAGCCGCTACGGCCGCCGCGTCTTGCCGACGGCAACGACCGGGCCGGTGGCCGTGGCGGTCGGCGAGCCGCCGAAAGGCTCGACACTGACGGCGAGCGTGACGCCTGCACCGAACTTCGAACGTAGCTCCGGCGGAATGATGATCTCACCCTCGCCCGTCTGCGGCAGGATGCCCAGCGACTTGGCGGGGTTATCGCCTTCGATCAGCCAGAGTTCCAGCGATTTGGCCTCGGCCTGCTTTGCCGCCACCGGCGTGATCTTCAGGGCGCCGTTGCCGGCGTCGTATTGCGCCAGAAGATTGATCGTCGTGCTGGCATCGCCAGTCAGTTCGGCCACCAGCGGCTTCGTCTGACTGACAGGCGTCAGGACACCCGTGGCGAAGGTCGCAACCGTCACGAGACCCGCCACCGATGCCAACGTCAGCATGCGCCACAGGGCCAGAGAATTCCATACCCCCGTGGCAGCAACAGCCGGTTTGGCCTGCGCGGCAAACAGGCGGCGCTCGACAGCGACCAGCACCTGCGGTGGCGGCGTGACCGGCTCGTAAGCATCGTCGAAAGAGGAGAGATTGCTCTGCCAGTGATTGACCATGGCAGCAAAGGCGCCATCGAGAACCATGCGCGCCTCGACCTTGCGGCGGTCGTCGGCAGACAGAACACCCAGAACATACTCGCCCGCAATCACCTGGTCGCGGCGGGAATCTCCGCTTTCGGGATTCTGTGTGGTCATCGCTCCATGCACTCTCTGAGTTTCAACAGACTGCGGCGCAGCCATGTTCGCATCGTGTTCAGCGGCGTGCCGAAAAGGTCGGCCAATTCCTGGTAGCTTAACCCTTCGACATAGGCCTTGCGTACGGCATCGGCGCGATCTGCCTCGAGTTCATTCATGCAATTGTCGATCCGGCGGCCCTCTGCCGTATTGATGGCAGCTTTTTCCGGGTCCGGCGCAGAATCCGCCAGATCATAGGCCTCGTCAATCGTGTTTGCCACCGGCTTTCTTGCCCGCAGATGATCGATCGCATGATTGCGCGCAATCGCCGAAAGCCAGGACATCGGATTGGTGTCGCCGCTGGCAAAACGGTCTGCCCGCTGCCATATCTTGATGTAGATTTCCTGCAAGGCTTCTTCCGCTTCCGTCCGGTCTCTCAAAATACGGACGCAAATGGCGAAAAGTTTCGGACTGGTCTGCCTGTAGAGCGCGGAAAAGGCGGCACGATCTTTCAGCGAGATCCGGCCGATCAGCGTGGAGATGTCGTCTGTGGTCATTGATGCTCCGGTCCTCGTCCGTCAGCGGCGAACATAGGGCACAAATCCGGGGATAAAAAGGGGAGTTGCGGCAGATAAAAACGGTGATAGAGGCTGATGTCACACCGGCTTTATCTTTGCCACGGATCATTCCCTCCACCGGAAACTTGCGCTAAACAGCACCCGGCTAATTTCGAGGTATTTCCATGTCCGCATCAGAAAGCGAAATCCAGGCAAATCTTCTCGCCAAGGCGCTGCCCTATATGCAGCGCTACGAGAACAAAACGATCGTGGTAAAATATGGCGGCCACGCCATGGGCAATGCCGAGCTCGGCAAGGCCTTTGCCGCGGATATCGCGCTTTTGAAGCAGTCGGGTGTCAACCCGATTGTTGTTCATGGCGGCGGTCCGCAGATCGGCGCGATGCTGACCAAGATGGGCATCGAATCAAAGTTCGAAGGCGGCCTGCGCGTCACCGATCAGAAAACCGTCGAGATCGTCGAAATGGTTCTGGCCGGCTCGATCAACAAGGAAATCGTCGCGCTGATCAACCAGACCGGCGAATGGGCGATCGGCCTGTGCGGCAAGGACGGCAACATGGTCTTTGCCGAGAAGGCCAAGAAGACCATCAAGGATCCGGACAGCAATATCGAACGCGTTCTCGATCTCGGCTTTGTCGGCGAGATCGTCGAAGTCGACCGCACCCTGCTCGACCTGCTCGCCCGCTCGGAAATGATCCCGGTCATCGCCCCGGTCGCTCCCGGCCGCGACGGCGCCACCTACAACATCAACGCCGACACGTTTGCCGGCGCCATTGCCGGCGCGCTGAACGCCACGCGCCTGCTGTTCCTCACGGATGTTCCGGGCGTGCTCGACAAGAAGGGCGAACTGATCAAGGAACTCTCGGTCGCCGAAGCGCATGCGCTGATCAAGGACGGCACGATTTCCGGCGGCATGATTCCGAAGGTCGAAACCTGCATCGAAGCGCTTTCCCGCGGCGTCGAAGGCGTCGTCATCCTCAACGGCAAGACGGCACACTCGGTTCTGCTCGAAATCTTCACGGAACATGGTGCGGGAACGCTAATCGTTCCGTAAGGCTGGCCGTAACGGATCTTCCTACCTCCGTCATTCCTGCTGTACTTGCCACAGGAATCCGGCCACGCGACATCCGTCGTGTGAAAAATCTTTCAGCGGCGCGGATGCGCCGCTACTGAATCCCCGCCACAGGTCCTTGGGTTAAACTCGAGGAGAAGATGACGGGAGAGTGAGATTGCCGCTCCAGAATCGTTAACCCGCGCGAGCGGTGGGAAACCCAAGCCCTCAGCCCTGCTGATATACCTTTGTCGCCTCACCCTTCAGCCACTCGATCATCGCCCGGTACGGGCCTGGCCCAAAGCTGATCCGCGCGACACCCAGCGCCGCCAGCGCCTTTATCTCCATGCCCGGCCGCATCATGATGTTTACCGGCAGCGCCACGGCCTCGCAGACACGGCCTATCAGGTCCGGATTCGACAGTCCCGGCACGAAGAAGCCGCTGGCACCGGCTTCGGCATAGGCCGCCGCCCGTTCGATTGCCTCATCAACCAGCGGCGCATGCCGGACAGGATCGGAGAGCTTCAAAAACAGATCGGTGCGGGCATTGATGAAGAAGGGAATGCCCTTTTCGTCGGCCTTGGTGCGGATCGCCTTCACCCGCGCCGCCTGCGCTTCGACCGTATGCAGCCCGCTGCCGCCAACCACCTGATCCTCGAAGTTGATGCCGACGGCACCGGTATCGATCACCCGGCCGACATTTTCAGCGGTCGACCCAGCGTCTTCGGCATATCCGCCCTCGAAATCGATCGACACCGGCAGGTCGGTCGCAGCGACAATGCTGCGGGCGATATCGACGAGTTGCAGCATCGGGATCTGCTGGCCGTCGCCGTAGCCATTGGCATCGGCCACCGACCAGCTTCCGGTCGCCAAAGCCTTGGCGCCGGAGGCCGCCACAGCCTTGGCCGTGCCCGCATCCCAGATGTTGTAGAGCACCACCGGATCGCCCTTGCGATGCAGATTGGCGAATGCCTTTGCCTTGTCCGTCTGGTTCATCATCTTTCCTCCGAAAACAATCCCGTTGGCCTCATCCTGCCTTCATGCCGCAAAAGCCACTGCTTGCGCCAGATGCCGCCGCCATATCCGGTCAGCGAGCCATCTGTACCAATGCAGCGATGACAGGGAATGACAATCGAAATCTGGTTGGCGCCATTGGCCTTGGCAACGGCCCGGACCGCTTTCATCGTATCCACGTCGCGGGCGATATCACCATAGGATCGTGTCTCGCCTGGCGGAATATCCTGCAGTTTCGCCCAGACCTGCCGCTCGAATGCCGTTCCGTTCAGGGCCAGCGGCGTCTTGAAGGCGTCCGGCTTGCCGGCGAAATAGTCCGAAAGCTCAGTCTCGATCTGCGCGATCGGCGGCGTCTTTCCGGGCGCCACGGACGAGCGCGTGTTCCGCTTCAGCTTCTCCATCTCGGCCGGCAATCCCTTGCGATCATGAAACTCCAGGAGATGCAGGCGTGTCTCGTCGGCCACCGCAACCATCGGCCCGAGCGGCGTTTCCATCCAGTCGGCATAAAGCAGCGTCCGCCCCTGCGACATCGCCGGGGCTCCGCCGATCAGCCGCGCGAAGGCGGCACGAAAGCCGCTTGGCGATTCATAGCCGGCCTCGATCTGGGCATCGATGACGCGGCCGCCATCTGCGAGATGCCGTGCTGCGGCACCCAGCCTTCGATGCCGGGCGAGATCGAGGAAAGTGATGCCGAGATGGCGCTTGAAGGCGCGGCGCACGGTCGAAGGATCATAGCCGCGCCGGATCAGATCGGTCTCGCTCCAGCGCCGTTCGGGATCGGCGTCAAGCGTCTGCATCAGGCCGTCGACGATCGCATCCTTGCCACCCGCCGTCTCGAGTGGACGGCAGCGCAGGCAGGGCCGGAAACCCGCCTCCAGGCAGGTGCCGATCGAATCGGTGAAAATCGTGTTCTCACGCCGGGGTTTTCGCGCCGGGCATGAGAGACGGCAGAAGATGCCGGTGGTTTTGACACAGACGAAAGCCGAACCTTCATAGTCGGTGCTGCGCGCCAGGAGCGCGTCGTAAAGGGTGTCTTCAGGGGGCAGATCAAACAGCATGATCCCTTCTACCACCGGACGATTCTGAGCGCCGCCGAAAATCGGGCGCGTATTTTTTAAAGAACCAGCAGCATCACCACGCCGAGCACGATCAGCAGGCAACCGAGAACTTCCAGCTTGTTGATCCACTCGCGGAAGATGAAGACGGCGGAGGCAAAGGTGAACAGCATTTCCACCTGCGCCACCACCTTGACGATCGCCGCCTGCTGCAGCGTCATCGCCATAAACCAGCCGAACGAGGCGGACGCGCCGGCAAACCCGACCAGCAGGCCCGGCCGCCAGGCCTTGACCACCCGTTTCAACTCATCCGGCTCGCGGATCAGGATCCAGACCAGCATCGTCACGGTCTGCAGCAGGATGACGAAACCGAGCGTGAAGCTCGCCTGCATGACGAAATCCGGCTCGGGCAGGCTAGGCGCCAGCGCCAGCGATGCAGACCGGTAAGACACCGCCGACAGGCCGAAGAACGTGCCGGACAGAACGCCGATCCCGGCTGTGCGGGTAAACACCGACGTCACCAGCGATGTGACGCTGAGCGGCGTGCGCGCCACCGAAATGATCATCACGCCGACGACGGAAATCGCGATCGCAACCAGCGTCCCCCGGCTTGCCGCTTCGCCGAGAAAGATCAGCGCAAACAAAGCCGCCTGTGCCGGTTCCGTGCGCGAATAGGCGGTTCCGACGGCAAAATTGCGAAAGGAAAACAGATGCACGAGCAGGAAGGTCGCGGCGATCTGCGACAGACCGCCGATCACAGCCCACAGGAAGAAATGCGCATCCGGAACCGGCAGCGGCCGGTCGAACCCGCGCCAGAGAATGGCGAGGTAGACCAGCGCGAACGGCACGCCGTAACCGAAGCGCACGAAGGTCGCCCCGGTCGTACCCATCACACCCTTCAGGTGTTTTTGCATGGCGGAGCGGATGTTCTGCAGGAAGGCAGCCGCGATGGTGATGACGATCCAAGTTTGCATCCTTGCGGGCTAGCATGCCCGGCGGCGGGAATCCATCACCGCGCATCGCGCAACCGGGCCATTGTCGCCTTTAGGCAACAAGGCCGCTGGCGTTTTCGCCACAAACGCCAGGTCACGGACCTCCACGCTTGCGCGGCGCATGCGGTTGGGTAGCGTCAGCGCAATTCAGACCAGGGACGCCGGATGCCAGATCTGCACTATGAAGAGCCATCGCTGGCGGAGCTTTACGATCTCGACAGCGGCTGGTCGCTCGACCGCGATTTCTATCTGGCGCTGGCCGGCAAGGCGCCGCAGCGGGTCCTCGATCTCGGCTGCGGGACCGGGCTGCTCTGCGACGCCTATGCCGCGCTTGGCCATGTGGTCACCGGCGTAGACCCTGCCAGAGCCATGCTCGATATCGCCCGGCAAAAGCCCAACGGCGACCGGATCGATTGGGTGCAGGCCGCAGCCCAGCATTTCCGCTCGCCGGAACGGTTCGACTTGATCATCATGACCGGTCACGCCTTCCAGGTCTTTCTCGACGACAGCGACGTGCTCGCCGTGCTGGCAACGATACGCCAGCACCTTGCGCCGGGCGGCATGATCGCCTTCGAGAGCCGCAACCCGGCGATCGACTGGCCCGCCCGCTGGAACCGCGATGCCGACCTTGCGGCCGAAGGACACTCCATCCGCCAGTCGCGCCGGGTTTCGCGCATGGCCAACAGGCGCATTGCATTCGACACCCACTATGAACTGCCCGGCCGTACGCTCGTTTCGTCCAGCGAACTGCTCTTCCTGTCGCGAACCGAGATCGAAGACCATCTGACCGCATCCGGCCTGCGGGCAGAAGCCGTCTATGGCGGCTGGCTGTCGGAACCGTTCGACGAGGCCGTTTCCGAGGAAATCATCGTCATCGTCCGGGCGGCATGAACAGAGCGACACATTTCCCATTTGCGTCCGCCGCGACCCATGGCATAACGCGCAGATGACCCAGCTCGACCGCCTGCCGACCCAAGCCGATTTCGCCCATGTCACTGACTGGGTGTTCGATCTCGACAACACGCTTTATCCGCATCACGTCAATCTGTTCTCGCAGATCGACCGCAACATGACGGCGTATGTCTCTGCCCTTTTGACCTTGGACCCGGTTGAAGCGAAGAAGCTGCAGAAGGAATATTACCGTGATCACGGCACCACGCTGCAGGGGCTGATGATCCATCACGGCATCGATCCCAACGATTTCCTGCAAAAGGCGCATGCGATCGACTATTCCGTCGTTCCGGCCGATCCGGCGCTCGGCGAGGCGATCAAGGCGCTGCCGGGACGCAAGTTCATCTTCACCAACGGTAGCGTCAAACACGCTGAAATGACGGCGCGCGCGCTTGGTATCCTCGATAATTTCGACGATATTTTCGATATCGTCGCGGCCGACTATGTGCCCAAGCCCGCCGGCGACACCTATCACAAGTTCATGAGCCTGCATCGGGTCGATACCAGGCACGCCGCCATGTTCGAAGACCTGCCGCGCAACCTGATCGTGCCCAAAACGCTCGGCATGAAGACGGTTCTCCTGGTTCCGCGCAATTTCGAATATGAGTTCGCTGAATCCTGGGAAAAGACGGAGGATGGGTCAGCGCAGGTCGATTACGTCACAGAAGACTTGACGGACTTCCTCAACCGGCTGTTGTCCGAAGGCTGACATCGCTCCCGGAACACAGTTTTGACACTGAAAAACCCTTTTCTTGTCAAAGACTTACATTACCAAACTTTAACTGGCCATCCCGGCCAGCCTGTCTATCCTCATCTCAGGGTCAATGATCACTGAAAGGATTTCGACATGCGAAAGAACACTTTGATTCTCGGCGCCGTCGCCGCCAGCCTCGCTCTCACCGGCTTTGTTGCCCCCACCTTCGCCGCCCGGCAAAAGCCGACGCCGGAGCAGCGGGCCGAATGGACGATCAAGCGCTTCGATACCAATGGCGACAACAAGGTTTCGCCGGACGAAATTCATGCCCGCATGACAGAAGCCTTCAAGGCTTTCGATACCGACGGCAACGGCCAGGTCACCCGCGAAGAAATCGAGGCAGTGCGCAAGGCGCGCGGCCAGGAATGGCGCGCCGCCAAGGAAAAGACCGGCGCAGACAGGACTGCAGCGATCGAAAAGCTTAAAGAGACACGCCCGGCCATGCTGCCCGGCATCCGGCACAAGGGCTTCGATCGCGCCGATACCGACAAGAACGGCTCGCTCAGCCTTGCTGAAGTCACAGCCCGGGCCGATGCAATGTTCAAGCGCCGCGACACCAATGGCGACGGCGTCATCGACGCCTCGGATTTCACCAAAACCAAGAAAATCTGATAGCATGACCCCGGCCAACCCTTTGGCCGGGGTCCTCAGCTTGCAGTCAATCTCTTACTACGGCGCAAAGCGGATGGCACGCCGGAAGAGCGGGTAGCTCCAGTCCAGCACCAGCATCACCACCAGCGAGATTCCCACCAGCGGAAAGAGAATGCCGCCGATCGCGAGCAGCGCGATCAGGCCGCGAAACACCCTTCTGTCCGAAGGCATCGGCGGCACACCGAGCGACCCCTTTGGCCGGCGCTTCCACCACATGACAGCGGCCGAAACCGCAAGCAGCACGATGGCGATGCAGGCCGCGAGTAGTACGAGTTGATTGATGAGCCCGAATTCCTGCCCCATATGGACATTGATGCCCCACTCCAGCGCCCTGCCGAGCGGGCCGTAATCGGCATAGCTCATGTCGATCAGCGGCTTGCCGCTATACTGGTCGAGATGCACGACGCGCTGCTGCGAAACATCGTCAGGATAGACGGAGCCGGTATAGACGCCTTGCGGCTTTGCCGGAATGTTGACGGCATAGCCATGATGCAGGCCTAGCCTGTCAAACGTGGCGACGGCCTGATCGAGGCTGATCGGCACGACACCTTGTCCTGTCGATTGCGGAACCTGTGCCTGTTCCAGCGACCACGTCGTCTTGGCGATATGATCAAGATGTTCGCCGGACATCGGCACGGCTGTGCGCACGCCGGCCGGATAGCCGAAATTGTTGCCGTTCGCCCATTCGTTGACCTTCTCGCCCCAGACGCCCGACCAGGGCATGCCGGTCACGGCGAGAAAGACAATGAAGAAGCCGACGAAGATGCCGCTGACCGCATGGGTGTCGCGCCAGAATACCCGCCGTTTCGGCGTGCCGCGTACGCTCACAACCCCGCCTGTCTGGGTGCGGGGCCACCAGAGATAGATGCCGGTGGCGACCAGAAGTATCGACCACCCCGCCGCAATCTCGATCAGCGTCCGCGCGAAAGAGCCGAAATATTTCAGGCTGTGCAGGCTGCGGATGGTCCACATGATGGTGCCGCGATCAGGCAACGCGCCCAGTATCTTTCCGTCATAGGGATTGACGTAAACCGCCATCCGGCCGGCAGCAGGCGTGCTGACGGTGATCTCGACGGAATCGGTTGAGGATGGCGGATCGGTATATTTGATCGCCGTGCCGGGATAGGCGGCCAGCGCCGCCGCGACCATCACTGAGGGTGCGGCCGTGGCGGTATTTTCCTGAACCTCGACCCGCTTCAGGTCGGCATAGACGAGACCATCGATCTCGTCGCGAAACAGATAGAGCGCGCCGGTGACTGCCAGCGTGATCAGAAACGGCAGAACCAGAAGGCCTGCATAGAAATGCCAGCGCCAGACGGCGCGGTAAAGGTCGGACGGCGAACGCACCGCAACAGCAGCGTCCACGCGGCCGATGGTGAAATCGGACATGGGTTTCTCCAGATGAGCTTAGATAGCGGCCACCGCGTCACGCGCGGCCGGGATTCAAGACGTCATGCGGAAGAGGATGGAGGGGCTCTCGCCTCGGCGAGGAAGCTGCGTAAAACAACACGCGGAGTTGGCTTTGCGACGACATAGATTTCGGCCGCCGCACGAAGAACAGGCGTTAGGATATCGATCGAACGGCCAGGCAAAGCAGGCGTATAGCCAGCCGCTATCTGGCAGAGCGTAGCGCACAGGTCATGGGCGGCCTTTGCAGGCCCACCGTCAGGCAAAGTCTGCTGCGGCCCGTCCTCATGCGCGATGCAAAGGATGTTGAACGGATCGACGGCAGCGCTGGCCATCGTTCCATGGGCAACACCGGAGAGAAGCCCCTGGACCAACAGCATGGCAGCGAACAGCACGGCAATCGCGCTGGCCGACACTCTATCTCTCAAGACAAGCCGCAGGGTTTTCATCACGGCTCATTGCCACAGCCGCGGCGCGCTGTCACTGCGACACAACGCCGGTTGCGCTACTGGCGGCGGCAGGGACCCGTCGGACGCCTAATGGCGTCGTTTGGCGGCCGCCAACTTGACTTCACCCTCATCCTCGCCGTCCCAGTAATGCGCCCGGACGGCGCTGATCCTGATCAGAACCATACCTTTGGTGTCGATGCCGTCCTTGAACCAGTCATCGAGATCCGGCGTCCAATGCTTCTTGAACATGGCCTTGTCCTTGATGACATCGGCTTCGCCTTCCACCGCCACCATGAAGGCCTTCTGCCCCTGGAAGGACAGACCCACTTTGGAGTTGCGTTTGATATCATCGACCATCCGCGACTTTTCCCAGGTGAAATAATAGGAATCGCCGTCGTAATCGACCTCGCCATTGTTGCTCATTGGACGTGCGGCGATGGCACCGCCATCGGTGTGGGTCGATAACATGGCGATATCGATATCGCGCATTTTCGAGGCTATGTCGGAAAGGTTCTTGTCACTCATGATCGTCTCCCATGTCGATGACTGACGTGAAAACGCAGCCCGCGCCGATTGGTTCAGACGCGGGCCGGAAAAGACGGCATCGTGATCGCTTTATCGCGCGCCGGAGGCCACGGGCACTGTTGCCGGATCAACCGTCTCGTAGAATTTCGAGATGATCTCCCAGGCTTCCTCGGCAGTTTCGACGAACTGAACGAGATCGAGATCGTTGGGCGCGATGGTGCCGAAATCGGCCAGCGCCTCGAAATTGATGACGCTGCGCCAGAATTTTTCGCCAAACAGGATCAGCGGCACCAGTGCCATGCGGCCCGTCTGCATCAGCGTGATCGTCTCGAACAACTCATCGAACGTCCCGAAACCGCCCGGAAAAACCGTGACGGCCTTGGCACGCAACAGGAAGTGCATCTTGCGGATGGCGAAGTAGTGGAAGTTGAACGACAGGTCGGGCGTCACATATTGATTGGGAGCCTGCTCGTGCGGCAGCACGATGTTCAATCCGATCGACGGCGCGCCGATGTCGTCGGCGCCGCGATTGCCCGCCTCCATCACGCCCGGCCCTCCGCCGGTGGTCACCACATACTCCGTATAGCCGGACTCGGCCGAATGCTGGGAGCAGAGGCGGGCGAATTTGCGAGCCTCCTCGTAATAGACAGAGGCAGCCGTCAGGTTCTGGCGCTGGGTGTCGTTCTTCGCCGCCCAGGCATCGCCGCCGGGCTCGGGAATGCGGGCGCCGCCGAACATCACCACCGTCGAATTGATGCCGCGTTCGGCCATGATCATTTCGGGCTTCAGCAATTCCAGCTGCAACCGCATGGGGCGCAGCTCTTCGCGAGCCATGAAATCATCGTCCGTATAGGCGAGCCTGTAGGATGGTGACATTGATTGTGGTGTCTGTGGAACGCCCGCCGCGCGCTTGCGCGTCTGCTGGCTATCGACCAGGGGATCCCAGACCCCATCCTTGCGCCGCAGATTCCGCTTCTTCATTCTTGCCATGTCAAACTTTCCTGCCGCAAACCGGCTGCAAATCATCGCTGCCGGATGCTCCTTTCAACATCCTGGTCGCTACGGATCAAATCACCCGTGCTCATTCCGGGACATACACCTTCATCCAGCCCCGACTGCAACCGAAAACCACTTCAATTTTTCGGGATCATGCTCTAGAGCAGGTTACGATAGACGCCGAAGTTTAAGGAATTCCGATGACGACCCATGATCTCGCCTCCCTGTCGCAGACCATCGACACCGCGTTCGACAACCGCGACAGCGTCACCATCAACACCAAGGGCGAGATCCGCGATGCGGTGGACACGGCTCTCAATCTGCTCGACGGCGGCAAGGTGCGCGTGGCCGAACGCGGCACTGATGGCAACTGGACCGTCAATCAATGGCTGAAAAAGGCCGTTCTCCTGTCGTTCCGCTTGAACGACATGGAGGTCGTCAAGGGCGGCCCGGGCCAGTCCACCTGGTGGGACAAGGTTCCCTCGAAATTCGAAGGCTGGGGCGAAAACCAGTTCCGCGACGCCGGTTTTCGCGCAGTGCCAAATGCTGTTGTGCGCCGCTCCGCCTATATCGCTCCCAATGCCATCCTGATGCCGTCCTTCGTCAATCTCGGCGCCTATGTCGGCGAAGGCACGATGGTCGACACCTGGGCGACCGTTGGTTCCTGCGCCCAGATCGGCAAGCATGTGCATCTGTCCGGCGGCGTCGGCATCGGCGGCGTGCTGGAACCGATGCAGGCCGGCCCGACGATCATCGAGGACAACTGCTTCATCGGCGCCCGCTCGGAAGTGGTCGAAGGCTGCATCGTGCGCGAGGGCTCGGTGCTCGGCATGGGCGTGTTCATCGGCAAGTCGACCAAGATCGTCGACCGCGCAACCGGCGAAGTGACCTATGGCGAAGTACCACCCTATTCCGTCGTCGTCGCAGGCTCGATGGGTTCCGGTGCAGTGATGCCGAACGGCTTGGTTGCCCCGAACCTCTATTGCGCCGTCATCGTCAAGCGCGTCGATGAAAAGACCCGCTCGAAGACCGGCATCAACGAACTCCTGCGAGACTAACCACAATGCAAATAGAGGGGCAGCAGAGCATGTCCTGGCTGTTCTTCAGCCCCTCCGGCCGCATTGGCCGCCTGCTTTATTTCCTCGGCTGGCTGTTCTGGGCCGCCATGAGCGGCTTTGTGCTGTCGCGTGTCTTCGCCCATCAGGGCAATGACATCCCGCTGGCGCTCTGGACCCTGATCCTGGTGGTCACTGCGCTTGTCTCTACCGCTTCGATCGCACTTTTGACCATCAAGCGGCTGCACGACATCGGCTATCCCGGCCATCTCGCGATTTGCCTGTTCATTCCTGTCCTCAGCCCTGTTCTTTTCCTCGCGCTCTGTCTGTGGCCGGGCACCCAAGGGCCAAACCAATACGGCCGCTGAACAACAGAGAAGCCGGAAAAATGCCGCCTATTGCTGCGGCATCTGGAAGGTGAAGCGCGTCTCTTCCTGCGTCGATGTCACCTGAAGAAAGCCCCTATGCGCCTTGGCAATCTCCGAGGAAATATAAAGTCCGAGACCGAGGCCCTCCAGATTTGCCTTGGCCGAAGCGCGCACAAACGGCTTGAACAGGTCCTTGACCACCGCTTCCGGGATGGGTTCGCCGGTATTGCTCACCGTCAACTCGAAGCGGCCGCCTGAAATCGCCGAGCGTATCCGGATCGGCGCCTCCGGATCGCCATGCGTCAGCGCATTGGCCAGAAGATTGGACAGCAATTGCCCGACCCGGCCTTCGTCGCAGCGCACCATCGCCTCCGCCAGATCAGCCTCGATCCTCCGGCCCGGATTGGCCATTTTCAGTTCCGCGACCACCTGCTCCAGCACAGGCCGAAGCGGCACGCGGTCGGCCTGTTCGATCGAAATGCCGCCGCCCAATCGGCCACGAGCGAAATCGAGTACGTTGTCGATCAGGCCCGACATCCGCGAAATGCTGTTCTGCATCAGCGCAAGAACCGTCTTGCCCTTGTCATCCGCCACCGTACGCTGCAGCATCCGTGTGCCGGCGTCGAGCGAGGCGAGCGGATTGCGCAGGTCGTGACCGAGCACCGCGATGAACTGTTCACGCAACTCGCTGCTCTGCCGCTCCTGATCCATCCGGTCATGGGCGTCGAGATGAAACGCGATCAGATTGGCAAACAGCTGAAACATGCCGACGATTTCGGGCGTGTTCAATGTGCGCGGCACCGTATCGATGGCGCAGAGCGTGCCGAAGAAGGAGCCATCGGCCAGCGTGATCGGCATGGAGATATAGCTCTGCAAACCGTAATGCGCTGGCGTATGATGGCCGCAATACAGTGGATCCTCGGCCACGTTGTCGATGATGACGGGTTGGCGGTGATCGCGGATTTCGTTGCAGATCGTCGTCTCGATCTTTAGCTCGCCGCCCGGCTCCAGCCCGAAAGCCAGGTTGTCCTGAACACCGCAGGCAATCCACCGGTCAGTGCTCACCCGCGCCACCGCTGCAAAGCGCATGCCGGTCGTCCTGCAGACCACATCGAGAATGGTCGGCACGGCGCTGATCTGCGCGATGGCATCGACGGCGGCGGCGGGGTTGTCGTTCAATGCATGTCTTTCGAGATTAGATATTAAAAGCAGTGCCCTCTTTCTCGGCGGAATGTGCCGCAGATGCAAGCCCGATGATGGCAAGGGCGGCGCAAACGGCCGCCCCGCGCCGTCATGCTTTCGCTTCGAACGGCTGTGGCCGGCGGGCCGCTCCCTGCCGTTCCAGCATCCAGCCCGGATATTCCGGCGGCAGGGCGCTGACAGCATCGAGCTTGGCCATGTCATCGGCATCGAGCCGGAGCTTCACCGCTTTCAGGTTTTCCTCCAGCTGCTCCACCCGCTTGGCGCCGATGATGACGCTGGTGACGAAGGGCTTGGCGAGGATGAAGGCGAGCGCCACTTCGGCGACGCTGGCACCATGTTTTTCCGCAACCTCGCGCATGGCGGCCACACAGGCCCAGGCCCGGTCCTTGTCGACCGGCGGAAAATCGAAATTCGCCCGGCGGCCCTCGCCATTGCCCGGTGCGCCCGGTCCATACTTGCCCGACAACAGGCCACCTGCGAGCGGCGACCAGACCATCAGGCCCATCTTTTCCTCGGTCAGCAGCGGCACGATTTCGCGCTCCAGATCGCGTCCGGCGATCGAGTAATAGGCCTGCAGCGTCTCAAACCGGGCAAACCCCTTGCGCTCGGAAACACCCAATGCCTTGGCGATCTTCCAGGCCTGCCAGTTGGACATGCCGACATAACGGACCAGTCCGCCGGAAACCAGGTCATCCAGCGCCCTGAGCGTCTCGTCGATCGGCGTCACCGTGTCGGTGCCGTGGATCTGGTAGAGATCGATATGGTCCATCTGCAGCCGGTCCAGGCTCTCCTCGACCGAGTCCATGATATGGCCGCGGGAAGCGCCACGATCGTTCGGGCCATCGCCCATCTGACCATAGACCTTGGTGGCGATCACCACGTCCTTGCGCTCGACGCCCAGATTGATCAGCGCCTGCCCGAGCAGGCGTTCGGATTCACCGGCTGAATAGACGTCGGCGGTATCGATGAAATTGACACCGGCAGCCAGGGACCGTTCGACGATCCGGTCGGCCGCATCCTGGTCGACACCGGCGATGCCGCCCCAGAAGGCGCCTTCGGCCGATCCGAAGGTCATTGTTCCCAGGCAGATTTCCGAAACGAACAGGCCGGTATTGCCAAGCTGATTGTAACGCATGGTTAGCTCCATAGTTCTGTAAGGATAGCGGTGGAAGATCCCGGCCCTGCAGGCGGGGTTCTCATGGGCGATAGGACGCAATGGCCGTTTTGCCAGCGCGTCCACGGCTTTTCGAACGCCACTCTGCGCGTTCAAAACTGTTGTGTTATTCGGCCGCGACCTGCGTGCGTAGCATCGAGACATCGCGCAGCGGCGACTGGCCGTAGAAACGGGTATATTCCAGGCCGAACTGCGACGGGCTCTGGTAACCGACGGTATGCCCAGCCATGCCGGCGTCCATATTGTCGACCAGCATCAGGCGGCGCGCTTCATAGAGCCGCAACTGCTTCTGGTATTGCATCGGCGTCATCGCCGCCACCGCCTTGAAATGATGATGCAGTGACGAAACGCTCATGCCGCAATGGTCTGCCAGTTCCTCGATCCGCAGCGGCCGCACGTAGTGTTCCCGCAGCCAGGCAATCGCCTTGGCCACCCGGTTTCCCGGACTGTCGACCGTGGCGATCTGGATCAGTCGCGGCCCGTATGGCCCTGTCAGCAGCCGATAGAGAATTTCCTGCTCGACAAGAGGTGCCACGCCCGCGATGTCGCTTGGAGTATCGAGGAGCCTCAGATATCTCAGCGTCGCATCCACAAGGGCTGGCGATGCCTTGTGGATGGCCAGGCCCCGCATGCCGTCTGCCGTTGCCGCAACAGGTGGAACCGCGATCCGCTGCAACACTTCGCGCAGACGGTCGGGATTGATCACCATGCCAAGCCCCAGATGTGGTGCCTGCGGGCTGGCGACGCTGACGCGCGAGACGACCGGCAGGTCGAACGACACCACGACACAATCGCCAGCCCCGTAATGATAGACATCCTGCCCGAGCGTCACGGTTTTCTGTCCTTGGGCAATGAGCGCGAAGGCCGGGCGGTGGGCCAGATGCACAGGGTCGGTTGGCGCGGTCTGGCGCCCCAAAAGCAGGTTGTCGATCGCCGTCGGAAACATCCCCGTCCCCGAGGTATGCCGCGCAATGATCTCAGCGATTTCACCGAAACGTTCTGTCTGGTTCTGCATGGAGCGGAAGCGATGTCCTGATTTTCGACTGAACCGACGCTACTGCGGAATTTCGGCGCTGGGAATGTCTCCTCCTCCACATTTGCAGGATCGCATAGAAATCTCGGAGTATCGTTGTAACGCCAAAGCCCTTGTCTGCCGCATGCTTGGCTCATCGGATCAACATGTCCGAAGAATCAAGGAAATTGCTATGACCAGATTGACCGGAAAAACCGCCGTCGTCACCGGCGTTGCCAATGGACCAGCGGCGCGGATCGCCGCCCGCCTTGCCGCCGAAGGTGCAGCCGTCATCATCAATGATGCCGCCGATAGCGAGGGTGCGTCCCGTCTTGCCGCAAAGATCGTCCGGGGTGGCGGCCGGGCTGTCGCCGTCGAAGGCGACGTGTCGAAATCTGAGGATGTGAAGCGCATCTTCCGGGCCACGATCGAGATTTTCGGCCGGCCTGATATCGTCGTCAACAATGCCGGCATTGTCCGGGCCGCCCCGCGGCAGGCAGAGGCAGACCCCAACCGCACCTTTGCCGTCAATGTGTTCGGCACGTTCCTGATGTGCCAGGAGGCGGCCCGCCAGTTCGCCGGCAAGGGCGGTGTCATCATCAACATGAGCGCGGCGGCCAATGCCACACCGGCGGCCGGAACTCCGGATGCGGAAACGCTGGCCACCGTCAAGAGCGCCATCGACATGCTGACACTCGGCCTCGCCCGCGACTTCGCGGAGCGTGGCATCCGTGTCCTCTCGATCGATCCGGCGGGTTTCGACGCTGAAAACCTGTGCAGCCCCGACCTGCCCGAAAGGACCACGCGCCGCACGACAGCCGTGGCTTCACTGCGCCGCGGCCGTCTCCCCGGCGCCGGTACGCTTGCTGCTTCCGACGACATCGCCTTTATCCGCAACGACCTGGTGGCATCCACGGGCTGGCGCGGCTGGTAAAACGGTGCCGGCTGATAACGCAACCGCCTATGCTTTGGACGTCAGCCAGACGCCAACCAGTGTCACCGCCAGACCGATAAACATGGTTACCGTCAGCGGTTCGGAGAACAAGGCCCAGGCCCACAGCATGGTCACGGGCGGGCTGAGATAGATCGCAGCACTCACCTGCGCCACGGGAAACAGGCGCAGGCTGGTATAGTAGACCGAATAGGCAGCAAAGGTCGCAATCAGCACCAGCCATGCCATGCCGATGGCAAAATTGGCAGTCATCGGCGGGGCAAGGCTCCCCTGCATCAGGGCACACACGGCAAAGAGGGCCGAGCCGGTCAGCGTCTGGACACACAGGCTCTGATGGACAGGCATATGCTGGGTGCGCCGCCGCCGGTAAAGAACGGATGCCAGCGCAAAGACCAGCATCGAGCCCACCGTCAGGGCATAGGCCCATAACGGAGCCGCGCCAAAACTCAGGCTGTCGAGCGAGACGAACAGGACGCCTGCGACCGCGATCGCCGTTCCCAGCCATTGCCGCGCTGTCAGCCGTTCGCCGAGGACAGGCTGTGACAGACATGCAATCGCCAGCGGCAAAAGATCCGAAATGAGAGCGACAAGCCCCGTGGGAACCCGTTGCTCGATCGCCAGGGCAAAGCCGCCGAGATACAGAAATACCGACATGACGCCGAAGGCCATTTGTTCGAGCACGCCGCGCCGCGTCATCCGCGGCCCGATCAACAGCGCGAACGGCAGGAGGATCACCCCTGACAGAAGGGTGCGCCAGAACAACACCAGCACGACGCTTGCCTCTTCGATGGCAAAGCGAATACCGACAAAGCCGGAACTCCAGCCAATGATCAGAAGTGTCGCCAGCAACGGCCAGAGGAAAGGGCTTCGCTGAGGCTTTGGCCGGGAGAGAGCTTGGTCGGTCATGGAATACTCGCTGGGATATCGGTCCCGTCGAGCCATAGAGGAAACACGATGCGCCGGCACATGACAAATTTCGATCACGACATGACATAGACTCCGCTTTCGTGATGGAAACTTGCGAAAATTATTGGCGAAGCGCATGGTTTCCGAACATCACATCGTGAGTGTTGCCATGAGTGAACTCAACAGCCGCAGACTTGAAATCGACGCCTTGCGCGTCTTGCTGGCTATTCGCCGCCATGGCGGAGTTACGCGTGCGGCAAAATCTTTGGGCCTGTCGCAATCGGCCGTGAGCCACAAGATCAAGCGGCTGGAAGGCAGCCTCGATTGTGATCTTCTCAGCCGCAAACCGGGTGCTGCGGTCTTTACGGCCGCCGGAGAGGATCTGCTGGATTATGCCGAGCGTATCCTTGGCCTCCACGACGAAGCGTTGCTCAGCCTGACGAAAACGCCGCTGGCGGGGCGCATCGCGCTAGGGCTCACCGAAGACACGACCTGCACCGATCTCGCCCGCATACTGGGGCGGTTTCGCCGCCTGCACCCTCATGTCGCGGTGCGCACCAAGGTCCGGATGAGTCTGGTCCTGCGGGCCATGCTGGAGCGGGGCGAGCTGGATGCCGCGATCATACAGATTTTCGCGCATGAGGTCCGCCCGACGGACGTCGTCCTTTTTCGCGAACAGCTGCACTGGGTCAAACATCCCGACGTCATTCTGCCGCCGGACGGTCCCATTCCGTTTCTGTCCTTCGACGACGAGTGCTTCTACCGGCAATGGGCCTTCGATATCGGCCAGGACGGCGATCTCTTTCTCGAGACGGTCTTTGAATGCTCAAGCGCTGCCGGGATTGTCGCGGCAGTCACATCGGCACTGGGCGTTGCGCTGCTCAGCGAACGCCATCTGCGCCCCGAGATGAGCATCGTCACCACTCCGCTGCCGGCGCCTCCAGCCTTGGCCTATGTGGTGCGCCGGGCACGAAAGTCCCGCAATCCCGCGCTGGACACGCTTGTCGCCGAAATCGAAACCGAAGTGAGCCGGCACGGCGGCCTGTCCCTGGCCAGCTGACGTACCAGTCCGGTCACGCCGCGCACCGCGTCTCAGCCGCGCCGCGCCGCTTCGATCACCGCGACATCGATCTTCTTCATGGTCATCATCGCATCGAAGGCGCGCTTTGCTTCGCCGCCGCCCGCCGCCATCGCTTCCATCAGGACGCGCGGCGTAATCTGCCAGGACACGCCCCACTTGTCCTTGCACCAGCCGCATTCGCTTTCCTGGCCGCCATTGCCGACAATGGCATTCCAGTAACGGTCGGTTTCCTCCTGATCTTCCGTTGAGATTTGAAAGGAGAAGGCTTCGTCCTGCTTGAATGTGGGACCTCCGTTCAAGCCGATACAGGCAACACCGGCAACCGTGAATTCAACGACCAGCACGTCCCCCTGCTTTCCATCCGGGAAGTCTCCGGGCGCCCGCATCACGGCCCCCACCGCGCTGTCGGGAAATGTCTCGGCGTAGAAACGGGCGGCGGCCTCGGCATCCTTATCGTACCATAGGCAGATGGTATTCTTTGCCATCGTAGTGTCCTTTCGTTTTCCGGGTCTGGCCAAAAATAGAAGCCGGACACGGTTTTTCCAGCCTCGGGCGTTCGAAATGCCTTCCGGGCGCCGGCTATGCGATGGCGATGATCTCCAGTTCCTGATCGCCCGCGCCAACGACATCGCCAACGGCCTTGCCCGTCAGAAGCCGTGCCACCGGTGAGACATAGGAAATCGACCCGGCCTTGGGATCGGCCTCATCCTCGCCGACAATACGGTAGGTCTGCACACGCCCGTCGCTGCGTGCGAAGGTCACCGTGCTGCCGAAGGCAACCGTATCGGTCGACTCCGGCGCAGCGACAATCTCGGCCGTATGAACCCGGGCGGCAAAGTAGCGGGCATCGCGCATGGGGGTTGCCACTTGGCGCCGCCGTTCGTTGACATCCTCGATGACACTCGCGGCCTCATAGGCAGCGCGTGCTTGCTCAAGCTGCAGTTCCAGCGCTTTCAATCCGGCCACCGTCACCCGGTTCGGGTGCGGGGAAATCGGACGGTCCGGCAGATGGGTTTCCGCAGCCGTTTCAGCACTGTCATCCTTGGCAAAAGCAACACTCAATTTCAAAACTCCATCTCGGCACGTTGCGCCGTTACCGGCGCACGGGGAATGACCGCGTGTTTGTCAGAAACCCACATGGGAAGACAAGGAATGATCCACCGGTCGTCCACCATCCTGCGCCTGCGCTGGTTCAGGGTATTCCCGGCAGCAAGATAGCATGAACCTGCCGGTTATTCTCACGTGCTACCGGTGGAATTTAGACATGGCAATTCGGGCCGAACGCAACCGCCGCCCGCGAACACCTCATCCTCGGGCATGTCCGCGGGGACGACGGAGGAAATATCCATCTCCCGGGTGCTAAAAAATCATCTCGCGTGAGCAGGACAAAACGAGCATCTTCCCTTTAACGCCAAATACTTGTCGCCCAATCTCCCCTACGCCCGCGCACCCCAATCGCACCGAAAATCATCCCCGCAAATCCCCGCGATCAAAACCTGTGCCATCATCATTGCGTCCTGTCATCGGCGAGACCGCTAGGCGTAGCGGTGAGACAGGGCCGGTGCCGGGTGGAGGACAGACGTAAGCCTTTGTCCGGTGGATGGTCAGAAAGTGGTTTCCCTCCCGTCTGCAAAATGGCGGGGCGTGCCTGTGAGGCACACATGAGGACCGGCGAGCGGTATTGCGACAGCAATATCTTTCCTGGCGCGGCGGCAACGTCAGCGTCAGCCCGTATCAAAAGGGCGCCGCCATCCCCGCAGAGAAACCGGAGTTGCCCATCGTCGAACACTGAACGGGGCGCTGGAAGGCGTCATATACTTTACTTTGTCCCGGCACTTTCCAGCGCCCCGGCCAAGTAAACAATAGAGAAAACCACGGCGGATTTTCCGGGCGTGGTTATAGGCGTTGAGGAAGGCGGCGATCTCCCTCTTGAGGACGGAGGTCGCCACGCAGTCGCGGCTGGCGGCAACCATTGCAAACGCTAAGCGGAACCCCGTGACAGCCCCGCATGGATCGGCTAAACCAAGCCCCGCGAAACAACAGGCTTTCTTGATGACCGCTATCGATCCCGTCGCCAATCTCTCCGCCCTGATCCGCTGCCCGTCCGTGACGCCTGCCGAGGGCGGCGCACTGACAGCGCTCGAAGCGATGCTCAAACCGCTCGGCTTTACCATCGACCGGGTAATGGCGACCGAAGAAGGCACGCCGGATATCGAAAACCTCTATGCCCGGCTAGGCACCGGCGGCCCACACCTGATGTTTGCCGGTCATACCGATGTCGTGCCGGTCGGCGACGAAAGCGCCTGGACGCATGGTCCATTTTCTGCCGATATTGCCAATGGCGAAATGTATGGCCGCGGCGCCGTCGACATGAAGGGCGGTATCGCCTGTTTTGCCGCCGCCGTTGCCCGCCACATCGATAAGCATGGGGCGCCGGAGGGCTCGATCTCGTTCCTGATCACCGGCGACGAGGAAGGCCCGGCGATCAACGGCACCACCAAGCTGCTCGAATGGGCGGCCGCCAGGGGCGAGCGCTGGGATGCCTGCCTGGTCGGCGAGCCGACCAATCCGGACCAGCTCGGTGACATGATCAAGATCGGCCGTCGCGGCTCGCTGTCCGGCACCATTACCGTGCACGGCGTTCAGGGCCACGCCGCCTATCCGCATCTGGCCGACAGCCCTGTGCGCGGCATTCTCTCGCTGACGCAGGCGCTGATGGACCCACCCTTCGATGGCGGCACCGACAATTTCCAGCCGTCCAATCTGGAAGTGACGACGATCGACGTCGCCAACAAGGCGGTCAACGTCATCCCGTCCAAGGCATCGGCGAGCTTCAACATCCGCTTCAACGACACCTGGGACGCCGATAGCCTGAAGGCCGAGATCATCGCCCGGCTGGATCGTGCCGCAGCCGAAAGCCCGCTTCGCCCCGGCCGCCCGCCGGTCCGCTACGATCTTGCCTGGAGCGAACGCCCGAGCCACGTCTTCCTCACCCGCAACAATGCGCTGATCGCCTCGCTGTCAGGCGCTGTCGAAGCCGTCACCGGCCGCGAGCCAAAACTGTCGACCACCGGTGGCACATCGGATGCGCGCTTCATCAAGGATTACTGCCCGGTAGTCGAGTTCGGCCTTGTCGGTCAGACCATGCACATGGTCGATGAACGTGTTGCCGTCGCCGATCTCGAGACCCTGACGCAGATTTACGAAACCTTCATCAGCCGCTGGTTTGGCCATGCCGCAGATTGAGGAAGTCGGTGCCTATCTGAAGGGTATCTGGCTGCTGATCCTCGGCGACAGGAGCGGCTTCGACTGGCTCGACATCACGGCCGCCGGCGTCTGGCGTTCGTTTGCCGCGTTCCTCTGGTGCCTTCCGGCCATGGCGGTCGGCTGGGCAGCGTGGCGCTTGTTTTATCTGGAGCAGATGCCGACCGGAACGGAAACCGGGATCGGCTTCATTTTCAAGCTGTTCCTCGTCGATGCGACGATGTGGATCGTGCCGCTGGTGCTGGTGGCCGTGCTGGCAAAACCACTCGGCTATGGCGGCATGCTGGCCTCGATCATTATCAGCACCAATTGGCTGGCCGTGCCGACTGTCTATGCCATGGCAGTTCCACTGGCGATCAGGCTGGTCTTGCCCGGCAGCCAGGGGCTGGCCTCTCTCTTGTCCCTCATGTTGTTAATGGTCAATTTCACCGTGATTTTCAGGCTGATGAAGACGGTGACCAACAACCAGTTGCTGCTCGCTTCGGCGATCTCGGCCCTGCTGATCCTGCCGTCCCTGATGCTCAGCGAAGCCCTGCCGCCCATGCTCGGTCTGATGCCGATCTATCCCGCCGCCCTTCAGTAATCGACCTGCATGAAATAAAGCCCGTCGGGCGGCGCAACCGGGCCGCAGGCCTTGCGGTCCTTGGCCTCGAGTGCCGCCCGCACATCATCCGGCGTCCACCGGCCGTCGCCCGCCATTTTCAACGTGCCCGCAAAAGAACGTATCTGGTTGTGCAGAAAGCTCTGTGCCGTCGCCCGGATTTCGATGACGTCGCCATTCCGCGTCACGTCCAGCCGGTCAAGCGTCCGCCAAGGGCTGTTCGCCTGGCAATGGGTGGAGCGGAATGTGGTAAAATCATGATAACCGACCAGCCTCTGGGCCGCTGCGTGCATGGCTTCATGATCGAGCGGCTTCGACACCCACCAGGCGCGCTTCGCCTCCAGCGCTAAGGGTGATGGCCGCGAAATGATGCGGTAGAGATAATGCCGTCTCAGGGCTGAAAAGCGGGCATCGAAATCATCCGGCACTTCTGCCGCATCGATGATCGACACCTGCTGCCCGGCCTGGCCGAGATAGGCATTCAGCGCATTTCGCAACGTCCGCGGATCCCAGGCCCGCGAGAGATCCACGTGTGCCACCTGCCCCCTGGCATGCACGCCGGAATCGGTGCGCCCTGCCCCGCGGATCAGAGCGGGCTCGCGGGTCAAAGCCAGGATCGCCTTTTCGACGGCACCCTGCACCGACGGCCCATTGTCCTGCCGCTGCCAGCCGACATAATTGGAACCGTCATACTCGATCGTCATGCGGAAACGCGGCATCAGGAAAGCCTTGTGCCGGCAGGAATCGGCGTACCGCGCCTAAAATCCTCGGCACCCAGCACCTTGCCGCCCGCCTTCTGCAACCGGGTCAGCCGAACCGACCCATCGCCGCAGGCAATCGTCAAATCGTCAAAAAGTGCCACCCCAGCCTCGCCACCGGCGGTTTCGACCACCGAAGAGAGAACCTTGATCCGCTCCGGCTTGCCATTGATCTCCAACTCGAACCAGGCACCTGGAAAGGGCGACAGTCCGCGAATGTGATTGTGAACTTCCGTAGCTGTCTTGGAAAAATCGATTCGCGTCTCCGCCTTGCTAATCTTGGCGGCATAGAGAACGCCCGTCTCCGGTTGAGGGGTCAGCGGCAGGTCGCCGCCGTCAAGCTTTTCCATCGCTTCCCTCATCAGGCCCGCACCGGCCAGCATCAGCTTGTCGTGAAGTTCACCAGCCGTCATCTCGTCACCGATCGCAACCACCTTGGTCAGTGCCACGTCGCCGGTATCGAGCCCCTTGTCCATCTTCATCACCATCATGCCGGTCTCATGATCACCGGCCATGATCGCCCGCTGGATCGGCGCCGCACCCCGCCAACGCGGCAGAAGCGACGCATGGCCATTGTAGCAGCCAAGCCGGGTGCCATTGAGAATCTCCTCCGGCAGCAGCAATCCATAAGCCACGACAACGGCAACATCGGCATCGAAATCGCGAAAGGTCTCACGGTCCACAGCATCCTTGAAATTGATGGGCGTCAGCACCTCGATGCCGAGCAGTTCGGCCGCCTGATGCACCGGTGATTTCTGCAGGTCGAGACCGCGGCGTCCGCCGGGACGGGGCGGCTGGGTGTAGACGGCAACGATGGTATGACCGGCCTCAGCCAGTGCTGCCAGCGTCGGGACCGAAAACTCCGGCGTTCCCATGAAGATGATGCGAAGCGGCATGGCGCGCGGTTCCCCGTTCTGATCAGGCCTCTTCAAACGGGTTTACGAGCTTCAAATCAAGCCCCTCGAAATCTTTTGTAGTGCGGGTCGCCAGCGTCGCGCCATGCGACAGGCAGATCGCTGCAATCATGGCGTCCTTGGTTTCCATCGTCTTGCCTGCCTTCTGGCGCTGGGCGGCAATGATTCCATATCGTGCTGCCGCAGTTTGCGAGAAACTCAGGATCCTGCTGGAAAACTCATTCTCAATTCGCAGGAACGTCTGACGCAGGCTCTCTTGCCGCACCCCCGAATCCAGCAAAGCGATACCGAAGTGAATTTCTGCCAGCGCGATGGCCGTCAGAAAAACCACTTCACTGTCATAGCTGTCCAACCATCGCAGAATGCGCTCGCTATGCTGCCGCCCCTGAAGTTCGGAAATGACGTTCGTATCAAGAACGATCATGTGAAGTCCGGCGGGGCACGATCAGACTGCTTGCGAAACGCCTCGATGGCGCGCAACTCCTCATCTTCAAACGTCGCCTCGCCCAGAATCGAGCGCAGACGCTGTCCCGCGGTTTGCCCGCGCCGCCGCTCCTTTTCCAAGGCGGACCGAATCTGCGCAATCGCTTCATCCGAAAGACTGCGGCCATTGCGGCGTGCACTTTCCTGCAGCTCGATTTTCAGAGCATCGTCAATTCCGCGAAGAAGCAGATCGCCCATGCGCAACCTCCACTATGATATCACTGATATCATAGTCCCGCAGGCCCAGGTTTTCAACGGAAGCGTCAGATCGCCTTGGCGCCGCGGGTCTTGGCGGCCTTGGTGAACTTGCGGATCACCATTTCGCGCTTGAGCTTGGAAATGTGGTCGATGAACAGCACGCCGTTCAGATGATCGATCTCGTGCTGCAGGCAGGTCGCCAAAAGGCCGTCGG
Source organism: Rhizobium sp. LjRoot98 (assembly GCF_964252935.1). Lineage (NCBI taxonomy): Bacteria > Pseudomonadati > Pseudomonadota > Alphaproteobacteria > Hyphomicrobiales > Rhizobiaceae > Rhizobium > Rhizobium sp. LjRoot98. The sequence continues at coordinate 1,332,826 of NZ_CAXUPW020000001.1, forward strand.
CCTTGGCGGTCAGCTTCTTTCCTTCCAGATCGATGTACTCGACCGTAATCGTCGCCGGCCGCTCGACCTCGGCATAATAATCCGGGATCGACAGGCAACCCTCTTCGTAGACCGACCGCTCATCCGACGCCGTCAGGACCTTCGGGTTTATAAAGACCAGCGGCTGCTTGTCCTCGCCTTCTTTCGAGACGTCGATGACCAGCATCTGGCGCGGGACGCCGATCTGGATCGCCGCAAGGCCGATGCCCGGCGCATCATACATTGTCTCCAGCATGTCGTCCGCCAGACTGCGGATTTCGGCATTGACTGTTTCCACCGGCTGGGACAGCTGGCGCAATACGGGATCGGGAAGAATGATGAGCGGCTTGATGGTCATCTGGCTCCCATAACTGATCTTTTGCGCCGATGGAATTCTCGTTTTCAAGATTTTTGCAGCAAATGCAGCAGTTTGTATCGATCGATTTACCAATGTTCTTGTTTTGATCTAGTCAGCAAAGCCGAATCCACCTAGGCTGCCTGGATGGAACCGACAATTCTCACCCTCGACCAGCCACTGTTCATCCTTGGCTCCTACACGGTCACGCTCGGCATGTGCCTGTTCGGTGCTGTCGTCATCCTGCTGTTTGCCGGTATTCCGGCGGTTCTCAGCAGGCGGCGTGACCGGCAGGCGGCTGTTGATGCAGAGCAGCGCATGACGGCGCTTCTCGCCGCGCAGACGGAGATGCAGGGCCGTATTGCTGCCATGGCCGACGTGTTCGGCGCGCGCCAATCCGAGCTTAACCAGTCGATCAGCCAGCGGATTGACGGCATGACGCACCGGCTCGGCACCTCGATTACCGAACAAACCAAGGCAACACATGAAAACCTGCGCCGGTTGCAGGAACGGCTGGCGGTCATCGACACCGCGCAGACCAATATCCAGTCGCTGGCCAAGGACATGGCCGGACTGCAAAGCATCCTGTCCAACAAGCAGACGCGCGGTGCCTTTGGCCAGTCACGCATGGAAACGATCATCGCCGATGGCCTGCCGATGGGGGCTTATGCCTTCCAGGCAACGCTATCCAACGGGTCGCGGCCGGACTGCACCATCCGCATGCCAAACGGCCAGCCGGATCTGGTGATCGACGCGAAATTCCCGCTCGAGGGCTGGAATGCGATCCGCAGTGCCGAAAATCCGGAGATGATCCGCCAGGCGCAACAACAGTTCCGGCGTGACATGGAGGTGCATATCCGGGATATTTCGGGGAAATACCTGATCCCCGGCGAGACCCAGGAAACGGCCTTTCTCTTCGTGCCCTCCGAATCGATCTTTGCCGAAATCCACGAGCATTTCGAAGGGATCGTCCAGAAGGCGCACCGTTCGCGGATCGTCATCGTCTCGCCGTCACTGCTGATGCTGTCGATCCAGGTCATCCAGGCCATTCTCAGGGATGCCAGGATGCGGGAGCAGGCACATCTGATCCAGGGCGAGGTAATCCGGCTGATGGAAGACCTGACCCGCCTCGACGACCGGGTGCGCAAGCTGCATGGCCATTTCCTCACCACCCAAAAGGATGTCGACGACATTCTGGTTTCCTCGGAAAAGCTGAAGAAGCGTGGCACGCGCATCGAGGCACTGGACCTGGCAACATCGGGGGCGATGCCTGACGGCAAGCCCGATCAGAAATCCTTCGATGCGCGCATGGGGCAATTGAAGCTGCGGGTGGTTGACGAGGACTGACCCTGTCGGGCACTGTCCCGCGAAAATCGACTGCCCCGGGAGAGACTTCAGATGATTACAGTTTTCGGTTCCATCAACATGGACCTGATCGCCACCACCGCACGCCTGCCAAAGCCCGGTGAAACGGTGACCGGCACCGGCTTCACCACCGCCGCAGGCGGCAAGGGTGCCAACCAGGCCCTGGCAGCGCGGCGGGCGGGAGCCAGCGTCCGCATGGCGGGCGCAGTCGGATCGGACAGCTTTGCCGATGGCGCGCTGGCCCTCCTGAAACAGGCAGGCACCGACTTGTCGCTGACGAAAACCGTAAGCGAGCCGACCGGCACCGCACATATTCTTGTCGGTGGCGACGGTGAAAATGTCATCGTCGTGGTGGCCAGCGCCAATGGCACGGTCAGCGCTGGCGATGCACAGTCCGCCGTCGAGACGATGGGCGCCGGCGATACGCTGATGCTGCAGCTGGAAATCCCGCCAGCATCGGTGGAGAAGGCGCTTGCTGCGGCAAAGAGCAAGGGCATCACCTCGATCATCAACATCGCGCCTTTGACTGCAGATGCCGCCCGGCTTGGCCGTATGGCGGATATCGTCGTTGCCAACGAGACGGAATTCGAGCTGCTTGCCGGACGCGAAGGCCTTTCAGCAGCCGAGCGTGAAGACGCCATGCAGGCTCTGTCGCGGGAAACAAGCCAGACCGTCATCGTGACGCTGGGCGCCGAGGGCGTTGTTGCGGTGCGGGGCGGCAACGTCCATCGTGCCAAGGGCCTGAAGATTGAGCCGGTCGATACCGTCGGCGCCGGAGACACGTTCTGTGGCTATCTCGCCGCCAGCCTCGATGCCGGTCTTGATTTCGATGCAGCCTTGCGGCGCGCGGCCGTTGCCGGTTCGCTTGCCTGCCTCAATCCGGGTGCTCAGCCAGCCATCCCCTTGGCCGCCGAGGTCGACGCAAAAATCTGAGCGGCTGCGGCCGGCAGAGCGCTTCCGCGCAATCAGAACAGCCGACGTCGCCGCCACGGCACTGCGGAGGAAATCCCGTGAAAACTACGGGATTTCGGTCTCCAACGTTGTTCTAATTTTAATAAATACCACGTTATCAAACACCTGAAAGGGCTGTCTTCCCAAGATCATGGGCAGCCCAACGATGCCGGTTGGCATCCGGCGCTCCATGAGGGGGCATCTCCCACCCAAAGATCGCGTCATTCCGCGGCTTCAACCCGCGGACCTCTCACCATGCGGGGACATTCATGTTCAAGTTCCAGGCCAAATCGCTAGCGACCAAGCTTATCGCGGTCACGGGCGGCACCATTGCGCTCGTCCTTCTTGCTTCAAATTACGTGCTCATCTCCCAGACGCAGGACCGTGTTGAAACGCTGGTTCTCGACCAAGCGCGTACCGAGGCGAAATCCATCGCATCCGACATTGCCAGCAACATTGCCGAACTGGCGGGCGCTGCCCGCTCAACAGCCGGGATCATCAGCCGCGGCCAGGAAGGTGGCTATCTCGATCGCAAGGCTGTCGTCGATTTGCTGAAAGCCAATGTCGAGAAGAATGCATTCGCTTTCGGTAGCTGGTTTGCCGAGGAGCCGAATGCTTTCGATGGCAAATCCAAGGACTTTGCAGGCCAGAAGGAATTCGGCGCCAGCAAGGACGGTACGCTTAACCCCTACTGGACCAAGAGCAAGACCGGCATCACCTTCTCGACCTTCGATTCCGACTACTCGGCCGACTGGTATGCGCTGGCGGCCAAGAGCCTCAAGGGCGCCATGTCGCCGCCCTATACCGAAAGCACGACGGGCGACAACAATTCGATGTCCTCGATCGCCTATCCGGTCATCTCCAACGGCAAGCTGATCGGCGCCAGCGGCGTCGATGTTTCCCTCTCCTCGCTTGCGAACAAGGTCAAGGATATCCGCCCCTTCGGCACCGGCCGCGTGACGCTTCTCTCGCAGACGGGCAAATGGCTGGTCGCCCCGATCCCGGACCTGCTGATGAAGGAATATGACGGTGTTGGTGCAGATATCGTCAAGAATGCCCTGTCCACCGCACAGCCGGGTATGATCCATGATCTGACCTATGACGGTAACGAGACCTTCGAACGGGTGGTCTATCCCTTCAGCCTGCCCGATGTGAACACGACCTGGGTGGTCCTCGTTGACGTACCACAGAGTGCCATCAACGCGCCGGTCGTCGATCAGACCTACATGATGATCATCGGTGGCCTGATCGTTCTTGGCGCCGTGCTTCTCGGCCTCTACCTTTCCGTTCGCAGCTTCGTCCAGAAGCCGCTTGCAGGGCTGGTCAGCGATGTCGAGAACCTCAGCAAGGGTGTCTACTCCAACGCCGTGTCCGGTCAGGACCGTACCGACGAAACCGGTTCCGTCGCCAAGGCGCTGGAAGGTTTCCGTCATCGCCTCGCCGATACCAAGCGCCTGGAGGCCGAAGCGCAACAGGAGCGTCAGTCGTCCGAGCAGCAGCGTAACCAGTCCGAAGCCGAACGCGCCCAGTCGAACGCAACCCAGCGCGAGATTGTCGCCAAGCTCGCCAAGGGCCTGTCGCAGCTTTCTTCCGGTGACCTCGCCTACCGCATCACCGACGATTTCCCGGGCGAATATGCCCAGCTGAAGACTGACTTCAACTCCGCCATGGATAGCCTCGAAGAGACGATCCAGACGGTCAACAGCTCGGTCGTCAACATTAGCACCGGCACCAGCGAAATCAGCAATGCTGCCAATGATCTGTCGCACCGCACAGAGCAGCAGGCCGCAAGCCTGGAAGAAACGGCGGCAGCGCTCGATCAGCTGACTTCGCAGGTCAATGCCAGCGCCGACAACGCCAAGGTCGCGGCAAAGTCCGTCGAGACCGCCAGCACGGATGCCGAACAGTCCGGCGAAGTGGTACAGAAGGCGATTGCCGCGATGAAGGGCATCGAACAGTCGTCAGGCGAAGTCAGCCGCATCATCGGCGTCATCGACGAAATCGCCTTCCAGACCAACCTGCTGGCGCTCAACGCCGGTGTCGAAGCTGCCCGCGCTGGCGATGCCGGCAAGGGATTTGCTGTCGTTGCGCAGGAAGTGCGTGAACTGGCACAACGTTCGGCCAATGCCGCCAAGGAGATCAAGACATTGATCAACACCTCGGCTGGCCAGGTTCGGGATGGTGTCGATCTCGTTGGCCGCGCCGGTGGCGCGCTGCAGAAGATCGCCGATCAGGTGGTGCAGATCAATGGCCTGATCCGCCAGATCTCCGGTTCGGCTTCCGAGCAGGCCGTTGGCCTGAAGGAGATCAACACGGCGGTCAACCAGATGGACCAGGTGACCCAGCAGAACGCTGCGATGGTGGAAGAAACCACCGCCGCCAGCATGGCATTGAACGAGGAAGCCCGCGCGCTGAGCACGCTGGTCTCCCGCTTCCATGTCGCCCGTCAGAACCTGTCTTCGGCTGACATGCTGCGCAGCACGGCAGACAAGATGCGCACCCCTGCCAAGCCATCCACTGCGAGCTACAGCGCGCCGGCCAAGACCGCACCGTCCCGCTACAGTGCTCCAGCGCCACGGGCCGTGCCGCAGGTTTCCGGCAACACGGCTCTTGCCCAGGACAACTGGGAAGAATTCTGAGCCACACGGATCACCAACGAGAAACGGCGCCCTTGCGGCGCCGTTTTTGTTTCATGTTGATGCTGCCGATCAGAGACGGGCCAGACGTTCCGTCAGAAGATCGAAGAAACCCTGATCGTCGACTTCGCGCATGACCTTGGCGTTGTGCTTGCGGCCGGTCACCTGCCACCAATCCACGACTGTCATGCCAACGGTCAGCTCCGACTTGGTTTCGATCTCGACATTGCAATCGCGGCCCTTGAACAGCTCCGGGCGCAGGAGATAGGCGATGACGGTCGGATCGTGCAGCGGGCCGCCATCGGAACCGTATTTTTCGATATCGAAGCGCTCGAAGAATTCCAGCATTTCGGCCATGGCAACGGCGGCCGCCGAGCCGATCGCCTTGATCTTTTCAACGCGGGTCTTGTAGGTCAGCACCCGGTGGGTGACATCAAGCGGCATCATCACGATCGGGATGCCGGACTTGAAGACGATATCGGCGGCATCCGGGTCGACATAGATATTGAATTCGGCCGCCGGCGTGATGTTACCGCCCTCGAAGAAGCCGCCGCCCATCATGACGATTTCACGGACTCGCGGGGCAATCTGCGGTGCCTTGTTGAGCGCCAGCGCGATGTTGGTGAGCGCACCCAAGGTGCAGAGCGTCACGGTTCCCACGTCTTCGGCCAGCAGGGTCTCGATGATGAAATCGACGGCGTGCTGTGTCTGCATCGGCATGGTCGGCTCTTCGACCACCGGGCCATCCAGGCCGGTCTTGCCGTGCACGTGCTCCGCCGTCACCAGTTGACGAACCAGAGGCTTGTCAGCACCCGCATAGACCTTGACGTCACGGCGATTGCAGAGTTCACAGATCACCCGGATGTTGCGCGAGGTGAGCGCCACCGGGACATTGCCGGCGACCGCCGTAATGCCCAGCACATCAAGCTCACCAGGGCTGCCGAGCGCCAGCATGATCGCGGCGGCATCGTCCTGCCCCGGATCGGTATCGATGATAATCTTTCTCGGCTCGGCCATGCAGGTCTCCTCCAAATCAGCGAGCGGGACTATGATTTGCCTGTTGGCGCAGTGCAAGCGCCTTGCACTCGCTACGCACAGCTACCATATTGAGGCCTCGCGGATGCTGCCTCGCAGGTCCGTCAAAACGGTCGCTTGAGCTGCAAGGACTAGACATGACCCGGATCACGCCCTTCACGAGCCCGCTTCTGCTCGGTTTCGATGCGATGGAAAAGACCCTGGAGCGCATCGCCAAGGGCAATGACGGTTACCCTCCCTACAATATCGAGCGGGTGCGCCGGGACGAGTCGGTCAATGAGCCGGACAGCCTGCGAATCACCCTGGCTGTCGCCGGTTTTTCAGAAGACGACCTCGACGTCACGACCGAGGAAAACCAGCTGATCATCCGCGGACGCCAGTCAGAGACCGGTGAACGCGACTATCTGCACCGTGGCATTGCAGCCCGCCAGTTCCAGCGGATGTTCGTTTTGGCTGAGGGAATGCAGGTTTCCAAGGCGGAGCTGAAGAACGGCCTGCTGTCGGTCGACCTCATTCGTCCGGAACCTGTCCGTATGGTAAAGAAAATTAATATTTTGGTCCCAGAGTAGGATAACCGGCAGTTCATGCTGGCTGCACCTAGGACCCGGCCGCTCCCAATGGCCCCGAACTTCGTACAGGAAAATCAATGTGTTGCGAGTTTCTTCGCCTTTCCCGGCGATGAAACCCGCAAAGCCACGGAGTACGACTCATGGGATTGAAACACGTCAGCTCACATCTGTCGAAAAACGACCTGGCCCATCTCGGCGCCGGTGAGGTTGGCTATATCCGCAAGATGCGCTCGGACGAAGTGTCGCGCGTTTTTCCGGAAGCGCCCAATATGGACCCTGATCTTGACCTGTGGGCCCTGTTCGGCGCCGACGGCACGCCGATCCTTTTGACCGACAACCGTTCCAGCACCTTCTTCAAGGCCGCAGAAGACGACCTGCGCACTGTCAGCCTGCATTAAGACCCACAGACTGACATGACATTCCGGCCTAGACGCGCCGGAATGTCAGATAAGCGGACTTGCGGCCTTCCCGGCGCGCCTTGGCCTCGTAGCGTGTGCTCGGCCAGCCGGCATAGGGCGTCAGCCAGTCCGAGGCATTTTCCGCCGTCCATTCGAACGCCGCGTGATTACGGCAATGTTCGAGCGTCCAGTTGACATAGGTGTCGATATCCGAGGCGAAGCAGAAAATGCCACCGGGTTTCAGCACGCGAGCGAACCGATCGAGATTGACCGGAGAGACGAAGCGGCGCTTCCAGTGCTTCCGCTTCGGCCATGGATCCGGATAGAGAAGATCGATCTGATCGATTGAATTTTCCGGCAGCCAATCCAGCACCTGCGTTGCATCATCATCATGCAGGCGAATATTCTTCGCGCCACGCTCCTCGATATAGCCGACCAGCTTTGCCATGGAATTGACGAAGGGTTCGACACCAATAAAGCCTGTCGACGGGTCTTCGACGGCACGGTGAATCAAATGCTCACCACCACCAAAGCCGATCTCCAGCCGCACGCGTTCGACAGGATGCTTGAACAGCGTCTTGACATCCACCGGTGCTGGCGATGCCAAATCCAGCCGAAGCAAGGGCAGGACCGTATCAAGATGCGTCGCCTGCAGCGCGCGCAACGGTTTGCCCTTGCGGCGGCCGAAGAAGGCTTCGGTCGAGCGGCTGCGGTGCTGTTCGGTCATGGCAATGGTCTTTCACGATAAAAGCGGATGTCTCCGTCAGGAAACATCCGCTTTACAGTTTTATCGGCAGGTCCGTAAAGAGCCTGATCAGGCGGCCTTCAGCGCTTCTTCCTTCAAAGCATCCTTGAGCGGCTTGACGAGATCGAGCTTTTCCCAGGAGAAGGAGCCGTCGCGGCCGGCCTTGCGGCCGAAATGGCCGTAAGCCGAGGTCTTGGCATAGATCGGCTTGTTGAGGTCGAGATGACGGCGGATGCCCGACGGGGACAGATCCATCGTCTTGCGGATCGCGCCTTCGACCTGGTCTTCCGTGACCTTGCCGGTGCCATGCAGGTCGACATAGATCGACAGCGGCTGAGCGACACCGATCGCATAGGCGATCTGGATCGTGCAACGGTCTGCCAGGCCAGCGGCCACGACGTTCTTGGCGAGGTAGCGCGCAGCATAGGCAGCCGAACGGTCAACCTTGGTCGTGTCCTTGCCGGAGAACGCACCGCCACCATGCGGGGCAGCACCGCCATAGGTGTCGACGATGATCTTGCGACCGGTCAGGCCTGCGTCGCCATCCGGACCACCGATGACGAACTTGCCAGTCGGGTTGATGTACCAGGCGCAATCGTCGGCAATCTCGATGTCGTGCAGCGCTTCGCGGATATAGGGCTCGACGACGGAGCGCACCTTGGCCGAATCCCAGGCCTCATCAAGATGCTGGGTCGACAGGACGATCGACGTGACTTCCGACGGCTTGCCGTCGATATAGCGGACAGTGACCTGGCTCTTGGCGTCGGGGCCAAGACGGCCAGCCTCATCAGCGCCCTTCTTGCGGGCGGCGGCCAGAAGATCAAGAATACGATGCGAATAATAGATCGGCGCCGGCATCAGTTCTGCCGTTTCCTTGCAGGCGTAACCGAACATGATGCCCTGGTCGCCGGCACCTTCGTCGCCCTGCTTGTCGGCGGCATTGTCAACGCCCTGGGCGATGTCGGCCGACTGCGGATGAAGCAGCACGTCGATCTTGGCGGTCTTCCAGTGGAAACCAGCCTGTTCGTAACCGATTTCACGGATCGCCTTGCGGGCTGCGGTCTTGAACTTCGACGGGTTGATGACCGGATGACCAGCGGCGTCCTTCAGGACGTTGCCATCCTTGTCTTTCTTCAAAAGCGTGTCCGGCACCCGGACTTCACCGGCAATAATCACCCGGTTGGTGGTTGCCAGCGTTTCGCAGGCGATGCGGACACCCCAGGGATCAACGCCGGTTTTTGCGGCTTCACGATACACAAGATCGACAATTTCATCGGAGATCCGGTCACAGACCTTGTCTGGATGACCTTCTGCCACGGATTCACTCGTAAACAGGTAATTAGCGCGCATGCGGGAAGTCCCCTCAAAGAAAAAATGCTTCAGACGTGTTAGTGATTTTGCCACGAAATGACAAGCACACAAGGACATAAATATATCTTTATATCCGCCAGAAGGGAACGTTTTTCCGGGCTTTTGATGCTTTAATGCCGCATCTCGGCATTCTGCCACTGTGAGGGCGACAGTCCCGCCCTGGATCAGAACACAAAAAAAGCGGCACTGTCCGGCCGCTTTTTTTCATGCCATGTCTGCGGGCAGATTTATTCGGCTTCCGCTTCTGCGGCCAAGGCCTTGACGAGGTCTACAAGCTTGCGGCGCACCTTGGGATCGCCAATCTTGACGAATGCGCGGTTGAGCTGGAGACCTTCCGAGGACGACAGGAAATCGACCACGTAGTTCGAGCTTGAGGCTTCTGCCATGCCAGACGGACCGGTTGAGGCATCGCCCGGTGCATCTTCGAAAAAGAAGGAGACCGGAACATTCAAGATGCTTGAAATGTTCTGAAGGCGGCTGGCGCCGACCCGGTTCGTACCTTTTTCATATTTCTGGATCTGCTGGAAGGTGATCCCGAGGCTCTCTCCGAGCTTCTCCTGGCTCATGCCCAGCATGGTGCGGCGAAGACGAATCCGGCTACCGACATGAATGTCGATAGGGTTCGGCTTCTTCTTGTTTTCTATCATAACGGTTTCCTAATAAGCGAAGTTGCAGTTGCTCCATAACCTGGACACTTGCCGAGAGCAGACTACACGATACGTTGTGCAGCCGGGGCGGAAACCCCCCGAACATAGGTGAAGATCGATGGTAAATGCCACTATGCAATTTTAGGGGTTTTTGGTCAATTCTCTCGCAGAATAAAACTTGCGCGGGAAATAACGGCCAAACCGAAGAGAAGGAGCGCAATCAGGATTGCGCTCCTTTCTTGCGCCTCAGGGCTCATTAGCAATACATGTTTTCCCGGCAAAATTGTGTCTACAAAGCCTTTTGTTCCGAACGGAAAGCCGGTGACTATCTCTCCACGCCCATTGATAACAGCCGAAATACCGGTGTTGGCATCGCGGATGAGCGGCAAACCCGTCTCCACGGAGCGCAGCCGGGCCTGCTGGAAATGCTGATAGGGGCCGGGTGTATTGCCGAACCATGCATCATTGGTGAGGTTCAGCAGCGCGTCGCCCTGGAGCGCATCCATGCCGATTTCGCCAGGAAAAATAGCCTCATAGCAGATCAGCGGATAGAGCGTCTTGCCACCTGGCAACGTCAGCAGCGTGCGTGTCGCCGCGGCGGAAAAGCCGCCAGGCATCGCGACCGTATCCAGCCCCGCGGCAGAGAGGAGGCTTTCCAGCGGCAGGTATTCCCCAAACGGAACAAGATGGACCTTGTCGGACGCGCCGACGATCTGGCCGCGATCGTCAATCACATAGATCGAATTATAGTAGCGCGGTGGCTGGCCGGCGCCGCTGGCTTCAGCCCGCACCGCGCCGGCGATGAGCAGTTGGCCATCTTGCAACACATCTGAAATCCTCAGCAGCGCATCGGGATTCTCGGTCAGGATGAACGGGACCGCGGTTTCCGGCCAAACGACAATATCAGGCCGTTTGCCGCCATCGGCGGGAGGCGCCTGCGTCAGCTCCAGATGCTCTTCAAAGATCGCCATCCGCTCGTTGTCATCGATCTTCTTCGACTGATCGATCAAAGGCTGGACAAGCCGGATCGTCAAAGCAGGATCGGCGGGCGGCGGCAAGGGCTGCGCCAGCCGGTAGAAGCCGTAACCGAAATGTGCCGCAACCAGCAAAACAGCAAGACTCAATCCCACGCGCAACCCCTTGCGCGTACCGATGAGCGCGGGTGCTGCGAAGACGAAGACCGCCAGCATGTTGACGCCTGCCAGTCCGATCACGGCGGCAGACTGCATCATCAGCGGAACCGGCATGGCCGCATAGCCGATCGCGTTCCAGGGAAACCCGGTGAGGACAAAGCTGCGCAGCCACTCGAAAAGCCCGAAAGCAAAAGCGAGCGCCGCAATCCGGCCAAGGCCGTCCGACCAGAGGATGCGGGCGACTGCGGTTGCCAAGGCATAAAACAAGGCGAGGAACGCCGGCACACCGAGCACGGCCAATGGCACTGCCCAGGCAAAATCATCAGCCTCGACGAGCAGCGCGTTGCCCAGCCACCAGAGGCCACCGAGGAAGTAGCCGAAACCAAAACACCAGCCGATCCAGAATGCCGGAAAGCCGCGCCTGAGCACACCGTGACCGGGATTGCCCGAAGCACCATCGAGCAGCCAGACAAGAATCGGAAAAGACAGAAACGGTGCTGCGAAAATGCCGAAGGGCGGCAAGGCGAAAACCGCAATCAAACCGGCGACGAAGGCGACAAGTGCCCGGCGGGCTCCCGACAACAGCATGATCCTGCCCGCAAGCCACTCCATTCACTTCCCCCAATCGGCGCAAACCGCCACCCGGCCACCGGCGCGGCAAACAACGCGCGCAGTGACCGTCAATCCGAATCAACGTGGGGCAGTGTTCCAAAAAAGCGGCGGCTTGTCGTGCCTGGAAACGCTGTTTAAGCGTTCAAAGCAGGAGGCTTAGCCGGTTTCGCGCAGCGATTTCTCCGGCGCATCGGCTGGAGCGGCCTCGAAAGGCACCTCCTCTTCGCCCTTTGCTGGACGACGGCGGGCGGGCGGGCGCTTGCGGACGATCCGCACGCGCTTCACCCGGCGCGGATCGGCATCCAGAACCTGGAATTCGAAGCCGGGGATAGCCTGGACCACCTCACCCCGAGCCGGGATGCGGCCGAGCGAGGCAAAGACCAGACCGCCGAGCGTATCGACATCCTCAAGCTGCTCGCGCACGTCGAAATCCGGGCCGATCGCTGCGGCGATCTCTTCCAGTTCAACGCGGGCATCGGCAACAAAAACGTCGTCGGACGTCTTGGCAAACATGACTTCTTCGTCGTCATGCTCATCTTCGATATCACCGACAACCATTTCGACGATATCCTCGAGCGAGGCGAGGCCATCGGTTCCGCCGTACTCATCGATCACCAATGCCATCTGGATGCGGGCGGCCTGCATGCGCTGCATCAGGTCCGAGGCGTGCATGGACGGCGGCACGAACAGGACCTGGCGGATGATGCCGGCCTCTTCGACGGTCTTAGACAGGTCGATGCGGCCGAGATCGAAACTCGGCTTGGGCTGGCGAACCGGCTTTTCGGATTTTTCAGCCGTGGTTGCCGCAGCACTCGCAGAAGAACGGCTGCCGGTGCGCCGTTTGTTGCGGGCCTGCTTGGTCACATAGGAAAGCAGGTCGCGGATATGAACCATGCCGCGCGGGTCGTCGAGGCTTTCGCTATAGACCGGCATGCGCGAGCGGCCGGATTCCTCGAAGATCACCATCAGTTCACCGATGGTGATGCTGAGATCCACGGCCTCGATATCGGCGCGCGGAACCATGACATCCTCGACGCGGACTTCGCGGAACCGCAGGATGTTGTTGAGCATGGCGCGTTCGGCCGGCGAAAACGCCGTATCGCCATCCGCAGCCCCTGTCATCAACGCGTCGGTAAGATCTTCACGAAGGCTGGAGGCATTGCCCGCACGCCAGATCCGGGCTGCACGGCTCCAGAAGGAGGAGCCTGACTTGCCGTTCTCAGGTTTGGGGGCGGTGCTACTACTGCCCGCCTCGTCCTGACTGGAGGCTTCCGCCTCGTCTCTAACAGCCGCTGCCGGCTGCGCTCTAAAATCGCTCATTGTTCCAAACTATCAAACGGGATCACTGTCCCCATAGGGATCAGATAAACCAAGACCGGCCAAAATGCGAGTCTCAAGGTCCTCCATTCTTTCGGCGTCACTCTCATCGATATGATCATAACCGAAAAGATGCAGGAATCCATGCACCAGGAGGTGGGTCAGGTGCTCATCGAAAGGCTTGCCGAGATCATCGGCCTCGCGCACCAGCGTCTCATGGGCAAGGATGATATCGCCGAGCATCGGACCCGGCATCTTGCCCGGCGTCACCGGGAAGGCGGGAAACGACAGGACATTGGTCGGTTTATCCTGGCTGCGCCATTCTGCGTTGATTTCCCGGATGGAGGCATCATCGGTAAACACTAGCGACACTTCCGGCGGCATTTTGGGAAATGGCTGTTTTTCTTCACGCTTCAGGAAATCGGCGCTCGCGCCAAGCACACGTTCACTGAGAGACGCAAGTTCCGCTTCGGAAGGCCATGGGCCTTCCTCGACGCTGATCTGGATATCAAGGCTCGTCATGATTGGCTTGCTTCCGCCTTAGCGGTCGCCCTGCTCGCTTTCGTCATGCACTGCCGTCGTTGCCTCATAGGCACGGACGATACGGGCAACCATCGGATGGCGGACAACATCGACATCCTTGAAGCGGACAACCGATACGCCTTCAACGCCTTTGAGGATCTGCAGGGCCTCGACCAGGCCGGACTTGACGCCACGCGGCAGGTCGACTTGGCTTGGATCGCCCGTGACGATCATCCGGCCGTTTTCGCCGAGACGCGTCAAAAACATCTTCATCTGCATCGTCGTGGTGTTCTGTGCCTCGTCGAGAATGACGGCGGCATTGGCGAGCGTACGTCCGCGCATGAAGGCGAGCGGGGCGATTTCGATGACGCCAGCAGTGATTGCCCGCTCGACCTTGTCGCCGGGCATCATGTCATAGAGCGCGTCGTATAGCGGCCGCAGATACGGATCGACCTTGTCCTTCATGTCACCCGGCAGGAAGCCGAGGCGTTCGCCGGCCTCCACGGCAGGGCGCGACAGCACGATGCGATCGACCGCGCCGCGCTCGAGAAGCTGGGCAGCATGCGCAACGGCAAGATAGGTCTTGCCGGTACCGGCCGGGCCGACGCCGAACACCAATTCGGACCGCTCCAGCGCGCGCATATAGGCGTCCTGCGTCGGCGTGCGGGCCGCAACAGTCTTCTTGCGCGTCGAAATCTGCGCGAGGTTCAGCTTGGCTTTCTTTTCCATGGTCGGCAACTGGAGCTGGTCATCGGCAGCGACCGCCATGCGGATGGCGCCTTCGACATCGGAGGGTTCAACGGTGCTGCCATTCTGCAGGCGCCCGTAGAGATAATCGAGCGCCCGGCGGGCCTGATTGGTGGCGACGACTTCACCGGAGATCGCGACGGAATTGCCCCGCGGCCGTGCATCGATATGCAGGCGCTGCTCAATCAATTTGAGATTCTGGTCGAACTGGCCAAACAACTCGCTGGCGAACCGGTTGTTCTCAAATGTGAGCACGAAGTGATTGACGTCTGTCGCGGATGTTTTCGACTGGCGCGGCGAAGATGAAACCAATTCGTGTCCGTTCAAGCGGTCAGGCTCCTTGAGTTAGCGGTCCTTCAGCTTACCACTTCGGCAAACAGACTGTTAGGCCCCGCACCAGTGATTCGTACAGAAACAATGTCACCGATTTGCGATGCGTTTGCATCAACATTCACGGACTGCAGCCAGGGCGAGCGGCCGATCAGCTGGCCCGGCATGCGGCCCGGCTTCTCCAGAAGCAGGTCGATCGTCTTGCCGATACAGGCTTGAGCAAACTCGTTTTGCTGTTTTAGCAACAAAGCCTGCAATCTTTCCAAGCGTTTGGCTTTTACGTCTTCCGGCACCTGGTCTCCAAGATCGGCGCCGGGCGTTCCGGGGCGGGTCGAATACTTGAATGAAAATGCCTGTGCATAACCAACGGTTTCAACCAGGCGCAGCGTGTCCTCGAAATCCTCGTCGGTTTCGCCGGGGAAGCCGACGATGAAATCGCCAGAGAGCGCGAGATCGGGCCGGGCCGCCTTGATGCGGGCGATCAGCGCGATGTATTCGGCCGTCGTGTGCCGCCGGTTCATCGCCTTCAGGATGCGGTTGGAGCCGGACTGGATCGGCAGGTGCAGATAGGGCATCAGTTGCGGCAGATCACGATGGGCGTCGATCAGGCTGTCATCCATGTCGCGCGGATGGCTGGTGGTATACCGCAGGCGGGAAAGACCTTCGATCTGCGTCAGGCGATGCAGGAGGTCGCCGAGACCCCATTTTTCGCCGTTGGCGCCAACGCCATGCCAGGCATTGACGTTCTGGCCGAGCAGAGTGATTTCGCGCACGCCAGCATCGACCAGTTTCTGTGCTTCGGCAACGATCTGGGCAACCGGCCGGGAGACTTCGGAGCCACGCGTGTAAGGCACGACGCAGAAGGTACAGAACTTGTCACAGCCTTCCTGAACCGTGAGGAACGCGGTGACGCCCCTCGCCTTTGTCTTGGCCTTGTCGGGTGCCGGCAAGTGCTCGAACTTGTCCTCGATGGCGTAATCGGTTTCCAGCACCCGCTCGCCACGTTTGACGCGCTGAAGCGCCTCGGGAAGCCGGTGGTAGGTCTGCGGCCCGATGACGAGATCGACGGCGGGTGCCCGGCGCAAGATTTCGTCGCCTTCGGCCTGCGCGACGCAACCGGCAACGCCGATCATCATTTCGCGGCCTTCGCCGGCCTTTTTCTTCTTCAAGTCACGCAGCCGCCCAAGCGCCGAGTAAACCTTCTCAGCGGCTTTCTCACGGATATGACAGGTGTTCAACAGGACGAGATCGGCGTCCTCCATGACATCGGTTGCGACATAGCCATCCTTGGCCAGCGCATCGGTCATCCGGTCGGAATCGTAGACGTTCATCTGACAGCCGTAGGTCTTCACGAAGACCTTGCGGACGGCTGAGCTCTCAAGAGCCACATCGGGCTTTGCGGATAAAACGGCGATTTCCTGTGTCATGCCCGGTTCCATAGAGCATCAAGGGCCAAAATTGAAGCCCTTTCCCTTGGCCACGACAGCCTCAGCGGCCACGCAGCTTGAGAGCCAGCATCTCGCGAATGCTCTTCTCCACCTGGCGGCTGACGACCTTGCGGTTGCTCTCTGCCGTATAGGTGATCTGCTCGCCGTAGATCACGTCGACATCGACGGCGCCCTCGTAGAGGATACCGAGCAGATGCGGCGCCAGCGCGATATCGCCCGGCCAGGCGGCGACCGGCCGGTGATAGCGGCCCATCGGCATGCCGTGAATGCCGGTATAGGCAATGGCCAAAGGTTGGACATGGACGGCACCCGTCGGCGACATCGGAACGGCGGCGGCAGCGGCACCGAACAGCGACGTCTTGATCTCCAGAAGCCGGTTGCCATCCGAGGTCGTGCCTTCGGGAAACAAAACAACGATCTCGCCATCGGCCAGACGCTTGCCGATCTCGTTGACCTGATTGCCGGTGGTGCGTTTCTGCTCGCGCTCGACGAAGATCGTTGCCTGCAGACGCGCCAGAAGGCCGAAGACCGGCCACGCCTTGACGTCGGACTTGGCGACGAACACCACGTCGGCGATCGAGCCGAGAACGAGAATATCCTTCCAGCTGGCATGGTTCGATACCAGCAGCAATGGCCGCTGCCGGTCCGGCGTGCCATGGACGCGGACCCGGATGCCGACGAGGCGGCAGGCCATGCGATGCCACAGGCGCGGCAGGGTGCGGCGTTGCGGTGTGTCCAGCCACAGAAACAGGATTTGCAGCGGCGCCATGACAACGGTCGCCAGAACGAGAATTGTCATGCACAGCGTGACGCGCAGCCAATTGATCACGCGCAGCGCCTCGGCACGCCATCCGGCGTCAGCATCAAGGACACTGTGCTGCGTCTATCGTGATCTCTGCTTGGTCTGTCGGCATTGCGGCGCAAGCGCGTCTCTCTTCCTGGTCCGCTTCACATCAGTCGGTTCAAGGCAGCTACGGCTAACCAAGATCGAGCCGCATGACAAGGGCAGCGGTTTTGGCGCCGTTAACATCCTGATAATAAGCACGTCTTTCGCCGACCTTGGAAAATCCGAGTTTCCGGTAGAGCGCGATCGCGGCAGTATTGGTCTCATCGACTTCGAGGAAAACGGCTTCAGCAGCCTGATCGCGCGCTTCGCGCAATGCCGCCCGCATCAACCGCCAGCCGAGGCCGAGACGCGAAAACCGCGGATCGACGCCGATCGTCAGGATTTCCGCTTCACCGGCCGCCACCCGCGACAGGACAAAGCCGCCGATAAGTGGTTGCGTGATAAACGGCCGCGTATAGGCATTGTTCTGGCGGGCGATGAAGCCGAAAACGGTATCCTGGTTCAGCAGCGAATGCAGTTCGCCGTCGCTCCAGGCATGCGTGAACCGCAATTTATGGACGGCCGCCGCCTGCGGCAGGTCGGCCGTTTCCAGGGCAAAGATTTCGAATTCGGGCTTGCGGACAAAAAAGTCGGTCAGCGACATCTTACGCTCGCGCCACCGCAAAGCCGGCCTGCGACTTGACGTCGGGGCCGCGCAGATAGAGCGGGCTCGGCTTGCCCAGTGAAGGATCGGCCGCAGCACCAAGGCGGGCGACAAGACGGATATCCGTGAGGTCCGTTTGGGCGGCGCTTTCCGGAACGTTGTCTGTCAGATGCCGGGCGGCGGTGCCGCAGATGAAGCCGTCGAAACCGGCAAACATCCTTTGGGCGTCTGGAATTTCCAGCATCAACGCTTCGCTACGCGCCGTGCCGTCGGCTTCGAAACTCTGGCAATAAAGCTCGTCACGCTTTGCATCGATCGTCGCCAGGATGGCGCGGCCCGGATGCCTTTCCCGGGCAGCTTCGGCAATGGCAGCAAGTGTTGAAACACCAACGGCCGGCACGTTCAGTGCCAGCGCAAAACCACGCGCCGCGGCAACGCCGACGCGGATGCCGGTGAAGGAGCCCGGACCGATGGTCACCGCGATGCGGCCGATATCGGCAAGCACCTTGCCACAAGCGGCGAGCGCCTCGTCGATAAACCCCATGAGTTGCTCTGCATGGCCACGGCCGATATCGGCCCCGGCCGAGGCCAGAACCGTATCGCTATCGCTGTCGTAGACGGCTGCAAAACAGCCCGCCCCAGCCGTATCAATGGCCAGGACGATCATGATTTTTCAACTTTTCTGGATAGTCGCGGCACGGATAATCGCTCGCTTAGACGGCTTCGACCGCCTGCACTTCAGGAATAAAATGATGCAGCAGGTTCTGCACGCCATGCTTCAGCGTTGCCGTCGAGGACGGGCAGCCGGCGCAGGCGCCCTTCATGTTGAGGAAGACAGTGCCATCGCGAAAACCCTTGAAGGTGATATCGCCACCATCCTGGGCGACAGCCGGGCGAACGCGGGTTTCCAACAGTTCCTTGATGGTCGCAACGATGGTCTCGTCGCCCTCTTCGAAGAACTCGCCGTCCTGATCACTTTCTTCAGCGCGCGTATGCACCGCCATGACCGGTTGCCCGGACATGAAGTGTTCCATGATCGAGCCGAGGATGGCAGGCTTCAAGTGCTGCCATTCCTGCGCTTCCTTGGTGACCGTGATGAAATCATAGCCGAAATAGACGCCGGTCACACCGGGGATCATGAACAGGCGCGCGGCCAGCGCCGAACCGGCTGCGGCTTCTTCCGCGTCGCGGAATTCGGCCGTGCCGTTTTCCATCACAACCTTACCCGGCAGAAATTTCAGCGTGGCGGGGTTCGGCGTGGCTTCGGTCTGGATGAACATGTCTTTACTCCGCGTCGGCCGGGATCGCGTTCAACCAGCCTGTTTAGAACTATTCAAAAGAATATAAGCCGTTTGGGCGGCTGCTTCAAGATGCGTGGGCCAGCGTTTCAGCCGCGCAAGGATCAATTCCATTGATCCTTGTTTTGGCGGCAAGGTTCAGCTCAACGCATCGATTTCCTCGTCCGTCAGCAGATCCGGGATGACAGTTACCGGGATCGGGAATGCGGCTGTCTTGCCGGCAATAGACGAAACCAGTGGACCTGGGCCATCCTTGGCCGAACCGGCGGCCAGCACCAGAATGGCGATGTCGCGGTCTTCCTCGATCAGGCTGTAGATCTGATCCGTTGCGCCGCCTTCGCGGATCACCATTTCCGGCTCGATCCCGATCGTTTCGCGCACCATCTGGGCGATCTTGGCAAGCGTTGCCTCGGCCTCGGCCCGGGCTTCCGCCCGCATGATCCCCTCGACACCCAGCCATTGCTGGAAGTCGGCATCGGCAATGACATAGAGCAGAACGAGACCGCCATTGGAGTTTTTAGCGCGCATGCCGGCATAGTGAACGGCGCGGCCGCATTCCGGGGTATCGTCGATCACCGCCATGAATTTGCGGCGGTGACCTTCCAGTCTTGAGAGTCGTGTTGAAACCATGACGCGACTCTTACACCCGATATTTTTGGCTGCAAGGTTTCTTTTGCGGCGGATTATTGCAGAAAGCCGACGATTTCCCGAACCTGTTTCATCGTCACTTCCGCCCGCGCCCTGGCCCGCTCGCCACCATCGCGCAGGATGCTGTCGATATGGGTCGTGTCGTCCATCAGGCGGCGCATTTCGCCCGAGATCGGGGCAAGAACGGTGACCGCGAGATCGACGAGCGCCGGCTTGAAGACGGAAAACTGCTGGCCGCCGAATTCTGAAAGCACCTCAGCCTTGGTCTTGTCCGACAGGGCGGCATAGATACCGACGAGATTGTCGGCTTCCGGGCGGCCCTTCAGGCCATCGACCTCGCTTGGCAAGGCGTCCGGATCGGTCTTGGCCTTGCGGATCTTCTTCGAGATCGTCTCGGCATCGTCCATCAGGTTGATGCGCGACAGATCGGATGCATCCGACTTCGACATCTTCTTGGTGCCATCACGCAACGACATGACGCGCGGCGCCGGGCCGCCGATCAGCGGCTCAACCATCGGGAAATAGGCATGCACCGGCTCTTCGCCGACCTTGATATCGACACCGTAATCGGTCCGGCGGATATGATCGCCGAAATCGATGTTGAACTTCTGCGCGATATCGCGGGCAAGTTCCAGGTGCTGCTTCTGATCATCACCGACAGGCACGTGCGTCGCGCGGTAAACGAGAATATCAGCAGCCATCAGGCTCGGATAGGCAAGCAGGCCCAACGACATCTGTTCGGCATTCTTGCCGCCGGATTTGTCCTTGAACTGGGTCATGCGTTCCATCCAGCCGATGCGGGCGACGCAGTTGAAGATCCAGGCAAGCTCGGCATGCTGCGGCACGGCCGACTGGTTGAAGACGATGTGTTTCTTCGGATCGATGCCCGAGGCGATGAAGGCGGCGGCAATCGAGCGGATCTGGCCCGGCATGTCCTCATGCACCAGCTGCGCGGTGATCGCATGCAGATCGACGACGCAATAGATGCAGTCATTGTTTTCCTGCAGGGCGACGAATTTGCGGATCGCGCCGAGATAATTGCCGAGGTGGAGATTGCCTGTCGGCTGAACGCCGGAAAAAACGAGCGGCTTGAATTCTGACATCGTGTCCTCATTCGGGCTTGTGGAGGGCCCGGCCTCTGTTGCTGTTGGCGGGCTTATGCACACAGGCGCAGCTGCGATCAAGAGGATTGCGGCCAGTGTCTGCGGCAAATTCCCTCCAGGGTGGAGGAAGAGAATGCCAAGACCTTGAATCCAAAGATTCAAATTGGAATTTTTTCCTCTAATGTTCAATTTCAATTAATGAACATGGCGGCAATACGGCATAGCTATTTAGAGCTAAAAGAAGAAAATTCCATAAATTTGCTGCAATTCGGATGAATTTGCCAATCCGCCAACACAACCAGGTTCCTAGGCCGAGCTCTCAGCTGTACTGCGCACATCGATGGCGCGGCGAACCGACATTTGCATGTGCTCCGATCCAATGAAGGACGCTGACGGGCCATGCCAAGGGGATTGTCATGCGTAATCTTTTATCGCTCGCACTCGCGTGCCTGCTTGCCGTTTCCGGTTTTTCCCTCGCCGAAGCCAAGGACGACAAACAGCGGAAAGTGAAGCTTCCCGTGCACAGCAGAACGACAGCCTACGCCGTGCAGACCGTATCGGTCAGAACCGGCTGCTTTTCACCGCGTCTGGAGGGCATTCTGGCGCATATCGCTGCGAAAACCGGCCGACGGCCACTGGTCACCTCCGGCCACCGGCCGAGCTCCCACCGTTCCGGCTCGATGCACCGGTTCTGCCAGGCCGCTGATATCCGCGTGCCCGGCGTTTCGGAAAGTGCGATCCTTGCCGCCGCGAGATCGGCGCCGGGCATCGGCGGTATCGGCCGTTACTGCAATGGTATCGTTCATGTCGATACGGGCGCCAAACGCCAATGGGCCTATTGCGGCAAGTCGAAACGTCATTTCCTCAGCGCCAAGCGCCGCTCGGGAAAGCGCGCCTGAAGCCTTTATAGCCTTAACTATCCTCTGGCGGCGTTGCGCTGGCAGCGCCCTTGCGCTTGATATTGCGCCGGATCATCGAGAGATCAGCCCCGCCAATCAGGAAGGCGGCTGCGAAGTAGACGACCATCGACACCCCGATCAGAATTCCAAGCGCCCCCAGCTTCGTCCAGAACGGCGATCCTGACGCCAGCGAGGCGGCGAAGACGCTGCGCAGGTAATAGAGAACGCCGCCCATGATCGACGCGGCGACAACCAACAGCGCCGTGCGGCGTACGAGCGCCCATTCCCAAGCCAGATGACCGCGGCGCAGCAGCGTGACAAAGAGCAGCACTGTGCTGATCCAGCCTGCCGTTGCTTCGGCGACCGCGATGCCCGGAGCGCCGAGGCGTGGAAACAGCGTGATTGCCAGAGCACAATTGACCACGACAGCAATAGCCGAAAAGCGCATCGGCATCTTGGTATCTTCGCGCGCGTAAAAACCCGGCTGCAGCGCCTTGATCAGCACGAAAGCCGGCAGGCCGATGCCGTAGATGGCAAGGATCGAACCGACAACGGCGGTATTTCCGGCGTGGAATGCACCCCGTTCAAACAGCACCCGGATGATTTCGTCGGAGAGGATCCACAGCGCAAAGGCAGCCGGAATGGTCAGGAACAGAACAAATTCGATGGACCGGTTCTGCAGGTTTCCGGCCTCGCGCAGATGACCGCCTTTGAGTGCGCGCGAGAGTTCCGGCAACAGTACGACGCCGACGGCGATACCGACCACGCCAAGCGGCAACTGATAGATCCGGTCGGCATATTGCAGGGCGGCGATGGCGCCGTCCTGCGCCGATGCGATCGCCTGACCAATCAACTGATTGATCTGGGTAATGCCACCGGTGATCGCAGCAGGTACGGCCAGGATCAGCAGGCGTTTGACGTTAGGTGTGAAACGAGGGAATTTGAGCTTGATGCTCATGCCGGCATGCAGCACGCCGAAATAGACGACAGCAAGCTGCAGGACACCCGCAACAAGCACACCCCAGGACAGATACCAGGCGGTCGTCAGCGGATCGGCGCCGGTATAAAGCGCATAGAATAGCGCGCCGATCATCACCACGTTCAGAAAGATCGGGGCGACGGCGGCGGCAAAGAAATGATGCAGCGAATTGAGCATGCCGCTCATCATCGCCGTCAGCGACATGCACATGAGGTAGGGGAACATCACCATCGCCATGCGCACGGTCAGCGCTGACTTCTCGGCATCGTCGGCGAAGCCCGGCGCGATGACGAAACGCACCAGGAGCGGCATCGACAGTTCCATCGCGATGGTGATCAGCAGCAGGACGGTGAAGAGCACACCGAACACTTCTTCGGAGAAACGTTTGGCACCATCCGTGCCATTGGCTTCGATCTCCTTGGAGAACAAAGGCACAAAAGCCGCATTGAAAGCGCCCTCGGCGAAGAGCCGGCGAAACAGGTTGGGGAACCGGAACGCCGCATAAAACACGTCGGCCATCGGGCCAGTACCGAGTGCCGCGGCCATCAGCATTTCACGGGCGAAACCGAAGATGCGGCTGCCGAGCGTGGCGCCACCGACGGTCATGAATTTCTTGACGAGGCTCATGATTCTGCCTTGGATTTTTTTGCACCCGTGACGGAGCGCGTGTGTTGCGGCGCGATCATGCCCGACGGCATGCGGTCGCGCATCTCGTCCGCCTCGTCCGACATCACAGCCTTCAGCCGCGCAACAATATTGCTCTGCCGGGCTTCCGTGGTGATCTTCTGGCCGACAAGGTCGGTGACATAGAACGTATCGATGACCTTCTCGCCGAAAGTGGTGATATGCGCCGAGGCGATGTCGAGCGACAAGTCGGAGAGCACCGCAGTGATTTCCGAAAGCAGGCCGGTGCGGTCGAGGCATTCGACCTCGATGACGGTGAACTTGTTCGACAGGCTGTTGCTGATGGTGACGGCGGGCGGCACCGTGAAGGCCTTGTTGCGCTTGCGGTGTTTCGTCCGGCTGGCGATCACTTCCGGCAGGCGTTTCTTGCCGGACAGCACATCCTCGATCATCTTGCCAATATTCGCAGCACGGCGCATCTCGTCGTCATCGACCGAAAACTCGCGGGTGATCAGGATCGTATCCAGCGCCCGGCCGTCCGACGTCGTGAAAATCTGCGCATCGACGATATTGGCACCTGCTGCCGCACAGGCCCCTGCAATCACCGCCAGTAGCCGCGGATGGTCGGGTGACAAGATGGTGATTTCAGTGATGGCGTGGAACTGGTGGGTGCGCACCATCGTCGCCAGCGCCCGTCCGGTCTTGTCGGCCTCCCGGATGAAACGGGCATGGCGCAGCTGGTCTTCGAGCGGCACCGACAAGAGATACGGCTGGTAATGCAGCTTGGTATAGGTCTTGCGGTCCTTCTGGCTCCAGTCGGACAGGGCATCGAACAGCACGTCGGCTGCATGTGCCGCACGCTCCTTGCGCGGCAGATCGGAGAAGCCGCCGGACAGAAGCAGTTCGGTCTCATAGTACAGCGTCCGCAGCAGCTGGCCCTTCCAGCCGTTCCAGACGCCGGGACCGACGGCGCGGATGTCGGCGATGGTCAGGATCAAAAGCATTTTCAGGCGGTCGAGCGATTGGACCTTTTCGGCAAAGTCGATGATCGTCTTGCGGTCGTTGAGGTCGCGCGTCTGCGCCACCATCGACATGGTGAGATGCTCCTCGATCAGCCACGCCACCGTTTCGGTCTGCTTGGGCGTCATGCCGAAGCGCGGGCAAAGTTTTCGGGCAACCTTGGCTCCGGCGGTCGAATGGTCTTCCGGACGGCCCTTGGCGACATCGTGCAGAAGAACGGCAACGAACAGTGCAGTGCGATCTTCGATCGAGGGCATGAGCTTGAAAGCGAGCGGATGCAGTTCCTCGTCGCGGCCCTGATCGATCCTCGACAGCACATCGACGGCGCGCAGCAGATGCTCATCGACGGTATAGTGGTGATACATGTTGAACTGCATCAGCGAGACGATCTTGCCGAACTCCGGAATGAACCGGCCGAGCACGCCAGCCTCGTTCATCCGGCGCAAGATCAACTCGGGATCGCGGCGCGAGGTCAGCATCGACATGAACAGCCGGTTGGCTTCCTCATTGTCGCGTACGGCCGGTG
Source organism: Rhizobium sp. LjRoot98 (assembly GCF_964252935.1). Classification (NCBI taxonomy): domain Bacteria; kingdom Pseudomonadati; phylum Pseudomonadota; class Alphaproteobacteria; order Hyphomicrobiales; family Rhizobiaceae; genus Rhizobium; species Rhizobium sp. LjRoot98. Next base: position 1,357,612 of record NZ_CAXUPW020000001.1, read on the forward strand.
TGATCAGGCCAAGCGACCGGGTGACCTGCTTCAGGGCGGCAGGATGGAACTCCAGTCCATTGATATCGGCCACATGAAAGATGCGGATCAGATTTATCGGGTCACGCTTGAAAATATCCGGACTTGCAAGCGCAATACGGCCGCCGTCATCGACGAATTCCAGCGTACCGGCGATCTTACGGACGCGGTGAGTGAAGCGGCTGAGCGCAGCGGTAAACCCCGGAAGCTGCTTGGCCTGCTGGTCTTCCAGCGCAGCACAGAAGATGCGGGTGAGATCACCGACACTCTTGGCGACGAGGAAATAGTGCTTCATGAAGCGCTCGACAGCGGTCAAGCCAGGATGATCGTGATAACCGAGGCTTTCGGCAATCTCGCGCTGGATATCGAAGGATAGCCGCTCTTCCGCCTTGCCGGTCAGGAAGTGCATGTGGCAACGCACCGCCCAGAGAAAATCGTCGGCTTTCTGGAACAGGGCATATTCCTGGCGCGACAGGACGCCGAGCTTGATCAGGTCGGCCGAATCCTTCACCCGGTAGAAATATTTAGCGATCCAGAACAGCGTATGGATGTCGCGCAGGCCGCCCTTGCCTTCCTTGACGTTCGGCTCGACCAGATAGCGCGTATCACCGGCCTTGCGGTGGCGCTCGTCGCGCTCGGCAAGTTTGGCGGCGATGAAATCGGGGCCGGTATTCTTGACAATTTCGCCGTCGAAGCGGGTTTCCAGTTCCTCCGTCAACTCCTTCGAACCGCAGATATAGCGAGTTTCGAGGATAGCCGTGCGGATGGTCATATCGCCGCGCGACAGCCGGATGCACTCGTCGATGGTGCGCGTCGCATGGCCGACCTTGAAGCCCAAATCCCATAGGATATAGAGCATGAACTCGATGGCAGGCTCGGCCCAGACCGCCTTCTTGACCGGCAACAAGAAGAGAAGATCGATATCGGATCCCGGCGCCAGCGTACCGCGGCCGTAACCGCCGACGGCAGTGACGGCGATGCGAGTCCAAGGCTGGGCATTGGCGGCGTCGAAGACCTCATTCAGGACGAAGTCGTGCAGGAGGGTGATGAGCTGGTCCTGCAGCCAGGAAATCCGCTCGGCGCATTTCAGCCCGCTGCCGTCTTGAAGCAGCAGTTCACGCGCCTTTTCACGGCCGGCCAGATTGGCCTGCTTGAACGCGGCCAGCAGCGCCTGGCGCATCATGTCGCGGTGTTCCGCATGCGCCGAAGCGATGAAACTGCACTTGGCCCTGAGTGCCGTAACATTCAGGATATCGGGAAATGACGTCTCATGTATGGTCATCAAAGGCCGACCGTCTTCCTGTCCGGCAGGCTCTGCGAGCCATGCTTGTGCATGCGCTATAGCCTTTTTGCCCGAGAATGGACAAGACTCTTACGATCAAGAATTACCAAGCTGCTTCTTCAGCGCGTAAAGCGCATCCATCGCCTCGCGTGGCGTCATGTCATCGGGATTGAGGCTTTTCAAAGCCTCCTCCACCTTCGACGGACCCGCCTTGACCTGTTCCTCGCGGCGGATTGCCACCTGGAACAGCGGCAGGTCATCGATCAACTGGCTGGCCGGGTTCTTGCGGTCGGCGTCCTCGAGCTTTGCCAGAACATCCTTGGCCCGGGAAACAACGGACGCCGGCAAGCCGGCAAGGCGGGCGACCTGGATGCCGTAGGACCGGTCGGCAGCACCAGGCCCGACCTCATGCAAGAAGATGACGTCGCCATGCCATTCCTTCACCCGCATGGTGGCATTTGACAGACGATCGAGCTTTTCCGACAGAACCGTCAGCTCGTGGAAATGTGTAGCGAACAAGCCGCGGCAGCGGTTGCCCTCGTGCAAATGTTCGACGGAGGCCCAGGCGATCGACAGGCCGTCGAACGTCGCGGTGCCACGGCCGATCTCATCGAGGATGACCAGCGAGCGGTCCGTCGCCTGATTGAGAATCGCGGCCGTCTCGACCATCTCGACCATGAAGGTGGAGCGGCCACGGGCGAGATCGTCCGACGCGCCGACGCGCGAGAACAGCCGGTCGACGATACCGATATGGGCGGATGCTGCAGGCACGAAGGCCCCCATCTGCGCCATGATGGCGATCAACGCGTTCTGACGCAGGAACGTCGATTTACCGCCCATGTTGGGACCGGTCAAAAGCCAGATCGCCCCATCGCCCTCGCCGTCATGCGGCGACAGATCACAGGTATTGGCAACAAATGCGGCGCCGGACTGGCGGCGCAACGCCTGTTCCACCACTGGATGACGGCCACCGTCGATGGCAAACATTTTCGATGTATCGACCAGCGGGCGGCAATAGGCCTGCTCCTCGGCCAGCGTCGCCAGCCCGGCAGACACATCGACCACAGCAAGCGCAAGGGCGGCGGCTTTGATGGCTTCAGCCTCCGCCACCACCATGGCCGACAGCCGATCGAAAGCCTCAAGCTCGATGGTCAGCGCCCGGTCGGCGGCATTGGCGATCTTGGTCTCGAGATCGGAGAGTTCGGTCGTGGTGAAGCGCATGGCATTGGCCATGGTCTGGCGATGGATGTAACGCGCCTTGGCCTCGGGTGTGTCGGTCATCGGCCCGGCATTGCCCTGGGTCACTTCGATGAAATAGCCGAGCACATTGTTATACTTGATCTTCAACGACTTGATGCCGGTTTCCTCGGCATAGTCGAGCTGCAGCCCCGCGATCACCCGGCGGGACTGGTCACGCAGTGCCCGCATTTCGTCGAGTTCGGCACTGGCGCCATCGCGCAAAAAGCCGCCGTCACGCTTCAACAGCGGCAATTCATCACCGAGAATGGCTGCCAACTGCTGGACCATATCCTGCGGCAGCGTCTTGATGGCCAGAAGCGCGCCGCCCAGCTCTTCCGAGAGATCCCCGCGACTAAGCAGGCCAGCAACCTCGACCGCAGACTGGCAACCGGCAAGGATGCTGCCGAGATCACGTGGGCCGCCACGGCCCAGAGACAGGCGCGACAGCGCACGCGGCATGTCAGGCACGTGTTTCAGGGCGGAGCGCAGATCGCTGCAGAACGACGGCTGGTCGGCAAGCGCACTAATGGAATCAAGCCGGGCATTGATGCGCTCCGGATCCGTCAGCGGGGACATCAGCCGTTCGGCCAGCAGCCGGGCGCCGCCGCCGGTGACGGTACGGTCCAGCGCCTTCAAGAGCGTGCCGTTGCGATCGCCGGACTGGGTTTTCACCAGTTCGAGATTGGTGCGGGTTGCCGGATCGATGAACAGCGTCGAGGCGGCACTTTCGCGCTCCGGCGCGCCCAGCGGTGGACGCTCCGCGAGCTGGGTTTTTTCCACATAGGAAATTGCGGCAGACGCAGCCGCGAGTTCGGCGCGCGAAAAGCTGCCGAAACCATCAAGCGTCTTGACGCCATAATAGCGGGCGACGCGGTTTTCCGCCGTGGCGCTGTCGAACAGCACGGCCGGCTGCGGCACCGCGACTCGGCCGAGAATGTCGATGACCGGGCGCATCTCCGGATCATGGAATACCGTATCGGCGAGGATCAGCTCACGCGGCTCGATACGCAGGATATCGGCGAGCAGCCGCGTTTCCGTGGTTTCCGCCAGCCGGAAGACGCCGGTGGAAATATCGATCCAGGCCAGCGCGATGGCAGGCTCATTGCCGCCGCGAATGCGGGCAAGCGCCATCAGGTAGTTCGATTCCGATGGCGAAAGCAGCTTGTCTTCGGTGATCGTGCCGGGGGTAACGAGACGCACGACATCGCGCTTCACCACCGATTTTCCGCCGCGCTTCTTGGCCTCAGCCGGATCCTCGACCTGCTCGCAGACAGCGACACGGAAGCCGAGACCAATCAACTTTTGCAGATAATCGTCTGCCGCGTGAACCGGCACGCCACACATCGGGATGTCCTGGCCGAGATGCTGGCCGCGCCGCGTCAGCGTGATCCCAAGCGCCCGCGACGCCTCAACCGCGTCCTGAAAGAACAGTTCGTAAAAATCGCCCATCCGGTAAAACAGGATCGAATCCGGGTTGTTCGCCTTGATCTCGATGAACTGTTCCATCATCGGCGTGGCCGTGGCGCGGCTCTCTTCCGTCGCCAGCTGGGCGGCGGTCAGAACCTCGGGAGGACGGATAATTGGCTCTGCTACAAAAGTCATGCTGGTTCCAAAAAAGTGGTGCCACACTATCCATGCGCGTTTATAGAAGACAACACCAAAGCGGCTAAGGAGAGCCGTCGCCCACAAAAGGTTGGAGGACCCATGGCCGAAAATGACAAGACCAGTCGCAGCGCGACCAGCGTGACCGATCAGGAAGCCCTCGACTTCCATTCGCAGGGGCGACCCGGAAAGCTGGAGATATCGCCGACCAAGGCGATGGCGACGCAGCGCGACCTGTCACTTGCCTATTCGCCAGGTGTGGCCGTGCCGGTCAAGGCCATCGCCGCCGACCCGTCCAAGGCCTATGACTACACGACCCGCGGCAACATGGTCGCCGTCATTTCCAACGGAACCGCCATTCTTGGCCTCGGCAATCTTGGCGCACTCGCCTCCAAGCCGGTGATGGAGGGCAAGTCCGTGCTCTTCAAGCGGTTCGCCGATGTCGATTCGATCGATCTTGAAGTCGACACCGAGAATGTCGACGAATTCATCAATTGCGTACGGTTCCTCGGCCCGTCCTTTGGCGGCATCAATCTTGAGGACATCAAGGCACCGGAATGTTTCATCATCGAGCAGAAACTGCGCGAGATCATGGACATCCCTGTCTTCCACGATGACCAGCACGGCACCGCGATCATCGCCGCCGCCGGCCTGATCAACGCGCTGACGCTGACCGGCCGTGATTTCAAGACGACCAAGCTCGTCTGTAACGGTGCAGGTGCAGCCGCAATCGCCTGTATCGAGCTGATCAAGTCGATGGGCTTCAACCCGGCCAACATCATACTCTGTGACACCAAGGGCGTGATCTACCAGGGCCGCACGGAAGGCATGAATCAGTGGAAATCGGCGCATGCGGTCAAGACCGATCGCCGCACGCTGGAAGAAGCCATGAATGGCGCGGATGTCGTCTTCGGTCTTTCCCAGAAGGGAGCTTTCTCCGAAGACATGATCCGTTCGATGGCGGACCGGCCGATCATCTTTGCGATGGCCAACCCCGATCCGGAAATTACACCGGAGGAAGTGTCCCGCATCCGTGACGACGCGATCATGGCAACGGGACGATCAGACTACCCGAACCAGGTCAACAACGTCCTCGGCTTCCCCTACATCTTCCGCGGCGCGCTCGACGTACATGCCTCGACTATCAACGAAGAGATGAAGATCGCTGCAGCGCAGGCTCTGGCAAGCCTTGCCAAGGAAGATGTGCCGGACGACGTGGCTGCCGCCTATCAGGGCAACCGTCCGCGTTTCGGCCCGCAATATATCATCCCTGTCCCGTTCGACCCGCGGCTGATCTCGGCGATCCCGATGGCCGTTGCCAAGGCGGCGATGGACAGCGGCGTTGCCCGCAAACAAATCCCGGATCTGGCCGCCTATGGCCGGCAGCTGTCAGCCCGCCGCGACCCGATCGCCTCGACACTGCAGCGCATCTATGAGCGTGTTCGCCGCCAGCCGAAGCGCATTGTCTTTGCCGAAGGCGAAGAGGTGCAGATGATGCGCTCGGCGGTTTCCTATGCCAACCAGGAACTCGGCACCGCCATGCTGCTCGGCCGCGAAGACCGGATGCGCCAGACGGCGGAGCGCGAAGGCATTGATCTCGACCGGCCGGGTATCCAGCTCGTCAACGCCCGCATTTCCAAACGTACCGGTGCCTATACCGACTATCTCTACGCCCGGCTGCAGCGGAAGGGCTACCTGTTCCGCGATGCACAGCGTCTGATCAACAACGACCGCAATCACTTCGCCGCCTGCATGGTGGCACTCGGCGACGCCGATGGCATGGTGACGGGCATCACCCGCAATTATTCCACGGCACTTGAGGACGTTCGCCGCTGTATCGATCAGAAACCCGGCCACCGGGTGATCGGCGTGTCGCTGGCTCTCTGCCGTGGCCGTACCGTGCTGGTTGCCGATACGGCGGTTCACGATATGCCGTCTGCCGATGAACTGGCCGATATCGCCGAGGAGGCCGCCGGCCTCGCCCGCCGTCTCGGCTACGTGCCACGTGTGGCGCTTCTGGCCTATTCGACATTCGGCCACCCGTCGGGAGAGCGCTCGGAACGAGTCCGTGAAGCCGTCAAGCTGCTCGACAAGCGCCGTGTCGATTTCGAGTATGATGGCGAGATGGCGGCCGATGTGGCGCTGAATGCCAAGGTGATGGAGCAGTATCCGTTCTGCCGCCTGTCAGGTCCGGCCAACGTGCTGGTTATGCCGGCGTTCCACTCGGCTTCGATCTCGACCAAGATGCTTCAGGAACTGGGTGGATCGACGGTGATCGGCCCCCTGCTCGTCGGCCTCGACAAGTCGGTCCAGATCGTCTCGATGTCGGCCAAGGACAGCGATATCGTCAACATGGCGGCCCTGGCGGCGCACAACGCTAATAGCTGAGCGCGCATCTGAAACACAAAGAGCCCGCCCGGCAAACCCGAGGCGGGCTCTTTTTATGCGACATGTCGATCTTGATCAAAACACAACTGAATACACGTTCCGCAATATTGGAAGCCCGATCAAAACGTTCACTTGCATGTAAACTGCATTCCAGAACGCCAAGCGGCGCCTTCAGCTCGCGAAGCGGCCAGCATCGGCACCATAGTAATTCAGGTAGCGGCCGGAGATATTGGTGATCGGCAAAACGATCAGCACATCGGTGGTGCGGAACGCGTGATCGACCACGGCGCCATTCCCGACCATGGCGCCAAGGCGCATATAACCCTTGATCAACGGCGGCAAAGCGGCAAGCGCCTTGCGCATGTTGATGGCTTCAACCGGCATCAGGTCCATGGTGCGATAGAGTTCCGGGCGGGCAGACACGTCCCACTCGTCACGAACGACCACGTTATGATGCAGGAAAGACAGCGCCAACGCGTGCTCTTCGGGAATGACACCCGGAAACGAGCCGCAGCCAAACATGGCGTCGACGCCATACTTCAACGCATAGGCCCAATTGCCCTGCCATAAAAGCTCGACAGTGCGCTTGGTGCGGTATTCCGGCAGGACGCAGGAGCGGCCAAGCTCCATGAACTTCTTGTCCGGGTGCCGCTCGAGAAGCGAGCCGACCGAAAACTCCGAAGCCGAATAGAAGCCGCCTGTCCGGGTCGCGACGTCCTGGCGAAGCAGGCGATAGGTTCCGACGATCTGGTCTTCCGGGTCACCCTCGATCGACGTGTCGAGCACCAGAAGGTGATCGCAGACCAGGTCCCACGCATCGGCGTCACGTTTGCGGCGATCGGCGTCCAGCGGGATTTGCGCCTTCATCTCCTCGACGAAAACCTTGTAGCGGACCGCCTGCGCGGCATCGATTTCAGACGCGTTGCGGGCAAGCCGCGTCTCGAGATTGCCGATACGTCCGAGTATGTCATGCGCCGGGGCATTGACGCCCCGGACACGGGTCTGCGGCTGTTCAGCCACCACAACCAGATCCAGAGTTTCGATTGTCATCGTACGTCATCCTAGTCGCTTTATCCTGCCCGGCTTAAACCATGTTTCTGCGACAGGATAGTGACATCGAAGGCCCAAGAAAACCGTCAAAGTCACGAAGCAAGCAGGCGATCGATTTCAGCGGTCAGCGCTTTCGGGTCCGCGGGTTTGGACAACACCGCGCTTGCTCCGGCAGCCATGAGTTTCTGGCGCGTATCGAGCTGCGTGTCGGAGGTCAGAATGATGACCGGGACGGGCGCGCTGCCGGACTGACGCTCGTGCTCACGCAGCCGCTCCAGCATCGACAGCCCATCGCCGCCGGGCATATTCAGGTCGCTGACGATCAGTTCCGGGGCAATACGGACAGCGGCTGGCGCATCAAACAACGTTAGGGCAAGCACGGCAAAATCATCGACGACGCGAACGGTATGGCCGGCTTTCTCCAGAACAGAACGCACCATGAGGGCATTGATCGGATCGTCCTCAGCCAAGAGCAGACCGCCTTCGGCCGGCCTGTCCCGCTGCGCGGGGACCTCGCGCAGCATCGGGCGGTTGTCGTTGAATGCGTCACGCACTTCCATTCCTTTCATGCGGCCTCGCAGCACCTCGACCAGAGATTTTTCCCGCAGCGGCCTGATCAGCCACGCATGATAACCATCCATCTGGTTGATCTGCCGGCCGTTGCGTTCTTCCGGATTGATCAGATAGGTCTTGCGCAGCTTCTGCTGTTCGAGGCTTGGCATCTGCGCCAAAAGCCGGCGAAACTGTGCGGCGTGGCGATGATCGACGATGATGTCGGTCAGTGGCATCCCCGTGGACAGCGCCCGCACGGCGGCGGCCTGCGCATCTTCTATCGTTTCGGCGCGTTCGCAGAAACCGCCGAGCGTCCGGATCGTCGCAAAGAGCGCGGCCGAGGCAGGGCCAGCCGGTGCCATGACCAGCACGCGGGACATTCCCAGCACGTCTTTTCTGGCGAGAGAGGCATTCGCGAGATCACACCCCAGGGCGGGGAAGCGGATTTCAAACGTGCTACCTGTCCCGGGAACGCTGGAGAGCGTCAGTGAACCGCCAAACTCCTCCATGATCCGCCGGGAGATAGCGAGACCGAGACCTGTGCCGCCGGCACGCTGGGATCTGGCCCCAGCTTGCTCGAATTCATCGAACACCCGAGCCTGTTCCCGCGCGTTCATGCCGGGCCCGGTATCATTAATACTGACGATAATCGTATCGCGCTCCCGCGCGGCGCTGACAAGCACACCGCCGGTATGGGTGAACTTGACCGCATTGCCAATGACGTTGAACAGAACCTGACGCAGCCGGGCCGCGTCGAAATCCATCAGGCCCGGCACGTCCGCGGCAATGGTGGCGCCGATCTCGATACCCTTTTCATGCGCACGGTGCGACAGCATCTCGACGACGCTTTCAATCGTTTCGCGCAACGGTTCCGGCGCCGGGCGCAATTGAAAGCGGCCAGCCTCGATCGAGGAAAAATCGAGCAGATCATCAACCAGTTGCACCAGCGCATGGCCTGACTGGCGCATGCCGGCGAGGTAATTCTTCTGCTCGCTCGTCAACCGCGTCTGGCTGATCAGATGGCTCATGCCGAGAATGCCCGACAGTGGCGTGCGGATTTCATGGCTGACGGTCGCCAGCAATCGTGACTTCGCCTGGCTCGCCTGTTCGGCGCGGCGGCGCGCCTCCTCGCTTTCGCGGGCGATACGGCTTTCCTCAGTGACATCCCGGGCGATGCTGTGAAGCATAAAGGCACCACTGGCTGGCTCGCGGGCGATCACGTCGTGCCAGTCGAATATTTTCGTCCCCGCATCCGTGACGATGCGAACCCGGTAGTGATTGGAGCCGGGGGCCGGTTCGAAGTCGATCCCGAGCGCCTCGCAGGTCCGTCCTTCGGGCTTCAACCAGCCTGTCAGGCGGCAAAATACCGAATTGGCCTGAACGATCTTGCCGCCCGGCTCGCGGATGATGGCGATATCGCCGAGGGCATCGTGAATGGTGGAGAGAAGCTGCGAGGTCTCGCTGCGCTCCCAGCGGCTATCGCTGGCTTTTTCGTCCCGGATGCGCCCCTTGGCTTCGGCGGGCCCGGCGACGGATCCGTACCAATCTTTCAGCAGCAGGGCCGCGCCAGTGACACCGGCAATAGCCAGACCAGCCGAAAGCAAATAGAACCCGGCATCAATGCCTGCGCCGAGAACAGCGGCCGAGCCGAGCAGCCCAACGCCGGCAAGGGCCGGTTTCAATCCCGGATAACGCTCCTTCGCTCCACCGGGACCTTCTTCCGGTTCCAGCGAATGCGGATCTTCGGCCAAGGGCGCATCAGATGCGCGCCTGTTGTTCAACGTCCGCTTCGGTGCGCTGAACTCAACAGTAATCCGTTTTCTCAGGTTTGGCAGGTCGCTCATGACGCTTGGCCTAGCATGGCAAGCGTTTTGATTGGCTTCAGCCGGTCTCTAAGATTTTAGCGATCCTGCTTTTTCATGTGCAGGATTTCGTCGAGAATGATCGAACCAGCGCCGATCGTAATGAAACTGTCGGCGAGGTTGAAGACGGCAAAAGACCATGTCGGCAGGTGAAACAGCACGTAGTCGATGACATAGCCGAAGATCAGGCCATCGATCACGTTGCCGATGGCTCCTGCGATGATCAGCGCATAGCCGAGATGCGTCAGGAAACGATCGGCCGGCGTCTTGCGCCAGAGCCAGATGACGAAGGCCACCACCACAATTCGAAGACCGATGATGGCCCAGCGCTCGACGCCTGAAAACAGCGAAAAGGCAACGCCGTAATTGTAGACGCGGTGGAGAGCCAGGAATGGCAGGACGGCAACACTTTCGCCATAGGGCAGCCAAAGTTCGACGGCGGCTTTGATCGCCTGATCAAGCAGGACGGCGACGACGATCAGGATTGCGACCGGCACCGGGCGCGAAAAAAGGGCAGTCTTTTGCATCAGGTTCTATCGTCCAGCGTCAGCAGATGGCGGCGCGCCTCAAACAGCATGATGCCGGTGGCGATGGCCAGGTTGAGCGAATCGGCCCGGCCTTGCTGCGGAATCCGGGCAAGCGCCGTCGCCTCCCTCGCAAGCTCCTCCGGTAAGCCAGCCTGTTCATTGCCCATCAGGATGACGACAGGCTTCTTGCGGTAGTCGATGGTGCGATAATCGACGGCACCGGCAAGATGAGTGGCGGCAAGCTGCACGCCGGCTGCCTTCTGCCACTTGATGAAGTCGCTGACATTGGCGCGCATCAGCGGCATCGCAAACACCGACCCCATGGTGGCGCGGACCGTTTCCAGCGAAAACGGATCCGTGGTCTCGCCGACGAGGATGACGCCGGAGGCACCTGCGGCATCAGCCGTGCGGATAATTGTGCCGAGATTGCCGGGATCGCGGACGCGGTCGAGCGCCACATAGGTTTCGCCTAGCACAGGCTTTACGTCACGCAGGTTGGCGTAGCGCTGTTCGAAGACGCCGACCACCATCTGCGGATTATCGCGCCGGGTGATGGCGGAGAGCACTTTCTCGCTGACTTCAAGAACGAGCCCGCCGGTGGCAACCGTCTTCAGCGCGACCTGCTCGACCTGCGCCTTGCCCTTGGCGGCTTTCGCGTAGACCAAGGTCTTAATGGTCCAGCCAAGGTCCAGCGCATCGATGACCAGCTTGAGACCTTCGGCGATGAAGGAACGGGTTTCGTCGCGCTCCTTCTTGTTGGCGAGTGCCTTGATGTCCTTGATGATCGGATTGGCAAGGCTGGTGACTTCCTTCACCTGGCCGACACGCCGGGGTCCCTGATTATAGTCGTTCATTTCGGCACCCAACGGGAAAAGAGAGAGGTGGACAGCGCACGGCCCGGCTCGTTGCCGTCAAGACCGCCTTCGCGCAGGATCAGTTCGCCCGATTCCACTGCACCGCCGCGGCCGCGCATCGTTTCACGCATCAGTTCGTGGATGGAATAGAAGCTTGCGCGGATCGAGTAGGCGGTCAGCACCAGGCCCTTGGCATCCGGCGACAGGATTTCGCGGCAGATATCCAGCATCAAGGCAAGATGATCGAAAAGCTGCCAGACCTCGCCATTGGGACCGCGGCCAAATTTCGGCGGATCGGTCAGGATGATGTCGTAGCGGCTGCCGCGGCGCTCCTCGCGCTGGATGAACTTCATCGCGTCTTCGCAGATCCAGCGGATCGGCAGATGGTCGTTGCGGCCAAGCGCCTGGTTTTCGCGCGCCCAGCCGATCGCCTTCTTCGAGGCATCGACATGGGTGACCTCGGCGCCTGCCTTCGCGGCGATCAGCGAGGCAACACCGGTATAGCCGAACAGGTTGAGAACCTTCAGCGGCCGGCCCGCCGTCTCGATCTGCTCCTTCATCCAGCTCCAGTGGGCCAGCTGTTCCGGAAAGACGCCGACATGGCGAAATGCGGTGAAGCGACCGTAGAACTCGGCGTCGAGAATCTGCATCGGCCAGGTTTCGCCAAGCGCCTGCCGCGGGAAGCGCCAGCGCCCCATGCCGTCTTCGTCGGTATCGCCGGTGAAAATCGAATCGGCATTGTCCCAGACATGCGCGGGCAGCGTCTTTGGCCACAGCGCCTGCGCTTCGGGGCGAACGATACGGTAAGGGCCATATTGTTCGAGCTTCAGGCCATCGCCGCTGTCGATCAGGTGATAATCGCGCGCCCCCTTGGTTTCAAGGATGATCGGGATACGCTCGTCCGGCTTGGTGCCGGTGCGGATACGCACCTCGGCACGCGGCGCTGGATCCGAAGCCGCCGATTTTGCCGCTGTTTTCTCCCCGAACGCCTTGGCAGGAGGCCGCACCTCACCGCTACGCATCGCCTGGGGTTTGGATTGCTGCGGCTTGGATTGCGATGACCGGCTGGCCGGTGCCTGCGCGGCACGGCCCTGCACGCCGCGCGACGACGTTGCCGGTGCGGTTTTGCCCTTTGGCCGTCTGTCTTTATCTTTCACGCCGTTTCGCCCGTCAGCTGCTAGTGTTCAAAGGCTGCAAATAGCACCGCTCTTTCTCTTGGCAAAGCTGTTTCCGATCTGCGATACATTTGGGCAGACATGATCAGGGAGGATCATCATGGAGATGCAGGGCGAAGAACGCATTGCTGCGCGCCGCGATATCGTTTGGGCGGCGTTGAACGATCCCGAGATTCTGAGGCAATGTATTCCCGGCTGCCAGTCGCTGGAGCTGACGTCGCCGACCGAACTCTCAGCCACAGTCAAGATCAAGATCGGCCCAGTTTCGGCTTCCTTTTCCGGCGATGTGGTGCTGTCCAACATCGACGCACCCGAAAGCTATACGATTTCCGGTGAGGGCAAAGGCGGCATTGCCGGTTTTGCCAAGGGCGGCGCGGATGTTGTTCTCAAGGAAGATGGCGACGAGACCATTTTAACCTACGAGGCCAAGGCCGAAATCGGCGGCAAGCTGGCACAACTCGGCTCGCGGCTGGTAGGCTCCAGTGCCAAGAAGCTTGCCCAGCAATTCTTCGCAGACTTCAATGCGGCCGTGACGGCGCAGGCTGCAGCAAACAGCTGAACGGAATTATTTGGAGGAGGCCGGAAGCAGCGTTTGTGCGGCAATGGTTTCGGCGCGCGCGCGGTGCTTGTCGGCTTCCGCATGCCATTTCACCGCTTCATGCGCCTCGTTGCGGGCCCGCTTGCGATATTTGCCCTGGGTAAACCACGTGGTCAGCGAGCCGACGATCATGCCGAAGATCACCGCGAGAAACAGGAACACGAAGAAGGGTGCCGAGGCCGACAGGACGCTGTCGGTGGGATTGAACGGATTGAGCGCCAGCGTCACCATCTGCCGGTTGGCGACGGACAGCACGATCAGGATGATCGCGACCGGAACCAGCACCACGATGTTCAACAGCTTCTTCATCATCATTCCACGTCTCCGTCATGTCGCCTGCCCGGCGCATTCAAGCACCGGGCGGACGTTTCATTCATCATCTTCGTCATCGGCGCCAGGATTAAGGCGCTCGCGCAATTCCTTGCCGGTCTTGAAGAAGGGAACCCATTTTTCCTCGACGAAGACGCTGTCGCCGGTGCGCGGATTGCGGCCGGATCGCGAAGGCCGGTTTTTCACCGAAAACGCGCCGAAGCCACGAAGTTCGACCCGGTTTCCGCCCGCCAGGGCATCTGTAATCTCATCAAGAACGGCATTGACGATATTTTCGACATCACGGTGATAGAGATGCGGGTTGCGCGCCGCAACAATCTGCACCAGTTCTGACTTGATCACTGTCGCCCCCTGTTGTGAATTTGTATGTGATCTTAAAGCGTTAAGCCCATCGGACGGCCTTGTCCACCTCTTGTGCGGAGTAGCATGCCGTTTTCAAGCCTCCAAAAACGGCATCCAAAAGGCCATCGCGTCTTTTCAGTCGCCGCCAACCTGCCAAACGGAAACCAGACCGTCAAGAAACAACTTGTCCCGGCCCAAACTTTCGAGCGCGCCGAAAGACGGAAAAGCGTCATATCCCAAGGATTTGGCAAGAGCTGTAGCGGCCGATCCGAGCCCGAACGGTAAGGATGAACTGGGCGCCTTCCATTCGATCACATCCAGCCCCTTGCTAACCTTGCGGCTATCGAGGAAGGCGCGGATCTCGTCATCACCGCCGAGCTCATCGACAAGCTTCAACTTCAGCGCCTGGCGGCCGGTGAAAATCCGACCGTCGGCAAGCTTGAGGGCCTCATCGCGCGGCATTTTCCGCCGGTCGGCAACCAGATCGACGAACCAGTTGAAACTGTCATCGATCATCGCCTGGATCACTGCCTTGGCATCGTCGCTGGGCGGGTGGAACGGCGACGGTTCCGCCTTCAGAGGCGCGGATTTGATTTCCTCCAGCGACACGCCGATCTTGTCCATCAGGTTTTTGAACTGCGGATACTGGAAGATCACACCGATCGAGCCGGTGATCGAGCTATCCCCTGCCACAATACGGTCGCCGGCAAGCGCGATCATATAGCCTGCGGAGGCAGCCAGCGTGCGTACATCGGAGACAACCGGCTTCTTGGCCGCAACCTTGCGGATGGCCTTGAACAGCACTTCGCCGCCATAAGTCGTCCCGCCCGGCGAGGAAATGGTGACGACCAGTGCCTTGACCGCATCGGTTTTGGCGATGGTGTTCAACCGCTCCAGCAGTTCGCGGTCATCCTGGATGATGCCGGAAATGGTAACGCGGGCAATATGTGGCTGACTGAGGCCACCCGCCCGGCCTGTGCCGGAATAAAAATAGGCGGCAACGCCTGCGCAAAGTACAAGAGCAATGGCCACAAGCCGCCAGAAACCGAGCTTCCGCCGCAGTTGGCGCCGGTCGGCGATGGCAAGCTGATCCATGGTCTTTCCTCCTGTTCAGGGGTATTGGGGACAAACGGCCCGGCGCGAGAAGCGCACGGTTTCATAGCGCCAGCGCGGCCGTGTTGTAACCCGGCTTGAACAAAATTCGCGCCTCACATTGTGGTGGAACAAAAAAATCTCCATATTCGCGCTCACTCACATCGCTTGACAGCCAAGGCAAATGCGCATTTGCGCCGCGATGTATTTTGAATAACGGGTCTATTTCATGCTGAATGACGTGCAATTTACCGGCGCCTTGCCGCATTCGGGGCCGATCCTGACCGACGCTTATACGGTCGCGGCGCGCCACTCGCGGCGGGTCAAGCGGCTGAAAGTCATACTGCCTCTGATCGCGGTGCTCATCGGTGCCATCTTCGTTGCCGTTTCCGTGGTGCGGGCTTTTCTGCCAGAAAACGTCACGATCGAGAACGCGACAATCGAAAATGGCAAGATCGTCATGCAGAACCCGGCGATTTCCGGGCGCAACAAGCAGGACATCAGCTATTCGATGAAGGCGACGCGGGCGCTGCAGGACATCGCCAATCCGGACATCATCACCCTTGAGACGATCCATGCCGAAATGCCCGTCAACGACACTTTGATTGCCACCGTCGAGGCGATCAGCGGTATTTATGACCGCGGACGCAACACGCTGGATATGAATGCCCCCTTCAGCATTACCATGAACAATGGGCTGATCGCCGATTTCGAAGCGGCCTATCTCGATATCAATGCCGGTGAGATGGAAACGAAGAAGCCGATCGCAATCACCATGAAGGGCGGTTCCATTGTTGCACAGTCGTTGAGAATGACGGATAAGGGACGCATTGTTACATTTGAAGGCATGGTAAAGGTCGTTGTCGATCCCGCAACCATCCGTAAAACCGCCAACTAGAAAACCGGGGCACATATGTCGGCCACTTCAGCCTTTTCCTTTCGGCTTGCCGGAACAGCCATTCTCTTAAGCCTTTTTGCCAGCGCCTCCATGTCTCCGGCCGCCGCCCAGGCGACCACGAGCAAGATGAAAGGCATGCAGCTTTCCAACAATGAGCCAATTCAGATCGAAAGCGACAAGCTTGAAATCAAGGATGCGGAAAGCAAGGCCATGTTCACCGGCAATGTGAAGGTCGTTCAGGGAACGACGACATTGCAGGCCGGTAAAATGGTGGTTTTCTACAAGAAGGGCGGCGGCTCGATTTCCGGCGGCAATGCCGAGATCGATCGCATTGAAGTCGATCAGAAGGTCTTCCTGCAATCGGGAACCCAACAGGCGACAGCCGACACCGGCGAATTCAACATGACGGCACAAACGCTGGTGCTGAAAGGCAAGCAGGTCGTTCTGTCGGAAGGCAAGAACGTTTTTAGCGGCTGCCAGCTGAACGTTCAGATGGACACCGGCGAGGCACAGCTCGAAGCCTGCGGCGGCCGCGTCCAGATTCAGCTCGACCCGAAGTCCCAGAAAACGAACTGATGCAGACGCCCACGTGAATATTCCCTTTCTTCACAAGCGCAAACGGGGCGCCAAACCTGAGGCTGCCCCGGCTGCCCGTGCCGTGGACAAGGCGCGCTATGAAGGCACGCTGATCGCGCGCGGCTTGACGAAGGCCTATCGCGGGCGGCGGGTCGTGGACGGCGTGTCGCTGGTCGTGCGCCGCGGCGAAGCCGTTGGCCTGCTCGGCCCCAACGGCGCCGGCAAGACCACCTGTTTTTACATGATCACCGGCCTTGTCCCTGTCGATGAAGGCTCGATCGAGATCAACGGCAACGATGTCACGTCGATGCCGATGTATCGCCGCGCCCGCCTTGGTGTCGGCTATCTGCCGCAGGAGGCCTCGATCTTTCGCGGCCTCACGGTCGAGGAGAACATCCGGGCCGTCCTTGAGGTTCATGACAAGAACAGCGAACGGCGCGAAAGCAAGCTGAATGAACTGCTCAGCGAGTTCAATATTTCCCACCTGCGCAAATCACCGGCCGTCGCGTTGTCCGGCGGCGAACGGCGCCGGCTGGAAATTGCCCGGGCGCTGGCGACAGACCCCACGTTCATGCTGCTCGACGAGCCTTTTGCCGGCGTCGATCCGATTTCCGTTGCCGACATCCAGGCGCTGGTGAGGCATCTGACGTCACGCGGCATCGGCGTGCTGATCACCGACCACAACGTCCGCGAAACACTGGGCCTGATCGACCGCGCCTACATCATCCATGCCGGCGAAGTGCTGACGCATGGACGGGCCAACGATATCGTCACCAACCCGGACGTCCGGCGTCTCTATCTCGGCGACAATTTCAGCCTCTGAGGCTCAAGCAGGAGGCGGCGGCAAGCCTGCCGCTTTCGGAAAAGAGCCTTTCAGCGCATCCGGGCAGCCTGCCTATTCACCTTATTTGCCGCTGCCGCTTGACCAAACCCCATTAATAAGCAATTTTTGGGCCAGTTGAAGAACCGGCAATTTCACCCCCTCGAAAGATGAGAGCCGGCTCCGGTCATCAAGCGGAGTTTTGCGTCAGAATGGCACTTTCGGCCAGCCTTTTCCTGCGTCAAAGCCAAACCCTGGCCATGACGCCGCAATTGATGCAGTCAATCCAGCTGCTGCAGATGACCCATTTCGAACTGAACCAGTTCATCGAGCTGGAAGTCGAGAAAAATCCCCTCCTGGAATTCGCGGCCAATGACGACGCGCCGGCCAGTCCAGACCGCCATGGCAAGGACGACCAGCATATCACCCAGGACGAGCGCAGCGATCGGGACAATGCCGAAAGCCCCGCATTCGATCCGATGGGTGACGTGTACGACAGCACGACGTCTGCGACCGGCGAACGGATGAGCGAACAGCTCGACGCCAATTTCGAAAATGTCTTTCCAGACGATACAGCGCCGCAGCGCGCCGATGCGCCAGAACTTCTCAGCCAGTGGAAATCCATGCCCGGCGGCGGTGAAGGCGAAAGCAGCGACGGCTACGACCTCGACGATTTCGTTGCCAATCGCGTCACGCTGCGCGATTTCCTCAACGAGCAGGTTCCCTTCAGCGTGCATGGCGCAGCCGACCTGCTGATTGCCCAGCACCTGATCGACCAGCTCGACGAAGCCGGCTACCTGCATGCGGATATCACCGAGACGGCGGAACGGCTCGGGTGCGCGGCGGCGGATGTAGCGCGGGTGCTCGACAGCCTGCAGCAACTCGACCCGCCGGGCGTCTTTGCCCGCTCCCTCAGCGAATGCCTGGCGATCCAGCTCAAGGCACGCAACCGGCTCGATCCGGCGATGGCCGCCTTGCTCGACAATCTGGAACTGCTCGCCCGGCGCGACTTTGCCAGCCTGAAGCGGATCTGTGGCGTCGACGAGGAGGATCTCATCGACATGCTTGCCGAAATCCGCAAGCTCGACCCCAAGCCCGGCACCGGCTTCGAGGCAAGCCCTTCGGAAGCGATCATGCCGGATATCGTCGTGCGCCCGGCGCAGGACGGCAGCTGGGCGGTGGAACTCAATCCCGACACGCTGCCGCGCGTTCTCGTCAACCAGACCTACTACGCAACGGTTTCCCGTCATGCCCCGAAGAACAGCGCGGACCATGCCTTCTTGACGGAGTGCCTACAAACGGCCAATTGGCTGACCCGCAGCCTTGACCAGCGCGCCAAGACGATCATGAAAGTGGCGACGGAGATCGTGCGCCAGCAGGACGCCTTCCTGGTTAACGGCGTCGATCATCTGAGGCCGCTGAACCTCAAGACGGTCGCCGATGCGATCAAGATGCATGAATCGACCGTCAGCCGCGTTACGTCGAACAAATACATGCTGACGCCACGCGGACTGTTCGAGCTGAAATACTTCTTCACCGTCTCGATCGGATCGGCGGAAGGCGGCGACGGCCACTCGGCAGAATCCGTGCGGCACCGCATCCGTAACATGATCGTGCTGGAAAGCCCGGACGCTGTTCTTTCGGATGACGATATCGTCGATCTCTTGAAAAAAGGGGGCGTCGATATCGCCCGCAGGACTGTGGCGAAATACCGCGAAGCGATGAACATCGCCTCCTCCGTTCAGCGCCGAAGAGAGAAAAAGGCACTCGCGAAGGTCTCCGCCTGACTGTTTGGAGCGCTTGACCACAACCGCATAAATTACACATACTTATCCCCGATATCCCGGCTTTTCACGGGCTTTCGGCCTCAAATTATGGTTTCCTTAACTGTTTCGTTGACTCCAGAAGCAACCGGTAGTATGAGGCCGCCGCAATGGGCACGGGCATAGAGCCTGCCTCAAGTATACCCCTCCAAATCCTGGCCGTTCTGACGCAATTTTTTTTTGCGTGCGTGAAATGCTTGGATGACGGATGCGGTTGGAATAGACTGGCTACGCAAATCACGAAAAGAGAGGAAACTCCATGAGTGTGCGTGTATCCGGTAAACACATGGAAATCGGCGAAACGTTTCGTCTTCGGATCGAAGACCAGATCGAACAAGCTGTAACCAAATATTTTGACGGAGGGTATTCAAGCCAAGTCACTGTGGAAAAGTCTGGATCGCGTTTCAGCGCCGATTGCAAGATACACCTCGATTCTGGTGCTGCCTTGCAGGCGAGCGGCGAAGCAAACGACCCGCAAGCGGCATTTGACGCAGCGTCGGAGCGGATTGCCAAGCGCATCCGCCGGTACAAGCGCAAGCTCAAGGACCACCACAATGGCAATGGCCATGCTGGATTTGCCGAAGTAGCCTACACCGTAATGGATTCAGTGCCCGACGAAGACGATGAGCTTCCGGACAATTATGCACCGACGATCGTTGCGGAGAGTTCAAAACAACTGAAGACGATGTCTGTCGCAAACGCCGTGATGGCGCTCGACATGACAGATGATCCCGTTCTGATGTTCCGTAGTCCTGGTAATGAACAGTTGAATATCGTCTATCGACGCAACGATGGAAACATTGGCTGGATCGACGCAGCCAATATAAAGAGCTAAGTAGATATCGTCCGGGGCCGGTCAGCCGGTTCCGGACGGTCTGCTTTTTTCTGGTGGTTTACGCATGGAAGACCGTTGACGGTCCGCCGGTAAAGCGCCGAGAGAAAGATGGATGGGAGCCGCCGTCCGGCATTTTGCCGGGCGATGCGGTTTCTACCTGCGAACGAGGACAAAAGAATGGCATTGGCAGGCTTGCTGCAGCAGAATGCGATACTTCCGGCCATGAAGGCCAATTCGAAGAAGCAGTTGCTTCAGGAATTGGCGGCAAAAGCATCCAAGATCACGGATTTGCCCGAACGGGAAATCTTCGACGTTATCCTTCAGCGCGAACGACTGGGCTCGACCGGTGTCGGCAATGGCATTGCCATCCCGCATGGCAAGCTTGGCCATCTGACATCGATCGTCGGTATTTTTGCGCGCCTGGAATCGCCGGTCGATTTCGAAGCGCTGGACGACCAGCCGGTCGATCTGGTCTTTCTGCTGCTCGCGCCGGAAGGCGCCGGCGCCGATCATTTGAAAGCCTTGTCACGGATTGCGCGCGTGCTGCGCGACCCGGAAATGGTTGCCCGGCTGCGCGCGACGGATTCCGCATCGGCTATCTACGCCTTCCTCAGCGACGATCAGGCCTCCAACGCGGCCTGATCCGATCCCTCAATACAGGTTATGCTGATTGAGATGGTCGATGAAAATGCGAAACAGCTCCGCCTGGCTGGAAATGGCCAGGCGCTTGTAGATGTTCTTGCGGTGAATGCGCACCGTCCCTTCCGAAATGCCGATGCTTTCACCGATCGATGCGTTGCTGTGTCCGCGCAGGATAAGCCGCACGATGTTGCGCTGCTGCAGCGTCAACCGGTCGGCGCAAAGCCGGCCAAAAGCTTCCTCCATCAGATCATCCTGACCGGCCTGCGGAAATGCGCGGATTGTCTCGCGCTTCCAGCTTGACCGGATTGCCGCCTGTACGATCGGCTCGTAGGCGCGCAGGTTCTCCAGTTCGCTGTCGCTGAATCCCGAATGGCCCTTCACCCGCATCAGCGAATAGGTGGCCGTGAAACCGCCATCCAGCGGTACCAGAAATCCGATTTCCTCGACCAGCGATCCTTCCTCCGTCGATACACACGGATGAACCTCCCGCGAAGTGCTGAACTGCGTGTCGAAAAACTCATCCGGCGCCAGATCCCGCATCCGCCATAGGCCGGCCGGGTGACTGTTGTTGCAGGCGACATAAAACGGATCGAGCAGATAGGCGCCGCCGAGATAGGCTGCCCAGGCCTTGGGTGCAACATGCCGGGTATAACCGTCATGCAGCAGGAGCGGACGGGCATCGTAGGGAAAGACGAAGACGCCGGACAAATCGAAACCGGCGACCTGTCGCAGCATGGCATCGAGCGCGTCGCCGAATCCCGGCGTCGAGAGACCATCAATCAACGCGGCAATCTGGCGGGATTCGTCGGGCAGCAAAGCGGACTTTCCTTCGTCAAGCGATCTATCCCCTATGGGATATCGACAGCCCCCATTGCGTCAACAATAATCCTTGAAAAGCAAGAGCACGAGGAGAACGGCAATGGCAGGCAGACTTTCAGGAAAGACCGCACTGATCAGCGGAGGCGCTGGAGGATGCGGCCTTGCGGCCTCCCAGCTTTTTGCCCGCGAGGGCGCACGCGTCGGCATCGTTGACCTGCCGCGCAGCAAGGGCGAAGAGGTTGCTGCCCAAATCCGCGCCGAGGGTGGACAGGCCGTCTTCGCACCGGCGGATGTTTCCGTCTCCTCAGAGGTCAAGGCAGCTGTCAAAGCAGTAGAGGATGCGCTTGGATCGATTACCGTTCTCTTCAATCATGCCGGCATTCTCGCCGTCGGACCTTTCCTGGAAACGGAAGAGGATGAGTGGGACCGGCTGATGGCGGTCAACGTGCGCTCGATGTTCCTGATGACCAAGGCCGTGCTGCCCGGCATGCTGGCGGCCGGTGGCGGCAGCATCGTCTCGACCTCCTCGATCTCGGCCGTTGCCGCGACGCCGATGGAGGTGCTTTACGACACGACCAAGGGGGCCTGCCACATGTTCGCCCGGGCGATTGCGGTGGAATTCCGCGACCGCGGTATCCGCTCAAACGCTGTCTGCCCCGGCTTCATCGCCACCGACCACGGCAAGCGCGAGCTGGTCGGCCTTGCCAAATACGGCGTCGATGTTTCCGATGCGGCGATTGCCGCCCAACAGGGCCGGATGTGTGATCCGATGGAGGTGGCGCAAGCCGCGCTGTTCCTGGCGAGTGATGAGTCGAGCTTCGTCAACGGCACGCATCTGTTTGTCGACAACTGCTTCACAGCGGTCTGAACAATCAAGGGGAGAATGGGATCATGATGGAAGCAGGCGGCCACTGGCGCAACTGGGTGGGAAATCAATCGTGCATCGTCCGGCACCGGGGCGCGCCCGACAGCGAGGCGGCTCTGGCCGAAATGGTCCGGGAGGCAACCTCGAACGGTTTGAACGTTCGCTGTGCCGGTTCGGGCCATTCGTTCACGCCGGTGGCACTGACGAGCGGGCTACACCTGACGCTCTCTGGCCTGCAGGGCATCAGCCATATCGACACGGCGCGCAAGCGCGTCTCCGTCTATGCCGGCACGACGATCAACACGCTCGGCAAGGCGTTGAAGCGCAACGGCCTGTCGATGATCAACCAGGGCGACATCGACAGCCAGGCACTGGCAGGCGCCTTGACTACAGGAACCCACGGCACCGGCATCAAGCTTGGCAACATGGCCTCGCAGATCGTCGGCATGCGGCTGGTACAGCCGGATGGCAGCATCCTTTCGATCGACGACAGCGAACCGGACATGCTGAACGCCGTCCGCGTTTCCATCGGCATGCTCGGCGTCATCTCCGAAATCACCCTGCAGGTGATGGACAGCTACAATCTGCATGAAAAACTGTGGCGTTGCACCTTTGACGAATGCATGGAGCAACACGACGATCTCGCCGCCAACCACCGGCATTTCGGCTTCTTCTGGTGCCCGGTGCCGGAAAGCCGCCATTGCTACTGCCTGCCGGACACATCTTCTGTCTCGACCACCACGAGCCTTTCTGACGTCTGCGAGATGAAGACCATCGACATCACCGATCAGCCGCCGATGGAGAGCGCGTTCGAGAAAGTCGCCTATTCCTCGGAAATCTATCCGATCGAATATGTGCCGAACTTCCACGAACTCGAATACGCAGTGCCGGTCAAATACGGCAAGCAGGCCTGCACCGAAGTGCGCAAGCTGATGCTGGAGAAACACCCGACCTGCATCTACCCGATCGAATACCGCTTCACCGCCGGCGATGGCGGCTGGATCAGCCCGTTCTTCGAACAGGATTCGATCACGCTCTCGGTCTCGGGCCAGCCGGGCACGGACTACTGGAACTATCTGAAGGATGTCGACGATATCCTGCGCCAGTTCGGCTCGCGCCCGCATTGGGGCAAGCTGCATTTTCTGGGGAGCGAGGACGTGACGGCGCTCTATCCACGCGCAGGGGATTTCCGGGCGCTGCGCAACAAGCTCGATCCGGAAGGGCGGTTCCTGAATGATCACTTGAAACAGTTGTTTGGGTAATATTATGCAGTCTGGCCGTCGCGACAGATAATGCACTGCCACGCAAATTGTTGGGAGACGGTGAGCGTGGTAGAGACATCAAGCGCTCATCGTTCGTGAGCGATCTCGCGGAAATGGGCGGATGGGAGGCTGACCATGAACGGTGCTGATATTCTGTGCGATGTGCTTTTGGCCAATGACGTCAACGTCTGCTTCGCCAACCCGGGCACGTCGGAAATGCATTTTGTCGCGGCTCTCGATCGCCGGCCGGACATGCGTTGCGTGCTGGGGCTTTTCGAGGGCGTGGTGACAGGCGCTGCCGATGGTTACGCGCGGATGACCGGCCGCCCGGCCGCGACGCTGCTTCATACGGGGCCGGGATTGGCAAACGGGCTCGCCAACCTGCACAATGCCAGGCGCGCCCGCGTTCCGATGATCAATGTCGTCGGCGACCATGCCTCCTACCATCTTCCGCTCGACGCGCCGCTGACAACGGACATCGAGAGCCTGGCTGCGCCGATGTCCGACTGGGTACGGCGGATCGAAGGGCCGGACGACGTTGCCGCGGCAACGAAAGCGGCGATCCAGGCCTCGATGTCGCCTCCGGGCATCGCGACCCTGATTCTGCCTGGCGACGCGGCATGGGGTGAGGCAAAGCCACCTGCATCGGCAGTGATCAATCGTCCCCAGCCTTCCGCTACCAAGGATGAGGCAATCCGCAGTGCAGCGGAAGCGATCCGCAAAGCTCGCGGCCGGAGTGCATTGCTTGTCAGGGGATTGGCAGCACAGGCTGGCGCCCTGGAGATCGCCGGGCAAATTTCCGCAGCGCTCGATGTGCGCCTGTTCGGCGAACCGCAGGTCGCGCATATGCAGCGCGGTGCCGGCCGTGTGGCACCAACCCGCATCCCCTACCCCATCGACGCGGCATTGGAGATGCTCGCGGATATTGACGTTCTTATCCTTGTCGGAGCATCGGAGCCGGTTGCTTTCTTCGCGTATCCGGGCAAGCCCGGTCGGCTCGTTCACAAAGGCTGCCAAGTCATGACCTTGGCAGATCATGGCGCGGACCTGAAGGCGGCACTGGAGGGGCTTCGGGATGAACTGGGGATCAAAAGCTCCCAGGCCGTACTGCTGGCAAAGACAATCCCGGATGAAGGGCGGCCGAGCGGAGCACTGTCGGAAGACGCAGTCGCCGTGATCGTGGCGCAAAAACTCCCGGACAATGCCATCGTTTGCGATGAAGCCATCACCTCCGCGCGAAGGTTCTTTGCTTTATCCGAACGGTCGGCTCCCCATGACTTCATGATGAACACGGGGGGCGCCATCGGCATCGGCATCCCCCTGTCGATCGGCGCCGCGATCGCCTGCCCTGACCGGAAGGTCCTGAACCTGCAAGCTGACGGAAGCGGGATGTATACCGTTCAGGGCCTGTGGACCCAGGCCCGGGAAAATCTCGACATCATCACGATCGTCTTTGCCAATCGCACCTACGCGGTGCTGCATGGGGAAATGCGCAATGTCGGCGTTCAGACGATCGGCGAAAACGCCCGGAAAATGCTCGATCTCGACAAGCCGACGCTGGACTGGGTGTC
Source organism: Rhizobium sp. LjRoot98 (assembly GCF_964252935.1). Lineage (NCBI taxonomy): Bacteria > Pseudomonadati > Pseudomonadota > Alphaproteobacteria > Hyphomicrobiales > Rhizobiaceae > Rhizobium > Rhizobium sp. LjRoot98. Next base: position 1,382,634 of record NZ_CAXUPW020000001.1, read on the forward strand.
AATGGCAAAGGGAATGGGCGTTGAGGCTGCGCGTGCCAGTACCTGCGAGGCATTTATCTCTCTCCTCGACCATGCACTGTCGCGTGGCGGCCCCTTCTTGATAGAAGCCGTCATCTGACGGGTAACCGTAACGACCCCGAGAGCCCCGTATCAAACCGGTACGACCGGGCTTTACCTCCCCCTTGAGAGGGAGGCAGCAGCGAAGCTGCGGGTGGGGGTGAATGTCAGGGGCGCACAAAGATCACCCCACCCCGGCACTGCGTGCCGACCCTCCCCCTCAAAGGGAGGGTAGAAATCAAGCCGCCGGTGTTTCGTCCGTTGCAGGTGCCTTCGGGCCGCCCTTGGAGACGCCAACCATGGCGGGGCGCAGGACGCGCTCGCCGATCGTGTACCCGGCCTGAACGACCTGGACGACGGTATTGTTCGGTACTTCCGGATTCGGAACTTCGAACATCGCCTGATGGAAGTTCGGGTCGAACTTCTGGCCGACCGGCTCAAGTTTCTGGACGCCGTGACGCTCAAGCGCCGACAGCATGGCGCGCTCGGTCATTTCCACACCCTCGATCAGCGAGTTGAGACCGACATCGCCGGCATCGCGGGCTTCGGCCGGGATGGCGTCCAGCGCACGGCGGAGGTTATCCGAGACGCCGAGCATGTCGCGGGCAAAGCCAGCGACGGAGTAGGACTTGGCGTCCTTGACGTCGCGCGCGGTGCGGCGACGCAGGTTGTCCATTTCGGCGGCAAGGCGCAGATAGCGGTCGCGCATGTCGGCGGCTTCTGCCCTGGCAAGCTCCAACGGATCCGGCTCGGAAACGGCTGCATCGACCTGCTCATCGGCGGCTTCGGCATAGGCTGCAGCGGCTTCGTCCGCGTTCACTTCAGCACCATGTTTGTTCATATCGTCGGTCATGACGGTCTCCGGAATGTCAGTATGTCTAGGATTTGGTGTCGATATCGAGCTTTGAGGCCGAAAAATCAAGGGTGCAATCGAAAGCTGCCGGAAAAACCGGCCGCTTCACGGCTGGTTACCGCGACAAACGCGACATCAATTGCGCAGTATAGTCCACCATCGGCACGATGCGCGAATAATTCAGCCGGGTTGGGCCGATGACGCCGACGGCGCCGACGATCTTGTCGTCGCTATCCTTGTAGGGGGCGACGATCAGCGACGAACCGGAGAGCGAGAACAGCTTGTTTTCCGACCCGATGAAGATCCGCACCCCCGGCCCGCTTTCGGCCAGGTTGAGGATTTCGATCAGGCTGTCCTTCTTTTCCAGATCGTCAAACAGCATGCGCAGCCGGTCGACATCCTCGGCACCAGCGAGGCCTTCCAGAAGATTGGCACGGCCGCGCACGATCAGTTGCGTCGGCTTGTCGTCCGCCTCGCTGCCCGACCAGATGGCAAGGCCGCGCTCGACCAGGTCCTGACTCAACGTATCTAGTTCGCGCCGGACGGTTTCCTTGACCTTTTCCAGCTGGCCGCGAACCTCTGGCAACGTCTGTCCGGCCAGATGGGCGTTGAGGAAATTTGCGGCTTCCGTCAGTTGCGAGCTGGTGACGCCGGCCGGAAGCTCGATGATCCTGTTTTCCACCTGGTCGTGTTCGCCGACAAGCACGGCGAGCGCCTTGGTCGGCGCCAGCCGCACGAACTCGACATGCCGCAGCACCGGGTCGTTCTTGGCGGTGATCACTAGCCCAGCCCCGCGCGACATGCCCGACAGCATCTGGCTCGCTTCGGTGAGCAGCGTTTCGACAGGCTGGTCACGATCGGCGCGGCGCACGTGCCGGTCGATCGAGGCTCGGTCTTCCGGCGAGAGATCCCCCACCTGCATGAAGGCATCGACGAAGAAGCGCAGGCCGTTCTGTGTCGGCAGCCGCCCGGCGCTGATATGCGGAGAATAGATCAGGCCGAGGTCTTCGAGGTCGCTCATCACATTGCGAACAGAGGCCGGCGACAGCGACATCGGCAGGATGCGTGACAGGCTGCGCGATCCGAGCGGCTCGCCGCTTTCCAGATAGCTTTCCACGATGCGGCGGAAGATTTCGCCCGACCGCTCATCAAGCGCCGAAAGCCTTTCCCGCATTGCAGATTTATCCAGCACCATTCGAACGCAAAAACCCATCCTGTTGAAGTCAATTGAAATATAGTGATCCCGGCCCGGATAGCAAAAGGGAAATTGGCTGGAAAGCCCGCCGTACAGCGCCTTTTGCCGCTCTCCACTCTTTTAGAGCAAATGATTTCCCTTCCTTCCAAGTTAGGTTAGAAGGCTGACAAACATCACAGGAGTTCATGATGCGGCCTTCCGGCAGAAAAACCGACCAGATGCGCAAGGTTACCTTCGAGCGCAATGTTTCCAAGCATGCAGAAGGTTCCTGCCTGGTGAAGTTCGGCGACACGCATGTGCTGGTCACGGCGAGCCTGGAAGAAAAGACGCCGCCGTGGCTGCGCAACAGCGGCAAGGGCTGGGTCACGGCGGAATACGGCATGCTGCCACGCGCCACCGGCGAGCGGATGAAGCGCGAGGCGGCTTCTGGCAAGCAAAGCGGCCGCACTCAGGAAATCCAGCGCCTCATCGGCCGGTCGCTGCGCGCCGTGGTTGACCTGCAGGCACTGGGCGAGCGCCAGATCTCAATCGACTGCGACGTCATCCAGGCCGATGGCGGCACACGCACCGCCTCGATCACCGGCGCCTGGATTGCGCTGCGCGATTGCCTCGCCTGGATGGAAGCCCGCAACATGATCAAGGTGGAAAAGGTCCTGAAGGACCATATCGCCGCGATCTCCTGCGGTATCTTCGCCAATCAGCCGGTCATCGATCTCGACTATCTGGAGGACTCGGCGGCTGAAACCGACGCCAATTTCGTCATCACCGGCTCCGGCGGCATTGTCGAGATCCAGGGCACTGCGGAAGGCAAGCCGTTCTCGGAAGAGGAATTCGGCACATTGCTCGGCCTCGCCAAGAACGGCATTGCCGAACTGGTTGGTCTGCAGAAGCAGGCTATCGGGGGCTGAGGACGCCTATGCGATCACTGCCCCTCATCCACACTATCGGGCACCTTCTCCCCGTCGTGACGGGGAGAAGGACCAGTCGGCAATCTCTGTCGTCCCCTCTCTCCGCGTGCTGGGAGAGGGCCAGGGTGAGGGCAACGCATGGATAAGCTGAAATTCGAAGGTATTCTGGAGACGGCGCTCTATGTTGACGATCTCGATGCGGCGGAGGCGTTTTACGGCTCCGTTCTCGGCCTTGAGAAAATCAGCCGCGGCGGCAACCGGCATATCTTCTTTCGCTGCGGCCCCGGCGTTTTGCTGATCTTCAATCCAGCCGAGACGATCAAGCCTCCGCCGGCAGACGGCCTGCAGGTTCCGCCGCACGGGACACATGGAAACGGGCATATGTGCTTGCGGGTCGCGAAAGGCCAGCTCGCGGCCTGGGAAGACAAACTGAAGGCTGCGGGCGTCGCGATCGAGACCGATGTCCATTGGCCATCCGGCTCCCGGTCCTTCTATTTCCGCGACCCGGCTGGAAACAGCCTGGAATGCGCCGAAGCCGGCCTCTGGGCTATCGACTGAAACGAATGGGCGGACTGTCCGCCGGATGAGAAAGACGCAGATGCGCAAGCTTGAAGACAAGACCCTGATCGTTGCCAGCCACAATGCCGGCAAGATCCGTGAAATCCGCGACCTGATCGGCCCGATGGGCTTTGAGGCCAAGTCGGCGGCCGATCTGAATTTCATCGAGCCGGACGAGACCGGCACGACCTTCGAGGAAAACGCCACGATCAAGGCGCTGGCCTCGGCAAAAGCCTCCGGCATGCCGGCGCTCTCGGACGATTCCGGCCTTGTCGTCGATGCACTGAACGGCGATCCCGGCGTCTACACCGCCAATTGGGCCGAAACCGCTGACGGCACGCGCGATTTCGCCATGGCGATGCACAAGGTCGAAACTGCCATCCAGGAAGCCGGTGCCACCGCCTTCGACAAGCGCACTGGCCGCTTCGTCTCGGTGCTCTGCCTTGCCTGGCCGGACGGCCATGTGGAGCTGTTCCGCGGCGAAGTGGAAGGCCACATCGTCTGGCCACCGCGCGGCACACAGGGATTTGGCTATGACCCGGTCTTTCAACCGCTCGGCTACGACACCACATTCGGCGAAATGAGCGCCGAGGAAAAGCACGGCTGGAAGCCGGGTGATGCCGAGGCGCTGTCGCACCGCGCGCGGGCATTCAAGTTTTTTGCCGAGACATGCCTGAGTGCTTGAAAACGTGAGCGCGAAACCTCTTCTCCCCAGCGGGGAGAAGTGCCGAACGTGGTGAGGCGATGAGGGGGCTTCGGCGCAGCCGGAGCCAGACCAAGGTGCCTTCGGCCCCCTCATCCGGCCTTCGGCCACCTTCTCCCCGCTGGGGAGAAGGGAACGCCGACAGGCGGGGTAACCCGGCTCCGATTTCAGACATAGAGATAAAAGACCAAACGGTATAAGAGACGGGATAGCGTTTAGCGTTTCCGGTCTCTAAATATGCGGACAACACGACCTTAACGACGCAGCGCACAAGCGCCTGAAAGACCCAGAACAGAATGGCCACTTTTTCTTCCATCGGTGACAACAAGGAGCCCGGTTTCGGGGTCTATGTGCATTGGCCCTTCTGTGCCGCTAAATGTCCCTATTGCGATTTCAACAGCCATGTCCGGCATCAGCCAGTCGACCAGCCGCGCTTTGTCAGCGCATTTCTGACCGAAATGGCGGCGATGCGGCATATGTCCGGGCCGCGCACCGTCACCAGCATCTTCATGGGTGGCGGCACGCCATCGCTGATGAACCCATCAACGGTGGAGGCCATTCTCGATGGTATCGCCAATCTCTGGCATGTGCCGGATGGTATCGAGATCACCATGGAAGCCAATCCGTCCAGCGTCGAAGCCACTCGCTTTCGCGGCTACCGCGCAGCCGGGGTCAACCGCGTTTCGCTCGGTGTCCAGGCGCTCAACGACCGGGACCTCAAATTTCTCGGGCGTCTGCACAACGTCGAGGATGCGCTGAAGGCCATCGGCCTGGCGCGGGATATTTTCCCGCGCATGTCGTTCGATCTGATCTATGCCCGCCCGAAACAGACGGTCGAGGAGTGGGAACAGGAACTGAAGCAGGCGGTTTCCTATGCGGTCGACCACCTGTCGCTCTACCAGCTGACGATCGAAGAAGGCACGCCCTTCTACGGGCTGCACAAGGCAGGCAAGCTGATCGTGCCGGACGGCGAGCATTCCGCCGTGCTGTACGAGGCGACACAGGAAATCACCGAAGGTTTCGGCATGCCGGCCTATGAGGTATCCAACCATGCCGCTCCCGGGGCAGAAAGCCGTCATAATCTTACCTACTGGCGCTATGGCGACTATGCCGGCATTGGCCCGGGCGCCCATGGACGCCTGACGCGTGGCCGCAACAAGATTGCCACCGCGACCGAGCGCAAGCCGGAAGACTGGCTGCAACTGGTCGAGGAGCATGGCCACGGCATGATCGATCAGGAAGTGCTGGGTTATGAAGAACAGGCCGACGAGCTGCTGCTGATGGGCCTGCGGCTGAAGGAAGGCATCGATCTCGTGCGCTGGCAGGACCTGTCCGGCCGCGAGCCGGATCCCGACCGCGAACAGTTTCTGATCGAACACGGCTTCATCGAGCGGCTCGGCAATTCCCGCCTGCGCTGCACCCCGGCCGGCATGCTGATCCTCGACGCCGTGGTTGCCGATCTCGCCTGTTGAGTTTTACTCGAAAGCAGCCAGATATTTTTTGGCAATCGCATCCAGCGCTTTCCGCTCTTCAGGCTCCAGCAGCGCCGTCAACCGGTGCTGGTTGGCGACGTGGGCGGTAACAGTGCGTTCGACCAGTTCGAGCCCCGGCTGTGTCAGGGCGATCAGCACGCTGCGGCGATCCTCTGGATTGGTCAGCCGCTCAACCAGACCTGCCTTTTCCAGCTGATCGATCCGGTTGGTCATCGTTCCCGACGTGATCATTGTCGTGCCCAGCAGGTCGCCGGGCGACAGTTGGTAGGGCTTGCCGGAGCGCCGCAGGGCCGCCAGCACGTCGAAGCTCGCCGATGACAGCCCGAATTCCGAAAATGTCCTATCGACCTCGCGGCCAAGATAGGTGGATAGCCGCGCCAGCCTGCCGAGCAGGCCCATCGGCTCGACATCGAGGTCCGGGCGCTCCCTGCGCCACTGCACGAGAATTCTATCGACGTGATCTTCATCCATGGTTTTTGGTACGCAGGATTCATCTTGACGTCAAGATAATCGATGTTATTCTCAATTTATCTTGAAATCGAGATACTTTAAATGAAGATAAAATCCTCCTCCCTCGCTGATATCGCCTTGACGGCGATTGCGCCCGCCATCTGGGGCAGCACCTATGTGGTCACCACCGAATTTTTGCCGCATGGCTATCCCCTGACAGTCGCCATGCTGCGCGCGCTTCCCGCAGGCCTGATCCTGCTTCTCATCGTCCGGCAATTGCCGCAGGGCATCTGGTGGGCGCGCAGCTTCATCCTCGGCGCTCTCAATTTCTCGTTCTTCTGGGCCATGCTGTTTGTCTCGGCCTATCGCCTGCCCGGCGGCGTCGCGGCAACCGTCGGCGCCATCCAGCCGCTGATCGTCGTCATGCTGGCGCGGATGCTGATCGGAACGCCGGTGAGGACAATGGCAATCGCCGCCGGGATCGTCGGCATAGCCGGTGTCGGCCTGCTGGTGCTGACACCCGGCGCAACGCTCGATCCGATCGGCATCATCGCCGGGCTGGCCGGGGCGGTCTCCATGGCGTTTGGCACGGTGCTGTCACGGCATTGGGCGCCGCCGGTATCCAGCCTTACCTTTACCGCGTGGCAGTTGACCGCCGGTGGCCTCTTGCTGGTACCGGTCGCCCTGTTATTCGAGCCGGCCCTGCCAATGCCGACCATGGCCAATATTCTTGGCATGGCATGGCTGGGACTGATCGGAGCGGCCTTCACCTATCTCCTGTGGTTTCGCGGCCTGTCCAAGCTTGAGCCCGCAGCCGTCGCCTCACTCGGCTTCCTCAGCCCGTTGGTGGCCACGCTGCTTGGCTGGAGTGTGCTTGGCCAGAACCTGACGCCGCTGCAGATTGTTGGCATGGTTACGGTTCTGGTCAGCGTGTGGCTTGGACAACGGGCGCAGATGGCACCGCGTCCTGCAGCCCCGCTCGCAGCAAAAACGGTCAGCCCTTAGCCGCCTTCTCCGTCGCCGCGGCCAACCCCTTGGAGATTGGCCCGGTGATATCCGCCAACAGCATTGCCGTCAGCCCGGCGGCGGTGGTTCCGCCATAGTCCGTAAAGATCCGGACTGTATCGGCCGGTGTTTCCGAAGCCCCGGCCAGCCATGTCCCGGCACCCAGAAAAAGCTGGCGGACAGCGATGTCGGCCACATCCGGCGCCACCCCGTTTTTAATCGCATCCCGGATCATCACATCGGCAAAAGCGGCAATGAAGGCCGGACCAGAACCGGTCAGCGCGGTGAAATAATCCAGCTCGCTTTCCGTGGACACCCTCACTGCCCTTCCGGAGCAGGCAAAGAAGCCGTCGGCGAAATCAGCGTCCGCTGCCGTGATGCCGGGGGTTGAAAACCAGGGCGTGAAGGACAGGCCCTGTTCGGCGCAGGCGTTCGGCATGGCGCGGATGATGTGCTCGCTTTTGAACCGTGCTGTGAGCGCCGCCGCGGGCAAACGCGCCATGACCGAGATGATCAGTTTACCGGACAGATCAAGATCGAGCGCTCCGACATCTTCCGGCCGCACCGAAAGAATGATGATATCAGACCGGGCCGCCAGCTCGGCATTATCGGTGGTAAACCGAACATCCGGCCAAGCTTCGAACCCTGCCCTATTGCCGCTGCGCGACGATAGAACCAGATCGGCGGCAGCGACGAACCCTTTGGCCAGCGCGGGGCGAAGCAAAGCCCCGCCCAGCCAGCCGGTCCCGCCGATGACGCCGAGCGTGGTCAAGCCCATTCGCCCTTGCGCATGACCGGAACCTTGGCCCCGTCAGCGCGAACGCCGTCGATATCGACCTCACCGGAGCCGATCATCCAGTCGATATGAATCAAGCTGGAATTGCCGCCCTGTGCGGCGATCTGTTCCTGGCTGAGCGAAGCACCGTCGAGGAAGCATTTCGAATAGCACTGACCGAGCGCGATGTGGCAGGAGGCATTTTCATCGAACAGCGTGTTATAAAACAGGACGCCGCTGGCCGAGATCGGCGAGGAATGCGGCACCAGCGCCACTTCCCCGAGACGGCGGGCGCCTTCATCCGTATCCAGCACCTTGTTCAGTACCTCCTCGCCCTTCGACGCCTTGGCCTCAACGATCCGGCCGCCTTCGAAGCGGACCTGGATATTGTCGATCAGCGTGCCCTGATGCGACAGCGGCTTGGTGCTCGACACATGGCCTTCGACGCGCAGTGCATGCGGCGTGGTGAAGACTTCCTCGGTCGGAATGTTCGGGTTGCAGGTAATGCCGTTCTTCGCCGTCGAAGCGCCGCCGTGCCATTCGTGACCATCGGCCAACCCGACCGTCAGGTCCGTGCCGGGGCTGGTGAAATGCAGGGCGGAAAAACGCTCGCCGTTCAGCCATTTGGAACGCTTGGCGAGGTTGGCATTGTGCTCTGCCCAGGCGGCAATCGGATCTGCAACATCGACGCGGGAGGCGGCAAAAATCGCGTTTGCGAGCTTTTCGACGGCGACCTGTTCGATGTCATCCGGGAACATCTGCTTGGCCCAAGCGGGGTTGGGATAGGAAACGATGTTCCAGTTGATGTCGAAATTGGAGATCTTTTCGAGGGCCGGCTTGTAGGCCATCGACATCGCCTTGTTGGCGCGTGCCACCTTGGCCGGGTCCTGTGCGGCCAGCATCATCGGATTGTCACCGGAAATGGCAAGACGCGCGGTGTTGCTGCTGAAAGCCTTGGCCATGCCGTCGTAGAGCCAGCCGCTGGCCTTGTCGAAACTCTCGTCAGGGGCATGGGCGTAACGGGCAAGCGTCGTTTCCTCGTCGGAATAGAACGTCGTCACCAGCCCTGCCCCGGCGATATAGGCATGCTTGGTGATCAGCCGCACTAGCGGCAGGGCGGCGATCGGCGCGGTGATCAACAGATCCTGTCCGCGCTCAAGCCGGAGCCCGACCTTGATGGCGACTTCGGCCAGCTTGTCCAGTTTGACGGGATCGACGGCTTGGTGGGCGGGAGAGGTCATCGCATATTCCTGCTGGCTGGTTTTCCGAACCACTGGTTTAGAGCGGTTCGGATCAAAACAGAAGGCCTTTGCGATCACGCAGCGATCCTGCTGTGCGTCAGGAGATAGGCGCCATGATGCTGCAGGAACGCGAGCAGCCGCTCGGGATAATCCGGCGCCACCGCGCTTACCACGCTCGGCCGGACTGCTAGCGCCTGGCGCCAGGCGTTGACACGCGGCAGCCCATCAAAAATGCCGCTTGGAAGCAGCGCCTCGAACAGTTCGAAATAGCGGAACACCGGCGCAAAGGCCGCATCGACCATGCTGAATTGTGAGCCGGCGAAATACGGCCCCTTGGCAAGCTCCTGCTCAAGCGTGGCGAACTTCGTCCGAAGGACCTGGCACTTTGCTTCGAACCGCGCCACATCCGCCGTCGTTTCGTACACCCAGAGATCGGCGAGGATGGAGGAACCGAACTCCATCCAGCCGCGATGCAGGGCGCGCTGCAGGGGATCGGCGGGGTGAAGCGGTGCGCCACGCTGCGTTTCCTCCAGATATTCACAGATGACCGCGCTTTCGAACAGGATCGCATCGGCACGGCCGCGCGGAACCGCCAGCAACGGCACCTTGCCGAGCGGCGAGATCCGCAGGAACCAATCCGGCTTGGCGGCGAGATCGATATAGGTCCGCTCGAAGGGGACGCCCTTTTCCGACAGGACGATCGAGGCGCGCTGAACATAGGGGCAGAGATGATGGCTGATGAGGGTGAGAACTTTCGAGTGCATGACAAGTCTCCAGTTATTTATATGCAATTGCATATATTGTCATTTGCCAATCCCGTAAAGATAGATGTAAATGCATTTATGTCTGAGAAGCGAACCGATACCAATCAGGCGCCAAGCGCCGATGTCACCCGGGCCTGGATCAACCTGATGCGGGCGCAGCAGCGCGTGCTTGGCGCGATCGAGCGCGATTTCAAAGACGCAGGAATGCCGCCGCTCGGCTGGTATGATGTGCTGTGGGAACTGGCGCGGGCGCCGGACGGGCGGCTGCGGCCGTTCGAAATTGAGGAGCGGACGCTGCTGGCACAGTACAATCTCTCCCGCCTGATCGACAGGCTGGAAAAGGAAGGCCTTGTCGAGCGCCGCACCTTCGATGACGACGGCCGGGGCCGCTGGGTAATGATCACCGAAAAGGGCCGCAGCCTGCGCGAAGCGATGTGGGAGGTCTATGGCAAATCAATCGCGCGGCATGTCGGCGCCAAGCTGCCGGAGGGCGATGCGGCCCAACTTGCGGCGCTGCTGTCGAAACTCGCCTGAGATCAGGCAATCAGGGGGGCTGCGACCGCATTCAGGGCCTTGCGCGCTTCATCTGGTGCGAGCCGCACCTGCAAGCCGCGCTGGCCACCGTTGATATAGACCAGCGGCTCGGCAAGGACTGCCTCCTCGATCGCCGTCGGCACCTGTTTCTTCTGCCCGAACGGGCTGATGCCGCCGACATGATAGCCGGTCAGCCGCTCGGCTTCCGCCGGTTTCATCATGTTAGCCGACTTGCCCTGAAACGCCGCGGCCAGCTTCTTCATGCTGACTTCACGATCAGAGGGCACGACGACGCAGACAGGCTTGCCATCGACCTCCGCCATCAGCGTCTTCAACACACGGCAGGGCTCTTCGCCCAGCGCCTCCGCCGCCGCCATGCCGATCCGGTCGGCAGACGGATCGTAATCATAGGTATGAACGGTGAAGGCGGCTGCGGCTTTCGTCAACGCAAGCGTTGCCCGGGTGCTCTTCGACATGATCTACCCCTGGAAAAGGCTGGCATAAATCTCCGGCTTGAAACCGGCGGTAAGCGTTCCATCGTGATCTAGCACCGGGCGCTTGATCATCGACGGCTGAGCGAGCATCAGAGCGATCGCCTTGTCTTCGTTGAGATCCTGCTTATCGGCATCCGGAAGCGCGCGAAATGTGGTTCCGGCGCGGTTCAGCACCGTTTCCCAGCCCAAGGCTGCCGTCCAGCGCTCAAGCGCCTCGCGAGAAATACCGGACGCCTTGTAATCGTGGAAATCATAGGCGATCCCTTGAGCGTCCAGCCAGGTACGCGCCTTCTTCATCGTGTCGCAGTTTTTGATGCCGTAAATGGTCACGCTCATGCACTTTTCCTCATTGCAGGCCCTCATTGCAGGCAAGCGGGATAGCATGAAGATACCCGGCTGAGAATATCTTCATCCGGACGCATCAGCCCGCCTTCACGCCGATCCGCTACGGCAGAGCGGCGACGGTTCTGACGGCGTGGCTGGCGCCCGCGCGCGCCACCTTTCACCGGCTTTTCGTAGAGCGCAGCCTGCGGATTTGGGGAAAGCACGGCAGTTCAGTCCATCGAGAAGCAGTGACAACCGCCAGCGGTGCGGCGATTGTCCATCCATAAGCTCAGGCAACATGTTGCCACGCCATCAGAGATCACCGGCGCGGTTAGGCCTCAAGCGCACCGGGCTTACGCACTGCCTTCGTCTGCTCGTCACAGGCGATTTTCATCAGGTTGTCGCGCCGGCGTGCGAAGCGCTGCGAGGTGCGCGTCGCGACCAGGCCGGCCTGGGGCGCGTGAATATCGATCGAGCCTCCTTCCATGCCCGGCGCCGTGACGATCGTCGCCAGCAGATCACCGGCAGCGACGGTATCGCCGATGGTGCGGTGAAACAGCACGGCACCGGCCTGCGGCGCACGGATCATCTCGATATTGTCGAGCGGCGTCACCTTGCCCTTGTAAGGCTCAAGCGCTGCGACAGTGCCGCCAACTGCGCCGCGAGCGGCTAGAAAGCGCCAGAGCCCGTCCGCATCCTTGCGGGCCGTGTCCGGATAGACATCGCGCGTGCCGCGAAGCTCGACCGTGACCGCCAGACGGCCGGGCAGCCGCTTTGCCTTCTCGGCAGTTTCATGCTTCCAGGCATAACCGACAGCCTCCTCGAAGGCGCTGCTTTCGCCATCGGCCAGAAACACGGCTTCCATATCAAGCGCCGATGCCAGATCGGCGGCTTCCGGCCAGAACGCCTCATCGACATAGGTATATTGCACGGACTCATCGTCGCAATGCAGATCGAGCATGAGGTCGGCGCCGAGCGCCATATGCAGCAATTGACGCTTCAGCTGCTCGACTGCCGGATAACGATCGAGATCCTCGATCAGCGTCTCGCGCTCTCCAATGAGGATCAGCGGAAACTCGCGGTTGAAATTGGTGCGCGACCCCAGATCGAAACGGCCCTGCAGATCGCCGAAATGCGATTGCGCGGTGCCGATCGGATTGGCCTGCGGGACGATCGTGATGTCGCTGAGGATCGTGCCGTCGGCATCCGCCTGACGCAACTTTTCGCACAGGAAATGCAGAAGTGCCGTGCCCGGAAGCTCGTTGGCATGCAAGGCTGCCTGGATATAGATTTTCGGCGCCTTAGCATCGCGACCTTTAAAGCGGATCACCGGCAGCCGCCACTCGGCGCCAGGCGTATCTCCCTTGATGACGATTTCAGAAATGTCCATGAATACCCTCCCGTTTGCAATTTCAGCGGCTTATGCGGCTTCCGGCCGACAGGTGCAAGACGCCAAAAATTGCAGCGTGTCCGGCGGCACGGCATCATGACCACAGCCGTCGCCGTGATCGCTGAAACGCCATCGCGGCGAGCCTCCGCAGCCCCGTTGCGTGCGAGGCTTCACAAAGAGACGGTTCATTTCCCTTTAGAAAGGCGAACAAAACAGGACAAGCGCTTGACCTGCCGCCCGGCAGGCCAAGTTTGGTGAAAGAAGCCTCAACCCAGCAGCGGCCAGCGATCGAGATATTCATATTCGCTCTTGCCGATGAGACTGCGGATGAGCACGAACTCGCGCGCAATCCAGCGGACGGGCTCTGCCAGCAAATGTTCCGGCACCGGCGTTTCATCATAAAGCACCGTCATATGCGGCATGAAGCGCGGATTGTAGGTGAAAGTCAGACCGACCGCCCACATTTCCTTGGCGAGTTGGACGTGCAGGTCCATCATTTCCTCGCTGCGGATCGCATTCGCCAGAACGACAGCCTTGGCGCTGGTAAAATGCATGGCACGATCGAAATTCACCTCGAAAGGCGCTGCTTTGACGGTGGCCATCGCCGCGGAGACAGCAAAGACGATATCGTCCGGGAAGTCCGGATAGTTGCCGATGCCATTCAGCGAGACATGCATCAGTTCATGCGGGCGGGGAGTTTTCGACAAGCCATAGCGCTGCGCAATGTCCCTTCCTGTCTCGACGGCCTGCAATGCAACCTCCCGTTCCGGCACAAGGGCCAAGAACAGGTTGCTTTTTCCAAGCTCGCCTGCCTGTCTCTGGCGGGTCTTCGCCGCCGCGGCGCCGCCGCCATGACCGAATGAAAATGACTTCTGTTCACTGCGCACAACTTCATTTCCGGCTCTTCCAAGCATGGCAGACCTCATCTCTTTTTGGATGTCGCTACTATACGCGAGTCGAATTCAAGATCAAGAACAAAACAGGAACATTGTGAATTTATTCCCACACGCCGTTAAGGGATGCGGGCCGGCGTTGCACCAATTTGACCCTGCAGCATCAGCGGCAACATCACCTTCGAGAGGCCATTCCAGAGCAAGAAACGGGTGGCGGAATGATGAAAACTGCGGGAAACTGCGACCATGACCTATGTGCATAAAATCATCGCATCCCCCGTCGGCAAACTTGAGCTTGTTGCGCGGGGTGACGGCTTGGCTGCCATCCTCTGGGAGAAGGATGACCCAAAGCGCGTGCGGCTGGGCGAAAGACAGGAACGCCCGGATCATCCTGTTCTGCTTGAAACCGAACGGCAGTTGGACGAATATTTCGCAGGCGCCCGAAGGGACTTTACCGTCCCGCTTGATCTGGCCGGCACCGGCTTTCAGAAAGCAGCCTGGCACGCACTGTTGACGATCCCGTTCGGCGAAACCCGGACCTATGCCGAGATCGCCAGGCAGATCGGTCATCCGACGGCATACCGGGCGATGGGAGCGGCCAATGGCAGAAATCCGGTGTCGATCATCGTACCCTGCCACCGCGCCATCGGATCGGATGGCCAGCTGCATGGCTTTGCCGGCGGACTGGATGCCAAGCGATATCTGCTTGCACTGGAGCGCAACAGACTGAACGCGGCGGCCTGACGGACGACCGCGTATTTTTGCCCCTGCTGCCTTGCGCGGGGAATAGAAGGAGTGGAACGATGGCAGAGAAAGCACAAACCTATCACGTCTTCAAAACGGCCGGCGGCTACTGCGGCATTGCCTGGAACGATATCGGCGTCACCCGGTTCCAATTACCGGCGCAAAGCGCCGAAGCCACCGAGCGCAACGTGCTGCGCCGGGTGCCAGGTGCCGAAGCGGGCGAACCGACGCCCGCTATCAACGAGGTCATCGCCGCCGTCCGGCGGTATTTTGACGGCGAGACCATCGATTTCTCGGATGTCGCCGTCGATCTGGATGGCCAGGACGAATTTTTCCGGCAGATCTACCATGCGCTGCGCCGCGTCGGTTGGGGCCATACGACCACCTATGGCAGCATCGCCAAGGAACTCGGCGCCGGGCCGCAGGCCGCCCGCGATGTCGGTCAGGCGATGGCCAGGAACCCGGTGCCCTTGATTATCCCGTGTCACCGCGTACTTGCCGCCGGCGGCAAGGTCGGCGGGTTCTCCGCACCCGGCGGCGCCACCTCCAAAGTCCGCATGCTGGAACTGGAAGGGGTCCATACCGGCGCGCCGGAGCCGGCGCAGCAATCGTTGCTGCTGTAAACAGCCGCGGTTTGTGCAACGGTAGCAATCACGGCAATAATCGGAAGGCATGGATCGCAATCCGGCCGCCGATTGCCCAGAAGGAACGCGCTTCCTTCTTCGGAACCCATTGACAATTTTGCGAAATTTGCCCTTCTTGTTGTGTCTCGCAGAACGTGGAGACAATCATGCATATTCCTTATGCCGGTTCCGGCCCCTATTGCTACGCCAACTCTTTCGCCATGATGTTCGGCGCCAATGCGCCATCCATCGGCGTCGTTGAATTCGCCATGGTGGCACGCTTCCCTTTTTCGATCCTTACGGCTGGACGCCGGAAGCAAGTTTCAACGATGCCCTGGCCGCGTTGGGCTGGCGGTCGGAAATGCTGCGTAATGACGACCCACAAGCCGCGCTTCTTGCGCTGAGCACGGCCCTTGCTGATGGGCCGGTCTGGATCGGACCTGTCGAGATGGGTTACCTCAGCCACCAGCCGGGAATGACAGGCCCTATCGGCGCAGACCATTACCTCATCGTGGCCGAGATCGATGATCACTCGGTTCTGATGCACGATCCGCAAGGCTATCCCTATGCCCGGCTTCCCATCAGCCTGTTTCTCAAAGCCTGGCAAGCTGAAACCGTCGACTATGCATCGCCGTTCACCATGCGCTCCGGTTTTCGCCAGATAGAGCGAAAGTCCGAGCGTGACATCATCCTGTCGGCCATGCCGGCCGCGAGACGGTGGCTGGCGATGGAAAACGCCGTTCATGTCCCTCCTGGAACCATTGGTAACGGCGAGGCGGCGGAAGCGCTTGCTGAAGTCATCGAGCGAGGCATGGATGATGACCTGCGCGGTCATCTCATCCACTTCGCGGTGCGCGTCGGATCACGGCGGGCTGCGGATGCAGCCACATGCATGATCAAGGCCGGCTACGACCGCGCCGCACAAATCCTCGACCGGCAGGCACGCCTCATCGGCGCCCTGCAATATCCCCTCGTCATACGCGACGATGCGACAGCAGCCGCCGGTCTTCGATCGCTGGCCCCGACTTATGGCGACCTGCTGCATGTACTAAGTTCGCGGTAGAACGGCACCCCCGGACGCCCGCAAGTCCGCTTCATCCAGGCAAAAACCGGCAGAGGCCTGCGCTGTTGTCACCCGGCTGCTCTATCACCGTAAAAGCCGGGTGAACGCATCTACGGTTCGGAGCGGTCAGCCTCTGCAACCAGCCAATCCCAGAGCTCCGTTACCACCGGGTGCCGCAGATTGCGCGGATGAGCCGCCAGCATGAAAGGTTTGGCCGAGGTCATTCCCCGGTCACCAAGGAGTACAAGCTCGCCCTTCGCCAGCCGCTCCGATGCGAGGTTGATGCTGCCGAGGCAGACGCCGAAACCGCGCGCGGCGGCATCGAGCATGATGCCGGAATCGGAGAAATTGAGACCCGTGACGAGTGCGCCACCATCAAGCCCTCCGGCCAGAAACCATTTCTGCCAGTCGTCCTCCGTCTCGTCATGCAGCATCGGAAAGTCGAGGAACGTCTGCCCATCCGGATTAGCAGGCATCGTGGCTCTGAGGGAAGGCGCACACATCGGCCACAGTGTATCGGTGAACAGCACGGCCGACACCATGCCATCCCAGTTTCCGCGTCCATGCGTCACCAGAATGTCGATTTCGGATTCGGCGAGGTTCACCTCCTCCTCCGTAGTCACCAGCCATGGCTCCATATCCGGATGACTGGCCTTGAGCTTTGCCAGCCGCGGCATATACCAGCCGGCGGCAAAGGATGGCGGCATCGCCAGAACAACCGAACCGGGCTTTGTATAGAAGCCGAGCCTGCGGACACCCAACCGCAGTGTTTCCAATGTGGCAGCCACGGTATCGTGGAAATCCCGCCCGGCATCCGTCAGCTCGACGCGCCGGTTGAGGCGCAGGAAAAGCGGTTGTCCGAAATGCTCCTCCAGCGCCCGAACCTGATGACTGACCGCCGATTGCGTCATGTTCAGCTCTTGCGCCGCCAGCGAAAAACTGGACAGCCGCGCAGCGGCCTCAAAGCCGGCCATTGCCGCCATCGGCGGCAGGTTTCGATAGGGGTTCACATGAGATTTTTTCATCAAACACCTTAAAGATTCGCGTTTGCACGCGGATTGCACAGCTCTTAGATTTTGATTGCTCATGATGCGCTGCTGCAGCGTCCTTTACTGATGAGAAATTTTAATCCCGGGGTCAATGATGCAGAATGCCAATGGCACACCGAAACAGACTGGGTTCCGCATGCCGGCGGAATGGGAACATCATGAGCGCAGCTGGATGATGTGGCCGGCAAGAGCCGGGTTCTGGGACGACATCGCCGCCACCAGGCGCGACTATGCAGCGGTCGCCCATGCCATCCGCGCGTTTGAACCGGTTACCATGGCTGTACGGCCAGAGGATGCGGCGGAGGCCCGTTCGATGCTGGGCGGCGATATTGCGCTGGCGATCACCGCGATCGACGATTCCTGGGCGCGCGACGCTGGTCCGTGCTTTCTCGTCGATGACCACGGTGCGCGGGCTGGCGTGAATTTCAGGTTCAACGCCTGGGGCGGCAAATATCAGCCGCATGACAAGGACGACGCGTTTGCCGGCTACGTGCTTCAGCAAACGAATGTCCGGACGTTCAATTCACGCCTCGTCGCGGAAGGCGGCGGCATGTCCGTGGACGGTGAAGGCACGATTCTGACCACCGAAAGCTGCTTTCCCAACATCAATCGCAATCCGGACTGGACGCGAGACGAGATCGAGCTTGAACTCAAGGATATGCTTGGCGGCAACAAAGTGATCTGGCTGCCTGGCAACCCGGAGGAAATCGAAACGGACGGCCATGTCGATGGCATTGCCACCTTCGTGGCTCCGGGTGTTGTGCTGATCGAACATGCCGGAGATCCGCAATCCCCGTGGCACGCCATCAGCATGGCCAACATCCGGGCGCTTGAAGGCCAGACAGACGCCAAGGGACGGCAGATCAAACTGATCACCATCCCCGAGGCGGTTGAGGCGGAGGCGATTGGTGATAGGTTCTGCCGGTCCTATGTCAATTCGTACCTGGTCAACGGCGGCGTGATCATGCCGCGCTATGGCGTCCGCAGTGACGATCTGGTGCGCGAAACGTTTGAAGCGCTGTTTCCCGGCCGCACGGTGCGCCAGGTTTCCATCGACAATATCGCAGTCGGTGGCGGCGGCATCCATTGCATCACCCAGCAAGAGCCGGCGGCGTAATCACGGCAGGAATGCCGGAACCCCAGGCCGGCGCTGGCCACCGGCGAAACAGTGCATCCCCCATTCGCATAAGGAGTTCTTGATGATGAAACGGCGAAATTTCCTGAAGCGAAGCCTGCTGGTTTCCGGAGGCGCGCTCGCAACGGGCGCTTTTGCCAACAGCTTCAGCACGACAGCCGCTGCGCAGGACAGCGTGTGGCGCATGCCCGACGAAGGCGAGCGCCATGCTGCAACATGGATGGCCTTTGGCCCGAGCGCTGATGTCTGGGGCCGCAAGCTGCTTCCCGTGGCCAGAGAAAACCTAGCCAGCATCGCCAAGGCGATTGCGGCGCACGAACCTGTGAAGATGCTGGTGCGCGAAGAGGAGCACGACATCGCAGCGCGCCTGTGCGGCCCCTCGGTGACGCTGGTGGTTCAGCCTATCGATGACCTGTGGATGCGCGACACCGGGCCGGTGTTCGTGAAGAACGAGGCGGCGCAAGCCGGCGCAGTCGGCTTCAACTTCAACGGCTGGGGCGGCAAGCAGGAGCATGATGATGACGCACAAGTCGCCAGCTTCATTGCAGATGCGGTCAACACCAAATTCATCGAAACGGATCTGGTTCTCGAAGGCGGCGGCATCGAGGTGGATGGCGAAGGCACGGCAATCATCACCGAAAGCTGCGTGCTCAACGCCAACCGCAACCCCGGCGTCAGCAAGGCGCAGTGCGAGGAGGAACTCTCCCGCCTGCTCGGCATTCGCAAGGTCATCTGGCTGCCGGGTATCGCCGGCATGGACATCACCGACGGCCATACCGATTTCTATGCGCGTTTTGCCACGCCCGGCGTGGTCGTTGCCGGTCTGGACCTGGACCCGGATTCCTATGACCACGCCGTCACCAAACGCCATCTGGAGATCCTGCGGCGATCCACGGACGTCAACGGGAAAAAACTGGATGTCGTGGTGCTGGAAGGCCCCTCAACCGTGCGCGCAAAATACGAGAACAAGGAGTTCGCGGCCGGCTACATCAATTTCTACGTTTGCAACGGCGCCGTCATCGCCCCGGAATTTGGCGACCGGAAGGCCGACAACAATGCGCGCGACACGTTGCGGGACCTATTCCCGGGCCGGGACATCATCCAATTGAACATCGACGGCATCGCCGCTGGCGGCGGCGGCATCCACTGCACCACCCAACAGCAACCCGCCTGAAAAACGTTTTGAGCAGGATGCCCGCTTCTTCAAACCAGCAGCGGCCGGATCATGCACGCCTGCCGCCGGATTGCCGATTAAGCTTCCGGCCCACGACCAGCATTGACATCGCCTCGGGCATCGAAGATACTTCACTACATGGTGAAGTATCGAACATCCCCCATTGACCGTACATTTTCAGCGCTTGCCGATCCGACGCGGCGGCAGGTGCTGATGCGGTTGAAGGACGAGCCGGGGCTGTCGGTGAGCGAGCTTGCCCGGCCATTGTCGCTGAAGCTGCCGGGCATCATGAAGCATCTCGACGTCCTGTCCGATGCCGGATTGATCACCCGGACCAAGACCGGCCGGACCGTGTCGGTCAATCTCTCGGCCGGGCCGATGCAGGATGCGATGGCGTGGCTCAATCAGTATGAACGGCTCTGGACGGTCAGCATCGACCGGCTGGTGGCGCTGGTGGAAGAGGATGACGGACAATGATCAACAGCGTTGCGAGCGTCACCATCGTCCGCAGGATCAAGGCCTCGCCGGCCAGGGTCTGGGCGGCGATCACCCGGCCCGAACAGATGCTGAAATGGTGGGGCCCTGATGCCGGACCGACGCTCAAGGCCGAAGCCGATGTGCGACCCGGCGGCCGCTTCAGCGTTCTGTTCCGCCTGCTGAACGGCGAGGAACACAATCCCACCGGCATCTACCGGGACGTGCTTCCCGAGCGCAAGCTGGTTTTTACCTGGGAATGGCCCGGTATGCCCGAACGGGAATCCCTGGTGACATTCCTGCTCAGGCCACTCGATGGCGGCACCGAGCTCACCTTGATCCACGCGCAGCTCCCCGATGAAGAAGCGCGGGAAAGCCATGAGCGGGGCTGGAGCGGCCTGCTCGACAAGCTGCCGATCTTTCTTGGAGAAAAACCATGAGCGACTTGACCCTTATCACCTTCGACTGGGTTCCCGAAATGCCGCGGGGATTTGTACGTGACATCAGGGTGCGCTGGGCACTGGAGGAAGCGGGCCTGCCCTACCGCGTCGAGGGTGTGTCATTCAGCGGCCGCAATGCCGACCATTTCGCCCACCAGCCCTTCGGCCAGGTGCCGTGGCTGACCGATGGCGAGCTATCGATCTTCGAGAGCGGTGCGATCCTGTTGCATCTGGCGGAAATGAGCGATGCACTGATGCCGGGAGACCTGCGTGAACGCAACGCAGTGAAAGAATGGCTGTTTGCGGCACTCAATTCGGTCGAGATGGCAAGCCTGCCCTGGTCCCTGCTGATGTTCTCCGGCAATAATGACGGCACGCCCGGATGGAAGTTCTTTGACGGCTTCCTTCATCAGCACCGGCTGAAGCACATGGAGGCGGTACTTGCGGGACGCGAATGGTTGGCCGGACGCTTCTCTGTCGCCGATATCCTGATGGCGGATGTGCTGCGCCTGGTCGACCGGTTCGACGGGCTGGCGAACTATCCCGCCTGCCGTGCCTATGTCGCCCGCGCCACGGCCCGCCCCGCCTTTATCAAGGCGCACGCGGACCAGATGGCCCATTTTGCCAAAGGTGATGCAGCCACCGCCGCGAACTAGCGCGGCGGGCCAACACTACTGCCTTATTCCCACTCGATTGTGCCCGGCGGCTTGCTCGTCACATCGTAAACGACGCGGTTGATGCCGCGAACTTCGTTGATGATGCGCGTGGCGGCGCGGCCGAGGAAATCCATGTCGTAATGGTAGAAATCCGCCGTCATGCCGTCGACCGAGGTGACGGCGCGCAGCGCGCAGACGAATTCGTAGGTGCGGCCATCGCCCATGACACCGACGGTCTGGACCGGCAGCAACACGGCAAACGCCTGCCAGATGGCGTCGTAGAGGCCAGCCTTGCGGATCTCGTCGAGATAGACAGCATCGGCTTCGCGCAGGATTTCCAGTTTTTCGCGGGTGATACCGCCCGGGCAGCGGATGGCAAGGCCCGGACCCGGGAACGGGTGGCGACCGATGAAGCTATCGGGCAGACCAAGCTCCTTGCCGAGAACGCGGACTTCGTCCTTGAACAGTTCGCGCAACGGCTCGACCAGCTGCATGTTCATGCGGGCAGGCAGGCCGCCGACATTGTGGTGCGACTTGATGGTGACCGAGGGGCCGCCGGTGAAGGAGACGCTTTCGATCACATCCGGATAGAGCGTACCCTGGGCAAGGAAATCGGCGCCGCCGAGCTTCTTGGCTTCCGCCTCGAATACGTCGATGAACAGCTTGCCGATAGTCTTACGCTTGGTTTCCGGATCGCTTTCGCCTTCCAGCGCATTGATGAACATGTCGGATGCATCGACATGAACGAGGTGCAGGTTGTAGTGCTCCTTGAACATGGCGACGACATCGGCCGCCTCGTTCTTGCGCATCAGGCCGTGGTCGACGAGGATGCAGGTGAGCTGGTCGCCGACGGCTTCATGGATCAGCAGAGCCGCAACGGATGAATCAACGCCGCCGGACAGGCCGCAGATGACACGCTTGTCGCCAACCTGCTTGCGGATTTCAGCAACAGCCTTTTCGCGGTAGGCGGCCATCGACCAGTCGCCCTTGAGACCAGCGATCTTATGAACGAAGTTGGCGAGCAGCTTGGCGCCATCCGGTGTGTGCACGACTTCCGGATGGAACTGGACGGCGTAGAATTTCTTGTCTTCGTTGGCGATGAAGGCAAACGGCGCGTTCGGCGATGTCGCAACAACATCGAAACCGGCCGGAATCGCGGTGACGCGGTCGCCATGGCTCATCCACACCTGATGGCGGGAACCAACAGTCCAGAGACCGTCGTAAAGCGCGCATTCCTTGTCGATCTCGATGAAGGCGCGGCCAAACTCGCGGTGATGGCCCGCCTCGACCTTGCCACCGAGCTGCTCGCACATGGTCTGCTGGCCATAGCAGATGCCAAGGACCGGCAGGCCGCTGTCGAAAATCACCTGCGGCGCACGCGGCGAGCCGATATCGAGCGTCGAGGCCGGGCTGCCGGACAGGATGACCGCCTTCGGCTTCAGCCGCTTGAAGCCTTCTTCTGCCGACTGGAAAGGCACGATCTCGCAATAGACGCCGGTCTCGCGCACGCGGCGCGCGATCAGCTGGGTGACCTGGCTGCCGAAATCGACGATGAGAACGGTATCGGGATGGACTGTCGCTGTCATGACGCGCTTCCGTTGGCTTGGGCTTATGTGATGGGGAACTATGGCGAGCCTTTAAATAAAGGCGCGCCCAAGCGCAACGATTACATTGCACCCGGACAATTTTGCGGCCTCAAACGGTGATTTCGCCGGTTTTCAGGGCGTTTTCCAGTGCATCGGCAGCGTTCGCCAGCTTCTCGTCGATCACGTGCAGATATTCCGTCCAGTCGCTGACGTGCTTGAGTTCGGCCTTGCCATCGGAAATGCCGCGCAAGCCGATCAGCGGCAGGCCGAACGACTGGCAGGCGCGCAACACGGCAAAGGTTTCCATCTCGACCATATCGGCGGCGATCGTCTCATAGGTCGCACCGGACACGATGTTGGCGCCGGTCGACAGGCTCGCCTGTTTGACGCCCGGAATACGCAGCGGCAGATCGACGACGACAGGCAAATCCAGAAACGGCGTCGCGCCCTTTTCAAAACCCAGCGGCGAAGCATCCATGTCGCGATAGGCAACCGAGGTGGCCTGATAGACTTCCGCCTGTTCCAGCTGGGCTGAACCGGCCGAGCCGAGCGAGACGACGAGATCGGGCAGGCTGTCGCGGTGCGCCAGCTCGGCAAGCGTCCGTGTCAGCGCCACGGCGGCCTCGACCGGGCCGACGCCGGTCATCAGCGGCGAGATGCGCTCGCGCAGATGCACGCCATATTCGGCATCGACGGCCATGACATAGAGCAGCGTCTTGCCCGCCACATGCTTCAGTTCGAACGTCATCCTTCAATTCCCTCGCGTCCACGGATCACCATCATCGTGCCGGTCATCGATGCAATCAACTTGGCCGGGCCATCCTGTGAAATCGCATAGCCCCGGCCATCGGAAACGATGATCGTTGTACCGGGCTTGGTGACTTCGCCGCGAAACAGGAAGCGTTCGCCCCGGCCCGGCGACATCAAATTGACCTTGAACTCGATGGTGAGGATCGAGGCTTCGGGATCGATCACCGAATAGGCGGCATAGGTGCCGGCCGCATCGAGCGCCGCCGAAATGATGCCGGCATGCAGGAAACCATGCTGCTGCGTCAGCTTCTCGTCGAAGGGAAGCTCGATCTCGACGGACCCCTGTTCCACACGCGTCAACTCCGCCCCGATAGTCGCCATCGCGGCCTGCCGATCGAAACTCTTGCGGATGCGCTCGCGAAATTCCACCGTGTGCTCTCTTGCCCTAAGTTGTCCGTTGCGCAGACAGTCGCATGGCGGAAAAACCAGGACAAGCCTCAATTCATGAGGAAAATCGATGTGTTGAGCAGCGTGGCGAAGGCGACCCAGGCGAGATAGGGCGTAAACAGCAGCGCGGAGAGACCATCCTGTTTCCGACTCACCATGATGAAGCCGATGATCGAGATCAACAGCGCAATAATGACGATCAGGGCCATGGCAATCTCCTGAAACCCGAAGAACAGCGGCGACCAGGCAAAATTGAAAATCATCTGCGCCACCCAGAATCGCATGGCGGCGGTGCGACTATGATTGAGGAAGGTACGGGCGCCGACAAAGCCGATGATGACATAGAGGATCGACCAGACCGGCGCGAAAATCCAATTGGGCGGATTGAAGGACGGCTTGACCAGCGCCTGATACCATTCGCCGGGGATATTGTTGATCCCGATCAAAAGGCCGCAGCCGAGAACGAGGGCAATGAAGAGGATGTAGATCAAAGTACGGTTCATACCGCAGACATAGGGCATGCCGCGGCGAACGCCAGCCGGGATGGGGCTTTTAATTTGGCAACAGCGATCCCAATATCCTTTCATGGATGACGACACATCTATCGTGATCAGACCGGGTACAGGAGACGATCTGTTCATGATCGCCGGGGTGCTGGTCGATACATGGCGGTCGACCTTTCGCGGTTTGTTGGCGGACGACTTTCTCGACGGCATGTCCCGCGAGGAACAGGCCGTGCGCCATGCCCGCAGGATGGGCGCTCCCGGGGTCTACTATCTCGTGGCAGCCGATCCTTCCGCCGGTGAGATCGTCGGCTTCGTCAATTTCGGGCCAGGACGTGGCAAGGTTCCCGATGATATCCACGAGATTTATGCGCTGTATGTCCGGGCCGAGTATCAGGGTTCGGGGATCGGCACCGCGCTTGTGCGGGCGGCGGCACAGCATAGTGCCGGGCGATGCGCCAGATCGCTATTTGCCTGGGTCCTGGCCGGCAATCCCAACCGGCGGTTCTATGAAAAACTGGGCGCGAGCGCGGTGGAAATGGCGGGGATCGGGTTGGGCAACAGAACCTACGATCAGGTCGCCTATCTCTGGGAGGATATCACGCTTCTGTTGCAGCCGTGATCACCAACGCTCAGAGCTTGCCGATCCGGATGATATGCTGGTCCCAGGCGACCCGGCTTTTGGTTTCGCCGAACGATCCTGAATAGGACGATGCTACGAAGCCATGGGGTGACGCGGCAATGCCTGCCGCATCGGCCAGGCTTTCCTGGCCGATGACCCGGCCGGTCTTTGCCTCGACCGTCACCGCCGTTCCGCCCTTCGGCGAGGTCAGCCCCACCAGTCCGTCCCGCCGGTTGACCGCGATGGCGCCGACATAGTTGGCGAGCGCCAGCGTCGTTTCTTCCGGCAACTCCAGAAACCGGATGTCTTCGCCGCGCGCAAAGGAGCCGGCCAGCGGCGGCAGATCGTTGCGGGCACCTTCGTACTGGCAGGCAAACCAGACTTTTCCATCCGCGTCGATATCGACATGGCGGGTCGAGAGTTGACGCAGATTATCTGGCATCGCGTGGCGCTCGATCAGGGCGCCGGTGGCCGTGTCGATCAGCGCCAGCGACGGTTCCATATGATCGAGATTGAGCTTGGTACGACCGAAATCCGGATGGGTCTCGATACCGCCATTGGCAACCACGAGCATCCGGCCGTCCGCCGACAGGGTCATATCGTGCGGGCCGATGCCATAGGAGGGAAATTCGCCGATGCGGGCAAACCTGTTGGTGCCGTCATAGACCCCGATCATACCGCGATTGCCGGCGAAATCATTCTCCGTGGCATAGAGCAAACGCCCGTCCGCGGAAAAGCAGCCGTGACCATAAAAATGCCGGCCCTCGACGGAGGTGATGACGATCGGCTCGATGCCCGGCGCAAAGATCATCGCATAGGTGCCGGGGCGGCGGGCAAAGACAACGGCGCGGTTGGTCACCGGCGACCAGGTCATGCCATGCGCCCGGGCAGGCAGCGGTACCCGCTCAATGATCGCCCCCTCCTCCGTCAGCGTCGCAACGCCATAGGACCCGTCCGGCGCCATGAAAGCCGAGGCATAGACTGCATCGGCGCGTGACAGCGCGAAGGCGGCTTGCGGCGAAAGCGTTGCAGCCCAAGCGGCACCGGCCATTGTCAGGAACGTGCGGCGGTCCGTGAGGGTTTGGCGGGAGATGTTTCGGTATGTCATACAAACAAATCCAAATTGGCCGGTGCGCTTTTTTTAGCTTCCGTCATTCTTGCCCCCAGGCTTGACCCGAGGGGTGTCACAGGAATCCAGCCATGCGACGTCGGTCGCATGGAAGAGCCTCTTGCGGCGCAGAAGCCCCGCAACAGGATCCCCCGCCACAAGGGCGAGGATGACGGAGAACCTGGGAAATCGCCAGACACACCGGGTTTAATAACGCGATTAAAGCCAGCCTCGCCGCTTGAAATACAGGAACGGCACCACCGCCGACAGCACCATCGCGAACAGCGCCAGTGGATAACCGAACGAGAATTTCAGCTCCGGCATGGCATCGAAGTTCATCCCGTAGATCGACGCGACCAGCGTCGGCGGCAGGAAGACGACCGAGGCCACCGAGAAAATCTTGATGATCTGGTTCTGCTCCAGATTGATCAGGCCCAACGTCGCATCGAGCAGGAAGTTGATCTTGTTCGACAGGAACAGGGCGTGGTCACCGAGAGACGTGGCATCGCGCTGGATCAGCTTGATCCGCTGGCGGCTTTCCTTGATCGCCTTGCGCGTGCCGGTGCCATCCAGCGCCGTGTGATACGCGACGAGACGTCCGACACTGACGAGGCTTTCGCGGATGACGCTCAAGAAATCGCCCTTCTGGCCGATCTGCTCGATCAGCGACTGCAGGTCGCGGGTCTTCTTGGTGACGCTCGAATGGCTTTTGCGAAACACTTCCCGTGAAATGCCCTCGATCTCGTTGCCGATCCGCTCCAGCGCATCGGCCGTACGGTCGATCATCGCTTCCAGCAGCCCGAGCATCACCAGCTCTCCGCTTTCGCAGGAGGCGCCGTTCAGGCGCTGCATGCGGGCAGCGTAGAGGTGAAACGGCTTCGGATTGGCATGACGGACCGTGACCAGCGTCGCGCCTTTGAGGATGAATGTCACCGGCACCTTCACCGGGTTGTCGCCATCGAGTTCCGTCGCGGCCGTCATCGTCATGAATTCGGCGCCGTCCTCCTGATAGAGGCGGTCGGAAAGCTCGATCTCCTGCATTTCATCGCGCGTCGGGATTTCGATACCGAGATGCTGCTCGACGCTACGGGTTTCATCCTGCACGGGATTGAACAGGTCGAACCATACGATCGGCGTGGTTTCACCCAGTTCCGGGATGGCATCGATAGGGGCAAGGTGATTGTTCTGGCAGGAATAGATGCGCAGCATGTCGGGTTCCAATCTGGCAAGTCATCGACCGCCAGCGGGCATCCCTTGTGATCAGGGCCGGACGGTCGAAAAAATCGAAGCTCTACTTCGACTGTCGGGGTTCATGATCCGTTGATCCTTGTTTGGCCGTGCTCACAGGTGAACACGGCTGATCCATTGCGCCAATGTGCTTTTGTTGTCAACCGCTTGCCGGTTAGGGGAATGCAGTCTTTTTTGCTCAGTCGCCATCGGCAAAGGAGAAGCCCGAGCTGAGCCCGATCGCAGCGCCAAAATCGAGGTTCAACCGCTGCAGAACGTTGTTGGTGTTCTGCAGAATACGGTTCAGCCTGCCGCGCTGTTCGTCACTGGCAATCGCCTGCTCGACCGGCAGATCGATTTCGTCGAGGTCATCGACATTGGCCTGCAGCAGGTAATTGATCGCGCTGACCATGTCGCGGTTTCCGTCGGGCAGCAATGCATCCATGCCGGCCGTATTGAACAGGGCCTGCAGTGCCGAAAAATTCGCAGACAGTGCCGGCATGGTGTTACCGGACCGCCAGTAGATGGCCATTTTCGGATGGCCCTTGTCCGGTTCGCCCTTGACGATACCGGCATAGAAAGGCCGCAGACGCTGGTCTCTGATGCTTTCGACGCCATGGACGAGAATGCCCAGCAACTCGGTCGCCGCTTCCTTGCCATCACGATAGACCGGATTGTCCGGCCCCGGATTCTTCCAGGCGGACTGGATGCCATCCGGCTTTTCCCATTCGGCGTGTAGTTCACCAGCCACGGCTTTCAGGTTGTCGGCAATGGCAGCACCATAGCGGCAACGAAACTCGTTTTTCTCGGTTGGCAGAACTTCAGCCCCGGTACCGTAAAGCACATATTCCAGCGCTCCCAGCCCCTGCGCCGCAACGCTCTTGCCTTTCAGGCTCTCTGCGGCGGTAGCCGTTTCGTCATTGGTTGCCAGAATACGCTGAACCTGCTTCAGCCCAGTGCTCTTGCGATCCGGGAAGAACAGGAAGCGTTCGAACCGATTGCCCTCGATAACCGGCCCGACACGGACGATCTCGATTGTCGACCATTGCTGGACGACTTCGTCAAAACTCATCTGCACGTCGCCGAGCGTCTCATCGGACGGCTTTTCGCAGAGCGTATGGGCGGCCTCGGCCAGCGTTTCTGTACCCTCCAGCAGATCGCGGTAGCCAGGCCGGATGAAGTCGTCGACCGCCTTCTGCATGACACCCGGCACGGCATCCACGCGCAGCCCTGCGCGCGGCGCGGCCGCTTCCTCATCTTCTGCCATGGCGGACAGCGGCAGGAAGAAAAGGCTCAAACCGAGAAGCAGGATATGCCGGGGGCGCATCAGAGAGACTCCAGAAATGTGATCAGGGCTTGTCTATCGGCTTTTTCCAGCGCGGCAAACCGGTCGCGGGCTTTTGCCGCCTCGCCGCCATGCCAGAGGATGGCTTCCGTCAGGTTACGAGCGCGGCCGTCATGCAGGAAGAACGTATGGCCGCTGACTGTCTTGGTCAGGCCGATACCCCAGAGCGGCGGCGTGCGCCATTCGCTGCCGGACGCGACACCCACCGGCTGGCCGTCGGCCAGGCCTTCGCCCATGTCATGCAGCAGGAAATCGGAATAGGGCCAGATCAACTGGAACGCATGCGCCTTGTTGGCGGCATCGCGGCGGGTGACGAATTTCGGCACATGGCAGGAAGCGCAACCGGTGTCGTAAAACACCTTCTTGCCCGCCAGCGTCTCGGCAAAGCTCGCCTTTCGCCGTGCCGGAACGGCCAGGTTTTCCGAGTAGAATGTGATGAGGCCGAGAACGGGATCGGGCGCTTCCGTATCGCCAAGACGAGCCTGCACGCCATCCGCCATTGCCAGACATGCCGTCTGCGCTGGTGTGCAATCTCCGTGATTGCGCCGGGCATCCGGCGACGAGATGCCGATATCGCCAGCCAGCGCGTCGGCTGCCTGCTGACGCACCGTAGGGCTCTGCGCCTTCCAGCCGAAACGGCCGAGCGCCAGTTTGCCGGATTGCGGGTCGCGCACCACCGGCAGCTTGCCGCGGATCCCATCGCCATCCGCATCGTCCGGATCGGCATTGGCGATGATATCGGCGGGATGGATGGCCTCGATCAAACCGAGCCCCGACATCACCTGCGTGACACGCGGTGACAGCGTGGTCGTCGGATCGAGCGGCCCGTAACCGGGTTTGTCGATGGAATATTGCGGCTTGCGCAGGGAAACGATTTCCCCGCCCGCCAGCGTCACCGGCATTTCCGTATAGCTGATCCGCATATGGCCTTCTGCTGGCAGGCCGGGAACGGCGCTATCCTGCAATTGCTGGCCATAGACGGGATCGGGGAAATTCAGCACCTCATGCGCGGCGATCGCCGCCCGCTCGGCGTCGGTCTTTGGCGCACGGGCAAGGCGCAGGAACATCGATGTCGCATCATCCGAGCCCTCCGGCGGATGACCCCGGCCGTCTTTCAGATGACAGGTCTGGCAGGCGCGGGCATTGTAGAGCGGCCCCAGACCGTCCGATGCCTGCGTCGAGGAGGGCGAGGAGACCCAGAGCTTGCGGAAAAGCGCATTGCCGAGCTTGAAATTCTCTTCTTCGGCAAAAGTAATGTTGGCGGAGAATTGCGATAGAATGTCCTGGTTGACGGACGCGATCGATGTGCCTGCCCCGCCGGACATGGCTTCAAACTTTTCGGCCTTGGAAAAATCCGTGGCTGGGCGGGTGACGGCCTTAACCCGTGCCCGGTCCGCATCGGTCAGATCATCACGGGTGGACGGGAGCGGCAGCTGCTCCGCGCGGCCTTCCGTTTTGGCCTCGGGCTCCCCCGCCAGGATAGCGGCGCCAAAAACGGAAAAACCGCCCGCCGCTGTCAAAAACAGAACGGCAGACGGCACTATCAGGCGTCGGGCAGGCCAAGCACGCATTCAGAAAAAACCGGGCCGCTCGCGAGAAGCGGCGGCCCGCCTTTGCTTTCTCATTGGAAGACAGCGTTAGGATTATCCAGGCTGTCGGAACCTTCAAGCTCGATCGTACCAAGCTCCAGCGACGCAATGACGCGCTCGACCGTCTTTGCCTGCGCAACCAGGCCATCGATGGCAGCCTGAATGACGGCATTGCCCTCGGTGTTGCCTTCACCGATCATCTGGTCGTACTTTTCAACCGTCTCGCCGCGCTTGGCCATGGCCTGCATCGCGGTGATGGTGGCCGCCAGCTTTTCCTTCATTTCCTTGTCGAGCGCCGGATCCTTGGCGGCAACGAGTTCGGACAGTGACGGGCCGGTCACCTTGGTGCCATCGACCTTGGTATATTCGCCGGTATAGGCCGACTGGATACCGATCGCGTCATGAAGATGCGAGTTGTAGGTGTTATCGGAGAAGCAATCATGCTCTTCCTCCGGATCGTGCAGAAGCAGACCGAGCTTCATGCGTTCGCCGGCCAGTTCACCATAGGAGAGCGAGCCCATGCCGGTCAGGATAGCACCGAGGCCAGCCTTGGGATCGGCTTCGACATTCTTGGTGGCAGCGCCATCCGGCGTCCAGTTGGCGACCATCTCCTTCAGGTCCGACACGAGCAGATCGCTGGCGGCCTTCAGATAGGCGGCGCGGCGGTCGCAATTGCCGTTGGTGCAGGCCTTGGCGTCATAGTCGGTATACGGACGGTTGCCGGCGCCCGGGCCGGTGCCGTTCAGGTCCTGGCCCCAGAGCAGGAATTCGATAGCGTGGTAGCCAGTTGCCACGTTCGCCTCGATACCGCCGGCTTCCTGCAGCGTGCCTGCCAGGAATCCCGGGGTGATGTTCGTCGCGTCCACATCCTTGCCGTCGATCTTGATCGTCTTGTTGGCAATGACATTGGCAGTAAACAGCGAATTCTCGTCGCTTTCCGTGCCATAGCTCGGATCGACGTAGTCGATCAGGCCTTCGTCCAGCGGCCAGGCGTTGACCTTGCCTTCCCATTCGTCGACGATCGGGTTGCCGAAACGGTAGACTTCGGTTTCCTGATAAGGATTGCGCGCCTTAAGCCAGGCTTCGCGGGCGGCCTTCAGCGTCGCTTCGCTCGGTGTAGCGATCAGGGCATCGACGGCCTTGTCGAGCGCTTCAGCGGTCGAGAGTGCATCCGAGAATTTCGCGTGGGCGACATCGGCATAATGCTTGACGACGGCGGCTGCGTCGGTGGCAGCCTGCGCCGGTTGCAGCGCCAGCATCGACGTTGCGGTGGCAAGCGCCAGCGCGGCGCTGCGAAGGAATGATTTGGTCATGACCTCTCCTGGTATTGTCCGAATGAATTCGGCGTTCCCCACCGCCCGGCTCCGCCGGTCGCGCAAGCCGCGCGGCCCGATGGATGGACGTGGCTATTCAGCCCGGTTTTCATGGACCAAAATCAAACTTGTGTCAAAGTGTATAGTTTAGAATGTTTTCAATGTGGATGCGGCAGTAAAACCCGCCGCAAGACCTATTGTGACCCCGGCTAAAGCGTCTTCAGGGCGCTCAGCTTTTGCGGCCCATCAGGCAGAAGAAGAAGCCGTCGGTATCCGTCGATGCCGGCGTCAGCGTCACGGTCTTCATGTCCGCGGACCAGGGTTGCCGCTTGTCGGTGCCGAACAGATCGGCCCAGGCGTCGGCGGCCGACAGGATTTCAAACTCGGGATTGTCCTCGCAGAACGCGTAGACCTGCGCCTCGTTTTCCTCTGGCAGAACCGAACAGGTGACGTAGATCAGATGACCACCGGGGCGCACGAAGGATGAAGCACCGGCCAGCGCTTCCTGTTGCTGGCCCAGCCGCTCCTCAAGGTTCTTCTGCGTCAGCCGCCACTTTGTGTCCGGGCGGCGGCGCCAGGTTCCGGTGCCGGTGCAGGGTGCATCGACCAGCACACGATCGAACTTGCCGGTAAACGGCTTCAGCCCCTCCAGCCGGTCATGGACCTGCACATTGCGGGTGCCCGCGCGCTTCAGCCGCTCGATGATCGGGGCCAGGCGCTTGCGGTCCGTGTCATAAGCGTGGATCTGGCCCTTGTTGTGCATGGCTGCGGACATGGCCAGCGTCTTACCGCCGCCACCGGCGCAATAATCGAGAATCTGCTCGTTTTCCTTCGGCATGACAAGATCGGAAACGATCTGCGAGCCTTCGTCCTGGACCTCGAACCAGCCCTTTTCGAAGGAGATTTCGGCAGTCACGTTGGGAAGGCGCGAGGCGCCCTCGCCCGCTTTGACGCGAATGCCGTTGCGAGCAATCGCTGCCGGTTCGACGCCGCTGCGATCCAGTGCCTTCAAGACCTTGTCGCGGGTCGCCTTCAGCGTGTTGACGCGCAGGTCGAGCGCCGGACGGCCAGCCAGAGCCTGTGCCTCCTCCAGCCAGTCTTCATCGAAATTTTCTTCAAAGGACGGCTGCACCCATTCCGGGATATCGCCCTGAACATGCAGCGGCGCATCGTCGAGCGTGCGGCTGGCAAAGGCAGCAACCATTTCGGCGGTCAGGGGCTCGGGCGCAAACCTGTCGCCATCCAGTTCCGCGGCCAGTTGTTCGGGCGAAACGCCCCACTGGCGGAACATCACGGCATGGCCGAGCGCGGTCGCGCTGTCGCTGTCCATCAGATAGGCGTGGGAAAGTTTCATGCGCAGCGCGTCATAGACGATATTGCCGATCGCGGCGCGGTCGCCGGACCCGGCAAACCGATGGGCCAGCCCCCAATCCTTGAGGGCATCGGCCACGGGACGCTTGCGCGTTTCGATATCGGCAAGAACCTCAATGGCTCCGGCGAGCCTGCCACCCAGTCGCATCTTTCAAACTCCATTTTCCGCCGTGGTAGCGGTGATGGCCGTCAAGAGCAAGCCGGGAGGTGCTTGCGTGTGACGAATGCTGACCAGATGGGAGGCTATGGTCATTACCGGAAGGCGAAATCCTTGCCCGGATGACCCGTATCAAATCCATCCGGAACAATTCCCGGACAGGCGTGTTGTTCTGCCGTCAGCCGACGACGCGATAACAGATGCTGGCGGTGCCGGAGTTGATCATGCCGATATGGGAAGCGGCGGCCTTGGAGAGATCGAGCACACGGCCGCGAATGAAGGGGCCACGGTCATTGATGCGAACGACGACGGTCTTGCCATTGCGCTTGTTGGTGACGGCAACCTTGGTGCCGAACTTGAGATTGCGGTGCGCGGCGGTGAGGTAAGATGCATTCATCCGTTCGCCGGACGCGGTGCGCGACGTCAGGGCGTACCAGGATGCCCCACCGCAATTACCAGCCTTGGCCGGAGTAGCCTTTGCCTGACCAGGTGCAGCCTGGCTTGGTGTCACTGCAGTAAAAGTTGCCCCCAAGGCAAAAGCTGCAGCAAGAGCAGCAGACGTGATCTTCATCTTGATCAAACAGATGACCCCTTCGCTTGAAATTTAGTTAAGTCTTACGAAGGCTTGGGTTTTCAGGGGGAAAAATGGCGAAAACGTGCTTCAACCTTTAACGTTGCATTAGGAAATATTACCAATCTCCGAAAAATTAAAATTACGAAATTTTGAAATTCTGTCACAAAGCTGCAGAAGTGCTTTGGATTCAGGCGTTAGTCTGCCAAAGGCCGTTCACATCGGCGTGAACATCTATCGGTTCAAGAAAAAGGATTCAATTTTTTGAAATTTGCCAAATCCGGCTGATTTTGAAGCTAGAGAATCCAGTATTCCCGTTATAGGTGTACAAAAATGGCAGCACTACGGAGATATTCTTGTCATTTTCCTAGACCAAACGGTCATGGATACAACGATATTTGGCCACAATTTATCTGGTCTATCAGAGACAGATCATAGACTATCCGAACCGCCTTTTACTTGAAATATCAGCCGCGCCAGTGGCCGTTACTCCACAATTCCGCTAGCGAAATCCGATAGTCTGGGAAGCGGAAGACGAATCCGAGATCACGCAGCCGTGTATTGGAAACACGCTTGTTCTCTCCATAGAAAGACCGCGCCATTGGTGAAAGCTCGGCGGTTTCAAAGGGCATCTCCGGCGGCGGCTCAACGCCCATCAGGCGGGCGGCTTCGGCGACAATATCCTGCGGCGGCGCCGGCTCGTGATCCGTGACATTATAGATGCCGCCAATCGAACGGCCGGAGAGAAAGACGGCAGAGCCGGCAATATCCTCGACACGGATGCGGTTGAAGACCTGATTGGCCTTGATCAGGCGGCGCGCGGTTCCAGCGGCAAGATTGCAGAAAGCATTACGGCCGGGCCCATAGATACCGGAGAGCCGCAACACCGCGACGGGTATATTGGCGGCCTCACCGAAGGCCAGCCACGCCTGTTCAGCAGCAACCCGCTCGACGGACCGGGCGGAGACCGGTTCCAGCGATGCCTCCTCCGTCACCCATGCGCCGCCATGATCGCCATAGACGCCAACCGTCGAGAGGTAGCCAGCCCATTGCAAATTCGGCATCAAGCCGGCAAGCGGCGATGCGCCGGGACGCATCACCGGATCGCCGTCCCGGCCGGGCGCGATCGACTGGATGAGATGCGTCGTCTGCTTCATGGCAGCGGCAAGTTCGGGCGAGATCGTCACACCGTCATACACCAGTGCATCGAGGCCCAGATCACGCAGACCAGCGAGCTTGTCTTCAGAGCGCGTTGTCCCGGTCACTGATTGCGCCAGCGGCAAAAAAGCCTTGGCGATTGCCGATCCGGAAAAACCGGCGCCCAGAACCAGAACATGCATCAGTCAACTCCTGCCAGTTTCCATTCGGCGAGCACCTCGGAATCGGTCTCGTCCTGCCGTCTTGCCGCAAATTCGGAGAAATCACCAGCCGTCATCAAGCGCGACAAGGCCCAGATCGCCATCCCCCGCACGGCCGCCGACGGATCACCCGCCAGACCAAGACAGAGCTCGGCCAAGCCCGCCTCGCCGGAATTTCCAGCTGCAATCAGACAGTTGCGGACAAACCGGTCACGGCCGATACGCTTGACCGGTGAGCCGGAAAAGAACGTGCGAAAAGTGGGATCATCGAGCGTCAGCAGAAACGACAGCGGCGGCTCCTTCAGGTCCTCGCGCGCCTTCAGCTTCATCTGGGAGGCAGCGGCGGCAAACTTGTTCCACGGACAGGCCGACAGGCAATCGTCGCAGCCATAAATCCGGTTGCCGATCCTTGGGCGAATGGCGGGATCGATCGGGCCTTTATGCTCGATCGTCAGATAGGAAATGCAGCGGCGCGCATCGATCCGGTAGGGTGCCGGAAATGCATCCGTCGGGCAGGCATCGAGGCAAGCGCGGCAGGAACCGCAGTGATCCCGTTCCGGCGTATCAATCGAAAGGTCAGCGGTGGTGAACAGGCTGCCGAGAAACAGCCAGGAGCCGAACTCACGGCTGACGAGATTGGTATGCTTGCCCTGCCAGCCAAGGCCGGCCTGCTCAGCCAGAGGCTTCTCCATCACGGGGGCCGTATCGACGAAGACCTTGACGTCCTCGCCTGCCCGCGCAGCAAACCGGGTTGCCACTTCTTTCAGCTTGCCCTTGATCACATCATGGTAATCGCGATTGCGGGCATAAACGGAAATGGCGCCGCGTTCCGGCTTATCAAGGATGGAGCGCGGGTCTTCGTCCGGCCCGTAGTTCATGCCGAATAAGACGACGGAGCGCACGTCGCTCCAGAGCACGCGAGGATCGCCCCGGCGGTCGGCCGTGTCAGCCATCCAGTCCATCGTGCCGTGATAGCCTTCGGCGAGGAAATCGGCGAGACGTTCCGGCGCCTGCGGAATGGAAGCGGGCAGCGTCACCCGGCAGACATCGAAACCCTTGTCGCGGGCTTCGTCCTTCAGGAAGCTGGTCAGCGTCCGGCGCCGCTTGTCATGCTTCTCCTCCAGGAGCGCATTGCCGGGCACCGAACCGCTCCTTAAAAATCGAGATCGGCGTAATGGGAAACCGGCGTGACGCCACGCACACGCTCGGCCAGCAGCGGGCGGAACGACGGACGCGACTTCAGACGCTGATACCAATCCTTCACAGCCGGCGCTTCCGACCAGTCGATTTCACCGAGATAGTCCAGAACCGAAATGGCAGCCGCTGCAGCAAGATCGGCATAGGACAACCGGTCGCCGGCCAGATAGGTCCGCGAACCGGCAAGCCAGCCGAGATATTTCAGGTGCTGGCGGATATTCGAGCGCGATGTGCGCAGTATTTTCGAATCCGGGGCGCCGCCACCCTGATCGGGCGTCATCTGCAGCTTGAAGATACGCTCCCGCACCAGGGGCCGCGTCACGTCGGCTTCCATCTTCTGCAGGAACCATTCGACCAGACGGCGGATTTCCGCGCGCTGGAACGGGTCTTCCGCCAGAAGACGGCGATCGCGCTTCAGCACGCCATGGGTTTCGTCGACATATTCGGAAATCACCATCGCGCCACAGAGTGCCCGCATGCTGTCATCGACATAGACCGGCAAGGTGCCTGCTGGATTGAGCGTCAGGAAATCCCGCCGCTTTTCCCAAGGCTGCTCCTCCGCCAACTCCGTCTGATAGCCGTATTCCGACAGGATCAGACGGACGAACCGGGAGGATGTGGACATCGGGTGGTGATAAAGTGTCGGCATAAGCTATCGGATTTCGTCAGTTCGGTTGGGAGGGGGGTGGCTGTCTCGTGGCGGTTTCGTCTGGCCACGCTGCGTTAGAAAAAGCTATAGGAACTTGCTGCCGCAAACACAAGCGAATCAGCCAATGCCCTTCGTTGGCCCCAGAGCCTAACCTCCAATGCTTCAGGGAAGCTTAATTCATGGCCGATCAATCGATCATCAGTGCGCTTATCCTTGGCCTTATCGAAGGCCTGACCGAATTTATTCCGGTATCGTCCACCGCCCATGTCCTGCTCGCCGGGCATTTTCTTGGCTTCAAGTCCCCCGGCAATACCTTCGCCGTCCTCATCCAGCTCGGCGCGATCCTCGCCATCTTGCTGGTTTATTTCCAGCGCCTGCTGTCAATCGCGATGGCTCTGCCATCCAGCGCAAAGGCGCGGCGGTTTGTTCTCTCGGTCCTGCTCGCCTTCCTGCCGGCTGCCGTGATCGGCGCCATTGCGCATGACTTCATCAAGACCGTGCTGTTCGAAACGCCGATGCTGATCTGTGTCGTCCTGATCATCGGCGGCATCATTCTCTATGCAATCGATCGTATGCCGTTGAAGCCGATATACCGCGACGTCATGGATTATCCACCCTCGCTGGCCCTCAAAATCGGCCTGTTCCAGTGCCTGGCGATGATCCCCGGCACTTCGCGCTCCGGCGCTACGATTGCAGGCGCGCTTCTGATGGGAACCGACAAGCGTTCTGCCGCAGAGTTTTCGTTCTTCCTGGCGATGCCGACAATGCTCGGCGCCTTCACGCTTGATCTCTACAAAAACCGGGCCGCGCTCGACTTCAACGATGCAACGCTGATCGCCGTCGGCTTCATCGCCGCCTTCGTCTCCGCGCTGCTGGTGGTGCGCTCGCTTCTGAACTTCGTCTCCAGCCGCGGCTTCGCGCCATTTGCGATCTGGCGCATCCTCGTCGGAACGGCCGGCCTCATCGGCCTGTGGCTGTTCGGTTAAGCCCAATAAAAAACCGCATGCACCTCAATGAAGAGAGTACATGCGGCTCCTGGCCCCCGCCATAGTCTGTGCCGCCTTCGCGAGAAGGCGGAAACTCTTATTCTGCAGCAAGCGTGCCGATCGACGCCGTCGTGCAGGGATCGACGCCATAGGCCGGCGCGCAACCGCTGTGATTGCTGGCGACCGTCTTCGGCGCAGCGAAGGATCCAGCCAGGATAATAAGTGCCGCGCACGCAAAGAAAATCGCGATCGACTTGCCCATAAAAAATGTGCCTCTCAAGGTGATATGATGGAGCCGGTTGTTCCTTGTGTGAACGATGCGGCGCGGCTGCTGTGTATGTGCTGGAACTGTCGTTATCAATATCGATACATGTTGAATCGACGGTAAAGACCAATCGCTTTTTTAAGTGAGGCAGAACTGCAACGTTTTATTCTGTGACGGGCAAAAAGAAGCTGCCGGGGAGTACCGGCGGCTCAATCAAACTGTAGATTTCAAGCGGTATGCGGCGCGATCAGGCGGCGCTGCCGGACCGGGAATACTGGCCCTGCGGACGGTAGCGCACCACATAGGATGGCAGCACGGCCTCGACCGACGTCGGCGCGATGCCGAACGCCTGCAGCGTGCGCCCTTCGGCCTGCGCATTCGAGGACACGACATTGTCGCTCTTCAGCAGCGTGACCTGATCGACAGTGAGCGGCGGCGCGATGAACGGGACCATCGAGGCGACAGAGCCGATCAGGGAAGCGATGCCAAACGGGATCGGCAGCAGGGTGCGCTTGCGATCGATCGTCTTCATGAGGATTTCGAGACAGTTCTTGAAGGTCAGCACTTCCGGGCCGCCGATCTCGTAAATCCGGCCCTTGGCAACCTTGCCTTCGACAGACTTGGCGACCGCTTCGGCAACGTCGGTGACATAGACCGGCTGGAACGCGGTTTCGCCACCGCCGACGAGCGGCAGCACCGGCGAGAAGCGCGACATTTCGGCGAACTTGTTGAAGAAACCATCTTCCGGTCCGAAGACGATCGACGGCCGCAGGATGACGGCGTCTGGAACGGTCTCCAGGATCGCCTTTTCGGCACGGCCCTTGCTGCGGGCATAGAGCGATTCAGCGCTGGCATCGGCCCCGATGGCGGACACATGCGTCAGTGTCGCACCAGCACCCCGTGCGGCTTCCGCCACGGCGCGGGCACCAAAATCCTGGACCGAATCGAATGTGTTGCGTCCACTCTCGAACAGGATGCCGACGCAGTTGACGACATGATCGGAACCCTGAGCCGCCGCATCGACCGACTTGCGGTAGCGCAGGTTGGCCTGAACGAAGGAAATCTGCCCGACATTGCCCAAAGGCTGCAGGAAACCGGCGAGATCCGGGCGGCGAACGGCAACCCGAATGCGAAAGCCGCGCTTGGCCAGAGCCCGCACGACATGCCGGCCGACAAACCCGGAACCGCCGAAAACGGTGACGAGCGGCGGGAGATTGGACAAAGTCATGGCACAGGCACTCCTGATCTGCAGTATGGCGTATATGAGCTACATAGCCCAATCGTCGGGCGACGGGAAGGCTTATCGCAAAGGCTTTTCTGCCGCTTTACGCCGCAGTTGCTGCAGTGCATCAGATACCTTCGACGACCACCATTTCCGCATCGGCACATTGCTGGCGAATGCCGGCAGCGACCTGATATTCCGCAGAGTGATAACAGTCGACGGCAGCCTGCAGAGATGGGAATTCAATCACCACGTTGCGGCCGCGCACATCGCCCTCCAATCGCTGGAAAGCGCCACCGCGTGCCAGAAAATTGGCGCCGTACTTCTCAAACGCCGGCTTTGCCGCAGAAACATAATCCTTGTAACGCTCGGCATCGCGGACATCGACCCGCGCAATCCAGTAGCCCTTGGCCATGGCAATCTCCCTAAATTCGTTGCAAGCCAGAATTATCGTTTCGGCTTCTTCCGTCAAATCATTTGACCGGTCAAGATATGGAAACGTCTCAGAAAAATGCGACAGCTTCACAACCGGCGCTTGAGCCGCACAAATCACGGAAGACCGAGCATGTTTGCCTACAGAAGAATTGCAGCGCTGTCCGGCGGACTATTTGCATTGTTCCTGTATCCCGGGGCACCCCAGGCCAAGCCCACGCAATGCAGTGCCAGCGTCTATGCGGCGGTAAAGGCTCCAGCGGCAAAACAGGATGCAACTGTCGAACTGCGCTGCAATCTGACCCTGTCGCCCGGCGATATCATCACCAAACGCCTGATCTTCTCTGGCGCCAATGCGTCGGGGATGACGCTGGACTGCAAGGGCGCCACGCTTGACGGATCGCGCGGCTCGGTCAACTTCAGCCGGCCGAGCATTCTCATACGCTCCACCAAAGGCAAAAACGGTGACTGGAGCGCACCATCGGATGTCACCGTGCGCAACTGCGTGATCAAAGGGGCGCTTCGCCTTCAAGGTCTGGGCACCAACGGCCAGGCGAAAGCCGTCCAATCGTCATCTCTGACTGCCGGCCATACGGCCTTTGCGCAGGCATCGGCGCCGACGCGAATCTCGCTTTCCGCCCTGACATTCATCGCTGATACCAGGGTGCCTCTCTATATCGGGCCAGGCGTCACAAAGGTCCGTGTCGAAAATTCCACCTTTACGGGACAGAGCGATGGGCCGGCCCTCTATCTCGATGCGGAGTCGGCGGAAAACACGATCTCGGGCAATCGGTTTGCAGTAAACAGCCGGCGCGAGCAGCTTGCCATCGATGGGGCGGCGAGAAACATGATCCGTGGAAATGTCTTCGACAATCCGGTCAATGGTGGCATTTTTGTCTATCGCAACTGCGGCGAAGGCGGCACGATCCGCCATCAGAAACCACAGAACAACACGATTTCCGGCAACACCTTCAAATACCAGATGGCATTCATGGCGAAGCCCGCCGTCTGGCTGAACTCACGCAACGGCGCGCAACGCTATTGCTTCCGCGACCCCGCACATCCCTTCGGCAGCAGCATCAGCTCGCTGGACTTCGCGCAGTTCAACACCGTGACAGGCAACCGCCTGATCGGCGGCAGCACTTCCCTCATTCGCAATACCGACCCGAGCAACCGGGTCGAGGACAACGGCAATTGATCAGAGCACGCCGCTCATTTCACCGAGAATAGCGCGGGCCGCGGCCTGCGGATCGGCGGCCTTGACGATCGGGCGGGCGACGACGAGATGACTGGAACCGGCGCGCAACGCATCGGCCGGCGTCATCACGCGCTTCTGGTCGCCCTTGTCGCTGCCGGCCGGGCGGATGCCCGGGGTGACGATCGCCATCTGCGGGCCAACGACCTTGCGGACTGCGGCGGACTCTTCAGCCGAGCAAACGATGCCCCCCATGCCAGCGGCGCGGGCCTGTTCGGCACGCCGCAGCACCAGCGTATGCGGATCGTATTCATAACCGGCGTCGATGACGTCCTGCTCGTCCATCGATGTCAGCACGGTAACACCAAGCAGGCAGAGATCAGAGCCTTTTGCCGCTTCAACGGCCGCCCGCATTGCCTTCGGATAGGCGTGCAGCGTCAGCATCGACATGCCCATCTTGGCGATATTCTCGACGCCCTTGGCAACCGTGTTGTCGATATCGAGCAGCTTCATATCGAGGAAGATCTTCTTGCCATCGGCGGCCAGATCACGGGCGAACTCAAGACCACCGGCAAAGGCCAGCTGGTAGCCGATCTTGTAGAACAGCACGTCATCGCCAAGCGCTTTGACGATAGCTTCCGCCTCGCCGATGGTTGGGATATCAAGCCCGACGATCAGCCGGTCACGTGCGGTCACAGTCATTTTTGCCATCCTTGCCAATGCTCCATGGCGGTCCAGTCGCATGCAAGGGAGCGGTCTGCAAGGGAAAATGCGTAGAGGCAGCCGCCACCCGCCAGTTGATCATGACTGCGTGAAATGGGCAGCCCCGCCAGGTGACATTTCAGCAGCGTGCCGACACCACCATGCCCGACGAAGGCAATCGGCTTTGCCGGATCATGCCGGTCCAATACCGAAGTGACCGCCGTCACAATCCGTTTCTGGGCATCGGCCGCCCGCTCCCAACCATGGAAACTCTGTTCTGGATTGGCGAAGAACCAGTTGGCCGCCTTCTCGAATTCCTCGGGCACCAAAAAACCTGTGGCCGAGCGGTCGTTTTCGCCGGAATGTTCCAGGACCTCCACCTCGACGCCGCCCGAACGCGCGAGGATTGCGGCCGTTTCCAGCGCCTTGGTCTCGTCGCTGGAAAGGATGCGGGAAAGCTGGCTGACCCAACTCTGCTGCGCCGTCCTTTCGGCGCGTCCGGCGCCGATCTCGGACAGCCCCCAGCGGGGAACCGGCACATCCGGTTCAAGCCGGATTTGCGGATGGGTAATGTAAACGCCGAACATCGACCGTCCTCAATGCGTCTTGCGGTAAACCCACAGCTGTGCGGGCGGAATGTTGCGGACGACGAAATCATAATGGGAAATCTGGTAACGATCGGGCATCGCAACAACGGGCGACATCGGACCGTAGGAAATCTGGATGACCGGACGGCCAACGGGGATGCGCGACAGGAGATCATCGATCAGCGAGACCCGCATGTGCATCGGAAAGTTCAAAAGCGGTACGGCGGAAATGACGCTGTCGAATTGCTGGTCACGGCGTGGGCCAAGCGTCTTGTCGAGATCGAAGGCGTCTCCGTTGATGAAATCGACATCCGGATAGGTCTTGACTAGGTGCTGGTAGAAATCGGTGGAAAATTCGATCGACACCAGGTTTTCCGGCTGAACGCCCTTCTGCAGGATTGCCTTGGTGATGACGCCGGTGCCGGGGCCAAGCTCAAGAACGGGCAGGCCTGAATGCGGATTGACGACGCTCGCCATTCGCCGGGCAGTGATTCCGGATGTCGGCACGATCGAGCCGACAGCCTTCATATTGCTTCGCCAGCCCTTGAAGAAACGTATTTCCTCGTCGAATTTCTTGCCAAAACGCTCTTTCAGACGAAAATTCATGCGTATCTCCAGCAAAACTCGCCTGCTTCTCCAACCAGGCTTCATGCCTGCCGGCGCAAACGCAGCGTCTCCAACTCCGAAATGATTATGCGTTGCCACGAGCGACAAAAACAAGTCATTTCGCGTCATTAAATCAGTCTGCCAACAACCAGTTAATCCTGCTTTCGCCATCGGATAACTGCATACGAAAACGGCCGGATCAGGTCCGGCCGTTTTCCATCTCAAATTCCTGTCAGGCCTAAACCCGCATCGGCATCAGAACATAGAGAGCGTCATCGCCCGCCATGTCGCGCACCAGCGTCGGCGAGCCCGCATCAGCCAGCATGAAAACGGCATCGGTGCCGGAAAGCTGCGCGGTGATATCGAGCAGGTATTTGGCGTTGAAGCCGATTTCCAGCGGATCGCTGTCATAGCCGACAGGAAGTTCTTCCGTGGCGCTGCCCGAATCCGGGTTGTTGACCGTCAGCGTCAATTGTCCGTCCGACAGCGCCAGCTTGACGGCGCGGCCGCGCTCGGACGAAATCGTCGAGACGCGGTCGACAGCCTGGGCGAAGGACTGGCAATCGATCTTCAGTTCCTTGTCGTTATTGGCCGGGATGACGCGCTGGTAATCCGGGAACGTGCCGTCGATCAGCTTCGAGGTCATGATGATCGAACCGATGGTCAGGCGGATCTTCGCATCCGATACTTCGACGGTAACGACCACATCCGGGTTGTCGACCAGCTTCTGCAATTCGCTGACGGTCTTGCGCGGGATGATGATGCCCGGCATGCCTTCCGAACCCGACGGCGCTTCGAGGTCGGCGCGGGCAAGACGATGGCCGTCGGTGGCGACGGCGCGCAGCTTCAGCTGGCCCTTGCTCTCGATCGTGTGGATATAGATGCCGTTCAGGTAATAGCGGGTCTCTTCCGTCGAGATCGCAAACTGGGTGCGATCGATCAGCATCTTCAGGTCCGTCGCCTTGATGCGGAAGGTGTGGGTGAACGCGCCGGCGGTCAGATCCGGGAAATCGGACTGCGGCAGGCATTGCAGCGAGAATTTCGAGCGACCGGACTGGACGGTCATTGCCGTGCCTTCGGCATTGGTGGCGAGCGCCACTTCCGAACCATCCGGCAGCTTGCGAACGATATCGTAAAGCAGATGCGCCGGCACCGTCGTCGCGCCGGGCGTCTCAACCTGTGCCGGTGTCGCTTCGGTAATTTCGAGGTCGAGGTCGGTTGCCTTCATTTCGAGGCTGGCGCCGTCGGAGCGCAAAAGCACGTTCGAGAGGATCGGAATGGTATTGCGACGCTCGACCACACGGTGAACGTGGTTCAGCGACTTCAGGAGATTGGACCGCTCGAGAGTAATGCGCATGAGATGCTACCGCTTTCAACCATCGCCGGGCGGGCCGCGCCTCCCGGCTTGAACTTTTGAAGTGTCCCCTTTCGGACGGGGAAGATGTGGACGGGCAAAATGGCAGAAACAAGCCGTCAAAAGCAAGAGGTAACGGTGGTTGAGCCCCAGTAATGTTTGCATT
Source organism: Rhizobium sp. LjRoot98 (assembly GCF_964252935.1). NCBI lineage: Bacteria > Pseudomonadati > Pseudomonadota > Alphaproteobacteria > Hyphomicrobiales > Rhizobiaceae > Rhizobium > Rhizobium sp. LjRoot98. The sequence goes on from NZ_CAXUPW020000001.1 coordinate 1,426,937, forward strand.
GCCGCAAATCCGCGGCTCTTGCCGAAGTGCCGCCGCTCACCCATAAAGACCGGGCGCCGGATGAACGGCAGGCAAAGGCATGAGGGCATACCGTTTTGGAAAAGCAGGCATCGGGCGAAACGCAGACGAACGAGCGGCAGAAGGGCTACCGTCTGCACAATGTCGCGGTGCCCGCACGGCCGCTGGAACCGGCGCTCTACCTGGTCGCCACCCCAATCGGCAATCTCTCCGACATTACCCTGCGCGCGCTGGAAACACTGGCCGGGGCCGATGTGCTGGCCTGCGAGGACACCCGCGTCACCCGCGTGCTGCTCGACCGCTACGGCATCGTCAACCGGCCCTATGCCTATCACGAATACAATGCCAACGAGGTCGGTCCGAAGCTTCTGGCAGCGCTGGACGAGGGCAAGTCCGTCGCCCTTGTTTCTGACGCCGGAACGCCCTTGGTCTCGGATCCCGGCTACCGGCTCGGCCAGATCGCCATCGAGGCCGGGCACCGGGTGGTGCCCATCCCGGGGGCGTCTGCGCCTCTGGCAGCCCTAGTCGGGTCCGGGCTTCCCAATGACGCTTTCCTGTTTGCGGGCTTCCTGCCGTCAAAGGACAAGGCTCGCCGCGACCGGTTTGCCGAACTCGCCAACGTTCCCGCAACCCTGATGTTCTTTGAATCGCCGCACCGGATCGCAGCTGCCGTCGTCGCGGCCCATGATGTACTGGGGGGCGAACGGCGCGCTTCGGTCTGCCGCGAACTCACCAAGACCTTCGAGGAATTCCGCCGCGGCACGCTCGCCGAGCTCAAGGCATTTTATGATGAAGGCGGAACCGTCAAGGGCGAGATCGTGCTCGTCATCGGCCCGCCGGATGCACCGGCGGCACCGGAAGCCGATGACGTCGATGCTATCCTCAGAAAACTCGTCAAGGATATGTCGACCGGCAAGGCGGCAACGGAAGCTGCCAAGCAGACGGGCCTCAACCGCAAGGACCTCTATGATCGGCTCCTGGAGCTCAAAGACCGGGATGAAACCTGAGCGGCCGGATCAGAAGAGGAAAAAAGCGCTCCGGCGCGGGTCGCTGGCCGAGTATCGCGCCGCGCTTTACCTTCTCTTTAAAGGTTACCGCATCGTCGCCTTCCGCTACCGGACGAAACTCGGGGAAATCGACATTATTGCACGCAAGGGCAATCTGATCGCCTGCGTCGAGGTCAAGGCCCGCCGGTCGCTGGAAGATTCTGTGTTTGCCGTTTCCGGTCTTGCACAACGCCGCATCCGCGCTGCAAGCGACCTCTGGCTCGCGAGACAAAGGGATTCTGCGGCGCTTTCAATCCGCTATGACATCATCTCCGTCACACCGTGGCGCTGGCCGTTGCATCTTCCCGATGCTTTTTGAACAGCTGTGCACAGTTGTAATCGTTCCGACACAAAAGCGTTATGCGGACGTCATGAAAGGGCTTTAGCCGGTTCCTCACCCTAAACCTGGTGAAAGGAACGACAATGATCAGGAAATTCACGATGACCGGCCTCGCGCTGGTTTTCTCCGCCACCTCCTCGTTTGCCGCGACCAATATCAGCTGGTGGCACGGCATGGCCGGCCGCAATGGCGAAGTCATCAACGAGATCGCCACCAAGTTCAACGCATCGCAGACGGCTTGCGCGCTCACCCCGGTTTCCAAGGGCACCTATGAGGAAGCGCTGGCTTCCGGCATCGCCGCTTTCCGTTCGGGCGAACAGCCGAACATCCTGCAGGTCTTCGATGCTGGTGCAGCAACGATCATCAACGCCAAGGGCGCCGTTATCCCGGCTGAAGACCTGATCAACAACGCCGGCTACACGTTCGACCGCGAAGCCTTCATCGATGGCGTGCGCTACTTCTACGCCGATAGCGACGGCAAGTTCGTCGGCATGCCGTTCAACTCGTCGGCTCCGATCATGTACATCAACGACGAAGCCCTGAAGAAGGCCGGCGTCGAAGCCCCGAAGACCTGGGAAGAATTCGAAGCTGCCGCTCCCAAGCTCAAGGCAGCCGGTTTCATCCCGCTCGTCCAGTCGCAGCTGACCTGGCAGTTCACCGAGAACTTCTTCTCGCGCAACAACATCCAGTTCGCCACCAACAACAACGGTTACGACAGCGTCACCGACACGCAGCTGAAGGTCACCGACCCGAACCTCATCATGATGTTCGACAAGCTGAAGGCCTGGGCCGATGAAGGCTACTTCGCCTATTACGGCGCCGGCTGGAACGATAACCAGAAGATGTTCGAAGAAAACAAGGCCGCCCTCTGGATCGGTTCGTCGGGCTCGTTCGGCGGCCTGACCAAGACGGCCCAGATGCCTTTCTCGGCAACCTTCCTGCCGTACTGGGGTTCGATCAAGGGTGCAGGCACATCGTCCTTCATCGGCGGCGCAGCGCTGTTTGCAATGGCCGGCAAGCCGGAAGCCGAAAACAAGTGCGTTGCCGACTTCTTCCAGTTCCTGACCTCGCCGGAAATCCAGAAGTTCTACCATCAGGCAACCGGCTACGTCGCCATTACCAAGGCTGCCTACGAGCTGGCCAAGGCTGAAGGCTACTACAAGGAAAAGCCTGCTGCCGAAGTCGGCATCCAGCAGCTGATGCTGCCGGCTGGTGAATGGTCGAAGGGTTACCGCCTCGGCTTCTACCCGCAGATCCGCGAAATCATGGAACGCGAATACGGCCGCATCTTCGCTGGCGAAGTCTCCGTCAAGGACGCCTTCGATACGATCGAGAAGGAAGGCAACGAACTGCTCGCCCGTTTCGCAAAGACGGCTGGTTGATTTGGTTCCCTTCTCCCCGTCGGGGAGAAGGTGGCCGAAGGCCGGATGAGGGGGTGTTTCGGCGCGTTCAGAGTATGCCGCACCGCCCCCTCATCTCCTCGCTTCACTCGGCACTTCTCCCCGCTGGGGAGAAGAGGGAAGTCCCTCGCACGATCATTTTGAAAGCCCGTTCATGACGAACACGACCACCTCCCAGGCACTGTCCGGAACAATGGCAGCCCCCGGACCCGGCGGGTTTTGGCGCATCCTCGGCCTGAACAAATCCGCCAGCAAGCCGCCGGAAGAGACGGACGCAAAGCGCGTGCAGTTCAGCTCGCGGCTCCTGCCCTATCTGTTTCTGGCGCCGCAGATGGCGATCATCTTCATCTTCTTCTACTGGCCCTCGGTACAGGCAATCCAATCATCCTTCTATCTCGAGGACCCCTTCGGTTTCGGCTCGACCTTCGTCGGTACGGCCAACTATACCGACGTGTTGAAATCCGGCGAATATCTCGGCATCGCCCGTTTCACTGCCGTGTTCACAGCCCTCGTCACGTTCTTTTCGCTTTCGATCGGCCTGCTGCTCGCCGTCAAGGCTGACGGCGTCATCCGCGGCAATGCCACCTACAAGACGCTGCTGATCTGGGTCTATGCCATCGCCCCGCCTGTCGCCGGCCTGATGGGCATGATGATGTTCGACCAGCATATCGGCCCGCTGGTGAAGGTTGCCGCCTTCTTCGGCTGGGACATGAAGGTCGGGCTGAACTACAACGACACGGCCTTCGCGATGATCGTCGTCTCGGTGTGGAAACAGATTCCCTACAATTTCATCTTCTTCCTCTCCGGCCTGCAGGGCATTCCGGTCTCCGTGCGAGAGGCAGCACTGATGGATTGCCGTTCGGGCTTGCGCCGCTTCTGGACCGTCATCCTGCCGCTGCTCGCCCCGACCGCCTTCTTCCTGTTGATCATCAACACCACCTACGCGCTGTTCGACACGTTCGGCGTCATCGACGTGATGGTGAAGGACAAGGCCGCCAACAACCCGATCACGCTGGTCTACAAGGTCTACATGGATGGCTTCCGCGGCAACGATCTCGGCGGCTCCTCGGCCCAGTCGGTCATCCTGATGATCATCGTCTTCGTGCTCACCATCTTCCAGTTCCGCTTCATCGAGCGGCGCGTCCACTACAATTGAGCGGAGGCGAAACCATGCATCGCACCAAGCTTTTCGATCACGTCATCCTGATGATGGGCGTCTTCTTCATGGTCGGGCCATTGCTCGTCGCCCTGATGACCTCCAGCCACGAGGCCGCCGAGATCCACCGCAATGGGCTGAGCATCCTGCCCGGCGGCCATTTCGTCGAGACCTACACCAAGGTGCTGACCAAGGAGGGCGGCTTCACCGGCAAGATCACCGGCGTCCGGATGATGATGAACTCGCTGATCCTCGGCATCGGCTTTGCCGCGGGCAAGATCATTCTCTCGATGCTGGCGGCCTATGCTCTGGTCTATTTCCGCTTCCGCTTTGCCACCATCACCTTCTGGATGATCTTCACGACGCTGCTTCTGCCGCTCGAAGTGCGCATCCTGCCGTCCTACGAAGTGATGAACACGCTGAAGCTGACCAACACCTATACCGGCCTGATCGTGCCGCTGCTGGCGTCGGCCACCGGCACCTTCTATTTCCGCCAGTTCTTCAAATCGATCCCCGACGAACTCCTGGAAGCCGCCCGCATCGATGGCGCCGGACCGTTCAAGTTCTTCATCGACGTGATCGTGCCTTTGTCGAAGACGATGATCGCGGCGATCTTCATCATCATGTTCGTCTATGGCTGGAACCAGTATCTCTGGCCGACGCTGATGACCACCGACGAGAGCTTCTTCACGCTGGTGCGCGGCATCAAGCAGATCCTGCTCGTCTGGGTCGGCTCCAACATTCCCGATTACAACGAAGCCTTTGCGCTGGCGATCCTCGCCATGGTGCCACCTGTGATGATCGTGATGATCTTCCAGCGCTGGTTCATCAAAGGCCTCACCGAAAGCGACAAGTAAAGGAACACCACCATGGCAGCGATCAACATCACCAATGTTTCGAAGATCTACGCAGGCGGTGTCGAGGCGGTGAAATCCGTCTCGATCGACATCGCGGACGGCGAGTTCATCGTGCTGGTCGGCCCGTCCGGCTGCGGCAAGTCCACGCTGCTGCGCATGGTCGCGGGGCTCGAGGCGATCTCCAGGGGCACCGTCGAGATCGGCGACCGGGTGATCAATGACGTCGAACCGGCCGAACGCGATATCGCCATGGTGTTCCAGAACTATGCGCTCTATCCGCATATGACCGTCTACAACAACCTCGCCTATGGGCTGAAGAACCGCGGCACGCCGAAGGCCGAGATCGACGCACGCGTGGCCGAAGCCGCCCGCATGCTGGAGATCGAGCAGTATCTTACCCGCAAGCCACGGGCGCTTTCCGGCGGCCAGCGCCAGCGTGTCGCCATGGGCCGCGCCATCGTGCGCAAACCGGCTGCCTTCCTGTTCGATGAGCCCTTGTCCAACCTCGATGCCAAGCTGCGCGTTTCCATGCGTGGCGAGATCAAGCAGTTGCAGAAGCGCCTCGGCACCACTTCGCTCTACGTCACCCATGACCAGCTGGAAGCCATGACGCTGGCAGACCGCCTCGTCGTCCTCAACGGCGGCCAGATCGAGCAGATCGGCCGGCCGCTCGATGTCTATCACACGCCCGCCTCGACCTTCGTCGCCAGCTTCATCGGTTCTCCTGCGATGAACCTCCTGCGCGGCACCCGTGAGGGCACGCAGCTGCATTTTGGCAGCCAGGTGCTCGACCTAGGCCGCGCCCCGGCATTTCCCGGCCCGGTCACCGTCGGCATCCGCGCCGAAGACCTGCGGATCGCGTCAACCGGCGAACCGTCGCTGACGCTGAAGGTCGAATATATCGAGGAACTCGGCGCCCAGCGCCTCGTTCACGGCACCGTCGACGGCAAGAAGCTGACGGCCTCGCTGTCGCCCGAGATCGGGATCAGCGAAACCCTATCTCTCTCCATCGCCCCGGAACGCCTGCATTTCTTCGATGCCGACACCGGCAAGCGCCTGGCGCAACCGTTCGACGCTTCCGCCACCAAACGCGAAACCGCGCAGACGCTGGAGATGGCTGCCGGGTGAGCAGCGGCCACCTTATCTCCCGTCCAAAAATCGCTTGACGAACCCATAACTCTTTGGCTATTTATCCAAACCAATAGCCAGAGAGTTATGTATTTTCATGCCAGATCAAGCCACGCTTTTTAAAGCCCTTGCCGACCCGACGCGGCGCGCCATCTTCGAGGGCCTGTGCCGTGATGGCGACCAGACCGTTGCGGCACTGACGGCCCGGGCGGGCATTTCGCAGCCGGGCGTGTCGAAGCATCTGGCCATTCTCAAAGGGGCCGGACTGGTCAGCGACCGTCACGAAGGCCGCCAAACCCAATACAGCGCCCAACTTGGCGCCCTTGCGCCTTTGACCGAGTGGACGGACCAGATGACAGGCTTCTGGCAGGGCCGGTTCAACAAGCTCGAAGATTTGCTGAACAGGATGGATCAATGAGCGCTGCACCGGCTTCCACACGCACCATCATTGTCGAGCGGGAGATCGCCCATCCGCCGGAAAAGCTGTGGCGGGCGCTTACCCAGCCGCATCTGATCTCCGAATGGCTGATGAACAACGACTTCAGTCCTGCCGTCGGTCACCGGTTCAATCTTCGCGGCGAATGGGGTGGCGTTCTCGATTGCGAGGTGCTCGTCGTCGAGCCGCAAAAAACGCTGTCCTATACCTGGATTTTCAAGCACGACGATCCGGCCTTTGATCTCAACAGTGTCGTGACGTTTACGCTCACTCCCATCGCCGCAGGAACCCGCCTGCGCATGGAACAGTCGGGATTCCGGCCGGATCAGAAGCAGGCCTATGGCGGTGCCAAAGCAGGCTGGCGCACATTTCTCGCAAAGCTGGAACAGGTTGTCGCGCAGACGGCCTGAAGGTCTCCAACGGTTCTCATCACGGATAACGACGGGAGTTTTCAATGAATTCGAACATGTGGATTCGCCAGGCGCACCGATGGCTATCGATCCTGTTTACTCTCACCGTCATTGCCAATTTTGGGGCGATGGCGCTGGGTGAACCTCCGCCGTGGGTGGTTTACGCGCCGCTGCCGCCACTCTTCCTGCTGCTGTTCACCGGCCTTTACATGTTCGTCTTGCCCTATGCGGTAAGGTGGCGTGGGTCAAAGGCTTGAGCCGGACGCGCCGCTTGTTGTCCTTCCCCTGATGCAATCAATCGAGAGACGCCATGGCCCCTATGATGATCACGGACATTGAAGACTACTTCACAAAGGGATGCGGCCGCTGCGAGCGTTTTGCGGGACCGGACTGTTCCACCCGGCAATGGTCGCAGGGCCTGGACGATCTGCGCCGGATTTGCACCGACGCGGGGCTGGTCGAAATGGTTAAATGGGGCCACCCCTGTTACATGCACCAGGGACGCAACATCGTCATCTTCGGCGCCTTTCGCGGTGATTTCCGCCTGACCTTTTTCAACGCCGCACTGATGAAAGACCCTGAAGGCGTTCTCGAAAAGCAGGGCGCGAACACGCAACATGCCGACATGATCCGCTTCGTTGACAGCGCGGATGTCACACGGATGGAAGACGTTATCCGGTCCTACCTGACGGAGGCGATGGGATACGCCGAGGCCGGCATCAAGCCGCCAAGAGACACGAGCGAACTGGAGTTGCAGGATGAACTGGTTGATGCGCTGGATTCCGATCCCGAACTTGCAGAAGCCTTCTGGGGCCTGACGCCGGGGCGACAGAAAAGCTACGTCATCCATCTCAGCTCGACCAAAAACCCCGAAACGCGCATGGCGCGCATCGAAAAGTTCCGGTCGAAGATCATCGCCGGAAAAGGCGCCATGGAGCGGTAATCGCCGTTCCGGGCGAGGTCGGCCGGATCACCATCGGCTTCCACGCCAATGACCTGCGGATCGCGGCATCCGAAAACAAGCACGTTGAGAGGCTGGCAATGTAAGCGGGCAGGACCGTAATCGGCGCGAAGGAGAGCTGACCAATCAGACATTTGCCGCCGCCCTGTAAACCAAGTGCAGCGTGACGAGATCGTTTCAAAGCCTACGCGCTTCAAGCCGTCGCTTGTCGCGCTCGGCATGTTCCGAGCCCAGCTCTGTCAGACGGAACTGGCGTTTCTGAAATTCCCCTCGGATAAGGATGAAGCCTTGTTCTTCGGCTTCGCTTAAAGTCTTCAGGCTTGTGCCTTTGGGAGGAGACTGCCAATCAACGCCAACGGCGCTGTGCAGCAAAACCATTATCTTGATAATCTCGTTTCTCCATTGCCGTGCATACAGCCGAACACATAGCTTCGCACGTGCGCCACCGCAACGTCTGCGTCTAGCGGGAAGCTGCCGTAGCGTCTGGCCGGATATGCCCGGCACTCGCAGGCCTCCCCAATGCCACCTCTTCGAAGGCGGCCCCGAAGTCCAATCCATCGTCACCCGTTGACTTCGGCATTGTTCACCGCGATAGGGTCGAGCCAAGAATTCTGGCAAGCGCCAGCCAAACAACAGCAGGAGTACAATCATGAGCGAACTGACCGTAGCGGATGCAACAAACCGCATTTATGAATCGCTCCAGGCGGATAATGCCGATATCGACATGCATATCGCCAATCTCAAGGCGGCGCTGACGCGGGCAGGTTTGAAAGAAGCCGTCTTCGACCCGGCCAAGTTGGTGCAGAACAACCGTTCGGGCAGAAAACTGATGCAGGCCTATTTTCGCCAGCGCGGCGTGACGGTGACCTATTCGGCGTCGTGACGCCTTCCCATGACGTCAGCCCGATCGCAGCGGCCGGCTGACACCCTTGAAGTGGGGCGAACGTTCACCCTCACCACATATGGAACAAAAACCCAGTTCTCCGAGTTGTAAGCTATTCGATCACCGCCGCGAGATTGATCTGGAGGCCTTGGCGATGTCCGCGCTGGTCGAAACTTCAGGACTAAGCAAGATTCGAAACCAACGATAGGAGGAAGAAATGTCTTGTTATTCCACTATGGTCGTCGTCGCTGCATCATGCTTTGCGTTGGCCGGATGCCAAACGGCGAACATGAATTCCGCCGCTGGCCCGGCGTCACCCGGCTGCGTGGCTGGGACGGTTGGAGGGGCAGTTGTGGGCGGCGTGGCAGGGTCGGCGATCGGGTCCGGCACAGGCCAACTCTGGGCCGTTGGCGCCGGGGCGACATTGGGCGGTGCTGCCGGTTCTGCAATCGCTTGCGGCCGCTAATTGTTTACGACAAGGCAGGTGGCGAAAGATATGCGTCACTTGCCTGAAAAATAATCTGATTTGTTCATTTGCCGTCATGACCTTAAAGACCCTCGACGTGCAGAGCACGCCGGGGGCTTTTCTGCGCCAAATGGCAGGTCCATTTCCTCAAACAATGCCGCGTTCGCCTCAGAGCGTGTCGATCAGCCCACCGTCCACGCGCATGGAAGCCCCGGTCGTCGCGGATGCCAAGGGCGAGGCGAGATAGGTCACGAGATTGGCAACCTCTTCGACGCTGGTCGCGCGCTGAATGATCGAGCTGGCGCGATGCGTCTTGACGAAGTCCGCCGCAAGCTCCTCGATCGGCTTGCCGGTCTTTGCACGCTCTTCGGCAAGCATCGCCTCGACGCCTTCCGAGAGTGTTGGGCCTGGGAGGACCGAGTTCACGGTCACGCCAGTGCCCGCCATGCGCTTGGCCAACCCGCGGGCTACCGCGATATCTGCGGTCTTGCTCACGCCGTAATGGATCATTTCCACCGGAATATTGAAGCCGGATTCCGACGCGATGAAGATCACCCGGCCCCAGTCGCGGGTCTGCATGCCCGGAAGGTAGGCGCGCGACAGCCGGACGGCCGACATGACGTTGACCTGCCAATGGCGATCCCACACCGCGTCGCTCGCCTCGAAAAAGTCGAGCGGCTGAAAAATACCCGCGTTGTTGATGAGAATGTCCACATGAGGAACCTCTGCGACGAGCGCGTCACAGCCTTCAGCGGTTGCGACATCGGCTGCAAAGGCGGCGACTGTGCCCCTCGCCCCTTCGCCTCTCAAGCGTTCGGCGGCCTTGGCGGTCTTTTCGTCAGACCTTCCATTGATCACCACGTCCGCGCCTGCCCTCGCAAGCTGGCGGGCGATCGCGTAGCCGATGCCTTCGGTAGATCCAGTAATCAGAGCGGTCTTGCCTGCGAGGTCGATCTGCATCTGCTGCTCCTTGTGAGGTTGAGCCCACAAGGTATGAACTTGCGGCCGGTCCCGCAACAGCCCGCGCAGGCCTCGTTTGCGGCAAGAACGCTTGCCTACCAGACCGCTTGCGATTTGCAGACAGTTGCGATAGCGTTGCACCACTTGCAAATTACAAGCAGTCCGATCTGTGAACCCACTGTGAGAAGGGACAGGTCATGGGCAAACTTATTTTGGCAATGAACGTCTCCATCGATGGCTATGTCGATGATCTCGGCGGAAATTTGGTCATGGCCGCCCCAAGCCAAAAGCACTTCGATTACTGGATCGAGACGATCCGCAACCATGTCGGCGCTGTGTATGGCCGGCGGATGTACGAGGTCATGCGCTACTGGGACGATGATCATCCGGAATGGGATGCTTCGCTGCGCGAGTTCGCGGCAGTCTGGCGCAAAATGCCCAAATGGGTCGTTTCACGCACGCTTTCGGAGGCCGGCCCGAACGCCATGCTTATCTCCGGCGATATCGAAACGCAGGTTCGCGACATCGTGGCCCGCACGGACGGTACGCTCAGCGTTTCCGGCCCGGAACTGGCCGGGCTTATGACAAGGCTGGGCCTGATCGAGGAATATCACCTGCACGTGCGGCCGTTCGTGCTCGGCGGGGGCAAACCTTTTTTCCACGCGGCACGGCCTCCGCTGCATCTGGTGTCGAGCACATTGATCGATGATGATACGGTTCATCTGATCTATGTGCCGCGGGACTGAGCGGTAAGGCGAACCGGCGCGGACGTCTGCACATCGCGCACCACCGACGCCATCCGCCGCTCCCCCCAAAAAAATTCATCCCCGCAAATCCCCGCTCTCAAAACCCGTGCCATACTTCTTCCCGTCCCATCACGGATACACCGGTTTGCGTTGCCGGCGAGGTGGGGCCGGTGCCCGGACGGTTTGGCGAAACGCGCGCGAAATTCCCGGGGCTGCGTGAAAGGTGGTTCTCCTCCGGTTCGTGAAAATGAACCGGGCGTGCCGGGTGGTCACACCGTTCTTGGACGGTCCAGGGCCAGACCCCGCCGGATTGAAAGGCTTGGCGGATAAGCGGCCGGGCTGGGGCATTGGAGGCTTTCCTGTCAGAGAGGAAAGCGCAGAAGAACCTGAGAAGCGCGGCAAAAGACACTGAAACGGGGCACATCGCGTGTCACCTACTTCTACTTACCTGAGGCACCCGATGTGCCCCGGCCGATCCTGCCGACCCCAAAGCCGGCAGACATTGCAGATGCTTCAAGCCACGGGCGGAAAAGCCGCCGCGTGATCGGGAAGGCATGTCCAAATATGGCCCCCGGCAGAAATCTGTATGGTTCACCGGATACGATTTGATATAGACAAGCCTCATTCAATGACGCCCCCGATCAACAGGAAATGTCCCATGGCGAAAATCGTAAATGTCGCGGTCCAGATGGATCATGTCTCTGGCATCACTATCGCCGGTGACAGTACCTTTGCCATGAGCCTTGAGGCGCAGGCGCGCGGCTATAAGCTGTTCCATTACACACCGAACCAGCTGTCGCTGCGCGACGGCAAGGTGATCGCCACTGTTCAACCGATGAGCCTGCGCGACGTCAAGGGCGACCACTACACGCTGGGAGATGCCGAGCGCATAGACCTCTCCACCATGGACGTGGTGCTGCTTCGCCAGGATCCGCCCTTCGACATGGCCTATATCACCTCGACGCACCTGCTCGAGCGCGTCCATCCGAAGACGCTTGTGGTCAACGATCCGGCCTGGGTGCGCAACTCGCCGGAAAAAATCTTCGTCACCGAATTTCCCGACCTGATGCCGAAGACGCTGATCACCCGCGATCCCGCCGAGATTGCCAGTTTCCGCGCAGAGATGGGCGATATCATCCTGAAGCCGCTCTATGGCAATGGCGGCGCCGGCGTCTTCCATTCGACCCGCGATGACCGCAACATGTCGTCGCTCCTGGAAATGTTCGGACAAATGTTCCGCGAACCCTTCATCGCCCAGGAATACCTGCCGGCCGTGCGCAAGGGCGACAAGCGCATCCTGCTCGTCGATGGCGAGCCGGTCGGCGCGATCAACCGGGTGCCTGCCGAACACGATGCCCGCTCCAACATGCATGCGGGCGGCACGCCGATGCCGACGGACCTGACGGCGCGGGAAAAGGAAATCTGCGCCCGCATCGGACCGGCGCTGCGTGAACGCGGCTTCCTGCTCGTCGGCATCGATGTGATTGGTGACGTGATGACCGAGATCAATGTCACCTCTCCTACCGGTCTTCGCGAAGTGAAGAAATTCGGCGGCGCCGATATCGCCGCGCTGCTCTGGGACGCGATCGAGCGCAAGCGCGCCTGATGAATGATTGAGCGGCCGGGGCGGCTATCCGTCCCGGCGCCCGATTTCATCCCCCGGATGTTCACGGTTGTTCCGCTCCGTTCCTGAGGTACAACCGAGCCACAACCAGGCCGATTGGAACAGTCGAATCTGTTCGATAATTGTTCTTGTTTTATTCCGTTATTCGTGCAAGATTTCACACCACAACCGGAAAAGGTTGTGGTGGCGGGTTGCTGACCTGCCTCGCGGCAAGAGGGGCAATCATGGTCGCGCGTGTCAGTACGGTTGCATTTCAAGGCATAGAAGGCCTGCCTGTCGATGTTCAGGTGATGGTCGCGCCGGGCAAGGTCGGCATGCAGATCGTCGGCCTTCCCGATAAGGCGGTCGCCGAAAGCCGCGAGCGGGTGCAGGCAGCACTCCACGCCTCCGGCCTGTCGCTACCCGCCAAGAAGGTCACCGTCAATCTTGCGCCTGCTGATCTTCCCAAGGAAGGCTCGCATTTCGACCTGCCGATCGCGCTTGGCCTGATGGCGGCACTCGGCGCCATTCCCGGCGATGCGCTGGATGGATATGTGGTGATCGGCGAACTCAATCTCGATGGCACCATCGCCGCTGTCTCCGGAGCCCTGCCCGCCGCCATCGGCGCCAACGGCCTTGGCAAAGGCCTGATCTGCCCGTCCGACAGCGGCGCTGAGGCCGCCTGGGCGGGATCCGAGATCGACATTCTGGCGCCGCGCAGCCTGATTGCGCTCGCCAATCATTTCCGTGGCACGCAGGTGCTGTCGCGTCCCGAACCGGCCGTGCGTGCCAGCCCCGCCAACATGCCGGATCTCGCTGATATCAAGGGCCAGGAAAGCGCCAAGCGGGCGCTGGAAGTGGCAGCGGCCGGAAACCATAACCTCTTGATGGTCGGTCCGCCCGGTTCCGGCAAGTCGATGCTGGCCGCCCGCCTGCCCTCGATCCTGCCGCCTCTCTCACCGCCGGAACTGCTCGAAGTGTCGATGATCCACTCGATCGCCGGGCAACTGGCCGGCGGTAAGCTGTCGGACCGGCGCCCCTTCCGCACGCCACACCACTCCGCCACCATGGCGGCGATGATCGGCGGCGGCCTGCGCGCCAAGCCGGGCGAAGCGTCGCTGGCCCATAACGGCGTATTGTTTCTCGATGAATTTCCGGAATTCACGCCGCAGGTGCTCGATGCGCTGCGCCAGCCGCTCGAAACCGCCGAATGCATCATTGCCCGCGCCAATCACCGCGTCACCTATCCGGCCGCCATCCAGCTGGTTGCCGCGATGAACCCCTGCCGCTGCGGCATGGCGGGAGAGCCCGGCCATAGCTGCGCCCGTGGCCCGCGCTGCGTCTCCGATTATCAGGGCCGCATCTCAGGTCCGCTGATGGACCGGATCGATATCCGCATCGACGTCCCCTCGGTCACCGCCGCCGACCTGATCCGTCCGGCACCGGCCGAACCGAGCGCCGTCGTCGCCCGGCGGGTGGCGCGCGCCCGCGAAATCCAGATGGACCGCTTCATCGCACTTGGCATGCCGCACATCCTTTCCAATGCCCGCTGCTCAACAGCGATGATTGAAAAGATGACCGAGCCCGACGCTGGCGGACTGCAATTGCTGCGGGATGCGGCGGAGAAAATGAAGTTTTCGGCACGCGGTTATCACCGGGTGCTGAAGGTGGCCCGCACGCTTGCCGATCTCGATGAGAAGGCGACGGTCGGGCGCATTCATCTCGCCGAAGCGATTTCCTACCGGATCGCCGGCGAGCGGTTGACGGCAGCGGCGTAACATTTTCCCCGGCAACGCGAGGCAGGTTATCATCGCGAAGGAAGCGCCTCAGGAGGGTGCTGCCAGTTCTTTGAAAAGAGCATAGTGAAGACGGGGCTGTTCGGTCGCCCTCAGTGCTTTTCGGCAAGTTCCTTCGGCACCAGGAGCAACCGGGTCCCTGCGTGATCAATCGAAAAGGCAGCAAGCTGAGATACGGGATTGCGGTGGCGCCGCCAGATTGCGGCGCCACCGCGCATAAAATCCCTAACCGCCCAGACCTTCGAACAGCGCCGTCGACAGATAGCGCTCTGCAAAGGACGGGATGATCACGACGATGGTCTTGCCTTCGTTTTCCGGGCGCTGGCCGATCGTGATCGCCGCCTTCAGCGCGGCACCGGATGAAATACCCACCGGCACGCCTTCCAGGCGCGCCACGTGACGGGCGGTCTCGATGGCTTCCGGGCTCGAAACGGTGACGATCTCGTCATAGATTTTCGTGTCGAGGATGGCAGGCGCAAAACCGGCGCCGATACCCTGGATCTTGTGCGGACCGGGGGCGCCGCCGGAGAGAACCGGAGATTCGACGGGTTCAACGGCAATGACCTTGACCGACGGCTTCTTCGCCTTCAGCACCTGGCCAGCACCGGTGATCGTGCCTCCCGTGCCGATGCCGGACACGAGAATATCGACGCCACCATCGGTGTCGTTCCAGATTTCCTCGGCCGTCGTCTTGCGGTGGATTTCCGGGTTGGCTGGGTTTTCGAACTGCTGCGGAATGATCGCGTCCGGCAGCGTCGCGGCCAGTTCCTCGGCCTTGGCAATGGCGCCCTTCATACCCTTCGGGCCTTCCGTCAGCACCAGTTCCGCACCGAGCAGAGCCAGCATCTTGCGGCGCTCGATCGACATGGTCTCCGGCATGGTGAGGATGAGCTTGTAGCCCTTTGCAGCGGCAGCAAAGGCGAGCGCGATGCCGGTATTGCCGGAGGTCGGTTCGATCAGCGTCGTCTTGCCGGGGGTGATCTTGCCCTGCGCTTCCAGCGTTTCGATCATCGCGACGCCGATACGGTCCTTGACGGAGGCGATCGGATTGAAGAATTCGAGCTTGGCGAGAAGGTTGGCCTTGACGCCGTTTTCCTTGGCCAGCTTGTCGAGGCGAACGATCGGCGTATCGCCAATGGTCTCGGTGATCGAGGAATAGACGCGGCCGCGGCCGGGTTTGCGCTGTTCTGACATGGTGCTCTCCCTTTTCTCATCAGTTGGCGCAGAGAATAGGGGCAAAGCCTCCGGCATGCCAGAGTACGATTTTCCGCGGGCTTATTCCCGTTGGAAAAAACCGTTGCGTAACCGCCTGTTACGGAACGAATTTTTCAGGCGGCGCGCGTGGCGATATAGGCCGCGGTTGTGCCGATGATACCGGCGGCAATCCGGTTCAGCGATGTCAGGGCGCGGGGCTTTTTGAGGAGCAGCCGGGCACGCGAGGCCAGCAGGATGTATGGGATGACCACGGCCATCAAGACGGTGAAGGATGCACAGACAAGGATGACATATTCCTTGACGCCGATCACATGCAGGTCGATCAGGGTCGGCACCAGGGCGACATAGAAAAGCATCGTCTTCGGGTTGCCCAGCGTCACCAGCAAACCCGAGAGGAACGACAGGCCCATGCTGGCGCTCTTCTTTGCCTCGATCTCCTGCGGCAACAGCCCGGCAGTCCAGAGCTTGTAGGCGATGTACATCAGATAGAGCGCGCCTAAAACCTTGATCACCATGAAGGTCGTGGTGAATGTCTGCGCGACGAAAGCAAGCCCGAGGATAACGCCCGTCAGATAGACGATGTCACCAAGCGCCAGGCCCAGTCCCATGAAAAACGTCTCGCGGAAACCGGAGCCGAGTGCGCGGGCCACAAGCGCCGTCATGCCAGGTCCGGGGATCGCGGCGGCGATGAACAGCGCGGTGCAATAGGCAAAAAGCGTGGCAAGGCTCATCGTCAGGCTCCTGAAGGCAAGGCTGATGTCTAGCGGGTTTTCTCAAGGCTGGCAATTTGTACGCGATTGATCGAAAAGGAAGTTACCGCTAATGCAGTGGCGCAGCACATATCGAAACATCCGCCTTGCACATCCCGATGGGAAACACCGTTCATGCCTGAAACAGCAAGCCTTGCCGCCTTTGCCCTCGTCGCGCTCGGCATGGTGCTGACGCCTGGGCCGAATATGATCTACCTGATTTCCCGCTCACTCTGTCAGGGGCGGATGGCGGGATTGATCTCGCTCGGCGGTGTGGCGCTCGGGTTCCTCGTCTACATGCTGTCAGCTGCATTCGGCATCACTGCGCTGCTGTTTGCCGTGCCTTATGCTTATGACGTGCTGCGGATTGGTGGCGCGCTGTATCTTCTTTACCTTGCCTGGCAAGCGGTGCGTCCCGGCGGGCGATCGGCCTTCGAAGTCCGCAACCTGCCACAGGATACACCGCGGCGGCTGTTCCTGATGGGCTTTGCGACCAGCGTGCTCAATCCGAAGATCGCCGTACTCTATCTTTCATTGCTGCCACAGTTCATCGATCCGGCGCTGGGTCATGTTTTTCTGCAGTCGCTCACGTTCGGGACAATCCAGATCATCACCAGCCTATCCGTCAACGCGCTCATCGTTTTGACGGCCGGCTCCATCGCCACCTTCCTTGCGGGCCGTCCGGCCTGGCTTTCCATGCAACGCTGGCTGATGGGCGGCGTGCTTGGCGCGCTTGCCTTGCGGATGGCTATGGACAGCCGGCGCTGAGGCCGCTTCCTCTTCCATAACCAGACCAGAGAATACCATGACAACTGCACTCCTCATCATCGACGTCCAGAACGCCATCCTTGACGGCGAAGGCACGCCCGAGCGCCAGCCGGCCATCGATGCCGCCTTGACCGAAACCATCGGCCGTCTGCAATCGATCCAGGCCCGCGCCCGCGCCGCCCATATTCCGGTCATTCTCGTGCAATACGACGGCGGTCCCGGCGACCCGCTGGCGCGGTCGTCACATGGCTGGGGCTTGCGTCATGAGATTGCGCCGGTTTTGGGCGAAACGGTCATTCACAAGACGAGCTGCGACAGCTTTTTCCAGACCGGCCTCGAAGAAGAGCTTGGCAAACTGTCTGTCACCCATCTCGTCATCGGCGGCTGTCAGACGCAATTCTGCGTCGATACCACGGCGCGCCGGGCCGTCACGCTCGGCTACGATGTTACCCTTCTTTCAGACGGCCACACGACCGGCGATATGGGCGATCTGGCCTTTGCGCAGATCATTGCCCACCACAACCGCGTGCTCGGTGGCTTCAATGCCGGTGGTCACGCGATTGAATTGCGCCGGTCGGATGAAATCACCTTCTGATTATCATTCGAAGACCGGCCGCATAAAGCTGCGCTCATAGCTCAGGATGCAGCGGGTCTTTTCGGCAAGGGCAAAGGCGGCGAGGCATTCGGCATCCTTTGCCATCTTGCCGCGATACTCTTCATAGGCCGCAAGGCTGGGAAAACTGAAGAGGGCGAGCGCAATATTGTTCGCTCCTTCATGTGGCATGAAATAGCCGTGATGCGTGCCACCCAGCCGATTGACCAGCGGGATCCACAGCCTGGCATATTCCTCGAATTCGGCCAGCTTGTAAGGATCGATGGTGTAGCGCAGATAGCACGTGATCATTCCAGTCTCCATGTGTGATTTCGGGATGCGTGGTTTCAGTTTGCCTGATGCCGCACGGCTCGGGGCCATGTCCAGCCGAATGTCATGCCGGCAGCTGCAATCAGGATCGCCACCGAACCGAGCAGCTGCGCCGGTTGCAGCTGATGACCGAACGCGATGCGATCAACGGCCAGTGCGGCAACGGGATAGATAAACGAGAGCGCGCCGGTGAGATGCGTCGGCAGTTTCTGGATCGCGCCATAGAGCAGAACATACATCAGCCCGGTATGCACGGCGCCCATCGCCACCAGCAATCCCCACTGATAAGTCTCGCCCGGCAGCCCGGAGGAACCGGCGAACGGCGCCAGCATCAAAAGACCGGTTACCACCTGGATCAGCGCGATCAGATGCGGTGGCGTGCCCTTCAACCGTTTCGCCACCAAGGCTGCCAGAGTGTAAAAGAACGCGGCGGCCAGAGCCATGGCAATTCCGGTGAGATAATCGCCGCCGGTGAAGCCGCCGGATGGTTTTGCCTGCACGATCGCCGCCATGCCGGCAAAGGCGACGGCGAGCCAGCCGAGCTTGGTGACGGTGATCTTTTCCCGGAAAACCAGCCCGCCGATAGCCAAAAGCATGAACGGCTGGGTATTGTAGACCATGGTGGCGATGGAGATGGACGAGCGCGAATAGGCACCAAACAACAGCAGCCAGTTGACGACGATGGCGACGCCGCCCAAGACAGCGAGCCCGAACAGCCGCCATGTCAGGATACCGGCCCGGAAATGGCCGAGCGTCGCGCAGATCGCCAGAAGCGTCGGCGCCCCGAACAGGCAACGCCAGAACACGACATCAATCACAGGCTGGCCGGACATCAGCACGAACCAGCCGATCGTACCCGAAATCAGCATGGCCGCCGTCATTTCGAGACTGCCGGTCCTGATATCCTTTTCCATCACACCACTCCCTTGATCAAAGCAACAAATTATGATGTGGCGACGGCGGAATATATGGATATGTGAAGGCTATCTTGTAAAATAGCCTAATCATAAAAGGGAATTTATCGCTTTACCCTTACGGAGCTTTCTTATGCTTGACGATCTCGACCGGCGACTACTCGACATCCTGTCCGCTAATGCACGCATTTCCTTGAAGGACCTGGCGCAGGAGGCAGGGCTCTCCTCCCCCAGCTCCGCCGACCGGCTGCGCCGGCTGGAGGATCGCGGCGTCATCACCGGCTTCACCATATCGATCAACCCTGCAGCGCTTGGTTATGCGCTACAGGCGGTCGTGCGGGTTCGGCCCATGCCCGGCATGCTGCATATCGTCGAAAAGATGATCCAGGAGACGCCGGAATTCGTCGAATGCGACAAGGTGACGGGCGACGATTGCTTTATCGCCAAGCTCCTGGTGCGCGACATGGAACAACTGGATACGATCCTCGACAAGATCGCAGAGCGGTCCCAGACCAATACATCGATCGTCAAATCGTCGCCCGTTAAACGCCGGTTGCCGCCGCTCAATGGCGGAAGATAACCCTCAGAATTCCGCCATCGGAGACAGCATCACCGGCGCGGACAGGCGCTCCGCGCTATTGCCCCGAACCATCAGGCTGATATCGGACACAAACGGTTCAGCCGTTCCTTGCCAGCCCAGCTTGTCGGGCGAAAAGCAGACCTCGACACTATCGGGGTTTTGAGCGAGCGCTGAAAGAATGG
This sequence comes from Rhizobium sp. LjRoot98, assembly GCF_964252935.1. NCBI lineage: Bacteria > Pseudomonadati > Pseudomonadota > Alphaproteobacteria > Hyphomicrobiales > Rhizobiaceae > Rhizobium > Rhizobium sp. LjRoot98. Next base: position 1,446,473 of record NZ_CAXUPW020000001.1, read on the forward strand.
CGGAGAGCGGGGGCATCGCTTTTCCGGCGGCATCGAGAAGATGAAAGGATGTACCTTCGGCCTTCCACGCGACAATAGCCTCATGCTCTTCCAGATAGCTGAGGCAGACATCGGTATCGAAGACGCTGTTGAGCAGAAACATTTCCACTTGAGCGGCAACGGCGAAGACAGATGAAACAGGCATTCTCTCGTGCAGCATCTGGCGGATCAGAGCAGCATCATCGGCGCTTTCGATCGAGAGGGCACGCGACCTGCCTGCAGATTTCGCTTCCGCAGGTGGCACGCCAATGAAGCGGTGCTGCGGCAGAACTTTGAAACCGTAGGGTTCATACATCGACGGCTTGTCCGTCAGGAGAAGACCAAGCTCGAAACCCTGCGCGTCGCACCAGCCGAATGCCCGATTCATCAGATCCCGGTAGAGCCCGCGGCCGCGCCATTGCGGCCGCACCGCGCCCGACTGGAAACCAGCGGCCTTCACCAGACGGCCATCGATCATCACCGGCATGGAAAAGGCGCTGAAATTGGCGACGCAAACACCGTTTTCATCGAAATAAGCGAAGGGCATGCTGGTTGGATCAGGCCCGCCAAAGCAATCCTGGATGCCGACATCGATGCCGAATGTATCCTCAAGCAGCGCCACCAGCCCGACCCAGGCTGCCGGGTCGGCAAAATAGTCCTGACGGAACGTCAACCCGGTGTTGAGTTCAGAAGCGGCCATCAAACGCCGGTGGAGCCGAAGCCGCCGGCGCCGCGTGCGGTTTCGCTGGCGCCGGACGTTTCGCGGACGGACACCTGCGTCACCGGCGCAATCACCATCTGGGCGATCCGCATGCCGCGCTCGATCAAGAAATCCTCGTCGCCGAGATTGATCAGCAAAACCTTCACTTCGCCACGATAATCGCTGTCGATCGTGCCGGGCGTGTTGAGGCAGGTGATGCCGTGCTTGAAAGCCAGACCGGAGCGCGGGCGGATTTGCGCTTCATAGCCTGCCGGGACTTCGAAGACGAAACCGGTCGGCACCAGCGCCCGCTTGCCCGGACCAAGGAACAACGGCCGGTCCGCCTCGACGGCGGCGCGAAGATCCATGCCGGCGGCGCCGGCGGTCTCGTATGCGGGAAGCTCGATGCCCTCGCCGTTTTGCAGGCGGACGAGGCTGAGAGTTGGGGCAGTCTGCGATGGATGGGTCATATCTCTCCTTAGCAATTCAGGCCGCGGCGCAGTCAATGCGAATTGCAAGTTATCCACGGCTCCGCTACATACGCGGCAATTCACAGGATTCACATCATGGCCGAAAGTATCGCCGAGGCGGTTTCCCGCCGTCGCACCTTTGCTATTATCGCACACCCGGATGCGGGTAAAACCACGCTGACTGAAAAACTGCTGCTGTTCGGTGGCGCCATTCAGCTTGCCGGTGAAGTCAAGGCGAAGAAGGACCGTATTCAGACGCGCTCCGACTGGATGAAGATCGAGCGCGAGCGCGGCATCTCCGTCGTCACCTCGGTGATGACCTTCGAATATCACGGCAATGTTTTCAACATTCTCGATACGCCCGGCCACGAAGACTTCGCCGACGATACCTATCGCACGCTGACGGCCGTGGACGCGGCGGTCATGGTCATCGATGCCGCCAAGGGTATCGAGCCGCGGACACTCAAACTGTTCGAAGTCTGCCGCATGCGCGACATCCCGATCATCACCTTCATCAACAAGATGGACCGTGAAAGCCGCGACCCGTTTGAAATTCTCGACGAGGTGGAAGAGAAACTGGCACTGGATTGCGCGCCGGTGACCTGGCCGATCGGCCGTTCGAAGACCTTCTGTGGCTCCTATCACCTGGCCGACAATACGGTGCGTGGCGCCGACACGCAGGAAATTCTGACGAAGGTCAACGGCCCGGAAATGGCGGCCCACCGGCTGCCGGAAAACGAGCGCGAGGCTTTCATCGACGAAACGTCCTTGGCTATCGAGGCCTGCAAGCCTTTCGACAGGAAGGCCTTCCTCGAAGGCCATCTGACCCCGGTCTTCTTCGGCTCGGCACTGCGGAACTTCGGTGTGCGCGACCTGATCAACGCGCTCGGCGACATTGCACCGCCGCCGCGCGACCAGGTGGCGGATATCCGCACCGTGCACGCGACCGACGAAAAAATGACGGCCTTCGTCTTCAAGATCCAGGCCAACATGGACCCGAACCACCGCGACCGCATTGCCTTTGCCCGCGTTTGCTCCGGCAAGCTGGAACGCGGCATGAAGGCGCGGCTGGCGCGCACCGGCAAGCAGCTGGGCCTGACGGCACCGCAATTCTTCTTCGCTTCGCAGCGGCAGCTGGCGGATACGGCCTATGCCGGCGACGTGGTCGGTATTCCCAACCACGGCACCCTCAGGATCGGCGACACGCTGACTGAAGGCGAACAGCTGGTCTTCCAGGGTGTTCCGAACTTTTCGCCGGAAATCCTGCGCCGCGTGCGGCTTGAGGATGCGATGAAGGCGAAGAAGCTGAAGGAAGCGCTGCAGCAGATGGCCGAAGAAGGCGTCGTGCAGCTGTTTTCGCCCGAAGACGGCTCACCCGCCATCGTCGGCGTCGTCGGCGCGCTGCAGCTCGACGTTCTGAAGGAACGGCTGCAATCGGAATACGGCCTGCCGGTTTCCTTTGACGTTGCCCGTTTCTCGGTCTGCCGCTGGATTTCCGCAGAACAGCCGGCGGAACTGGAAAAGTTCATCACCGCCCGGCGCGGCGATATCGCTCGCGATCTCGACGGCGATCCGGTGTTCCTGGCGCAGGATTCGTTCTCGCTGCGCTACGAGGCAGAACGTTACCCGGCTATCAAGATGATCGCCATCAAGGAATATCACGTCGCCAAGGCGGCGTGATCGGACCCTAATAAACGGGGTTTTCGGCTTGGTTCGTCTTCTCCCCAGCGGGGAGAAGGTGGCCCGCAGGGCCGGATGAGGGGGCGAAGCCATTAGCATTTGCCGAACCGCCCCCTCATCGCCTCGCTCCGCTCGGCACTTCTCCCCGCGGGGGGAGAAGAGGGAGATCGTGGCCGCTCCCGCAATCCATTCACTCTACCTGATCCGCACGCCTTGCCGTTCAAGCTCTTTCTGGGCGGCCAGCACATCTATCGCGTCAAGCGATCTTCCGGTTTTCACCGAAATCGCCGCAGCGACACCGGCACCCTGCCCCGCGACCGCGCAGCAGGCCATGTTGCGCGTCGCCGCATGGGCGATGCGGTCGCCGCCGATGGCGCGGCCAGCGACCAGGAGGTTTTCGACACCCTTCGGCAGCATCGACCGGTAGGGGACGTGCATGTAGCGCCCGGTCGTCGGCAGGATCAGGACGCCGTAGCCATCGATGAATTCCGGATAGATGCCGATCGTATCCTCGAAACGGCCTTCGTTGCGCACGTCGCTCTCGGTGATGTTGTAGACCGCATCGATCTTGCGGGTATCGCGAATGCCGATGCTCATGCCGAAATTGCGCAGGCGCGCACCCTCGCAGCCCGGCGTGTAGCGGCGCAAGGCGTCAATCGCCAGCATGGACTGGCGCCGCCCCTCGATCTCGAAACGGGTCATGCTGTCGGGGTCGGTGCCATCACAGCCGGCGAGATGGATGAGGTTCATATAGGTCAGTTCGCCCGTGTCATGCAGCGCGCCCCAGGTACCTGAAATCGTGTTCAGATGCGCCGGAATGATGCCGTCGCGGATTGCCTGGGCAAACGGCTTGCCAAGGAAGGGCGAGAACATCTGATCTTCCTTGCCCGATGTCTCGATCTGCCATTCGCCGGTCGACCAATCACCATAGGTCTGCGGATCGGAGCGGACACCGGCCATGAAGGCCTTTTTGTCGACACCGGCCAGATGAAACATCACCGACGCCGCCTGCATCTGCTCCACCGGCGTCTTGAACACTGGCGCTCCGGCGCGATGGGCGACATCGGCGTCACCGGTCGCATCGATCACGCGGGCGGCGAGAATGGCTTCGCGTCCGGCCTTGGATTCGACGACGATGCCCTTGATGACGTTGCCATCCATGACCGGAGCCACGAACTGACGGTGCAGCATGGCATAGATGCCGGCCTCTTCCACCAGCCTGTCGGCGACGAGCTTGAAGCCCTCCGAATCCAGCTCATAACTGAGCGACTGGCTCTCGGGAACGGCGGCGCCCATGGCCTTTGCCCGCTCCTCGAACTCCCAGCCGACACCGCCTGCCTCGACCGTTGCCTCGTGCCGGTACCATGCAAAGCCCTCGACACCAACGACCGTGATATTGCCGCCGAAGCAGCCGAACCGCTCGACCAAGGTGACGGACACACCGGCCCGCGCAGCAGCCAGCGCCGCCGCAAGGCCACCCGGACCCGAACCCACCACCAGCACATCGGTTTCGTGGATGACATCGATCTGGCGTGCCGGTTCGGTGATGGATTGGGTTTTCTGGGACATCGAGCGTTCCGGGTGACAAGAGAGGGGGTGGCCGGAGCTTAGCGGCCACTTTCCACCCTGTCGACGCTTGGAAGCGACCTGTTCGTGCGCATTCGCCTTCCGATCGACATGGGCTTCCGATCACTTTTCGCCAGTGGGCGGATTTCGCTGCTGGCCCCATGCTTTACCCATTGCTACTAATGATATCCATCACGGAAACACCCGGAGGAATGGCATGGACGAGACTGAAACAAGCAAGCCGGGCCGGTTCCGCAACATCTGTGTTTTCGGCGCCGGCGCCATCGGCGGCGCGCTGGCTGCCCGGCTTGCCTCCTCTCCCTTGCTTGAAGGCGCGACGATCACGGCCATCGCGCGCGGCGCTCATCTGCAGGCGATCCGGGATGATGGCCTGCACCTGCACGAACCTGGCAAGAGCGAGCCGCTGGTCGCGAAATTTGCCGCGACCGACACGGCCAGCGACCTTGGACCGCAGGATTTGGTGATCGTCACGCTCAAAGGGCATCAACTGACCTCGGCCAGCGAAGATATTGCCCGCTTGCTGAAACCCGATGGCCGCGTGGTGATGATCCAGAACGGCATTCCGTGGTGGTATTTCCACGGTGACAGGACGAGCGGCCTCGAAGGCCGGCAGGTGGAGTCGCTCGATCCGGGTGGTCTGGTCTGGCAACGGATCGGCCCGGAACGCGTCATCGGCGGCGTGATCTATCAGGGCGCACAGATGCTGGAGCCCGGCCATATCCGGCTGACCAGCGGCGGCCTGCTGCACCTCGGCGAGCCTTCAGGCACGATGTCGGCGGAACTGGCAGCAATCGCCGGTCTGCTGCAGGCCAGCGGCTGGACGATCAAGACGACGGACCGTATCCGCGACGAAATCTGGCTGAAATTTCTCGGCAACGCGGCGTTCAATCCGATCAGCGCGCTGACGAGGGGGCGTATCACGGAAATCATGGATGGTCCCGCCGTCGATCTGGTGAAGCAGGTCATGACGGAGGTGCATGCTGTGGCGGCACGGCTTGGCTGCCGGGTGAGCGAGACGGTGGAGGAGAAGATGGAGCATGGCCGTGGTCTCGGCAATGCCAAGACCTCGATGTTGCAGGATCTCGAGCAGGGGCGGCCGATGGAAATTACGCCGCTCACCCGCGCCATTACTCTCCTGGGACGTATGGCCGATGTGCCGACGCCGGCGAATGACATTCTGCTGTCACTGATTTCGCAACTCGATGAGTCCATTGCCAAGGCCCGCACGGCGGGGGGCTGAACCATGGCCGTTCTTCGCATCGTCGCCAATATCGAGGCAGCCGACCCGCAGGCCGGGCGTGCGTTTTATGGAGAACTGCTGGGCCTCGATCTCGTGATGGATCATGGCTGGATCACAACGTTTGCTTCCGCGAAGCAGGCCGCGGTGCAGGTTTCCATCGCAAGCCAGGGCGGCTCCGGTACGCCGGTGCCGCAGCTATCGATCGAGGTGGACGATGTTGATACCGTGTATTCCAAGGCCCAACAGCTGGGCCTGGAAATCGTTTATGACATCACCAACGAACCGTGGGGCGTGCGGCGCTTCTACGTCCGCGACCCCTTCGGCACGATCGTCAACATTCTCGCGCACGGAGACCGTTGACGATGGCTGATCAGCGGCGATCCGTCAGCGTCAGATCGCCGTTTTCATCGACCGAGACCTCGATGCCGATATAGCCCGGGATCGTCTGGTGCGCGGTTTCGAAAGGATGCGTGTGCGTGGCGGTAATCACCATGACATCGGAGCCGGCCGATTCACCGGCGATGACGCCAGCCGCCACATCTTCGAACACGAGGCAATCCTTGGCATCGAAACCAACGCGCTTGGCGCCGAGCAGGTAGCATTCCGGGCTTGGCTTGCCGCGCGACACATCCTCGGCAATGACGATGAACTTCGGCTCCGGCAGACCGGCGGCGGCGATGCGCACCTTGGCGAGTTCACGCGGCGACGAGGTAACGATTGCCCAGCGCTCCGGCGGCAGGCTTTTCAGAAACTCGATTGCGCCCGGCAAAGGCTTCACGCCCTCGATATCCTCGATCTCGCCCTGGCAGATGATGGCCGATTCTGCTTCCGGATCCACACCCGGCAGGCCGAGCTGGCGGATCGTATCGACGCCGCGCTTGCCGTGCATGGTCGGCAGGAAGGTCGCGACATCGAGGCCGTGGCTTTCAGCCCACTTTCCCCACACCCGTTCGGCAGCTTCGATGGAGCTTAGAAGCGTTCCATCCATGTCGAAGAGGAAGGCGGAGTATTTCTTGCCGAATACCGGCGAGGACGCTGAAGACACGAGGCAGGCTCCTTTGAATGTCTGGCGAGCCGCAACTCTTTGACCGTGCGGCGACCCCGTTCAAATAAAGGGATTTTCCCGTTAGATCAAACGGATATCGCCTCTGGAGCGTTTTCTTCATCAGCCTTACCGCGCCGACAGGGCCAGCTTCAACCCCATCAACCCGAAGGCGCCGGCAAAACCACGGCGCAGCCAGATGGTGACGTCTGGCCGGGAGATGACATAGCGTCGCGCTGCGGCGGCAAAGACACCGTAGAATACGAAGACGACGAAGGTCAGCACCATGAAAACGGTGGCGAGCCACAGCATGAACAGGGTGGGTGACGCGGTGCCATCCGGCACGAATTGCGGCAGGAAGGCCAGAAAGAACAGCGACAGTTTCGGATTGAGGCTGTTGAGCAGGATCGCCGTTCCGATGATCTTGCCGGGCCGGGTGGGCTGGGCTTCCTCCGTCACCTGCAGGCTGTCGGCATCGCGCAGCACGGTCCAGGCCATGTAGAGCAGATAGGCGGCACCGAGATATTTGATCACTTCAAACGCCAGGGCGCTGGTGTGCAGCAGGGCCGCCAGCCCGGCGATACTGGCAACGATATGCGGCAGGATGCCGAGCGTGCAGCCGAAGGCGGCGAGAATGCTGGCGCGCGCGCCGGAATTGAGCCCGGTTGCCAGCGTGTAGAGAACGCCCGTGCCGGGCAACAGGATGATGATAATGGATGTCAGCAGATATTCGAGGGTCACGGCAGGCTCCGTTCAAGGAAAGCCGAAGATAAGCGGATCGGCGGCCCTTCAGTCTTGAACGAAATTGCAGAACGTCAGCTATGCGCCAGCGCGTAGGCTCCCGGCGTGATGCCAAAGGCGCGGACGAAGGCCCGCGTCATATGGCTCTGATCCGCGAACCCGCCGGCAAAGGCGGCGTCGGCGAGCGGCGTGCCCCTGGCGATCATCCGCCGCACGGTTTTGATGCGGCACTGGACCAGATAGGCATGCGGCGTCATGCCGGTTGCCTGCGAGAAGGCGCGCACCACCTGAAAACGGCTAAGTCCGCTTGCGGCGGCAAGGTCGGCCAGCGTTGTGGCAGCCGTTGGATCGTCATCCAGCAAGGCCTTTGCCCGGCGGATGGACGGCGGCACGAAACGGGAGGCACGCTGGCGATCCATCAGCGATGCCACCAGCAGGAGAAGGCCCGTTTCCGGCGCCAGTGTTTCGCGGGCCTGCGTCATTGCCGTATAGACAGGCAGGAGGTGTTGGGCGGCATGATTGCCGTTTATCACCGGCTGTGTGAACTCAAATTCCTCTGGCCGGCCTTCGCCGATATCCAGGACGGCTTGGGCAATCAAGGCCGGATCAAAATAGAGCATCCGCCATGAACGCCCTTCCCCGCCAATCGGATGGCCGTCGTGCACTTCGCCGGGATTGACCGTGATCATATCCCCGGCGCCAGCCTCGACCGGGCCGCGGCCGCTGGCTGACTTCTGGGCGCCGTGGAGTATGACGCCGATGCCGTACTGGTCATGCGTATGGCGGCCGAAGCTGTGCGCCGTTTCGGCTTCAACGGCCTCGACACCTTCGATCGCACATTTCCGCATCCGGAATTGGCCAGGTTTCATCTCGTCGGTCCTCCGCGCCTAGCCGCGCTCCTGACCTGGTAGCGCATCGCGCTCGCCAAACCAGTTAATCGCCGAAGAACACCAGATCTGATGCCTTGGCGCAAGCGCGCGGCGCTGAGTGATATTGCCCCAGCGAACGCCGATCTCGTCAGCGTCCTCATCGGTTCCCGTCGTATAGACCGGCGAGCCGCAATTGCCACAGAACATCTGGAAACGCGTCCGGCCGTTGTCGCCGGTCTTTGTGTAGGTTTTCGGCTCACCCGCCGTAATGCGGAAATTACGCCGAGGCACCGAAACAGTGACCCGATAGGCCGACCCCGTGAGATGCTGGCAATCGGTACAATGGCAGATCCCAACCGCGCCGGGATCAATCTCCGCCTCGTAGCGGATCGCGCCGCAATGACAGTGTCCGTCGATATGCATCTCAGTTCCTCCCTGCTGAGGAAGGAAACTAGCGCATCAGGCGCCGGTTAACAGCCAGGCATGTTCCTTGGCATTGTTGAATTTCCAGATGCGCGACGGACCAGCCATGACGTTGAGGTAGTAGAGATCATAACCATGGATCGTGGCGCAGGGGTGGTAGCCCTTCGGCACCAGCGTGACATCGCCATTTTCGACCGCCATGGCTTCGTCCAGCGAACGGTCGTCCGTGTAGACGCGCTGGAACGCAAAGCCCTGCGGCGGGTTCAGCCGGTGGTAATAGGTTTCCTCCAGGAAGCTCTCGTCCGGCAGGTTATCCTGGTCGTGTTTGTGCGACGGATAGGAGGACGTATTGCCGTTCGGCGTGATCACCTCGACCACCAGCAGCGAATGGGCGGAATTGTCGTCTTCCGGCATGATGTTGGTGACATGGCGCGTGTTCGATCCCTTGCCGCGATGAAGCAGCGGGTGGGTGCCGGGAGGAATGAGCTTGGTCTTGAAATCACCGCCGCCCGGTGCGGAACAAACTGCAAGTTCGAGATCGGTGACGGCCTTCATCTGCCATGCCGAGCCGGGTGCAACGTAGAGCGCATGCGGCGCACCCTCAAAAGGGCTCATACGTTCGCCCACCACGCCGAAATCCTGGCCATCGACACTGGTCTCGCTCTTGCCGCTGATCCAGACGAGGCACGACTCGCGGTCACTGGCCGGTGCGCTGACCGTCTCGCCGGCCTTCACCCTGTGCACATCGAAGCCGACATAGGTCCAGCCTGCACTCTCCGGCGTCACATGGGTTACGCGGCCTTGATCGCCCTTGGGTTTTACGAGCAGGTTCGGCATGATGCTGTTCTCCTATTGCTTTCATCTGGCTTGGATCAACCCTCACCAATTTCGGCCAAGGGCTCATCCGGCCTTCGTATCCTCTCCCGCAACGGGAGAGGAGGGTTCGTTCCCGGCAAGCGGGCTGGTGGACTGCACACATCTGGCGAGGGGTTCAGCCCTTCCCAAGGAGTATTATCCCTTGGGGAAACCTTCGGTTTCCACCGTGTAGCCTGCAGCGGTCATGACGCGCATCAATTCGGCATAGCCAATCTCCGCCATCTTCTGCGGCGGCGACTTGCGCGGATCCTGCTCGGCCTCGACCACGAACCAGCCTTCATAGCCATAATCGGCGAAACGCTTGACGATAGCGCCGAAATCCAGTGAGCCGTCGCCCGGAACGGTAAAGGCGCCGAGAGCAACTGCATCGAGGAAGGATTGCTTGCTGCGGTCAAGACCGTCCACGACGGACTGACGGATATCCTTCACATGCACGTGGTTGATGCGGGCATGGTGGTTATCGATGGCGCGCAGCACGTCGCCACCGGCGAAAGCCAGATGGCCGGCGTCCAAGAGCAGTGGAATGCCTTCGCCCGAGTTTTTCATGAATGCGTCGAGTTCCGGCTCGGTTTCCACGACGGCGGCCATGTGGTGATGGTAGGACAGCGGCATGCCCTGATCGGCGCACCATTCGCCAAACTCAGTGACGCGGCGCGCATAGGCCTTCATCTCGTCATCGCCAAGGCGCGGCTTTGTGGCGAGCGGCTTTGAGCGATCGCCCTGGATCGAGCGGCCGACTTCGCCATAGACGATGCACGGCGCATTGACGGCCTTGAACAGCTCGATCATCGGCGCGATGCGATCCTTGTTGGCCGCGAGTTCTTCGTCGACCAGCGTGCCGGAGAACCAGCCGCCGCACAGGGTCACGTCAGCGGCGCGCAGGATCGGTAGCATGTCTTTCGGGTTGTTGGGAAAACGGCGGCCCTGCTCCATGCCGGTGAAGCCCGCACCGCGCGACTGGCGCAGGCATTCTTCGAGCGACACGTCGTCGCTGAGTTCAGGAAGGTCGTCATTCCACCAAGCGATGGGCGACATGCCGAGTTTGGCTTTCATGCAAATTCTCCTTGAGACGGCGTTCGGGAAGCCCATGGCGGGCTTCCCGAAATGATCTGGCAAATGTGTGAGGCTTAACCGATGCGCTGGGCGGCGAGCGCTTTTTCATACCCCTTGCGGGCCTCTTTGACCTTCGAGCGCTCGGATACTTCCGGCACCGCCACATCCCACCAGTGACCGCCCTCATCCGTGGTGATCAGCGGATCGGTATCGATGACGATGACGGTGGTGCGGTTCTCGCCGGCGGTTTCCTTCAGCGCGATTTCCAGCTCGCTGATCGAGGCGACCTTGCGGGTGAGCGCGCCCATGGCCGCCGCATGCCCCGCAAAATCGATCGCCGGCAGCGTCACGTGATGGGTGTCGCGCAGGAGGTTGTTGAAGTTGGCACCGCCGGTTGCCATCTGCAGCCGGTTGATGCAGCCATAACCGGCATTGTCGAGCAGCACGATGGTGATCTTGGCGCCGAGCATGATCGACGAGGCGATCTCGGCATTCAGCATCATGTAGCTGCCGTCGCCGACCATGACGATGACATCGCTGTCGGGCTTGGCAAGCTTGACGCCGAGACCACCGGCCACTTCGTAGCCCATGGTCGAGAAGCCGTATTCCATGTGGTAGCTGCCGGGCGCTTCCGCCTGCCAGAGCTTGTGCAGTTCGCCGGGCAGACCGCCGGCGGCGCAGACGAGCGTGGTGTTCTCCTTACGGGCACGTTGGACGGCACCGATGACCTGGGCATCGGATGGCAATGCTGCATTGGTCGTGGCGGTCGCCTTAACGGCGGCCTTCAGCCATTCGGCCTTGCCGTCCATCGCCTTTTTCGTCCAGCCGACATCGACCTTGTGCGAGCCAAGGCCGGCGCTGAGGGCATCGAGGCCGACGCGGGCGTCGGACACCAGCGGCAAGGCTTCATGCTTTGCAGCATCGAAGGCCTGCGTGTTGAGGCCGATGATCTTCAAGTTGTCGTTCTTGAACAGCGACCAGGAGCCGGTGGTAAAGTCCTGCAGACGCGAACCGACGGCGAGAACGACGTCCGCATCCTCGGCCATCTGGTTGGAAGCCGATGTGCCGGTGACGCCGACCGAACCCATGTTGAGCGGGTGGCTGTGCGGCAACGACGACTTTCCGGCCTGGGTTTCAACAACGGGAATGCCGTGTCTTTCAGCGAAGGCGGCAAGCGTCTTGCTGGCTTCGGAATAAAGCACGCCGCCACCGGAAATGATCACCGGCTTTTTGGCGGCCTTCAGCGCCGTAATCGCATGCGCCAGTTCGTCGGCATCCGGATGCAGGCGGCGGGTGGTCCAGACTTTTTCGTCGAAGAAGCTTTCCGGATAATCATAGGCTTCCGCCTGCACATCCTGGCACAGCGACAAGGTGACAGGTCCGCAATCGGCGGGATCGGTCAACACCTGCATGGCACGGCGCAGCGCCGGAATGATCTGTTCCGGCCTCGTGATGCGGTCGAAATAGCGTGAGACGGGGCGGAAGCAATCGTTGACGGTCATCGTACCATCGCCAAAATCCTCGATCTGCTGCAGGACCGGGTCGGGGCGGCGATTGGCAAAGACATCACCGGGCAGAAGCAGAACCGGCAGACGGTTTACATGTGCGAGTGCCGCCGATGTCACCATGTTGAGCGCACCGGGGCCAATCGAGGTGGTGCAGGCCATGAAGCGGCGGCGGAAGCTTGCCTTGGCAAACGCAATCGCGGCATTGGCCATGCCCTGCTCGTTCTGGGCGCGGTAGGTCGGCAGTGTATCCTTGATGCCATGCAGCGCCTCGCCGATCCCGGCGACGTTGCCATGACCAAAAATGGCAAAGACACCGCCGAAGATCGGCGTCTTCTCACCATCGATCACGGTCATCTGCTTGGTGAGAAACCGCGCGACGGCTTGCGCCATGGTCAGGCGAACGGTTTTCTGGCTCATCGTTTCCTCCTCGAACGAGGACATTGCCTCGCATTAAATCCTGTCTATGAGGAAAGTTTTACCCCCCTCTGTCCCTTTGGGACATCTCCCCCACGAGGGGGGAGATTATTCTTTTCCCTTAGTTCCGTAAGGGGCGGAAAGAGCCTGTGGCTAATCTCGCCCCTTGTGGGGGAGATGTCGGCATCGCCGACAGAGGGGGTGCAGCCGCATGCCGCACCAACCAGTCAAGCGGCCTTTGTTTCCGCCAAACCCAGCCAGAGATTGACCAGAGCCTCGAACCTGCCCGCCATGTCGGCGATTGCCTGTTCATCATCGATCTCGCCAGCCAGCCAAGCCTTGCTCGCCTCGGCGAAGATCGTCCGGCCGACAGCAAAGCCTTTGACTGTCTTTGACGTGCGAGCAGCGGCAAAGCCTTCCTTCAGCGCTTCATATGGGGCCTCCAGCCCAAGCAGGACAACACCCCGGCAGAGCGGATCGCGCTTTTCGATGACGGCATCGATCGCTGCCCAAGCGGCGCGGCTTGCCTGCGGTTCAAGCTTCCACCAATCCGGCTTCAGACCAGCATCGTAGAGCTCGCTCAGCGCCCGCGGGATCGTGCTGTCGTTGAGCGTGCCATGCTTGCCCGCGATGATCTCGATCAGGATTTCACGGCCGACCTTGCGGGCAGCCTCAAAGGCAGAGCGCAGCTTAGCGATCTGGGTGGCTTTCATCTCCGCCGGATCGTCCGGATGGAAGAAGCTCAGAACCTTGATGCAGTGGTCAACCGGCCAATCGATAAGCCGGCTACCGAGATCCTGGCTGAACTCAAACTGCAGCGGCCGCGAGCCCGGAAGTTCGATCGGCTTGCCGATCCAGAAGTTCTTGTTGACGGTATAGAGTGCGTCGCGGCCGTACTTGTCATCGATCAGCATGCCGAAGCCGGGTCGGCCATTGGCGATGCGCTCGGCAGCCTTGACGGCCAGAACCTTGAAGGCCGGAATACGGGCCAGAAGCCCGGCGTCGCCACCGGCCAGATCTTCCAGCTGACTGCGGTGATCGATGGCGAGCGCCATCAGCTGCGGGATTTCGCGGCGGCGGGTGGTTGCCCAGTGAACGTGGTTGATCGCCTCGTCCTTGCGCAGCGCCTTTTCCTTGCTGCCGTTTTCCAGGAAGAACTGCAGCTCGGTCCAGGTGGGGATTTCCGGTGCGCAGAGAAGGCGCGACACGGCAAACGCACCGCAGGCATTGGCCCAGGTCGCGGAGGTGGCATGCGGCTCGCCCTTCAGCCAACCACGCAGGAAGCCGGACATGAAAGCATCACCGGCACCGAGCACGTTATAAACTTCGATCGGGAAGCCCTTGCCGACGATACCGTCTTCGAGATTGTCCGAGATCGGGCCGTCATAGACGATGCAGCCCATCGGGCCGCGCTTCAGGACGATCGTCGCCCTGGAATTGGCGCGGATGGTCTTCAGCGCTGCCAGAAGGTCACTGTCGCCGGACGCGATCAGAACTTCTTCTTCGGTGCCGACGATCAGGTCGCAATCGGCCAATACGGTCTTCAGATGCGCGGAGACCTTTTCGGAGGCGATATAGCGATTATCGCCGGCGTCATGGCCAGCGAGGCCCCAGAGGTTGGGCCGGTAGTCGATATCGAAAACGACCTTTGCACCGCTTGCCTTGGCAATGCGGATCGCCTTACGCTGGGCGGCATCCGTGTGCGGCTTGGCAAAATGGGTGCCCGTGACGAGGATGGCGCGGGCGGAGCGGATGAAATCTTCGGAAACATCGTCCTCGCACAGCGCGCTGTCCGCGCAGTTGTCACGATAGAACAGCAGCGGGAAGGAATGTTCATTTTCGACAGCAAGGATAGCCAGCGCCGTCAACCGCTCGGGGTCAGTCACGATACCCTTGGTCTCGACGCCCTCGCGCTCCAGCTGCTCGCGGATGAAACGGCCCATCTGCTCCTTGCCGACGCGGGTCAAAAGCGCGGATTTCAAGCCAAGACGCGCTGTACCGACGGAGATATTGGTAGGGCAGCCGCCGACGGATTTGGCGAAGCTAGCGACGTCTTCAAGCCGTGTCCCGATCTGCTGGCCATAAAGATCAACCGAGGCACGGCCGATGGTGATAAGGTCGAGCGGCTTATCCGCCTGCGTAGCGTTGATCTGGCTCACTGCTTCCTCCCGGCGGGCGCTTGCGTCGCGCCGACATTTTTTTGGCTGGTGGGGTGTCGCCTTTATGAAACATAAATTCCGCCATTTAGTCAACGTGGAATTTTCATTCTATTAAATGATCTTCGCTGACCCGCCGCCGTTTTTCGGCAATCGCTACTGTCAAGGCCATGGCAAAAGCCATGCTGGCCGAAAGCGAACGAAACCCGGCATGATCAGCTTCGACGAGTTCGAACCAGACTTTCGAGGATTCTGCGAGGGGGGAGAATGCTGAATCGGTCAGGGACACGACCGGGACTTTGCGATTGGCAAGCAGCTTGGCCTGATTGACGCTTTCGGACGCATAGGGCGAAAAGCTGACGGCAAACGCTGCATCCTGCGGTCCTGCCATCGCCAGAATATCGTCATCGATCCCGGCTGCCGTGCCGACCATCTGATATTTGACCTTCAGCTTGCCGAAGGCATAGGCCATGTAACCGGAGATTGGATAGGAGCGCCGCTTGGCGACCAGATAGATCGTCTCGGCACCGGCCAGGATATTGACGGCACGCTCGAATGCCTCGGGCTCGACGGAGCTGGCGATATTGTCCAGCGAGCGATGGGCCGCAGCCACGAACCCGTTGAAGATCGAGCCGCTTTCCAGCTTGCTGTGGTCGTTGCCACTCAGCGCCTTCAAGCGTTCGTCATAGCCGGGCGTGCGCTCGCGCAAGCGTGCGCGAAAGATCTGCTGCAGGCTGGAGAAGCCTTCGAAACCGAAATGCTGGGCAAAGCGTACCAGTGTCGAAGGCTGAACATCGGCCGATGTGGCGATGCTGGCTGCCGTACCGAAGGCGATCTCATCGGGATTGTCGAGGGCATAAGCTGCAACCTGACGCAGGCGCTTCGGCAGTTGGGCCTTGCGCTCGAGGATGATGGTCTTGAGACTGTCGAAATCCTGCGGAATGGCAATGTTGTTTTCTGTTTCGGCCATAGATTCCGGTCTCTTCCTGCTTTGCGCTGTCGTCAGGACCTTATGCAAACTTTCCTCGCAAGAATAGAACATACATTCCAGATTTGTATTTTTCTTACTGTTTTCGCGCCGCCCATGGCCACCCAGCATGTTTCGCGGCGCTGGAATGGTTCCCGGCCAGCGTTCCCGAAGAAACAGCCGCAACGCCCAAAAATGGTAGATTGACCGGCAAGATGCGGAAACGAGCCTGTTCGTTAACGTATTTTTACCATGTTTGACCGGATGATCGCCAATCATCATGGTTAACGAACCATCAAGGCGGGCCATCCCCGCGATCCGGAGTATTCTGCATGTGCCGCTGGGCAGCCTATCGCGGAGAACCGCTCTATCTGGAAGAACTGGTGTCGTCGCCGGCCCACTCGCTCATCGAGCAATCCCATTGCGCCACCCGCGCCAAGACGGCGACCAATGGTGATGGCTTCGGCATTGCCTGGTACGGAGACCATCCGGAACCCGGACGTTATCGCGATATCCTGCCCGCCTGGTCGGATTGCAATCTGAAGAGCATTGCCCGGCAGATCCGCTCGCCGCTGTTTCTCGCCCATGTGCGGGCTGCGACCGGTGGCGGAACACGGCGCGACAATTGCCATCCCTTCGTGCATGGCCGCTGGTCCTTCATGCATAACGGCCAGATCGGCGACTTCGAAGCCCTGCGCCGGCCGATGGAAGCGATGCTCGACAATGATCTCTATACGGCCCGAACCGGCTCGACCGATAGCGAACTTTTATTCCTGCTGGCGCTGCAATTCGGCCTTGAGCAGGATCCGCTTGGTGCCATCGCCGAAACCTTGGCCTTCGTCGAACGCCTGGCCGGGCATCTGGAACGCAAGGTGCTGGTGCGCTTTACGGCGGCTCTTTCCGACGGCCACAATCTCTATGCCGTGCGTTATGCGTCCGACTGGAAAGCGCCGACGCTTTATGCGGCGCCGATGGGACCGAGCGGTGGCTATTGCCTCGTGTCCGAACCACTGAACGACGATGACAATGCCTGGGTAGAAATCCCCGATGGCACCGCCGTCATCGTCGGCGAAAATGGCGTCGATGTGCGCCTGTTCGGAACGGCAGGTGTCGCCTCGGATACGTCCCGGATAGAACGGATGGCGTCAGGAAAAGTATGAGGCAATCAATTTTCCGAGCCGTACGGCAACGGACTGCTTGTCCATCTCCGGCCAATCCTCATCGCCCGTCTTGCCGATCACCTTCACCGTGTTGCGGTCACCGCCCATGATGCCGGTATGGGGTGAAACGTCATTGGCTAGGATATAGTCCGCGCCCTTGCGTTCCAGCTTCGAGCGGCCATTCTCGGCGACATTCTGCGTCTCCGCAGCAAACCCGACCACCAGCTTAGGCCGCTTGGCGTGATGGCCGATGGTTTTCAGGATATCCGGATTTTCAGTCAGCAGCAGCGGTGGCGGCGCTTCGCCGGGCTGCTTCTTGATCTTGTTGCCGGAGGCGCTTGCCACCCGCCAGTCGGCGACGGCCGCGACCATCACCGCAATATCGGATGGCAATGCCTCTATCACCGCGTCGCGCATTTCTTCGGCCCGCTCGACATGGATGACCTTTACGCCCTTCGGATCCGGGATCGTCACTGGCCCCGAGACCAGCGTTACATCGGCACCGAGCCGGGCGAGTTCAGCCGCGATGGCATGGCCCTGCTTGCCGGACGAGCGATTGGCGATATAGCGCACCGGATCGATCGGTTCATGCGTCGGTCCGGATGTAACAATGGCTTTCTTACCAGCCAAGGGCTTCGGGCCTGTGTCCAGCAGCGCCTCGGCGGCAGCGGCAATTTCCAGCGGCTCGGCCATCCGGCCTTCGCCCTTTTCGCCGCTTTCCGCCATTTCGCCAGCGGCCGGGCCGATGAAGCGGATGCCATCGGCAACAAGCGTCGCGTGGTTGCGGCGGGTGGCGGCATGCGACCACATTTTCGGGTTCATCGCGGGGGCGACAAGCACCGGCTTGTCCGTCGCCAAAAGAATGGTCGAGGCGAGATCGTCAACCAGGCCGTTCGCCATCTTCGCCATCAGATCGGCTGTTGCAGGCGCGATGATGATCAGGTCGCAATCACGGGCCAGCCGGATATGGCCGACATCCTGCTCGTCCTCGCGGGAAAACAGCTCCGTGAACACCTTGTCTGCCGCCAGCGCACCGACGGCAAGCGGGGTCACGAAAGCCTGCGCTCCCGCCGTCATCACCGGACGAACGGACGCGCCGCGCTCCCGCAACCGACGGATCAGATCGAGGCTCTTATAGGCCGCGATACCGCCGGAAATGATGAGAAGAATACGTTTTCCCTGAAGCGTCATGACCAATTCCGATTTCGGCAGGCGGTTATGCCCAGCCTTTCCGGCTGGACCCTATCCGACCGCCCGTCGAGAGGCAATCAGATCACCGGTACCGGCATGGATCATCGGCTGTTGCTGCTCTTCAATAGTGCTGCAATCGTCGCAATAAGCGACGTACTGTCATACGGCTTGCGAACGACCGGCACCCACGAAAAATCGAGCGGGATCATCTCGCTGTTTCCATAACCCGTGGCAAACAGGAAAGGAATATGACGCTCCGCCAGTTCGCGGGCCACGGCAAGAGAAGTCCCCTCCCCCAGATTGACATCGAGAATCGCAACATCCGGCGTGTAATCCACCAGCCTGCTCAGTGCATCGGCAGCCGAAGAAGAGGTCATCACATCGAACACACCGTGATCGCCGAGCATGCCTTCGACGTCGAGTGCAATCAGCATCTGGTCCTCGACCAGCATGACCTTCAAATCTGCGGCCAGCGCCCCTTTCGCCGGTTCATTGTCAACGGCCTGACCCGCTGCTGTATAGGACGGCTGTTCAGCAAGCGAAATATGCTTTGCCGGGAGCAGGAAGCGGGCCACAACACCTTCACGTGCGTAGGTTACTTCACTGCGGCCATCGAGGTCGTAGGGCACGCTGCGATCGATCAGCGCCGAACCGAAACCGGTGCGAGAGGGCGGGGAGACGAGAGGACCGGCGGTTTCACGCCAGACGATATCGCAGTCGCCATGCAGCGTCAGGGACCAGGAGACATCCAGCCGGCCGCCAGGCCGCGACAAGGCACCATATTTGGCGGCATTGGTAGACAGTTCATGCAGAACAAGCGCCATCACCGAGAAAGCGCGGGAATTGAGCAAGACCGGTGGCCCGCCGACGGTGATCGATACGGCCGGCTGCCGGTAGGGCGTCAGTTCCGCGTTCAGAAGGTCCATCAGAGGCCCGCCGCCATCGCCGCGCACCACCTGATCGTGAGCGAAGGAGAGCGCCTGAATGCGGCCTTTCAGCGATGCAACGTAATCGCTCAGCGTCCGGCCTTCCTGTAGCGGCTGACCGACCAGCGACTTGATGAGGGCGAGAATGTTTTTCACCCGATGGTTCAGCTCTTCATTGAGCATGCGCTGGCGTACATCGGCGCGGCTGCGCTCTTCCGCCATCAGTTCGCTGTGCCGCAGTCCGATTTCGACCAGGGCGGCGCGTGTGACTTCGGCAATTTCCCGGTCAGCCTCCGTCCATGGCTGAGCCTGCCGATGAACCGTCTGCTTCCAGATGGCGAAACTCTGGCGCGGCGTCAGCCGGTCACCCAAAGGTCCAGTCGCATAGGTCTTTTCCGGATTGCCGGCCCAATTCAGGGTCTGAACCAGTTCCTTGCGGAAAAAGAACAGATAGTCTCGCTTTGTCTGCGCCAGAGGGATCGCAAGCACGCCAGCCGCCTGCGCACAAAAATCCTCCGCTTCCGGCATGCTCTGCGACAAGGCATGCGTCGCCCAGACGCGGCCTTCGGCGAGCGTGCCGACGTGGCGAGACAGTGCAGCAATGGCAGTCGCCGGAGGTGCCGAACCCTGTGAGTTCCAAGTATCGTTCATCCAGAGCCCGATCCCGTCACATGGCATCAACGTACTGAAATCCAGCAGGCTTTCCGTCAGCAACTGGCCGATATCGGCGTGATGAGAGGCCAGGCGCAGGAAACGATCGAGCGAGCCGCGGGCGCGCGTGGCGGCGGCAAGCCTGGATTTCTGCCTCAGAGAGGTCAGATGCAGTGAGAAAAATTCGCCGAACATTTCGGCCGCCACCCGTTCCGCCATCGACAGGATGCGCGGCTGGTAGTGATGGCAGGCGATCAACCCCCAAAGTGCGCCATCGACGATGATGGAAATCGACATGGAAGCCGCGACCCCCATGTTGCGCAGATATTCGCAGTGGATCGGCGACACACTGCGCAGATGCGCCAGCGACAGATCCAGCGCTTCGCCCGATGCATCGAAGACCGGCACAATCCCAACCCGTTCGCCGCTGGCATCACCGATGATGCGAATGGTGTTTTTCAGATAAAGGGTGCGGGCCTGCTGGGGAATATCGCTTGCCGGGAAGTACTGACCGAGAAAACTCTCCAGATCGCCACGCTTGGCTTCCGCCATAACCTTGCCCGATCCATCCTGCTCGAAGCGATAGATCATCACGCGATCATATTCCAGCATTCCACGGATCAGCCGGGCCGACTGGCGCACCAGGGTGTCGATGTCGGCAATGTCGCTGATACGGCCGATGAGGCCACGCGCCAGCTGCAAAGGTTGACCCGCCGAGGCCGATTCGAACTCGATGATGACGGTCGAGCGGAAAATGTGGATAGACACATCGAAGACGCCGCCCGGCACACTCATCCCGGGCAACAGCGCCGGACGCACGCCCTCGCCCAACGTTGCCAGAGCGTTGCGCAATGTGTGCGTCGCCTGGGCGCCGATCAGCGTTTCGAGTGGCAGGCCATTGATCTCTCCGGGAACGCCCAGCATGGCGCCGGCATTGCTGGAATGCCGGAGAATCGTTGCCGCACGCGCATCGCACGCGATCAGGCAACCATGCCGCTGAATGCTGCCGGGAGTATGGATCGGCTCACGATCGCAATTGGTCAGGTTGACCGGTTCAGCCACTTTGATGTCATGCGGGTTCATGGGGATGCCTGACGAAATGCCTGTTCGGCAGTCGCAAACGTTGCCCGCGAGGCATTGGCGACCTGCTCCATGTCGATTGCATCCGCATTTTCGAGCATAGCGAGAAAGGCGGGCCAGCGATCGCTGCGACGGGATTGGACGGCCAGATGCCGCGCGCCGAAATCTGCATCAAAACCAAGGCTCTGAGCACGCTTGTAAAGGACACGCGCGCCCAGTGCCGACCCTTCCAGCACGTAAAGCATGCCGAGAAGCGACTCGCGGCTCAACTCCATATCCGGAGCATTGACCGGTGGCTGAGGCGCCACATTCAGGTCTCTCAGATCCTCGGCAATCAAGCCCGAAAACATCTCAACATCCCAATTGTCACCGTGCCCCGGCCAGACTGCCGATGCTAGTTTATCCTCGACCGCCTCCCGGAAAGCCGAAATCCCCCGCAGGTAATGTCTGTAGGTATCGGGACTATCAAAGGAGCCGACCATATTGTCGAGAGAGGCATGGGCTTGCGACGTCGTTTCGCGCAATTGTGTTCGGCGGGACCGATCTGGCATTTATGTTTTCCGGATATGTAACAATGGAATGGATATAGCTATCGATAGCGCTCAAAACGCATGAATAGTCGAAAGGTTCCGGGGCGCCTGCAAATATCTTTCAAAGCCGCATCAGTGGCCGTGATGGGTGCATTGGGCGTGATCAGCGAGCACCTCGATCACCCGGCATTGATCGACACGGCCGTGGCCGCATCCCTCGACCATCATTTCCAGCTCAGCCTTCAGCGCCATCAGGCTGCGAATGCGTTGCTCGACTTCGATCAACCGGGCCTTGGCGATCGCATCAGCGGACGCGCAGGATTGCAGCGGATTATCCTGCAGACTGAGCAGCGCGCGGATCGCCTCCACTTCGAAACCCAGCTCACGAGCATGGCGGATGAAGGTCAGGCGATTGAGATCGGATTGTTCATAGGAGCGCTGATTTCCGTCGCTGCGGCTTGGCTCCCGCAACAGGCCAATGCCCTCGTAATAACGGATGGTGGGAACCTTGACGCCACTTTTTCGCGCAGCCTCGCCAATCGTGATCTTTTTCATGATTTTCCCTCTTGCACCTCTAGTCACTAGAGGATGTAGGAAAGATGCCAGAGTTTGACAAGAACGTTCACAGGAAGCGGACAATGGCAGAGGCAACACAGACACGATACCGGGTGGAGGGCATGGATTGCGCCTCCTGCGCGGCCAAGATCGACACCGCAGTCCGGCGCATGCCGGGCGTTTCGGATGTCTCGGTTTCGGTGACGGCAGGCACCATGACCGTGAAGCATGACGCGGTCAGCGACCTCACAGCCATTGCCAAGAAGGTCTCAGGTCTGGGCTACTCGGTCTCGCAGATCGCCGGCAAAACCACGCCGGTTGCCGAGGCAAAGCAAGCCTGCTGCGGCCACGATCATGGCGATCACAGCCATGCCGGTCACGATCATTCCAAGCATGGCGACCACGACGGCCATGATCATGCGGAACACGATCACAGCGGACACGACCATGCCAGCCATGCGGGGCACGACCATTCGAAGCCCGCAGCCAAGGACACGATGGAAGGCCTGCACGGGCATGACCATGGCCCGTCAACCGGCCCCTGGTGGGCCAGCAAGAAAGGCAAGCTGACGATCTTTTCAGGCGCCGCTTTGGTGAGCGCCTATGCTGTCGGCCATCTGGTGCCGTCGATCGCATCCTATGCTTTTATCGTTGCCATGCTGATCGGCCTCATCCCGATTGCCCGGCGCGCCATCATGGCCGCGATGGCCGGAACGCCATTTTCGATCGAAATGCTGATGACGATTGCGGCGATCGGTGCCGTCATCATCGATGCCGGCGAGGAGGCTGCAGCCGTGGTCTTCCTGTTCCTCGTCGGTGAGCTTCTCGAAGGCGTTGCCGCCGGGAAAGCGCGTCAAAGCATCCAGTCGCTGGCGGCATTGGTGCCGAAGGAGGCATTGCTCGAGGAAAACGGCCAGACACGGTCTGTTCCGGCCGAAAGCCTTGCCGTCGGCGCCACCATTCTGGTGCGCCCCGGCGACCGCATCTCTGCGGATGGTGTGATCCTGTCCGGCGAAAGCGCGATCGACGAGGCACCGGTGACTGGCGAAAGCACGCCGGTGCGCAAGGGCGTCGATGAAAAGGTGTTTGCCGGGACGATCAACGGCGATGCGGCATTGCGCGTTCGTGTCACGGCGACGGCTGCCGACAATACCATCGCCCGCGTCGTCAAGCTGGTCGAAGAGGCGCAGGAATCCAAGGCGCCGACTGAACGCTTCATCGACCGGTTCTCGCGTTACTACACGCCCGGTGTGGTGGTCGTTGCAGCGCTCGTTGCGGTCATCCCGCCGCTGTTCATGGGCGGCGCATGGGGTGAATGGGTCTACAAGGGTCTTGCCATCCTGCTGATCGGTTGCCCTTGCGCCCTGGTGATCTCGACGCCCGCCGCCATCGCCGCCTCGCTTTCCGCCGGTGCCCGCCGCGGCCTGCTGCTCAAGGGCGGCGCCGTGTTGGAGACCCTGGGGACGATCAATGCCGTGGCGCTGGACAAGACCGGCACGCTCACGGAAGGCAAACCGAAGGTCACGGACATCCTCGCCTTCGGCCATTCGGAACCGGACGTGCTGACCTTTGCCGCGGCTCTTGAGACCGGCTCCAGCCATCCTCTGGCCAAGGCAATCCTCGACCGGGCCGCGGCCGACAAGGTTGCCATTCCGGCGGTGTCCGATGCCAAGGCACTGGGCGGCAAGGGGGTGACGGCAACGGTCAACGGCAAGGCCGTCTTCCTCGGCTCGCCACAGGCAGCCGGCGACCGCATTGCGCTGTCGGCTGAGCAGACGGCACAGATCACTGCACTCAACGACGAGGGCAAGACCGTCTCGGTGCTGATCATCGGCGAGACGCTGGCCGGTGCGATCGCCATGCGCGACGAGCCACGCGCAGACGCCAAATCCGGGCTCAAGGCTCTGACGGATGCGGGCGTAAAAATCGTCATGCTAACCGGTGACAACAAGCGCACGGCCACCGCAATCGGCAAGCAGCTCGGCATCGAGGTGCGCGCTGAACTGATGCCGGAAGACAAGCAGCGGATCGTTGGCGAACTCAAGCAGCAGGGGTTTGTCGTCGCGAAGGTCGGGGACGGGATCAACGATGCACCGGCGCTGGCGGCGGCAGATATCGGCATCGCCATGGGCGGCGGCACCGACGTGGCGCTCGAAACCGCCGATGCCGCGGTGCTGCACGGCAGAGTCGGGGACGTTGCGCAGATGATCGACCTGTCGAAACGCACGATGGGCAATATCCGCCAGAACATCACCATTGCGCTTGGCCTGAAAGCCGTGTTCCTGGTGACCACCATCGCCGGTATTACCGGGCTCTGGCCGGCGATCCTGGCCGATACCGGCGCCACCGTGCTGGTGACAATCAACGCGCTCAGGCTGCTCGCGCCGGTACGCAGCGCTTGATAGTCAAAGACCGGCGGCAGCGATGCCGCCGGTTTCTCAATCCCGCTTCGAAACCATCTCCTTCAGCCGCTCGATATCACCAGACGCCAGCCCTTGAGGATCGGTGACAGCCACCCAGGCATCGATGTAGTGCTCCGGAGCATAGACATGCCCGTAGCCCATCGGCGATGTGGTCGCCATCGCCATATCGAGCGCCAGTTGCAGCATGGTGACGATCGGATACCAGGCAAGATAGGGCGAGACATCGGGGCCACGCGGCTGCTTCATCCAGTCCGGTTCCCGGTAGAAGGAATGCGGATCGAAGAAAGTCACCGGATCGCTCGCATATTGCAGATAGACGATCCGCATCGGCCCCCATTTGGCGCCCGGAATATCCAGCGCATTCTTCTGGGCCGTGAAGCGGATGACGGAACTGTCGCGGAAGCGTGGCAGCCAAGCCGGAGACCCCGGCTCGCGGCCTGCGGTCACCGATTTCCAGCCGGCGGTTTCGAAGGGTGGACCGCTCCACAGCGCGCCCTGAAAGGGATCGCCGATCACATCGAAGAGATCGGCCGAACGCTCGGAATTCATGGCACCGAGGCTGAGGCCATGCAGATAGAGTTTGGGTCGCTTGTCCTTCGGAAGTGTCGTCCAGTAGCCATAGACCGCCTTGAACAGCGCCTCGCCTGCCTCGGCGCCATAGCTTGGCTCGACCAGCAGTGACAGCCAGCTGGTCAGGTAGGAATATTGCAGAGCGACACTCGCCACATCGCCGCGCTGCAGATATTCGACCGTATCCATGGCTGCCGGATCGACCCAGCCGGTGCCGGTCGGCACGACGACGATCAGCGTCGCGCGCTCGAAGGCGCCGGTCCGCTTGAGCTCGGCAAGCGCCAGCGCCGCCCTTTCCTTGGCGGTTTTCGCTGCATTCAGGCCGACATAGACACGGATCGGCTCCAATGCCGGTTGGTGCAGGAAGGCGCTGATCTTATCAGCCGTCGGACCGGAGGCGACGAATTCGCGGCCACGAAAACCCAGATCATGCCACGGAACGAGCGACGCGGCACTGCCGGTTTTCAAGGGATTCGCTGGCGGCGCCAGATCACTGTCGATCAGGGCATCCAGTTCGCGAAACGAGGAGTCGGCAAGCCGCAAACCGGCTTTAAGCAGCAAGCCATCGGCGATCGACCAGAACAGGGCGGCGGCCAGAAGGATGCCGAACAGCCGGGCGATGGGCTTGGGGGTCACATGCTCGAACCTACGCGAGAGAAAGGCGAACGTCATCCGGAACAGGCGAGCGAGTGCAATCAGGACGATGAAAACGAAAAGGGCGATCAGCGCGAGTTTGACCGGTTCGGCAGTCTCCACTGGATCGAGCCCCATCAGGCTGCGCACGGAGTTTTGCCAGCGGGCAGCCTGCCAGAGAAATGCGATCGCTATTCCGGCGCACCCGGCAATTGCCAAAACCTTGGCAACACGATCGATCTTTGGCGGCAAGGCAGGAAGCTCCAGATAGAGCCAGAGCCAACGTCCAAACACGCCGAGGCCATATCCGGCCGCCAGCGAACAACCGGACAGCACGCCCTGCAGCACATACGGCCGAGGAATGAGGCTCGGCGTCAGCGACACCGCAAAGAAGAGGATGCCAATCAGCAAACCCGGTAGCGACAGTGATGCCCATACACGCAACAGATAGTTTTGCATCTCACCCCTCTGGCTGGATCAGCCGCAGTCAACGCGTGCGGGCTTATCCCTGCTGCATTTCCCGCCAGAAATCATAGATATCGGCCTCTCCCTCAGGCCGCACCGGAAGATAGGAAAACGTCATCTGCTGATCCGCAAACGGTTTGCGCAGATCGGCATAGAGCGGTGCCGAAGTCAGGCCGTAGGGTGCACCGTCTTCATTCGAATAGGCGTAGAAAATGTCGGTGATGCCGGCCAGCCGCATGGCGGCAAGGCACATCGGGCATGGATGGCCGCTGGCATAGACGGAAGCCCCCTTGAGAGTGGCCGAGCCGCGCTTCATGGCCGCCGCACGCACCGCCACCAGCTCGGCATGGGCCGTCGGATCGTGCGTTTCCATCACGCCGTTGACACCGGTCGCCAACACCTCTCCATCGAGGACCAGCACGGCACCAAACGGCCGTCCACCCTTGCGAACATTATCGCGGGCAAGCGCGATGGCCTGGGTCATGAAGCGATCTGCGTCCGGCATGGTTTCCTCCTTCAGCCTTTGCACCAATGGAAACGATCAGGCGCACGGCGTCAACCGCTGGCAGATGGAACGCTGATCAGGTGGAGGCCAGTGCTACGGCAGGCTGCAGGCGCGAGGCGTTGTAGGCCGGCAGGTAGCCGAAGATCAGCCCAGTGAGGAAGGCGCTGCCGAAGGCGAGAATGACCGGGCCGGGAGCGAAGCTGACGGCAATGCCGAAAGCCTGAGCCACAGCACCGATGCTCAGCCCCAACCCAACGCCAATCAGACCACCGAGCGCCGAAACCACCAGCGCTTCGACAATGAACTGGGTGAGGATGTCGCGGCCCCTCGCCCCCGTCGCCATGCGGATGCCGATTTCGCGGGTACGCTCTGTGACGGAGACCAGCATGATGTTCATGACGCCGATGCCGCCGACGAGCAGTGAGATGGCAGCGATGGAGCCGAGGAAAACCTTGAGAATGTTAGACGTTTCTGTGAACGTCTCGCGGATTGCGGCCATGTTGATGATCTGCGTGTCCTGGCGCTTGTGGCGTTCGTCCAGCAGCGCCTGGATCTGGTCCTGCGTGACATTGATGGCGCTGCCGTCCTTCACCTGCACGGTGATGGAGCGGACATTCCTTGCCCCGAACAGGCGCAGGTTGCCGGTCGATAGCGGCACCAGAACCGTATCGTCCTGGTCGTTGCCACCAGCACTGGCCCCCTTCTTCGACATCACGCCAATCACCTGGAAGGGGATGTTCTTGATGAGAATGTACTGCCCGATCGGATCGGCGCCATCGGGAAACAACGCATCGGCGACAGTCCGGCCCAACACCGCGACGGTGGCATAGGCGTCCATGTCCGTCTTTTCGAGGAATGCTCCATCCTCGACGGTCCAGGATTTGGCCTTTGGGAATTGCGGCACCGTGCCGTTGACCGTCGTCTGGGTATCGAGATTGCCGGCCCTGACCGTCAAGGTGCTCGACATTTCCGGCACCGCGAAGCTGATATTGGGCAGTTCCAGAATGGCATCGGCATCCGACGGGATCAGCGAGACGATGCTGCCCCCTTCCCCGCCACGGAAATTCGACATGTTGGGCCGCACGACCAGGAGATCAGACCCCATGGCGGCGATGCGGCTCAGAACCGAGTCCTGCGCGCCCGTGCCGATCGCCAGCATCGCGACAACGGAACTGACGCCGATGACGATACCCAGCAGAGTGAGGATGGTGCGAAACAGATTGGCCCTGAGCGCCCTAAACGACATGCGCACGGCTTCTGCCACATCAGTGACGATGGCGGCTTTTCCGGCCTTTCGGGCCGTAAGCTGTGGCTTGGCGCGACCGATGCGGCGGACATTGCCGGGAATACGGTCTGCGACGATCAGGCCGTCGCTGATCTCGATGACGCGATCGGCGGATTCGGCGAGTTCGGGCGCGTGCGTAATGATGATGACGGTGTGACCGTCCTCGTTCATCTGCCGCAGCGTCGCCATCACTTCCTTGCCACTCTGGCTGTCGAGCGCGCCAGTCGGCTCGTCTGCGAGAATGATCTGTCCGCCGTTCATCAGCGCACGGGCAATCGACACCCGCTGCTGCTGGCCGCCGGACAGCTGATTGGGCAGATGATCGAGCCGGTCTCCGAGACGCAGCGAACGTAGCAGCATGCTGGCCCGTTCCTCCCGCTCCCGCGACGGCATGCCGGCATAGATGGCGGGGATTTCGACATTTTCCTGCGCGGTTGCGGTCGGCACCAGATTATAGCTCTGGAAGACGAAACCGAACAGCTGGCGACGCCTCGCCGCCAGCTCGTCGGCGTTCAAATCCGAAACATCCTCGCCTTCGAGCAGATATTCGCCACCGGTCGGCGTATCGAGACAGCCGAGAATGTTCATCAGCGTCGACTTGCCCGAACCGGACGCGCCGACGATAGCGACGAATTCGCCCGGCTGGATATCGAGTGAGACGCCGCGCAGCACCTCGACGGCCACGTCGCCATTGACGAAGGTCTTGCGGATGTCCTTGAGCGAAATAAGCGGAGCCATCGGGTGTGCTCTTAGAACATTGGCGGCATGCCACGCCGCGAATTGCCACGGCCCGACGATGCAGACCTGTCACCGGAACCCGCGCCGACGACGATCATATCGCCTTCACCAAGGCCCTGCTTGATTTCAACGCGCACGCGATTGCGGATTCCGGTCTCCACCTTGCGGGTTTCATGGGCGCCGGAAGCCGTGACGACAGTGACTTCCCCGGACGTGCGGTCCTTGCCGAAATGGACGGCGGCGGCCGGTACAGTCAGCACATCCTTCGCCGATGACTCGACGAAAAAGACCTGTGCCGTCATGTTCATCATCAGCGTGCCATCCGGATTGGGCACGTCGAACAGGGCGTAATAGAGCACGACATTGTTTTCGGTGGCAGGCGTTGGCTTGATCTGGCGCAGAGTGCCCGGATAACGCTGGCCGGGCTGTCCAAGCAGGGTGAAATAGGCGTTCATCCCCACTTTGAGCTTGCCGACATCGGCTTCGGACACCTCAGCTTCGACCGTCATGGTCGAGAGATCACCAATGGTGACGATGGTCGGCGCGGTCTGGTTGGAATTGAGCGTCTGACCTTCCTTGGCCGACGTATTGATGATCGTTCCGGTCAAAGGCGCATAGATTTTGGTATAGCCCAGGCTGATGCGGGCATCCTTGAGCGTTGCCTGCTGCTTGCGGACCTGGGCTTTCAGCGCATCGACATTGGCCTCGGCTGTCGCCAGGGCCGCGACCGCCTCATCGAGCGCCGACTGGGCGGCGCTGTTGCCTGCAACGAGGGCGCGCTGGCGCGTCAGCGTGGCGCTGGCCAGCACCACCTGTGCCGATTTGTCGATCATCTGGGCCTCAAGATTGGCAAGCTCGGCCTCCGCAATCTCGATCTGCGTTTCGATGGAGGCGCTATCGATCTCGGCGATCAACTGGCCTTCCTTGACACTGTCGCCAATCTCGACCTTGAGGCTCTTCAGCTGACCGGAAACCTGGGCACCGACATCAACATCCTTGATGGGACTCAAGAGACCGGATGCGGTGACGCTGTTTTCGATATCGCCGCGCACAGGCACTTCGGTCACGACGGCGTCTGCCGCTTCCTGCTTGCCGTAGACCGACCAGCCATACCAGCCTGCAGCGCCGAGAAGGAGGACGGGAAGGACCAGCCAGCGTTTGCGTGTGCGCCGGCGCTTGCTGCGGGCCGGCATCGGCTGGGCA
Organism: Rhizobium sp. LjRoot98; assembly: GCF_964252935.1. Taxonomy (NCBI): domain Bacteria; kingdom Pseudomonadati; phylum Pseudomonadota; class Alphaproteobacteria; order Hyphomicrobiales; family Rhizobiaceae; genus Rhizobium; species Rhizobium sp. LjRoot98. The sequence continues at coordinate 1,476,132 of NZ_CAXUPW020000001.1, forward strand.
GCGGCGGCCTCCTGTTCTTCAAGCGCAGGGGCAATTTTCCGGGTGGCATCCGCCATTCACATCTCTTTCGAATTCAATCGGGCGTTGGGTCGTCACTTTTCGCGACTGCTAGATTGAAACTACGCCATAATGAAGTCCAACGACATGAAATCTCTGTAATCTTTCCCGTTTTTCGTTTCGCAATGTTTCCGCAGCACCGGCAGCGCGACGGAATTTTCGCACGAAAAACCGGCGGGGTGAACCGCCGGTTTTGTCAAAGACGATATATCTGCAGGACGGCCGGCTCAGTCGCAGACCCGGATGCGCTTGACGATCAGGTTGCCGTAATAATCGTACTTGCGGACCTTCTTGATCCAGCAATTGGGTTCATAATAGGTCTTCTTGTAGGAGTGGCGTCTCTGGGGCTGGCTGTAACCGTCACCATAATAACCATCATTGTAGCTGCCCCCATAGTAACCGCCCGCCTGCGATGGTGCCGCGAAGGACACGGCTGAGACCGTGGCAACGATGGAAGCGATGATCAGGTTACGCATGGTGGTCTTTCCTCCGGGCTGGATGAGCCAGCCTCATCCTTGAGAGAGACAATCCCACAATGAAAACAACGCGACAGTTCCCGATGGAACAGGGTTGGCGCGCCAATGGGTTAGCCCCCGCGCTCACGAACGCATAAACTTTGTAGAGCTGCAAATAGACCCTTGGCGGCGCTAGAAAAGCTTCCAGGCGATCGCAATGAGCGCGGCCGCAATCACCCAGAGCGCCACGCGGCCTGACCGGCTGTGGCGCGCCTCGGAACGACCGATGGCTTCGGCGGTCTCTGCGTCGAAACGCAGCCCGTTTTCGGCCATGGATGTCAGATCGCGCGAAAACTTTTCCGTCTTGGCGGCGATCTCAGGCGCTGCTTCGGCAAGGCGTAAAGCCGCGTGCAACCCCTCCTTGACGTCTCCTAGAATACGCTTGGGGCCGAGATTGTCGCGGATCCAGGCGCCGACCACCGGCTCGGACGCTTTCCACATATTGAAGCGCGGATTGAGCGTACGGGCGACACCCTCAACGACAACCATGGTCTTTTGCAGCATCACCAGCTCGGGCCGCGTCTCCATGTCGAACAGATGGGTGACTTCGAACAACAGTGTCAGCAGCTTGGCCATGGAAATGGTTTCGGCCGGCTGGCCGTGGATCGGCTCGCCGATAGCGCGGATCGCCTGCGCAAAACTGGCGACATCGTGGTGAGACGGCACGTAACCCGCCTCGAAATGCACGTCGGCGACGCGGCGGTAATCGCGAGTGATGAAGCCATAGAGAATTTCGGCGAGGAAGCGGCGCTCCTTCTTGCCGAGTCGGCCGACAATACCAAAATCGACAGCGACGATCATGCCCTGCGGATCGACGAACAGGTTGCCCTGGTGCATGTCGGCATGGAAGAAGCCATCGCGCAGCGTGTGGCGCAGGAAGGACTGGATCAGCGTATCGGCGAGCGCATCAAGATCGTGGCCGGCTTGGCGCAGCCCTTCGACATCAGACATCTTGGTGCCGTCGATCCACTCCATCGTCACGACGTCGCGGCCGGTGCGTTCCCAATCGACCTTCGGTACCCGGAAGCCCGGATCATCGGCGGCGTTTTCACCGAGTTCCGACAGAGCCGCTGCTTCAAGCCGCAAATCCATCTCGATCTTGGTGGTCTGCTCCAGCGTCTTCGTCACCTCGACTGGCCGCAGCCGGCGGGTATGCGGCAGGAAGCGCTCCTGCAGGCCGGCAACGAGAAACATCGCTTCTAGGTCATGGGCAAACCGTTGGCGCACGCCAGGGCGGATGACCTTGACCGCGACCTTCCGTTCGACGCCATCCTTCAGCACTGTGGCCGGATGAACCTGCGCAATCGAGGCGGCGGCGATCGGATCGCCAAATTGGGTATAGAGTTCGGCAACCGGGCGGCCGAGTGAGGCCTCAATGGCGGCACGCGCTTCCTCCACCGGAAACGTCGCCATGCGATCCTGCAGGAAGGACAGGTCTTCAGCAAATTCGGCACCGACGACATCAGGACGGGTGGCAAGGAACTGGCCGATCTTCACATAGGATGGACCAAGGCGTTCGATCGCCCGGGCCAGCCGGTCGCTGCGATCCTCCTGTCTGGCGCGACGCCGTGCGAAGAGGCCTGCGAAGGACTGTGCGGCCTTTGGCAAGGCCGGCATGTCTTCCGACGGAAGCGCCGACACGACGCCTTCGCGCACCAGAACCCAGCCGATCCGGACAAGGCGAAGATAAGCTCCAGGCGCGCTCATAACGGCTTGCCGCCGCGCCGGGGCAGCCCCTCAGAGCGCTTCACGAGAATGGATATCATGCGTCAGATCTTCCAGCCGGAATGCAGCGCGGCAATGCCGGCGGTGTAATTGGTGTAGGTGACACGCGAAAAGCCGGCCTTGGTGATCATGGCGGCGAAATCACTCTGGTTGGGAAACTTGCGGATCGATTCCACCAGATACTGATAGGGCTCGGCCTCGCCGGTGATCATCTGACCGAATTTCGGGATGGCGTTAAACGACCAGGCGTCATAGACCTTGTCGAGCAACGGCATTTCCACTTCGGAAAACTCCAGAACCAGCAGGCGGCCGCCACGCTTCAGGACACGGTGGGCTTCGGTCAGCGCCACATCGATGCGCGGCACGTTGCGGATGCCGAAGGCGATCGTATACGCGTCGAAGGAATTGGCTTCGAACGGCAGTTCCTCGGCATTGGCCTCGACGAAGGTGAGATTGGGCGACAGGCCCTTCTTTTCAGCACGTTCAGCACCAACGGCCAGCATCGAGCCATTGATATCGAGGACAGTCGCATGCGCCTTGCGGTCCGAGGCTTCCACGATCCGGAAGGCGATGTCGCCGGTGCCACCGGCAACGTCGAGAACCTTGTAATTTTCGGAGCGGCTGGGATTGAGCGAAGCGATCATCGCGTCCTTCCAGGCCCTGTGCAGGCCCATGGACATGACGTCGTTCATGATATCATAGCGCTTGGCAACCTTGTGGAAGACGTCGTTGACGAGCGCCTGTTTCTCGCCCTGGCCAACCTGGCGAAACCCGTAGGAGGTTTCCATGCCGCCATCGGCAGAGGTGCGCTCACCAGTCATCAAGGTTTACTCCATTCAATCGCTGTTGTGCCGACCATAGCGAATTCGCTTCATCCACGCTATCTCTGCGGCAGATTGCGGCCTGCGGCATTCGCGCCCGTGGAGCCTGCTATAGGATATGTGCGCTGCGAATGGAATTGCCAAATGATCCCGGTCTATTGGCAGATGATGAGGAAACGTGAATGCCGGAACTTCCCGAGGTGGAAACAGTCAGGCGGGGCCTGACGCCCGCAATGGAAGGTGCGCTTCTGGTCAGGGCCGAACTGCGCCGGCCGGATCTGCGCTTTCCTTTCCCTGCCGATTTTGCAACGCTCGTCTCAGGAAGGCGCATCCTGTCGCTCGGACGGCGGGCGAAATACCTTCTGATTGATCTTGAAGACGGCAACGTGATCATCGCCCATCTCGGCATGTCCGGCTCCTTCAGGGTGGAAGACGGTGCAGCGCCTGAGACACCCGGCGATTTCCATCATCCGCGCGGCAAAAGCGAAAAACACGATCATGTCGTATTTCATCTGGAAGGCACCAACGGCCCTGCCCGCGTCATCTATAACGACCCGCGCCGCTTCGGCTTCATGGACCTGGCCCGGCGCGACGTTTTAAGCAGCCACGCGTTCTTCCGCGAACTTGGCGAAGAGCCGACCGGCAACGTGCTCGATGCCGCCTATCTGGCCGCCCGCTTTGCCGGCAAGGCTCAGCCGCTGAAATCGGCGCTGCTCGACCAGAAGAACATTGCCGGCCTTGGCAATATCTACGTCTGCGAGGCCTTGTGGCGCTCGGGCCTATCACCGCTACGGGCCGCCGGCACGCTGGTGGACGCCAAGGGCAAGCCAAAGGCAACGCTTGTGTTGCTGACCGAGGCGATCCGGGCGGTCATTGCCGATGCCATTGCCGCTGGCGGGTCGTCACTGCGCGACCATATCCAGACGGATGGGACGCTCGGCTATTTCCAGCATTCGTTCTCGGTCTACGATCGCGAAGGCGCGCCTTGCCGGACGCCAGGATGCGGCGGGACGGTCGCGCGCGTCGTTCAGGCGGGACGGTCGACCTTCTATTGCCCGAAATGCCAGAAATAGTGCGGCTGGCGAAGGCCACGCCTCCGCGGCGTTTTCGAAAATATCGCGTTGACGGGAGGCCTGTTTAAGGCTATATGCCGCCCACAGTTTGGAAAGCCGCTCCAAGGTTTTCCGATATTGCTCCCTACTTGCTTGGACGACAGGTCGCAGTGACCCGGCACGGCGGTAGAGAGTTTTTGTCAGATTTCGAAGAGAGACACCAAATGGCCAATACAACTTCGGCGAAAAAAGCGACCCGCAAGATCGCCCGCCGCACGGAAGTCAACAAGTCCCGCCGTTCGCGCGTTCGCGGCTTCATCCGCAAGGTCGAAGAAGCCATCGCTTCCGGCGACCAGGTTCTCGCTCAGGCTGCCCTGAAGGCAGCCCAGCCGGAACTGATGCGCGCCGCCACCAAGGGCGTGCTGCATGCCAACACGGCATCGCGCAAAGTTTCGCGTCTTGCGAACCGCGTAAAGTCGCTTTCGGCTTAAGCCGGCTTATTAAAATATCGTCAATGCATTAGCCCGGTCCATGACCGGGCTTTTCAGATTCAAACTTCCGGCACACTGATGGTTAATCCTTGTGCAACTTATTATGTCACCGCAATGACAGAAATTTTTAAATAAAATCAGATGCTTGCGGGAGGACATTCAGACTCACCCGCCTCTCGCGGGGGCATCTCGGGGCTCTAAACGAGTCAAGAAATTTTTTATTTTTTTTGTTTTTCGCCAGCTAAGTTCCAGTCCGAAATTCAAAGCCCTTGATTCAAAAGCGATTCTCTTCCGCCGGGCTATCGTCCATGCAGGACACGCTATGAGAGTCAACGCCCGGTCCTTCCCAAGTGTTAAAAATCGCGATTGATCTTGTCACACGATCCTGCCTAAATGCCTCCACAGAAGGCGCAGGACATACCTGTGGACAAGATGAGAAGGCAGCCTTTCAACAGGCGGCGCAATTTCACTTAAGCCTTTTGTAACGGGGTGGTTCCACAACGTTCCATCAATCAGCATAGAGCGTTTTCAGCTGGGCATCTGCTTGCTCAGAACGACATTCTGCGACTTCCGGTTGCAGGCGGTTGAGAGTACCCGATACGCCGTACGATACGCATCGCAGCTTTTGCTGCGCGGTGAGGAGACGGCGGCCGATATGCGGATGAGGACGCATTATCAGCAAACTGGCCTGTCCTTCTTTTAACGAGGGTCGGGAAGGCTGGTCAGACATTGGCGGACCCGGAAAGGACACGAGGCCTGACCGGACGCTTGGAATACACTGTGCAAGCGGGACATCCGTTTGGTTCTGCCAAATGGATTTTGCACGAAACCGGACCACGAGAGGAGGATGAGGATTCCTCTCATGGTACGGGGAGCGTTTGAATTGGGCGGCATGCCTTTGAAAAAGGGCCGCACGAGACAGACATAAAGGCTGACGCCGGCAGCAATGGCGGCGTCGCGGAATGATATTGGAAGGCGGCAATATGCTTGGTAATTCGGTAACGGCGGCGATCGTATTTGAGAACGGGGAGAATTCACGCCAGATTTCGGTAAAACAATCCGACGGAACGACGGGGGAAAAGGGCGACATGATGCAGAGCGCACTTTTCGAACGGGTGAGTGCGCGTTTGAAGGCCCAGGTCGGCCCTGATGTTTTTGCCAGCTGGTTCGGCCGGTTGAAGTTGCAATCCGTTTCCAAGAGTGTCGTGCGGCTGTCCGTTCCAACGACCTTCCTGAAGTCCTGGATCAACAACCGTTATCTTGACCTGATCACCACCATTTTTCAGCAGGAAGACGCTGAAATCCTGAAGGTAGAGATCGTGGTGCGCAGCGCAACACGCAGCACCCGGCCCGGCCTCCACGAGGATGCCCCCCAGGCAAGCCAGAGCGATGCGGTAGCACCCGCCTCTTCGCGCCGTTCTGCACCGCAGACGCTCGGCCAGCATGCGGCCGCTACGGTCGGCAATCTGCAGAAGCCGCAGCCCGTCGCAGGTCCCCTGTTCGGCTCGCCGCTGGACTCACGCTACACATTCGAAAGCTTCGTCGAGGGTTCCTCGAACCGCGTCGCTCTTGCCGCCGCCAAGACGATCGCCGAAGCCGGCGCCGGTGCCGTGCGCTTCAACCCGCTGTTCATTCATTCGACGGTCGGCCTCGGCAAGACCCATCTTCTGCAGGCAATCGCCACCGCTGCGATCCAGAGCGCCCGCGCTCCGCGCGTCGTCTACTTGACAGCCGAATATTTCATGTGGCGTTTCGCAACAGCCATTCGCGACAATGATGCGCTGTCGCTCAAGGAAACCCTGCGCAACATCGATCTCCTGGTCATCGACGACATGCAGTTCCTGCAGGGCAAGTCGATCCAGCATGAATTCTGCCATCTTCTCAACATGCTGCTCGATAGCGCCAAGCAGGTCGTCGTTGCTGCCGACCGTGCGCCGTGGGAGCTGGAATCGCTCGATCCGCGCGTCCGCTCGCGCCTACAGGGCGGTGTTGCGATCGAGATGGAAGGCCCGGACTATGAGATGCGTCTCGAAATCCTCAAGCGCCGCCTCGAAGTCGCCCGCCTGGACGACCCGTCGCTCGACATTCCTGCCAATATTCTCGGCCATGTCGCCCGCAATATCACCGCCAGCGGCCGTGAACTGGAAGGCGCGTTCAACCAACTGCTCTTCCGGCTTTCTTTTGAGCCACATCTGTCGATCGAACGTGTCGATGAATTGCTCGGCCATCTCGTCAATGCCGGCGAGCCGCGCCGCGTGCGCATCGAGGACATCCAGCGCGTTGTTGCCAAGCACTACAACGTGTCGCGCCAGGAACTGGTGTCCAACCGCCGCACCCGCGTCATCGTCAAGCCGCGCCAGATCGCCATGTATCTGGCAAAGACGCTGACCCCCCGCTCCTTTCCGGAAATCGGCCGCCGTTTTGGCGGGCGCGATCACACCACGGTCTTGCATGCAGTCCGTAAGATCGAGGACCTGATCACCGGCGATACCAAGCTGTCGCATGAGATCGAGCTGTTGAAGCGGCTGATCAACGAATAGGACCGAGATCCTTCGGCTTTGTTGGAGGCATGCCCCTGTTCGCATGGACAGGGGCATGTTTTTTCAAGAGGACCGGCTATTTCTTCCCATTGGCGATCAGATGATACAGCGCCCGGATGGCTTGTGCCTCGCCACCCAGCGGCGAATGCGGACGCTCGGCCGGTGTCCAGCCGAAGATGTCGAAATGCGCCCAGCTCTTGGCATTGGTCACAAAGCGCTTGAGAAAAAGAGCCGCGGTAATCGAACCGGCCATACCACCCGATGGGGCGTTGGTAAGGTCGGCGATACGAGCCGAGATATCCTTCTCATAGCCCTTGTAGAGCGGCATGCGCCACATGGGATCATCAACCGTCAGACTCGATTCCGTCAGGTCGTGGGCCAGATCCTCGTCGTCGGTGTAGAACGGCGGCAGATCGGGACCAAGCGCGACGCGGGCAGCACCCGTCAGCGTCGCCATGTCGATCAGCAGGTCGGTGTCTTCTTCGTCTGCGTAGGCCAGCGCATCCGCAAGGATCAACCGGCCCTCTGCATCGGTGTTGTCGATCTGCACCGTCAGGCCCTTGCGGCTGCGGTAGATATCGCCCGGGCGGAACGCATTGGCGGAGATCGAATTCTCGACCACGGGCACAAGCACGCGCAGATCGACCTTCAGCTTGGCATCCATGATCATCAGGGCAAGGCCCATGACATTGGCAGCGCCGCCCATGTCCTTCTTCATCAAAAGCATGGAAGCCGCCGGCTTGATATCGAGACCGCCGGTATCGAAGCAAACGCCCTTGCCGACCAGCGTCACCTTGCGGTGACCTTTCTTACCCCAGCGCATTTCAAGCAGCCGCGGCGCCTCGGCGCTGGCGCGGCCAACCGTGTGGATCAGCGGAAAATTCTGCTTCAGCAGATCGTCGCCTGAAACGACGGAGACCTGGGCCTTGTAGGATTCTCCCAGCGCCCGGAACGCTTCTTCCAGCGCATTTGGCCCCATGTCGTTGGTCGGCATGTTGATCAGATCACGGGCAAGGAAGACGCCTGCGAGCTGCCGCTTGATATCGGCGGCATCGGCATCGGCCGGAATCATCAGGGTCGGTGCTTCCTTACTCGCAGCCTTGTACCGGTCGAAGCTGTACGAGCCTAAACCGTAGCCCAGCGCTAACCGGTTTGCCGTCAATGGCGCGGTCTCGATATGCCATTTTCCAGCCGGTAATGTCCGCGCCAGCTTACCGGTCAGAAACGGCGCTTCCGAAGGATTAGCGCCCAAGCCGAACAATGCACCCCCAAGATGGCCGTCTTCGGAAGGGATCAAGAGCACAGCGCCGGACTCTGCCTTGAAACCAGCCTTGCGGGCCCAGTCGAGCGCGATGGGATCGATGGCGCCGATATCGATATGGGCCGGTGTTACCGCGAAGATCGGCAGGGTTTTGCCGCCGCTGGTATTGAACGGCGACGGACGGTCGATGAATTGATAGGGGGCCATGGAAATCCTTCGGAAGAAGCGGTGCAGAATCACTCGATTAACGCTCTGTTAGGGTTAACAGATTATTGCTGGAGTGAAGATTGCGCCGATATGTTGGGTTTTTTGTCCGGTGCTTGAGAAAATGCTGAGGGGCATTGGCAATGAATTCACACGGACGGACGTCTTTTTCGAGCAGCCGCTTCCTGCGAGGAACTGCGATGGTGATCCTTTCCGTGACGCTGGCCAGTTGCGGCACACAGAAGAAGGAGCTGACGACAGGCTCCATCCCCTCCGCCAATTTCTCCAAACCTGTCCAGTCGATGAACGCCACCGAGCTTTCAGCGGCAGCCGAAAGCATCGGCAAGGCCTATGAGCGGAATCCCAAAGATCGCGCCGCCGGCCTGAACTATGCCAACATGCTGCGCATGACCGGCCGCAACGACCAGGCGCTGGCCGTAATGCAGCAAGTGGCGATCAACTTCCCCACCGACCGCGAGGTCCTTGCCGCCTATGGAAAGTCGCAGGCCGCCGCGGGTCAGCTTGAGCAGGCTCTGAACACGGTTACACGCGCCCAAACCCCCGACCGGCCGGATTGGAAGCTGAAATCAGCCGAAGGCGCGATCCTCGACCAGCTTGGCCGCGCCGGCGAAGCGCGCCAGCGTTACCGGGAGGCGCTCGACATTCAACCGAACGAGCCGACGGTTCTGTCCAATCTCGGCATGTCCTATCTGCTGAACAAGGATTTGAAGACCGCCGAGACCTATCTGAAGTCAGCCGTCAGCCAGCCCGGCGCAGACAGCAGCGTGCGCCAGAATCTGGCGCTCGCCATCGGTCTACAGGGACGCTTCCCAGAAGCCGAACAGATCGCCCGTCAGGAGCTTTCGCCGGACCAGGCCGAGGCCAATGTCAAATATCTGCGTTCGATCATGTCGCAGCAAAACGCCTGGCAGAAACTGGCCAAGGACGACAAGGGCACGAACTGAGCCCTTGCTGTTTTCGAGCAGCCCCCCGGGCGCGCCGTCATAAACAAGCAATAGAATATAGCCCTCAGGCGGCGATACGTTCCCCGCGCCGAAGGTTGATGGGCTGCGGGCCAGCCGCGCCCTCCGCTCCCATTCGACAGGACAGAGAACGGCCGCACGTAAAATGCGGATTGCGCACTTCCATCTTTTGCCGTGCTTTGATGCTTGCCAAAGAGCCGGATCAGAACTTGTCGGAAACCTGGATACCAGCAGGGCCGAGAATGACGGCGATCAGCACGGGCAGAAAGAACAGGATCATCGGCACGGTGAGTTTCGGCGGTAGGGCCGCAGCCTTCTTTTCCGCCTCGTTCATGCGCTGGTCACGGCTTTCCTGGGCAAGCACACGCAGGGCCTGGGCGATCGGAGTACCGTAACGGTCAGCCTGTATCAGGGCCTGCACGACTGATTTCACGTCGTCGATCCCTGTCCGGAGACCGAGATTTTCCAGCGCGACACGCCGTTCCGGCAAGAACGAAAGCTCCGCAGTGGTCAGGACCAGTTCTTCTGCCAAAGGCGCTGACTGGTCGGCAATTTCATCGGCCACGCGCCGCATGGCGAGTTCCAGCGAAACACCCGATTCCACACAAATCAACGTCAGGTCCAGCGCATTCGGCCATGCCCTGCGGATCGAGTGCTGGCGCTTGTTTACGGCATTGGAAATGAAGATGTTCGGCGCATAAAAACCGAGATACCCACTGCAGATGACTGCCAGAAGCCGAATGGTGAATGGCTTTTCGGCAAGGTAGCCCAAAAAGAAAATATAGAAGGCACCCACGGCAAGGAACAGGAAGGGAAGGCAAAAGCGAGCCACGAGAAACATGTTCAGCGCGTTCTGCGACCGGTATCCGGCCGACTTCAACCGATTGACCGTATTCTCATCGACAAGCGCCTTGCGCAGATTGAGCTTCTCGACGAGTTGGCGGACTGACGTGTTGTTCTGTGATCGCAGCAATGCCTTGCCGGCGCCAATCTCTGCATTCAAGCGCACGCGCTCTCGTGCCCGGATCGCATCCCGCTCGGTCGCGACAGACTTCATCCGCTTTTCCAGATTCCCTCGATCCAGAAATGGAACTGCGAGCGAATAGAACGTCGCCAGTACCGCCACCGCCACCAGGAAGGCGACAATAATGTTCGGATTTGTCAGGGTACTGATCATGTCCTCGCTCATGCCGGACCCTTTCCTAGATGTCGAAACTGATCATGTTGCGCATGACCCAGATGCCAATGGACATCCACACCCCTGAACAGGCCATGATGAGATGCCCGCGCGGATCCGTGAACAGAATCATCATGTAATCCGGTGATGTGAGGTAAACCAGCAGCATAACAATGAACGGCAGCGCTCCGATAATACAGGCCGAAGCCTTGGCTTCCATCGACAGTGCCTGAACCTTGGCCCTCATCTTCTTGCGTTCACGCAACACCTTCGAAAGATTGCCGAGCGCCTCGGAAAGATTGCCGCCGGCCTGTGCCTGAATGGCGATGACAATGGCGAAGAAATTGACCTCCGGCAGCGGAATGGTGTTGATCATCCGTGCACAGGCTTCCGGAACACTCAGGCCGACCTGTTGTGCCTCGATGATGCGCTTGAACTCGGTCTTGACCGGCTCCCTGCCATCGTTGGCGATCAGGCGGATGGCATCGTTCAACGGCAGGCCCGATTTGATCGAGCGGACCATGATGTCGAGGGCATTCGGAAACTCAGTCAGGAATGCCTTGGCGCGCCGCTTGACCATGAAATTGATAAACCAGCGAGGAAAACCGGCGCTTGCGACGAGAAAAATCCCGGTGATGACCAGCAGCTTCATCCCGGCAATCAGCGCCAGGAAACTGGCCATGACGCCAAAAACAACACTGGCGATGTAGAACTGCGAGATGGAGATCTTGAAGCCGGCCTGAATAAGCCTCACCTTCATGCTCGGCTTTGCCTTGGCCGATTTTTCCTGCTGCTTTTTCTCAAGGTCCTTCAGAGAATCCTGAACGGATTTCCGCCGTTTGGACATTTCATTCACGCGGTCGCGTGCGGCCTTGATCTGAACCCTGTCGGTTTCGGCGGATGTGACCTTGCGGACGCGGCTTTCGGCTTTCTTTTCAGTCTCTATGCGCGTGAACAGAATTCCATAGGCTAGTCCGGCCGTCGAAAGCGCGACGAGACCAACGATCGCCAGAATGGTGATGTCTATTCCGAACATGAAGACCCTCAGTCCTTTTCCATCGCGTCGAGCGTCGCGGCCAGCCGTTTGTCCTCGTTAAAATAGCGGGCTCTATCCCAAAAATGCGGGCGGCCAATCCCTGTCGACTTGTGCCGGCCAATGATCTTGCCATTGGCGTCTTCGCCTTCCAGTTCGTATCGCATCAGGTCCTGCGTGATGATCACGTCACCTTCCATGCCGATCACTTCGGTAATGTGGGTGATGCGGCGGGAGCCATCACGCAGACGTGTGGCCTGAATAATGACATCGATGGAGCCGGCGATGATTTCACGTACGGTCTTTGCCGGAAGCGTGAAGCCGCCCATGGCGATCATCGATTCCATACGGCTCAGGCATTCGCGCGGCGTGTTGGCGTGGATGGTACCCATCGATCCGTCGTGACCGGTATTCATCGCCTGCAACAGGTCGAAGACTTCCGGTCCGCGGACTTCGCCGACGATGATGCGTTCGGGCCGCATACGCAGGCAGTTCTTGATCAGATCGCGCATGGTGATCTCGCCCTCGCCTTCGATGTTCGGCGGGCGGGTTTCAAGACGAACCACGTGCGGCTGCTGCAGCTGCAGTTCGGCCGTATCCTCGCAGGTGATAACGCGTTCTTCGAGATCGATATACCCGGTCAGGCAATTCAGAAGCGTTGTCTTGCCGGAGCCGGTACCCCCGGAGATAACGATGTTGCAACGAACGCGGCCGATGATCTGGAGAAGAACGGCACCTTCCGGCGTGATGGCACCGAACTTGACCAACTGGTCGAGCTTCAGCTTGTCCTTCTTGAACTTGCGAATGGTGAGCGCCGTGCCGTCGATCGCAAGCGGCGGGGCGATGACGTTGACACGGGAACCGTCGGGCAAACGGGCATCGCAGATCGGCGAGGATTCATCGACGCGACGGCCAACCTGGGAGACGATACGCTGGCAGATCGACAAGAGCTGGGCATTATCGCGAAACCGCACCTCGGATTCGATCGTCTTGCCGTTCACTTCGATAAAGGTCTGGCCTGCGCCGTTGACCATGATATCGGCGATATCGTCGCGTGCCAGAAGCGGCTCCAGTGGACCGTAGCCGAGAACGTCATTGCAGATATCCTCAAGCAGTTCCTCCTGCTCTGAGATCGACATCGCGAAGTTCTTGATCGTGATGATATCGTTGACGATATCGCGAATTTCTTCACGTGCGCTCTCGTTGTCGAGCTTGGCGAGCTGCGAGAGGTCAATCGTATCGATCAGCGCCGAGAATACCTGGGACTTGGTATCGTAGTAATCCTCTGTGCGGGCGGCTTTCTTGCGGGCCGGCGGAGGAGCCGGCACCGCCCGACTGACAGGGATCGTTTCGCGAACGGGTTCGGCAAGCACCGGCGCGCTCGGACGCTCGGCAACCGCCACGGACGTGGCCGGTTGCATGGTGGAGCCTATGGATCCACCCTTTCCGAAGCCGTCGTTTCCTCGTTTACCAAACATGTGCTCAATCCGGTTTCCGTTTGACTGTCAGTTACTTGCGCCCAAGCATCCCGAGAACTTTGCCAAGGCCACCCTTCTTGGCTTTCTTGGCTGTTGCCCTACCCGTCAGGAGATGGGCAAGCTGCGAGAAGGTCTCGGCCGTCGGTGCTTTCTTGTCGATCTCGGCAATCATCCGGCCGCTATTGGCGGCATTACCAAACAGGACGACGTCGAACGGAATGATCGCAACCGGCTCGACTTCAAGGGAATCGCAGAAATCGTTCGGCGATATTTCGGGTCGCTTCGGCAGTCCGACCTGATTGAGCACCAGATGCGGCATCTTGTCGTTCGGCCGGATCTTCTTCAGCGAATCGAACAGGTTCTTGGCATTGCGCAGGTTGGCGAGATCAGGCACTGCGGTGATTACCACCTCGTCCGCCTCCGCCAGCACCGTGCGGGTCCAATCAGACCATTGATGCGGTACATCGAGCACGGAGACCGGAGCATTGCGCAACAGGATTTCCATCAACGGCTGGAAGGCCGTCGCGTCGAAATCATAGGGCCGATCAAGCATTGACGGCGCTGCAAGCAGCGATAGCCGCTCGGAGCATTTCGTCAAAAGCCGGTCGAGAAACATTTCGTCGAGCCGTTCCGGAGAAAAGACTGCTTCGGAGATACCTTGCGGCGGATCCTGATCGAAATTGATATTGGCGGTGCCGTACGGCAGGTCGAGATCGGCCAGAACCACCTCGGTGGAAAACAGGTTGGAGATACCCCAGGCGCAATTATGCGCCAGCGTCGAGGACCCCACGCCGCCCTTGGCGCCGATAAAGGCAATGCTGCGGCCCAACGGTTCGGCTTCCGGATCGACGAAGATTCCCGCGATGGCACCAAGCACGTCGGACATGACCACCGGTGAAACGATATATTCGGAGATGCCGTTGCGGATCAGGTCGCGGTAAAGCGGGATATCGTTGTAAAGGCCGATGATGATGACTTTGGTGCTGGGGTCGCAGACCGCGGCAAGCGGTGCCAGCTCCTGCATCAGCGAGCGCGGTTCGGCTGACGTTTCAATGATAATCAGGTTGGGTGTCGGTGTCGCGGAGAACATGTTGGCAGCAGCGGCGATCGAACCGCTGTTGACCCTGAAGGTGACCTTGCTCATCCGCCGGTCCTGGCCGCACCGTTCCATCATCCGCTGCAAAGCCTCGGTCTCGCAGAAAGCATGGACAGATATCCGCGGGAGCGGCCGCAGGTGATCGACATCACTCGGGCGAACGGCATCGGAAAAGCCATCCGGTTCACCCGAGGCTGTTTCAATCTTGTAGTCAATCGTGCTCATCGTTCTATCCCGTCAAACCGGCCGGACGCGTCAGTTGAAGTTGATCGTAGTGCCGCCATCGTCACCACTGTCGATGCCGCGATAGTCCTTGATCACCTGACCGCGCTGTACCGCATCGATCGGCGACATGGCGCGCGGACCGAGGAGATCCAGCGGATTGGAAATCTGTGCCGCGAGGTTAGCCTGGCTGGCGCAACCGAAGTTCTCGTAATTCTTGTTCTCGATCGTGTTGACGACCAGATCCTTCGGCCAGTTGCCACAGGGCGCGGTCTTTGCGGTAATCGCCGTATAGCTCAGCCGCACCGGTGCCGCATCGCCATAGGGCTCGGCCTGATAAGTGACCTCGACCAACCGGTTGGCAGGCACTCCAGCCCCGACCAGAGCGCCTCGGATATCCTTGCGCAGCGATGATGCAGCCTCGGCGTTTGCGGACCCACGCGGCACCAGGATCTGAACCGTGCCCGTAGAGGAATTGGTATAACTCTGCGCGAAGCCGCGGATGACGTCGCGTGCACCGGCTGTCAGGCGCCTGTCGCTGGACCCCACCGGCACATCGATTGCATGCTCGGCTTCGGCGATCACGATCGGGTGGCGTGTCCGGTAATCGTCAGGCAGGGCACCCGTGGACATGTTGTCACGGTTGGCGCAGCCGGCAAGGCTGGTTCCGGCAACCAGCAGGGCGCCAATGGTTATCAGGCGTGCGAGGCGGGCCGGGCGTGCAAAAATGTTTGGCCGCATGATCGTGTGCCTTTTCATATCGCGGTTCAGGATGATCTTCGTTGTCATGTCCGCTCCCACCTACTTGTAAATGAAGCCGACATTGCCGTGATACCGCCCGGTGGGGGCTGCCTGGCGGGTGCCGTAGATACGATTGACTTCGCCGAGAAACGCGCTCGACAGATCGTCGGTCGGATTGAAATTGTCATCCGGGCGCGACAGGTCGCCGCGCGCGACCGGTTGGACCAGATAAGGCGTCGCGATGATGACGAGTTCCGTTTCGTTGCGGACGAAATCCTTCGAGCGGAACAGCGTGCCGAAAATCGGAATCTTCGAAACGCCTGGCAGGCCCGACATCGCCTGACGAATATCGTCCTGGACAAGACCACCGATAACGATGGAGCCGCCGGAAGGAAGCTCGACGCTGGTGGATGCCTTGCGGCGGCGGATCGACATATAGGTCTGGCCGGGGACATTGACCGCGTTGCCGTTGACGACCGATCCCTCGAATGTCGGCTCCGAAACCTCGGTTGCAATTTCCAGACTGATGCGGCCCGGCCCCAGAACGACCGGCGTGAAATCCAGGCCAATGCCATACTCGACGGTTTCGACGGTTCGGCTAAGGGTACCCTCATCATCGATTTCCTGCTCGGACGGCAGACGATATTCGCCACCGACGGAGAAACTGGCCTTCTTGCCGGAAATCGCCGTGAGGCTTGGCTCTGCCAGCGTTCGCATTACGCCAGCCTGCTCCATCGCATTGAAATAACTGGTAAAGCCCATAGATCCGGAACCGATGGAACCGCTGATCTGCGAGGCGAAAGCGTTGACCGCGTTGCCGAGATTCGCCGGATTGCGGAAAGTGATGCCGTTGCCGCTGGTCGAACTCTTGATCGAGCCGCTAAAGCCAAGCTGCTTGAGCACCTGGCGGGAAACTTCCGCCACCGTAACCTTGAGCATCACCTGGTCTTCACCATCGATCCGGAGAAGATTGACGATCTGCGAAATCTGACGGCGCTCGGCAAAGATGTCGGCGTCGCCATTGTTGCCCTGTGCGGTGATATTGCGCGTCGTTGCCTCACCGCCTTTGATGAAGGCCTGCGCAAGCTCCTCGACGCGCGTGGAATCCAATGGCGTACGAACCGTGCCCGTCAGAACGATGTTGTCGGAGATGATTTCGACCTTGATGTCGGAATCCGGCAGGAAGCGGCGGAGGTTGGCTTCAAGGCCGGAAATATCACGCTCGACTTCCAGGTCGAGGCTGACAATTTCCTCGCCACCCGGACCGAATACGAAAATATTGGTCTGGCCGACCATCTTTCCGAACAGATAGATGCGGCGCGAGCTTCGTGTCACGGCATCCGCCAGCGCCGGATCGGCGACAAGGATGTCGTGCGCGTCGGTCGGCAGATCGACGACAACAGCCTTGTTCAGCCCCAGCTTGATGGTTTTCTTGACCCCTGGTCCACTATCGACGATGCGTACAAGCGACTGCGACGCTGCTTCCGCAACGAAGGTTCCAGCTGGCATGCCTGAAAAAGCAAGGCAAAAGGCCAACCCACCTGCGACAGAGCTCCGAAATTTGTTTCCGATCCGCTTCACGTTCCGCTCCCGCTCACACATCATTTCGCTTGAACCATGGATGAGCTGTCATCGCTCTTGACGATAGAGCCCGACTTGATGACCTGAATTGAGGGCCGTCCGTCACCGCTCAGCAGATAATCAGCCCCGATCGTATCCGGCTCCTGTGCATCGGCGACGCTGCGCAACACCAGCGACAGGCGTTCTGCCATCTGCTGGGCGACCGTCATGACCTTCGACTGATCCGGTGTCAGTTCCAGCGTCGCGGTCGTCCCGACGACTGACTTGGAGCCATCTTCCTTTTCCTCGACCTGCTGATCGATGGCGAGAACGCGGACGTTGCTGAGAACGGTTTCGGTTAGGAAATTGTCGTCATTCTTGCGCACCATGATGACGTCGACGCGGTCGTTCGGCAGAATGAACCCGCCGGCGCCGGTCGCTACGGTAATTTCGGTTGCAACAGCGCGCTTGCCGGCCGGCAGCAGCGACGACATGATCCGGCTCGACGAATCCGCGATCTTTTCCTGCCGCACCGGCTCACCGTTAAAAATCGGCAAGCGGACAACGACGCCCTGGAGATCAGTGACAGCGTTCGGACGAAGCTCTTCGGTGATCAGGCCTTCGACGACACCGTTTTTGGGCCAGGAAATCCAGCGCACGGCATCCGGATCGAGCCTCGATCCCACGGGCAGGCTCTTGCTGGCCACCAGAACGTTGACGGTCGGCTCGCGCTCGATCACCGGCGCGGCTCGGCTGACCACGGTCTTGCCGCTGGTCAGCTTGAGTGCCAGGAACCCGGCCAGTCCTGCCGATGCGACAGCCACTGCCAGAATAATAACGCGCACCGGTTTCATGATCTTTCCCTGCAGCCCGAGAATATGCCCGCCGCAGATTGATCAGGAATTGGTGTAATTATGGTTAACGGACCACTTACATTCGTGGTTAACAAATGGTTCGCCTCAAAAAGGCGCAAAAATCATTTCAGATGTACCGCGAAGCGGACACCACCGGTTCAGAATGAAACGAAGAGATTAATGCAACCGGGCAAGCGCGGCCATCATCAGCGGCGATGACGGATAGGCAAGGAAGCCCCCCAACCCGATGGCTATGCCATAGGGAATCTTCTTGGCTGTGAACAGCAAATGCGGAACCGGAAGCCCGGACGCCAGGATCGTATTTTCGCGGCCGCGCAACATCAGGATCAGGATTGTCAAAACACCGCCGAAGAACGACACATAAACGAGAAACTCAATCAGCGAAAAATTGAGGCCGAACCAGACAGCGCTTGCCGTCAAGAGCTTGGCATCGCCACCACCCATGGTGTTCATAGCAAACAGGGCGAAGCACACGGCGAAAACGATCAGGCCGGCTGCCAGATGCATGCCGATCACCGGCAGGCTAAGCCCCGCAAGAGGCGCGACAAGCACAAATGCACCCAACAGGATTGCCGGCACCCGGTTCGGGATCGTCATAGTCAGCAGATCGCAGATGGCTGCGATAGCCAGGCAAAGCGGCACGATTACAAAAATAATAGCCTGTGCCATCCCGCTCTCCAAATTGCTGATTTCAATCTACGCTACTGCACTTAAAAAAGTTGAAACAACGCTGCGAAAGAACATTCATGCAGCCGCAATAAAAAAGCCGCTTCCACCGGGAGCGGCTTTCTCAAAATCAAACTATTTAAAGCGTTACGACGGCTGATTGTTTTCCAGTGTGGTTTTCAAGCCTTCGAAGGTCGTGTTCAACTGCGAGCCAAGCGCCCCTGCGCCGGCGATCAGGGCAACAGAGATGAGGGCAGCGATCAGGCCGTATTCGATCGCGGTCGCGCCGGACTCATCCTTCATGAAACGTGCGAAAGTCTTGGTCATGGTATCTCTCCTACTTCACTTGTTTGTTCAGCACTTCCGCCAACTGTTTCCGTTGATCGGATGAGCAGAACCTACAGAGCGTGAATTTCAATTCGCTTAAAGAAAAGAGTTACCGTCGCGTTAACAGTTGACACCCGGTTTCATGGTGAAAAATCCAATAACCCAAAGTATAAAATGCCAGCTCTCTCCAGCTTCCCTCGTTGCTTGAGCATGATGTGCACTTTTGAGTGTCACCGACAACATCGATTTAACGCTTCATTCACCAAACCATAGGATGCTTGGGAAATCACATCGTCAGGAAAAAGCCATGAAATTGCAAAACACAGCCATCAGCGTGCGGTTGCTGACTGCGGCCCTCGCAATTCCGGCTTTTATCGGTTCATTTTTGGCGCCTCCGGCGACCGCAGCCGACGAGATGCTGAATGTCTTCATGAATCAGGCGCGTGTACTTAAGCTCGACCGGCCAGTCAGCAAGGTCATCATCGGCAATTCCGATGTCGCCGATGCCACTGTAGCGGATGCGAAAACCATCGTTCTGACAGGGCGCTCTTTCGGAACGACGAACCTTGTCATTCTCGATACGGATGGAAATGCGATCGTCGACGAGCGCATTCTGGTTTCAATCGACGAAGGCAATACGGTGCGTGTCTATCGCCAGACGGTCCGCTCGGTACTTTCCTGCACACCCAATTGCGAAGAGCACGCAACGCAAAAGACAACGGTTGCAAACTGAAGGCCAGTATCTGCAAGTGGCGCATACAACGATGAGCGCCAGGGGCAACGGCATGAACGCCGTAACCGGGGGTAAGATCTGGCCGCCAATCCTTATCATCCGGTAAGGGTTTCCATTCAAATTATTCTCACCATTGCATACGAAATATCAACAGTCGCTTCCTAATATGCCTCATCGTATGGCGCATTGCGGAATGGCGAAATGTTCAACAACCATGGTGAAGAGACTGCGGCTGGTCAGATTGACGGCTCTAGGCGCACCCGCGGCCCGCTGCGGCGTTTATTCAAAGATAAGTCCGGCACATCGGCGATTGAATTCGCCCTTCTCGCCTTGCCATTCATGATGGTCATCTTCGCCTCGCTTGAGACATTTACGGCGTTCACGGCCGAACAACTCCTCGCCAATGCGACCGAAAACATGGCCCGCAAGGTGCGAACCGGCCAGATTACCGCCACCAACACCACCAAAGAAGATTTCCGCAAAGCCTTCTGCGCCGAGATTTCGGTGATCATGACCTGCTCGGCGACCGAGGCTAAGACGCCGTCAAAACTGTTCATTGATGTGCGAAGCTTTGCGGATTTCTCCAAAATTCCGAACGCTCTCCCGCGAAAGAACGGCGATCTCGACACATCCGGCTTCCAGTTTACACCGGGTGGGCCGACGACAATCACTATCGTCCGTGCCTATTATCGCTGGGAAGTCATCACCGATCTCGTCCGCCCCTACATCACCAATTTACGCCCCGCCGGAACCAGTATGCCGAACGACTACCTGATGGTGGCAACATCGGCCTTCCGCACCGAAAGCTACTGAGGAGCAGGCCATGCGTTACCATAAGGCATTGTTCTGCTGGAAACTGGAGGCCTTCAGGGCGCTTTGGCGAGACCGGAAGGGAACCGGTGCAATCGAATTCGCGATCATCGCGCCGTTGTTGATCATGGCCTATATCGGTTGCTTCGAAATCTCGGTCGGCTTTAATGTCTCCCGGAAAGTGGCGCGCGCCTCAAGCACCGTGGCCGACGTGCTGACTCAAATGCCAAGCGTCGACAAAACCACTCTCGAGGGCATGAAAGCCGTCGCGAATAGCGTCATGTCTCCTTTTGGAATGGCCAATTACAAACTGAAAATGACTGGTATCAAGATGACCGGCCCCGGCGTCGGCAAAGTGGCCTGGTCTTATGATCAGGCGGGCACTGCCCCTTACAAGAAGGACTCTGTCGTCACCATGCCGAGCGATATCTCTGCCGTAGATACCTTTATCGTGCGATCGGAACTGGTCGTTCCACATGAGATCCTGCTCTTTGCACCGGGGCTCTCCGCAAGCGCGGTCAATAGCATCGATATTTCCAGCACCGCCTATTTCCGCCAGCGCGTCGGTGCCGAGATAACATGCGGCGATTGCCCGGTCTTCAAGTAAAAACACGCCGCTCCAATCTTAACCGAAATCCGCCAGCGATCTGGCCAATTGCAATATGTGCCGCGCCGGAGTATTTCTGCGCGGTTTCAGTCCCGCTGTGATCGCGTGGAATGAAACCATATATTTGTTCTGTCTCTCCGGCAGCATATTGGGTGGTTTATGGCGCGTGCCTTTCTGTTCGTACTAGATTCCTTCGGCATTGGCGGGGCGCCGGACGCGGTCGAATTTGGTGACGATGGCGCCGATACGCTCGGCCATATCGCCGAGTTCTGCGCGGCTGGCGCCGGTGACCGCGAGGGCCTGCGCGAAGGGCCACTGACGCTCCCCAACATGTCGGCGCTCGGCCTGCTGCATGCGGCAAAGCTCGCCAACAAACGCCTGCCTGCCGGCATGCCGTTGCCGGAGCGCGTGTTCGGACTTTACGGTGCTGCAAGCGAAGTCTCGCGCGGCAAGGATACGCCCTCCGGCCACTGGGAAATTGCCGGGACACCGGTGAGATTCGACTGGGGGTATTTCCCCGCCGAAGGTGACGCCTTCCCGGTCGAACTGGTCGAAGCGATCTGCCGCGAAGGCGGTGTCCCCAGTATTCTCGGCAATTGCCATGCCTCCGGCACCGACATCATCGAGCGATATGGCGAAGAGCATATGCGGACCGGCAAGCCGATCTGCTACACTTCGTCGGATTCCGTCTTCCAGATCGCCGCGCACGAACACTCCTTCGGCCTCGAACGGCTCCTGGAATTCTGCCAGGTCGTGCGCCGGCTGCTCGACGATTACAATATCGGCCGCGTCATAGCCCGGCCCTTCGTCGGCAGCACGCCAAAGGATTTCGTCCGCACCGGCAACCGCCGCGACTACTCCGTGCTGCCGCCCGAGCCGACCCTCCTCGATCGCCTGAAGGAAGCCGGGCGTACCGTGCACGCTGTCGGCAAGATCGCCGATATCTTCGCCCATCAGGGCATTGGCCGCACGATCAAGGCCAATGGCAATATGGAGCTGTTCGAGGCGACACTGAAAGCCATGGATGAAGCTGAGGACGGCGATCTGGTTTTCACCAATTTCGTCGATTTCGACATGCTCTACGGCCATCGCCGCGATGTGCCGGGTTATGCCGCCGCCCTTGAAGCCTTCGACCAGCGGCTGCCGGATCTGGACCGCAAGCTGAAACCCGGCGACATCGTCATCCTGACCGCCGACCATGGTTGTGATCCGACCTGGCGCGGCACCGATCATACGCGTGAACGCGTGCCGATCCTCGTCTTCGGCCCCGGCATCCGCACCCGCTCGATCGGCGTTCTGCCGAGCTTTGCCGGGATTGGAGAGACGATCGCCAAACATCTGGGCCTTGCCCCGGGTCTGCATGGGAGAAGTTTTCTGTGACCGCATATCTGAAGAAGGCCGAACTGCATTGCCATATCGAAGGCGCCGCGCAGCCGGCACTCGCTTTGATCATGGCGAAAAAATACAATGTCGACATCAGCGGCATCATCAAGGACGGGGCCTATGTCTGGGCCAATTTCAGCGAATTCCTGAAATGCTATGACGCCGTTGCCGAACTTTTCCGCACGGAAGAGGATTATGCGCTTCTGGCCGAGACCTATCTGACCGAGCTTGCACAGGCGGGCACGATCTACAGCGAGATCATCGTTTCGCCCGATCACGGCAACACGATCGGCATCGGCAGCGATGCCTATATCCGCGGGCTTGCCGCCGGTATTGCCGCAGCCAAGGAAAAGACAGGCATCGAAGGCCGGATGATCATCACCATCATCCGCCACATGGGGCCGGAGGCCGCCGAGCGGACAGCGCTCTATGCGGCCAAGCGCGAACATCCGCTAGTCACCGGCTTCAACCTCGCCGGCGACGAGCGCATGCACACGGTCGCCGATTTCTCTCGCGCCTTCGATATTGCCCGGGATTGCGGTCTCGGCCTGACCATTCATGCCGGCGAAATGGCGGGCGCCTTCAGCGTGCGCGATGCGCTCGATCATGTCCGCCCATCGCGCATCAGCCACGGCGTCCGCGCCATCGAGGATGCAGATTTGGTCAGGCGGATCGCAGACGAAGGCGTGGTGCTGGAGACCTGCCCGGGCTCCAACGTGTCGCTGCAGGTCTTCCCGGATTTTGCCGCGCATCCGTTGCGCGCACTTCATGAGGCCGGATGCCGGGTGACGCTCAACTCCGACGACCCGCCGTTTTTCCATACATCGCTGAAGCAGGAATACGAGATCGCCTCGCAGGTGATGAGCTTTAGCGACGAGCAGATCAATGGCATGACCCGCACGGCGATCGAGGCGGCTTTTGTCGATGAGCCGACACGCGCGCGTCTCCTGGCTTCTCTTTAAAGCCCCGCGCCGCTCTTTGGACCGCTCGGGCTGGGGATGACGCCGTAAAGCGCCGTTCTGGCCTTGCGGCGTCTCGCCTTTCCGTGAAAAAAGGATTTAAAATCCAGATCCCGCAGGAGGGCTTGGCCATGGACGGCGTTACAGTCATCAATCACCCGCTTGTGCAGCACAAGCTGACCATCATGCGCAAGAAGGAAACCTCGACAGCGGGGTTCCGCCGCTTGCTGCGCGAAATATCCACGTTGCTCTGCTACGAGGTTACCCGCGACCTCGAGCTGACGATGGAAACCATCGAAACGCCGATGCAGACCATCCAGGCGCCGGTTCTCGAAGGTAAGAAGCTGGTTTTTGCGTCCATCCTGCGCGCCGGAAACGGCCTGCTCGAAGGCATGCTGGAACTGGTCCCCTCCGCCCGCGTCTCGCATGTCGGCGTCTACCGCGATCATGAAACGCTGGAAGCGGTCGAATATTACTTCAAGGCGCCGGAAGCGATGTCCGAACGTCTGGTGATCGTCGTCGATCCGATGCTGGCGACAGGCAACTCGTCGATTGCAGCCATCGACAAGCTGAAGGAGCGCGGCGCGAAAAACCTGCGGTTCCTCTGCCTGCTGGCGGCCCCTGAAGGCATCAAGAATTTCCAGACCGCGCACCCGGATGTGCCGATCTTCACCGCGTCGATCGACAGCCACCTCAACGAGCAGGGCTATATCGTGCCGGGTCTCGGTGATGCCGGTGACCGGATGTACGGCACGAAGTAAGCCAAACGGCCGGTCTGACACAAACTCGGCAGACGGCAGGGCTGACCGGGCATTGCGGATTCCTTAACCAGATTCAAAACTCGACAGGCGGCCGCCGGAAAACCCGGCGGCTTTTTGCATCCTGTTAGCGAGCTTCGTGCTTAGCTGTGGAGAGGTTTCACTTACGGGGGTCGATCGATGCTGGTTCGTATGGCTGTCTTTGCAGGAGGCATCGCTGCCGCCGCCATGATAGTGCCGAACCTTGCCACGTCCTATCTCGATCGACCGCAAACCGGCACCGCCGTTAAACCGGCCCAGGTAAGCCCGGCGAAGTATGCCGGTGGCAAAGGTGTGATCCTGCAGCCGGGTCCCGGCGGGCATTTTTCAGGAACATTCACCATCAATGGCCGCAAGGCGGACGGACTGGTCGATACGGGCGCCAGCGTCGTTGCCATCAATGTATCGACGGCACGGAGGCTGGGCGTCTCCACAGCTTCATTGTCCTTTGACGCCAGGGTTAATACCGCCAATGGCATCGTCAAGGCTGCCGTCGTCATGCTGGATCGTGTCGAGATCGGCACGATTGCGGTCAAGGACGTCCAGGCGATGGTCCTGCCCGACAAATCGCTGTCAGGCATGCTGGTGGGCATGAGTTTTCTTACCAAGCTCTCGTCCTACAAGGTCGAGGACGGTGCGCTGCACCTTACCCGCTGATCTTGGAAACAATCACCGGCCGTTCCGGCAACGCGTCGCTGCCGATCCTGTAGATCTCCTGTAGCCGGGCACGCGCCTTCAATGCCTGATCTTCGCTGGCCGCATGAACAAAGGCGAAAGGTTCACGCTTCTCAACCCTTGTCCCAAGCGGTTTCAAGCCGCTGAAACCGACACGATGATCGACCGCCTCGTCCGGCCGTGTCCGGCCTCCCCCGAGTGCAATGACCTCCATCCCGACATCGCGGGCATTGCAGGATTGAAGATACCCCTCAATTGGCGCTTCGACGGGCAGAATGACCGGCGCTTTCACCAGGTAAGCATGCGGCCGGCCGATGAAATCAGCCGGACCGCCGAGCAAGTGAACCATTTGGCCAAACCGCTCCAGCGCTGCACCGGTGCCCAGCGCCTGGCGAGCAAGATCAGTGCCCTCTGCGGGACTGGCCGCGAAACCGGATGTCATCAGCATCTCCGCCGCGAAGGCCATCACCACCGCCTCAAGGCGGGTCCCGGCTTTTTCGCCGCGCAGGAAGGCGACGCAATTTTCGATTTCCACCGCGTTTCCAGCGGCATCGGCCAGGGGTTCGTTCATATCGGTGATCAGCGCCGTCGTCTTGACGCCAGCGCCATTGGCGACACCCACCAGCGAGCGGGCCAGCGTCTCCGCCTCCTCCTGCCCGACCATGAAGGCGCCATTGCCGATCTTGACGTCCAGCACCAGCGACTGCAGTCCCGCTGCCAGCTTCTTTGACAGTATGGAGGCGGTGATCAGCGGCACGGAATCAACCGTCGCCGTTACATCGCGGATGGCGTAGAGCCGCCGGTCGGCCGGTGCCAGATCGGCCGTCTGGCCGATGATGGCGCAACCGGCCTGCTGAACGGTCCGGCGGAAAAGTGCTTCCGAGGGCTTGATATCGTAGCCCGAAATCGATTCCAGCTTGTCGAGCGTGCCGCCGGTATGGCCAAGGCCGCGCCCGGAAATCATCGGCACGGCCAGTCCGCAGGCGGCGACGATCGGTGCCAGCATCAGCGATACGTTATCGCCAACACCACCTGTCGAGTGTTTGTCGGCAACCGGCCGGCCGATATCGACCCAGGACAGCACGTCGCCGCTGTCGCGCATGGCAAGGGTCAGCGCCACCGTTTCCTCAAGGTTCATGCCGGAGAACCAGGTGGCCATGGCAAAGGCCGCTACCTGTCCTTCGGAGATCGATCCGTTCGTGAGGCCACGGATAAAACCGGCGATATCGGCTTTGTCGAGCGTCTCGCCGTTCCGCTTTCGCCGTATGACCTCCTGCGGGATCATGATCAATAGGCCGTCGCGCCGGCCACCGGCTCGCGACCGTCCAGTACCGAGAGGATATCACCGAGCAGGCCGGAGGCACCGAAGCGGAACGTCGAGGGCATCGGCCAGTCCGGGCTGTGAATCGTCGCAGCAAGATTGAGGTAGAGGCGGGCATCGCCAACGGTGCGAACCCCACCGGCCGGCTTGAAGCCAACCTTGCGGCCGCTTTCGCGGATGCAGGTGAGCATGATATCCGCCGCCTCGAGCGTTGCGTTGACAGCAACCTTGCCGGTCGATGTCTTGATGAAATCAGCGCCCTCCTGGATGGCGATATGGGATGCGTTGCGGATCAGACCGCGATCCTTCAACTCGCCGGTTTCAAGGATAGTCTTGAGCACGACAGGCGCCGGGCAAGCTTTCCGCACGGCGGATATCATCGTGCGGACGGCCTGTTCGTCGCCCGCCATGAAGGCGCGGTAGGGGATGACCAGATCGATCTCGTCGGCGCCATCGGCAATCGCCTGCTGCGTTTCGGCGACAACGGTTTCGACAGGCAATTCACCCGAAGGGAAATTGACGACCGTTGCGATCTTAACAGCGCTGCTGGACCCAAGAATTTCTCGCGCCTGGGCAACAAAGCGCGGCCAGATGCAGATTGCTGCCGTATGTCCATGCGGCGTACGGGCAGAGGCGCAGAGCTTTTCAATCGCCTCGGGTGTGCAGTCGTCCGTCAGGTCGGTGAGATCCAACAGGGACAGCGCTAGTGCGGCTATCTGGCGATTGGAAGCTTCAAGCATCATGGTGTCCGTCCATTTCTAGATCGCGATCAATCGTGAGCGGAGCTGCGACCGGTCACGAATGGTTGTTCTATACGCTTGAGACGGCCGCGCAAACCCGTCTTGCGCGCCACTGCAACTGTGAAAGCCTGGTCAGGCTAAGCGGAGATCATTTCCGCAAGGATTGAAGCCAGCCGTTTGCCGCCGATGGGGGCCATGTCCTTGGTCTCGTGATGGCTGAGTTCGCCGCCCGTCATGCCCGCTCCGAAATTGGTGATAACCGAGGCGGCTGCAACCTTCAGACCGAAAAACCGGGCAAGAATGACTTCCGGTACGGTCGACATGCCGACGGCATCCGCACCAAGAATACGGGCCATGCGGATTTCGGCCGGCGTTTCGAAATTGGGGCCGGAAAACCACATATAAACCCCTGAGCCCAACGGAATATCCAGTTTGATCGCCGCAGCGCGCATGCGCTCGACAAGGCCCGGATCGTAAGCCGACGTGAGGCCGACGAAGCGATCATCGCTGTCGATACCAATCAGCGGGCTGGTGCCGGAGAAATTGATATGGTCGGTGATCTGCATCACCGAGCCCGGCGGCAAGTCTTCCCGCAGAGATCCGGCCGAATTGGTGAGGATCAACGTTTCGACGCCGAGCGCCTTCAATGTCTCGATCGGCGTGCGCATCGCATTGGCATCGCCACGCTCGTAGAAATGCACCCGGCCTGAGAGGACGATAACCGGAACGCCGCCGATCCTGCCAGCAACCAGCTCGCCGGCATGGCCCGATACGGCGCTGATCGGAAAGCCCGGTATATCGGCATAGGATATCCGCACGGGATCCGTGACCGCATCAACCAGCGATCCAAGGCCCGAGCCGAGCACGATGCCGTAGCGTGGCGACAGGCCGGCAAGCCTGGCCTTCAGCATATCTGCAGCGGCCGTCATCCAAAAACCTCGGTCTCGAAGGAGTGCGGCAGAAGATCCGACATCGACAAGGTCTTCTTCACACCCGTTTCATCGCAAAGGAAAATAAGGGTGCTGGCCCCGGAAAACTCCGCAAGCCGCTGGCGGCAGCCGCCGCAGGGGGGGCAAAGTGCCAGCTTCTCGGCGATGACAGCGACTTCGACGATCTTGCGCTGTCCGGCCATCAC
Source organism: Rhizobium sp. LjRoot98 (assembly GCF_964252935.1). Classification (NCBI taxonomy): domain Bacteria; kingdom Pseudomonadati; phylum Pseudomonadota; class Alphaproteobacteria; order Hyphomicrobiales; family Rhizobiaceae; genus Rhizobium; species Rhizobium sp. LjRoot98. The sequence goes on from NZ_CAXUPW020000001.1 coordinate 1,504,116, forward strand.
CATGTGGCTGATCGCAGTCGTCTCGGCGCACCAGCCCTCCGGAAAGGACAGGTTCTCGATATTGGCGCCGGTATAGATCCGGCCATCCTCGGCGCGGATGGCAGCGCCGACGGGGAACTTCGAATAGGGCGCATGGGCTTTTTCCATCGCCTCGCGGGCTGCCTCGAAAAGTTCGTTCTCCATGGTCAGCGCTCCTTCACATAGGGTACACCACCTGCCTTGGGCGGGATGGCCTTGCCGATGAAACCGGCAAGCAGGATGACCGTGAGGATATAGGGCAGCGCCTGCATCAATTGTACCGGTACCTGACCGATCAACGGCAGCGGATTTCCCTGCAGGCGAATCGACAGCGCATCGAGGAAACCGAACAGCAGGCAGGCAAGCATGATGTTGACCGGCCGCCACTTGGCAAAGATCAGCGCCGCAAGCGCGATATAGCCCTTGCCCGCCGTCATACCCTTGACGAAGCCCGCACTCATCGCCAGCGACAGATAGGCCCCTGCGAAGCCGCAGAGAATGCCGCAGCAGATGACGGCGCGGTAGCGCAGCCAGATCACGGAAATACCGGCAGTATCGACGGCACTCGGGTTTTCGCCGACGGCACGCAGGCGAAGGCCGAAGCGGGTGCGATAGAGCACCCACCAGCTGAACGGAACCAGGGCGAAGGCGACATAGGTCAGGATGAAATGGCCGGACAACAGTTCGGAATAGATCGGCCCAAGAAACGGCACGTCCCTGACCGCATCGGCAAACGGCAGTGTTATCGTCTGGAAGCGGGCATCGCCTGACAGTGCGGGTGTGCGGCCGCCCTGCCGGAACCAGGCTTCGCCGAGAATGACCGTGGACCCGGCAACGATGAAGTTGATGGCGACGCCGGAAACGATCTGGCTGCCGCGCTGGGTGATCGAGGCATACCCATGCACCAATGACAACAGGACAGAGATGAGGACGGCGGCCATCAGGCCCATCATCACATTGCCGGTGACCGCAGCAACCGCACCGGCGGCAAAAGCGGCACCGAGCATCTTGCCTTCAAGGCCGATGTCGAACACCCCTGCCCGCTCGGTGAACAAGCCGGCCAGCGCCGCAAAGATCAAGGGTACGGAAACACGGATGGTCGATTCAAGGATCGCGATGATCGTGTGGAAAAAATCCATGGCTCAGGCTCCCCTTGTCTGGGCTGCAACTGCGGAGCGGCGGCCGATACCGGCAAATGCTCGGCCGATGGCCGGGCGGAACATGTTTTCGAGCGCGCCGGCAAAGAGAATGACCAGGCCCTGGATGATGACGATCATGTCCCGCGAAATGGACGGCATTTCGAAGGCGATTTCGGCTCCGCCCTGATAAAGCATGCCGAACAGGACGGCTGCCGGAATGATCCCGGCCGGATGCGACCGGCCCATCAGCGCCACTGCGATGCCGACGAAGCCGGCGCCCTGCACGAAATCCAGCTGCATGCGATACTGCTCGCCCATGATCGGGTTCAGCGCCATCATACCGGCCAGACCACCCGAGATCATCATGACGATGACGGTGATGCGCGCCTCGCCAATGCCGGCATAGCGCGCCGCCGAGGGGCTATGGCCCATGGTGCGCATCTCGTAGCCGAGCTTGGTGCGCCAGATCAGCACCCAGACCCCGAACGCGGCCAGAAGCGCCAAAAGGAAGGAGACGTTGAACGGCGAATTGCCGAGATTGAGCCCGAAGATCGACATAAGCCAGTCCAGCTTCGGCAGCTGCCCGCCCGCCTCAAAAGTACGGGTCTGTGGCGCCATCTGGCCGAGAGGCTTCAGAACGCGGGTCAGCAGATAGACCATCAGGCTGGCGGCGATGAAATTGAACATGATGGTGGTAATAACCACGTGGCTGCCGCGCTTGGCCTGCAGCCAGCCGGGCAGGAAGGCCCACATGGCGCCAAAAGCGGCCGAACCGATGATCGCCAACGGAAAGACCACGAACCAGGGCATGGTCTTGTCGAGCCAGAGGCAGGCAAGCGCCACGCCGATGCCGCCGATATAGGCCTGGCCTTCACTGCCGATATTGAACAGCCCGGCATGGAAGGCGACTGCGACCGAGAGGCCGGTGAAGATGAAGGTCGTGGCATAATACAGCGTGAAGCCGATATATTCGCCGCGGCCGAAGGCGCCGTTGATCATATGGTAGGCGGCATTCAGCGGGTTTTCGCCGACCAGAAGCACGACGAGACCGGCCACCAGAAAGGCGACGACAAGGTTGATCAGCGGGATCAGGCCATATTCGGCCCAGGCCGGCAGTTTTGCGTATGGATTGCTCATTCGGCGGCCTCCTTGCGGCCTTCGACACCGGCCATCAACAGGCCGAGCTCCCCTTCGGTCGCATCCGGATCGCGCTCGCCAACCACACCGCCGGCGAACATGACGATGATACGGTCGGACAGGGCACGGATTTCATCGAGTTCGACAGAGACGAGCAAAACAGCCATGCCCTGGTCGCGCATCTCGATGATCCGCTTGTGGATGAATTCGATGGCGCCGACATCGACACCGCGTGTCGGCTGGCCGATGATCAGCACATCCGGGCCGCGCTCCATTTCGCGCGCCAGCACGATCTTCTGCTGGTTCCCGCCAGAAAAATTGGCGGTCTTCAGCCGTGGATTGGGCGGCCGGATGTCGTATTTCTTGATCTTCTCCTCAGCATCCGCCTGGATCGCCTTGGTGTTGAGAAACACCCCGTTCAGGAAGCGCTTTTCATGGTGATAGCCGAGAATGCCGTTTTCGGCCTCCTCGAACTTCAACACCAGCCCGACATGATGGCGATCTTCCGGAACATGGCCGAGGCCGCGGTCGCGCAGTTCGCGCGGGTCGACATGGCCGGTCACGTCGATCGGTTTGCCGTTCAGCAGCACCTTGCCGCTGACCGCCCTGCGGATGCCCGAGATTGCTTCCAGAAGTTCCGACTGGCCATTGCCGGCAACACCGGCAATGCCGACGATTTCACCGGCGCGCAAATTGAAGGAAACGTTGTCGACCATGGTGACGCCGCGACCGTCACGCACCGTCAGGTTTTCCACCGCGAGTTTCACCTCACCCGGATTGGCCGCGCCCTTTTCGACGCGAAGCAGCACGCGGCGGCCAACCATCAGTTCGGCCAGTTCCTCGACCGAGGTTTCCTTGGTCTTGCGCGTCGCCACCATCTCGCCGCGGCGCATGACGGAGACTTCGTCAGTGATCGCCATGATCTCGCGCAGCTTGTGGGTGATGAAGATGATCGTCTTGCCCTGGTCCTTCAGCTGGCCAAGGATGCGGAACAGATGGTCGGCTTCCGGCGGCGTCAAAACGCCCGTCGGCTCATCGAGAATGAGGATATCGGCCTTGCGATAGAGGGCCTTGAGGATTTCGACGCGCTGCTGCAGGCCGACCGGCAACTGCTCGATCAGCGCATCCGGATTGACCTCCAGCGCATATTCCTTTTCCAGCCGCTTCAGCTCGACGCGGGCCTTGGAAATACTGGTGTTGAGGATCTGGCTTTCTTCGGCGCCGAGCATGACATTCTCGAGCACGGTGAAATTTTCGACCAGCATGAAATGCTGGTGCACCATGCCGATACCGCTGGCAATCGCCGCGTTCGGATCCTTGATCGTCACGGTCTTGCCATCAATGATGATATCGCCCTTGTCGGCCTGGTAGAAGCCGTAAAGGATCGACATCAGCGTCGATTTACCGGCGCCGTTTTCACCGATAATGCCGTGAATGGTGCCCTTGCGGACGGTCAGGTTGATATTCTTGTTGGCATGGACAAGGCCGAAGCTCTTGTCGATACCACGCAACTCAATGGCAATATCGCTCATATTGACCCATGTTCCCCAAGTCGGCCCGGTTTCCTCCGCCTTGAGAGCGGTAGTCCGGGCATCGATTTTTTTACCAATTGGTATAAGTTTAGCATCGAATTCCCGACGCGTAAGTCAAAAAATCGAAAGCCCATCTACTCTTCCCAGTTCATTCGGGAGAGTCCAGCGCGATTTACGCACTTCCGGACGAAACGCAATATAGCCGGACCGCAGACTGTATCGATCATGTGGATATGATAGGGAATGCATCGAACACGAGGCTGCCTTAAGGAAAAACCATGAGCAACGACAGCGAACGTATCACCCGCCTTGAGGAGACGATCGCACACCAAGCGAAGACGATCGAAGAACTGTCCGATCAATTGACGCAGCAATGGACTGTGGTCGAGCAAATCCGGGCCAAACTCGACCGGCTGACCGAGCGCTTTCTCAGCCTTGAAGAGCAGAGCCTGGAAGCGCCGGCGAATACCCGGCCGCCGCATTACTGAGCCGGCTACTTACCTTCCTCATGACACGAAAAAGCCGCCAGCCCAAAGGACCGGCGGCTTCTTTCATTCAATCACACGAGATCAATAAGGGCAGGCTTCATCCGACATGTAGTCGTGAACCTGAACCGTGCCGGCAATGATATCAGCCTTGACCTTGTCGACCGCAGTCAGCATGTCCGGGGTGATCAACGCCTTGTTGTTGTCATCGAGCGCAAAGCCGACGCCATCTTCCTTGAGGCCGAGGTTCGACGTGCCGAACTCGAACTTGTCATCCTTGGCAGCCTTGAAGGCTTCATAGACGGCAACATCGACGCGCTTCAGCATCGAGGTCAGGACCTTGCCCGGCTGAAGGCCATTCTGGTTCGAATCGACGCCGATGCCGAGCTTGCCAGCATCTGCGGCCGCCTGCAGCACGCCAACGCCGGTACCGCCGGCAGCGTGATAGACAACATCAGAACCCTGATCCATCTGCGACTTGGCGATTTCGCCACCCTTGACCGGGTCGTTCCAGGCATCCGGCGTGGTGCCCGTATAGGCTTCGAGCACCTTGACATCAGCGCCGGTGGACTTGGCGCCACCGATGTAGCCGCAGGCGAACTTGTGGATCAACGGAACATCCATGCCGCCGACGAAGCTGACGGTCTTCGACTTGGAAGCGAGACCGGCGAGAACGCCGACGAGATACGAGCCTTCCTGCTCCTTGAAGACGATCGACTTGACGTTCGGCTTCTCAACGACGGTGTCGATGATGGCGAATTTGGTGTCCGGATATTCAGCCGACAGCTTTTCCAGCGGCGGCGCCCAGTTGAAGCCGACAACCACGATCGGGTTGTTGCCGTCGCCGGCGAAGCGGCGCAACGCCTGTTCGCGCTGGGCGTCGTTGCTGATTTCGAACTCGCGGTATTCAATGCCGGTTTCGGTCTTGAACTTTTCCGCGCCGTTGAAGGCTGCTTCGTTGAAGGATTTGTCGAACTTGCCGCCGAGATCGAAAATGAGCGCCGGCTTAACGTCGGCAGCAAGAGCCGTGGCCGACATCATCGAAAAGGCAAAGAGACCGAGGAGGGTTTTTTTCATTGTGCAGCCCTGTTGTTGCTATTGATCTTGTTGGGTCCTCCCGCAAGCTCCTCTTTCGGGAGCATGTCTGCGGAACCACCACTCCCTTTTTAGGGGATGTTTGGCTGGGGCGCATCCTTGCATGCCTCAAATCAAAATTCACCCGAAATTTTTCAATTGGTAAAAAAAGGTAAATGGCTCAAAAAACCGGCAAAATCATCAAATTGGCTGGTGGGCAATCTCCGTCCGTAGGCCGTCCACGCCTGCCGTAAACGAAAAAGCCGCGGCACCCAGGCGCCGCGACTTTCAATATTTTCTCTCTGGCCTGCGCTACCAGGACTTGCTGAGCTTCAGCGTCACTGTCCGCTGGTCGCCGTAGCCGCAGGTGAACAGGCCCTGGCAACCCTTGACGTATTCCTTGTCGAACAGGTTGGTGACGTTGAGGGCTGCACCCCAGCCGTTCTTTTCGTAGCGGATCGCAGCGTCCGCGACGACCGCGTCCGGAACCTTGGCGGTGTTTGCCATATCGGCGAAAGACTCGCCCTGATAGCGTAGGCCACCGCCGATGCTGACACCTTCCATCGCGCCATCGGTTACCAGATATTCGACCCAAAGAGCCGCCTGGTGTTCCGGGATCAGATACGGCCGGTTGCCGATCAGCGCCGGATTGAGATCTTCGGTGACCTCCAGATCGTTATAGGTATAGGAGCCGATCAGCCTCCAGTTCTGATTGAGATTGACCTTGCCTTCCAGTTCCAGACCGGTGGAGGTCACTTCGCCAAGCTGTTCCTGCAGGAAATCGGGACGGGTCAGCGCCACGTTCTTCTTGACGATATGATAGACGGAGGCCGTGAACAGGCCATCGATAAAGGTCGGCTCGTACTTGATGCCGCCTTCGATCTGGTGGCCATCTTCCGGCTCAAGCGCCCCGCCGGTGAATGCCGTTCCGACCAGAGGATTGAAGAAGGTAGCCGCCGAAACATACGGCGTCAGGCCGTTGTCGAACTCATAGGCAAGGCCGGCACGGCCGCTCACCGCGCTATCCGTGGTGCTGTAGGAACCTGTCGCAAGCCGGGAAGCATTGTCGATATCGACATAGTCGTAGCGGCCATTCAGCGTGACCAGCCAACCATCGCCAAACCGGATCTGATCCTGCGCATAGACGCCAGTCTGCTTCATCCGCGTGACACCGTCGAGATAGGTGAAGTACGCAGGCAGAGTGCCACCGTAGACCGGGTCGGTCGGGTCGAGGTCCGGGCCAGGAAATGCTGAAGCCTGGGTCTGGTCGATTTTGAAATTCTTGTAATCCAGGCCGAGTAGCAGCGAGTGATTGAGCGGTCCGGTCGAGAATTCCTTCTCAGCGCGGTTGTCAACACTGAAGCTATCGACTGACGTATCATGCTTGAAGCCAAGCCGGGCCAGATCATAGGTCGGGGTATAGGCGTAGGGATAGACCAGCTCCTCAGCCTTATCGAGATGGCTGTAGCGCAGGTTCTGCGAGACCTTCCATCCATTGTCGAACTCGTGGGAGAATTCGTAGCCGAACATCTGCTGGTCGTAACGGCCAAAATCGTGATCCGGCTCGCCGGTAAACAGGTCGCGGTCGATCTTGCCGAACGGCGCATTGGTCACCGTGCCCTCGTAGGGCAGAAAACCGTTGCCGACATGGGTCTGATCGAAGGCGGAGGCGATCGCATACACCGTCAGCGATGTCGCATCGTCCGGCGCATAGGTGATCTGCGGCATGATGAAGCCGCGCAAATCCTCGGAGAAATCCGAATAATTATCGCCACCAGCAATCTTGCCGGTAATGCGGTAAGTGATCGTTCCGTCGGCATTCACCTTGTCATTGGCATCGAAGCCGAAGAAGGCGTTGCCGAAATTGTTGATGCCGATCTCGGTGGAATAGGCAGGCTCCGCCTGCGGGCGCTTGCGCACGAGATCAACGATACCGCCGGGGTTCGAGCCGCCATAGAGAACGGAGGCCGGGCCTTTCAGGATCTCGACACGTTCCATCATGTAGGCATCCGTCTGGAAACCGCCGAAGCCGTAGGAATAGAGGTTCAGACCATCAAGAAAGACGCCGGTCTGGGTCGCATCGAAGCCGCGGATATAGAACCAGTCGGTGTCGGGGTCGCTGCCGAAGGGCTCGGTCGAAACGCCAGCGGTGTAGCGCAGCGCCTCGTCGATCTTGGTGACGACGCCGCGATCGTCCAGTTCCTTGCGTCCGATAATCGACACTGATTGCGGAATTTCCGAAACCGGCGTTGCGGTCTTCGATCCCGTACCCGTTGCCTTCGGCACGTAGCCATCAACGGGGCCGGTTGCCTCGCCCTCGCTGGGCTTGCCGCCCTTGCCGCCTTCAACGGTCAGTCGCTCCAACGCCGTGGCACTGCCCGTTGCCGCGTCCTGTGCATGTGCCGGCTGTACTCCGGTGATCGCCGCAACAGCCGCGCTCGCCATCAACACCCGATAGAGACCAGTCCCCTTGATCTGCATGAATTCGTCACCCCAGCTTGAAACCGGGCGTCTTCGCCCCCGTCGGCGGCACGTGATCCGGCATGTCCATGAATATAAGCGGAGTCTTTAGCTCAACTATGATGAGTTCGGATTGTCTCTGGCTGCGGTTCTTGAACGTTTCTGGTCCATATTCCGCATTATGCCCAGGCAAAGCGCAAATGCTCAAAACCGTTGGCTTTTTGCCCACATGGCGGGCGTCGCACCGACCGATTTGCGGAACACACGGGTAAAGTGCGCCTGATCGGCAAAGCCCGTTTCCGCAGCAACCCCGCTCATCGGCAATTCGCCTTTCAGCATCAACTGCTTGGCCCGCTCGATACGCGCCTTCATCTGCCATTGATACGGTGGCAGGCCGGTCGAAGCCTTGAAGGCATGGCTGAAATAGGACTGGGACAGGCCCGTGAGGGTTGCCAGTTCCTCCATCCGGATACCGCGCAGGCAATTTTCCTCGATATACTCGATGGAACGGCGCAACTGCCAGGATGCCAGTTCGCTGCGCTTGCGCGTTCGCACCGGGCCAAGCTTCATCACGTCGACGAACAGCGCAACGGACAGGCCATCGCCATAGAGATCGTGCAACGGTTGCGGGTTCGCGCATTCGGCAGCGATCAGCTCGGCCAGAACCAGGAAACGCGGTTCGGAAAACATCAAGCGCGGCGTATCCAGCTTGCGCGTATCGACGTCCTCCATCAGCCTGCGGCTGAGGACCTCCGCGTTAAAATGCAGATCGAGATGGCGGACGTAGTTCACATCGACCATCTCGGCCCACAACTCCATGCCGGCCGGAATATAGGAAATCATCTGCCGGCGGCTGTCTTCCGCGACAGCCTGATGCGCCTGACGCAGCCGGATATTACGCCGCCCGCCGCCCTTGGCATCAAGCACGATGAACAGCCGCGGATCATCTGCCACATAAAATCCGCCGGCGGCCGGCGCGCATTCGACGTCCCAGAGATCCGCAACAATACCGTTCCACTCGCGCCGGTTCAGGCCGCCAATGACGGAAAACCCGGAAATCCTGTTGTTCATGCGCGGTTGAAAGGTCATGAGGTCTCGGTAGAATCGGCTGTCGCTACAGGTCGGAGTAAAACCTACTTTTTATATTCAAGTTTTACTATTCGAAATCCAGCATCTTTGCAATTGCTGAAAAGCCCGCAACCCCATCGTTTGTCGGGCGTTGTGTCCTTTTCACCATGCCGGGCGGGGGATTAGAGGTGACAGACCGGCAGACGCACGCTCGGCGCGTAGAAAACAACGCTAGCGGAAAGAGAACTGACTTTTTTGCCGGTTCACACTCGGCTTTGCTTACTCAAGCCGAGAACCGGCCGGCAACGGACCGCCGCTTGTAGGCTATTACCCAAAGGATCAGCGCGATCAGCAGGAAGAAGGCAAAAGCCGGTTGCTGCAGAGACCAACGGATCAGCGGATCGAGAAACGCACCATTCGCATGCGGCCGCTCCAGGCTCTGCACCAGCGACTGCGTCGAGGACCCGCCTGCCGCAAGCGCCGCCGCCAATGGCGTCAACACCGGTTGCGATGCCGAGACCGACTGGATGGCATCGACAGATGCAACGAGAACCCCCATGACAAGCGCCAGAAAACTCGCAAACCGCAGCAAAAACCGCATTCCGCCTCCACTCTACCGCCGTATTGGCCGGGCTCAGCAAGCAATAAGCACAGGCTGGAGCAAGCGCAATCCCACCTTTTCGCAGGCGCGGATCGCAAGAAGTCAAAAAACTGTCAGAAATCAGTTGATCCCACCGAGTTCCTCGGTATATATCGCGCCGGTCCGCAGGTTTTCGCCCGCGGCTCACCCGGTTTGGCCCAGCCGAACGGGGTTCTCAGGAGAAAGCAAGCGCTTGTCTCTAATCCACCGGCCCCAACCGCCGGTGCGATTGACAAAACGGACAGGTGGCCGAGTGGTTGAAGGCGCACGCCTGGAAAGTGTGTATACGTGAGAGCGTATCGCGGGTTCGAATCCCGCTCTGTCCGCCATTCATCCCTTTGACGTGACGTGACGTGACGTGATCGCCACCAGATTGGACACTGACTGATCCATCGTGGGATAGTTTCTCCGTAATCTTATGCACAGCCGGCGTGCGAGCCGTTTACAGCCGCTCCTTGCCGGAGCGCCCTCGACTGCATCCCGGCCACTCGCTCAAATGATGTTCCAGTACCGCTATTTCGGAAACAGGAATGTCACCGCGAGCCGGACACCCAAGCCTTCCGGTCCATTTTCAGGAGCTTCCGCCCAGTAGCGAAGTCCAGCGGTGAAGCTGATTGGCTGCTTGTCGATGGTGACAAGCTTGGAGACGGTGAAATTTATCGGAACCGACCACTGTTCAGCCTTCCAGTCATACGTTGACTCCGTATTCAGGGCGAACGTCCAGGCGTCGGATGTCGTGTAGGAAAGGAAGGGCTGCAGGAAGGTGCTGCTGACATCGCTGCGATCACTGTTGCCCGCGAACGACCAGATGTGGTTGGCAAGGATGCCGTAAGTCCATGGCCCATCTTGCCTGAGCGCTACGATTGTCGGGCCGGCTCCCCATTTTTCGCCGCCAAGCAGATCGTCTGTCGCTGTCGGAATCAGGAACACGGGACCGGCCCCCCATATGATGCCGCTTTCGGCCGGTTTCGCGGGAGACAGAAAGAAGCTCTGGACGATGTCACCGAGGCCGAACTGGGTTCCCGAAGGCCCCGCGATGTCGTCCTGCCACGTCACCGGGAGGATGGTTCGGGATATGAGGTTCCAATCCTCGTTCAGTGAGATCGGTATGACGGGCTGGATGTTGAGCGTCGCCTTGTCGCCATCGAGCGGGCCATAACCATGATCATAGTTGAACTGGAATGGAACGCTGATGAGCGACGCAATCGGGTTGGAGAGTTTCTTGGCGAGGTCGGCTCCCGAATCCTGTGCCGTCGCCGGGGTGACAAACGGCGCCATGGCAGCCAGTGCGAGGAAAATCTTCAATGTCATTGGGAGACTCCTGGAAAGGCTACTCGACAGCGCTCTTGGCTTCAGTGGTGTGCTTGTCGCCCATGTGCGCATGTTCGGCCAGCATGTCGTAGGCGATGTAGTACTTGTAGATATTGCTGACATATTGAACGGTTTCCCGTCCAACGATGGCGGCGGCACCGTTTTCGACATTGCCGAACCAGCGGTTCGGATCGAGGCCCATCTCGGCTGCCTTGGCGCGGAATTTACGCAGGTTGCCCGGCCCGGCATTGTAGGCCGCAAACGCGAAGAGCAATTGTTCGCGCGGCGGCAGGGCTGGATCGGCGATATAGGTATCGATCAGGTGGCGAAGGTACTTGTTGCCGGCCTCGACGTTTCGGTCAGCGCTTGAAATATCCTTGATGCCGACCGCCTTGTCGGCGGCAGTCGTCGGGAGCAGTTGCATGATGCCGACAGCGCCACGCGGGCTGCGCCGCGACTGGTCCAGCTGCGATTCCTGATAGCCCTGGGCGATCACCATCAGATAGTCGAAGGAATATTCGCCGGCATGCTTGCGAAAGATATCGACGAGCTTGGTGAATTTCTCCATCTCCGCGGGCGAATAGGCACGGCGCACCATCTTGTCGCTCTTGTAAAAGCGGTTCTTCAGGATATTGCCGAAGGTGGTGCCGATCTTGTGATCGTTGGCGAAAGCATCGAGCTTGGCCTTCAGAAGCGGGCTATTCTTGCGGATCGCCCAGGCAATCTCGCCATCGGTATTGACGGCGATATCCGGATGCACGGTGAGATTGGGAAACACGTTCTTCCAGATCGTCGCCTTGTAGTCATCGACCACCGTCCAGGGCAGAAGTCCCGCGTCGACCATTTCGAGCAGGTCTTCGTCTTCCAGATTTTCGTCCATCGCAACCAGCGTGATTTCCGGCTTTCCCTCCGCCTTCCGCTTTTCATTGATCGCCGCCAGATGCTCGTAATAGCTGCTGGAAGGACGAAGGCGGATTTCCTTGCCGGCGAGATCATCCAGGCTTTTGACGCCCGTTGCGCCGGGACCTGTCACCAGAACCTCCGAAGCCTTGGCGTAAAGCGGTGCAGAGAAATCGACCTCCACCTGTCTTGCAGGCGTGATTGTCAGATTGGCCATGACGATATCGCCACGCCCCTCGTTCAAGGCGGTGATCAGCTCGTCGCGCGCTACCGGAACGAAGGCGACGCGCATCTTGTCGATCTCCTTCTTCGTCTTGGCGTTGAGGACCTTCTGGAACTCGGTGCCGAAATCGACCGCGGTGCCGTATTGAGCGCCCTTGTCGATGAAGTAGATGGTCTTGCTGAAAGGCACGATGATGCGCACCAGCCGACGCTTTTCCATCGCGTCGAAATCATCCGTGAATTTGCCCAGCAGCGAGGCGTGGTCCTGGCTCAAGGCAGGCCCGGAACCAAATACAATGCCGGCCGATCCGCACAGCACGAGAAACATCACGAGAAGCCGGTTTGCCATAAGGAGCGCCTCTTAAACGGCGGTCGCCGTCCGGGTTGAGTGTCTCGATTCGGATGCAACGCTACTGTACTTCAACTTCTTCACGCCAGGCAGCACCCAGAACGCGCCGAAAACGCTTTGGCTAGCCCATGATACCGGAAGGAGCCATTCTGAAAATGGAGCATTCCGATCCGGGTGTCGAGAGTGTCCAGCGATCAAAAATACCACTTAGAATTTTGTCATCTTCACTGGATCGACATCTTCCCGGCTTTCAGGTTTTCATCCCTACCCGGCAGTGAACGACACTATGGCTCGCAGCAAGTTCAGCTTTGCGCACGCACGCGCCTGCGCTACACCATGACGGCAATCGACAGTCTGCTTTCAACGCAAATTTCCAGTACGGCCTCGACGCCACCGCCAAGGAGAAATGAGCATGACTTATATCGCATCCCCCAAACGCCCGATTGGCCATCCGGAACGCGCGCTCGACTGTGAAGAAGCGCTGCAGGTGGCACTCGAACACTTGTCGAAAGAGGAAGCGCTGACGGAAGCGGATGTGGAGGCACAGCTGATCGAGGGCGGCCTGGCGGCAGGATGGGAAGAGGCCGAACTGAGGACCGCGATCACGGACCTGCGCCAGAATGCGGCACTGGGGTTACAGGGTCTATCCGGATAAGCGGTGGACTGCCGGGTCAAATTGGCCCGGCAACGCCGATGTCACCCGGCTGTGTCAAAAATACAATACGAACCTGTGTCATGGATCAGCTGGACCGCCCAAGTTGTCCTGTTCAGTCTTGACGGCGAGAGCCGACTGTGGACTGAGTTGAAGTCACAATTCCAGGCTGCCTTGTCAAATCTTGTGTTCTTGTCGGAAGCGTATCCATGACCTCTGTACTAATCGGCATGCCTGTTACGTCTTCATCCCGGGGTTTCCTCGGGCGCGTGACCATCACCCTGTCTCTGGTTGCAACGCTTACCGCCTGCGGTGGCCACGCTAAAGGCGTTATGCAGCCGCTCAATCTGGCTGCCGAGCCCAAGGGCAACGCTGTCGTGGATATGCTGGTGGCAACCAGCCGGCTTCCATCTGACGATCCGGCAACGCTATTTACCGGGGAACGCAGCCCGCACCCAACGATCACGGACGTTGCCGTTTCCATTCCATCCGACAAGGTTCGCGCCTCCGGAACAGTGCAATGGCCGAAGAAGCTACCGCCGAATCCGGAGACTGACTTTGCCGTCGTGCGCGTCAAGCCACTGGAAACTATTGAGGATGGACATGAATGGGTGCGCAAGCACTCCAACGGCGGCCATGCGATGGTCTTCATCCATGGCTTCAACAATACCTATGAGGATTCGGTCTTCCGTTTTGCTCAGATCGTCCATGATTCCGGCGCGAACGTGACGCCTGTCCTTTTCACATGGCCGTCCCGTGCCAAGGTGTTCGACTACAATTACGACAAGGAAAGCACAAACTACTCACGCACCTCGCTGGAAAACACGCTGAAGGCACTGGTCGCGGACAAAAACATCAAGGACATCACCATCCTTGCCCACTCGATGGGAACCTGGCTGGCGATGGAATCAATCCGCCAAATGGCGATCCGCGACGGTGGTCTTCCGAAGAAGATTGAAAACATCGTTCTCGCCTCTCCGGATATCGATGTCGACGTCTTCTCAAGGCAATGGACCGAGCTCGGCGCAAACAAACCCAATTTCACCATCTTCGTCTCGCAGGATGATCGGGCTCTGGCGCTGTCGCGCTATATTTCCGGCGATGTGCAGCGGCTCGGACAGATCAATCCGGCGGAAGAACCCTACAAGACCAAACTTGAAGAGGCCGGCATCACGGTGGTCGATCTGACGAAGGTGAAATCCACCGATCGCCTCAATCACGGGAAATTTGCCGAGAGTCCCGAGATCGTTCAGCTCATCGGCCAGCGGCTGGTGACCGGTCAGACCCTGACGGATTCCGATGTCGGCATTGGGGACGGCATCACGGCAATCGTAGCCGGTACGGTAAACACCGTGGGCAAGGTCGCCGCAACGACCGTTGCTACACCGGTCGATCTTATTTCCGGAAACCTGACGACACCTCCGAAGAAAAAGAAAAAGGCGGATGTCGGTGGGAATTTGCAGAGTGAAAAAGCTCCCTTGAACTAGGAACAGCGGCCCTCTCGGCCGGACATATTTGCACTCCTTCGCGAAACAGTTTGATGTCCGACTTCCGGAGCAAACTCTTTTTGGAACCATCCACCGCCGGGCATCGTTTTACTCCGACAAAGGAGAATGATCATGCCGACAACAATCCTCGTGCCAGAAGACGACGGCCCGCGCGGACCGCAATCCAGCCCCGGACTTCCTGATCGTTCCCAGGAGAAACCTGTAGCGCCGCCAGTGATCGATAAGGGCGACACGAAAAATCCCAACGACCCCGTGTTGAATCCCGCCCTTTTGCCGGCCGGCGACCCCGCTGGCATGGCGTGAGGACGCTTTGATGTCCACCGACGATAGCAACGTAACACCGGAGCAGAAGAAGCCCCGCGATGTTCACCGGCCGCCGGGCAAGCCTTCGCATGCCGACGAAAAATCAAAAGCGCCGCCGATGATCCAACCGGCGGGTAGCAAGGACGAAAGCGAAAGACCGGTAGTCAACCCGGTAACCGGTGGCGCGCTCTGAGCACAATTTCATCTAACCGTCAGCGAAAACGAGACACCGGCTGCCGATCGCGAGCCGGCTTTTATGCGCCTAAGGAATTCCCGGAACATGCCAGGTTTCCTCGGCAAAGCCGGTCACCGGCGCTGAAAACACCCGCTCAACGTTGCATCACCTCGACCGTATTCTCGACGAGGTGCACGCCGATTACGGACGCGGCCGCCTGCTCGATGCAGCCGACTTCGGCTGCACAGGACACGTAGCCACTGAGAATAACCGTGCGACCCACAGCCATTACAGACAGGCCCGACGTATCAATCAGCACCGAGTACTGAATATAGCGCATGACCTTGCTGGCCAGTTCGTCATCGGTAAGGTCCGAATGATCATCCTGGTGAATGTAGATCTGCTTGTGCATGGCAATTGTCCTTCCGGGGGGACAACGCGAGCTTTTCCCGAATGTTCCGCTTTTTGAAGAACTCTCGAAAGGGTCTTCAGGCGCCCGGCTGCACATGAATGAAGGCCTCGACGGCCGCAGCGATGAAGTCCTGACGGGCATAGTCCACCGGCTGCTCGCCGCGTAAAACATAGCGGCACGTCTGGACCGCCGCCTTATAGGCCGTACCGTCATGAACCGGCCACTTGTCGAGAAGGCATTGCGCTGCTTCGCGCGTGTTACGAATGACGCGGTAACGTCCTATCCCGTCGAGTTCGAGAATGACCGGGTCCTGCCACCATTTTTCAATCATCTGGCAACCTCCTTCTGCACTCTGGCACATGAGGCTTGCGTGAAGTATGCGCCTCATCCGATAGTTGCACCGTGCCGGGTTGCGACAGCCGGGTGAATGGGTCTATGGCGAACATTCACTTTGCCAAGAGGCTACGCCTGATGTCCGATGTCTTCCTGAATGTCGTGCCGATTTTCGTCCTGATCCTGCTCGGCTGGCTGATCGTCCGGATGAATTACCTGAAGGCATCCGTGGGAGACGCGCTCGGCGATTTCGTGTTCCGGGTCGCGGTGCCAGTTCTGTTGTTCCGCACCATTGCCGAAGCCGATTTCAAGGATGGCTCGCCTTGGCCGCTCTGGGTTGCTTACTTCTCCGGTGTCGCCGTGACATGGACGCTGGGGCATTTTGCAGCGACGCTGTTTTTCAAGAAGGATGCGCGCATTGGCGTGCTGGCCGGAGTTTCCTCCGCCTTTGCCAATACAGTTTTCATCGGCCTGCCGCTGGTCTCGCGCAGCGTCGGTGAGGAAGGAGTCGTCGCCTTGTCCATTCTGCTGTCGGTGCATCTGCCTGTCATGATGATCGCCGGAACGGTCCTGATGGAGCGAGCCGAACGCAAGACCAGCGGCAAGCCGGGGCAGAGCCCGCTCAAGCTCCTCAAAGGCATATTGCGTAATCTTGCGCGCAATCCCCTGGTCATCGGGCTGGCGCTTGGGGCGCTGTTTCACCTCACCGGCATGCCGCTCGACGGCCCGGTCAAGGTCGTTGTCGATCAATTGGCAGGCGTGGCCGCCCCGGCGGCTCTGATCTCGATCGGCATGGCGGTCGACAAATACGGCCTCGCCGGCAATACCGGCCTTGCCTCGGTCACCAGCACGCTGAAGCTGATCGTCCTGCCAGCAGCGGTCTACGGCGCCTGCCAGCTGCTCGGGCTCAACAGCAACTGGACGGCAGCACTGGTGCTGACCTCATCGGTACCCACCGGTGTCAATGCCTGGCTGATTGCCAATCATTTCAACGTCGGTCACGGCCTTGCATCATCGACGATCACCATCACCACCGCACTCGGCGTCATCTCTGTTTCTGCCTGGGCCTATATCCTGCTTTAGCGGCAGCGGCCCTACCGGGCCGAGAAACCTCTGACATGAAAAAGCCCGGCGCATCGGCCGGGCTTTGTTCAATCTACTGCTGCCCTGGACATGCCCTTATGGCGCAGGCGCGGTCTCGGTAGCAGGCTTCGTTGCCTCACCTTCAGTTGCCGGCTTTGCAGCTTCGGCTTCCGTTGCAGGCTTGGCGGCCTCGGCTTCGGCAGCCGGCTTTGCAGCTTCGCCTTCAGCGGCAGGCGCTGCTGCAGCGGTTGCGGACGGCAGCGCCACCGGCGTATCGGCATGCTCACGCAGCCAGGCAATCAGGTTGGCGCGCTCATCCGGCTTCTTGACGCCGGCAAAGCCCATCGCGGTGCCGGGAACGTGCTTCTTCGGCGCTTCGATGAAGAAGCTCAGGTGATCGTAGGTCCAGGTCTTGTTGGATTCGGCAAATGTCTTCATGCCCGCCGAATAGGCAAAGCCTTCATGCGAAGCGATCGGACGTTCGACAAGACCCCACAGGTTAGGACCAACCTTGTTGGCCCCTCCCTTATCTACGGTGTGACAGCTTGCGCATTTCTTGAAGACGGTCTCGCCGGCCGATGCATCGGCCGTTGCCAGCAGCGGCTTGATATCCACTTCGACCTCTGCCGTGGCGCCAGCGCCAGCTTCCGAACCGCCCTCTTCGGCGATGATGGCGAAACCTTCCTTCTCGGGAACTTCCGAATGGAAGATGCCTTCCGATGCAATCGACACGGACATCAAAACAAAGACCGTACCGAGCAAGGCACCCACGCCCATGTTTACATATGAGTTCATCCGCAAATGCTCCCCTTGCAACCGGCGCGAACAAAACGCCAGCCTCTCTTGAAATCGCGCGGAACCTATGTCTTTTGGCTTTGCGTTGCAACAGACATTATAAGCCCCGGTCTTGAGTCCTTTTGACACTTTTCCGGCACGTTTTGAAGGCCTAAGCATGAACAGCGACAATTTGGACAAAACCCTGATTCTGATCCCTGCGCGCATGGCCTCGACGCGGCTGCCGGGCAAGCCACTGGCCGACATCTGCGGCCTGCCGATGATCGTCCAGGTCGCCATGCGAGCGAAGGACGCGCAAGCCGGCCGGATCGTTGTCGCCGTCGATCATCAGGACGTGTTCGATGCTGTGACCGCTGCAGGTTTCGAGGCAGTCATGACCCGCATCGACCATCAGTCCGGCTCAGACCGCATCCACGAGGCGCTGTTGAAAAGCGACCCGGAGCGCAAGGCCGAGATCGTCATCAATGTGCAAGGCGATCTGCCGACCATCGAACCGGAAACCATTCGCGCTGCGCTCCGGCCGCTGGAAAACCCGGATGTCGATATCGCCACGCTGACTGTCGAGATCGAAGACGAGGACGAAAAGACCAATCCCAACGTCGTGAAGGTTGTCGGATCGCCGCTGTCGCAGACGCGGCTGAAGGCGCTCTATTTCACCCGCGCTACCGCGCCGCATGGCAACGGCCCGCTCTACCATCACATCGGTCTCTACGCCTACAGGCGTGTCGCGCTCGAAAAATTCGTCTCGCTGCCGCCTTCAACGCTGGAAAAGCGCGAATCGTTGGAGCAGTTGCGGGCGCTTGAGGCCGGCATGCGCATCGATGCAGAGATCGTCAAATCGATACCGCTTGGGGTCGACACCCCCGCCGACCTGGAAAAGGCCCGGCGTTTTCTTTCTGTCAAAGCCTGATTGGACATTGCGATGATCACCAAGACGAACAGGATTTCCTTTCAGGGCGACTACGGCGCCAATTCCGACATGGCCTGCCGCGACATGTTCCCGGACATGGAACCGTTGCCCTGCCAGACCTTCGAGGATGCTTTTCTGGCAGTCGAGAACGGTGAAGCCGACCTCGCGATGATCCCGATCGAGAACACGATCGCGGGCCGCGTCGCCGACATCCATCATCTCCTGCCCGAATCCCGGCTGCATATCATCGGCGAGTATTTCATGCCGATCCGCTTCCAGCTGATGGTGCTTCCGGGTGTCTCGCGCGACGAGATCCGCACCGTGCATAGCCATATCCATGCGCTTGGCCAGTGCCGCAAGATCGTGCGGGCCAATGGCTGGAAGCCGGTGGTCGCGGGCGATACCGCCGGCGCGGCCAAGCTTGTGTCCGAAATGGGCGACCGGTCGATGGCTGCGCTTGCCCCAAGGCTTGCCGCCGATCTCTACAAGCTGGACATTGTCGCCGAGAATGTCGAGGACACGGAAAACAACGTAACGCGCTTCGTGATCCTTTCGCGTGACCCGAAGCACATCAAGCGGCAGGCGGACAGCGAAGTTATCGTGACCACATTCGTCTTCAATGTCCGTAACATCCCGGCCGCTCTCTACAAGGCGCTCGGCGGCTTTGCCACCAACAGCATCAACATGACCAAGCTGGAAAGCTATCAGCTCGGCGGCAAATTCATTGCCACCCAGTTTTATGCCGATATCGAGGGGCATCCGGACGACGCGAATGTCCGCCAAGCGTTGGACGAGTTGCGGTATTTCTCCGAAAAGGTTCGGATACTGGGTTCCTATGCAGCCCATCCAATGCGCTTGGTTCTGTAAATACCCCCCGAGAATTAGCGGCTGGAAATGAAAGCGAAAACGTGATTGTTTTGTGGCGAACTTGTTCGTCGCATGGCGCGCTGTCTGATTCGAAGCCCGCCATGCCTTCCCGGTAACGACAGGCGCCCCAAGCAAAGGCGCGGCAAAGGTCGATAATGGCAATCAGAACTCTTCTTCTCTGCTCTTCCGCCGCTTTGATGATCTCCACCGGGGCGCAGGCCGCCGATGCCATCGTCGCCGCCGAACCAGAACCCATGGAATATGTTCGCGTTTGCGAGGCTTTCGGGAAAGGCTATTTCTATATTCCCGGAACCGAAACCTGCCTGAAGATCGGCGGCTACGTCCGCTTCGATTCCAACTATGGTGAAAGCCCCTATTCGGGCGAGAGCAACGGCTGGGATGCCTTCACCCGCGGCACGCTGACGTTTGATGCGAAGTCCGACACAGAATACGGAACTCTGGAAAGTTTCATCGAACTGCGCAGCGACGCAAACAACATCAACGATGTCGATACCTATCTCAATGCCGCGTTCATCCAGATTGCTGGCTTTCGTGCCGGCTACGGCGACTCGCGCTACGATATCTGGCTGAACTCCGCGGGCAATATCATCAACGACGATGTGATCGACTATACGGGCGACCGGACGAACCAGATCAGCTATGTCTATGGCGGCGATATCGGCTTTTCCGCCCTGATCGGCCTGGAAGAAGGGGCCGGCAGCTACGATACCGGCTTTGCTCCCGAACCCACGGGCTTGTATCACGGCCATGACTTTCCGCACATCATCGGCGGTCTGCGTTATTTCCAGAATGAAGGCACAGGCATCGCCTTCATCGGCGGTTACGATACCAACGCCGAGGCTTTCGGCGGCAAGATTCGCATCGATGTCGCTTTCAACGATGTGTTTTCCGCCTGGGTGATGGGCGGCTACCAGTCAGATTGGGACAATGACAAGGGTCCCGGCGGCACACGACGGCTGAATTATTACGGCCCGTGGCTCGGTGACTGGGCCGTATGGGGTGGCTTTGCTGCCAACTTGACGGACAAGGCTTCGCTGAACGTCCAGGGTGCCTACGAGGATGACGGTACATTCGCGGCCGCTCTGAACATCGATTACGCGGTTGTGGAGGGCCTGAAATTCCAGCCTGAAATCAACTACACCGAGTTCGACGGCGAGCGCGGCCATGGCAGCGCCATTGGCGGCACGATCCGTCTGCAACGCAACTTCTGATTCGAGTTATGAAATTGAGACCGCCGGCGTCCGCGATCAGCGGGCGCCGACTGCGTTTCAGCGCGGCCAGTCCAGCCAGTCGCGCATCAGCTGGTGAGCGATAGCGCCCTTCGGCGGCGGCCCCAACTCCCCTGCCGCCAGCGTCACGCCGGTATTGCGTGCCAGCATCGCGGCCGTTTCGTCGCGCGTGAACCAGCGGCAGTCTTCCAGTTCCTGATCATCGGCATGAATATCGCGGGATTTGGCCTCCGCATAACAACCGATCATCAGCGTATGCGGCATCGGCCAGGGCTGCGAGGCGTGATAGCGCACGCGGCCAACGCGAATGCCGGACTCCTCCAGCGTCTCGCGCCGGACAGCGTTTTCGATGGTCTCGCCCGGCTCGACGAAGCCCGCGAGACAGGAATACATGCCTTCGGGAAAATGCGGGCTGCGGCCCAGCAGGCAGAGGTCACGCTCCAGATCGATCGTCAGCATGATGACGACAGGATCGGTGCGCGGGAAGACCATGTGCTTGCAGGCGCTGCAGACGCGCCGGTAGCCACCGGCCTTGCCTTCCATCACCGAGCCGCATTTGCCACAAAAGCGATTGGTGGCGTTCCAGGTGAGCAGGCTTGAGGCCTGCGCAAACTGGCCAAGCAGCTCGTCCGTCAGCATCTGCTGGCGATAGAGTGTGCGGCCATCGGCGAGTTTGAAGGGTTCCGGCAGCGTCTCTTCGGTGAGGCTGATGGGAACCGCCAGACGCGGCTCACCGTTGGGCAGGAAACCGAGCAGGATGGCATCGTCGAGAACCGGTTCCAGACCGGCCAGTTCATAGGGGGCAAACAGCGGGTCGATGATTTTTTCGTCATGCTTGACGACCAGTTTGCCGCTGGAGAAAGCAAAGACATGAGCGCCGTCCTTGCGGAAAGCCACTTCGACGCAATCGTCGGGACGATGTTCCGATTGTCTGTCCAGGTGATTTTCGGAAAAGGCGACGAGCGTGCTCGGCTCGGGATGCGGGCTGTGCAGATCGAAGATCGATTTCGTCATGGTCAGAGATTTTCCACTATCCGTGCTGCGAATGCCTTGCGCGCCTCGCCGTCCCAGGGTTCAGCCGAACCAAAGCCCCAGACCGGCCCCGGCCAATTGGCATCACCCTCGTTGCGGGCAATGACATGAACATGAAGCTGACGGACGATATTGCCAAGAGCGCCGACATTGATCTTCGCTGCCCCTGTCGCTTTTTTCAATGCGGCTGCCACCATGTTGGTTTCGAAAGTCAGCATCGCCTGATCGAGCGGCGTCAGATCGAAGATTTCCGACACGCCATCACGCTGCGGAATGAGCACAAGCCACGGCCAGCGGCAGTCATTGTTGATCCGCAACTGGCAAAGGCCGAGCGTCGTGATCAGCAATCCATCGCGCTGAAGGCGTTCATCAATCTCGAAGGCAGGCAAGTGGGTCTCCCGGGAACAGTGATTTTTCTTTTGTTTCAACAACGATAGCAGTTTTTTGAAGGCGTGGCTTGCATTTGGTTTCGATATTGCCGATATGAGAACCGGGAGGTTGGTGGTGGACGAGCCACTCGCCAACCGGGTCAGGTCCGGAAGGAAGCAGCCCCAACGAGCCAGGCACGGGTCATCGTGCCAGCCTCCCACCCTTTTCTTTCTGTCCTTCCTGGACACGATTTGCAGCCAAGCGGCCCCGTCTTGGGGAAAAAAGGGCGATGAGCGAAGATAGTCTGATCCCGGCATCCGAAAAACCCGCCGCCTACCGCGTGCTTGCGCGCAAATACCGGCCCAAGGATTTCTCCGACCTGATGGTCGGCCAGGAACCGATGGTGCGCACGCTCACCAATGCGTTCGAGACAGGCCGGATCGCGCAGGCCTATATGCTGACCGGCGTTCGTGGGGTCGGCAAGACCACCACCGCCCGCATCCTTGCCCGTGCGCTGAACTACAAGACGCCCGAGATCGACAAGCCGACGATCGACCTGCGCATTCCCGGCGAGCACTGCCAGGCGATCATGGAAGGCCGCCATGTCGACGTGATCGAGATGGACGCCGCCTCGCATACCGGTATCGACGATATCCGCGAGATCATCGAGCAGGTGCGCTACCGTCCGGTTTCGGCACGCTACAAAGTCTATATCATCGACGAAGTGCACATGCTCTCGACCCAGGCCTTCAACGGCCTGTTGAAGACGCTCGAAGAGCCGCCGGAGCATGTGAAGTTCATCTTCGCCACCACCGAAATCCGAAAAGTTCCGATCACGGTCCTGTCGCGCTGCCAGCGCTTTGACCTGCGCCGCATCGGCGCGTCCGATCTCGTCGGCCTGTTCACCACCATTCTCGGCAAGGAAGGCATTTCGGCCGATCCGGATGCCATGGCGATGATTGCCCGCGCTGCCGAAGGCTCGGCGCGCGACGGCCTGTCGCTGCTCGACCAGGCCATCGCCCATGGTGGCGGCGTGGTCGAGGTCGAAGCCGTGCGCTCGATGCTCGGCCTTGCCGACCGCGCCCGCATCGTCGATCTCTTCCAGCACATCGTCAAAGGCGACGTGGCTGCCGCCCTCAATGAATTTGCCGGGCAATACGAGGCGGGCGCCAGCCCTTCCGTGGTGCTGACCGACCTCGCCGACTTCACCCATCTTGTCACCCGGCTGAAATATGTTCCCGATGCAGTCGACGATCAGTCGCTGAGCGAAATCGAGCGCACCCGGGGCGCGGAATTTTCGTCCGGCATCGCCGTGACCACGCTGTCGCGCATCTGGCAGATGCTGTTGAAGGGCATTCCGGAAACGGAAAGCTCGTCGCGCCCGGCCGGTGCCGCCGAGATGGTGCTGATCCGGCTTGCTCATGCCGCCCACCTTCCCTCCCCGGAAGATGCAGCCCGGCGTTTGCTCGAACTTTCCAGCGGCGATGCTCCGCGTCAGCCATCTGCCCCGAACGGCGGCAATGGCGGCGGCGCGCAGGCCTTTGGCGGAAACTCCATCCAGGCGCGTGGCAATGACATGCCGCCGGCGCAGCGGGCAACCGGCAATGGCGCAACCATGCTGCGCGCCGTGCCGGACGTCGCACCACCACAGGCCATGCCTGTCGGACAGATCGAGCAACGGCCCATCGAAGCGCCGGTTGCCAAAGCCGAACCCAAGGTCGCCCTGCGTTCGGTCAGTGACATCGCCGAACTCTGCGGCACAAACCGCGATATCAAGCTGAAAACGCTGGTGCGCGGTTTCGTGCGGCTGGTCAATCTGGAGCCCGGACGGCTGGAAATCAACCTGCCGGAAGACGCGCCGAAGACGCTGGTTGCCGAGCTGCAGAAGAAGCTTGAGGACTGGACCGGCATCCGCTGGATGGTCATCCTCAGCCGCGAGCCCGGCGAGCCGACTCTCCTTGAGGCCGAAACGCGAGCGCAGGAAAAGCGCGTCAGCGACGCACGCCAGGATCCGGACGTTGCCGCCATTCTCGCCAAATTCCCCGGCGCCAAGATCACCGACGTGCGGATCAAGGGACCGGAACCGGAAGAGGAAAACGAGCCGGTGGCCATGGCCGCTGCCGAATCCGCAGATGGCGACATCCTTCCCGGCGACGATATCGAGCACTAGTTTTAGATTTATCGAGACATTCAGAAGAGGACATGACGATGCGCGACATCATGGGCATGATGGGCAAGGTCAAGGAAATGCAGGCCAAGATGGAGAAGATGCAGGAAGAGATTTCTGCGCTTGAAGTCGATGGTTCTTCCGGCGGCGGTCTCGTCACCGTGCGCATGGACGGCAAGGGCAACCTCAAGGGCCTGAAGATCGACCCGTCGCTGTTCAAGGAAGACGATGTCGAAATCCTCGAAGACCTGATCGTTGCCGCTCACAAGGACGGCAAGGACAAGGCGGAAGCCATCACAGCCGAAAAGACCAAGGCGCTGACCGCCGGCCTGCCGATCCCGCCCGGCATGAAGCTGCCTTTCTAGGCGTTTAGCATCGCCTCATTCTTCAGGTAGAAAAGCCGCGCCGACGATGCGGATTTTGCGCGGCGGCGCGGGCACGAAGGTTGTTGTGCCACGAAGGCTGGTATCGCCGAGCAGCGCCACATCCATGACGGCATCTTCTGCCGATTGCGCCGCCTCGACGATCCCGGTGCCTGAAACAGCGGCGCCGGTAACCGGTGTCTTTGCCAGCACTGTCTTGTAGAACCGGTTCATGTCGCAGGTCTTGAGCGGCGATGCCGTCCGGTAGGCTCCGGCATGCGGCAGTTCGGCATACCGTGCACCCGTCGTTACCGAGATCATCTCATCGGTATTCCCAGCACTCGTTATCCTGTAAACATCCATCGCCGGATCATCGCAGATGAATTTGCACTGTGCCGCGATCGCCTCCATATCGCCGGCGGTGTTGTAACCGGAATTGGGTGTCGGAAAAGAATAGCCGTCCGAGAGCCGGACACATCGTGTTTCGATCTTGGCGCTGATCCTTGGCAGAGCGTAGCCTGCCATTACGCCACGGGCCGCAGCCGGAACCGGCCGACGAAGCGGAGCGCGCTCGGCGACGGCCTGCTTCGCGCAAACCTGCTGAGAAACGCCAGACAGAGCGGCCAGGCGGGCGCTCGTTTCCGCGATGCGGCCAGCAATCTCGCGGCAGGCAAAGGTTTTGCTGGCAGCACAGCTATATTTCACCTGGAACGCCCGGTTGGCCGCGATCTGCCGTTGCAGCCGCGAAAATTCGGGACCGCCCGAGGTTCTTGACGCGGAACACTGTCCGGCCTCTGCGCCGCTCACATCGGCCGCCAGCATCAGGAAGGCGGCCGCAACGATCGCGGTCGTTCGTCCCAAGCAATCTGCAGTTCCTGTGAACCCGCTCATGTGGAAAACCCTTGCCACGTTCCAGCCATAGACGCAGCTGTCCCGGCGCCCCTGTCATTGCCAAGTTCGCTGTGTTCTCGCTGTGTCTGTACAGGCATCGACCTCTCGCATCAGGAAAAATGCCCTGCGCGACAAGGGTTCTCATAGGTTGAGGCCGGGTTGAAAGGAAGCGGAACTTCAGCGAATGGTTAAGGTCGCAGGCAGTAGCACGAACGCGGCTCAACCGCTAATCATGGCTCTCAGCTTGTAATGGATCGGCGCCGCGATGTAGCGGGCGCGGTCTTCATCGGAGAGGTTCTTGCCGTATGTGTGCAGCAACTCCGGCATCAGCACCGGCATACCGGAATAGGCGTGATAGGTGACGGCGTCCCCTGCCTGAACGACGCCATCCTTGAGAACGCGGCAATAGAACCCTGGCCGTCCTGCCCTGGCAAAGCGCTTGGCAAAGCCGGGATCGTCCATGCGACCAGCCAATGTGGCGCAGGGGATGCGGGCTGACGTGACCTCAAGCTCGACCGTCTCGATGACAAACCGGTCGCCGACAGAAATCTTGCGGCTATCGGCACCGTCGATCACCAGATTTTCGCCGAAAATTCCCGGTTCCAGAGCGCGGCCAAGTTCCTTCGACCACCAGTCAAGATCGATGGAGCCCAGCGCATAGACGGCCTGATCGACGCCGCCATGGTGTTTGCGATTGCAGATCTTGTCGCCGATCAATCCCTCACGGTCGATCATGATGCCTGCCTCTACCGGATGCTTGAAGATGCCGGTCCGGTAGGATTTACCGGGCAGGATTTCGGCATTGCCGGTGCAGACGGCGACGATTTTCATGGGCGGCACTTTCTTTTCAGCGATTCCGTTCCCGGGAGATATGGAGTAGAACCGCCGCATGGCAAAGCGAGTCACCGGTCCCGAAATTGAAAAACTCATCCAGCTCCTGGCAAAGGTGCCCGGGCTCGGGCCGCGTTCGGCCCGGCGCGCCGCCCTTCATCTGGTCAAGAAGAAGGATCAGCTGTTGGGTCCCTTGGCCGACGCCATGGGCGAAGCCCACCGCAAGGTGCGCATCTGCTCGTGCTGCGGCAATGTCGACACGATCGATCCCTGCAGCGTCTGTTCCGACGACCGGCGCGACAATTCGGTCATCATCGTCGTCGAGGACGTCTCCGACCTCTGGGCGTTGGAGCGCGCCAGCGCGATGAACACGGCCTATCATGTGCTTGGCGGTACGCTGTCGCCGCTCGATGGCGTCGGGCCCGACGACCTGAACATCAAGGGTCTGGTCGAGCGGGTGAGCAAGGGCGGCGTGCGTGAACTGATCATCGCCGTCAACGCCACCGTCGAAGGCCAGACGACAGCCCACTACATTACCGACCAGCTCGACGGCCTCGGCGTCAAGATCACCCGGCTTGCCCACGGCGTGCCGGTGGGCGGCGAACTGGATTATCTGGATGAAGGCACGCTGACAGCGGCCTTGAGGGCGAGGACGGCGATTTGAGGACGCTTTTGAATGTGCCGAGCCCTACCCCTCTCTGTCACAGAGCCGGTCCTCGGGCTTGCCGCAGGCAAGACCCGGAGGTGACATCTCCCCCACAAGGGGGGAGATCATTCTTTTCCCTCGCATCCTCGGTGGTAAGGCGGGCAATAAGTCCGAGGCCAATCTCCCCCCTTGAGGGCGAGATGTCGGCGCCGACAGAGGGGGGTAAGGCGCAGCGAACACTGACGATGATAGTTGCGGCAATCCTCGCACTCTCCCCGATCCCCGTCCTCGCGGCCTCCAAAGCCGAAACCGAATCTCAATTCCGCCAATGGCTGCAGACCGATCTGTGGCCGCAGGCGCAGAAATCGGGCATCTCCGCCGCCGCCTTCAAGGCTGCCTTCACCGATGTGAAGCTCAACTGGGACCTGCCGGACCTTGTGCCTCCAGGCAGCAAGCCACCCGGCGAACAGAAGCAGAGCCAGGCGGAGTTCTCTTCGCCCGGTGCTTATTTTTCCGAACAGCGGCTACAGGGCCTGGCGGCGACCGGCCGCGCCCTTGCCAAGGAAAATGCTGCGACGCTCCGGCGGATCGAGAAGACCTATGGGATTCCAGGTCCGATCGTCGTTGCTATCTGGGGCCGCGAATCCGGCTTCGGCCGGGCGAAAATCCCGCATCCGATTATGGATGTGCTTGCCACTAAGGCCTTCATGTCGACCCGCGGCGATCTGTTCAAGCGCGAGCTGATCGCGGCGCTGCACATTCTCGACAGCGGCGACGTGAAGGAGGCCGACATGCGCGGCTCCTGGGCCGGCGCCATGGGCCAACCACAGTTCCTGCCGACCAGTTTCCTCAAATATGCCGTCGATTTCGATGGCGACGGCCGCCGTGACATCTGGAAATCGACGCCCGATACGCTGGCCTCGATCGCCAATTACCTGTCGAAAAAAGGCTGGCAGCGTGGCCGCGACTGGGGTTTCGAGGTCTATATTCCTGCGAACGTCACTTGCGCGCAGGAAGGCCCAGACCTGGCCAAGCCGATCTCGCAATGGGCATCCGATGGCATCGAACGCGCCTCCGGGAAGGCGTTTCCGGCCAGCGAAGCCAAGGCCGATGGCATGATGCTGGTCCCGGCCGGCCGCCATGGCCCGGAATTCATCGTCACGCCCAACTTCTACGTCATCAAGGAATACAACAACTCCGACCTCTATGCGCTGTTCATCGGCAACCTGGCCGACCGGATCGCCTCGGGTGGCGGCGCTTTCAGGCGTGAGTTCGGCGATGTCGGCAAGATGCTCCGCTCAGACGTCCTGAAGATGCAGAAATCGCTGGAAAAACAGGGCTATGATATAGGCAAGGCCGATGGTCTGGCCGGTTACAAGACCCGGCGCTCGATCGGCGCCTGGCAGGCAAAGAACGGCATCGAGCCGACATGTTTCCCGCAAAAAAGCCTGTTGGGAAAACTATAGCGGGCGAAACCGTGTTCAATTTCGTCCGGCATAATTGTCAGGCGGCGGAGAGGCTGGTTTCGAGCAGATTCAGGATCGCCGTCCAGCCCTGTTCGTGGCCTCGCCGCGCTTCCTCGGATTTGAATTTCACCTGTTTCAGGGTGATTTCCGTCGTGCCGGTATCGACTTCAGCGAGATCGATGGTGACGACGCTGTCGTCGAGCGAGTACGGCGACTCCCAGGTGAAGGCAAGGCGTGAGAACGGGTCTATCTCAAGATAGATTCCCGCATGTGGGATGTCTTTCTCGGCCGTCACCATGACGATCGAGAAACGGCCGCCCTTCACCGGATCGTTCGTGACTTTGGAC
This sequence comes from Rhizobium sp. LjRoot98, assembly GCF_964252935.1. NCBI lineage: Bacteria > Pseudomonadati > Pseudomonadota > Alphaproteobacteria > Hyphomicrobiales > Rhizobiaceae > Rhizobium > Rhizobium sp. LjRoot98. The sequence goes on from NZ_CAXUPW020000001.1 coordinate 1,532,850, forward strand.
TGCGCGGCTCCCCCCGAAGGCACCGCCATGAATTTTGCCAGCATCACCGGTGAAAGCCAGGCGTTGAACACTTTTTCGCGCGGTGCCGCGATTGTGCGGCTGACCGTCAGCTCAAGCTCCTTCATTGTCTTCATCCTTTGAAACGAGTAGGTTTTCGAGCGCCGTCAGGCGCAATTCCCAGATGGACTTCAATTGCGCGAACCAGTTTTCTGTCAGCTTCAGCGGATCGAGTTCGGCTGCGATGAAATGCTCGCGGCCCAAGGTCCGGCGGGTGACAAGTCCGGCCTCCTCCAGCACCTTGATGTGTTTGGAGACGGAATTCAGCGACATGTCGAAATGGGCGGCGAGCGCCGTCACTCTCAATGCACCTTCCTGAACAAGCAGCGTCAGGATGCGTCGCCGGGTCGTATCGCCGGCGGCCTTGAGAACCCGTGACAGATCATCTTCGTCCATTCATTCACCCTAACAGTTGAATATACAAAACAAGGGCTATAGTCAACCATACGGGTGAATATTATCAGCTTTCCCGGTTTTTGGACCTGATGGAGCAAGTGAAGAAAGGCCGGTATGCGGGTTGCAAACCGGCCTTTCGAGCAATAACGGACACTGCAGAGCGCTCAGTGCATGTCCATCTGCTGCTTGTAGCGCTCATATTCGTAAGGAAGAATCGTCTGGCGCTCGATCATTCTGTGCACGCGGGGGGCGGTATCACCGCGATGCAGGGCGAGCAGGCGGTCGCCAATCTCAGCATCCGCCTGTGTCCGGCGCTGGTTGTGGCGGACATATTCCACCCAGGTCGGTACGTGATAGGTTTCGGTCCATGTGGTCGGGTTTTCCAGATCCCGCATCAATCCCCATTGGCCGGCGCCGTCGCGGATGCGGATACGCCGGCGCTCGGCCATGGCGGTGAGGAATTCCGGCACGTCGCCGTCGGCGATCTCGTAATCGATCATCACCACGATTGGGCCGCTGCGCGGCTTGAGGTCGAGCTTCAAAAGCGGCTCGGAAAACCGGTTGAGAGGATCGAGATTGAGCGACTGGAACTCCGGCAGCGGCAGGCGCAGCCCGATGGCAGCGCCGACGATCATCAGACAGGCCGAGACGATCAAGGCATTTGCCGGGCCGTGGCTTTCGGCCAGTTGCCCCCACATCCAGCTGCCTGAAGCGATGCCGCCGAAGGTGGTGGTCTGGTAGAGCGACAGCGCGCGGCCAACCACCCAGCGCGGCGTCGAGAGCTGCACGGTGGTATTGAACAGCGACAGCGCCAGTACCCAGCCGGCGCCCGACAGAAGAAGCGCAAGGCTGGTGAGCCAGCCATAGGGGCTGAGCGCCGTCACCACGCTGCTGACGGCAAAACCGGCAAAGGCGATGCGCACGATCCATTCGCTCGACAGGTGCTCCCGCAGCCGGGCGCTGAGCAGAGCCCCGCCGATGGCGCCAAGGCCGAAGGCACCCAGCATGATGCCGTAGGTCAACGGTCCGCCGGCGACCAGATCGCGGGCAACCAGCGGCAGAAGAGCGAGAATGGCGCTGGCGGACAGACCGAAGACGAAACCACGCACCAGCACCTTGCCGATATTCGGCGACATGGCGACGTAACGCAGACCGGCGGAGATCGCCCGGCCCATCGATTCGCGCGGCAGCGCCGACAGCGTTTCTTCGCGGCGCCAGCGCAACAGTGCGTAGATGATGGCAAAATAGCTGAGCGTATTGGCAGCAAAAGCCGCGGCGGCCCCGGCTGCCGCGACGATCACGCCGCCGATCGCCGGGCCGACCGAGCGGGTGATGTTGAACCCCATGCTGTTCAGCGCGACCGCAGCCGGCAGTACGTCGCGCGGCACCATATCGCCGACCGAAGCCTGCCAGGAAGGGTTGTTGAGCGCCGTGCCGCAGCCGATCAGGAAAGTGAATAACAGCAGCAGCCAGGGCGTAATAATGCCAAAATAGGCACAGAGCGTCAGAAGTGCCGAGATGCAGAGCATGAAACACTGGCCAACCAGCATGATGCGGCGCCGATCGAAATTATCGGCAAGCGCGCCGGAAATCAGCGAAAACAGCATGATGGGCAGCGAGGTCGAGGCCTGCACCAGCGCCACCATGTTCACGGAATCCGTAATCGAGGTCATCATCCAGGCGGCGCCGACGGCCTGGATCAGTCCGCCAAAATTGGAGGCAAGACTTGCCACCCAGATAACCCGGAACGTATCGTGCTTGAACGGCGCCAATGGCGATAGTCTGTGCGGCAACGCGCTTTCCCACCCTAGTCTGTGATTTGAATCGTCTTTGTGACGCCCAATCTAAGCCAGATGACAGGCCGGGCAAGTAAAAGCGCTGCCATCGGCAGGATTTCACCACTTCACGGTCTGAATCCGCGTTTTGCAGGCCTGACAGCGGGATACCTTGCATTTGCCGACAATCGAGCGTATATGACCCTCAAATTCTTGATCGGTTGATGAAGAGTGGGCCCGTCAGGACCCGCTCTTTTTTATTACCGATGTTTTGGGAGAGCATCGTTTGTCCGATACGACAACGGCAGAAAACACACAGGAACCACGCCTGGTCACCGAGACCGGGATCGATCGGCGCATCGCCGACATCGTCGAGCCCGTGCTCATTCCGATGGGCTATCAACTGGTGCGCGTGCGCCTGTCCTCGCAGAATGGCGCAACGCTGCAGATCATGGCCGAGCGGCTTGACGGCACTATGACCGTGGACGATTGCGAAGCGATCTCGACGGCGATCTCGCCGGTTCTGGACGTGGAAGATCCGGTCGATCGGGAGTATCATTTAGAAGTATCGTCGCCGGGAATCGACCGGCCGATGGTGCGCAAGTCCGATTTCACTCGCTGGTCCGGCCACCTGATCAAGTTCGAAACGTCGGTCCTGGTTGACAGCCGCAAGCGTTTCCGCGGTAAAATCGTGTCGGCCGACGACGAAAGTTTTACGATCGAGCGCGATCAACCGGCCCCCGGCGAAGAGCCGCGCGTGGTCATTCCCTTCACGGCGCTGGCCGAAGGCAGGCTGATCCTCACGGATGACCTGATCCGCGATGCGCTGACAGCAGACAAGAAGGCAAAGGCAGCCCAGGCTGCCAACGAAAACTTCGAAGACGAAGATTCGCCGATCAATTGAGTTCATGGGCGTGGGACGCTTCCAAGTGAGGCCCCGGCAATCAGACGGAGACTTTAATATGGCAGTGAGTGCTAACAGGCTCGAACTTCTGCAGATCGCGGATGCCGTCGCGCGCGAAAAAGTGATCGACCGCGAAATCGTTCTGGCCGCCATGGCCGACGCGATCCAGAAGGCCGCCCGCTCGCGCTACGGTTCGGAGAGCAACATCCGCGCCGACATCAATTCCAAGACCGGCGAAATCCGGCTTCAGCGCCTGCTCGAAGTCGTCGAACACGCCGAAGACTACTCGACCCAGATTCCGCTGGAACTGGCCCGCGACCGCAATCCGGACGCCATTCTCGGCGACTTCATCGCCGACCCGCTGCCGCCGATGGATTTCGGCCGTATCGCCGCCCAATCGGCCAAGCAGGTCATCGTCCAGAAGGTGCGTGAAGCCGAGCGGGACCGCCAGTTCGACGAATTCAAGGATCGCATCGGCGAAATCGTCAACGGCACGGTCAAGCGCGTCGAATATGGCAATGTCATTGTCGATCTCGGCCGTGGTGAAGGCATCATCCGCCGCGACGAAATGATCCCGCGCGAAAACATGCGCTACGGCGACCGCGTCCGCTCGTATGTCTACGACGTGCGCCGCGAACAGCGCGGCCCGCAAATTTTCCTGTCGCGTACCCATCCGCAGTTCATGGTGAAGCTGTTCACCATGGAAGTTCCGGAAATCTACGACGGCATCATCCAGATCCGTTCGGTTGCCCGTGACCCGGGTTCGCGCGCCAAGATCGCCGTCATCTCGAACGACTCGTCGATCGATCCGGTCGGTGCCTGCGTCGGTATGCGCGGTTCGCGCGTTCAGGCCGTTGTCGGCGAATTGCAGGGCGAAAAGATCGATATCATTCCGTGGTCCCAGGATCCGGCATCGTTCATCGTCAACGCGCTGCAGCCGGCTGAAGTCTCCAAGGTCGTTCTCGATGAGGATGCAGAGCGCATCGAAGTCGTGGTTCCGGATGAACAGCTCTCGCTGGCCATCGGCCGCCGCGGCCAGAACGTCCGCCTCGCATCGCAGCTGACCGGCTGGGATATCGACATCATGACGGAAGCCGAAGAATCGGAACGCCGCCAGAAGGAATTCAACGAACGCACCGCGCTGTTCATGGAAGCCCTCGACGTCGACGAGATGGTTGGCCAGGTTCTGGCTTCGGAAGGCTTTGCCGCCGTCGAAGAGCTTGCCTATGTCGAACTCGACGAAATTGCCTCGATCGAAGGCTTCGACGAGGACACAGCCAACGAACTGCAGACCCGCGCCCGCGAATATCTCGAGCGCCTGGAAGCCGAAATGGATGCCAAGCGCGTCGCCCTCGGCGTTTCCGACGACCTGCGCTCGATCAACGGCATGACCGGCCAGATGCTGGTTGCGCTGGGTGAAGACGGCATCAAGACTATGGAAGACTTTGCAGGCTGCGCCGCTGACGATCTCGTCGGCTGGTCGGAACGCAAGGACGGCGAGACGAAGAAGTTTGAAGGCCTGTTCTCCAAGCTCGAAATCTCCCGCATCGATGCCGAACGCATGGTCCTGCAGGCGCGTCTTGCCGCCGGCTGGATCACCGAAGAAGACCTGGCACGCGAAGAAGAAGCGCTCGAAGTCGTGGAAGGCGCGGAACAGGACGCCTGAAGGCGTTCTGACCGTGAATCAAGCTGATGCTGCTTGAAGATCGCCATGTTGATTGAAGACAAGGACCCTGCCGGGGACATCGATGGTGAAGCAGTGAATGGCCGCATGTGCATCGTGACACGGCAGAGCGGAACACCGGAAACGCTGATCCGCTTTGTTGCCGGGCCTGATGGCCGGGTGGTGCCGGATTTGAAGAAGCAGCTGCCGGGTCGCGGCTGCTGGGTAACGGCGGAGCGGGCGGTGCTGGAAAAGGCAATCGCCAGGAAGCTGTTTGCCCGCGGGCTCAAGAAGGCGGATGTGACCGCCGGACCGGAGCTTGCCGATGAGGTGGACCGGCTGCTGTCGATGCAGCTTGGCGGCATGATGAACCTGGCGCGCAAGGCGGCACAGTTCATCACCGGCGCCTCGAAGGTCGAGCAAGCCGTGCGTGGACTGGCGGCGCTCGCCACATTCCATGCGGTGGATGCCGCAGCCGATGGGGTGCGAAAGATAGACCAGGCGCGCAAAGCGATGAGCTTTGTCGTCGATGATGGACAGGAAATACCCTCCTTTCGCTTCTTTACCGAGGCTGAAATGGAAGGGCTTTTAGGCCAGAATGCTTTTATCCATGCCGCAGCGCTTGCAGGGCAGGCGGGTGAGGGTGTAGTGAAGCGCGCAAACATGCTCGAACGATATCGGGGAACCGTCCCTGCTCGAGCCGTTGGCGCCGAATCTGGCTTGCCGACACAATGACGGGGGTCACCGGCGAAGGCCGGCACAACCGCGATTGCAAAACAGAAATTGAACGGCGGGGTCTGGTGATACGCATCCGGCCCTGATCTTAGGAACGGAACGGAATGACCGACAACAACGACGACAAGACATTCGGCGGAGCCAAGAAGACGCTTACCCTGAAGCCTTCCGGGGTGAGTCAGGGAACTGTTCGCCAGGACATGGGTCGCGGCCGCACGAAGGCTGTCGTGGTCGAAACGCGCAAGCGGCGGCCTATGCGGCCGGAAGACGAGAAGCCGGTCGTTCCGATCGCAACACCTGCTGCCCCTGTGGCACGCGTGGTCGAACCGCAGCGCCCGGCATCTGTGCCGCAGCAGCAACAGCCTGCGCGCCCGGCCCAGCCACAGCAGCAGCCGCGTCAGCAGGACAATCGCCAGGATAACAGCAACCGTCCGCGGGTCGGTGTAGTTCTCAACCAGCTTTCTGCTGGTGAGATCGACGCCCGCCGCCGTGCGCTGGCCGAAGCCCAGATCCGCGATGCCGAAGACGCCAAGCGCCGCGCTGCCGAAGAGGCACGCCGTGCCGCTGAAGAAGCCGAGCGTCTGAAGGCCGAACAGGCTGAAGCAGCCCGTCTCGCCGCCGAAGAGGCAGCCCGAACCCCTGCAGAACGCGAAGCCGAAAAGGCCGCAGCTGAAGCGGCAAAGGCCGCCGAAGTGGAAGCCGCCGCCGTTGCTGCGCGCAAGGCGGAAGATCAGGCCCGCGCCCAGGCAACAAAGCCTGCAACTACAACAACAGCAGCCACCCCGGCCGCTGGTGCCCGCCGCAAGACGGAAGGCGAGGATGACGAAGCTCGTCCGAACCGTGGCGCCACCACACCGGTGCGCGGCAAGGTCGTCCGTCCGGAGCCTGCCAAAGCTCCTGCCCGTCCGAAGACGGAAGAAGAACGCCGCAAGGGCAAACTGACACTGACTGCCGCTCTCGATGACGACGGCAATCCGCGCGGCCGCTCGATGGCTGCGACGCGCCGCCGGCAGGAAAAGTTCCGCCGCAGCCAGATGCAGGAAACCCGCGAAAAGGTCATGCGCGAGGTTATCCTGCCGGAAACCATCACCATTCAGGAACTGTCGCAGCGTATGGCTGAACGGGCCGTCGACGTGATCAAGTACCTGATGAAGGAAGGCCAGATGATGAAGCCGGGCGACGTCATCGACGCCGACCTTGCAGAACTCATCGCCGGCGAATTTGGCCATACTGTCAAGCGCGTTTCGGAATCCGACGTCGAAGAAGGCCTGTTCAGCGCCAAGGACGATGGCGATATGCAGCCGCGCCCGCCGATCGTGACCATCATGGGTCACGTCGACCACGGCAAGACCTCGCTGCTCGATGCCATCCGCAAGACCCATGTCGTATCGGGCGAAGCCGGTGGCATCACCCAGCATATCGGCGCCTATCAGGTCGAGCAGAACGGCAACAAGATCACCTTCATCGACACCCCCGGCCACGCCGCCTTTACCGCGATGCGTGCCCGTGGCGCCCAGGCGACCGACATCGCGATCCTCGTGGTGGCGGCCGACGACAGCGTGATGCCGCAGACGATCGAATCCATCAGCCACGCAAAGGCTGCCGGCGTTCCGATCATCGTGGCGATCAACAAGGTCGACAAGCACGAAGCCGATCCGCAGAAGGTGCGCAACCAGCTGCTGCAGCACGAAGTGTTCGTGGAAACCATGGGCGGCGAAGTGCTCGACGTCGAAGTCTCGGCCAAGACCGGCCTCGGCATCGATAAGCTGCTCGAAGCCATCCTGCTGCAGGCCGAAATCCTCGACCTGCGCGCCGATGCAGACCGCACGGCAGAAGGTACCGTCGTTGAAGCCCAGCTCGATCGCGGCCGTGGTGCAGTTGCCACCGTTCTCGTTCAGAAGGGTACCTTGAAGCCTGGCCAGATTATCGTTGCCGGCGATCAGTGGGGCCGTGTGCGCGCGCTGGTCAACGACAAGGGCGAACACGTCAAGGAGGCGCCTCCGTCGATGCCGGTCGAGATCCTCGGTCTTTCCGGTACGCCGCTGGCGGGTGACAAGTTCGCTGTCGTTGAGAACGAAAGCCGTGCTCGCGAAATCTCCGAATATCGCCAGCGCCTGACCCGCGACAAGGCCGTTGCCCGCGCAACCGGTCAGCGCGGCTCGCTCGAGCAGATGATGATGACGCTGCAGAATACCGGCCTCAAGGAATTCCCGCTGGTCATCAAGGGCGACGTGCAGGGCTCGATCGAAGCCATTGCCGGCGCACTCGACAAGCTGGGAACCGACGAGGTTCGTGCCCGCATCGTGCATTCGGGTGCCGGTGGTATCACCGAATCCGACATCTCGCTGGCGGAAGCATCGAACGCGGCCATCATCGGCTTCAACGTTCGTGCCAACGCCCAGGCCCGCACGGCCGCAGAACGCGCCGGTATCGAGATCCGCTACTACAACATCATCTACGATCTGGTGGATGACGTGAAGGCAGCGATGTCGGGCCTGCTGTCGCCAGAACGCCGCGAAACCTTCCTCGGCAATGCCGAAATCCTGGAAGTGTTCAACATCACCAAGACCGGCAAGGTCGCGGGTTGCCGGGTCATCGAAGGCAAGGTCGAACGCGGTGCAGGTGTGCGTCTGGTTCGCGACAACGTCGTTATCCACGAAGGCAAGCTCAAGACCCTCAAGCGCTTCAAGGACGAAGTTTCCGAAGTGCCGATGGGCCAGGAATGCGGTATGGCCTTCGAGAACTACGAAGATATCCGCGCCGGAGACACGATCGAGTGCTTCCGCGTCGAGCATATTACCCGCACGCTGTAAGCGCTTCCGGGTTAAACATATCGTTTCAAAATGGCGGCTTCGGCCGCCATTTTTCTGTCTGGCTTGCCGCCAATCAGAAGAATTCAGGCAAAAAAGCGCCACGAATGTTTCCACCCGCGGCGCGCCAATCGTTCAAGTCTTAGATCTGCTTACCGATCTTCGCATCAACCGACTGGGTGTTGGAACCACGGATTGCGAAGAAGAAGAAAATCGCGGCCCAGAGGATGGATTTCTCGGCGCCACCCAGGCCCTCAGCCTTCACGACGCCGTGGAAATATACGGTCACCAGCAGCACAATCATCGCGGCAAAGGATGCCGGGCGGGTGAAAAGCCCAATCGCGATCAGGATGCCACCGAAAAATTCCGTCGCGGCCAGCAGCGGTGACCAGAAGACGCCGGGGTAGAAGCCCAGGCTTTCGACCATGCCGACGGCACCCATTGGATTGATGATCTTGCCATAGCCGTGGGTGACGAGCAGAACGCCGGCAACCACGCGCAGCAATGTTTCGGCCGTCGTATCGAGCGGCAGATAGAACCGCTGCAGGGCGGGCAGCATGGCTGGCGGCCGGGTCGATGTAAGGTCAGTCATGTTGGCTCCTCTTGATTTTTGCAACGCCGCATTCTGTTGCCGCGAAAATTGCACCAATCAAGGGAGGCTCCCGCCAAAACATGATAAATTTAGTTAACAATGTTGTGAGGCATTCTTGATCACGTGCTGTTGCGGCCTCCTCCGCCGATGGATAACGTCCGCCAGCCTGATATCGCTACGGAAACCGCCATGACAGAAAAGCCACGTATCGCCATTCTCTACTGCACCCAGTGCAACTGGCTGCTGCGTGCTGCCTGGATGGCGCAGGAGCTGCTCTCCACCTTTGGTGACAGCCTGGGCGAAGTCGCCCTCATTCCCGGCACCGGCGGCAATTTTGAAATCCATGTCGGCGAGACGCTGATCTGGGAACGCAAGCGCGACGGCGGCTTTCCGGGGCCGAAGGAATTGAAGCAGCGCGTTCGCGACGTGATCGAACCAGGACGCGATCTCGGCCACACCGACCGGACCTGACACCTTGACCGCAAGTCTGCTTTTCGGCGTTTTCAGCGCCGCCTTTCTCTCCGCCACGTTGTTGGTCGGCGTCTCCGAAGCCGCATTGATCCTTGCCGCCCGGCAACCGGATGCGCAGATCATCGCTCTCTTTCTGGCCGCGACGGCGGGTAATGTGCTGGGCGCGGTTGTCAATTTCGTTCTCGGCCGCTTTCTGCTGCGTTTCGAGCATCGCCGCTGGTTTCCGGTCAGCCCGCTCAACCGGAAGCGGGCAGAGGCGCTGTTTGGCCGTTATGGCCGGCCTATCCTGCTATTCTCGTGGCTGCCCGTGGTCGGCGACCCGCTGACGCTGGTGGCGGGGCTTCTGCGTACCCCTTTCCCTGTCTTCATTGTCTATGTGACGATTGGCAAGGCGGCGCGCTATGCGGTGTTGTTATGGGCGTGGGACACGTTGACCACCTGACCGCCGCTCAAGTCAAAAGCGAAGAATGTTCCGCCGCGTTGTCCAACATGCGCCGTTTAGAAAGATTAGTCCTTCTGCAGACGCCGCTATGAGAAAGCATCCGCTCAGCACTTAGCCAAGAACGAAATTTCGAAATCCCGCTATCTGGTTCCGCATTTCACCGGAAGGGGTTTACTTGGTCGGTACTCCTGCTTCACATAACGGCCAGTATTTTTGTTTATTGGTGCTTTCGTGGCCATCCGGCTGCAAATTTGATGTCATTCGGCGTCCCAGCTGTTCAAGTGGCAGGATGCTCCCTTATTTCCTTTGATCACTCATGTGATTACTAAATCCTGGCAACGAAGCGGAGAATGGATTGAGTTTGAAATTCGGCACCAGCGGCCTGCGCGGCCTATCCATCGACCTCAACGGCCCTCCCGCCGCCCTCTACGCGACCGCGTTTGCCCGCTATCTCCTCTCGTCCGGCCAAGCGAAAATCGGCGATCCGATCCTGCTGGGCCGGGATTTTCGCGCCTCCAGCCCGGAAATTTCAGCGATCTGCGCTGGCGCATTGACCCGCTGCGGGTTGACCGTTCTCGATTGCGGGACCGTACCGACGCCGGCTCTCGCCCTTTATGGATTGGAGAGCGGTGCAGCAGCATTGATGATCACCGGCTCGCATATCCCCGCCGACCGCAACGGCATCAAGTTCTACCGCCCGGACGGGGAAATCTCCAAGATCGACGAGGACGCAATCGGCGCGGAAGCAGCAGCGCTCATGGCCCGCTCGGTCCCGATCGATGCGACGCCCGGCCCGGCCGCCGACCATGCCCGGCAGGCCGAGGCACTTTTCCTGGCCCGCAACGCCGCAGTCCTTCCCGCAGGCGCTCTGACCGGCCTGAAAGTCGGCGTGTATCAGCACAGCACCGTGGCACGCGACCTGTTCGTCGAGGTTCTGAGGGATTACGGCGCCGATGTCGTTGCACTTGGCCGCTCCGCCGATTTCATTCCAGTCGATACCGAAGCCGTTTCGCCCGCAACCATCGACTTGCTCAAGACATGGGCGGCCGAGCATCAACTCGACGCGATCGTCTCGGCCGATGGCGACGGCGACCGCCCGCTTGTCAGCGATGAAACCGGCCTACCGTTGCGCGGTGATCTTTTGGGCCTGATCGCAGCACAATTTACTGGCGCGACTGTTGCCGTGACGCCTGTCACCTCCAATTCGGGCCTTGAGGGCCAGCCAGGCCTCTCCATCCTGCGCACGCGCGTCGGTTCGCCATTTGTCATCGAGGGCATGCTGGAGGCGGTCCGCAACGGGAAAACCGGCGTCGTCGGCTTCGAGGCCAATGGCGGCACCCTGACCGCCACGGATTTCACCCTCAACGGCACCAAGCTTAGAGCCTTGCCAACGCGCGACAGCTTCCTGCCGGCGCTTGCCGTGCTTTCACTTGCCGCACGCAGCCAGCAGCCTCTCTCATCGCTTGCAGCAGGCTTTGCCCTGCGGGTGGCGCTGAGCGACCGGATCGAAAATTTTCCATTGGAGACGAGTGCTGCGCTGATGAGCCATCTCCGCTCAGGCCCGGACAATCTGGCAAGTTTTCTCGCCCCCATCGGAAAGCCGGAAACGCTCAGCGACGTCGACGGGTTGCGCGTGACACTGACCGATCGCAGCGTCGTTCACTTCCGCCCCTCGGGAAATGCACCGGAAATGCGCTGCTATGCGGAGGCGGAAACAGCCGATCAGGCAAAGCAGGTCCTCGAACAGGGGCTCGCTTGCATTCGCGCCTTTGGCGAGCGGCAGCCGGCAGCGTGATTGCAGCAAAGCTCGGCGAAATTGTTTGGGGAAAAATCATTCCCCTTCAACGGTTTGCTCAACTTTCCTACTCATTTTCAATGAAAAACTCAAAAACCCTGTTGACACAAAAGCGCGAGCCCCGTACACCCCCGCTCGTCGCCCAGATGGCGGAATTGGTAGACGCGCCAGCTTCAGGTGCTGGTACTCGAAAGGGTGTGGAGGTTCGAGTCCTCTTCTGGGCACCAATTTCATATTCGCAACTGCCCAGGCAGTTTCGAAGATCAAAAAAAGCCCGGTTCGCCGGGCTTTTTTTATATCTGAAATCGGACATTACCGGGAAGTTCCAAGCAACCTATCAGCCTTTGCGCGTCAGCATGACGTGGCGCGGGATTGTGCCGAACTGGCGGCGGAATGCGGTGGAAAAATTGGAAGCGGCCGAATAGCCGGCAATGGCACTTGCCTCCTGTACTGTCACTTCGCCGCCGTTCAAGGCCGCAAAAGCCCGCTCCAGCCGAAGCGTGCGGAGATATTCGAAGACGCTCTGGTTTTCAGAAATCCGAAACAGCCGCTGCAGGCCGCTGGCGCTGACACCGGCCGCGCGGGCGATCATTCCGACATTCAGTGGAGCGTCCCAGTGCACTGCGATGTAATCCTTGGCCCGATCCAGGCAGACCGCATCCTGGCGCGTGAGCAGCGCACCTCCCGGCGCACGCCGGCCGGCATGGAGCACCGCCGCCATGGTTTCGGCAACAAGCTCCACAGCGCGGCTTTCAAGGTAGAGATCGCGCATCGCCGGCAGGAGCGGCAATGGCGCAAATATCTGCCGGACGAGTTCAATCATCCGCGGTGTCAGCGTCCAGCGATGCTCGGCCAGATGCTCACGCATCAACCGTTCACCGCCCTTGGTGTCCGCGATCTCCTCCATGGCATCAAGATGCAGCCATTCCGGCGTTGCAGAAACGACGACATGCCGCAAATGCTGGCGCCCATGGGAGGCCCGCTTGAAGCTCTCCGGGTTGGCATTCATGATCGCGACGCCGCTTGCCACCCCCTTCTGCGCCTGAAACGTAAAATGCCTGTCGCCAATGGCAAGGTCGACATTGCCGTCGAGAAAGAAGATGCAGGACAACTCTTCGCCAAGCCGTGATGTCGCGGTGAAGGGCCGTTCCTCGATCGCATCGCTGACATGCAGCACCAACCCGCGGCGAAGTTCCCGATGCAGGAACTCGCCCTCCATCAACGTATCGTCGGGCGAGAGCTGGTCATCCGGGCTCTCCAGCACAACGCCGTCCTGACGCAGGAAATCGCGCACGCGCAACCGCTTGCCCGTACTGCGCAGTTCATAGCCAGCTTCCATGTCCGGTTGGATCGTGGAGGAGGTCATCGCCAACCCTTCGAAACGCATCATGCTCCCGGTTTGCACCGGGAATCTTACCAGCCGCCTTGCGCCCGTCGCCACGATGAAAACTTTGGCTACGAACAAAGATATCTGCGCGTTGCGCAAAGGTCTCTTCGTTGCCGATCATGGGACAAGTGCCCTAAAGCAATATCTTAACTTGATTTACTTGGTCAAGTTTACCAGAGATGCGAATGTGTGGGGACAAAGACATGAGCGGCGGCCAGAAAGCGGAATTTACCGTGGAATACCAGATGGGGCGGTTCAATCGAACCATCAGGCTCAACCGGAAGGACATTCTGCTGGCCTCGACGATAGCATTCGGCCTTACCATCCCTTGCCCCCATGCGTTCGCCCAGGAATCCGGCTCTGCCACGCCGCTCGAAAAGATCACGGTCGACCCGGGCAAGGACAATCCGAAAGGACCAGACCAGGGCATTGTCGCCAAGCGAACCTTGAGCGGCTCCAAGACCGACACGCCGCTTCTCGAAACACCGCAAGCCATCAGCGTCGTCACGCGCGACCAGATGGATGCACAGGGCGTCAATACCGTGGCGGAGGCCTTGCGTTACACGCCGGGCGTCTTATCGGATCCGAACGGCTATGACATTCGCTATGACTGGCTCTACATCCGCGGTTTCAACACCTATGGCACGGTATGGCTCGACGGACTGGTCCTGCCCGGTGATCCCAGCAACTATGCGACGCCCAGCATCAACCCTTATGCGCTGGAACGCATCGACGTGATCAAAGGACCGGCATCGGTACTTTATGGCCGCTCGATCCCCGGCGGCCTCGTCAACGAAGTCAGCAAGCGGCCACACACCGAAAGCCGCAACGAACTCGGTATCGAGACCTCCTCCCATGGCGGTATCCAGGGCACGTTCGACTTCACCGGCCCGGTCAGCGAGGGTAGCGACTGGTCCTACCGGCTGACCGGCCTTGGCAAAAACATGGGCACGCAGATTGACCGGGAGCGGGAACGCCAGTTGATGCTGGCGCCGAGCCTGACCTGGGCACCGACCGACCAGACGGAACTGACGCTTCATGGCTATTACCAGAAGGATCGGCCGAAGGATTTCAACCCTCGCTTTTATCCGGCCATCGGTACCCTGATCGAAAACCCGTTGGGGCAAATCCCGCTCGACCTGTTTCTCGGAGATCCCGATGCCAGCGTCTTCGAGCGCGATTTCTACACGCTGGGCTATGAATTCTCCCACGAGTTCAACGAGACCTGGACCGTGCGCCAGAACCTGCGTTACGGCCGCTCCAGCCAGAACATGTTCCTGGTGCTCGTCAATCCAGCCTTCGCCTATCAGCCCGACGGCCATACGCTGAACCGTGCCTCGGCCATTTCCGACGACTGGGTTTCGAGCTTCAACGTCGATACCCAGCTTGAAGCCCGCTTCGATACCGGCGCCTTCGATCACACCGCGCTCTTCGGGATCGACTATCTGAGAGCCGATTCCTCGACGACGTTCGGCAATGGGTTTGCTGGCGTGCCGCCGCTCGACTATCTCGACCCGGTTTATGGCGCCGGCTCCATCCCTAAACCCGCAATCCAGCGCTCGGGGCTTCAGGAACAGCGCCAGATCGGTTTCTATCTCCAAGATCAAATCCGCTATGACAACTGGATCGGCACCTTCGGCCTGCGCTACGATCTTTCCGACATCGATACGCAAAACCGGATGCTGGCCGGATCGCCGGCCGTCTCCAATGATGATCGTGAATTGACCTGGCGTGCGGGCCTCACCTATCTGTTCGACAGCGGCATCGCCCCGTATGTCAGCTACTCCACCACCTTCCTGCCTGCGCTTGGCTCCAGCCAGGCAGGTACGCCGTTCGAGGCGCAGAAGGCCGAGCAGTACGAAATCGGCGTGAAATACGAGCCGCCCGGCGGCAATGGCATGATCACCGCTTCGCTGTTCGATCTCACCCTGGAAAACGGCCTGACGCCGGATCCCACCAGCACCCTCTACAACGTCCAAACCGGAAAGCAGCGTGTTCGCGGCCTTGAGCTTGAAGCCAAATACGAGGTGACGCCTGAACTCGACTTGCTCGCGGCCTACGCCTATTCTCACTCCGAGGTGCTCGAAAGCACGAGCGCCATCGCCAAGGGCCGCGAGATGTTGCGCCTGCCGGAGCATCAGGCCAGCGCCTGGGTAAACTATCGCCCTTCCGTTATCGAAGGCCTATCGCTCAGCGCTGGCGTGCGCATGACATCCTCCTACCAGACCGACGCCAAATATCTCGAAGAACTGCGCATTCCTGGCCGGGCGCTTGTCGATATCGGGGCCCAGTATGATTTCGGCGCCATGGATACGGCATTTTCGGGAACAACGCTTCGCGTCAACGTGAGCAACCTTTTCGACAAGGAATATGTTTCCCATTGCCTCAACATTACCGGCGGAAGCTGCAACTACGGCGCAGGCCGGGCGGTCACCGCGAGCCTGAAATACGTATGGTAATCGTGCAATCATCGTCAGCCGCGAAAAGGGCTGCCAATTGGTTGGCGGCCCTCTCCCTGCTTGCCGCGTGTGGCCTCGTCTCGCTCCTCCTTGCAGCGCCTGCCCATGCCGAAATCCGGTTCACGGATGCGGCCGGACGGGAAGTACGCCTTGCCAAACCGGCTGAGCGCATCGCCACCAATGAGAGCTTGCTCATCCTGTCGCTCGCCTTGATCGAGCCCGACCCGATTTCCCGGTTGGCCGGCTGGGCGGCACCGCAGCGGATCGATCGAGGTTTCTACAACGACCTGAGGCAGCGATTTCCGGCGATCGACGGCATTCCCGTGGCCGGCGGAGTGGTGGCGTCGAAGACGTCGCCGGAAGCGATCCTTGCCGTCAGGCCGGATGTCTATCTCGTTTCCATCTGGGACAATGGCTGGATGGATATCGCCGCAACGCTAGAATCCGCCGGTGTGCCCGTCGTCTTTCTCGATGGACCGCACAACAACGGCAGTGGACCGGCCGACACGGCCATCTTTTCGCTCGAGCTTCTCGGCAAGGTCATTGGCCGTGAAGTCGAGGCTAGAAACTTCGGCGAGTTCCTCCGGCCGCACTATCAGCGCATCACCGATCGTACCAAGGGGGTTGCCCGCAAGTCGGTTCTTGTCGATGCCCATGCCGGGGCCATCTGTTGCTCGACGCCTGGGCGCGAAAACCGGATGACGGACTATCTACGGCTGGCCGGTGGCGAAAGCATTGCCGCCGATATGCCCGGCTATGATGGAAAACTCAGCGCCGAGTTCGTGCTGGAGAGGGACCCGGACATCTATATCGCCACCGGCGGCCCGCATCTTGCCGCTCAAGGAGGCCTCGTGCTCGGCGGTGACGTCAGTGCCGAGGCGGCAGCCCAATCCTTCACCCGTGTCATCTCCAACGACGTGCGCACCCACTTCACGGCGGTACGTGAGGGCCGGGCTCATGCCGCGTCTCATCAGCTTTCGATTTCCGTTCTCAATATTCTGGTCTTCCAATGCTACGCGAAATGGATTCATCCGGACCTCTTCGAAGATATCGCCCCTTCTGAAACCCTCGCCGAGATCAACAGGCGCTTTTTGAGCGTACCGCTCAACGGCACCTTCTGGCTCGACTTCGACGCTTCGCGGTTGCCGCAATAAAAGGACAATTTAATGGACGGCAAAATCTACACGGCGCAGGCAGTCATCGACCTCGTCGATCCGCAGACAGTGATCCAAGAACTGTGCAAGCACATGCGCGAACACAATGCCGAAATCAGCGAGGAATCCGGCGATGTCTTACTGCGTCTTTCCGGCTGCAGTGCCCGCTTCTCGGCCGATGGCGCAATGACGCGCATCAACATCGAAGCGCCGGACTTCGAGCACCTCTATTTCGCGCGCATGACTGTTGCTTCCCACATTCTCGAATTCGCAGGGGAGACCGTCCCAGAAATCTGTTGGAATGGCGATCATGGCGATGCCGAGCGGCCGCCGAATTTTCAGACCCTGACGGTTACCGATACCCGGGACGTGACACCGCATATGCGCCGCATAACTTTCCGCTGCGAAAACGCGGCACGCTTTGCCAACCTCGACGCGCTGCACCTGAACCTGCTGATCCAGCAGCCCGGCCTTGCCGAACCGCAATGGCCCTTTGTCGGGGCAAGTGGCCTCATCGAATGGGAGCGGCCGGACCTGAAACCGTCCATGCGAAAATACACCGTGCGCTCGATAGACCTTGCGACCAGCCAACTCGATATCGACTTCGTGCTGCACGCCGATGCCGGACCGGGATCGAGCTTTGCCGAGGCCGTCACCATCGGGATGGAAGTCGGCGTACTCGGTCCTGGCGGTGGCGGGCTTATGGATGCAGATTGGTATTTGTTTGCGGGCGACGAGACCGCCATTCCAGCCATTGCCCGCATGCTGGAAAACCTGCCCGCCGATTCATCCGGCGCCGCCTATCTTGAAGTTTCGGATGCCGCCGAAATCCAGAACCTGCAGACGCCTGTTGCCATCGGCATTCACTGGCTGATCCGCAACGCAGAAAAGCCCGGCAGCCTCCTTGTCGAAGCCCTCCGGCAAACGCACCGCCCCCAGGGCGACGAAAGCATATATCTTTGGGCCGCCTGCGAATTTTCAGCCTTCAAAACCATCCGGCAACTCGCGCGCCAGGACTGGAAACTGAAAAACGACCAACATCTCGTCGTCGCCTATTGGCGGGAAGGCACAAAATCTTAAAAGATGATTTATTTTATCATATTTTCCTTGCCAATAACTTGACAATTATAATCATCTTAAATAGCCGAGGTATCGTAGGTATATTCAACTGTTGGGGGCAATGAATGACGATCAATATTTCCGTCACGGACGTCAACAAGGACGGCACCGGCGTCAACGTACTCGCTTATCTCGCAAAATTTGATAGCAGCTTCTCGCCGGCCGGCCGGGGCTCGTTCAGTGGATCCAGCGGCCTGTCGGGCAAGCAATATGCAGCACTCGATGCAAAGGGCACCGGCGTGGTCTTTGATGCCGGTAAAACCGACTGGGCCTATGACATGGCGACCCATCAGGTTGGTGGCTCGCTGGATGGGTTGCGCTTCGGCACCTCGACCAAGCTCGACACGGGAAAGCAGGTCTTCACCCAGTCCACCGACCTGAAGATTTCCGGTCTTAGCCTGGAAACGAGTGCGGATGCCAATGCTCTGCGCTCCAGCCTGACGTCCTCCGATACCAAGGGCCTGTTGGCCCTGCTCAAGAAGGACAGCATCTCATTCTCCGGCAGCACCGGTAACGACGTGTTCAAAGGCTTCGGCAAGGGCGACACTCTGAGTGGCGGCAAAGGCAACGACACGCTGTATGGCGAAGGCGGCAACGACACGATCAAGGGCGACGCTGGCAACGACATACTTAACGGTGGCGCCGGCAATGACATTCTGACTGGCGGCAGCGGCAACGACAGGCTGACCGGCGGAACAGGCAATGATACCCTGGCGGGCGGCGCCGGCAAGGATACCTTTATCTTCAAGGCTGGTTCGGGCAAGGACACCATCTACGATTTCCAGGCTGGCAAAAGCACGGCAGGTGACGTCTTGAGCCTGGACAAGAGCGTCCTGGCATCGTTCACCGCCGTCAAGGCAGCGGCAGTCGACACGGCCGATGGCGTTCTGATCAAATTCGGTACGGGCTCGATCCTCCTGGAAGGAGTCGACAAGGCAGACCTTCACGCCAATGACTTTTTCTTCGTCTGATTGATCACCGGACCTTGATTCGATCGGCCTGAAACCTGAGCATTCGTTCACGGTTTCAGGCCGATTTTTTTGTCCGGCCGCGATACCTGAAGGCTGGCTGGCGTTTTGCGAAAAGCCATGAGAGGCACGGGTTCCCCTGCACCCAAATACAAAATTTCGCTGAGGCGGCCTCAATATGAGGAGCCCTATTGAAATCGCATTTTCCAAATCCTATCTGGGCAGCATGTCCGGTCCGTTAAGAAATCGGGACCGCGTTCTCTCGAGCGATTGGCGAGCCAATCCAGCGGGTGCAGTTGTAGTCAAGATGAAGCCTCTGGCGGTAAACCGCTGGAGAGTTTTACTATGCGTGCACTAACCATCTGGTTTTTTCAAAAGCCTGCATTAGTATGTGCTCCCATGATGGACACGCGCTTCTCTTCGGCTCTGCAAATCATTATTACAGTTGCCGTCAACGAAAGAAATAATATCCGCTCAACGAGCGATACGCTGGCAGCGAAGCTCGATGCCAAGCCCAGTCTCGTGCGCAAGCTGGCCGCACCGTTGATGCAGAAGAATATTCTTGTGTCGTCTGAAGGATATCAGGGAGGTTACCGGCTTGGCCGGTCCGCCAGCGCGATTTATCTGAGTGAAATCTATCTTGCAGTCACGCCAGACAAGAAAATATGGGGTACGCGTGAGGATATTCCAGCCGAATGCTTTGTCTCAAGCAATATGAACGAATGGTCGGCAAAGCTGAGCAAGAAAGCCGAGCAGGCCCTGCTGGGTCTTCTTGAGGAAAAATCTGTGGAGGATGCCATCTCGGAACTGGCGACCATCGATGGCGGCAAGTGTCCAGTCGGAAGGGCGATCGCGCCCTGAGGCAGAATCACATGCGGCCGTGCGGGACGGCCGGAGGGAACCGGACCGTCCCCGTCACTGATCGGAGGTCAGTCAAATCCGTGACGAACCGGTGGCTAGCCGCGCCTTCACGCGACCAGCCGGATCTTGAAGCGTAACTTAGAAGTCGCGCTGCAGACGCACGAAGCCGAACACTTCGTCATCGCCATCGTCTTCGTCGTGGTACTGGAGGCTCACCTTGGTCTTCAGGCCGTCGGTGATCTTGTAGTCGACGGTCACGCCGCCGGTCCAGGCATCACCACCACCGAAGTCGTTGCCGTTCAGGTCGATGTTGCTGAAGTACTGAACACCAGGCGTGATCGAGAACTTTTCGTTGACCTTCAGTTCGTACTGAGCGCCAACAGTCCATTCGGACTCTTCGTAGTAGTAGTTGGCGCCGGTAGCATACGCACCGTAGATGCCGAGCTGGCCTGGGCCGAGATCAGCATAGATGATCGCGCGGATAGCACCTTCTTCGCTATCGGTGTCATAACCGCCAAGCAGGTAGGCGGTGACAACGCCAACCGTACCGGAAACCTGGCCGGTGATACCGACATTGTTCGGACGCGCGGTGTCTTCCAGCTCTTCCACAGCGATACCGGCCTTGAAGGCGTCGGTTTCGTACTGGTAGCGGATGGCGTTGTGACGGGTTTCGTTGCTGGCGATCAGGTCGGTTTCGCCGCTCAAGTCGTCATCCCACCAGCTGTACTGCATACCAACGCGCAGGCCGGCGATTTCGATGTAACCCTGGTCGAGGAAGGTATTGTTGTTCGAAGAACCGGAAGAGTTGCGAGCGTTTGTACGAAGCGCAACGAGGCTGGACAGCGTGCCGAATTCGGTGTCGTTCTTTGCTTCGAACTCAAGCTGTGCGCGCGTAAAGGTATTCCAGTCAGACGAACCGGACTGATCACGGCCGAAGTCGGTCTGGAAGCGGATATAACCGCCGATCTTCAGGCAGGTTTCCGTTCCCGGAATGTAGAAGTAGCCGGTGCCGAACGCGTCGCAGACGCGGACGTATTCCGCCGGCTCAGGTTCAGCAGCAACGATAGCGTCGGCTGCAAATGCACCGTTTGCTGTGGTCAACGCCGCAGCAGAGGCAAAAAGAATAGCCTTCATAGTCATTTCGGATCCAATCAAGTTTCGATCGGGCACAGGCTTTCGTGGCTGAAAAATCAGCGTCCCCCACCCCAAATATCGATTCAAGCCCCAATGGCAGCGGCCGAAACCGCACGCCGAGATTACATAGGCCAAGAACTGTAACAATAAAAATTACAGTCATATTCTCGTCACATTGATGGTTGGGATTTTGAGTGTTGCCGAAACGCAACGCCCTGATGCACAGGATCGTGAGTACCCTCACTACCTTAGATGCACGCACGACCACTCCACAAACCCTGGTGGGTGTGACCGGTAACATTTAGAGCTTTCAGGTAGTGACCATTCGGCGAAACCGCAAGTAGGACGCCCTGACGTTTTCGTGAAGGCCGTCAAAACACCGCAATGCGCACGAATCTTGCGGGCCAACGGAGTGGCACGCAGCATTATGATACTGCAGGCTCAACACCGTCCCATAAGGCCGCCTCAGAACGAATCACTTCGCCATTTCCATTCGAGGCCCCCGGCTCCAACGAATCGCGCTTGACACAGATACGGTGCCCGTATTTTAATCTTGCCAACGGATTAAGCACTTCCTTGACATGACCTCATGGTCGACGGGCAGTTTGGCCCCACGATGCTCCCATCACAGATGGGTTCTGCGTCGTGGGGTTTTTGGTTTTTGGCGGATCAATGAACAACGCGGTAAAAATAGGCATCCTTTATTCCACGACCGGCCCCTATGCCGAGATCGGACGCGACGCACGTGACGGTGCCGACTTTGCCATCGAAGAGGTCCGCGCGCTCCATGGCAACGCCATCAAGCCGGTTGTCATCGATCCCCATGCCGATATCACCGCTTACCTCGAAGGTGCGCGCGCAATGCTGCGCGATCACGGTTGCCGCCACATCATCGGAACCATCACCTCGCTCGCCCGCAAGGAGGTCATTCCTCTTGTCGAAAAACATGACGGTCTGCTCTGGTACATGTGCCCTTACGAGGGCTTCGAAGCCAATGACAATGTCATCTATACCGGCGGCTGTCCCAACCAGCACCTCTTGCCGCTGTTCGATTACCTGATCCCGCGCTTCGGCCGCCGTCCCTATCTCGTTGGCGCCAATTACGTCTGGGGCTGGGAAATGAACCGGCTGGCCCGCGAGCTGATCGAGGATGCTGGCGGCGAGGTGCTTGGCGAACGGTACCTGCCGCTGGAGGAGACTGCCGTCGAGCGCATCGTGCTGGATATCGAGCAGCGCCGGCCAAGCTTCATCCTGAATAATTTCATCGGACCGTCGAGCTACGCCTTTCTCGCCGCCATCCGCGCGCTTGGCGCCCGCAACCCGGCCTTCCTCCCGGAAAATTGCCCGGTCGTCAGCTGTGACCTGCAGGAAAGCGAAATTCCCCATATCGGTCTCGGTGTTGCCACCGGCCAGCTTTGCGCGGCCGCCTATTTCGATACGGTCGCAACGCCTGAAAATGCCGGCTTCAAGGCCCAGGTGGCAGCCAAACTTGGCAGCCAGCGGCGTATTTCGAGCGTTTTCGCCAGCGCCTATGCCTCAGTCAAGCTTTGCGCAGAGGCGATCCTTGCTGCCGGCACGGATGACCCAACCGCCGTCGCACGTCAATTGTCGGCCGCACCTCTGCCAACCGTTCTCGGGCCGATCCTGATCAATCCCGATACCCGTCATGCGGCACTGCCCTTCCATCTCGGCCGGATCAATGATGAAGGCGGCTTCGATATCATCGCCTCACAGCCGGCCATCGCCGCTGATCCTTATCTGACGAACCGCCGCAGCCGGATGCCGTCGCCTTTGAGGATCGTGTCATGAGGGAAACACCGAATTTCACCGGCTGGCGTGCCACCATCCTGCACCGGGAAGACAACACGACCGAACGGCTGACACGCCAACTGAAGCTCATCGGCTTTCAGGTGACGGTCCAGTGGCAGCCACTCGACGCCACCGACCTGCCGGATGTCGTGCTTGTCGATGCCGACCAGGGCTGGGACGGCCTGTTGCCGTGGAACGGCGGCAGTGCACCCTGCCCGTTGGTGGCACTGCTCGGCTCGGAAGCACCCGGCCGCATCGCCTGGGCGATGGAGCAGGGTGTCGGTGCCATCATTGCAAAACCACTGGCTTCCTCCGCCGTCTACCCTGCCCTGGTCATGGCACTCGGCATTCACCGCGAGCGCAAGGCGGTCATCGACAGGATGAACCATCTGGAAGAGCGCGTCCGTCTGCGGCCGCTGGTTCATGCCGCCGTCGAGCGCATCATTGCGGTGCGCAAGGTCAATGAGGAGCTCGCCTATACCATCCTGCGCAATTGCGCGATGCAGCGGCGGATGCCGATGGAGCAGGTTGCGGCCTCCATCCTCGGTGGCGCCGAGCCCCTGCCGGAGGCCGGTTGATGCGCATTCTGAAAAGCATGATCCGCCAGCCGTCAGCGCTGTTCGGCCTGGCCGTCGTTGCCCTCGTCGTCTTCATGGCGGTCGCAGCGCCGCTGATTGCGCCTTACAATCCCGATGAGCAGATGTTTGACGGCCTGACGCTGGAAGGCGCTCCGCTGCCGCCCAGCGCCCAGTTCCTGCTCGGCACCGACACGCTCGGCCGTGACCTGTTCTCACGCCTTCTTTATGGTGCCCGCACATCGCTGATCATCGGCCTCGTTGCCAACGGAATCGCGGTTGCGATAGGCCTCCTGATCGGCATCCTCTCCGGTTACATGCGCGGCCTTTTTGGCAATGCGCTGATGCGCTTCACCGATCTGATGATGGCGTTCCCGGCGCTGCTTCTGGCGATCGTGCTTGCAGCCCTTCTGCGCCCCAGCCTCTGGATCGTCGCCATGGTGATCGCACTGGTCAACTGGGTGCAGGTGGCGCGCATCGTCTATACCGAAACCCGCGGCCTGGTGGAGCGTGACTTCATCCTGGCAGAGCGCTCGCTCGGCGCTGGTCATGCCCGCATCCTGTTTCATCATATCCTGCCGCATCTGATGCCGACGGCAATCGTCTGGGGCACGCTCGGCATCGCCACGACCGTGCTTCTCGAAGCGACGCTCTCCTTCCTTGGCATCGGCGTGCAGCCGCCCACGCCCTCCTGGGGCAATATCATCTTCGAAAGCCAGAGCTATTTCCAGGCCGCCCCCTGGCTGGTGTTCATTCCCGGCGCCGTCATCCTGTTGACTGCACTGTCCTTCAACCTGGTGGGCGATGCGCTGCGCGATATCCTCGACCCCACCCAGCGCGGGAGGGGCTGAGATGATTTTCCTGATCCTGCGACGGCTCGTCCAGACGGCACTGATCCTGTTCGGTGTCGCGGCCATCACCTTCCTGCTGCTCTACGCCCTGCCTGCCGATCCTGCCCGGATGATCGCCGGCCGCAGTGCCACGGCGCAGACGGTTGCCAACATCCGCCACGAACTCGGCCTCGATCAGCCGTTGCTTGCGCAATTCTGGAATTATCTGGTGGCCCTCACCGAGGGCAATCTCGGGCGTTCCTATGCACAGAAGACCGATGTCGGCGCGCTGATCGCGGCCCGGCTTCCGGCCACCCTGATCCTGATGGCGGCGGGTATCTTCGTCGAAGTTGCGCTTGGGCTCATTCTCGGCGTGATCGCTGCGGTCCGCCGCGGCGGCCCGGTCGATCGGCTGGTGATGATGGCCTCCTTCGTCGGCGTGTCGGCACCGCAATTCGTCGCCGCCCTTCTGCTTCTCTATGTCTTTGCGGTCACGCTCGCCTGGTTCCCGATGAGCGGCTTCGGCACGTTTGCCCATGTCGTGTTGCCCGCCACCACGCTCGGCATTCTCGGCGCCGGCTGGTACGCCCGCATGGTGCGCTCGGCCATGATCGACGTGCTTAATCAGGATTACGTTCGCACCGCCCGCGCCAAGGGGCTGTCGTCCGTCCGGATCGTCTTTCGCCATGCGCTGCCCAATGCGCTTCTCCCTGTGATCGCGATGATCGGCATCGATATCGGCCAGTTCATGAGCGGCGTGGTCGTGGTCGAGGCCGTCTACGGCTGGCCGGGCATCGGCCAGCTCGCCTGGCAGGCGATCCAGCAGGTCGATATCCCGATCATCATGGGCGTGACGCTGGTTTCGGCGCTTGCCATCGTCATCGGCAATCTCGTCGCCGACCTGATCGCGCCACTCATCGATCCGCGCATTCGTGCGCGCTAACCATCAGCAACCAAAAAGGGGAACTCAAAAATGTTCAAACGCTGGCTTAGACACTCGACAATCGCAATGGCGCTTGCCTTCACGCCGCTGCCTGCCTTCGCGCAGGATGCCATCAAGCAGGGTGGCGATGTCGTCATCACCTACAAGGACGATATCGCCACGCTCGATCCGGCCGTCGGTTATGACTGGGTCAACTGGTCGATGATCAAGAGCCTCTATTCGCGCCTGATGGATTATACGCCCGGCACGCCGGACCTGATCCCGTCGCTCGCCGAGAGCTTTACCGTTTCGCCCGACGGGCTCACCTATACATTCAAGCTGCGCAAGGGCGTGAAATTCACCAACGGCCGCGAACTGGTGGCCTCCGACGTCAAATATTCGATCGAGCGTGCGATCGATCCGAAGACGCAAGGCCCCGGCGCCGGCTTCTTCGGCGCCATCAAGGGCTTTGATGCCGTGAGCGGCGGCACGTCGGCGACGCTCGAAGGGATCGCAACGCCGGATGATTCGACCGTGATCTTCACGCTGTCGCGCCCGGATGCCACCTTCCTGCATGTTCTCGCCATCAACTTCGCCTCCGTCGTGCCGAAGGAAGCCGTCGAAGCAGCAGCTGGCGATTTCGGCAAGAAGCCGGTCGGTTCGGGCACCTTCGTCTTGAAGGAATGGACCGTCGGCCAACGCCTCGTGTTCGAGCGCAACCCGGATTATTTCGTGAAAGACATGCCACATATCGACAAGTTCACCGTCGAAGTCGGCCAGGAGCCGCTGGTCGCACTTCTGCGCCTGCAGAAGGGTGAGGTCGATATCGCCGGCGACGGCGTTCCGCCAGCCAAGTTCCTCGAAATCAAGAACTCGCCGGAAGGTGCCGAGACCATCGTCGATGGTGCGCAGCTGCACACCGGCTATATCACGCTGAACACCAAGGTGGCGCCGTTCGACAATGTGAAGGTCCGCCAGGCCCTGAACATGGCCATCAACAAGGAGCGCATCACCCGCATCCTCAACGGCCGCGCCACCGCCGCCAACCAGCCGCTGCCGCCGCTGATGCCGGGTTATGACAAGACCTTCACCGGCTATGCCTTCGACGTCGAGAAGGCCAAGGCGCTGCTTGCCGAGGCTGGCTTCCCGGATGGTTTTGAGACCGTGCTCTACTCGACCAACACCGATCCGCAGCCGCGCATCGCCCAGGCAATCCAGCAGGACCTCGCCGCTATCGGCGTCAAGGCCGAGGTTCGCGCCCTGGCGCAGGCCAACGTGATCGCCGCTGGCGGCACCGAGGGCGAAGCACCGATGATCTGGTCGGGCGGCATGGCCTGGATCGCCGACTTCCCGGATCCGTCCAACTTCTACGGCCCGATTCTCGGTTGCTCCGGCGCGGTTCAGGGCGGCTGGAACTGGTCCTGGTATTGCAACAAGGATCTCGATGCCCGCGCGATTGCCGCCGATTCGATGTCGGACCCGGCCAAGGCCGCCGAGCGTCAGGCCGAATGGGGCAAGATCTTCACCGATATCATGGCGGATGCGCCGTGGGTCCCAGTCACCAACGAACGCCGCGTCGTCGCCAAGTCGCCCCGCATGGGCGGTGACGGCGACATCTATGTCGACCCGACCCGCGTCATCAACTACGACGCGATCTTCGTGAAGGACGAGTAAGACAGCGATTACGGCTCCGGTGAATTGCCCGGAGCCGTAATCGTCAGGGGCGCACAAGGATGCAGCCTCTTCTCCCCAACGGGGAGAAGTGCCGAGCGAAGGCGAGGCGATGAGGGGGCGGCGCGGCACATCACGAGTGCTTGGCCCCCTCATCCGGCCCTTTGGGCCACCTTCTCCCCAATGGGCAGAAGAGGGAGCGCGCCGCTCCTGCCAGCCAAGAATAACGATATGCGAGCACGTCAGTGATCCGATGGGCCGCGCTTCTAAGGGAGAACAACCAATGTGCGTCGCCTGCACCCATACCATTCACCGCGCCCAGCACAATTTCGGCTGGAACAAGGATTTCAAGCCGGCTGTCGTCGCCAAGCCGGGTGAGACCATCCATTTTGAATGCCTGGATTCCTCCGGCGGCCAGCTGGGTGCCGGATCGACGCTCGAAACCCTGGCGGCGCTCGATTTCAACAAGATCAACCCTGTCACCGGCCCGGTCTATGTCGAAGGCGCCAAGCCCGGCGATGCGCTCAAGGTAACGATCCGCCGCTTCATTCCGTCCGGTGTCGGCTGGACCGCCAATATTCCGGGCTTCGGCCTGCTCGCGGACCAGTTCAAGGAGCCGGCCCTGCATATGTGGTCCTACGATCCGCACAGCATGGCGCCCTCGCTTTACGGCCCCGGTGGCAAGGTGCCGCTGAAGCCCTTTGCCGGAACGATCGGCGTCGCCCCGGCCGAGCCCGGCCTTCATTCCGTCGTGCCGCCGCGCCGCGTCGGCGGCAATCTCGATATCCGCGACCTGACCTCGGGCGTGACGCTCTATCTGCCGGTCGAAGTCGACGGCGCGCTGTTTTCGATCGGTGATACCCACGCCGCCCAGGGCGACGGCGAAGTCTGCGGCACCGCCATCGAAAGCCAGATGGAGGTCGAGGCGACGATCGAGCTGGTCAAGGATGCACGCCTGCAAAGCCCGCGCTTCACCACCACCGAGCCGGTCACCCGCCATCTCGATGGCATGGGCTATGAGGTTACCACCGGCATCGGCCCGGACCTGATGACCGGCGCCCGCGAAGCGCTGATGCGGATGATCGACCTGCTCGGTTCCGAGCATGGCATGAATCCCGTCGATGCCTATATGCTCTGCTCGGTCTGCGGTGATCTCCGGATCAGCGAAATCGTCGATATGCCGAACTGGGTCGTCTCCTTCTATTTCCCGAGGATCGTGTTCGCGTGACATCTGCTGCCCCCGTTTCCCCATCCGTCCTCACCATCGACAAGCTCTGCGTCGATGCCCGCACGCCGGAAGGCCGCAGGCGGGTTCTCGATGATGTCAGTTTCGATCTGAAGCTTGGGGAAACGCTCTGCATCGCCGGCGAAAGCGGTTCTGGCAAATCGGTGACGTCGCTGGCCATCATGGGGCTTCTTCCCAAGGCATCGTTGCAGATCGCCTCCGGCAGCATCGCGCTTCAAGGCCGGGAGCTGTCGCGCCTGTCCAACAGCGCTATGCGCAGCGTCCGCGGCGGCGATGTCGCCATGGTGTTTCAGGAGCCGATGACCTCGCTCAATCCGGTGATGACGATCGGGGCACAATTGACCGAGGCCATTCGCGAACATCAGGGAGCGGAAGGCGGCAGCGCCGATGCGGTGGCGCTGCGCATGCTCGATGCTGTCCACATGACCGATCCGGCTAGGCGGTTGAAGCAATATCCGCACGAACTATCAGGCGGCATGCGCCAGCGGGTGATGATCGCCATGGCGCTCTCCTGCCGTCCAAAGGTGCTGATCGCGGATGAGCCGACGACGGCACTCGACGTGACGGTCCAGGCGCAAATCCTCAAGCTGATGGATGAGCTGAAGCGCGAATTCGGTGCCTCGATCATTCTCATCACCCACGACATGGGCGTCGTCGCCCAGATGGCCGACCGCGTCGTCATCATGCAGCAAGGCCGGATCATCGAACAGGGTGGCGCGTTGCCGATCTTCAATGCACCAACGCAGCCCTACACCCGCGACCTGCTTGCCGCCGTCCCCCGGCTCGGCGCCCATGCCGGCACAGACGGGCCGCCGCGTATCAGTCCGGCAGCGGCGGCAACGCCTGCGCTGGATCGCACGCCGGTGCTCACCGTGCGCGGGCTGGGCGTGACCTATGGCAAGTCGACCGGCTGGCTTTCAGGCAAGAAGCCGGCCGCATCCGCCGTCAGCGCGGTCTCCTTCGATATCCTGCCCGGCCAGACGCTCGGCCTCGTCGGCGAAAGCGGCTCGGGAAAATCCACCACCGGCAAGGCGGTGCTCGGCCTGATCCCGTTTACCGGTGATGTCGTCATCGACGGCCAGAATATCGGCGACCTCAGCCAGCGCCAGATGCGGCCGGTGCGGCGCAGCGCCCAGATGATCTTTCAGGATCCCTATGCCTCGCTTGATCCACGCATGGCGGTTGGCGCCGCAATTGCCGAACCGCTGATCATCCATGGACTTGCCAACAAGGGCGAACGCGACGACCGCGTCGCCGAGCTTTTACGCCGGGTCGGCCTGCAGCCGGATGCCGCCAGCCGTTATCCGCATGAGTTCTCCGGCGGCCAGCGCCAGCGCATCTGCATCGCCCGAGCGCTGACGCTCGGCCCGAAACTCATCGTCGCCGACGAGAGCGTCGCCGCCCTCGACGTTTCCGTGCGTGCCCGCGTGCTCGACCTGATGCTGGAACTGCAGGAAACGATGGGGCTTGCCTATCTCCTGATCTCGCACGACATGGCGGTGATCGAGCGCATGTCGCACAATGTCGCGGTCATGCGCGCAGGCCGCATCGTCGAAATGGGATCGCGCCGGTCGGTGTTCGAAAACCCGGCTGACGCCTATACCCGCGCGCTCATGGCTGCCGTGCCGATTCCCGATCCGGCATTGCGGCAGGTCGCGTGACGGACTGTCAATGATTATTCTGTAGCCGGGTAATGAATTCGCGTTACTGCGAAATGACGGCAAGCGAGTCGCGTTCGATCAGGTTGCAATCCATCTTGGTCAGCGGATAGCTGTCCTTGCCTGATGTCCGGCGCTTGCCAAGCTCGGAGATCGCCCAGGCGCCCATCGCCCGGTGCGGCAGGATCAGAGTGGAGAGCTGCGGCCGCAGATGGCGGCAGAGTTCGTCATCATCGTAGCCGATGACGGAAACATCCTGCGGGATCCTGAGGCCTGCGTCCCGCAGCGCATTGTAGCAGCCGGATGCCATCTTGTCGTTCTGGCAGAAGAAGGCGGTCGGCCGGTCTTTTAGCGCGAGAAACCGCTGCGTCGCCTCGAAACCCGAGGTCGGCGACCAGTTGCCCTCGCCGACCAGATCCGCATCATAGGCGATACCGGCCTTGGCCAGCGCTTTCCTGTAGCCCTTCAGCCGGTCTTGCGCCGCTTGCATGAACGGTTCCCCGACAATGGTGGCAATGCGGCGATGGCCGAGCCGGATCAGCGTCTCGGTCGCAGCAAAGCCACCGGCTGCTTCATCAGGAATAACGCTGGGGAAACGGCTTTCCGGCGCGTAGCAATTCAAAAGCACGACAGGGATTTGAAGGTTCTCGAGAAAAGAAGGCGGCGCCACCTGCCGGGTAAAGATCGTCATGTAGATCAGCCCTTCGATGCCACTGCGCAGCATCGCCTCCACTGCCTTTTCCTCGCGCTCCGGATTGCCCATCGTCTGGGCCACGAGAATGGTCGCCCCCTCGTCCCAGCAGGCCTGCCGCGCGCCTTCGATCGCATTGACCGATTCCGGCGTCGTCGCCAGCTGATCGCAGAGGAACCCGATGGTGCCACTCCCCAGATTGCCCAGCACCGGCCGATGGATCAGCGACGATGCGCCATAGCCCAGCGTCCGGGCCGCCTCGATGACCTTGCCGCGTGTCTCCGCCGAGATCGTCACGCCGGTCGCATTGTTGAGAACGAACGACACCGTCGCCTGCGAGCATCCCGCCAGCCGTGCAACATCGGTCATCGTCACGCGGCGCGGCGGCTTCTCATGTTTGGTTTTCTTCAAGACTGCATTCCCCGGCTGTGAGGGAAACCTATCTTATTTATTCTCATAAGCATATTGACTAATAATTATTAGTTACATTAGGCTTGAGCATCGGAGGAGAACGATCATGAACGCACCGGCACGATTTGACCTGCAGGACAATCTCAACGCCCTCAAGGAGGACGGCATCACCGGATTGAAGGGCGCCTTTACGCCTGAATGGGCCGATGCGATGCGCAACGACATGATGAGCGCATTCTGGTCGGCCATTCAGCGGCCCGGCGGCGCAGTCGGCCGCGGTCCGCGGCGCTGGTACGTGGAAATTCATCCGCAGGACTTTGGCGGTTTCGTCGATCTGATCATGCATCCCTGGGTCATCGCCATGTGCGAGGCAGCGCTCGGTCCGGACTACCAGATCGTCGAGATCGGGCTGGACGTGCCGTTCGAAGGCGCAAAATACCAGCCATGGCACCGCGACTTTCCCTCGCCGGAAGAGACCTATGTGGACCGCCGCATTACCTCGCTCGCCTTCAACCTGACCGGGGTGGATGTCACGCCCGACATGGGGCCGTTCGAGGTAGCGCCCGGCACGCAGTATGACGACGGCCGCGGCTGGAAGCACGAGATGTTTCCCGACAAGGCGCTCTGGGGCCGCTTTCAGGACCGCGCCACCCGCAAGTTCCCGCAGCGCGGCGACATTTCCTGCCGCTCGGCCCTGACGGTTCACCGCGGCACCGAACACCTGTCGCCGATTGCCCGGCCGGTCATGGTGCTTGGGGTCGATGCACCCGGTGCCGGTCATGCCGAACTGCACGACATGATGGTGACGCAGGATTATTTCGATGCACTGCCGGAAAAGGCAAAAAAGCACCTCGTCTGCCGCGTCGTCGACGAACTGGTGCCGATCAGCCAGAAGCATGACATCGAAGGCCTGGTAATGGGTGCCGATCCCGCCTGACGCAGACCTTCAGCGCACCCCGCCTCCGGCTCGTCCTTTTGGCCAAGCAAGCCCCGCCTGCACGATCGGAGATTTCCTTCGATCGTGTTTCCGGCTAAGCAGGAGACGAGCAAGACGGGAGGAAGCATGCGCACTATCATCGAAAGCGTGGAAGCGCGCCGCGCCGAGGCGCGTCTTGGCGGCGGACAGAAGCGCATCGATGCCCAGCATGCCAAGGGCAAGCTGACGGCGCGCGAGCGCATCGAAGTGCTGCTCGACGAGGGCTCGTTTGAAGAATACGACATGTATGTCACCCACCGCGCCGTCGATTTCGGCATGGCCGAGCAGAAGGTGGCGGGCGATGGCGTCGTCACCGGCTGGGGCACGATCAACGGCCGCCAAACTTACGTCTTTTCCCAGGATTTCACCGTGCTTGGCGGCTCGTTGTCCGAGACCCACGCCCAGAAGATTTGCAAGATCATGGACATGGCGGTGCGCAACGGCGCGCCGGTCATCGGCCTCAACGATTCCGGCGGCGCCCGCATCCAGGAAGGCGTCGCCTCGCTTGCCGGTTATGCCGAAGTGTTCCGCCGCAATGCCGAAGCGTCCGGCGTCATCCCGCAGATTTCCGTCATCATGGGTCCCTGCGCCGGTGGTGCCGTCTATTCGCCGGCCATGACCGACTTCATCTTCATGGTGCGCGACTCATCCTACATGTTCGTCACCGGCCGGGATGTGGTGAAAACCGTCACCAACGAGATCGTCACCGCTGAAGAACTTGGTGGCGCCGGCACCCACACGAAGAAATCCTCGGTCGCCGATGCGGCCTATGAAAACGATATCGAAACACTGGAACAGGTCCGGCTGCTGTTTGATTTCCTGCCGCTGAACAACCGCGAAAAGCCGCCGGTCCGCCCCTTCCATGACGATCCAGCCCGCCTCGAAAACCGGCTGGACACGCTGATCCCCGACAGTTCGGCCAAACCCTACGACATGAAGGAGCTCATTCATGCGATCGCCGATGAAGGCGATTTCTTCGAGCTGCAGGAGGCCTTTGCCAGGAACATCATCACCGGCTTCATCCGGCTGGAAGGTGAGAGCGTCGGCGTCGTCGCCAACCAGCCGATGGTGCTGGCCGGCTGCCTGGATATCGACAGTTCCCGCAAGGCAGCCCGTTTCGTCCGCTTCTGCGATGCCTTCTCGATCCCGATCCTGACGCTGGTCGACGTTCCCGGCTTCCTGCCCGGCGTGGCGCAGGAATATGGCGGCGTCATCAAGCATGGCGCCAAGCTTCTGTTCGCCTACAGCCAGGCAACCGTGCCGATGGTGACCTTGATCACGCGAAAAGCCTATGGCGGCGCCTATGACGTGATGGCATCGAAACATATCGGCGCCGACATCAACTATGCCTGGCCGACCGCCGAAATCGCCGTGATGGGCGCAAAAGGGGCCACTGAAATCCTCTACCGCTCCGAGCTTGGCGACGCCGACAAGATCGCCGCCCGGACGAAGGAATACGAGGAACGCTTCGCCAACCCCTTCGTCGCCGCCGAACGCGGCTTCATCGACGAGGTCATCATGCCCCACTCGTCGCGCCGCCGCATCGCAAGGGCGTTTGCTTCACTCAGGGGCAAACGCAAAGAGCAGCTGTGGCGCAAGCACGATACGATCCCGTTGTGAGAAACTAATTATGGCAATTTTCCTTCGAGATCCTCAAGTTGCTGGCGCCACCAGTAAGTGGCCTCTCTGGTCAATTGAATGCCGTCAGCATCTAGTCGTTCGAAATAAAGCCCCTCTTCGTCTAGCGATACGCCGAACTCGAAGGTTTTGAGTATACTGTTCCGCTCAAGCTCAATGAACTCCCAAAATATCCAGTTGTCACGGCGATTGTCCTTCCACCCATTCCATTTTCGGAGAACTTCCTCGTGATGCCTTTGCGAGACTTTCGCGTCCACTTTATCCAGCACATGACCAACAATTCGAAGACAGGAAACTAAATACACCCAATGCATTCGCCATTCCGGATACTCATCGCCAATGTCTGAATTTTGAAGTGTGAAGTTCATGCTGATGCATTCAGAGAACGGCTCCCAAGCTCGTAGAGTACGCTTCTGACAGGCTTTGACGAACAGGTCGCTTTGAGCAGGAATGTATGTGCTTCTCATGCTTTCTCCGGCATGGGTTACAAAACCCAGAGTTTAAAGGCAATAACTGCGTGCAATACTGGATTTACGAAAATTACCCTAAAAAATACGCATGCCTACACGAATACCGATGCGGCATGTGCAACAGTGGAGCCGGGCTCAATGGAAGTAACGCCCCTGAGAATGGTCATTGGCATGGCCCCTATTCCGATAGATCCGCAGCTGCGACCATCGCAAAAGCCATACCAATGATAGCCTATCGCGAATGCAAATTATGCGCCCCTTGAACTCGGAGGAATCATAGTGCGCTCGCACTTCTCACGTGTTTGAAGTGCTCTTCTCTCCGCACATGCCGCTCACTTACTAAGGACCACGCCCATGACCGAAAAATCCCCCGCCAACAATCTTCCAGCAGGCTACGAAGTCCCGAAAGTCTGGACCTGGGACAAGGCCAATGGCGGCGCGTTTGCCAGCATCAACCGGCCGATCGCCGGGCCGACGCATGACAAGGTGCTGCCGGTCGGAAAACATCCGCTGCAGCTCTATTCGCTCGGCACGCCGAATGGCGTCAAGGTGACGATCATGCTCGAGGAACTGCTGGCGGCAGGGCACAAGGGTGCGGAATATGATGCCTGGCTGATCAAGATCGGCGATGGCGACCAGTTCGGTTCTGGCTTCGTCGGCGTCAATCCGAATTCGAAGATCCCGGCATTGATGGACCATGCGCCAAAGGACGGCGGCGCTCCGGTGCGCACCTTCGAATCCGCCTCGATCATGGTTTATCTCGCCGAAAAATTCGGCGCATTCCTGCCCACTGATCTGCGCACCCGCACCGAGACATTCAACTGGCTGTTCTGGCAGATGGGCTCCGCCCCGTTCCTCGGTGGCGGTTTTGGCCATTTCTATGCCTATGCGCCGATGCACATCCAGTATGCGATCGATCGCTATGCCATGGAGGTGAAGCGCCAGCTCGACGTGCTCGACCGGCATCTGGCCGACAACCAATTCATGGCAGGCTCCGAGTACACGATTGCCGACATGGCCATCTGGCCGTGGTACGGTAATCTGGCACTCGGCCAGGCCTATGGCGATGCCGGCACCTTCCTCGATGTGCAGAGCTACAAGAACGTCCAGCGCTGGACGGCCGAAATTGCGGCCCGCCCGGCGGTCAAGCGCGGCCGCATGGTCAACCGCACGAGCGGCGATCCATCCGAACAATTGCATGAACGCCACGATGCCTCCGACTTCGATACGAAGACGCAGGACAAGATTGTAAAGGCGTAAGGAGAGACTAGCATGGCTAAACGGCCCGAGATGACAAAACACAGGGGCTTTCCCTCCGGCATGCCGGGCCATGGTCATCACTTCACCATCCGGCGGGCAAACGAGAAGGGGGTAACTCCGCTCAAGGCGCTGCAGCGCCTCGCTCGCCCCAATTCGATCGAGCAGAAGGTCGATGCCGCCTTCCTGCACGCGCTCTGGCACCATTTTGGCACCGAACCGTTCGAGCGCGGCAATCTGGACGCCGGACGGTTGAACCTCTTGTTCGGCCGCGAAGTGGTTCCCGCCGAAGACCCGTTCGACGCGGCGTCCTACGAAGCCTTGTTACGGATCGACGAGCGTGTCGGCCGCAAGAATTTCCCGGAAGCTTTCGAAGACGTGTTCGAGGTATGATGCAATGGCCAAGACCCCTGAAATGCCCAAGCATCGCGGCTTTCCAGCCGGAATGCTCGGCACCCAGTGGCAGTTCACCCTGCGCCGGGCGAATTCCAAGGTTACGCCCCTGAGCGCCTGGCCGCGGCACCGGACCATGGATCAGACGGTTGGACTTGCCGATATCGAATTCGTCCAAGCCCTCTTTCAATATTTCGGCACGGCGCCGTTCCAGCGTGGCAATCTCGATGGCGAACGGCTGTGCCGCCTGTTCGGCAGGGAATTGCTGCCGGCGGAACGCGGTTTTGACCCGGCCTCGTATGAGGCACTGCTGAAGTTGAACGTGCCTCTCGCCCGCAAGAATTTCCCGCAGGCTTTCGAGGAAGAAAAAAAGGATGCGGGCGCGGCGCGCGTCAACGGGAAATCGCGAGGCGATTAGCGTCAGAAAGCCGTTGAAGGTGGGGCCGCGGGATAAAGAAACGGCTGATGCGGCCGCAACGCTCGAAGAGTTGATGTTTTTATGGCGCGCTGTTCTCGACCTCTTGGAAGAGAGGTTGTGAAATGTGGGGCAACACCTACCCCCAATAAGTCATCGCTGAAAAATTCTGCTTTCGATTTCAAGGAAATGACGCATTCTGTCTTCGTGCTCAGCTGATTCGCCTCATGTGCCTGCGTCCAGGCCGAATTGAGAGCCGAACGACAACGCTAAATGATTTAGCCGGGGGGCAGGCGCAATGCAGAAGCGCGACGACGTCGAAAACTGGGCAGTTTACAGGGCACAACAAATTCTGATGCGCGAGGGCATGGACCTCGCCCTCTCGGCACGCGATTTCGATAGCGGCACGGTGAGGGCCAAAGGCAAGCTGCTTGCCATGGCGATCGCCGCCTCTCTGGTGGAAGCGTCCGCCGCCCGGGCGGATTGAGCCCAACACGCAACCCTTCGGAAACCATATTATTACCCGGCTTCACTGCGGGGTTTCCACCCCCTAAATCTGGGAATTGTCAGCGCCCGCGCCGGCTCTAGACTGTTGCTTCAAACTAGGTGTGTTTCGAGCGATGGGGGTGAAGCGATGTCGTTTCTGTCGGACATGGCCTTGAATCAAACTGATATCGAAGTGGTCTGCGGCGCGCTGGAAGAATGGTGCGAGGAGACCCACACGGTGCTCGACAGCGACAATGGCCGCGATGCTGCCACGGTGATGCTTGGCCTCTACAAGACCGGTCATGAAACCAAGGGGTCGATCCTCGAAGCGATGCGCCGGGTCAACGGCGCGTAACGCCGGGCGACTTGCCGGCTGCAATCACCACGTTCAGTTGACGCTGACGGGCTTGGAGCGCATGCGCGAGACCGTCTCGCGCTCCGCCCGCTTGCAGCGCATCGGCGGCAGGTTGCGATCCATCAGGTCCATGTCCTCCAGCACCATGTCGCCCATCTTCTTGAAGGCGCTGTCGAGCGCGCCTGCCCGGTGGGCGGAGCGCAGGAAGCCTTTGAGGCTGCGGACGGGATGGTCAAGCGGCAAAGGCTCGTCGGGATAGACATCGCTCGCCGCCACGATATGGCCGCTTGCAACCGCCGCCATCAGCGCGTCGAAGTCGACAACATTGGCGCGGCTCAGCAGGATGAAGGCAGCACCCGGCCGCATGCTCGCAAAAGCCTTAGCGCCGAGGAAATGCTGGTTCTCGCTGGTGACCGCCGCAACGACGAAAATGAAATCGCTCTTTGTCAGCACATCCTCAAGGCTCGACGGCATGACGCCGTTGTCGATGAGGATCGAGGCGGGCATCCAGGGATCGTAGACGCGGGTATTGGTGCGGAACCCGGAGAGCACGCGGTTCAACGCCTTGCCAAGATCGCCGAAGCCGATAATGCCGACATCGGCGCCAGACAAGAGCCGCGCCTTTGCATTGCCTTCGCCACCCCAGAGTTCACGGCCTTCGCGGAAATCCACGTCGGCATCGACAATGCCGCGGGCAATATTCAGCGCCATGGCAAGCCCCATCTCGGCGACCGGCTCGGCAAACACCTGCCCCGTCGTCACCACATGGATGCCGCGGGCAAACAGCAGCTCATAGGGCATGTTGTTGATCAGGTTGCTCTCGACATTGAGAATGCAACGAAGATTTGGCATGCGCTCCAGCGTTTCGGCGCTGAGCGGCGGCTGACCGATAATATAGCGGGCTTCGCCGAGAACATCGTCACCCAGTCCGGCGATATCTTCGGGATCAGCTTCGATGATGCGGTACTTGGCTTTCAGCTGCTCCAGCGCTGCAGGCGTAAAGATCAGATCAAGCGTGCGCGGTTCCGGCGCGCAGATGGCCAGGGGCCGTTGCGTTTCAGGCATGATAGCATCTCCCTCGCCAGGCATGGGAAAGGCCCGGCATTCCTCTTGGCCGAAGTTGTATTGATCAACGGTCAATTTGCAAGGCGGCTGGACAGGAGGCCTGCCTAATAATCAAGGCCGCGCAGCTGGCGTTCGATCGAGCGGGGCGTGCCGGGAGACTGGAACACCGGACCGTCGCCCTGGCGGCAATTGTTGACGGTCCTGTAGCGTGGCGCGAAAGTGGGGTAGCCATCGCGCTTGATGACGGTCTGCTCACAGTAGATCCGCTTGGCATCGAAAGCCTCCTCCGGCGTCTTCACACCGGGCAGATCGGTATAGACCTGAGCAAGCTGCACCGGCGCTGTGGACAGTGGCGCAGCGATAGCCGGGATGCCGGACAGAAGCAGCGAGGCGGAGAGAAAAACAGTCTGCAGGGTCAACATCACCATTCCAACCGATGCCCGATGAGCGCCATAGGTCTCCTGCGGGCGTGAGGAGACGGTATCGTTTCCAGAGAAGTTACGCTATAGCCAACGACCTGAACCAAAGTGCTGCACCTTGTCCGGCTGATGTGGGGTTTTCCATGGCAAATACAATACGGCTTCACGAAGGCGACATTTCAGTTGAAGACGCCGCCCGCTACAAGGGCGCGATCGCCATCGATACAGAAACGCTCGGCCTCATCCCGCGTCGCGACCGGCTCTGCGTCGTGCAGCTTTCGCCTGGCGACGGTTCCGCCGACGTCATCCGGATCGCCAAGGGCCAGACGCAGGCACCGAATCTTGTGGCCATGCTGGAAGACCCGTCCCGCCAGAAGATCTTCCACTTCGGCCGCTTCGATATCGCCGTGTTGTTCCATACGTTCGGCGTCACCACGACGCCGGTGTTCTGCACCAAGATCGCCTCGCGGCTGACCCGGACCTACACCGACCGGCACGGCCTGAAGGACAATCTGAAGGAACTGCTTGAGGTTGACATTTCCAAGCAGCAGCAGTCGTCCGACTGGGCCGCCGAAAAACTTTCGCAGGCACAGCTGGAATATGCCGCATCCGACGTGCTGCATCTGCATGCCCTGCGCGACAAGCTGACGGCACGCCTGATCCGCGATGGCCGCGCCGAACATGCAGACGCCTGCTTCGCCTTCCTGCCGACACGCTCCAAGCTCGATTTGATGGGCTGGGAGGAAACCGACATTTTCGCGCACAGCTGATCCTGCTATCCGGCAGCCTCAACCCACGACCGCAGCCGCGTGGGGCGTCCCGGCGCCGGCGTCGAAGGTTGACACCATCCTAATATAACGACCACGAAAATAGGTTAATCAGACATTAATGGTTGCCGGTTACTGTTCAACGATATCCCACGTTGCAGACCGCGCGGAGCAGCCATGATTACGCCTCTTCAATCCAGTGCCGGAACAGTTAGCACCACTTTGATGCAGTCGATGATCGACCAGGCGGAAGAGAGGCGCGTCGAGGACGAAAAGAAGGCGCGCAAGGAAACCAAAGAGGACGATATCCTCAAGGCGCGCATTTCGGCGAGCAAGAGCCATGCGGCGCTCAACGACAAGGTCAACGCCCATTTCTTCGGCGCCTTGAAGAGCGACGACAATCCGATGGCGGAATTGATTTCGCGCTTTCTCAACGTCTTGGGTGTGAGCCGGGACGAAGGCGAAACCGACACGGATTTCGGTACACGCGTTGGCGATACGCTGGCGCTGGTTTCGATGATCGGCAAAAGAGAAGCGAACGGAGGTATTCCCGGTCAACCGCGCGAGGTCACGCTGGCCCGGTTTCGGGTCTCGGTCGATGATATCGATGCCGTGCTGAACGGCACCGCAGAACAGCCGACCGAAATGACGAAGATGGCGGCCCGCTTCGTGACCCGCTATGGGCTCACGCAAAACGAGGGCGAAGACGACAAGGCCTACAGCAAGCGCATCGGCGAGGCGATGGCCGACGTGCGCAAGCCGATGCCAGCCAGCATCGAGGAACTCGAAAAGAAGACAGGTCTTCGGGATCTGGGCTTGACCGCCGCTCAGATGGTGGAAGCCATCAAGAACCCTCACGGGACTCAGGCGAAAGCCATCCAGGAAATTCTGGACGATACCGCACGCACCGACGGCACGTCGACCGAGGATACGCAGGTCGCGATCCAACGGTTGGAAGATATAGCCGATCCGAAATCCATCGAAGAACTGAAGCTGGAACGGACCCACCAGCCGGACCCGACCCGGGTCGAGAACGCCGAAACGCGCAAGGAGCGCGAAGAGGATATTCGCAAACTGGAAGCAGGTGAGAAGCTCGAGGACGTCCAGGATGTTCAGGACACGATCGAAAAGGTCAATGACGCCGTTCTCAATGCCCCCGGCTCAACCGGTGCGCCGACCGGAGAAGGCCAGCCTGCTGCAGAGGCTGTCACAGCGGGCGATCTGCTTTTGACTTTGGCAGCGGGCGCCGAAATCGCGCAGATAGAAGAACAGGCGGAAACCACTGCAGCCAGCAACAGCACGGCTGGGCGGATCGATACAATCGATACGGAAGCGGGAACGACGGACACGTCCGAGGAAGCCAAGGAAGAGGCTGACGCGGCCGTTCTGCTCGCCCGGGCCGGTCCCGGAGACGCAGCAGCACCGGTCGGAGAGGATGCGGAAGCGAACGGCATTCTACCCGTCAGCCTGGACGAAAACGGGATTTATGAAATCCTCAAGCGCCAGGCCGAAGGGGCGAAGGCCGCCTGATTACGGCTTGCGTCTGACAATACCGAGGCGCGCCATCACTTCCTTCGGGATGCCATATCGCTGAACGGCATCGCGGTTTGAGCGCAGGCCACAGATTTCGCGCTGGATGAAGAACGCCCAGACGACATCGGCGGCATCGTTCAGCAACTGTTCCCGCTGCTCCGGCGCCGTTTGAGGATCGCTGAGTACGCTCAAGGCGGCGATCGCCTTTTCCACTTTCAACCCATGCCGGCCGAGCGCATCGGCCCGCTCCGACATCAGCTCGTATTCGAGCAGATTGAGGCCGGTATCCTTGCTGAAGGATGGCGACAGGGATT
Source organism: Rhizobium sp. LjRoot98 (assembly GCF_964252935.1). Lineage (NCBI taxonomy): Bacteria > Pseudomonadati > Pseudomonadota > Alphaproteobacteria > Hyphomicrobiales > Rhizobiaceae > Rhizobium > Rhizobium sp. LjRoot98. The sequence continues at coordinate 1,573,473 of NZ_CAXUPW020000001.1, forward strand.
GCGGCGGACGAACCGTCATCGTCAGGACTCCACAGGTAGACCTAACCCAAGATGGAGCGCCGCTGGCTACCAGGCAATGGGTTATTTTGCCCGGGCGCGTATCTCGTCAAAACTCCAGTCGCGGAGCAGGTCGCCATTTTTCCAGACTGTCTCCAGATGATTGCGGCGATCCCTGAGCTCGTCGAGACGCGCTGCTTCGAGGCCGCCAGGGCCGCTGACGACCGCCTGACGGCCCGCCTTCGACGCCTTGACGTTCATGGTCGCAGGCCGTTTGAAGACATCGTGCCATTTGCCGGCTTCATCCAGCCGGGCATTGGTTTTCATCGCGAAAGAATAGGTGTCGCGATTGACCTTCTGCAACAGGCTGCCGCCCATGCCGAAGGCGATGTTTTCCGCAGAGAACCCGAATGCCTCCAGACGGCCCAGAATCTGGTTGATGTCGGCATTGGATATGCCGTCGCCCTGGATGACCCGGACGCATTTTTCAAGCACCTTGTAGCCCTTGCCGTTCAACACTGAGCCGAAATGATAGTCGAGCTGCTTGATCACATGCACCGGCGTCTCTATCGGGTCGCCGCTGTCGGGACGGATGACCACTGTGCCGCCGCTGGCCCTGACCTTTTCGCGCAATTGCTCGCCCCAGATTTCCGAGACGGCGTAGTTGATGTCGTAACTGTCGGACACGACAGCGAACATGCCGCGACCGGCAAAGCGGTCGATCATGTTGGAATAGGCTTCCGTTTCCCGCTCGACACCCCAGGCGGTCATCGTCGAATGTTCGGAAGCGGGGATCGAGAACCCGGCCATTTCGGCGCCATAGTACCGCCGGGCATAGAGCACGCCGGCCACCGTGTCCGTGCCCATGAAATTGACGAGATGCGCCGCGCCGCCGATACCGGCCTGTTCCTGCGCGCCAACCCCGCGCGCTCCAAAATCGTGCAGCCGGAAAGGCAGGACGGCGTCGGGGTCGTCGCAGGTTTTCTCCAGGATTGGCCGGATGATCTGCCTGATCTTGCGGGCATTGCTGGCGACCGACGATGGATACCAGACGGCACGCAAAAGCGCGGTCTCGATGTAGGACGTCAGCCAGAAGCTGTCGGGATCGGTATTGACCACCTGCACCATCGGCACACCACGGCGCAGCAGAGTACCTTCGGGCAACGCCTGGATCTCAAGCGGCAGATAGCCGCCGAAATGATCGACGATGCGCATCCAGCCGGCGCGATGGAACGGCAGGCCGTGAGCGAGGACGATCGCTTCGGCCTCATCGACATCGGCGCGTGTAACCGGCTTGCCGAGATACTCTTTAAGGAACATCTGCAGCCCGAAGAACAGCACATCGGCCTGTTCGGGATTGCCGCGGGTTTCAATATACGCGGAAATGCCGCTGGTGCCGGGCGGGTATTGCAGGAAATGGCTGAATTTGTAGCTATCGGTGTTGAGGATCAGGTTGGTCAGGTTCATCGCATTCCCCCCGAAAGCAATTCCATACGCGCAGCATAACCGGCGGCGGTAGCACGAGATGTACGCGAGCGGGGAAAGGGCGGCAAGAGCAAAGCAGGCGCCTGCCATCTCGGGGTAGCCGCTCTCGGTATGGTTAATATTCTGTCAATCATTCCGCGCTAATATGGAGCCATACAATGCTCGGCCAACTTGGTTCCGCAGCAGCCGCCGCAGTCTGGTCTGGCCGTGAATGAGCCGTCGGGCATGCGCATGAAGCGCCATCATCCCCCTGACGTATGCCTTACGGCATCCGACGCTTTCGTTGGCATGCCGAACAGATTTGGCCTCAACCCGAACGTGACGGAGATTGCGATGCTGATGCCCCTTCTCTCGGTCAAGACACCCGGCGCAGCAGCACAGGCGGCTGTCGCCATCGAAACGGTCGCGCCGCGAGAGCGGGCGCTACCGGTCGCGATGCCTGGCCGGATTTCGGGACATCAGTCGGAAGCGGTTTTGAAAATTCTGGAGACGCTGAACCGGCATCTGCTGGGAAGCGAGCCTCTGCCAAAGGACGCGCTGATCCGTTTGCTCGACACATTGTCGAAAATCCTGAAATTTCCGCCGCTGCCGCAGGAAACGCTTCGCGATTTCAGCAAGCGGCTAGCCGTCTTTATCGAAACGCTGCCACCGGCGGCGCGGGCGGCCCTTGAAAAGCAACTAGGCCAGCGCAATCTAGCGATCGTCATCAAGATGCTCGCCGAGGTGTTGAAGATGCCCTCGATTATCGAGATGCCGCGCTTGCTGGACAGACCCTTCCTGCCGCCCACCGCACCGCGCGCTGGCGGCACACAGCCGGACGGCAAGCCGACGCAAAATACCGCCATACAGCAGGGACAGACGACAGCTCCGGCCCGTCAGGCATCCGTGCCCAATCCGCAGACGATCGTCGCCGGCCCGGCAATCATTGCCGACCCCGGGCTGTTGCAGGCCGCCTTGAAAAAGGCCTTTGGCGGTGACGATACCACCCCAGCCATCATTGCCTTCGAAGAAAGCATCGATGCGGACACGGCGGCGGCGGCACCGCGTGCTGAGCAATCTGCAAAGGCCCAGACGGCGCGCGACGCCGCCCCCACCGGCGGGCAGCCGCAACACACCAGCAAGGCGAATTCGGAGACGATCCCGCTCCTGCGCGCCGCTGCTGCCTTTCTCGCCGCCGATCCGGAGGCCCTGTCTCTGGTCGCCACGATCGCATCCGGCATGGATGACCAGCTGAAAGCAGAGCTGGTGAAAGAACTGGAACTCGAGCTCTCCGGGCCGCAGGAAACATCCAAGCATAAGGAAGCATCGACCGGCTCTGACAGGCCTGAAGCCCATGGCGATGATTACCGCACGTCGGACGCTGAGCCAGACATTCCGGCCAATGCGGCGACGTCAACCGCCAAAATGACCGTTGCACGCAATCCCGACGAGGTCGATGGCTTCACGGATCACGATCTTGGCGAGTGGGAATTGGAGATCGAGGCGCAGGATCAATCCCTCACCGGCGCCGATGACATCCCCTCGCCTTCGGCCGAGATGGAGATAGACCGCCCGGAAAAGAGCCTTGCGCAGGCGCTGAAAGCGCTGGTCGAGGCCAGCCTGCCGTTGCCCGGTGCCGAGACATCCGACCCACTGTTTGCAACGCTTGCAGGCGACACGGCTGACATCAGCGCCGAAATCCTGTTTGCGCAGCTGGAAGCCTCCGAGAGTGCAGAAATGCTGCCGGACGCATCGTTGCTCACCGGCGATATCGGCGATCCGAGGGAGCTGGCCGGGCTTGAACCCGATACCTGGAACCCGATGCTGGATGGACCGGAGGAAAAGGCGGCGAGCCGCCAGATGCTGCCGCATTCGGCGACGGCGGAAGAGAATGCGCGTGAAGCCCTGACGCCGCGACTGCCCGACGCGGGCGTTATCCGCGATGCAATCCCCTTCGCGATGATCCCTTATCTGCCGGCAAAGACACAGGAGTTACGGACTCTCGAAGCGGAAGACGAAGAAAAACCATCCTTTACCGGCGAAGAGGATCAAGACCAGCAGGGCGAAGACGGCGACAAGCCGGAGAGCGAAGGCGAAGATACGGCTCCTGTGCAGCAGGCTGATCTGGACGAACGCGAGAGCGACGCCGCCTATGATCTCTACCGCCGTATGGGCGGCTACGGATGAAGCCATCCGGCACGGAAAGCAGGACATGAAAAAGCCCGCGGAAATCGCTTTCCGCGGGCTTCTCTATTCAGACTGCTAAGGCTTATTCGCCCGAGCGGTTCTTCAGGGCTGCGCCCAGGATGTCGCCGAGCGAAGCGCCCGAGTCGGACGAACCGAACTGTGCGACGGCTTCCTTCTCTTCAGCGATTTCCAGAGCCTTGATCGACAGCATGACCTTGCGGTCCTTCTTGGAGAAGTTGGTGACGCGAGCGTCGACAACCTGACCAACGGAGAAACGCTCCGGACGCTGTTCGTCGCGGTCACGCGACAGATCGGCACGGCGGATGAACGAGGTGAGGTCTTCGTGGTTGACAAGCTTCACTTCGATGCCACCGTCGTTGACGGCCAGAACTTCGCACGAAACAACGGCGTTCTTGCGCAGGTCGCCGGAAGCAGCAGCGTCGCCGACTGCGTCCTTGCCGAGCTGCTTGATGCCGAGCGAGATGCGTTCCTTTTCGACGTCCACATCAAGAACGACGGCCTTGACCATGTCGCCCTTGTTGTATTCCTCGATGACCTGCTCGCCCGGACGGTTCCAGTCGAGATCCGACAGGTGCACCATGCCGTCGACGTCGCCGTCGAGACCGATGAACAGGCCGAATTCGGTCTTGTTCTTGACTTCGCCTTCAACTTCCGTGCCAGCCGGATGGCTGTGCGCGAATGCCTGCCACGGGTTCTCGAGCGTCTGCTTGAGGCCGAGCGAGATGCGGCGCTTGGTCGGATCGACTTCGAGAACGACAACGTCGACTTCCTGCGTCGTGGACAGGATCTTGCCGGGATGTACGTTCTTCTTGGTCCAGGACATTTCGGAGATGTGGATCAGGCCTTCGATGCCGGGCTCCAGCTCTACGAATGCACCGTAGTCGGTGATGTTGGTGACGGTACCGGAGATCTTCTTGCCAACCGGGTACTTGGCACCGATGCCATCCCAAGGATCCGACTCGAGCTGCTTCATGCCGAGCGAGATGCGGTGGGTTTCCTGGTTGATGCGGATGATCTGAACCTTGACCTGCTGGCCGATGTTCAGGATTTCCGAAGGATGGTTGACGCGGCGCCATGCCATGTCTGTGACGTGCAGCAGGCCGTCGATGCCGCCGAGGTCAACGAACGCACCGTAATCGGTGATGTTCTTGACGACGCCGTCAACAACCTGGCCTTCTTCGAGGTTCTGGACGATTTCCGAACGCTGTTCAGCGCGCGACTCTTCGAGAACCGTACGGCGCGAAACAACGATGTTGCCACGGCGCTTGTCCATCTTGAGGATTTCGAAGGGCTGCGGGTTGTGCATCAGCGGGGTAACGTCGCGGATCGGACGGATGTCGACCTGGCTGCGCGGAAGGAAGGCAACGGCACCATCCAGATCGACGGTGAAACCACCCTTGACCTGGTTGAAGATGACGCCTTCGACGCGTTCGCCGGCTTCGAACTTGACTTCGAGGCGGACCCAGCTCTCTTCGCGGCGAGCCTTTTCGCGCGACAGAACAGCTTCGCCCATCGCATTTTCGATGCGCTCGACGTACACTTCGACTTCATCGCCGACCTTCAGCGTGCCGTCCTTGGCCTTCGCGCCGAATTCCTTCAGAGCGATGCGGCCTTCGACCTTGAGGCCGACGTCAACGATTGCGACGTCCTTCTCGATAGCCGTTACAATACCCTTGGTGACGTAGCCTTCGGCAAGATCCTGCGTAGCAAAGGATTCCTGCAGCAACGCAGCAAAATCGTCGCGGGTGGGGTTAGCTTGAGACATGAATACTCCTGATGTGCCTTCATGGGGCACAGGCGCCGGGGGTTAGCGTTGACAAGTCCAAAAACCATCCGCTCCAATCATGAAGGAGCAAATCCGGCGCGGGGATGGTGGTTCGGACGATTACTTCAATGCGGCGTCGACAAACGTCTTCGCCGTTAAGAATGCGGCCTCTATACTCATTTCAGAGGTATCTAGCAAGTGCGCATCGGCAGCCGGGCGCAGCGGGCTGTCGGCCCGCCCCATGTCGCGCTCGTCACGCTTGACGATGTCAGCCAGAATCTCCAGAAAATCGGCCGGAATGCCGTTGCCGACGATCTCGTCGAACCGGCGCCGGGCGCGCACTTCGGCCGAGGCCGTGACATAGAGTTTCACCGGAGCATCCGGGCAGACGACGGTGCCGATATCGCGGCCATCGAGAACCGTACCGGGCATACGCTCCGAAAAAGCACGCTGCGTCTCGACAAGCGCCTGGCGCACCAACGGCATGACGGCGATCTTGGAGGCGGCCTCGCCGATCGAGTGGGCAGACAGGACATTGCGGTCGAGCCCGGCAAGTTCGACGTCGCGGGCCATCTGCTCGGCAACCCTCTCGTCGTCCAAGGGTAGTCCGGCATCCAGCAGCGCCTTGGCGGTGGCACGGTAGGTCAGCCCGGTATCGAGATGATGGAAACCGTACTCCTCGGCGATGCGGCGGGACAATGTTCCCTTGCCCGCTGCCGCAGGTCCGTCGATGGCGATGATGAAAGTCATTGTTCTACCTGAAAATGGATATGATCGTCGTGGCGAGCCGCCCGGCAACCCTGGAATCTCACAGTATCGTTCTCGACGGCAAGCGTTTTTGCGAGATGCGGCTCAATGAATATCTTCTCGACGCCCTGTTTTCGCCCCTCAGACGATAACCATCGAACTGCTGTTGCCGTTCGCGCTTCATACAGAGACCAATCGACAAAAAGAGGCTGAAGAAACTGCAAATCCCAGCGGAAGGTCAAAAGATCATTGCGGCCGGCACAGGGTAGAGGTGCGTTGCCATCCGGTTGTTCAAAAGCGAAATAGCCGATCGGCGAACGCGTCTGCCCGTTCAACACTTCGCCGGCTTCCCCCCGGTAATAGAAGGCGACATCCAGCTTTCGCCCATCGCTATGTGAGAGATGCGGGAGAAGGGGGAATCCATTGATGAAGGGAAAGTTCGCATCCAGCGCCAGCGTCACGGTACCTGGAAATTCCGAAGCCATATGCTGAGCCAGAGCCTCCGCCGCCTGCTGCATACCGGCACTCACATAGTTCCGGTTGAGAACACAGTACAAAGGCGATTGGAGCTGAAGTGGCGCGGCATCGCTGAAACACGGCAGCGCAACCCGCCCGAACGCCGGTGCCACGGCATGTGCAGCAACCGTTGCCAAAACATAGAGAAATAGGAAAACAATCGCTTTGAGCAGGCGGCCGCTGATTTGCAGAACGCGGGACGCCGCAATCGAGGCCAGAAAAACTACCCCGCCAATCTGGGTCAGAAGCGTCAGGACGACAAAGATAAAAACGCTACAAATCAATGCCATTATAACTTCACTATCCGGTTTCACCGCCGCTTCTCGCCCAAAAACCAGTTGGTCCGCTCGTTTCAGCCGCTGTGACGTCACAGCCAATCTCCACATCGGAGAAAAGTCTGACACTGCGCAGAGCGCGTTATCCGCGACTTTGCGCGCTGCGTAACAGCAAGTTGCAGAATGGTCATCCTCTCTTCCAAAGAAAAGCGCAGCGGACGCCTGAACAAGTTAATCTTTGACAGATGAAGCCAAGACGACTATGGGGACCGGCTAATTCATTTCACCTTCAACGCCGGTATACCGGCAGATGCCGGTAATTCCGGCCATTCAAGAGGCTTTGACCGTGGCAAAAGCGGAACTTGGAACCAAACGCGTCGATCCGGAAACGGGCCGTAAATTCTACGACCTGAACAAGGATCCGATCGTTTCTCCCTATACCGGAAAATCCTACCCGCTCTCCTTCTTCGAGGAAACATCCGTTGCCAAGGTAATGGAAAAGGCGGCCGAAGAAGACGAGGTTCAGGAAGTCGATACCGAGAACCCAGAAGTCGAACTGGTCTCGCTCGAGGATGCCGACAGCGAAGCAGCCGGCGGCGACGACCTTCCGGATCTGGGCGATGACGACGTCGAAATCGAAGGCGATGACGACGATACGTTCCTCGAAGCCGACGAAGACGACGAGGACGGCCTGTCCGACCTGATCGGCGTATCGGACGACGACGACGAGGTCTAATTTCAAGACCTGATTAACCGGATATCTCAGACTCTCGGCGACGGGAGTTTGAGACGGCCGGCGTTAGACTGAATAACGAATAATGAGCGAAGCGCCTTTGCGCTCCTCCTTCGGGCATCATCAGCCCCATCGCTTATAGGCCGATACCGTCTCCCCAACGGCAAAGCGGATACTCCCCCTTCTGACCTGAAATACAAAGCATCCTTGACGCGGTTCCGCCGTATCAAGAGCGGGCGGCATGTCGCCACATGGCAAGTGCGGGACTAATATCCCATCATTTTTTACAGCACAGGCGCAATCCGGGCGACCTCCGGTTGGCCGGTTACAACGGCTGCCTCCCCCTCAAGCATCACCCCACCCGCAGCGCTGCGCAATGACCGCGTCCGGCACGAAACACCGGCCGGTTGAGCGGCAAATATCGCATCGCACGCGATCATCAACCGCTTGTTAGGACTTTGTTGACCATAATTCATGCCGGAGGCGGCGTTGAGCGCGGCCATTCCGAAGTGTTTGAGTAGTCAACTTCAGGCGAGGTTTGTTGTGTCAGCGTATGTACGGGACAAGAGTTCAGTCGGATATGTCATCAATCAGGCTGTAGCGCTGGTCTCCGGCATCGTAAACCATGCCACGCGGCTGGCCATGACGGCGCTCTTTACGCTGGCCGCCATCCTCGGATCCGCAGTCACTGCGATGGCGGAGGATCGGGCGCTAAAACTGTATTTCACCCACACGGGCGAAAAAGCCACGATCACCTACAAGCGCAGCGGACGGTTTGATCCGAAGGGAATGGACAAGATCAACCGGTTCCTGCGGGATTGGCGGCGCAACGAACCCGCCCGTATGGATCCCCGTCTGCTTGATCTGGTATGGGAGGTTTACGATCGCAGCGGCGCAAGCGGCTATATCCACATCGTCTCGGCCTATCGATCCCCGGCAACCAATAGCATGCTGCGGTCCCGCTCGCGCAGCACAGGCGTCGCCAAGAACAGCCAGCATACGCTCGGCAAGGCCATGGATTTCTTCATTCCCGGCGTCAAGCTTTCGACAGTGCGCGCTCTGGCGATGCAGATGCAGGTCGGCGGCGTTGGCTATTACCCTACCTCGGGATCTCCGTTCGTCCACCTCGACGTCGGCAATGTCCGTGCCTGGCCGCGCATGTCCCGCAAGGAGCTGGCACGGATATTCCCGACCGGGCGCACGATGCACCTCGCAGCCGATGGCAGTTCACTGCCTGGCTACACGCAAGCGGTGGCGGACTACAAAAAGCGCGTCAGCTCCACCTCGATCAAGATCGCCAGCACGGCGCGGCAGGACAAGAACGCCAAATCACCTGCGGAAGCGTCGCGTACGGATGGCGAACAGCGTGGCCTGCTGACAGCACTCCAGTCTTCCCCGCGAAGCAAGGCCCTCGACGCCCTTGCCATGCAAACAGCTCCCGGCGGCAACGCTGAAAAACAACCGTTCACCGATCTCTCCTCCTATGCCGTTCCCATCCCGTCGATACGGCCAGCCGTTCTGACCGTGAGCGCTCCGTCGCCGGATACCATCGAGACAGCTTCGATCGGGCCGATCTCCGCACTTCCAGCGATTGAAACACCCATAACATTGCACGGCTCTGGCGGATTTGAACCACTCGCGACCGCGCACGCGACCTTGAAGGCACGGATGGAGATCATCGGGTCCCTGCCAATGACAGGATCCTGGAAACGGGGTGGAGACTTCGCAGCGATCTCCGGCAAGTCGCTGATAACATGGGCGCTGCATTCGCCCGGCGACGTTATCGGCATGAGAGCCCCACGCGTTTCAAGGCAAACGCTACAGGTGACAGCCGGTGAAATCATCCCGCCCACCGAAGCAAGAGCCTTCAACACCGACCGCTTTGGGAGCGCACCCGAAGGTTGATCGTCCTTGCGCTTCAAGACCAGGCGCAAGGTGCGGCGCATGTCCCTCAGCAGGGATACGTCCCCCCGGGAACATCAGGACAATTCTGAGCAACCTTTTATGCGATAGAGATTGCGGCCTGGCGGCTCGCTGAAAGCCTGCCTCTAAACCTCACAAAATTCAAACAATTGGCATCCGCACCGGGTTTTCAACGACGTGCGGACGTTGGGCTCCCCGCTCACACAATAAAAACGTCGCCCTTTGTCTTTTTCGGCTTGCCATCTGCAAAAAGCAGAAGTAATAAGCCGCCACCGCCGAGCGAAACCGCTTCGGACGGTTCCCGGAAACCGGCTTCGCCGGACCCGTTATGGGGCTATAGCTCAGCTGGGAGAGCGCTTGCATGGCATGCAAGAGGTCAGCGGTTCGATCCCGCTTAGCTCCACCAAATTCTTCCTCGTACATTATTGAGTATGCCAAACCTGTTTGGCTTGAACTCATGCGCCGTGTCCGCCATCTCCCCTCGCCTCATCTTTCCCATTGACTGAACGCCGCTCCCGCGCTCCAACCGTTTCCACATCACAGTGGTAGCAGGAGCACATCATGGACCTCGGCATCAACAGCAAGCGGGCACTCGTTCTCGGCGGCAGCAAGGGGCTGGGGCGCGGGATTGCCGAGGCGCTGGCCGCTGAGGGAGCCATTGTCGCTTTAACAGGCCGCGACCTGGCGAAGGCGCAACAGAGTGCAGCGCAGATCGGTGATTCGGTCCGCGGGCTTGCGCTTGATCTGGCCAACCCTGATGCCATCGATCCGTTTCTCGACCGGCTCGTGGCCGATTTTGGAAAAATCGATATCCTGGTGCTCAACGGTGGCGGGCCGCCGCCAGGCTTGGCGGCCGAGATCGATCCGGCGTTCTGGCGCGCCCAGTTCGACACGATGGTTCTGGCCGGTATGCGCATCACCAACCGCTTGCTGCCCTCCATGCGGCAAAACGGCTGGGGGCGGATCATGGCCGTGGCTTCCACCAGCATCCGCGAGCCGATCCCGGGCCTGACCGCCTCCAATGCGCTGCGCAGCGCCGTTGCCGGCTGGCTGAAGACGCTGGCGGGGGAAGTGGCGGCTGAGGGCGTTACCGTCAACATGCTTCTGCCCGGACGGCTGGCGACGGACCGGACGCTGAGCTTCGACCGGATCGATGCGGAAAGCGAAGGATTAAGCATCGAGACCGTGGCCGCCCGCAGCCAGTCGGATATTCCGATCGGCCGCTACGGTACTCCGGCCGAGTTCGGAGCGGCGGCGGCTTTTCTCGCCAGCCAGCAGGCAGGCTACATCACCGGTGTGGCGCTGCCGATTGACGGCGGCCTTAGCCGGGCGATGATATAGCCCCTTGCGCGCGCCGCCGGCGGATGGCGGCGCGGCCAGAGGCAAAACATATAGCTAATTGCCTGGCTCGTCATCGAACCACGCATTGCTGAAGGTCAGATTGGCCACAGAAACGACCCGGCCTTTGTCATCGCGCACGACGACGGATACCGCGCCATTAGACTGCTCGCCAATCTCCTCCTGAACGACATCCAGCAGAATGCGGGTAACTTCTCGTGTCACGCTGGCGCGCGTTGAAAGTTCCAGCCCGTCTTTGTCGCGGGTTACGCCGTCACCATTGTGCAGATCGAAAAAGTAACGGCTCATTATCGTCGCATCCCCTTGAACGATCAGGAATTCGCCGGAATGAAAATAGTTCCTGAAATCAACAGGATTCGTCGTTCATGTGTCAATGTTAAATGAGCCCCGGCCGTTTGTGGGATAGGTGGAGAGCCCATCCCTCACACGGCATGCCGCAAATTGATTGAATCCCTGCTTCTCAACCTTCAAAGCCATGATGTGGTGTCGCCGCACGAGGTGACATTGCTCAGGAACCTGATCTGGCGTGACCGGCGCTTCAAGGTCGATGAGGAAATCGTGGTCGAGGGATCGCGGCCGGGCTATAGCACGCTTTTGATCGACGGCTTTGCAGCGCGCTACAAGTTCCTGGCCGATGGCACGCGCCAGATCACCGCTTTGCACATTGCCGGCGATTTCGTCGATCTACACGCGTTTCTTCTGAAGACCATGGACCATGGCATCGTCGCCATGTCGCAATGCCACGTGGCCTTCGTCGAACATGGCGACCTCAAGGCCATCACTGAATCTCAACCGCATCTGAGCCGCCTCTTGTGGCTGGACACGCTGGTGGATGGCGCCATTCATCGCGAATGGATCGTGGCGATGGGGCGGCGGTCCAAAAAGGCGCATCTTGCCCACCTGGTCTGCGAGCTGTTCATGCGGCTACAGGTGGTTGGGCGGACCACAGGCTACAGCTTCCATTTTCCGCTGACTCAGGTGGAACTTGCCGATGTGCTTGGCATCTCGCTGGTTCACCTCAACAAGACCCTGCAGATCCTGCGCAAGTCCGAGCTTCTGACCTGGATCGGCCAGATGATCACCATTCTCGACTGGACGCGCCTGCAGGAACTGGCGCAGTTCGACCCGACCTATCTCAGCCAGACCGTTGAACCGCGTTAGCGAATTTATACCGTGATCAGCGATGCGCCGCCCAGGGCACGAACCAGCGTTCCAGCAGGCGCGCCAGAATCTCGAACAGAAACGCGATCGCGGCAATGACGATGATGCCGGCAATCACGATGTCGGTGACGAGGAACTGCGCGGCCGACTGGATCATGAAGCCGAGGCCGCGGCTTGCGGCCACCAGCTCGGCTGCCACCAACGTCGACCAGCCGGCACCGAGGGCGATGCGGGTGCCGGTCAGGATCGACGGGATGGCGCTGGGCAGAATGACCTGCGCGAGGATCTGTAGACGAGTCGCGCCGAACGACCTGGCGGCGTTGATGAAATCGGCCGGTGCGGATTTGACCCCGGCGGCCGTCGACAGGATGATCGGCGGCAGCATGGCAAGCGCGATGACAGTGATCTTCGATGCCTCGCCGATGCCGATCCAGATGATGATCAATGGCAGATAGGCCAGGGGCGGCAGCGGCCGCAGGAATTCGACGATGGGATCGAGAATGCTCTTGCCGATACGGCTGGTGCCGATGGCAAGACCGGCGGGAATGCCGATGACGAGTGCGGCGGCAAGGGCTGCGAAAATACGCAGCAGGCTGGCAAGCGTGTGCTGCGCTAGCGTCGAATCGACGAAGCCGTTGACCGCGACGGAATAGATCGCCTTCAAAACGATCAGAGGCGATGGCAAAAAGAGCGGTGACACCAGGCCATAGGCCGAGGCAAGGCTCCAGGCAGCGATGATGACGGCGATGGTTGCCAGCGAGAGCGGCAAGGTTCCGGGGCTGCGTTTTGGCCTTTGCGCTTCGGTCACGGCAGGCGCAGCCGGGGCGACGGGCGCAATGGTGCCGATATTGATGGTCATGCCGCTTCCTCCTCGCTATCCGCATGGATGAGCCCGGTCAGGCCATCGTGAAGACGGCGGTATTCCGGTGATATCTTGATATCCTGCAGCGATTTTCCGTTGAGCAACTGCTTGCCGAAGCTTGCCGGGATATCGGCGATAATACGGCCGGGATTGGGCGCCAGCACAACGACGCGGGTGGCAAGCAGCATGGCTTCCTCGATACTGTGGGTGATCAAAAGCGCCCCGGTCTTGCTCTCCGACCAGACCTTGAGCAGGAATTGCTGCAGGCGGGTGCGGGTCAGCGCATCGAGCGCGCCGAGCGGCTCGTCGAGCAGCAGGAAACGCGGCTCGGACGCCAACGCTCGGGCGATGCCGACGCGCTGGCGCATGCCGCCCGACAATTCCCAGATGTTCTTTGTTCCCGCACTCTCCAGACCGACCTTTGCCAGCAACTCGTCGGCCCGGAACCGCCGCTCCCCTTTGGCGACGCCGCGCAGCTTGAGCGGAAAGGCAACATTGTCACGGGCATTCAGCCAGGGATAGAGCGCATCGTCCTGGAAGACGACAGCACGATCTACAGCAGGACCGGTAATGTCGGCGCCATCCACCGAAACCCGGCCGGATGTGGGCTTGAGAAACCCTGCCGCAAGATTGAGCAGGCTGGTCTTGCCGGAACCGGAGCGGCCGATGACCGCGATGAATTCGTCCGACGCCAGATGCAGCGTCACGCTATCGAGCACGAGCCGCGTCTGGCCACTGGTGCGATCGGCCGGAAAAGCGAGGGAAACAGATTGCAGCGACAGGACGCTCATGATCACACCGATGGTTTGCGGTGCTGGAACCCCTGTTGGATTCCAGCACCTGTTTCTTAAAGACCGGCCTTGGCGGCGTCGACGACCCAGCGTGACGAAACGTAGGGCGCGTAGTCGGGGAGGACTGCGGGGATCTTTCCCTGCTCCAGCAGGAAGGCCGAGGTTTCCGCGACGGCCTTAACCGTACCGCCGCCCAGCAGATCGGCACCGGCCTGCTCTTCGAGCGTCGGGAAATGATAACCCTTCAGGAGAGCCGGAACTTCCTCGACCTTGGCGCCAGTCAGCTTGGCGATCTTTGCGGCTTCCGGCGATGCTGCGTTCCAGCTGTCCGGATTGGCACGGTAGGATTCGTATGCCTTGCCGGTCACCTGAACGAAGCCGGTGACGATTTCCGGATGCTCTTCGGCGAATTTCTTGCTGACGATCCAAGCATCGAATGTCGGGCCGCCCCATGAAGCGACATCCGCTGAGGTGGCCAACACGCTGCCGGTTTTCTTCAGTTCGGACAGGACAGGATCCCAGACATAAGCGCCGTCGATATCGCCGCGTTCCCAGGCGGCGGCGATTTCCGGCGGCCGCAGGTTGAGGATTTCGACCGACTTCGGATCGACCTTCCAGTGCTTCAGCGCGGTCAGCAGGCTGTAATGGGCGGTGGAGACGAAGGGCGTCGCGATCTTCTTGCCGGCAAGCCCTTCAGGCTTGTCGATGCCCTTGACGGCCAGCGCCTCCGCTTCCGAGATCAGGCCGACAACGAAGATCGTCTCGATCGGGATTTCGCGGCTGGCGGCGGCCGCCAGCGGCGAGGAGCCGACATAACCGATATCAAGCGAGCCGGAAGCGATGGCGGCAATGACATCGGCACCGCCATCGAATTTCTGCCAGTTGATCTTGGCGCCGGTCACCTTTTCATAGGTACCATCGGCCTGCGGTACGCGCGACGGCTCGACGATCGGCTGGTAGCCGATATTGACGTTGACGTCGGCGGCGTAGGAAAAATTGCTCTGCGTCATGAAAGCGAGAACGGCCAAGCTGGCAGTTCCCAAAAGGCGGCGTCGATTGATTGTCATGTCCCTCTCCCGGCAATGGTTCAATGGCATTCCGCGCCGAAGGCTCCGGTGGAATGAGGTTTAATCATTGTAAAATTCATAGAATTTATAGAGATAAAAAATTCCCGGATTTGCGGTACTTTCGTAATGCGAATCTAAAATAGCGGACGACCTAGGTGTTTTCGCCGGAATGGCGCGAAGCCGTGAAAAGCGCTATCGAGAGGCAGGGGACGGCAACATGAAGACAATGCAGATTTACGCCTTCGACATGAACTGTGCCGGACACATCAATCATGGCCTGTGGACCCATCCGCGCGACCAGTCGATGCGCTACACCGATCTCGACTATTGGACGGACCTGGCGATCACTGCCGAGCGCGGCAAGCTCGATGGGCTGTTCCTGGCGGATATTGTCGGGGTCTATGACGTCTACAAGGGTAGCCCTGCCCCGGTCATCGAGACCGGCGCGCAAATTCCGGTCAACGATCCGCTCATCCCGATTTCCGCGATGGCGCATGTCACCAAACATCTGGGTTTCGGCGTCACTGTCAATACGACGTACGAGCCGCCTTTTCTGCTGGCGCGGCGCATGTCGACGCTGGACCACCTGACCAAGGGCCGGATCGGCTGGAACATCGTCACCGGCTACCTCGACAGCGCCGCCCGCGCCATGGGCATGCAGCGTCAGCCGGAGCATGATGCCCGCTACGATGCGGCGGAAGAGTATCTCGAAATCCTCTATAAGCTCTGGGAAGGCAGCTGGGACGACGACGCGGTGCTGCGCGACAAGACGGGCCAGGTGTTTGCCGATCCCTCCAAGGTGCGGGCGGTCAGCCATGAAGGTAGCTACCACAGGATGGAGGGTATCCATCTCAGCGAGCCCTCGCCGCAACGCACGCCATTGCTGTTTCAGGCCGGCGCCTCGGCGCGAGGCCAGGATTTTGCCGGCAAACATGCGGAATGCGTCTTCATTGCCAGCGCCACCCCGCAGGCTGCCAGGCCGATCGTCGAAGGCTTGCGCCGGAAAGCCGAAGAATTCGGCCGGGGCCGTGATGCCCTGCGCATCCTCAATCTGTTGACCGTCGTTGTCGGGCGGACGGAAAAGGAAGCGCAGGAGAAGCTGGAAGACTATCGCCACTATTCCAGCGTCGAGGCCTCGCTGGCGCATTATTCCAGCTCCATCGGTATTGATCTCTCAAAATACGGGCTGGACGAACCCATCGAACAATTGACCACCAACGCCAACCAGTCGGCGCTCGCCGCCATTACCAAACAGGCGGCAAAACCGGTGACAGTCCGGCAGATCACCGGACAGATGGTGCTGGGCAGCCGGATGAAGCCGGTTGTCGGTTCACCGGAGCAGATTGCCGATCATTTACAGATGTGGATCGAGGAAGCCGGCATCGACGGCTTCAACCTTGCCCGAACCGTAGCGCCGGAAAGCCTTGCGGATTTCGTCGATCTGGTCGTGCCGGTGCTGCAGGAGCGGGGCCTGTTCAAGGCGGATTATGCTGAGGGACCACTGCGGCAGAAAGTCTTCGGCGGCGAAAACGGGAGGTTGACCGCCTCCCATCCCGCCGCCGCTTTCAGACACAACAGAACTTAGCCGGCTATTTGTGATCGAGTCTGGCGACAAGGCGGTCGCCGAGCCACTGGATGCCGCAGACGAGAACGATCAGAACGATCACCACGGCGATCATCACCGTCGTCTCGAAACGCTGGTAGCCATAGCGGATGGCAAGGTCGCCGAGACCACCAGCCCCGATAGCCCCGGCCATCGCGGAAGCGCCAACCAGTGTGACCAGCGTGACGGTGAAGCCCGCCACGATGCCCGGCATGGCTTCCGGCACCAGCACCTCGCGAATGATCGTCCAGCGATTGCCGCCCATGGCGCGCACCGCATCAATCAGGCCGCGATCGACCTCCCGCAATGACACCTCGGCGATGCGCGCATAATAGGGGGTCGCGGCAATCGCCAGCGGCACGATCGCCGCCCAGGTGCCGAGCGCCGTTCCGACGATCAGGCGCGTCACCGGGATCAGCGCAACGAGCAGGATGATGAAGGGAACCGAACGGAAGCCGTTGACGATGGCACCGAGCACGCTGTTCAGCCATGGATTTTCGGCAATGCCACCACGGGCGGTGGCGACGAGCGCCAGCCCCAGCGGCAGGCCGGCAACCAGCGAGATGATGCCGGAGGCACCGGTCATCAGGATGGTTTCCCAGAGCGAACGGACAAGCAGTTCAAGCATGATTGGCGTCATAACCAAGCACCTCCACCCGCGCACCGCGGGCTTTTAGAAATGTCTGTACCTTTTCCGGCAGCGAAGTGTCGCGCGCGGGAACGGCAATGAAGAAGCGGGCCACCGGCTGGTCCTGGATATGATCGATCCCGCCATGCACGAGCCGGAACGACTGCGGCAGCGCTTGCGACAGATCGGCAAACAACGCTCCCTGCGCGGCGGGACCTGCCATGTCGATGCTGAGAATCTGTTCGGCTCCGGCGACTTGTGACAGACGCGCGGCAATGTGTTCCGGCAGCTGCGGGCGGATGCCGCTCAGCAGGCGCTGGGTGATCGGCGCCTGCGGATCGGCAAACACCGACCAGACCTGACCTTCCTCGACGATGCGGCCAGCATCGATGACAGCGACGCGATCAGCGACGCTACGCACCACTTCCATCTCGTGGGTGATGAGCAGGATGGTCAGGCCGAGCTTCTGATTGATGTCCTTCAGCAGCGCCAGGATCGAACGGGTCGTTTCAGGATCAAGTGCCGAAGTGGCTTCGTCGGACAAGAGCAATGCCGGACGGGCGGCGAGAGCACGGGCAATGCCGACACGCTGCTTCTGACCGCCAGACAGGGACGACGGATAGGCCTTGGCCTTGTCGGACAGCCCGACGAGGTCAAGCAGTTCGGCGGCGCGCTTCAGACGCTCGGTTTTGCCGAGGCCTTCGATCTTCAATGGTAGCGCGACGTTTTCCTCGACGGTCTTTGCTGACAGGAGATTGAAGTGCTGGAAAATCATGCCGATGCGGCGGCGCAGCGGCTGCAGGTCCTTTTCGGTAAGGCCGGTGATATTGCGGCCTTCGATATGGATTTCGCCGCTGTCGGCCTGTTCCAACCCGTTCAGGCAGCGGATCAGCGTCGATTTGCCGGCACCACTGCGGCCGATAATGCCGAGGATTTCGCCCTTGCGCACCGTTAGCGAAACGCCGTCCAATGCCGGCGTCGCACCGAAGCGCCGCTTGACGTCCGTCAGCCGGACGACCTCTTCGGCCTGCGGCATCGCCACGCTTGCAGGCGCGGAAACAACAGAATTCATGCCTTGTCCTTTGTTCGGTTTTCGGGCGTCTCTATAACGCCCAAGGCGGCCCTGGCAAACAAATGCCAGAGCCGCCCGGTTTTTGAGTACACTCGATTGAGCGCCGGTATCGATCAATAGGCGCTGACGCCCGTGCCCTTGTAGACCTTGTCAAACTCGGCCTTGACGGCGTCGTTCTGATAGGACGAGACCAGCGTCTTCACCCAGGCTTCGTTCTCTGTGCCAGCCTTGACGGCAATGAAGTTGCGGTAAGGATTGTCGTTGACCGGTTCCTGGGCGATGCGGTCTTCCGCAGACAGGCCACTCTTCAGCGCCCAGTCGGTGTTGACGACAGCCGCATCGAGATCTTCAATCGCACGGCCGACAACGCCCGCATCCAGTTCCTTGATTTCAACCTTCTTCGGATTTTCAACGATATCGGCGATCGTCGCCAGAATGCCGGTGCCATCCTTCAGCTTGATGATGCCTTCGTTCTGCAGCACGCGTAGCGCACGGCCTTCGTTCGACGGATCGTTCGGAACGCCAATCACGGCGCCTTCCGGCAGTTCGGCAACGGTCTTGAACTTCTTGGTGTAGAGACCGATCGGCCAGACGGCGGTAAAACCGGCATTGACGATGTGATAGCCGTGCTGCTGGATCTGGTTGTCGAGGTAAGGCTGATGCTGGAAGGCGTTGGCGTCGACTTCACCGCGCTCAAGCGCTTCGTTCGGCTGGGTATAATCGTTGAACACGACGGTTTCGATCGTCAGGCCCTTCTTGGCGGCTTCGGTGGTGACAACGCGCCAGACGTCTTCGTCCTCGCCGCTGATGATACCGACCTTGATCGACTTGTCTTCAGCAAAGCTTGCGGACGGCGTAGCAAAGCCAGCGATTGCAGCGGCGGAAACGGCAAGTGCGGCCAGGGCCGCACGGCGCGAAAGGGTGTTGAAAAGAGTCTTTTTGGTCATTGTCTGTCCCGTCCTGTCAAATGAGGCGACCGCCCCGGTGTGAAACGGTTATCGCAAAATCGGCGGCGGCCAGCCAAGCAAGATTGCCTCTTATCCGGTGACAGCCGGGAAAACTCTTGCGGATGTCGCGCCATTTGCGGACACAAATTTCCATAAAATCCGTAGACTACTTAATCCAGCAGGTTTTATGGGCGGCAGAAGCCAAAATTGCTTCCAACACAGGAAAAATTGCATATCAAATGGGCCAGATGTGTTTTTAGGAGAGAAAAGTGGCGGAATTGACGACAAAAACGAGGCCGACAGGCGCAACCGCTGTTCTCGCCCGGCACGGGTTCCCACAGGTGACATCCGCGACCGGCGGCGAAATCCAGATCGTCACCGGTCCGTCGCAGCCCGGCTTCAACCCGATCGACCTTTTGTATGCATCGCTCTCCGCCTGCCTGACGATGAGCGCCCGGATCGCTGCAAGCCAGATGGGCCTACTCGACCGGCTGACCGAAATCCGCGCCGACGTCAGCGGCGAGAAGGCGACCGAGGGCCTGTCGCGTGTTGCGAAATTCAATGTGGTTCTGACGATTGAGGGGGATATTCACGATGAAGCACGGCATGCGATCGCGCAGGCCGCTGAAGAGGAAATCTGCACGGTCAGCAATACGCTTCGTGGCGGCTCGGAGTTTTCAATGACCGTTCGCGGCTGAAGAGCTGTGGGCCCAATCGTGATCTGCCTCATGCGGCGCGCGATCTGGTCGAACCGGAATTGAATGCGCACGGCGGCATCATGGCGCGTCAGCCGCACGGAAAGCGGAGCGGACGGTGAAATCTCCAGAGATCGGGGCGAGATAGGCATGACCGCTATCGCGGTGGAAGCCGTAGAAAGTTTCCTGCCGGAAATCGGTTTCCGCGTCCGTTTTCAGAGACAGCCTGGCGGCATCCCCTTGCCAGACAGCGAGCTCGTTGTGCCAGCGAAATGCCCCGGCCATGCTGCTTTCCTTGTCGCCAGTTGCTCTTGTCATGGCGGCAATCTAGCCATCGGGGATGGGCTGGCAAGGTGGGCTATGCGCTGGCACTTCACATCCGGCATTGGCAAGGCGCATCTGTTTGACTAAGGATGCCGCTATGGGTGCATCCTGGCTGTTGACCGATGCCGCCTGCGCTATGAGACATTCTGGGAGTGTGCCATGAAAATCACGATGATCGGTGCCGGTTATGTCGGACTTGTCTCCGGCGTTTGTTTTGCTGATTTCGGCCATGACGTTATCTGTATCGATAAGGACGCGCGCAAGATCGAAGCGCTGCTGGCCGGACGCATCCCGATTTTCGAACCCGGCCTCGAGCAGCTGGTCGCCGACAATGTCAAGGATGGGCGCCTGAGCTTTACGACCGATCTTGCCACCAGCGTGTCCGAAAGCGACGTGATCTTCATCGCTGTCGGAACACCGTCACGCCGCGGCGATGGCCATGCCGACCTGTCCTATGTCTATGACGCCGCCCGCGAGATTGCTGCGCATGTGACCGGCTTTACCGTCATCGTCACCAAGTCGACCGTGCCGGTCGGCACCGGCGACGAGGTCGAGCGGATCATGCGCGAGACCAATCCGGATGCCGATATCGCCGTGGTCTCCAACCCGGAATTCCTGCGCGAAGGTGCCGCCATCGATGACTTCAAGCGGCCCGATCGTATCGTCATCGGGCTGAACGACGAACGCGCCCGCAGCGTGATGACCGAAGTCTACCGGCCACTCTATCTCAACCAGTCGCCGCTGCTCTTCACCACGCGCCGCACCTCCGAACTGATCAAATATGCCGGCAATGCTTTCCTTGCCATGAAGATCACCTTCATCAACGAGATGGCGGACCTGTGCGAAAAGGTCGGCGCCAACGTGCAGGAAGTCGCGCGCGGCATCGGTCTCGATGGCCGTATCGGCGGCAAATTCCTGCATGCCGGTCCGGGCTATGGCGGCTCCTGCTTCCCGAAGGACACACTGGCGCTGGTCAAGACCGCCCAGGATCATGACAGCCCGGTCCGCCTGATCGAGACCGTTGTCTCTGTCAACGACAACCGCAAGCGCGCCATGGGCCGCAAGGTGATCGCGGCTGCCGGCGGCGACGTGCGCGGCAAGAAGGTCGCTGTGCTCGGCCTCACTTTCAAGCCGAATACCGACGACATGCGCGACAGCCCGGCCATTGCGGTCATCCAGGCACTCACCGATGCCGGCGCCATCGTGACCGGTTATGATCCCGAGGGTATGGAAAACGCCAGGAAGGTGATCGACGGCATTGCCTATGCCGATAACCCCTATGAGGCAGCGGAGGGCGCGGACGCGCTGGTGATCGTCACCGAATGGAACGAGTTCCGGGCACTTAATCTCGCCCGCCTGAAGACCTTGATGAACACCGCGCTGCTCGTCGATCTCAGAAACATCTATCAGTCCGGCGAAGTGACGAAACACGGCTTCATTTATACCAGCATCGGCCGGCCGCAATAGGGCCACCACGGGCCTGCGACGATACAAGACAAGCAAGGAGCCGGTATGCGCTATCTGATCACGGGAACGGCAGGGTTCATCGGGTTTCACCTGGCCAAGCGGCTGCTGGACGACGGTCACTTCGTTACCGGCTTCGACGGAATGACGCCCTATTATGACGTCCGCCTCAAGGAACGGCGCCATGCGATCCTCGCCCGGTCGAACGGCTTCCGGCCCGTGATCGGCATGCTTGAGGACAAGGCGGCGCTGGATCAGGCGGCCGAGATCGGGGAACCCGACGTCATCGTCCATCTCGCTGCGCAGGCCGGCGTGCGCTACAGTCTTGAAAACCCCAAGGCCTATGTCGATTCCAACCTGATCGGCTCCTGGAACATGCTGGAATTGGCCAAGGCCGTGCAGCCCAAGCATCTGTTGCTCGCCTCCACTTCCTCGATCTACGGCTCCAACGAGAAGATCCCGTTTGCGGAAACCGACCGGGCCGACGAACCGATGACGCTCTACGCCGCCACCAAGAAGTCCGGCGAGTTGATGGCTCACAGCTATGCCCATCTCTACAAGGTGCCAACGACCGCTTTCCGCTTCTTCACGGTTTACGGCCCCTGGGGCCGCCCGGATATGGCACTGTTCAAGTTCGTCGATAGCATCCTCAACGGCCGGCCGATCGAGATTTATGGCGAAGGCCGGATGAGCCGCGACTTCACCTATATCGACGATCTCGTCGAAGGCATCGTCCGGCTGATGGGCGTTGTTCCGTCAGAGGAGAACCGCGTCGAAGAAATCGACACCCTGTCGCGCCACGCACCCTTCCGGGTCGTCAATGTCGGCGGCGGGCAACCGGTCGAGCTGATGCGGTTCGTCGAGACGGTTGAAGCCGCCGTCGGCCGCCCGGCCATCCGCTCGATGCTGCCGATGCAGCAGGGCGATGTTCCCCGAACCTTTGCAGCGCCTGATCTTCTCAACAGCCTTACCGGGTTTACACCCTCCATTTCGGTGGAAGAGGGCGTTCGCCGCTTCGTCGAATGGTATCGCGCCGAGATGGCGGCAGCAGGAACGGTTGATGATCCGCGGCATCCGTAATTTCCTGCGCGGTGGCGCTCATGCGCCATCGCCGAAACAAAGAAGGAAGCTCCTTTTCGACCAGGCTCCGGACCATATCTATGCGGTCGGCGACGTGCACGGATACGATGACACTCTGGGCAGACTGGAAGACTTGATCGTTGCGGACAGCCGCAAGCGCGATGGCATCAAATGGCTGGTCATGCTCGGTGACTACGTCGATCGCGGACCAAAATCATCCACCGTGCTCACCCGGCTGACGACCCGGCCGCTCGTGGGCATCCGCCGCATCTGCCTTGCCGGCAATCACGAGGCGGTCATGCTCGATTTTCTCGGCAATCCCTCTCCAGATCACCACTGGCTGCGATTGGGCGGCCTGGAAACGCTGTATTCCTACGGGTTGAACAGGCTTCCAGCCGACCGCGAGGAGAGAAAAAAACTGCTGCGGTCTCTCATTCCCGTCCAGCATGTCGCCTTCCTCGAATCCCTCCCCTCGATGTTGCAGGTCCCAGGCTACTGCTTTGTCCATGCAGGTCTGAAAACGGGTGTCGCACCCGCCGACCAGAAAGACGCAGACCTCCTGTGGCTGCGCCCGCTGGCCTTGACGGACGATGCCCCGGCCGAAGGCTTCGTCACCGTTCACGGCCACACGCCGGTGGCGGGGGTCGAGATTGACACAGGGCGTATCAATGTCGATACCGGCATCTACATGAGCGGCATTCTCTCGGCCGTTCGCCTTTCGCGCAACGAGCCACCGGACATCATCCAGAGCCGGTAAACACGCTCACCGCGGAAAACACATCAGAGCAATCCACGCGCTGCCAGATTGCGCATCAGGGCGGAAGGCCCGAACGTCCAGGGCGGGCATTCGGTCGAGAGCCGCACCGTATTGGTCAGCGATCCCAGTTCGGCATTCGAGATCGTGACGACATCGCCGATCTTGTGAGTAAACCCTTGGCCAGGCGCATCGCGGTCCTCGACCGGCGCAAACAACGTGCCCATGAACAGCATGAAGCCATCGGGATACTGATGATGACGGCCGATGGTCTGGGAAACCAGGTCGAGCGGATCGCGGCTGATTTCCCGCATCGTACTTGCGCCCTTGAGGACGAACCCGTCGGGGCCGCTGATGGTCAGCGACAGGTCCGCCCGGCGGACATCGTCGATCGTATAGGTGTCGTCGAACAGACGGATGAACGGGCCGATGGCGGACGAGGCATTGTTGTCCTTGGCCTTGCCAAGCAGCAGGGCGGAACGGCCCTCGACATCGCGCAGGTTGACGTCGTTGCCGAGCGTCGCCCCCTTGACCCGTCCCTGACTATCGACGGCCAGCACGATTTCCGGCTCGGGATTGTTCCACTTGGAGATCGGGTGCAGCCCGACCGACGCCCCCCAGCCGACCGAGGCCAGGACCTGCGCCTTGGAAAAAACCTCTGCATCCGGTCCGATACCGACTTCCAGATATTGCGACCAGACGCCGACCTCGATCAACGCCGCTTTCACCTTCGCCGCCTCCGGCGATCCCGCTTTCAGGTCGCGCAAGCTATCGCCGATAATGGCGGTGACGCGCTGACGCATGGTTTCGGCCAAAGCCGGATTTCCCGCAGCTTTTTCCTCAATGACACGCTCGATCATCGACCGGGCAAAGGTGACACCACAGGCCTTGACCGCCTGCAGATCGCACGGAGCAAGCAGATGGATGGCCGAGAGATCGCCGGCGGCTTCCACCGAGGCGGTCATGATGGCTTCGAGGGTGGACAGGCGCTCACCCTGACAGCCCGAGATGAACCCGACGGGATCGTCCAGTTCCAGAAGGTCGCGCATCGTCGGCACGTCTTTCGACGTTATGTCGATGAGATCGCCACCGCGCAGGACCACCAGCGCCGGACCCGCAACATCCGGCCGCCAGACGCGCCCGACGAACGTTCCCGTTCCAAACACTTCGTTGACCGATGTCATGCCGCCCCTCCCGAACAAAACTCACGGCCGCAAGATACAAGCCGTTGGATCATGGGCAAGGGATGAAATGGAAAAACGGCTCTGCTTGCGGGAAAGGAATGCCCCGAAATCTTTGCGAAGCGCCCAAAGAGTGTTCACCGCGACGGGGGATCGTTCCATCTAATTTTACTGATTTACTGATAGCACCTGTGTCATCGAATAAGTGTGTCGAACCAACCGTTAGACGGATGGGCACCAGCAGAGGGACAAGGGGCATGAGCTTTACGGAAACGACAAAGACGTCGTGGTTTTCACGGCTGAAAAGCGGCCTTGCCGGGCTGTTGATCGGCCCTATCCTCGTCATCGGGATGATCTGGCTTCTGTCCTGGAACGAAGGCCGCTCGGTCCAGACCTATCGTGCGCTGGTGGAAGGTGCCGGTATCGTCGCTTCTGTCGAGAACGGCACCGTGGATCCGGCCAATGAAGGCAAGCTCGTGCATGTTTCCGGCCCCGTAAAACCGGACGGCACGCCCGAGGATCCGATGCTGGGCGTCTCGGCAGAGGGGGCTGCCGGCCTCAACCGCCAGGTAGAGATGTATCAGTGGATCGAAGACAGCAAGAGCGAGACCCAAAAGACGCTCGGCGGTGGCGAAGAGACCGTCACCACCTACAGCTACAAGAAGGAATGGCGCCCGCGCCCGGTCGATTCGTCCGATTTCAAACAGAGCGACCAGCACCAGAACCCTGACATGCCGATCGAGGGGGACCGGTTCACCGTGGCGACCGCAACGCTCGGCGCCTTCACGGTCGATGGCAAGGCGGTCGCCAATCTCGGGACAGAGACGCCGGTCAAGTTATCTCCCGGTGTCATCGCGCAGGTCACGGCAGCGCTCGGTTCCGACAAGCCGGTCAATGCCAATGGCACCACCCTCTACGTTTCGCAGAACCGCCAGAACCCGGCCATCGGCGACCTGCGCATCAGCTTCAGCCGCGAGGACATCGCTGAAGCCAGCTTCGTCGGCGCCCAGACGGGGACGAATCTCACCGGCTACAAGGCCTCCAATGGCCGCGAACTGTTTCTGAGTGCTGCCGGAAAGGTCGATGCGCCGCAGATGTTCGACGCCGCCCAGAGCGAGAACACGCTGATCACCTGGCTCATTCGCGGCGGTGGAATGCTCGGCATGTTCATCGGTTTTGCCATGATGCTGTCAATTCTCGGTATCATTGCCGACGTCATTCCGTTCGTCGGGTCGATCGTCGGCTTCGGCACCTCGGTGATCGCTATTATCCTGACGCTGATCCTCGGGCCTCTGGTCATCGCCATCGCCTGGATTGCCTACCGGCCGGTGCTGGCCATTGCCATCATCGCCGGCGGCATCCTGCTTGCCGCCGGACTGATCTATCTGAAGCGCAACAAGACGGCGGCCGTGCAGGCGCCAATAACGCTCGGCCGGGCCTGAAAGCCCGGACCGTCTTCAACCCGAAAGGCCCGTGGCAAATGAACCGTCACGGGCCTCTTAACTCTCCAAATTGACTCCATTGGCCAATACCGCCCGGGCTGCTAGGTTCGCCCTCCCCGCCCCCATGCCCCAGGAAGAGACGGTAGCAGGCCCCATGTTTCTCGCATCAAAACTGTTCTGGCTGCTTGCGCAGCCGCTGTCGCTGGTCTTCATTCTCCTGGTCCTGGGTTTCCTCCTCGCTGCCGTTGGCCGGCGGTGGCTCTGCCGGTTCCTGTCTGGACTTGCGGTGACCTTGCTTTTCCTCACCCTGTTCACCAGCACCGGCGCCGTCATGCTGCAGGTTCTGGAAAACCGCATCCCAAGGCCCGCAAGCCTGCCGGACAATCTTTCCTGCATCATCATCCTCGGCGGCGCCTTCGAAAACGAAGTGATTGCCAAGCGGGGCGGCATCGAGCTCAACCAGGCAGCCGACCGGTTCGTCGAAGGATTGAAACTGGCTCAGGCCCATCCGGCGGCACGTATTCTCGTTTCGGGTGGCGACGGCTCGTTCAGCGGCCAATATGATGGTGACGCGCAGACATCCGAAACCTTCTTCTCGACCTTCGGCATCGCGCCGGAACGCCTGATCCGCGAAGACCAGTCGCGCACCACCTTCGAGAATGCGGCCAATACGAAGCAATTGCTGGAAGCGAATGGATTGTCGAACTGCGCCCTGATCACGTCCGCCTTCCATATGCCGCGGTCCGTTGGTTTGTTCCGCAAACTCGGCATCGACGTAACACCGTGGCCGGTGGACTATCGAACCAGCGGCGAACTGACCCTCGGCTTTGATTTCAGCCAACCTTCCTTGAACGCGCAGCTAACGACAACGGCGATGCGTGAATGGACTGGCCTGCTCGCCTACTTCATCAGTAGCCGCACGCACGTCCTCTTTCCGCAGTAATCAGCGATACCTGCTTTGAGGCCTGCCGTTGACGTGACCGTCTCGTTGTGGTCCTTCTCGAATGTCTGGCGGGCCTGATTTCTGGTGGAGGAAAAATGCCGATCCTGGAAATTCTCGACTATGCCGGCGTGGCGGTTTTCGCGGCGACCGGCGCCTTGGCCGCTTCGCGCAAGCAGCTGGATGTTATTGGCTATATCTTTCTCGCCTCGGTTACCGGCATCGGCGGCGGCACGTTGCGCGATGTCATCCTTGGCGCGACACCGGTCTTCTGGATCACCAATCCGATCTACCTGCTCGTCTGTGGCTGCATGGGTCTTCTGGTGTTCTTCTCGGCGCATATGATGGAATCCCGCTACAGGTTCCTCGTCTGGCTGGATGCCATCGGGCTTGCGGCCTACAGTGTCATGGGGGCTGCCAAGGGGCTGGCGGCGACTGGGTCCCCCCTCGTTGCGCTTGTCACCGGCATGCTGACGGCGACATTCGGCGGCATCCTGCGCGATCTTCTTGCTGGCGAGCCCTCCGTCCTGCTGCGTCCGGAAATCTATGTGACGGCGGCACTGACGGGAGCGGGCGTGTTCACAGCCGCGACGTGGCTTGGTGGATCCGTGCTGGTCGCATCGAGCCTCGGCGTCGCGACCGCCTTTGCGGTGCGCGGCGGCGCGCTGAAATATGGCTGGACGCTGCCGACCGGAGATCCCCGGCCGGGCCGTCATCCCGACGACGTGATGTAATCCGCCGTCGGCGACGTGATGTAGGAAAAGTGTTTAGCCGCGCTTGCGGCGCAGGCGGATCACCACGTCGACATGGGCAATTTCCATGCCTTCGGGCGGCTCCGGCAGGTTGCCGATCGAAATATTGTTCACCGGAATGTCGAGCACCTCGTTATGGCCCTCGACGAAGAAGTGGTGATGATCGGACACGTTGGTATCGAAATAGGTCTTGGCACTTTCCACGGCCAGAACACGGATCATGCCGGCTTCGGTGAACTGGTGCAGCGTGTTGTAGACTGTCGCCAACGACACCGGAACACCAGCGGTCACCGCTTCTTCGTGCAATTCCTCGACCGTCAGATGGCGGTCACCCTTGGCAAAGATCAGGTCGGCAAGCGCCATGCGCTGGCGCGTCGGCCTGAGGCCGGAGCGGCGCAGGCGTTCTTCCGAACAGATCTCGATGGCAGTCGTCATACGGACGGATCCAGATTTCCAAGCTATTGCAGAACACACTTCCAGAGCCGATATAACTTTTGCCGAGAATGCTTTCAATAGTGAGCAAGCACCCTCAAGGCATCAAGATGGTAAAAACCGCCTGATTCTTGGGGCAAAAGGCAATTATCTCTGGCTGTTGCAGCAGCCATCATGTATGCGACGGCGGAAATAGGCCTTGTGCTTGGCCAGACAGGAATACGCGAAACGACGCGCTTTGGTCATGCCAGAGCTTCAATTCGCACCCATCTTGCTCTAAACCAAGTCAACCAAAAACGGATCTAGCGGGGAAACCACAGTTCATGACGACCAGACAATCCAGCTTCAATTATGAAGAGATCCTGAAATGCGGTCGCGGCGAACTGTTTGGCCCGGGCAATGCCCAGCTGCCCCTGCCTCCGATGCTGATGGTTCACCGCATCACCGACATCTCCGAAACCGGCGGCGCCTTCGACAAGGGTTATATCCGGGCCGAATATGACGTGCGTCCAGATGACTGGTATTTCCCCTGCCATTTCCAGGGCAATCCGATCATGCCGGGTTGCCTTGGCCTTGATGGTATGTGGCAGCTGACCGGCTTCTTCCTCGGCTGGCTCGGCGAGCCCGGCCGCGGCATGGCGCTGTCCACCGGCGAAGTGAAGTTCAAGGGCATGATCCGCCCGGACACAAAGCTTCTCGAGTACGGCATCGACTTCAAGCGCGTCATGCGTGGCCGCCTGGTGCTCGGCACAGCCGACGGCTGGCTGAAGGCCGATGGTGAAACCATCTATCAGGCAACTGACCTGCGCGTCGGTCTGTCGAAAGAAAAAGCTGCCTGAACCGCGGTATAGCCGCACTCAGCTAGATTAAAGAAGAGGTCATCCACATGAGACGGGTTGTTGTTACGGGGCTGGGCATTGTTTCCTCGATCGGAAACGATGCGCAGGAAGTCACCACGTCGCTGCGTGAAGCAAAATCCGGCATTTCGTTTTCGAACGATTTTGCCGAACACGGCTTCAAGTGCCAGGTCTGGGGTGCACCCAATCTCGACACGACCGAGCTTGTCGATCGCCGCGCCGCCCGTTTCCTGTCGCAGGGCGGCACGTGGAACCATGTTGCGATGAAGCAGGCGATCGCCGACAGCGGTCTTGAAGACAAGGATGTCGGCGGCAACGAGCGCACCGGCATCATCATGGGCTCGGGCGGTCCGTCCACCCGCACGCTGATCGAGGCTGCTGAAATCACGCTGAAGAACAATTCGCCCAAGCGCATCGGCCCGTTTGCCGTGCCGAAGGCAATGTCCTCGACAGCATCGGCGACACTTGCCACCTGGTTCAAAATCCACGGCGTCAACTATTCGATCTCGTCGGCGTGCTCGACCTCGGCGCACTGCATCGGCAACGCCATGGAAATGATCCAGTGGGGCAAGCAGGACGTGATGTTCGCCGGCGGTCACGAAGACCTCGACTGGACCATGTCGAACCTGTTCGACGCCATGGGTGCCATGTCCTCCAAGTACAACGACACGCCGTCGACCGCATCGCGCGCCTACGACGTTTCGCGTGACGGCTTCGTCATCGCCGGTGGCGCAGGCGTTCTGGTTCTGGAAGAACTGGAACATGCCAAGGCGCGCGGCGCCAAGATTTACGCCGAAATCACCGGCTACGGCGCGACGTCCGACGGCTACGACATGGTCGCCCCGTCAGGCGAAGGTGCCATCCGCTGCATGCGCCAGGCGTTGGCAACGGTGAAAGGCGAAGTCGACTACATCAACACGCATGGCACTTCGACACCGGTTGGCGATTCGAAAGAAATCGGCGCCATCCGCGAAGTGTTCGGCAACAAGATCCCGCATATCCAGTCGACAAAGTCGCTGACCGGCCACTCGCTCGGCGCCGCCGGCGTGCAGGAATCGATCTACGGCCTTCTCATGATGCAGGCTGGCTTCATTGGCGAAAGCGCCCATATCACCGAACTCGACCCGGAATTCGACGGCGTGCCGATCGTGCGCAAGCGCATCGACAATGCCAAGATCGACACCGTCTTGTCGAACTCCTTCGGCTTCGGCGGCACCAATGCCACGCTCGTCTTCCAGCGCCACAACGGATAAGTCGATGACCGGTATCATGAACGGAAAGCGCGGCCTCATCATGGGGGTCGCCAACAGCCACTCCATCGCATGGGGCATCGCACAGAAGCTGGCCGGTCAAGGTGCTGAACTAGCCTTCACCTACCAGGGCGAAGCGCTCGGCAAGCGCGTAAAGCCGCTCGCCGCCGAACTTAACTCCGACTTCGTCATCCCCTGCGATGTCGAGGACATCGCTTCAGTCGATGCGACCATCGATGCGATCAAGGAAAAGTGGGGCAAGCTCGATTTCGTCGTTCACGCCATCGGCTTTTCCGACAAGAGCGAACTGAAGGGCCTTTACGCCGATACGTCGCGTGACAATTTCAGCCGTACCATGGTCATCTCGTGCTTCTCCTTCACGGAAATCGCCAAGCGCGCCGCAGACTTGATGAACGACGGCGGCTCGATGCTGACGCTGACCTATGGCGGCTCCACCCGCATCATGCCGAACTACAACGTCATGGGCGTCGCGAAAGCCGCCCTGGAAGCGTCCGTGCGCTATCTTGCCGGCGACTACGGCCCACGCGGCATTCGCGTCAACGCCATCTCCGCCGGCCCGATCCGCACGCTCGCCGGCGCCGGTATTTCGGATGCCCGCGCCATGCTCTCCTGGCAACAGAAGAACGCGCCGCTCCGCCGCACCGTCACCATCGAGGATGTCGGCAACTCGGCGCTCTACCTTCTTTCTGACCTTTCGAGCGGCGTTACCGGCGAAATCCACTATGTGGACTCCGGCTACAACATCACATCGATGCCAGCACTCGATACGTTGGCAAAGGCGGACGCGGAGTAACATCCGGGCCGCCGTCCCTTTCCGTGCCTCTTGAATTTTGCACCTGCACTTGCCAGTTCAGAGCGCGCAAACCATCCAGATACACGTTGAGGACAGACACGCATGAGCAATGCCGCTGAAAAACCCGTCGAAAATCACGTTTTCGAAGCCGATGTCGCGCGCCTGCTGCACCTCATGGTGCACTCGGTCTATTCCGACAAGGACGTATTCCTCCGCGAGCTGATTTCCAATGCGGCCGACGCCTGCGAGAAGCTGCGCTACGAGGCCATCAGCGCGCCTGAGCTGCTCTCCGATGATCCCACACCGCGCATCACCCTGACGCTCGACGCCGATGGCAACACGCTCATCGTCGAGGACAACGGCATCGGCATGAGCCGTGACGACATGGTCGAGGCGCTCGGTACCATCGCCCGCTCCGGCACCCGCGCCTTCATGGAGCGCGTCGAGGCGGCAAAGGCGGGCGAAGGCGCCCAGCTGATCGGTCAGTTCGGCGTCGGTTTCTATTCCGCCTTCATGGTCGCCGGCAAGGTCGATGTCGTCTCCCGTCATGCCGGTAGCGCCCACGCCTGGCTCTGGTCGTCCGACGGCCAGGGCAGCTATACCGTCTCCGAAGCCGAACTGTCCGAGGCTCCGGCACGCGGCACCCGCATCACGCTGCATCTTCTGGACGATGCCAAGAGCTATACGTCCAAATGGAGCGTCGAGAAGATAGTCAAGGACCAGTCCGGCCACGTTCCCGTCCCGATCGACCTGATCGAGAAGCCCGGCGCGGACGCCGAGCGCATCGGCGACGGCACGGCGCTCTGGACGAAATCACGCAGCGAGATCACCAAGGAAGAATACGCCGATTTCTATCGTGGCGTTTCAGGCCAGTATGACGAACCGGCTTTGACGGTGCATTTCAGGGCTGAAGGCCGGCATGAATATACCGGTCTTGCCTTCGTGCCGGAATCCAAGCCGATGGACATGTTCGATCCTTCGGCCAAGGGCCGCATGAAGCTTTACGTCAAGCGCGTCTTCATCACCGACGATGCCGAGCTTCTGCCGCGGTACCTGCGCTTCGTGCGCGGCCTTGTCGATACG
The DNA here is from genome assembly GCF_964252935.1 of Rhizobium sp. LjRoot98. NCBI lineage: Bacteria > Pseudomonadati > Pseudomonadota > Alphaproteobacteria > Hyphomicrobiales > Rhizobiaceae > Rhizobium > Rhizobium sp. LjRoot98. Next base: position 1,605,659 of record NZ_CAXUPW020000001.1, read on the forward strand.
TCCGACCTGCCGCTCAATGTGTCGCGCGAGATGATCCAGGAAAGCCCGATCCTTGCCGCCATCCGCAAGGGCCTGACCAACCGCGTGCTGACCGCCATCGAAAAGCTGGCCGACAGCGACGCTGACGCCTTTGCCAAGCTCTGGGATGCCTTTGGTGCAGTCCTCAAGGAAGGCATCTACGACGATTTCGAGCGCCGGGCGCAGCTCATTGCGCTGTCGCGCTTCCGCACCACGGCGTCGGACGAGGCGACGCGGTCGCTGGCCGATTATGTCAAGGACATGAAGGACGCGCAGGCGGCGATCTACTACCTGACGGGCGACAATCTGGACCGGCTGAAAGCCTCGCCGCAGCTCGAAGGTTTTCGCGCCCGCGGGATCGAGGTTTTGTTGCTGACCGATTCGGTCGACAGCTTCTGGGTGACGGCTGCGCCGGATTTCGAAGGCAAGCCGCTCAAGTCGATCACGCAAGGGGCGGCCGATCTCACACAGGTTCCGACAACCGATGGCGAAACACCGGCCGCACCGGAAACCTCCGAAGCTGTCACCGGTTTCATCGCCTTTGCCAAGACGGCTCTCGGCGATGCCGTATCGGACGTTCGGGCTTCCGACCGCCTGACCGAAAGCGCCGTCTGCCTGGTGGCACCGGAACAGGGTTACGACCGTCAGCTGGAAAAGCTACTGCAGGGTTCCGGTCGGCTCGACATGATCGCCAAGCCCATCCTCGAAATCAATCCGGGCCACGGCCTGATCTCGGCACTGGCCGCCAGTGGTAGCAATGAATTCCGCACCGATGCCGTCCAGCTGCTGCTCGACCAGGCCCGCGTCCTCGACGGCGACAAGCCGCAAGACCCGCGCGCCTTTGCCGAGCGGATGTCACGGCTGTTTGAGCGGGCTTTGAAGGGCTAATTCGTCAGATTGGGTGGGCCGTCACGCGGCCCACCAGACCACGAGCAGAACGGCCAGAACCGCAACGGCAAAAACACCGAACAGCATCATCTGCTTGCGGGTGTTGCCGAGAACCGTGGGATCAACGGGCGCGCGGCTGGTCTGGAAGGCCAGAGGCACCTCCGAAGCACCGCTTTTGCCTTCTCCGCTCTTGATATCCTTGACGATGACTTCTGCAACGCCCTCACTGACGGGCGGGCGGTGTCCATAGTTAGAAACCATTGGCACACTCCATCGATGCCTGCGCGATATCACGCAGGCGCGGGAGTCAAAGGTGTACCTGTTTCGTCAAGAAAGCAATTGCAAAAGCAGGCGCTGATCAGCGCTTGCCCCAAAGCACCTTGAAGCGCGCGTTGCGGCAGGTTTCGCCCCATTCCTTGAAGGTCTCGGTCATGACCGTTTCATAAGGCAGGCCGCGATTGGCAACCAGCATCAGCCGCCCGCCGATCTTCAGCGCCTTGGCAGCCGCCTTGATCATTGCAGCGCCCAGCGCCGGGTCAGCTGCCTGTGTCTCATGGAAGGGCGGGTTCATGACGATCAGGTCGTATTTGTCGCGGGTTTCTTCAGACGTCAGGTCCTGCCAGAAAAAGCGGGTCGGCACGTTCGGGCAATTGGCCTTCAGGTTTGCGCGCGCGGCTTCCAGCGAATGATAATCGGCCTCGAACAGGTCGATGCCCTTCAGGTTCGGCGCCTTCTCGGCCAGCATCACCGACAGATAACCCCAGCCAGCACCGAAATCGGCGGCATGGCCCTTGAAATCGTCAGGCAGGCGCGAGGCCAGAAGCTCGGAGCCAGCATCGATGCGCTCGTGCGAGAACATGCCCGGTGCCGCGTCAAAACGGCCTTCGACACGAACCGGCTTCTTGGAAAACTTGGCGATGACGTCGCTTGCGTCTTCCGGACGGCCAAACCAGAAGGCGATGCCATGATACTTCGGCAGGCTGTCGCCACCCCAGCCGAGCTGGTTGACGCGCTTGCGCAGGGATTGGATGCCATCATCCTTGCCACCGGCGACAACGATCAGGCCGCCGACCTTGACGCGCTTCAGCGCCTCGGCGATCCGGTCTTCGTTCTCACCCTTGTGCTTGCCGCACAGGATGAGAGCCGCATCATAGTCCTCGCCCTCGATGACCGGCGTCACGGATGCCCTGACGGCCTCCAGAGCCTTGTACAGCGGCTTTGACGCCTGTACGGCGGCAATCGAGCCTGCGAACTCCGCCGGCAACCGGTAGCCTGCCTCGGCTCCCAGGAACAGCACACGCTCGCCTTCGCCGGGTGCGGGAACAACACCGGTCTCGAAAGGATGGAAAAGGGTCTTCAGCGTGTCGCGGCTCATGGTCGAGATCCTTGGGCTTGTCGGGAAAAATTGGAAAGCGGCTTCCAAAAGGGACAAACGGTAACAAAGGGAATGAGGGGTGCCCGGTTCGAGCCACTCTCACACAAAATAAGAAAAGGCGCGGAACGATCCGCTCCGCGCCCGTAGTCTGTCAAACGGCCGAGCGCTTATTCAGCAGCTTCGCCTTCGCCCTTGGCAACTTCCTTGCCGGTTGCCTGGTCGACAACCTTCATGGAGAGGCGAACCTTGCCGCGCTCATCGAAGCCCATCAGCTTGACCCAAACCTTGTCGCCTTCCTTGACGACGTCGGAGGTCTTGGCAACACGGTCGGAAGCGAGCTGCGAGATGTGCACGAGGCCATCACGCGGGCCGAAGAAGTTGACAAAAGCGCCGAAGTCGGCAGTCTTGACGACAGTGCCTTCGTAGATCTGGCCAACTTCCGGCTCTGCAACGATCGAGTGGATCCACTTGCGGGCCGCTTCGATTTCCTTGCCGGAGGACGAAGCGATCTTGATCGTGCCATCGTCTTCGATGTTGATCTTGGCGCCGGTCTTTTCGACGATTTCGCGGATGACCTTGCCGCCCGAACCGATGACTTCACGGATCTTGTCGACCGGGATGTTCATGACTTCGATGCGCGGTGCGAATTCGCCGAGCTGGCTGCGGCCTTCGGTGATGGCGTTGGCCATTTCGCCGAGGATGTGCTTGCGGCCGCCCTGTGCCTGCTCAAGCGCGACCTTCATGATCTCTTCGGTGATACCGGCGATCTTGATGTCCATCTGCAGCGAGGTGATGCCGTCGGCAGTGCCGGCAACCTTGAAGTCCATGTCGCCGAGGTGATCTTCGTCGCCGAGAATGTCGGAGAGAACGGCGAAACGTTCACCTTCGAGGATCAGGCCCATGGCGATACCGGCAACCGGCTTGGCCAAGGGAACGCCGGCATCCATCAGTGCGAGCGAGGTGCCGCAGACGGTTGCCATCGAGGACGAGCCGTTCGACTCGGTGATTTCGGAGACGACGCGCAGCGTGTAGGGGAACTGCTCGGCAGCCGGCAGCATCGGGCGGATAGCGCGCCAGGCGAGCTTGCCGTGACCGATTTCGCGGCGGCCCGGGGAACCCATGCGGCCTGTTTCACCGACCGAGTAGGGCGGGAAGTTGTAATGCAGCAGGAAGCGTTCCTTGTACATGCCGGTGAGCGAGTCGACATACTGTTCGTCTTCGCCGGTACCGAGCGTGGCAACAACGATCGCCTGTGTCTCACCGCGGGTAAACAGCGCCGAACCGTGCGTGCGCGGCAGGATGCCGACTTCCGAAACGATAGCGCGAACGGTCGACAGATCACGGCCGTCGATGCGGCTCTTGGTGTCGAGGATGTTCCAGCGAACGATCTTGGCCTGCAGGTGCTTGAAGACGGCGCCGATGACTTCGGCAGTGTACTTCGGCTCAACGCCTTCCGGGAAGAAGTGAGCCTTGACCTTTGCCTTGACGGCATCAACCGCAGCGTAACGATCAGCCTTCTGGGTGATCTTGTAGGCAGCGCGCAGTTCGGTTTCGGCGATCGAAAGCATTTCGGCTTCGAGTTCCGAATGATCTTCCGGGGTGAAGTCGCGCGGTTCCTTGGCAGCCACTTCAGCGAGCTTGATGATCGCATCGATGACCGGCTGGAAGCCCTTGTGGCCGAACATGACGGCGCCGAGCATGACTTCTTCGTTGAGTTCCTTGGCTTCCGATTCAACCATCAGGACGGCGTCCTGGGTACCGGCAACGACGAGGTCGAGAACCGACTCGTCCATCTCGTCGAGATGCGGGTTCAAGACGTACTGGCCATTGATGTAGCCGACGCGTGCGCCACCGACCGGGCCCATGAAAGGAACGCCGGAGATCGTCAGCGCTGCCGAAGCGGCAACCATCGACAGGATGTCCGGATCATTTTCCAGATCGTGCTGGACGACGGTGACAACGACCTGCGTGTCGTTCTTGTAGCCTTCCGGGAACAGCGGGCGGATCGGGCGGTCGATCAGGCGGGAAACCAGTGTTTCCTTTTCAGACGGACGGCCTTCGCGCTTGAAATAGCCACCGGGGATCTTGCCGGCGGCATAGGTCTTTTCCTGGTAGTTGACGGTCAGCGGGAAGAAATCCTGGCCCGGCTTCGGAGCCTTGGCCGAAACGACGGTCGCGAGAACGATGGTCTCGCCGTAGGTTGCAAGAACGGCGCCGTCAGCCTGACGGGCGATCTTGCCGGTTTCGAGCTTGAGCGGGCGGCCTGCCCATTCAATTTCGACTGTGTGGGTATCGAACATGTTTTGTCCTTCGTGTGCGCCAATGCCGCGCCGCAGCCAGTGTGGCGCGGGCGGCAGTGTTTTCGCTGATATGACACATCACGGGCAAGACAACGGGAGGCTTCCAAAATCGGCTGGCGCTCGTTCCGTTCCCTCAAAGCCGGACGCTTCGGGTGCGTGGAAAACGCGCAAGCGCCGAAGCATCCTGCAATCCTGCCCCATGACAGGTCATCGGTTGTTTCCGCAGAGCCGGCCCATCCGGTCTGCTGGGGTGTCTGCTTCCAACAGCGCCCTTTCGGCTTTGGCTGGAAGCGCAAACGCGGGGTGTATGCCCCGCAAAAAACAAACCGGCGGGCCCCTGTTGAAGGGTCCCGCCGGTGTAAGGCTTAGCGGCGAATGCCGAGAGCAGTGATCAGCTTGGTGTACCGTGCCTCTTCCTTGCCCTTGACATAGTCAAGAAGCGAACGGCGGGTGGAAACCATTGCCAGAAGGCCACGACGCGAGTGGTTGTCCTTCTTGTGACCCTTGAAGTGTTCGGTCAGGTTGTTGATCCGCTCGGTGAGGATCGCAACCTGGACTTCCGGGGAACCGGTGTCGCCTTCGACGATTGCGTATTCCTTGATAAGCGCAGCCTTGCGCTCTGCAGTGATCGACATCGTGTCATCCTTTCAATGTTTAGGATTTCGGGTCGCCAGCAGCCGGGATGCCGTCTAGCTGCGGCCATGAAGGCAAAAGTCCGCAAAGGGCGGGGTCTGATGCTGGCGCTGCCTATAAACCATCCGGCATTAAAAAGAAAGAGGGCGGATAAAGACGCCGCAGCGGCTCAACTCACCGTCATTGCGGCGGGGTTCGCGGCTTCATCGGCGCGGATTTCCGGGCGTCATCGATAGCGGCACAATCGAGATAGGCGGCGAAGACCCAGCCAAGAACCGCGCCATTTGCGGCGACCTTTGCCCATCGTTTGCCGCCAAGGGTGCGCTCGTCGAGGGTCTCGACGGCCATACCATTGCCGAGAGCCGACAGAACGCGGCCTTCAGGCTTGACGCGAACGTTGAGCGGCGTTCCGGTGGGGTCTGCCACCACACAATCCGCACCAATCACTGTGTCTGCGGTACCGGCGAAAGTGGCTGCGACGAGAAAGGCGGCCACCCCACGGCGTCTTCGCGACATCGATATTCCCTCCAAACAGAATAAACCGCAATAAGCAGGCAACGCCTAAGCTTGACCCGAGAGATTGGCACTCAGCTTTTCATCCGGAATCTTGACGCGCCATTCGATCCCGTCATCGTGCATGATCCGCTCCAGCTTGGCGTCCAGCGCCATGCCGAGCATGCGCTCCAGAACCATGGTTCCAAAGCCCTTGCGCACGGCCCCATCCTCGGCCGGGGTGATGTCGGCGCCCTTTTCTCTCCAGACAAACAGGAACGTGCCCCCGGAGACCGACCATTGCAGGTCGATCACACCGCTCGCATTGGCAAGCGCTCCATACTTCGTCGCATTGGTGGCCAGTTCGTGCAACGCCATGCCGAGCGTCTGCGACACTTGGGCATCCAGCCGCACCGGCGGCCCCGACAGATGAACCCTGTCCGGATCGTCGGGCGTGAACGGCTGCAGCTGGTTCTGCACCAGCTCGCGGAAATCGACGCCCTGCGCCGCATTGGCAATCATCAGATCGGTCGAGCGGGCTAAGCCGGCGATGCGCTTGCGGAAAGTTTCGGCGAAATCCACCCGGCTTTCGGCGGCATTGAGCGACTGGTTGAGCATCGACTGGATCACCGTGAGCTGGTTTTTCGAGCGGTGCGCCACCTCGCGCATCAGGAAACGGATCTCGTTTTCCGCCTTCCGGCGTGCCTGCGCCGCCTCGGCCAAAGCCGACGATACGGTTTCGATTTCGGCGATCATATGCTTGCGTGCCGCAATCGGCCGGCCAGCCCCCAAGAGATGCGCGTCACGGGCCAGGACCTTGACGCCCTGTGTCAGGAGACCCGCGATGGTGGCCGATCCGGCTACGGCTATTCCGGCAAAGAGAAGCCCGCCCAGCGACAACCAGAGATAGGACCAAAGCGCCGGAGCATCGACATCCGCACTCTTTGCCCAGGCGACGATCTTCCAGCCGGTCAGCACCGAAAACTCGGTGACTGTCCGGTACTCCACGCCATCGTGAACCGCCTCCCCGACACCAACACGCAATGCCGGAACGATTTCCATGAAGAACGGCTTGCCGACGGCAAGCCCCGGATCCGACGAGGCAATCACGTTGCCTGCAGCATCCAGCAAGGCCGCGTTCCAGCCGGGCGACACCACATCCCGATTGACCGCCTTCGACATGCTTTCGGCATTGCGCGTCAGGGTCAGGAGGTAGTCGCTGTTGCCGAGCGGCGTGGTTATGGGGAGATAAACATTGAACACCCATCGCTGTGCCGTCTTGCCGAAGAAGACATTCGAGATGTAAGGCCCGCCAACGCGGAACGCCTCATCGACCGAGACCGGATCGGATGCTTTGCCGAGCGGGCTGCCATAAGGCACCCGCGTATTAAAAAGCTGATTGTGACCGCGATCGATCACCAACAGATTGGAGTCCGTGTCCGCCAGCGACGAGCGCGCGCGATCATAAAATTCAGCAAGATTGCTGCCGTCGTTTGGACCAGCTGCGGCAAGCACCTTGAGGGTGGCCAACATGCTGTCGACCTCGCGCTCGACCAGGCGCGTCACCGACCCTGTCGATGCCTTCAGCAACGCCGTCACGACGCGCTCTTGCTCGTCGGTGCTGCGTTTCAAAATAATCATCGAAAACAGGAAGGATGGAATAATGGCGACGAGCAGCAGCACCGTCAGATAAAATGATAACGGGCGTCTCAATCGCGAACGCAGAATGACCCTGAAGGGAGCATGCTGCGCACGTGTTCTATCCAGTCCGTCGCTCAACCGTTCATCACCCAAAGTCCCATAGCCGAAGATCGGCAGTGGCCCGATTTCGGGCCGCGATACCGGCGGGCTAACCCGCAAGTCCGCGCGAATCCCAAACACAGACCGGAACATGCGCCAGCGATGTTAGGAACGCAACCGATGCCATGCGGCGAAATTTGGGAAGCGATCCGGGTTTCAGGCTGTCACGAAGACGCGCTTCGGGCGGAATTCGCCTTCGCCGATCTCGCCAATGGCAACCAGCTTGCCGCGCGAGGTCGCATAGGCTTCCGGCTCTGCGGTCGGGGCATCACGGCCGCGCAGGATGATCGGATTGCCCATTTTCAGGCGGTGGGCCTGATCTTCGGTAATGGCGATATGCGGCAGGTTGGACAGGGCTTCGCCGGTATCGATCAGGAAGGCGTCGAGCGCTTCCAGCCGTTCCTCGTCGCTTTCGATCTTCTCCAGCGCCACCAGTTCAGCCAGCGTCACCATGGCTTCTTCCGCAAACGGCGCCACGAAGCTGCGGCGCAGCGAGGCGATATGGCCGAAGCAACCGAGGTCACGGCCGAAATCGCGCGCCAGCGAGCGCACATAGGTGCCCTTGCCGCATTCGATCTCGAAATGCGCCAGATTCGGTGTGCAGCCGAGCAGCGACAGGCGGAACACTTCGACTTCGCGAGCGGGAATATCGACGGTCTCGCCTTCACGGGCCAGATCGTAGGCACGGTTGCCATCGATCTTGATCGCCGAGAACTGCGGCGGCACCTGGCTGATGACGCCGGTATATTTCGGCAGAAGGGCGCGGATATCTTCTTCCGACGGACGCGTGCTGGACGACTGCGTCACCTCACCTTCGAGATCGTCGGTCGAGCGTTCGTCACCCCAGGCGACCGCGAATTCATAGATCTTGCGGCCGTCCATGACGTAGGGAACGGTTTTCGTCGCATCACCAAGCGCGATCGGCAACATGCCCGATGCCAAAGGATCGAGTGTGCCGGCATGTCCGGCTTTCTGCGCCTTGAACAGCCACTTGATCTTCGACACGGCCTCGGTCGAGCCGAAATCCAGCGGCTTGTCGAGGATCAGCCAGCCGGAAATCGGGCGGCCCTTGGGCTTGCGGGGTTTTGACATGGTTCAGGCTCTTTTTTTGCGGAACGTCGCTGCAGTCTTGGCAACGCTGCCATCCGGCATTTTCTGGCTGTTGCCCTTCTCAAATCCCAAAGCGTAAAGCCGCTTGGCGATCAGGTATCCGGCAGCAATGGTGGCACCGTTGTCGATGCGGTAATCTTCGCCGAGACCTTCGACCAGCAAGGGCTCGATGGCGCCGAGCGGTGGCTGTCCGGATGCGGCGGCTTCAAGCAACAGCTTCTCATTATAGGGCGAACCGACAATGGCTTCGAGCGCCTTCATCTCGCGGTCGCCATGGGCGATGTCCTTGCCGTGACGAAACGGCAGGCCGGAGGCGGCTATCATTTCGACGAGACGGACGGAATCGGCATTATCGAACCGCGCAAGACCGTTGCGATAGAATGTCCGGCGCTGGTCGAACGTCCAGGCGTTGAGTTCGTCCAGTGTGATATGCTTGGCCATCACTGCTCGCCGTCTTCATCCTTCAGGTCGCGCAGGACTTCGGGAGACCGGAGAAGCTCATCGATCTTCTTGTAGTTGTCGAAGCTGGTATCGTCCTTGAAGCGCACTTCCGGCATGTATTTCAGCTGACGGATATGCGGGGTCAGGCGGCCGCGGATATATTTGGCATGGCGGTTCAGCGCTTCGATGACATTGGAATGATCGGCAACGCCGAGCGGTGTCACGAAGGCCGTGGCAACGCGCAGGTCCGTCGACATGCGAACTTCGGAGATCGAGATCACCGTCGTTTCAAGCAGGGGGTCGCGCACTTCTCCGCGCTGCAAGACCTGTGTCAGGCCTGCACGTACCTGTTCGCCGACCCTCAGCATGCGCTGCGAGGGGGCAGAGGATGTCACTTTACTCATGGCTTTTCCGCTGTCTGGCGTTTCAAGGAACGCGACCAAGGCGGTCCAATGCTACTTTCAGGCCCAAAGGTCAAGGCTTTCCGGTGATTCGGTCCTTAGGAAAGACTGCCAAATCGGTTCGAAGCCCCCTTGAAAGCGCCGCCTCCGCGTGATCAACCTGACCGGAAAGAAGAAGCAGACGGAGAGATGATGCGGGTTCTGGCAGTGGAAAACATGAACCATTCCAGCCTGGGGCAAGTTGGGGCGGCGCTGCAGGAAGCAGGGATTGAGATCGACTTGCGACGGCCGTTTACTGGCGAGGCGCTCCCCGGCGATAGTCGCGAACATGACGCAATGGTGGTCTTCGGCGGCGAGCAGAGTGCGGTCGATGATCACATTCACCCCTACCTGTCCGGCCTTGCCCGGCTGATGAAAACCTTCACCAATGACGGCAAGTCCGTACTCGGTATCTGCCTCGGCAGCCAGCTGCTCGCCCGCGCCCATGGCGGCGACAACCTTCTCGGCAAGACCAGAGAGTTCGGCTGGCATGGCGTCGAGTTGACCAGCGACGGCAAACAGGACCCGGTGCTCAGCGCAGCCGGGGACGCCTTTACCAGTTTCGAATGGCACTCCGACAGTTTTACCCTGCCGCAAGGCGCCGTGCATCTGGCCACCAACCCGGCTGTTGCCAATCAGGCCTTCCGCATCGGCCGCGCCGCCTATGGCATGCAGTTTCATTTCGAGGCGGGAACGCCCGTCGTCGAAGGCTGGAACCGGACGTTTGAGACGGTGATCAACGGGATCGATCCGGATTGGTTGCGCCGCTATCCGGAGCATGCCGCCAGACACGCGCAACAAGCCGATGCCGCCGGATTGGCACTGGCCCGCGCCTGGGTGGCGACGATACAGCCTGCAGCGGCCGGCGGCGATCGCACACGGGAAATGGCAAGCGTGGGTGCCTGATACATAAACGTGTTCCACCGTTTGCCGCGAGGACCTGCGGTTCCTATCTACAACATGGAACACACTGTTATAAGCGCAAGAAGTTTGCCCGGCTGAGGCAGACGGAGGAGCGAGAAGCGCATGACGATATTTTCCACCAGGCACATCCCGGCGTTCGCCGCCGCCCTGCTTCCGGCTATCGGGCTGGCAACGTTTCTTGCCGCCCCTTCACCGGCAACCGCCGCCTATTGCAGCAGCACGCCGGAACCCGGGCTCGACTGGAGCGAATGCACCAAGAAGAACCTGATGCTGCCCTCCAGTGAACTCGAAGGCGCCAATCTCTCCGGTACCGATTTTTCGCTAACCGATCTCAGTGGCTCCAACCTGGCATCGGCCAATTTTGAGAAAGCCAATCTGGTGCGTGCGTGGCTGGCCGGCGCCAGGGCTGAAAAGGCCAATTTCTCCCGCGTCGAGGCCTATCGCTCGAGCTTTGCCAATATTGCCGCCAACGGCGCGTCATTTGCCGGCGCCGAACTGCAGCGCGCCGATTTCAGCGGCGCCGACCTGACCGGAGCCAATTTTGAAAAGGCGGAGGCCGGCCGGGTGATGTTCAAGGGTGCGGTGCTCACGGGTGCACGCTTTGCGCTGGCCAACCTGTCGCGCGCCAATCTCAGTGGTGCGACCTTCGAAGGTCCGCTGGATTTCGATCAGGCCTTCATGTTCCTCACCCATATCGAGGGGCTTGATCTCTCTGCCGCCAAGGGGCTTGAGCAGGCTCAGGTCGATCTGACCTGCGGCGACAAGGAAACGAAGCTGCCGGCGGGACTGACCACGCCCACCGGTTGGCCTTGCGCATCAGACTAAGCCGGCTAACGAACTACACATCCCGTTCTCTGGCCGGCGTCTCTTCGACCATCGGCCGCACTGGACAAGAAAGGCTTCTCCGCTAGATTACTGCCTGAATGCGGAGGAGTGAAACATGAGCAGATTGACGATCCCCCAGGAAGGCGGCTGCCGTTGCGGCCAGGTGCGGCTGAAGATCAGTGCGCCCCCGATCCTGACCATGGCCTGCCACTGCACCGGCTGCCAGAAAATGTCCTCGAGCGCCTATTCGCTCAGCGCCGCCATTCCGGCCGAGGGTTTTGAAGTCATCGCCGGTGAGCCGGTGATTGGCGGCCTGCACGGCGCGTCCCGCCATTATTTCTGCCCGCACTGCATGACCTGGATGTTCACCCGCCCGGAAGGCATGGACTGGTTCGTCAACCTGCGCCCGACCATGCTGGACGATACAAGCGGCCTTGCGCCCTTCATCGAGACCTTCACCGGCGAAAAACTGCCCTTCGCAGCCACTGGGGCTGTGCATTCCTACGAGACCTTCCCCCCAATGGAAGCCTATGAGGGGCTTGTGCAGGAGTTTGCTGAGCGATCAGCTGTCTAAAATCCCTGGAACAGAAAATCCGTGGCGGCGGTAATGGCGCCCGCGTGACTGGTAAGGTCGGCCACGGTCTCTCCGATTTCGCCGACGGCAACGACACCCATGAACTGGGTTGCCATCACGTAAGGGCGGCCGCCAATTTCAAATTTTGGATTGAGCCGCGCGATCAGGCGAGAAATCTCTCCCGGGAGAAGCAGCGGCGCCACGTTTCGTGTTTGAAGATCGGACAAAATATCGGCTTGGAGATCGAGTACCAGCGCGCCACCCTGTCTGAGGCGATAGGCATGAAATCTCGCCATCAGAATTGGCGGTATTTTGCCAATGGCAGGCCATGTTCCTCGACATATTTATTGGACGCTGCGATCGCCTCGGCGTTTTCCAACCGCCAGAGACGTTCCTGCTCGGCCTTGACCGCACGCCCGATGCCGTCTTCAGCTGCCCGCGAGAGATTGATCTTGAGATCACGCGCCTGCGAAACGAGGTCGCTATCGAGGGACAGGTTTGCAGATTTGCGGGACGGTTGAGACATGATCTTCTCCATCGGGTATGCGCCTAACGTATGCGCATACCCGATGGAAGAAAAGTCTTACTCGTCGCCCATCTTCAGCGCTGCAATGAACGCTTCCTGCGGGATTTCGACCTTACCGAACTGGCGCATGCGCTTCTTGCCGGCCTTCTGCTTGTCGAGCAGCTTGCGTTTACGAGAAGCGTCGCCGCCGTAGCACTTGGCGGTCACGTCCTTGCGCAATGCAGAGATGGTTTCGCGGGCGATCACGTTGCCGCCGATGGCAGCCTGGATCGGGATCTTGAACATGTGCTTGGGGATCAGCTCCTTGAGCTTCTCGCACATGTCGCGGCCGCGCTTTTCCGCCGCCATGCGGTGGACCATCATCGAAAGCGCATCGACCGGCTCGCCATTGACGAGGATTGACATCTTCACCAGATGGCCTTCCTGATGGCTGGTGATGGCATAGTCGAAAGAGGCATAACCCTTGGAAATCGACTTCAGCCGGTCATAGAAATCGAACACGACTTCGTTGAGCGGCAGATCATAGGTCAACATCGCGCGGGTGCCGACATAGGTCAATTCCACCTGGATGCCACGCCGGTCCTGGCAAAGCTTCAGGATGCCGCCGAGATAATCGTCCGGCGTCAGGATGGTGGCGCGAATCCATGGCTCATGGATTTCAGCGATCTTGACGACATCGGGCATATCAGCCGGATTGTGCAGTTCGCGTTCGGTGCCATCGGTCATGAACAGTTTGTAGACGACGGACGGGGCGGTCGCGATCAGGTCGAGATCGAACTCGCGCTCGAGGCGCTCCTGGACGATTTCAAGATGCAAGAGGCCGAGGAAACCGCAGCGGAAACCGAAACCGAGAGCGGCGGACGATTCCATTTCGAACGAGAACGACGCATCGTTGAGGCGCAGCTTGCCCATGGCAGCGCGCAGATCCTCGAAATCGGCGGCATCGACCGGGAACAGGCCGCAGAACACCACCGGCTGCGCCGGCTTGAAGCCCGGCAGCATGTTGGCAGTCGGGCGCTTGTCCTCGGTGATGGTATCGCCGACGCGGGTATCGGCCACTTCCTTGATCGAGGCGGTGATGAAACCGATTTCACCCGGGCCGAGCGCATCGACATTGACCATCTTCGGGGTGATGACGCCGACGCGTTCCACCTGATACTTGGCATCGGTGCCCATCATGCGGATGGTTTGGCCCTTTTTCAGGACGCCATCGAGAATGCGGACGAGAACGATGACGCCGAGATAGGTGTCATACCAGCTGTCGACCAGCAGCGCCTTCAGCGGCGCGGTCTCACCGCCTTCGCTCTTCGGCGCTGGCAGCTGATGCACGATCGCTTCGAGCACATCCGGAATACCGAGGCCGGTCTTGGCCGAGATCAGCACGGCCTGCGAGGCGTCAATGCCGATGACTTCCTCGATCTGCGCGCGGATCCGGTCAGGTTCTGCCGCCGGCAGGTCGATCTTGTTGAGAACAGTGACAAGTTCGTGGTTGTTGTCGATCGCCTGGTAGACGTTGGCGAGCGTCTGGGCTTCGACGCCCTGCGACGCGTCCACAACCAGCAGCGAGCCTTCGCAGGCCGACAGCGAGCGCGAGACTTCGTAGGCGAAGTCGACGTGGCCGGGGGTGTCGATCAGATTGAGGACATAGGTCTCGCCGTTATTGGCGACGTAATGCAAACGCACGGTCTGCGCCTTGATGGTGATGCCGCGTTCCTTCTCGATATCCATGTTATCGAGAACCTGTTCCGACATTTCGCGTGCGGCCAGGCCGCCGGTCGACTGGATCAACCGGTCGGCCAGCGTCGACTTGCCGTGGTCGATGTGGGCCACGATCGAGAAATTGCGGATATGTGACAGGGGCGTCTTTGAAGGTGTTGTGCTCATGGGCCGCATATAGCAGCGGTATCAACCGCCGCAAAGCGGGAAATGCAGGCTTTGTTCACTATAATTGCCGGATATCGCCTGCAGCCGCATCGCCCTCGACCATCGCGCCCGCATTCGGCATCTGTGCGCTCTTCATCTCGAAATTCTCCCGCAGATGCGGCGGTACCGTTTCGCGGAATTTCAGCCGCACGGCGACGAAGGCAGCGTAGGCGAGTGCGGTGCCCAAGGCAGCATAGATGAAGGTCTTCGGCCCAAAGACCGGGGTCAGCAGCGTGATCGACAAGGGAATGATCGTGGCGGCGATCGACCAGCACATCAAAAGCGTCGAGGCGAGCGGCACGAAGTCGGCGGGCGCGGTGCGATCGTTGGCATGGGCATTGGCGATCGAATAGACGGTTTCGACCGCTCCCGCGAAAACGGCAAAGACCAGCATCAAGAGAATGAGGTTGGCGAACGAAACGGCGAGCGAGACGACGGCGGCAACCGAGATCAGCGCGCAGACCAGAATCATGACGATACGCCGATCGATCCGGTCCGACAGCACGCCCATCGGATACTGGATGAAGATCAGGCCGAACTGCATGACCAGCATCAACAGCGCGACGTCGCCCTGACTGACCGAATTGGCGGCGGCATAGATCGGCGTAAAGCCCTGTACCGCCATCGAAAGGCCGCCGGAGGCAAGCACCCCGACGAAGGCAACCGGTGAATTGCGCCAGACCATCGGCACATCGACGCTGACCTTGGCCGGCGGCGGCGGATTGGGCAGGCGCGTCAGGCCGATCGGCAGGATCGCCATGGTGGTGAAGAAGATCGTCAGCAGCGGCGCCAGATTGCCATCCGCCGGGATCTGGCCGAACAGCCAGGCACCGAGACCGATGGCGATGACATAGACCATGTAGAACACCGACATCGCCTTGCCGCGCCAGCTGTTAGCGCTGGCATGATTGAGCCAGCTCAGCGAGATGATGAAATTGATATTGCCCGCCGCGCCATAAACGCCGCGCGCAAACACCCAGAGCAGCGGGTGAAAGCCAAGCGCGATCAGGAAGGCAGACAGCAGCACCAGCGCCATCGAGCAGGAAAACGCCCGCGCATGGCCGACCCTGCGGATCATCGGGCCTGCGACGACGCAACCGGCAAGACCGCC
Source organism: Rhizobium sp. LjRoot98 (assembly GCF_964252935.1). Lineage (NCBI taxonomy): Bacteria > Pseudomonadati > Pseudomonadota > Alphaproteobacteria > Hyphomicrobiales > Rhizobiaceae > Rhizobium > Rhizobium sp. LjRoot98. Next base: position 1,621,039 of record NZ_CAXUPW020000001.1, read on the forward strand.
AAAGGCAAGCGCCGTCACCGCCGCACCGGCAACCCAGGGCGGACTATCGCCACGCGCCAACAGGAACGGCACATAGGCAAACATCATGCCGTTGCCGATACCGACGCAGGCCATGGAGGCAACGATGCTGGCAATCGAGAGCACGGATGCCCGTGACTGCTCCGGCCGGATTTCTTCTATCGCCGCCATTCACCCTCTCAAGCTTCACTGCAGCCAGCCCCCTCGCCGCCTGCTCAAGCATTCCCTAAGATATTGATCGCAAGACGCTTTCCTCAACGGGCCTGCACGATATCACTCTATCCGGTCGCGCCCTCCTTGCCTGTCGCTAAAACGGCATCGCCCGACTTTATTTCGAGGCAACAACATTTTCCGTTGACTCCATTATAAGAACGAATAATTCTCCTATAATGGAAAATTCAACAGGTTTTGAAACGGATATCGCCGAACGGATGAAGGCATTGCGGCTGGCCCAGTCGCTGACGCTGGATGATCTCGCCAGCCGCGCCGGCGTCAGCCGGGCAATGATCTCGCGGATCGAGCGCGGTGAGGCAAGCCCCACGGCGCAGCTTCTTGCCCGGCTATGCAGCGCATTGGGGACGACATTGTCACGGTTTTTCGCCGACAGCGAAACCGCCAGCGATCCACTCTCGCGCCGGAACGACCAGCGCGTCTGGCGCGATCCCGAGACCGGTTATCTGCGCCGTTCCGTATCACCGGATGGCACCGGCTCGCCGGTCGATATCGTCGAGGTCGAGTTCCCGCCGGGGGCGCGTGTCGTTTTCGAACGGCAGCAGTTCGATGCCGGACTGACCCAGCATCTCTGGCTGTTCGAAGGCAGGCTGACCATGTCCGCCGGTGGCCAGACGCACGTGCTGGAGGCAGGCGACTGCCTGTTCATGCAGCTTGCCGAGGCCCACATCTTTCACAATCCGCATGGCACGCCTGCCCGCTACGCCATCATTCTCAACCGCAGCAAAGTCTGATCCCGATGTCCAAGGTCACCGTCCGCACGCTTACTCCTTCCGAAACCGCTGCTGCCCTGCCGGCACTTGCCGAAATCCTGTCCGACTGCGTCGAAGGCGGCGCTTCTGTCGGGTTCATGTCGCCCTATACGCCGCAGGAGGCAATTCCCTATTGGGAAGGGGTGGCCAGGGCGGTCGCTGAGGGCAGTACAGTGCTGATCGTGGCGGAGACGGATGGGGAAATCCTCGGCACGGTTCAGCTTGGCGTCGGCATGATGCCGAACCAGCCGCATCGCGCCGATCTGAAGAAACTGCTCGTCCACCGCAAGGCCCGTGGTCTGGGGCTTTCACGCCTGTTGATGGACGCCGCAGAAGAGGAGGCCCGCAAGTATGGGCGGCATGTTCTGGTACTCGACACAGCAACCGGAAGCCCGGCGGAAAGCATCTACGAGAAATTCGGCTGGCAGCGCGTCGGCGTCATTCCGCAATATGCTCTGATGCCGGACGGCAGCTATTGCGGTTCGACATTCTTCTACAAATCGCTGGCCGCAGATTGACGTGCGCCGCACTGGCGAACGCCACCTATCCTTGTCACCAAAAATGGCTATACCACGCCGGAAAAACCCGCTTTTTCCGGCCAATGGCCCCATTCCTCGCCCCCTGTCTTCGTGCTAGCTGACTTTCAGCCGCAAGGCCATAATTCTTAAGGGGAACCCATGAAAACCATTCTTCAGCGGGCGGCCATCGCCGCGCTTTCCATCGCCATGCTTGCAGGCGGCATCTCCGTTGCTTCGGCAGCCGATGTCACCTTCGAAATGAAAAACAGCCATCCGAATGCCGTTGAGGTCGAGCTCTACAGCCAGGACCGCGATCATGTCTGGCCGGGCAACAATCAGGTTTACCTGCTGGACGACGGCGAGACCAAGCAGATCCCGCTGTCCTGCGACCAGGGCGAAAAGATCTGCTACGGCGCCTGGATTTCCGGCGACAAATCGACCTATTGGGGCACAGGCCCGGATAATGCCGAGACCTGCTCGGATTGCTGCTACACCTGCACGGGCGGCAGCACGGAAGAAATCGACCTCACCGAATAGCCGGACCGACCGGGAGAGCCAGGCGTCCGCGCACGCGCCGCCCTGGCCCTTCCAACACAGCGCGAGACCGATGGACGCGCATGGAAACAGAAAGTTCATTAACCAAAAGGCCCGCTCTTCATCTTCCTGCCGCAATCGGTAGTATGAAGCAGAGTAGATCTATTGGGGACCTGTGATTCCATGATGAAGAAAATCGCCGTATTGGCCATCGCCGCAGTTTATCTTTCCGGCTGCACCACGACCGACCCCTATACGGGCGAACAGAAGATGTCGAACACCGCCGGTGGCGCGCTGATCGGCGCGGGCCTCGGTGCCGCAACCGGCCTTCTGGTCGGTGGCAGCTCTGCCGGACGGCGCGATGCCGCGCTTGTCGGCGCGGGCATCGGCGCGCTCGGTGGTGGCCTGATCGGCAACTACATGGACAGCCAGGAATCCGAACTGCGCGCACAGCTGCAGAACACCGGCGTTTCGGTCACTCGCGTCGGCGACCGTATCGTTCTCAACATGCCTGAGAACATCACCTTCGCCACCGACCAGGACCAGATGAGTCCACGGGCCTATCCGACGCTGAACTCGGTCGCGATCGTACTGCGCAAGTTCAACAAGACGCTTGTCGATGTCGATGGCCATACGGATTCGACCGGCAGCGCCAGCTACAACCAGGGCCTCTCGGAGCGCCGCGCCATCTCGGTGGCCAACTATCTCGGTTCGCAGGGCGTCGATCAGCGCCGCATGTCGGCCGTCGGCTACGGCCCGGACCGGCCGATCGCATCGAACGGCAGCCCAGCCGGACGCGCGCAGAACCGCCGCGTCGAAATTTCGATCGCGCCGATCAAACAGGGCTAATCCGCCTCAAAGCTTCAAAAGCCGGCCGCTTTTTCTGCAGCGGCCGGCTTTTTTGTGCCTGGAATCCCGTCCGGGTTTGGCATAGGGCCGAAATTGGACCAATGAACAGAATCATCCCGGCCTGGACACCATTGACGCGAGGTGCCCCGAAAACCTAAAATCCTCGCTCGCGAATGTGAGAATATTCGAATGCGTGTCAACGCAGAACGCCTCTCTGAAGCCCTGGATCAGGTCCAGGCTGCGGTTTTTGAACCCTCGCTGTGGCTGCCGACAATGGAAGCGGTCAGCCGGGCGAGCGGTGCTTTGGGCATCAATATAATGGAGCCGTCCGGCCGCGGTACTTTCGGCGCGGTGCTCAGCACAGAAAATCTTGAAACGCTTCTGGACGGCTATATGCGTGACGACTGGGGATCGCGGGATTTTCGCGCGAACTTGCTACAGCCACTCCACCGTGCTGGCGTCGTGCTTGAAGCCGAAATTATCTCAAAAGAGCAGTTCGACCACCACGAATACTATCAATTCATGAAAAAGCACGGCGTTGGCGATTGTGTGCTGATGGACATCTCCTCAGGCAAGGATGCGCTGTATTTCGTCCTGCAGAGTAGCTTGACCGACGATTCCCCGCGGGCAACGGACTTACCGCATTTTCATACCATCCGGACACGGCTGCTGACCGCCGTGCACCTCGCCCAGCATGTCGACGCCAGCAGGGTCATGGGCATGGCAGCGGCCTTCCAGACCTCGAATATTGGCTGCATCTTCTTTGACCGGAAAGGCCTCGTCACACTGACGAACCTCAAGGCCGAAACGCTGTTTTCGGACGATTTGCGCATTTCCAGAGGCGAAGTGCGCGCCGGCTCCGCACATGAGACGGCGCGCTTTCACCGGGAACTCAAGATCGCGTTGCAGGCTGCCGGCCCCGGCGCCGAGCCATTGTCCGCCGTTCGCCTGTCACGCACGGGCAAACGGCCGCTCATCGTCCGGTTCGAACGGTTTGGTCCGCAGCTTGCCGATTTATTCTCGCATTCCTGCGCCTTGGCCCTGATCGAGGATCCGGACGACGAGATGCGGCAGAACCCGGAAACACTGATGGCGCTATTCGACCTGACCCCGGCAGAAACCCGGATATCGATGCTTGTCGCCAGCGGCATGAGCGCCGTTGACATCGCCAGCCAGCACGGCATCAGCTATGAAACGGTCAGAAGCCATATTCGCTCGATATTCCAGAAAACCGGCACCGGCCGGCAATCGGAACTCAGCGCCCTGTTCGGTAAAATCCGGCTTTAAAGAGGCTGCTTGCCGGCCGATCCCGGCGAATAGGCGTGTTGCCCGCCATTGAAATCAGACACCGTGTAGCAGCCATCGCCGTTATCCTCGATGGTCGATGCGCTGATCACCGTTTTGCCGTGACCGCCGGGGATGTCGAGGATGTAGGCGGGCTGGCAGAGGCCGGAGACACGGCCGCGCAACGAGGCGACCAGCGCCTGCCCCTCCTCGATCGTCAGGCGGAAATGGCTGGTGCCTGGCGCAAGATCGGGGTGATGCAGGTAATAGGGCTTGATTCGGTTTTCGACGAAGGCGCGCATAAGCGCCGCCAGCGTGTCGGGATCGTCGTTGACGCCCTTGAGCAGCACCGACTGGCTGATCATGACGATGCCGCTATCGACCAGCCGGGCACAGGCGGCGCGCGCGTCTGCCGTCAGTTCGCGCGGATGGTTGGCATGCAGCGCCAGATAGGTGGTCTTGCCGCTGGCCTTGAGCGCTGCAATCAATGCTTCGTCGACACGTTCAGGTTCGACAACCGGCACGCGGGTGTGAAACCGGACGATCTTCACGTGTTCGATACCGGCCAGCCGCTCCATGATCGACGCCAGCCGGCGCGGCGACAGAACCAGCGGATCGCCGCCGGTGAGGATCACTTCCCAGATTTCCGGATGATCGGCAATATAGGCGAAGGCATTATCCATCGCCTGCGATGCAAGCGTCCCAAGCCCCTGCGGCCCGACCATCTCGCGGCGGAAGCAGAACCGGCAATAGACCGGGCAGACATGCACGGCCTTCAGCAGCACGCGATCGGGATAGCGATGGACGATGCCTTCGACCGGACTATGGGCGCCGTCACCGATCGGGTCTTCGCGCTCTTCCGGCAGACGAACGAGTTCCGCCATATCAGGAATGAACTGCCGGGCGATCGGATCGTTGGGATCATTCGGGTCGATCAGGGCTGAGACAGCCGGCGTGACGGCCACCGCATAACGCGCGGCAACCTCCTCCAGCCCGGCGCGCCGGCCGGCAGGAACAAGGCCGGCGTCCTGCAGATCACCGATCGACTTGAGGGAGCGAAGCACTGTCACCGGCGGTCCTCACTCAGCGGCTCGGTCTGCGCCACCGGCGCCCAGATCACCTGGTCGATCCGCGATGCACCGGTTGCCAGCATCACCAGCCGGTCGAAGCCAAGCGCGCTGCCGCTCGCCTGTGGCATGATTTCAAGCGCCTTCAGGAAATCTTCGTCCAGCGGGTACGTTTCGCCGTAAACGCGCTGTTTTTCGGCCATTTCCATGCCAAAGCGGCGGCGCTGTTCGGCGGCATCCGTCAGTTCGCCGAAGGCATTGGCGAGTTCCACACCACAGGCATAAAGCTCAAACCGCTCGGCGACGCGCGGATCATGCGGCGTGGGCCGCGCCAGCGCGGCCTCGGCGACGGGATATTCATAGAGGATCGTCGCCCGGCCGAAGCCAAGATTGGGCTCTACCTTCTCGACGATGACCCGGCTGAACATATCCGCCCAGGTATCATCGTCCGCAACTCTGAGGCCGGCGACCCGAAGGGTTCCGGCAAGGCGTTCGCGGTCGGTTTCGCCGCTCCGGCCGATGGAGGAAAGAAGATCGACGCCGGCGAACCGCGCAAAGGCTTCGGCAACGGTGATGCGCTCAGGCTCGGCAAACGGATCGGCCTGCGCGCCGCGATAGCTCAGCTGCTTTGCCCCCAACGTTTCCGCCGCAAGCCCGAGTATCCCAGCACAGTCGCGCATCAGCGCATCGTAGGTTTCTCCGGCGCGGTACCATTCCAGCATGGTGAATTCTGGATGGTGCAACGGCCCGCGTTCGCGGTTACGATAGACATGGGCGAAGCAGGCGATGCGCGGTTCCCCGGCAGACAGCAGTTTCTTGCAGGCAAATTCCGGGGACGTGTGGAGATAGAGCGGGGCAGTGCTACCATCGTGATGGATAGCCTGCGTTGCGAAGGCATGCAGATGTGCCTCGTTGCCCGGTGACACCTGCAGTGTCGCGGTATCGATCTCGACAAAATCGCGATCGGCGAAGAAACCACGCAACGCCGCCTGAATCCGGTTGCGGCCGATCAGGAAACCACGGCGGTCGGCATGGACATCAGGAGTCCACCAGGGAGAGGCAGCAGGCATGAACGTGTGGTTCCGTTTCTCGGGCAGTCTATATTTCGCGGCAGTTGTACGGGTTTCTTCGAGCCTGATCCGCCGTCACACTGGCAATTTGCCCAAATATAGGATAGGTGCGGCCCGAAAACGCATTCTGGCGTCTGTGACGCGCATATTTCGTGCGCTCCTCTACGACGCATCAAGCTCAGTTACAAGGAAGACTTATGGTCAAGGTAATCGCCTCCTCGGTCCGCAAGGGCAACGTTCTCGAAGTCGACGGCAAGCTTTACGCCGTTCTCACCGCGCAGAACTTTCACCCTGGCAAGGGTACGCCCGTCACGCAGGTGGATATGCGCCGCATTTCCGACGGCGTGAAGGTCTCCGAGCGCTGGCGCACCACCGAGCAGGTCGAGCGCGCCTTCGTTGAAGATAGCGACCACACCTTCCTGTATGAAGATGGCGAAGGCTTCCACTTCATGAACCCCCAGACCTACGATCAGGTTGCCGTTTCGCCCGACGTTATCGGCGACGACAAGGCTTATCTCCAGGAAGGTATGGCTGTTCAGCTGAAGATGTACGAAGGCCAGGCGCTGGCCATAGAACTTCCCACCCGCATGACGCTCGAGATTGCCGAGACGGAACCGGTCGTCAAGGGCCAGACGGCATCGTCCTCCTACAAGCCGGCGATCCTGTCGAATGGCGTGCGCACCATGGTGCCGCCGCATATCGGCGTTGGCACCCGCGTCGTCATCCTGACCGAAGACGCATCCTACGTGGAACGCGCCAAGGATTGATCCTTGATATCTGGATTGTGAAAACGGGCGCGGCTTCAAACCCCGCCCGTTTTCGTTTCTGCGGCAGAGTTGCCGCTAATGCTTCAATTCCGGATAGGCGTCCGACACCTCATCAACGCCTCTCAGCGTGCCGTCATACCCCTCAAGCGTGACACAAACGCTGGAATGAACATCCAGCACACCGTCGCGCCGTACCGCCATGCGTGATCCATTACTGCGTACCAGAACCGCATCACCCTTGAAGCCCTGCTTCAACAACCAATCGCGCGAAGCATTCAGGCGAATGCGCACTTGGCTGGCATCATCTTGCTCGCGCGCCACGATAAGCTCATAGGAAACCGGCTCGGAATGACCGTTGATTTCCAGCTTGCCCTGGCTACTGCCTTCGGCTGCGAATGTTAGCATTGTCGTTCTCCTTTGAACCCGGCCACTATCGTCGAACGGCGCGGCCGACCGCAATCAACAGGCAAGCACCGACGAAGCCGATGACCAGATAGGCAAGCCATCCGGTGAAGCCCATGCCGGCAAAAGCGAGGATGGCATTCAGCACGACGGCACCGACGATGCCGAGAATGATGTTCATGAAGACGCCCATGTCGGATTTCATGAACTGTTCAGCCAGCCAGCCGGCAAAGCCGCCGATGATGATTGCCGCAATCCAGCCTACGCCATTGACGTCCATGTGTTTGCCCTCGCTTGAAACAGGTTTCTGCTGCAACCGATAACGGTCGAGCGGGTCATATGTTCCGCCCTGCTCAATAAGCAGTATCAAAGTGCCTTATATTAACCCCCACAAATATGAATTTGCCGGCAGGGTCCGCATTCGCTAGAGCCGTACTGGGCGTGATCGGCACGGCCTGCGGGAGAATGACATCTTGGATCAGCGCACAGCAGCATCAGCCGATGGCAACGAAGGCCTCATTCCACCCGCAGCAACATTGCCTGACACCGGCACCGCAGCTGCGCTCACCGGCGGACTGATGTGCCTTCTGTCAATGTCGAGCGTCCAGTTCGGCTCGGCGCTGTCGGCACCGTCAATCGCTGCCTATGGCCCATTCGGCACCACCTGGCTGCGCCTGGCCTGGGCCGCTATGCTGCTGGCCATCGTCGTGCGTCCACCGATCCTTCGCTATTCGCGGGCGCAGTGGCAGACGGCCGGTCTGCTCGGCGCCTGCATGGCGGGCATGACGCTGTGTTTCTTCGCGGCCATCGAGCGCATCCCGCTCGGTCTCGCCGTCGCCATCGATTTTCTCGGGCCGCTCGCGGTTGCCACTTTCGCTTTCGGCCTCGGCTGGCGGCTGGTCTGGCCGTTGATCGCTGGTGCCGGCGTGCTTTTGCTCGCCCATGACGGCAACGGCTGGATCGGCGATTCCACCGGCATTCTCTTCGCCTTCGGGGCCGCCACAGGCTGGGGGCTTTACATTATCCTGATGAAGAAGGCCGGAAACGCCTTCGAAGGCCTGCAGGGTCTCTCCATGTCGCTGATCGTGGCAGCAATCGTCGCCACGCCTTTCGGGCTTCTCGACCTGCCGCGCATAACGATGGAAGGCGTGGTGACGATCGCGGGTCTAGCGCTGCTTGTACCGCTCATCCCTTACGCGCTGGAAATGATCGCGCTGCGCCGCATGAGCACATCCTCCTTCGGCATCCTGATGAGCCTGGAGCCGGCGCTTGGGGCACTTGCGGGTTTTCTGGTCCTCAGCCAGCCGATGACTGCCCTGCAGATCATGGGGACTGTTCTGGTCGTCGCAGCCAGTGCCGGAGCCACCGCCACAGGCCGTTGAAACGCCCGAGAATTATTGCCGCGCTTTTTGCAAACCCGGTGATAGAGTGCTGCTTCGCAAGCGTCGCTTTTTCCATCGAGGTGTGCATGTTTCCACTATCGCATATGATGAAAGCTTTCATTCGCAAGGGTCAGCTGACCGTCATCGACGCCGATGGCAAACCACATGTTTTCAAGGGTGAGCCCGGTCCGGAAGTGACCATGCGGCTGACCGACCGCAAGCTCTACCGCACCCTCGTCTTCAATTCCGAACTGGCCGCCGGCGAAGCCTATATGGACGGCACGCTGCGCTTCGAAGACGGTTCGAACTTACGTGATTTCCTGACGCTGTTTTCCATCAACCGGCTGTCGCTCGGCTCCTATCCGATCCAGAAGGCGCTGCGCGCCATCAAGATGCGCTTCCGCAAGCGCCAGCAGTCCAACGTCAAGGGCGAGGCCCAGCGCAACGTCGCCCATCATTACGACCTCGGCAACGACTTTTACAAACTCTTCCTCGACGAGCACATGCTCTATTCCTGCGCCTATTTCCGCGAACCGGACGAGACGCTGGAACAGGCGCAACGCAACAAGTTGAGACTGCTTGCTTCCAAGCTTTGCCTCCGGCCCGGCATGAAAGTGCTCGACATCGGTTGTGGCTGGGGAGATCTGGCGCTCTATCTTGCCCAGCTTGAGGATGTCGAAGTGCTGGGGGTGACGCTGTCCAAGGAACAGCAGGCACTGGCGACACAGCGCGCCAAGGATGCCGGACTGGAAGGCCGCGTGCGCTTCGAACTGCGCGATTACCGCGAGGTCAACGAGACCTTCGATCGCATCGTCTCGGTCGGCATGTTCGAGCATGTCGGCGTCAGCCACTATGATGAGTTCTTCAAGAAGGTGAACACTCTGATGCCCGACGACGGCATTGCGGTGCTTCATTCGATCGGCCATATGAGCCCGCCCGGCATGGCCAGCGCCTGGCTGCGCAAATACATTTTCCCCGGCGCCTATTCACCCGCCCTTTCCGAGGTTTTCGAGGTGGTGGAGCGCAACAGCCTGTGGGTCAGCGATCTCGAATTTCTGCGCGTCCACTATGCGACGACGCTCAAGCATTGGGTCGAGCGCTTCGATAAGAACCGCGACAAGGTCGTCGAGATGTATGACGAACGCTTTGCCCGCATGTGGGAATTCTATCTGGTCAGCTGCGAGATGATGTTCCGCACCGGCAGCCAGCTGGTGTTCCACATGCAGCTGTCGCGCTCGCGCGATGCCGCACCGATCGTGCGCGACTACATCACCGACCGGCAGAAGGCCTACATCATCCGCGAACAGACGCTCAATATCACCCTATGAGCGCCTGATCGCTGTCACCCTGCCATTGCAGCCGCTTGTAATCGAAGCCGTATTCGAGCGTCGGCTTGACGATGGCAAAATAGGGCGAAAGATCGAAATCGCGCGGCGTGTAAAGCGAATGATGGCGAATATGCAGGATTTCGGCGCGTGAATAGGTCGAAGTCGCCGACGCCCTGCCCGGCGCCCGGGTAATCTCCGGCAGGATCGGATAGCGGATCTGCTCAAAGGCCTGGGCGATCAGCGTCGAGCAGATTGCCCGTGTCGGGTCGCCGGACCCGAAAGCCAGCATGCGGCGGCGAAACCGCACCGGCACCGGCGGTGTCGGCATGAAGTAGCGTAGCATATCGAGGATGTTCTTCATGTCGTATTTCAGGCCGAGCCGCGAAATCATGAAGGACAGAACGGCGTTGCGATCGTCCGGCGTCAGCCCGACAGGCCGGCAGATGCGGGTGTTGTAAGTGCAGTATTTTCTGAGCGGCACCGCAACGCAGCCTTCGCCGAGATTGACCTCGATCAGCTGCGGACGGTCGATCACCGGCAGCGTTGCCTGATCGAGCGTCAGCGGGATTTCGTCACCGGCAAAGAACGCGGCATGCGACCAGGTCGATTGAGTGAGATACTTGATCGTGTTCGAAACCTTGTGATTGCCCTCGATCAGCAGGATATCACCCGGCCGCAGCGTTCGCGCCAGCGTTTCGGGGTCGGACGGCGTATAGGGTTCGTATCCCGATGTCCGTGCCGTCAGCCTTCCTGCCATCGCCATGCCGATGCGATCGAGAAGCGTATCCTTGCTGGTCAGAAGCGGGTTCATGCGCAAGCAGCCTTCGTTCGGCGTTCATCCTCCTGTTTATGTAGGAATTTATCCTGCCGCCTGTCGAGTCACACGACCGGTTCGGGGGTTGACCTTCGCGTGATGCGGTCTTAATTTAGAATTATTCTAAACTAGGTTGATCGCATCATGTTTTCCCGTCTGTTTTCGCGCCCCAAGCGTTCGCTCTCCTCGCTGTCCGAACAGGAAGTCCTGGCACTTGCCATCTCATCCGAGGAAGACGACAGCCGCATCTATTTTGCCTATGCCGACGCGCTGAAGGACAAGTATCCGGACTCTGCGAAAGTCTTCGAGGACATGGGAGAGGTGGAAAACACCCACAAGACCATGCTGATCGACATGCACCGCCGCCGGTTCGGCGAACGTATTCCCCTGATCCGCCGCGAACATGTCAGCGGATTCCCTGCCCGCAAGCCTGACTGGCTGCGCCACAACCAGTCGCTCGACGCCATGCGGCGCGAGGCGGAAGAGATGGAAACGCAGGCCTACAATTTCTATGTCGAGGCGGGCAAAAACACATCCGACGCAGCAACCCGGCAATTGCTTGGCGATCTGGCATTGGCCGAGCAGGGTCATGAGGACATTGCCCGCATGCTGACGGACAAGCACGTGCCGGAAAGCGCGCGCAAAAAGGAAGATGAGGCGGCACACCGCCAGTTCCTGCTGACATACGTGCAGCCGGGCCTTGCCGGACTGATGGATGGCTCGGTCTCGACCCTGGCCCCGATTTTCGCCGCCGCCTTTGCCACCCAGGACACATGGCAGACCTTTCTCGTCGGCCTGTCGGCGTCGGTCGGTGCCGGCATATCCATGGGCTTCACCGAAGCCGCCCATGACGACGGCAAGCTCTCCGGCCGTGGCTCGCCGCTGAAGCGTGGTCTTGCCTGCGGCATCATGACGACGCTCGGCGGCCTTGGCCACGCCCTGCCCTATCTCATCCCGCATTTTTGGACGGCCACGATCATCGCCGCCGTCATCGTCTTCTTCGAACTCTGGATCATCGCTTTTATCCAGAACAAGTATATGGAAACGCCATTTTTGCGCGCGGCCTTCCAGGTGGTGCTGGGCGGCGGACTGGTGCTGGCGGCGGGCGTGTTGATCGGTAACGCATGATTAAAACGTTTTGCCGCCCGGGGTTTTCCCTGTTACAGACACGGGGGCGTGAGCACTGTCTCATCGATTGAAAAAAGGAGTACGGGTTTCACGCGGCACCGCCCGTCTGGCGCCCCGAATTCTCCCAAATCTGAGGTGAAGCGATGGATGACATCGCCGATCACGGTATTCGCTTCGGGCGAATTGCCGCCATGCTCCCGGTCAAGGATATGGGCAAGGCCCACGACTTCTACGTCAATGTCCTCGGCTTCCGCAAAACCTTCGAAAACGGCAATCCGGTCGGCTTCATGATCCTCAAGCAGGATCAGGCCGAACTGCATCTGACCCTGCAACCCGGCCACAAGGCCGCTGCCTTCAATGTGGCGCATATGATGGTGGCGGATGTCGATGCCTTGCATGCGATTTGCCAGAGCCACGGACTGCGCATCATCAAGGGCCTGCAGGACAAGGACTATGGCCTGCGCGCCTTCGTCTTTGAAGATCCAGATGGCAACCGGATCGATGTCGGTCAGGTTCTTCCCGCAAAGCCCCGCTGATCAGAAACAGGAAGGGCGCGACCTACGCAGGTCGCGCCCTTTTTCAAAACCTTGAACTGGCGGCAATCAGTTCCCGACCGAACCCACCAGCACTTCCGCGCCGTTCTCGATCGTGACCCAGCGGCCGGTGTTGAACGATGCCTGGCGCTTGAGGAAGCGATAGGGTGTCTTGCTCCAGAGCTTCACGTCATTTTCGAGATTGTCGAGGATGAAGTCACCCTGTGCCGTGCGCACGGTCAGGACTGCATGGCCTTCGCCATCCGGCTTGCGAACAACGGTGATCAGCAGGTCAGACGGAGAGAACCCTTTTTCCATCAGGCGCTTGCGCTTCAGAAGAACGAAATCCTCACAATCGCCCGCACCTTCGGGATAGGCCCAGACCTCGTCCTTGCCGAACAGGTCCATGTCGGTCATCGGGGTAATCTCGCTGTTGACGGCGAGATTGACCTGGCGGATCACCGACCAGCCGAAATCGGTGACGCGCGGCGCTACCGTCGATTTGGTCTTGATTTCGCATTCCGGACGATGGGTCTGGCAGAATTCGTAGTGGCCGATCGGCTGCGAGGTGATGGCGCCCGTCTGCATCGACAGCGCGCTTGCCGATGGCGCCGGAATAGCAACGCCTGCCGAAGCGAAAACAGCCGCAAGTACCACGACCACTTTCCTGATGCCCATCAACTGCGCCATGCGTGTCCCCTGTGGCGCGGTTTCTTCTGAAACCTCAGAAAGAACCCCCGCGAAAGCCTGAAATCCGTGGTCAGCTTTCGCGGTGAAACCCCGCCGCGCGCCGCTCTAATCATTAACAAAGAGTTAACAGCGCGGCCGAAACGAAGTCAATCACATGAATCGGGGATCGCCGGATATGGTTAAAATGCCCGGCAACGCCTTTGGTCGTAGGGGTTTACGGCTTTCAGCCAGCCAGCATCGCATCCACGGCAACCAGAATCCGCTCGATATCCTCCGGCCGCGACAGGCGGTGATCGCCATCGCGGATCAGCGTCATCACCACATCGTCCGAGGGCAGATGCTCCATCAGCTTCAGGGCATGGCTATAAGGAACATCGGGATCCTGCATGCCCTGCAGGATATGCACCGGGCAGCCGGTCTCGATAATGCCGGTCAATACGCGGTTCTGCCGCCCGTCCTCGATCAGCCGGGCGGTAAAAATATTCGGATCCGGCCCGTACGGAGTCGGCTCTTCGAAATAGCCACGTTCGGCCAGCGAAGCGCGTTCCGCATCCGAAAGATTCGGCTCAATCAGCTCGCTGGTGAAATCCGGCGCAGGGGCGATCAGCACGAGGCCGGCAATCCTTGTTCCTTCGCCGCGAGCGCGCAGTTCGGCAACCAGCCTGAGCGCCACCCAGCAGCCCATCGATGAGCCGACGAGAACCATGCGCTCCGGGTTCAGATGATCGATGACCGCGAGGCTCTCCTCCAGCCATCTTGAAATCGTCCCGTCGGTAAAGGCACCACCGGAGGCGCCATGGCCGGAATAGTCGAAGCGGATGCAGGCAGCACCGGAAGCGGCCGCGTGCCGCTCCAGCTCGACGGCTTTTGTGCCGGTCATGTCCGACCGGTAGCCACCCAGCCAGACCAGGGCGGGCAGGCGATTGCCGCTCTTTGCCTTCAGGACGCGCATGGCGATGAGCCGCGATTCGCTGCCGGTACCGACTTCAAGAGTGTCCGGTGCGGTGTTCGAAACTGGCAATGACATGCTATTTTCCTTATTTTAAAGCGCTTACCGCTGATTTTCTTTCTAAAACAGATTCTTCGAATGCCTGACAGGTGGTGATTTTCGTGAAGAGCTGTGTTATTGACTTTTCCGCAGCAATTTACACATGAAGACCAAGCGGCAGTGGAACGGCATTTTAGCCGGGACAAAGCGCTATCATCCGAACATTGCATTCGTAACAGCTCGAGGAGAGTACGACCATTCGCAGACCGTTCAAAACGGACGCCCCAGTCAAAGACGGGCCCCGCTCTAACAAGGAAATCCGGTCCCCCCGGGTGCAGCTCATCGACGCCGAAGGTGTAAACCACGGCAGCGTTCCCACCGATCAGGCGCTCCGCATGGCGGAAGAACTGGGTCTTGACCTCGTCGAGATCTCGCCGAACGCGGAACCGCCGGTGTGCAAGATCCTTGATCTGGGCAAGCTGAAATACGCGACGCAGAAGAAGGCCGCCGAGGCGCGCAAGAAGCAGAAGATCATCGAGATCAAGGAGATCAAGATGCGTCCGAACATCGACACGCACGACTATGACGTCAAGATGCGCGCGATGAACCGCTTCTTCGAAGAAGGTGACAAGGTCAAGGTGACCCTGAAGTTCCGCGGCCGCGAAATGGCCCACCAGGAACTGGGCATGAAGCTGCTCCTCCAGGTGAAGGAAGACACTACGGCAATCGCCAAGGTGGAAGCCGAGCCGAAGCTGGAAGGCCGCCAGATGATGATGGTTCTGGCTCCGCGGTAATCCCCGCCCAGAACCACCGCTGATGAAGCCGCCGGATTGGCGGCTTTTTCATTGCAATGACTGGCAATCGGGAAATGTCGGGCTGTTTCCGGAATCCCATTGCACTTTTCGGGCGCTTCGGTTACAAGCCCCCGTCCGAACGGTCCGGCAGGGCATGCCGTGGCCGTTCTTTACGCTGGAGACGACCTCGTCAGTCGATCTCAAAACCAAGAAGAATGGAGTAGCAAAATGCCCAAGATGAAGACGAAATCCTCGGCCAAGAAGCGGTTCAAGATCACCGCGACCGGCAAGGTAATGGCAGCTGCCGCAGGCAAGCGCCATGGCATGATCAAGCGGTCCAACAAGTTCATTCGCGATGCACGTGGCACCATGGTGCTGGCAGAGCCAGATGGCAAGAAGGTCATCAAGAACTACCTGCCCAACGGTCTCTAAGACGTCTGGCACTTTTGGATTTATAAGGAGATCATAACATGGCACGTGTAAAACGCGGCGTAGCAGCTCACGCCAAGCACAAGAAGACACTCAAGGCAGCCAAGGGCTTCTACGGCCGCCGCAAGAACACCATCCGCGCAGCCAAGGCTGCTGTGGATCGCTCGAAGGCATTTGCCTATCGCGACCGCAAGGTCAACAAGCGCAACTTCCGCGCCCTCTGGATCCAGCGCATCAACGCTGCCGTTCGCGAACATGGCCTGACGTATGGCCGTTTCATCGACGGTCTGGCGAAGGCTGGCATCGAAGTCGACCGCAAGGTTCTCTCCGACATGGCTATCCATGAGCCGGCAGCATTCGGCGCGCTTGTCGCTGCCGCCAAGAAGGCGCTTGAATACCTCAAGGACGCAGGCACCACCAACGAGTTTGAAAGCGCGGTTCGTTAAGACCAGCGCTTCCCAAGCCTTTTGGAATACGAATTGGGAAACCCGCGCTGGCACGGCTGGCGCGGGTTTTTCTTTGACCGATCACGGCAATGAACCGGGAAATGAACGATGTCCGATCTGGAAACCCTGAAAGACAATCTGCTGGCCGAAGTAACCGCTGCCGGTGACGAAGCCGCGATCGAAGCCGTGCGCGTCAACGCACTCGGCAAGAAAGGCTCGATCTCCGAGCTTTTGAAGACGCTCGGCACGATGACGCCGGAAGAGCGCCAGACCCGCGGCGCCGCCATCAACGCGCTGAAGACCGACGTCTTCGAAGCGATCGCCACCCGCAAATCGGCCCTCAAGGACGCAGCGATCGCCGAACGGCTGGCGCGCGAAACCGTCGATATCTCGCTGCCGGTCCGCTCCTCGCCCGCCGAGCGCGGCCGCATCCATCCGATCAGCCAGATCATCGACGAGATCACCGCGATCTTCGCCGATATGGGTTTCTCGATTGCCGAAGGTCCGGACATCGAGACCGACTATTACAATTTCACCGCGCTGAACTTCCCCGAAGGCCATCCGGCCCGCGAAATGCACGATACGTTCTTCTTCAATCCGGACGAGAAGGGCGAGCGCAAGGTTCTGCGCACGCATACCTCGCCGGTGCAGATCCGCACGATGGAAGCGCAGAAGCCGCCAATCCGCATCATCATTCCGGGCAAGACCTACCGGCAGGATTCGGACGCCACCCATTCGCCGATGTTCCATCAGGTCGAAGGCCTTGTGGTCGATACCAAGTCGAACGTCGCCAACATGCGCTGGATTCTCGAAGAGTTCTGCAAGACCTTCTTCGAGGTCGATGACGTGACGATGCGCTTCCGCCCGTCGTTCTTCCCGTTCACGGAACCGTCCTTCGAGGTCGATATTCAGTGCGACCGTTCCTCCGGTCCGATCGTCAAGTTCGGCGAGGGCACCGACTGGATGGAAATCCTCGGTTGCGGCATGGTGCATCCGAACGTCCTGCGCGCCGGCGGGCTTGATCCCGACGTCTACCAGGGCTTTGCCTGGGGCATGGGCCTCGACCGCATCGCCATGCTGAAATACGGCATGCCGGACCTCAGAAACTTCTTCGATGCCGACGTTCGCTGGATGAGCCATTACGGCTTCCGCCCGCTCGACATGCCGACCTTGTTTGGCGGTTTGAGCGCTTAAGATCGTCGATTGAACAATTTCCGCCAGCACTTCCGAAACGAGGAAGCACCGGCAAGACATTAGGACACGAGTGAAATCATGAAATTCACACTCTCCTGGCTGAAAGACCATCTGGAAACGGATGCCACCCTTGAACAGATTTGCGAGCGCCTGACCTCGATCGGGCTCGAGGTCGAGGAGGTCGATGACAAGGCCGCGTTCAAGCCCTTCGTCATCGCCAAGGTCGTCTCGGCCGAAAAGCATCCGCAGGCCGACAAGCTGCGCGTCCTGATGGTCGATACCGGCACCGGTGCCCCGGTCCAGGTCGTCTGCGGCGCGCCGAATGCGCGCGCGGGCCTTATTGGCGCTTTCGCCGCCCCCGGCGTTTACGTCCCCGGCATCGATGTCACACTCGCCGTCGGCACCATCCGCGGCGTCGAAAGCCATGGCATGATGTGCTCGGAAAAAGAGCTGCAGATGTCGGACAGCCATGACGGCATCATCGACCTGCCGGAAGATGCGCCGGTCGGCACCAGCTTTGCCGCCTATGCCGGGCTCGACGATCCGATCATCGAAATCAACCTGACGCCGAACCGTCCCGACTGCACGTCGATCTACGGCATTGCCCGCGATCTCGCGGCCTCCGGCCTCGGCACGCTGAAGGCAGCGCCGCAGCCGGCCTTCAAGACCGAAGGTGAGACCACCACCAAGGTCAAGCTCGATCTTGGCACAGACAGCCATCTCTGCCCAGGCTTTGCGCTTCGTCTCGTGCGTGGCGTCAAGAACGGCCCGAGCCCGAAATGGATGCAGCAGCGCCTGCTCGCCATCGGCCTTCGCCCAATCAATGCGCTGGTCGACGTCACCAATTACATGACCTTCGACCAGGGCCGCCCGCTGCACGTCTTTGACGCCGCCAAGGTCAAGGGCAACCTCACCGTCCGGCGCGCCACTGAGGGCGAAAAGGTTCTGGCGCTCGATACGCGCGAATACACTCTTTCGCCGGCTAACGTTGTCATCGCCGATGACAAGGGCATCGAGTCGATCGGCGGCATCATGGGCGGCGAGCATTCCGGCTGCGATGAAAACACCGTCGACGTGCTGATCGAATCCGCACTTTGGGACCCGATGAACATCGCCAAGAGCGGCCGTTCGCTCGGGATCATCACCGATGCGCGCTACCGCTTCGAGCGCGGCGTGGACCCGGAATACATGGTTCCAGGTCTTGAGCGCGCCACCCAGCTGGTTCTCGACATCTGCGGCGGCACGGCCGCCAAGACCGATGTCGTCGGTTATGCCGGCTACACGGCGAAGATCGTCGATTTCCCGGTGTCCGAGGTAAAGCGCCTGACCGGTCTTGAGGTCAGCGCGCAAGAGAGTATCTCGATCCTCACGGGCCTCGGCTTCGGCGTTGAAGGCTCTGGCGAGCGCGTTTCGGTTTCCGTCCCCTCCTGGCGTCCGGATGTCGATGGCAAGGCCGATCTCGTGGAAGAGGTCATGCGCATCCATGGCGTCGACAATATCAAGCCGCAGCCGATCGAAAGCATCGGCGCCGTCAACGGCAAGATCCTGACGACCCTGCAGATCCGCACCCGGCTTGCCAAGCGGGCGCTGGCATCCCGCGGCATGCTGGAAGCCGTCACCTGGTCCTTCATCTCGAAGGCACAGGCCACCCTGTTCGGCGGCGGCGCGGAAAGCCTGTCGCTCGCAAACCCGATCGCTGCCGATATGTCCGACATGCGGCCGTCGCTGCTCCCCGGCCTGTTGACCGCGGCCCAGCGCAATGCCGACAAGGGCTTTGGCGACGTGGCGATCTTCGAAGTCTCCGGCACCTATGAAAACGATACCCCGGCCGGGCAGCGCCGTGTTGCCGGCGGTATCCGCCGCGGCACCGCATCGCTTGCCGGTGCCGGCCGTTCCTGGTCGAATGCCGCCAAGGGCGGCGGCAAGCCGGTTGATGTCTTCGACGCCAAGGCCGATGCCATTGCTGTCCTCGAAGCCTGCGGCGTGCCGATGGGCAATGTCCAGTTCGAAGCAGGCGGCCCGTCCTGGTATCACCCCGGCCGTTCCGGCACGATCAAGCTCGGCCCGAAGATCGTTCTCGGCCATTTCGGCGAGTTCCATCCGAAGGTTCTCGAAGCGCTCGACGTTTCCGGCGCGCTTGCCGGTTTCGAAGTCTATGTCGATGCCATGCCCGAGCCGAAGAAGAAGGCCACCCGCACCAAGGCCGCACTGGAGCTTTCCCCCTTCCAGGCCGTCAAGCGCGACTTCGCCTTCGTCGTCGACAAATCCGTCGAAGCCGGTGCGATCCTCAAGGCCGCATCGAGCGCCGACCGCAAGCTGGTCACCGGCGTCAACGTCTTCGACATCTTTGAAGGCGCATCGGTTGGCGAAGGCAAGAAGTCCGTCGCCATCGAAGTCGTCATCCAGCCGGCTGAGCGCACGCTGACCGACGAAGATTTCGAAGTTTTGACGGGGAAGATCATCGCCAATGTGACGAAGAACACCGGTGGGGTTTTGCGGGCGTAAAAAGCGTGAGCACCGGGAGGGGCGATTTGCCTCTTTCGGTGGTTCAACGCAGGCTGACGCGGTGTTTGGGCGATGGACGCCGCGACTGGACCGCTTTGCGCCATTTGCAGACATCAGATAATGGCTGTCGTGATGAACGAATTTCGCAATATTTTTAGAGGACCACAGTTTTGAACGATGTTTCCCTGCCGGTGCAAAAACAGCTTGAGGCTTATAATGCACGTGACATTGATGCGTTCATGCCTTGGTGGGCGGACGATTGCCAGTATTATTCTTTCCCAAACACTCTGCTGGCGGGAAGTGCTGCGGAAATCAAGGCGCGCCACGTCGAGCGGTTCAAAGAGCCTGATTTGTACGGCAATTTGCTCACACGCATCGTTGTCGGAAACGTAGTTATTGATCACGAAACTGTCACGCGAACCTTTTCTCAAGGAAAGGGAGAGATCGACGTCGTCTGCATCTATGAAATTGAAGACAGCAAGATCGCGAAAGCGTGGTTCAAGACGAGCGAGCCCCGAATGTATCTTCCTATCGCCTGAGTTCTGCAGGCAATAGGGGGCCGCTGGGCCAGAAGGCGACAATCCGGCATTTCACGGCCTGCCCGCATTCTGTATTTTTCGGTCGCTGTTTCTATGGTGGCTGACTTGGTCAGCTGAGAGGACTTGCCCCTTCGCACCCGCCGATGTAAATAACATCCGTCGCGAAAAGCGGCCGCTTCCCTTGATCCGCTCGGTAGCGGAGTAAACAGGTGGACGAATTGTCGTCCAGGTGGTCAAGCACACGCCATCCCTGCGCATTTTTGGCATGGATCGGCCAGCGTTTCCCTTAAACCACACGCCTGATCTCCGTCAGGCCCTATCGCACGCATCGGCGCGGATCGCGTCCGCATGCCTGCGTCGATCGGATTGCGCCATGAACAGGCCTCTGCTTGTCATTTTTACCGCCATTGTCCTCGATGCCATCGGCATCGGTCTCATCTTTCCCATTCTGCCCTCCCTGCTGCAGGAGGTGACCCACACCCAGAACGTCGCGCCTTACATCGGTACGATGACCGCTCTTTATGCGGTGATGCAGTTTATCTTTGCCCCGGTGCTCGGCGCTCTCAGCGATCGTATCGGCCGCCGGCCCGTGCTGTTGATTTCGCTTGGCGGTGCGGCCATCAACTATCTCTTCCTGGCTTTCGCATCCAATCTCTGGATGCTCTTCATCGGCCGCGCCATCGCCGGCCTCACCAGCGCCAATATTGCCGTCGCAATGGCCTATATCACCGACATCTCTGCCGAGGACAAACGCGCCAAGCGCTTTGGCCTGTTCAATGCCATGTTCGGCATCGGCTTCATCATCGGCCCCGTCCTCGGCGGCGTCCTTGGCGATCATTGGCTGCGGCTGCCGTTCATCGCGGCGGCGCTGCTCAACGGCTGCAATCTGCTTCTGGCCTACTTCATCCTGCCGGAGTCCCGCACACCGACACGCGAGGCACTGGATCTCGGCGCACTCAATCCGCTGCGCCCCTTGCGATGGGTGTTTTCGCTGAAAAGCGTTTTGCCGCTGGTCTTCATCTTCTTCATCTTCAGCGCCACCGGCGAAGCCTATGGCACCTGCTGGGCGCTGTGGGGTAACGATGCCTTTCATTGGAACGGTCTGTGGATCGGTCTTTCGCTCGGTGCTTTCGGCATCTGCCAGACGCTTGCCCAGGCATTCCTTCCCGGCCCGGCCGTGAAGCTTCTCGGTGAGCGGACGGCTATTCTGGCCGGGGTCACCGGCACCTGCATTGCCCTCGTCGTCATGGCGTTCGCCACGCAAAGCTGGATGATCTTCGCGATCATGCCGGTCTTTGCGCTGGGTGGCATTGGCGTTCCGGCACTGCAATCTCTTGCCACCCGGCAGGTTGACGAGCGCAGCCAGGGCCAGTTCCAGGGTGTGCTGGCGTCCGTTGTCAGCCTCGCCACGATCATCGCACCGTTGGCCTTCTCAAGTGTCTACTTCGCCTTCCGCCAACACTGGCCCGGCGCGATCTGGCTATCGGTCGTTGCCGTCTACGCGATCGGCATGCTTTTGGTGCTTGGCCTGCGATTGAAGCCGCCGGTGGCAAGTGCGCCGTAAGGCCAGCGCCCTCCGCAACAGGTTGGAAGCAGATCCTGACGGGGATATGCGGCAGCCCATCAAGACGGACTGCGCACTGGAAAACGGGTATGGTGGACGTTCATATTGCTGAAATACTTCATGTTTCCAGCTCGACAGCATCTGCGGCCGAAGTCACGCCACCGAACCGCGCGCATTTTTCATTCCCGTAAATCCCCGCGATCAAAACCTGTGCCATCATCATTGCGTCCTGTCATCGGCGAGACCGCTAGGCGTAGCGGTGAGACAGGGCCGGTGCCGGGTGAAGGACAGACGTAAGCCTTTGTCCGGTGGATGGTCAGAAAGTGGTTTCCCTCCCGTCTGCAAAATGGCGGGGCGTGCCTGTGAGGCACACATGAGGACCGGCGAGCGGTATTGCGACAGCAGTATCTTTCCTGGCGCGGCGGCAACGTCAGCGTCAGCCCGTATCAAAAGGGCGCCGCCACCCCCGCAGAGAAACCGGAGTTGCCCATCGTCGAACACTGAACGGGGCGCTGGAAGGCGTCATATACTTACTTTGTCCCGGCACTTTCCAGCGCCCCGGCCAAGTAAACAACAGAGAAAACCACGGCGGATTTTCCGGGCGTGGTTATAGACCGTTGAGGAAGGCGACGATCTCCCTCTTCTCCCCATCGGGGAGAAGGTGGCCCGCAGGGCCGGATGAGGGGGGCGAAGCCACCCTTGAAGAAGAGAGCTTGAGCAAACGGAATCTGGAGCCCACTGCAATGAAAGACTCGCACATTCATGCCGGACCGCCCCCTCATCCGCCCTTCGGGCACCTTCTCCCCGCTGGGGAGAAGAGAAAGCGCCGCCGCCCTCTCAGCGGGAGAGCTAAACAGCAGTCCCTTGGCCAAGTCCTACCGGTGCAGATGAAACAGCTTGTTGACGATCACCCAGCGGCCATCGATCTTCAGGAGCGACAGGTAATCGCTGAACCGCATGCCGGCGAATTCATCGGCAACTTTGACGAAGGCGGCTTCGCCCTCGATGTCGGTGATCTCGATATCCATCAGCGGCTGCGTTCCGGGAGGGGCCGGCGGTTCGGCGAGGGTGGCAGCAATGAAATCGTCGCGGGACATCCATTCGACGGCACCCTGATAATGGCCGATGATCTTGGCATCCGGATGGAAAGCCTTGCGCAGCGCCGCTTCGTTGCAGAACGCCATACCATCGACATAGAGGTGAACGACCGCGCCTATTGCCTGCTCGTCGGACATGCTTCTCTCCCTAGCTGACCGCCGATCTTAACACGATGACGCGGTCGAATGAAGGCGAGAGGGTGGATTGCTCCGGTCTCGGCGCACGGAAAACGGGTGGCACGCCAGCTGTCTGCGGCATAGTCTTCATCAAAACCGGGGAGCATCCGATGAAAAAGCCAGGATCGATGAAAGCGCTGGAAGATATGGGCCGGGCGCGGCTGTCGGAGAGTTTTTTCCTGCGCGACTTCCTGCATTCGGAGATCGCCGATTTCTATGGCATGCCGAACATTCCCGACGATCCGGACCTGACGATCGCGGCGGGCACAAAACTCTGCGAAGAGCTTCTGGAGCCGCTGCAGCGGACCTTCGGGCGGCTGCATATCCGCTCGGGCTACCGGTCACGTTCCGTCAACGAGTTCGGCAACCGCAACAAGCTCAATTGCTCGACCAATGCAGCAACGGCCGCCGATCATATCTGGGACATGCGCGACGCCGACGGCTGCATGGGCGCAACCGCCTGCATCGTCATCCCCTGGGTCTGGGACCGCCGCGCCACCCTTGGCGGCTGGCAATCGCTCGCCTGGTGGATCCATGATCACCTGCCCTATGCGTCGCTCTGCTTCTTCCCAAAACTCTGGGCCGTCAACATCCAGTGGCACGAGCGCCCCGTCCGGCGCATCCGCAGTTATGTCGCGCCCGCAGGTCTGCTGACAAAAGCGGGCATGGCCAATCATTCCGGCAGCCATGCAGACGCCTACGTTGGATTTCCCGAACTGGTGAACGTGCCGAACGTGATCTTGTAGCGCACATGGTCGTCAGTGCCGGAATAGCGATCGTAAAGCCGCCTTGCCGGTGCGTTACCGGCTTCGGTGTACCAGTAGAGCCGGTCCCAATTGTTTGCCTCGCACAGCGCGATCAGATCGTCGATCATCGCCTTGGCAACGCCGCTCCCCCGTGCTGCCGGATCGACGAACAGATCTTCCAGGTAGCAGACCGGTTCGCGAAAGAAGGTGGCGAACTGCTTCTGGCAGATGGCAAAACCCACGACGGCGTTGTCCAGTATCGCCAGCCGCGCAAACAACGGCGTGGCGTCATCCATCAGCCGCGCCCAGGTCCGGTCGATGATGTCGGCCGCCAGCGTGGTGCCGGAAAAGGCGGCATAGCCGGCCCAAAGTCTGCGCCAGTCGTGCTCATCTTGCGGCCCCGCCGCGCGTATTTCGATCGCCATGTCGGTCCCTCCCGCAATCTCCGGCTTCGTGTAGCAGCCGAAGCGCCTTTTGGGAAAGACGATGCACAGTCCGCCGCCAATATCTTGCCGGGTTGCAGACAGGACACCGGGGCGCTGAACCTGCGCTTACTGGCTTGCCTCGTTGAGCAGCCGGCAGGCGTCATCCGAAAGCGTGATCGAAGCCGATTTCGTCAGGCTTTCCAGTTGCTTCAGATTGGTGGCGCTGGCGATCGGGGCGGTCACGCCCTTGCGCGCCATGATCCAGGCAAGCGCAATTTCCGCCTGCGTATTGCCGGTATCGGCCGCCACTTCGTCAAGCGCGCCGAGAATGCGCATGCCGCGCCCATCGAGATATTTGCCGACACCGCTGCCGCGCGCCGAGCCTTCGAGATCCTTGTGCGAGCGGTACTTGCCCGACAGGAAGCCGCGCGCCAGGCCGAAATAACTGATCACGCCGATATTCTCGGCGATGCAGAGATTGCGCAGCGGCCCGTCGAACGAGGGCCGGTCGTAAAGATTATATTCCGGCTGCAGCACATCGTAGCGCGGCAGGCTTTTTGCCGCGGAAACATCGAGGGCTGCCCGCAGCTGCTCCGCATTCAGATTGGAGGCGCCCGCATGGCGAATCTTGCCCTGCTGCAGAAGCTTGTCATAGGCACCAAGCGTTTCCTCATACGGCGTTTCCTCATCCGGCCAATGGGAGAGATAGACATCGATATGATCAGTCTGAAGCCGGCGAAGCGAATCCTCCACCGCCTGCACGATCCAGCTGGCCGACAGGCCCTTTTTGCCCGGCCCCATCTCGGAGCCGACCTTGGTGATGATCACGGCTTCGTCGCGGGCGCGACCCTTCAGCCATTTACCGATGATCGTCTCGGACTCGCCGCCCGCGTTGCCCGGAACCCAGGAGGAATAGACATCGGCGGTATCGATGGCATTGAAGCCGGCGTCGAAAAAAGCATCGAGCAACTGGAAGGAGGTCTTTTCGTCGGCGGTCCAGCCGAAGACATTGCCGCCGAAAACCAGCGGCGCGATAGGCAGGCCCGTGCGGCCAAGGGTTCGCTTTTGCATGAGGTCGCTCCAGATTGTTTGGGATCATCGCTTGGGAGGCGTGAAGTCTGCACCAAGGACATAGCCCGGGTACAGCGCTTTTACAGGACGGACGGCAATTTTATTCCGGCCGGGGCAGCTTGATAGGCACGTACCTCGGGGATACTGTGCCGCCAAACGGAGAGGACAAAATCATGTTGCGTTTCGGGATTCTATCGACGGCCAAGATCGGCCGTGAACTCGTTGTTCCAGCCATTCAGGACGCTGAAAACTGCGTCGTGACGGCGATCGCCAGCCGCGACCTTTCCAAGGCGCGTGAGATGGCAGACCGCTTTTCGGTGCCGCATGCCTTCGGTTCCTACGAGGACATGCTTGCCTCCGATCTGATCGACGCCGTCTACATTCCGCTGCCGACCTCGCAGCATGTCGAATGGACGATCAAGGCTGCCAATGCCGGAAAGCATGTGCTGTGCGAAAAGCCGATCGCCCTGAAAGCCTCTGAGATCGATGCCCTGATCGAGGCGCGCGACCGCAACAAGGTGCTGGTCTCGGAAGCCTATATGGTCACCTACAGCCCGGTTTGGCGCAAGGTTCGCTCGCTGCTTTCCGAAGGCGCTATCGGCAAGCTGCGGCATGTCCAGGGTGCCTTCACCTACTACAACCGTGATGCCGGCAACATGCGCAACAAGCCGGAACTGGGCGGCGGCGGACTGCCGGATATCGGCGTCTACCCGACGATCTCGACCCGCTTCGTCACGGGCAAGGAGCCGCTTCGTGTCCAGGCGAACACCGACCGCGATCCGGAGTTCGGCACCGACATCTATTCGAGCGTGCGCGCCGATTTCGGCGATTTCGAACTGAGCTTCTACATCTCCACCCAGCTCGCCGCCCGCCAGATCATGGTCTTCCACGGCGACAAGGGGTTCATCGAGGTCAAGTCACCGTTCAACGCCGACCGTTACGGCGCTGAGGAACTGGAACTGACCAACCAGAACCATTCACAGTCGCAGCTTTTCCGCTTCCAGGATGCGCGTCAGTACAAGCTGGAGGCCGAGGCCTTTTCGCGTGCGGCAAAGGGGGAGAAGGAAGAGGTGGTGACGCTGGAAAGCTCGGTCAACAACCAGAAGCTCATCGACGCCATCTACCGCGCCAGTGAGAAGGATGGCTGGGAGCCTGTCTGAGCCACTTCCCGACAAGCGTAAACCCGCCGGTGGCAACGCGGCGGGTTTTCATCCGCCGTGTCCTGACCGCGCGGTCTATGCCTCGGTGCGAAGTTCCACAACCAGCGCCATCAGCAACGTCGCCACGACACCTGCATTGTACGACAGGATCGCCAGAACCAGTGCGAGCAGCGACACGTTCCCCAACGAACAGACCGCCGCCAGAGCAAAGGCTGCGATGATCAGCCAGGGTGTCATCACATAACAGATCAGCGAGCGCGTGGCCGCTGCCAACAATCCGATTGCAAATGCGGTCAAGATGATCATCCGACCCTCCGCCTATAACTCAATGCGGCGACACTGGGGCGGAGGCGCTAAAATTGCCTTAAAATTCAACGTTCCGGTGCCGATGAGGCCAGCCTGGAACCTGAGAAAAGACAGGTATGGTGAAAGCTTTGTTGAGATCGGTGTCAGAGACTGGCCATCCGCTGCCCGGCGCGGCAAAATAGAACAATGAGCTCCTTCTTCGAATCCGATTCGCCCTCCAATCTCGCCGAGTATTCGGTCTCCGAACTATCCGGATCGATCAAGCGCACGGTCGAGCAGGCTTTCGACCAAGTGCGGGTACGTGGCGAAATTTCCGGTTATCGCGGACCGCATTCCTCCGGCCATGCCTATTTCGCCTTGAAGGACGACAAGGCGCGGATCGATGCCGTCATCTGGAAGGGCACGATGAGCCGGCTGAAGTTCCGGCCGGAAGAGGGCATGGAAGTGATTGCCACCGGCAAGGTGACAACGTTCCCCGGCTCGTCGAAATACCAGATCGTCATCGAAACGCTGGAGCCCGCAGGCGCCGGTGCGCTGATGGCGCTGATCGAGGAGCGCAAGCGCAAACTCGGCGCCGAGGGATTGTTCGATCCGGCGCGCAAGCGGCCGCTGCCCTACATGCCGAAAGTCATCGGCGTCATCACCTCGCCCACCGGCGCTGTCATCCGCGATATCCTTCACCGCATCTCCGACCGGTTTCATGTGCATGTCATCGTCTGGCCGGTGCGGGTGCAGGGCGAAGGCTCCGGCAATGAGGTGGCTGCGGCGATCGAAGGCTTCAATGCCTTTACGCCGGGTGGGCCGATCGCCCGGCCCGATCTGCTCATCGTTGCGCGTGGCGGCGGCAGCCTCGAGGATCTCTGGAGTTTTAACGACGAGGCCGTGGTGCGGGCGGCGGCAAATTCGCAGATCCCGTTAATCTCCGCCGTCGGCCACGAGACCGACTGGACCTTGATCGACTATGCCAGCGACCAGCGGGCGCCGACACCGACCGGGGCGGCGGAAATGGCCGTACCGGTGAAGGCCGATCTGGAAGCTGCTGTTTCGGCACTGTCTGCCCGCCTCAAATCTGCTGTCGGGCGGCAGATGGACAATCGCCGCCAGAGCGTGCGGGCGCTCACCCGTGCGCTGCCCTCGCTCGATCAATTGCTGGCTCTGCCGCGCCGCCGGTTCGATGAAGCCTCGGCGGGACTCGGCCGCGGCTTGCAGATGAACACCGCCAACAAGCGGCGGAGTTTCGAGCGCATTGCCGCGCATCTGCGGCCCGACGTTCTTTCAACCCGGATCAATGAACGGCGGCAGAAGCTCACTGAGCGGATGATCCGCGCCGAACGGATCGTCGAGCGTTTGCTACAGAGATCCGCCTCGCGGGTCTCTTCCGCCGATGCGGCCCTGCGCACCCTGCCCGCCCGTTTGTTGGGCCAGATTCACCGCTCGCAGGATCGCCTCACAAGCCTTTCCGGCAGAGCCGACAGCGCGCTTCTGGCCGACCTGCGGCGTCGCCGCAGTATCCTATTGGCACATGGCCGCATGTTGCAATCAATGTCGTACGGAAGTGTTTTGAAGCGCGGCTATGCGCTTATCCGCGACGAAACTGGGGCACTTATCGGAGCCGCCTCTGCGCTCTCTTTGAACCAAGCTATTAAAATTCAATTCGCAGACGACACTATCAATGCATTGACGACCGAAGGGAGCGCTACGCCGCCGCCTCAGCCGGCAAAGAAACGCGCCGAAAAGCCGGTGGCTGCGGCACCGCCGAAACAGGGTAGCCTGTTCTAGCATGCGCATTCTCCTCGTTCTCGCCCATCCGCTGATCGACAGTTTTGCCGCAAGCGTTGCTACAACGGCGAAAGCTGCACTGGAGAAGTCCGGCCACAGTGTCGATCTGCTCGATCTTTACCGGGAGGGTTTCGATCCACGGCTGACAGAACAGGAACGGCGCGGTTACTTCGACATGCCCTATGACACCTCTGCCGTCGATGCCATCGTTGCGCGGCTGAGGGCGGCCGACGGGCTGATCCTCGTCTTTCCGCAATGGTGGTTCAATTTTCCGGCCATTCTCAAGGGCTTCTTCGACCGGGTCTTTGCGCCCGGTGTCGCCTTCGATCACGATCAGGCTGGCGGACGGATCATACCGCGCCTCACCAATATCAAGCAGTTCTGGGCGTTGACGACGACCGGTTCGCCCTGGTGGGTGGTCAAGCTCTATATGGGCAACCCGGTGCGCCGCCTGCTGAAGCGCGGCATTGCCGCCTTCTGCGCGAAGGATGTCCAGTTCCGGATGCTCTCTCTGCACGACATGGACCGGGTAACACCGGCGCAACGCGCGGCGCATCTGGCAAGGATCGAAAAGGCGCTCACGCGGATTTGAGTGCCACGAAAAGAAACGGTTCCGTAACGGTCTGGGGCTAAAATTCTCGCCGATTGAACCGAGGGCGTCCGATGCCGGTGGAATTATCAGCCTCGCAGGCGTTGAACCTCTGGCACAGCGTCTCGCTGGAACAGGTGCGGATCGACAATCGCGACCTGACGCTCCGGCAGATTTCCATTCTCCTGCACATCTATCTCGTTCCGCCGCCGCACACGGTGCGCGGCCTTGCCGGAATTCTGGGTGTGACCAAGCCGGTCATCACCCGGGCGCTCGACACGATGGGCGATCTCGGGCTCGTGACCCGGAGCCGCGACGAGCGCGACAAACGCAATGTGATCATCAAGCGCACGGTCGAAGGTGCGCTTTATCTTGAAAAACTTGGCGATCTGATCATTGATCAGGGACGCAAACTGTCTATCTGAGAACCCATGCTTGATCTTCCAGACCGCCGCCTGAACGCCTACCGTACCGACCTTGCCGAGGAAGGCCTGCGTGGCACCGTCGAAGCCGCCAGCTATGTCAGCGGCTCTCCGGGGCTGATTTGTGTGCCCGTTGTGCAGATGCGGGCAAGGCCGGAGCTCGAATGCGGCACCGATACCGAACTGCTGCTGGGCGAGACCGTGCGGGTGCTCGACACGGATGCGGGCTGGGCCTGGGTGAAGGCGGATTTCGACGGTTATGTCGGCTACATCCCGGACTATGCGGTCTCGCCGGTGGTACGCAGCCTGACACATATTATCACCGCCCCGCGCACCTTCATCTATTCCGGGCCGGACCTGAAATTCCCGACCGTGCAGGCCTTGTCGATGGGCAACCGGATCGCCGTCATCGATGAGCGCGAAACCCGCGGCACGCGCTATTTCCTGCTCGAAGGCGGACAGGCGGTGATTGCCAACCATTGCGCCGAAGTGGGCCAGCCGCTGTCGGGCGATTACGTCGCCATTGCCGAACGGTTTCTTGAAACTCCCTATCTCTGGGGCGGCCGCTCCGGCTTCGGCATCGATTGCTCGGGCCTGGTGCAGCTATCAATGATGATGGCGGGCAAGACCGCGCCGCGCGACACCGACATGCAGGCCAAGGGCCTTGGCACCGAAATCGACCGTAGCGAGCTTACCCGCGGCGACCTGGTGTTCTGGAAAGGCCACGTGGCGATCATGGAGGACGACAAGACGCTGCTGCATGCCAACGGCCATACGATGACCGTTTCGCATGAGGGTCTTGAAGAATCGATCCAGCGGATCGGCTGGCTCTACAACAAGCCGACGGGTTTCCGCCGGCCCTGATCGATAGAGATCAATAGCCGGCTTTGCGATCGACCAGATGCTCCAGCGGCAGGCCGCTTTCAAAGCGGTCCATCTGCTGCTCGGCATGGACAAACAGCGCCTTCACATCCGAGGATGCCGCCACGTGCGGCGTGACATAGACGTTTTCCATCTCCCAGAACGGGCTGTCGCGATCCAACGGCTCCTGCTCGAACACATCGAGCGAGGCGCCGCCCAATACGCCGGATTGCAGGGCAGCGATGATGTCGGTACCGACCTGGCTGCCGCCACGGCCGCCGTTGATCACGACCGGTGCGCCCAAAGGCCCCTTGCGGCTGAGCTTGGCAAACAGCGATGCATTCAGGATGCCCCTGGTCTCGGCCGTCAGCGGTAACAGGCTGACGAGGAAATCGGTTCTGGCCAGGAAGGCATCCAGCGCGTAGCCATCAAAGGTTTCAACGCCATCGATCGTCTTCTTCGAGCGTGACCAGCCGATCGTCCTGAAGCCCATGACACCGAGTTTGCGGATGGCATCTTGCCCCAAAACACCAAGACCCATGACACCGACGGTCACATCAGCGGCTTCCGGCTGGCTGAGATCCTCCCAGACATGCGCCTTGGCACGCGCCTCGTAGGCCCGGTGCTGGCGCAGATGCATCAGGCAGTTCATCACGACCCATTCGCTCATCCGCGTCGTCAGGCTGCGGTCAACGAAGCGGACGAGTGGCACATCGGGCAGGCCCGGCAGTGTCAGCACGTGATCGACGCCGGCACCGCCCGAGAACACCACCTTGAGATCCGGTGCGCGGGAAAACAGATCCGGATCGGATTTCCAGACGACCGCGTAATCGATGCCGGAGAGATCGCGGCCCTTATGCTGGGGATCGGCGAGGTTCAGAACCTCGCGTCCCGGGAACGCACCCTTCAGGCCGTCCTCGACTTCACGCGGAATGAACTTCAGATCGACGATGACGGGGCTTTTTGCGGACATGACAACGGTCTCTATTGGCGGACGGCGGGCACATCGACCGCCTCCATGTTGAAGGCGGCAGCCATCAGCGCTTTGGTGTAATCTTCCTGCGGCGCGGTGAAGATACGCTCGGAAGGGCCCTGCTCGACCACTTTGCCAAGCCGCATGACGATCATGTCATTGGCAAGGGCGCGGACGACTTTGAGGTCATGGCTGATGAAGAGATAAGCGAGCGAATGCTTGGCCTGCAGATCGCGCAAGAGATCAACCACCTGCGCCTGCACGCTCATGTCCAGAGCGGAGGTCGGCTCATCGAGCATGACGAATTGCGGTTTCAGCACCATGGCGCGGGCAATGGCGATGCGCTGGCGCTGGCCGCCGGAGAACTCATGCGGATAACGCCAGCGGGTTGCCGCGTCGAGACCCACCTCTTCGAGCGACGCAGCCACGCGCGCATCGCGTTCTTTTTCGGAAAGCGACGGCTCATGCACCTTCAGACCCTCGGCGATGATATCGCTGACGGCCATGCGGGGGCTGAGCGAACCGAAGGGATCCTGGAAAACGATCTGCATCCGATTGCGCAACGGGCGCATCTGCTTGAACGAATAGCCGGCGATGTCATTGCCGATAAAGCTCACACGGCCCTTGGACGAGATCAGGCGTGTCAATGCGAGACCGAGCGTCGTTTTGCCCGAACCGGATTCGCCGACGACGCCAAGGGTCTGGCCGGCGCGCAGCGTCAGGTCGATACCATCGACGGCCTTGACATGATCGACGACCTTGCGCAGGAAGCCGGCCTTGATCGGGAACCAAACCTTCATATCCTCAGCCTGCATCACCACCGGCTTCGACGTATCGGAGACCGGCGGCACGCCCTTCGGCTCGGAGGCGAGCAGATGGCGGGTATAGGCATGCTGCGGATTGGCGAAAATCTCCGCCGTCGGGCCGGTTTCGACGATCTTGCCCTTGGTCATGACGCAGACACGGTCGGCGATCTTGCGGACGATGCCAAGATCATGGGTGATGAACAGCATCGACATGCCGTGCTCATCCTTGAGCGTCTTCAACAGCGCCAGGATCTGCGCCTGCACCGTCACGTCGAGCGCGGTGGTCGGCTCGTCGGCGATCAAAAGCTCCGGACGGTTGGCGAGCGCCATGGCGATCATCACACGCTGGCGCTGGCCGCCCGACAGCTCATGCGGATAGGCGGCAAGGCGCTTTTCCGGCTCGCGAATGCCGACCTGATTGAGCAATTCCAACACCCGGGCGCGTGCTGCCGCTCCCGTGATGCCCTGGTGCAAATCAAGAATTTCGGCGATCTGCCGCTCGATCGAATGCAACGGATTGAGCGACGTCATCGGCTCCTGAAAGATCATCGTGATGTCGTTGCCGCGCACCTGGCGCAGGTCCGCATCGGACGCCGTCATCAGGTCCTTGCCATTAAACAGGATTTCACCGCTCGGATGGCTGGCCGACGGATAAGGCAGAAGCTTGAGGATGGAATTGGCCGAGACCGATTTTCCCGAGCCGGATTCGCCGACCAGCGCGACCACTTCGCCACGCTTGATGTCGAAGGAAACGCCATCAACGGCCGTCGTCGTCTTGCCGCCCTGATGGAAGGCGACAGAGAGGTTGCGCACGGAAAGGAGTGTGTCTGTCATCGTCGCGCTCACCGGAAAGTCTTCCTTGGATCGAAGGCATCGCGGGCGGCTTCGCCGATGAAGATCAGCAGCGACAGCATCACCGACATCACCACGAAGGCGGTCAACCCGAGCCACGGCGCCTGCAGATTGGACTTGCCCTGGCTGATCAACTCGCCCAACGAGGCAGAACCCGGCGGCATGCCAAAGCCGAGGAAATCCAGCGACGTCAGCGTCGTGATCGAGCCGGAGAGAATGAACGGCAAGAAAGTCAGTGTTGCCACCATGGCATTGGGCAGAAGATGACGGAACATGATCGTCCGGTTGTTGACGCCGAGCGCGCGGGCGGCGCGCACATATTCGAAGTTTCGCGCCCGCAGAAACTCGGCCCGGACAATACCGACAAAGCCAACCCACGAGAACAGGAGCATGATCCCGAGCAGGATGAAGAAGCCCGGCGGCAGGATCGCGGCGATAATCAAGAGGATGTAGAGCACTGGCATAGACGACCAAATTTCGATGAAGCGCTGCAAGAGAAGATCCGTCCAGCCGCCGAAATACCCCTGCACGGCGCCAGCAGTAACGCCGACGATGGCGGACGCGATCGTGAGGCACAGGCCGAAGAGCACGGAGATGCGGAAGCCGTAGATCATCCGCGCTGCCACGTCGCGCGCCTGATCGTCGGTGCCCAGCCAATTGAGATTGCCGAGCGTGCAGCCGGGATCGTTTTCGCCTTGTGGATAGCCGGAGCAGCGCTCGGCCTTGTCCATCAGCCAGAACGGCTTGGTAGGCGCCGAGTGAGGAATGTTGGAATTGGCCGTCTGGTAGGAATAGCGGATCGGTGGCCAAATCATCCAGCCGTTGGCCTTGATCTCATCTGAGATTTCCGCCGAGCCGTAATCGGTGATCGCCAGGAACCCCATGTCGCCGAGGAATTTCTCTTCCGGATATTGCACCAGCGCCGGGACCAGCAGTTCGCCCTTGTAGGACACCAGGATGGGCTTGTCGTTGGCGATGAACTCGGCGCACAGGCTGAGGCCGAACAAAACAAGGAAGATCCAGAACGACCAGAAGCCGCGACGGTTGGCCTTGAAATTATCCCAGCGGCGGCGGTTGACCGGCGACAGACGGCCGGTGCGGCCGGTCGCAAGAATTGGATCGGTGGAGACGATGTCAGCAGCCATCAGACGTCCCTCCTATCGAAATCGATGCGAGGATCGACCCAGGTATAGACGAGGTCAGACAGCAGGCTGACGAACAGGCCCATCAGCGAGAAGATGTAGAGCGTTGCAAAGACGATTGGATAATCGCGCTTGACGACGGCGTCATAGCCGAGGCGGCCGAGGCCATCGAGCGAGAAGATATATTCCGTCAAAAGCGAGCCGGTGAAGAAGGCGGTGATGAACGCTCCGGGGAAACCGGCGATGATGATCAGCATGGCATTGCGGAAGACGTGACCGTAGAGAACCTGGCGCTCATTAAGCCCCTTCGCCCGCGCAGTCGTGACATACTGCTTCTTGATCTCATCAATGAAGGAATTCTTGGTGAGCAACGTCGTCGTCGCGAATGCCGACATCAACAGCGTGATCAGCGGCAGGGTCATGTGCCAGAAATAGTCGAGAATCTTCTGCCACCAGTTCAACTGGGCGAAATTATCCGAGACGATGCCGCGCAAGGGGAACCAGTCAAGGAACGAACCGCCGGCAAACAGCACGATCAGCAGGATACCGAACAGGAAGCCGGGCACCGCATAGCCGACGATGATGATGCCTGACGTCCAGACATCGAAGGTCGAACCATCGGAAATGGCCTTCTTGATCCCCAGCGGAATGGAAATCGCGTAGGAAAACAACAGGATCCACAGGCCGAGCGAGATCGAGACAGGCATCTTGTCGAGGATCAGATCGACCACAGACGTGTTGCGGAAGAAGCTTTCGCCGAAATCGAAGCGGATATAATTCCACATCATCTCGCCGAAGCGCTCGAGCGGTGGCTTGTCGAAGCCGAACTGCTTTTCCAGCTTCTTGATGAATTCCGGGTCAAGGCCCTGCGCGCCGCGATACCGACCCGAGGAATCATCGGAGAACGACTGCCCGAAATCACCACTGCTCCCGGACAACCGGTCGCCGCCCTGCTGGCCCGTCAGATCGGAAATCACCTGCTCGACGGGCCCGCCAGGCGCGAACTGGATGACGGCGAAGGAAATGGCCATGATGCCGACGATCGTCGGGATCATCAGGAGAAGGCGTCGCAGGATATAGGCACCCATCAGCGGCTACCCGCCAGGATTTGCTGCCGGTCTTTTTGTGCCGGTGCAATCGCGAACGCAAAACCGTTGCGCCCTTTTGCTGGAAGTGCTTTCGCACGCCGCGTGGATTTCAAGTCGGTCAAGCCCAACCCTTCCCGTTTTGCCGCCGCGCATAGCTTGCGGACCGGCAGGCCCCGCCGGCAAGCGGCGGGGGTGATTCGTCATCGCTATATGGAACCCAGCCAGCCTTCCGGCGCAACCCCCAGCTTATTTTGCGGCATTTTTCGACCACCAGACATCCGGGAATCCCATGCTGTAGTAGGGTAAATCCGGCAGATGAGTCAGGTGGTTCCAATAGGCGACCTGCACCGATTTGGAATAAAACATCGGTACCAGATAATGATGGGCGAGCAGCACACGGTCGAGTGCGTGGGTGGTTGCCACCAGCTCTTCCCGGTTTGGCGCGAAGATGATCCTGCGGATGAGTTCGTCAATTGCCGGATCGGCGATGCCCGCATAGTTTCTTGAGCCCTGCTGATCGACAGAGGCGGAGCCCCAGTAGTCGCTCTGCTCGTTGCCCGGCACCAGCGTCTGCGCCCAGATGCCGTAGATCATGTCATAGTCGAAGCTTCTGACGCGATTGGTATATTGTGAGGCGTCGACCGTGCGGATACGGGCATCGATGCCGATATCATTCAAGCTCTTGATGTAGGGCAGGACGGTGCGCTCCTGGGACGCATTGGACAGGAGGATCTCGATACCGAAAGGTTCCCCGGTCTTTGTGTTCACCAGCTTCCTGTTCTTCAGCTCGTAGCCCGCCTCCTTGAAGAGCATCATGGCCTTGCGCAGGTTCTCGCGCGCCTTCTGCGGATCGCCGGCCACCGGATTCGTATAGGGCGTGGTGAAAACAGCGGCAGGAACCTTGTCCTTCAACTCCTCCAGGATTTCCTTCTCGCGGCCCTCCGGCAAGCCTGAGGAGGCAAGCTCGGTGCCCCAGAAATAGCTGTCGATGCGATTGAGCCTGTTATAGGCGAGAGTGCGGTTGAGACCCTCAAAATCATAGGCGTAGTTCAACGCCTCGCGCACCCGCTGATCCTTGAATTTTTCGCGGCGCATGTTCGGTACGAAGGCCTGCATGATGCCGGTGGCGCGCAGGGGATTTGCGATTTCCTCGCGAATGATGCGGCCATCCTTCACGGCGGGAAAATCATAGGCCGTCATCCAGTGGCTGGAGCTGTTGTCCCGGTAGAAATCGACATTGCCGGCGCGGACAGCTTCGAACTCGATGGTCCTGTCGCCGAAGAAGGTGTAGGTGATCGCGGCAAAATTGTTCTGGCCAACGTTCACGTTCAGGTTCTTGCCCCAATAGTCGTCACGCAATTCGAAGCGGATCGAATTGCCCGCGTCGAACGACGCGATCTTGTAAGGTCCGGAGCCCATGACCGGTTCCAGCGTCGTACGGCTGATATCGCGCTTGTTGCCCTTCGCGTCCTCGCCCTCCCACCAATGTTTCGGCACGATCGAAAACTGGCCGAGAATGTTTGGCAGTTCGCGATTGTTCTTCTCGTCGAAGCGGAAGGTAACGTCGCGCTCGCCGGTCTTTTCAGCCGAGATCACATGACGGTAATAGTTGGAAAGAAGGGGGTTATGTTCCTTCGACATCTCGAAGGAGAAAATGACGTCTTCCGGCGTCACCGGCTTGCCGTCCGCCCATTTGGCTTCAGCACGCAACCGGAACGTGGCGGAGGAAAAGTCGTCCGGATACGCGACGCCCTCGGCGAGCAGTCCGTAGGAAGCGGTGATCTCGTCCTCAGCGGATTTTAAAAGCGTGTCGAAGACCAGCGACGCGACACCGGACGCCGCCTCGCCCTTGGACAGGATCGGGTTGAACGTGTCGTAAGTCCCGGTTTCGGAAAGTTTCAGCTCGCCCCCCTTGGGCGCATCTGGATTGACATAATCGAAGCGGGCAAAACCGTCCTTGTGCTTCAGCTCACCGATCGTGGAAATGCCGCCATGCCAGACTGGCTCTTGAGCCACCACCGGTCCCGTTGCCAGAAGGATGGTTGCTGCCAAAGCCAATGCGCGTCTGAGAATCATGCCAATTCGCCTCTTCCGTTTTTCATTTTTTCGCTGCTTGAACGACAGAATAGGCAAAATGCAGGCAATTGACAGAAGCTGCCTCAAATCGGACCGTTTTTTTGGGTCACGGTTGCGTGTCCCGCAAGGCTGACACAAAGACAGTGTGTCAGGGTTGGCACGCAAATCGCAGCTGGCGCCGCTTCTGCGCGGACGGCCACGCGCTATCAGGAAACGGACGGCATATGACATCGACAAAGGCAGGTTTTCTTCGGCATCTCGGATCGGCGGCGCTGGCAGGGATGATCGGGCTGAGCCTTGTTGCAGGCGATACAGCGGCGGCTGACGATACGCCGGCCAAGCAGATTTTCGGCAAGGTTCAGCTCCCAAGCGAAGCAGCGCCAAACCCGATCGGATTTTACGCCAAGGGCTGCATGGCCGGGGCCGTGGCGATCCCGACCGATGGGCCGACCTGGCAGGCGATGCGCCTGTCGCGAAACCGCCGCTGGGGCAATCCGGCAATGATCCAGCTCTTGGAGAAATTTTCGCAAGACGCCGTCCAGCTCGGCTGGGGCTCCGGTATCCTGATCGGCGACATTTCGCAGCCGCGCGGTGGGCCGATGATTACCGGACACGCCTCGCACCAGATCGGGCTCGACGCGGATATCTGGTTTCAGCCCAAGCCCTCACAGCCGCTTTCCGCGCAGACACGCGAGGACATGCCGTTCATCTCGATGCTCGACAAGAAGAAATTCTTGACCGTCAATCCCGACCGCTGGACGCCGACCCATGCCAGACTGGTGATGCAGGCGGCAAGCTATCCGCAGGTGGAGCGCGTGTTCGTCAACCCGGCGATCAAGAAGAAGCTCTGTGATACATGGACCGGCGATCGCGACCTGCT
This sequence comes from Rhizobium sp. LjRoot98, assembly GCF_964252935.1. Lineage (NCBI taxonomy): Bacteria > Pseudomonadati > Pseudomonadota > Alphaproteobacteria > Hyphomicrobiales > Rhizobiaceae > Rhizobium > Rhizobium sp. LjRoot98. Next base: position 1,659,315 of record NZ_CAXUPW020000001.1, read on the forward strand.
CGGCAAAGTGCGCCCCGTTTATGGCCATGACGAGCATTTCCATATTCGTATGTTCTGCCCGCCGGGCACGCCGAGCTGCAAAGCGCAGGCGCCTGTTGCAAGCGGTGACGGATGCGACAAATCACTTGCCTGGTGGTTTACCAAGGAGCCGTGGGCAGCACCTAAAAAAGACCCGAATGCAAAGCCGGTGAAGCCGCGCTTCACAACCCTGTCGGACCTGCCGAAAGCCTGCACGGCCCTGCTCGCAGCGCCCGCGGCCTCGGAACAGGCGGCCACCTTCGGCTCGGCCTATGTGGCACCGCAGCCAACGGCCGGCGACGCGGCGATCCAGCAGGCCATTCATGCTGCCAACAACGACCTGCCGGACAACGACATTCCAGTTCCCATGGCCCGTCCTGCCCTGCAATAGGCTTAGGGCACTGTACAGTTCGGTGCTTTTCAACTGCCGAGCAGTGCTATAGAGAAAATCAAATCGATTTAATTCGAGACTTTTCTTGATCTGGATGACGCCGGGAGTTCTGTGATGACCAGCCAGAAATGCGTGGCGCTGATTGCGCACGATCAGAAGAAAGACGACATGGCCGCGTTTGCGCAGGCCAATGAAGCCGTCTTTGCCGGCTGGAGAATCGTTGCTACCGGCACGACCGGCGGCCGGGTACAGGAGGCCTGTCCAAGCCTTGACGTGACTCGGCTGAAAAGCGGCCCGCTCGGCGGCGACCAGCAGATCGGGGCGATGATCGCCACCGGCGACGTGCAGATGCTGATCTTCTTCACCGATCCCCTGACCGCGATGCCGCATGATGTCGACGTCAAGGCGCTGATGCGGCTTGCCACCGTCTACGACATCCCGATGGCGCTGAACCGGGCGACGGCAGAACGGTTGATCGACTTCAACCAACCCTGATACAGCTCTTTTCCAGCCTTCAGTCCGCACGATCATAACGGAACCTTCCATGTCCACGCTCCCAGATACCGACAGCGGCCTCACCTTTCCGATCCTGATCGGCGACATTGGTGGCACCAATGCCCGTTTCGCGCTGTTGATCGACGCCTTTGCCGAACCGAAGCTGTTTCCGATCATTCCAACGACCAGCTACGCCAGCATCGAGGAAGCGCTGCAGACCAGCATTCTGGACAAGACCTCCGTCCAGCCGCGCTCGGCGATCATCGCGGTGGCAGGCCCGGTCAAAGGCGACGAGATCCCGCTTACCAATGCCGGATGGGTGATCAAGCCGAAGGACATGCTGACGGCGCTATCATTGGAAGACGTGATCATCATCAACGATTTCGAGGCGCAGGCGCTTGCCATCGCTTCGATCGGCGACGAGGGCCGGGAACAGATCGGCCCCGGCTCTATTCTCGAATCCGCCTCCTGCGCCGTGCTTGGGCCAGGGACCGGTCTTGGCGTCGCAGGCCTTGTCCACGCCCAGCACACTTGGTTTCCGGTTCCCGGCGAAGGCGGCCACGTGGATGTCGGCCCGCGTACGGAACGCGACTACCAGATCTGGCCTTTCCTCGAGCCGATCGAGGGACGCATTTCCGCCGAACAACTGCTCTGCGGCCGTGGCATCATGAACATTTACCGCGCCGTCTGCGAATCAAAGGCGTGGGATCCAAAACTTGCCGATCCGGCCGCTGTGACCACCAATGCACTGGCCGGCACCGATGCGGCAGCGGAAGAGACCATCTCGCTGTTTTCGACCTATCTCGGCCGCGTCGCCGGTGACATGGCGATGATTTTCATGGCGCGCGGCGGCGTCTTCCTTGCCGGCGGCATTTCGCAAAAGATCCTGCCGGCATTGAAGAAACCGGAGTTCCGCCAGGCCTTCGAAGACAAGGCACCCCATTCGGCGTTGCTCAAGACCATCCCAACCTTCGTGGTCACCCATCCGACCGCAGCCCTTTCCGGTCTTGCCGCCTATTCGCGCACGCCGTCACGCTTCGGTGTGGCAACGGAGGGACGGCGCTGGAGAACTTGATGCCGCCACAGCGGCCCAGACTCGCCAAACGGGGATCAAGGTACTATAGAGCCCGGTGAAATAAGGCGCCTCAGAGGCGCGCCGGGTTTTAAGGAAACCAGCTTGAAGCAAGCCAAGACAAAGCTCCCAGCAGTCGATCGTGAGACCATTACCAGCGTCCTCAAGCGCGTGATCGCTGAAAACGGGCGCGCTCATCTGCGTGGCTATATCTTCGCCATCATCTGCCTCGCCGTCGTCGCCGGCACGACCGCCTTTACCGCCTGGATCATGGAATCGGTCGTCAACGAAGCCTTCGCCAACAAGCGCGCAGACATCGTCGTTTATATTTGCGGTGCGATCTTTCTTGCCTTCGTGCTGCGCGGCTTTGCCACATACGGTCAGGCCGTTGCGCTATCGAAGATCGGCAACAATATCGTCGCCAGCTACCAGCGGCGGCTTTACTCGCACCTGATGGCACTGAGTGTCGGTTACTTCAGCGATACGCGCTCGGCCCGCATCTCCGCCCAGATCAGCCAGAACGTTTCCGGCATTCGCGACGTGCTCAACATGACGGTCACGTCGCTCGCACGCGACTTTCTGACATTGGTGGCCCTGATCGGCGTGATGATCAGCAAGGACTGGCTGCTGACGCTGATCGTTTTCGTCGTGGCGCCGCCTTTGCTGATCGGTCTTCGCTACATTTCGCGCCGGCTGCGGCAGGCGACCCGCGAATCGGTCGAGATCAATAGCCACGTGCTCGGCGCCATGCAGGAAACCATTCAGGGCATCACCATCGTCAAGGCGTTTACGATGGAAGATCAACTGAGAACCAAGGTCGAGACGATCATCGACCGGGCCGAAAACCGGGCCAACCGCATTGCCCGCCTCAGCGAACGCACCGCGCCGATGACCGAGACCTTTGCCGGCTTTGCGATTGCCAGCGTGCTGGCCTACGCCGCCTTCCGGTCGATCTATGACGACGTGCAGCCCGGAGCATTCTTCTCCTTCGTGACGGCGCTGCTGATGGCCTATGACCCGGCCCGGCGCCTGGCACGGCTACAGGTTTCGCTGGAGCGCGCCGTTGTCAATGCGCGGATGATCTACGAAATCCTCGATATGGTCCCGCATCAGCGAGACCTTCCGGATGCTCGCCCTCTGCAGCTCGCAGCGGCGGCTATCGAATTCAAGAACGTCCGCTTCTCCTACAACAACGGTGACGAAATCCTCAAGGGTGTCAGCTTCGTCGCAGAAGGCGGCAAGACGACAGCGCTTGTCGGGCCATCCGGCGCCGGCAAATCGACCGTCATCAGTCTCATTCCACGTTTCTACGATCCTTCCGGCGGCGAGATCCTGATCGACGGGCAGGACATCGCCCATGTCACCAAGCAATCGCTGCGCAACGGGCTCGCCTATGTTTCGCAGCAGCCTTACCTGTTTGAAGGCTCGATCCGCGACAACATCCGCTATGGCCGCCCCACAGCCACGGATGCGGAAGTCGAGGAAGCCGCGAAACTGGCCTATGCGCATGACTTCATCCGCATGCAGCCGCAGGGGTACGACACCGCAGTCGGTGAAAACGGGGTGACTCTCTCCGGCGGCCAGCGGCAGCGGCTTTCGATCGCCCGCGCATTGGTGCGAAACGCCCCTATCCTGCTTCTTGATGAAGCAACTTCCGCGCTCGATACCGAATCGGAAGCAGCGGTGCAGAAGGCGCTCGATCACGCCATGAGCGGCCGTACCGTCGTGGTCATCGCCCACCGCCTGTCGACCGTCGTCAATGCCGACAAGATCATCGTCATGAAGGACGGGATCGTCGCCGAGGAAGGCACGCATGAGGCGCTTGCGCGGCGCAGTGACGGCCTCTACGCTCGCCTGCATAATCTGCAAGGCAGCGCAGGGCCACAACCGGTTGCGGACGCCGAAACACTGATTTGAGGAAATGAGACTGGCATGAGCGGGACAGACATGAAACTTGTTGTGGTTGGAGCCGCCGGCCGGATGGGCCAGACGCTGATCCGCACCATCAATGCCATGCCGGGCGCGGCCGTTTTTGCCGCCGTCGAGCGACCGGGCTCGCCTTTCATTGGCCGTGACGCCGGCGAGATTGCCGGGCTTGGACCAACCGGCGTCGTGATTACCGACAAGCCGCTCGAAGCCTTTGTCGAAGCGGAAGGCGTACTCGACTTCACCGCGCCTGCGTCCTCCGTGGATTTTGCCGGTCTCGCAGCCCAGGCCCGCATCGTTCATGTCATCGGCACCACCGGCTGCTCGGTGGAGGATGAAGAAAAGTTCAAGGCTGCCGCCCGCCATGCCCGCATCGTCAAATCCGGCAATATGAGCCTCGGGGTCAACCTTCTCGGCGTGCTGACGCAACAGGCCGCCCGCGCGCTCGGGCCGGAAAGCTGGGATATCGAAATCCTTGAGATGCACCACAGGCACAAGGTGGACGCGCCCTCTGGGACGGCGCTGCTGCTTGGTGAAGCGGCCGCCAGGGGCCGCGAGATCGGCCTCGCAGACCATTCGGTCAGGGTGCGCGACGGCCATACCGGCGCCCGCGTCGCCGGGACCATCGGCTTTGCCACGCTACGCGGCGGTTCCGTCATCGGCGAACATTCCGTCATCCTTGCCGGCGAAGGCGAGCAGGTGACGCTGTCCCATTCTGCGACCGACCGGGCGATCTTTGCCCGTGGCGCCATTACAGCCGCGCTCTGGGCACGCAGCCAGAAACCCGGCTTCTATTCCATGCTCGACGTGCTCGGGCTGTCCTGATCCCTTAAAACTCCCCGGAGGAATTTCTATGAGCGGCACCCTCGTCCTTGTGCGTCACGGCCAGAGCGACTGGAACCTGAAGAACCTGTTTACCGGCTGGAAGGATCCTGACCTGACGCCGCTTGGCATCGAAGAAGCCAATGCCGGTGGCAAGGCGCTCGCCGATTATGGCATCAAGTTTGACGTCGCCTTCACATCGGTGCTCACCCGCGCCCAACACACGCTGAAACTCATCCTCGACAATCTCGGCCAGCCCGATCTGGAAACCATCAAGAACCAGGCGCTCAACGAGCGCGACTATGGCGATCTCTCCGGCCTCAACAAGGACGATGCCCGCGCCAAGTGGGGCGAAGAGCAGGTGCATATCTGGCGCCGTTCCTATGACGTCCCGCCGCCAGGCGGCGAAAGCCTGAAGGATACCGGCGCCCGCGTCTGGCCCTATTACATGACCGACATCCTGCCGCGCGTGCTGGCCGGCGAGAAGGTGCTGGTTGCCGCACACGGCAACTCGCTGCGCTCGCTGCTGATGGTTCTCGACCGGCTGGACCGCGAACAGATCCTCTCGGTCAATCTCGCGACCGGCGTGCCGATGGTCTACAAGCTGAAGGCGGATTCCACTGTCGCTTCCAAGGAAGTGCTCGGCGACATGTCCGGCGCCCATTGAGCGTTGCGATTGGATGAATTCACTGAAAAGGGCCGCTCGAAAGGCTGGCCCTTAACTTGAATGTGAACGTCACTTCGTCGCAAAAACCGGGTTTTGGCGCCTGACTTTTTGCGACGGAAATGCGCTGACTTGGTATCGTTCGCGTTCCGCCGCGGGTTCCGCAATTTTACGGACGCGAATGACACGCTCCTGTTTGTCCTTAAGTCAGTCAGTCTCAGGAAAATGCTGATAGTGCGCGCCGGTAATGCCGGCTGCATCAAAGGCTGCTTTCAGTGCCTCGCTGATTCCCGGGTTCGGCATAACGATGAACTTATCAATCCAGACATGGTGGCCGCCAATCTGCGACCGGTTGAAGACCAGTTCTTTCTTGCTGCCGTCCAGGAACCAGAGATTGCGAAACTCGAATGTCGTCTTGGCGCGATCAACCGTATCCAGGCGGTTGCAGGGAACAAACCAGAAGCGGTGCGCCGCATGACTGCCATCCTCCCATACAAACTCGATGGGAAAGAACTGATGGACGTTTGGTTCAAAGTTCTCGATGACGTCCTTGATCTTCACACTCACGGCCAATCCAAAGGCATCGTAGATATCCAGAATCGGCCGCTTCGGCCCTGAGAGTTCGATCTTCGTTGGAACATGTGCCACCTCGATCGGCCGGCCGTAATACGAGTAGTTGGGCCGAATGCGAACGCCAACATCCCGCGTGACATCGATGGGCCGAATCTTGTCAACATCACCATCCAGGGCTCGGTAAATGTAACTGTAAACCTCTTCGCTCTTGTGGCTGAGAAAATAGACCATGCCGCTCCTGCTCTACCTGGCGCAAAACTGGAGTGTTTTGACTAGGTTTCTTGCTCGATAGTTGCACCATCAGCACCGAACGATTTACAACCATCAGGAGAATGCCTCATGGATTATGTCCAATAAGTTAACGCACCGGCAACGCCCCTGCCTCCGGCGGATCGCGCTTGATGCGTTTATGTTCTCCTGATTTGGCTGAAGGCCGCGCAAGCGGCCCTTTTCATGTCAGACCTTGCCGGCCTCCCAGCCGAGCATCGCCCGCTTGCGGGTAAGACCCCAGTGATAGCCGGTCAAGGCGCCGCTTTTGCCGAGCGCCCGGTGGCAAGGAACGACGAACGAGATCGGGTTGCGGCCGACGGCAGCACCGACAGCGCGCGAGGCGGTGGGCTGGCCGATATCGCAGGCGATGTCGGAATAGGTGACGGCCTTGCCCATCGGGATCTTCAACAGCGATTCCCAGACGCGGATCTGGAAGTCGGAGCCGATCAACACGACACGCAGCGGTTCCTCAGCACTCCATTCCCTGGCATCGAAAATCCGGGCCGCGTAACCCGCGGTCGCCGCACTGTCTTCTATGAACTGCGCATTCGGCCAGCGGCTGGCCATGTCCTCGAAGCTGGCCTTCTCATCGCCGGCATCGTTGAAGGCCAGACCGGCCAAGCCGCGATCGGTGACCATCACCAGCGCCACGCCGAACGGGCACGGATGGAACCCGTAACGGATGGTTAGACCGCCGCCGCGTAGTTTCCACTCGCCGGGCGACATCGCCTCATGCGTGACGAACAGGTCATGCAGGCGTGACGGGCCTGACAGGCCGAGTTCGAAACTGGTTTCCAGAAGCGGCAGTTCCTCCTGACGCAACAGGCGCTTGGCGTGATCGAGCGTCACAGCCTGAAGGAAGGCCTTGGGCGACAAGCCCGCCCAACGCGTAAAGGTTTTCTGCAGCTGCGTCGGCGACTGGCCGAGATCACTGGCAATGGCATCGAGGGATGGTTGATCGCGGTAATTTTCGGTCAGCAACTCGACCACACGGCTGACCGTCTCGTAATCGCTGCCGTGCGGCGTGATATCGGTAGGCTTCGATGTCTTGATGTCCATGGTCGTATCTCCTTGATGCCAGAGATAATCATTCCAACCAGGGTATCGCCACCCGATTCTTGATCTACCGGCGTTTCACCGTCGCCAGCGCACCGGAAAAGGCCGTGGCAAATGTCTCGCGATCGTCGCGGTTGAGGAAGGAGCCGATATCGGTGGTTCGCTGCCGGTCGCTGAGCTGCATCGAGACGATGCCGATCTCCTGATGGCGCGAAATGTTAAACCGCGTCCAGAAGGGATTGAACCGATGCTCGGTCATCCGGCCTGCCGGGTTGAACTTGCGTACGCAGACATCGGTGCGGGACACGCGGATTTCCTCGCGGGCGCAGGCGGAGCGGTAGTTCAGCCAGAAGGCGCCGAACAGAAGCAGGAAATCCAGCCCGAAGAAAAAGACGATCGGCCAGGCGCCGATGACGACGAAAACGAAGATATGGACGAGACACATCAGGGCGGCGATGAACAGGAAGACCTTGAAGCCCCTGATCCCGAGCGAGCGGTATGGCGTCAGCTCGGCTGCGAAAACCGGCTGTTCTTCCCTGACACTCTCGGCGTTGCCATCGTTCATGACGAATGACTATAGATGCAGGATGAAAAACGTGAAGCCAAAATCAGCAATCAAGCCGGCGAAAGCAAAATCTGCGACAACCGGCCGCTCCAGAACGAAGCCGAAAACGATATACAGCAAGGCGGAAATCGAGGAGATCTTCCGGCGTTTCTCGATCCAGCGGCCCGAGCCGAAGGGTGAACTAGAGCACGTCAATCCGTTTACGCTGGTCGTTGCGGTGGCGCTATCGGCGCAGGCGACCGACGCAGGGGTCAACAAGGCGACGCGGGCGCTTTTTGCCATCGCCGACACACCGCAAAAGATGGTTGATCTGGGAGAGGAGCGCGTTCGCGACTACATCAAGACCATCGGGCTTTATCGCAACAAGGCCAAGAACGTCATTGCGCTCAGTGAAAAACTGATCGCGGATTTTGGCGGCGAAGTGCCGCGCACCCGCGAGGAACTGATCACGTTACCTGGGGTTGGCCGCAAGACTGCCAATGTGGTTCTCTCCATGGCCTTCGGGCAGGCGACCATGGCTGTCGATACCCATATTTTCCGCATCGCCAACCGGCTCTGTCTAGCGCCGGGGAAAACCCCGGACGAGATTGAGCACCAGTTGATGCAGATCATCCCCGATCACTATCTCTACCATGCGCATCATTGGCTGATCCTGCATGGGCGCTATTGCTGCAAGGCGCGCAAGCCGGAATGCCAGCGTTGCGTGATTGCCGATATCTGCAAGGCGGCGGAGAAGACCAGCGAGATGCCCGCACCGCTGGTCGAGCTGCCAGCTCAGATCATCTGATGGAAATGCCGTCAATCAGGGCGGCGATCGCCGCCTCATAGTGGTCGCGCCTGCCGCCTGCTTCGATGGCCAGCGCCGCCCGGTCGAAGGATGCGGACAATAGCTGGGCGAAGGCGTCAAGCAGTGCGACGTCCTTGCCGTTGGCCGAAAACAGATCTGCCAGGCCAGCCTTCAGGCTTGCCTCGACATGCTCCGCATCGATAACCTGCAGGTTGGGCAGGCCGAGAATGGCAGGCCCATCGAGCAGGAGAAGCCGTGTGCGGCCAGGCACGGCCATTGCATCGAAATAACCGCGTGCACCCGTGAGGAGAGCGTCCCGCGCATTGCTCAAGCCAGCGGCCGAGGCCTCGATCTCTGCCCCCACCTGACGCGCCTCGTCTGCGACGATGGCTGCAAACAGCGCCTTCTTGTCCTCGAAATGATGATAGAGCGCGCCGCGTGTGACACCGGCTGCGCTGGCGATGTCAGGCGTCGCCGTCTCGGCATAGCCTTTCTCGACAAAAAGCTGCCGCGCTGCCGCCATCAGGGCAAGACGCATGCTTTCGGTTCGTTCCTTGTTGGTCCGTCGCATTTCCCACCTTTACATACAATCTGAATGTATGTTATTTGCATAAACATACAGACTGTATGATAATTTCACACGGAGGAAAAGAGATGAAAATCACCAGCTACTATCCTGTCATCATGACCCGCGACGTTCTGGGCACCACCAAGTTCTACGTCCGGCATTTCGGCTTCACAGCGCAGTTTACGACCGACTGGTATGTTCACCTGCAATCCACAGAGAACGAGCATGTGACACTCGCCATTCTTGACGGCAGCCACCAGACGATCCCTGAAAAATCACGCGGCACCGCTGCCGGGCTTCTCCTCAATTTCGAAGTCGAGAATCCGGATGCGCTCTATATGGAGTTTCAGGCGGCGGGGCTGCCAATCCTCCTCACACTGCGCAATGAGGATTTCGGCCAGCGGCATTTCATCACTGCTGATCCGAACGGCGTGCTGATCGATGTGATCAAGCCGATCCCGCCAACCGCGGAATTTGCGGTACACTATGAAACATCCATTCTACCAGCTTGATCCGGATCAAGCCGTCTTGCGCTCGCTTAGCGAATAAGCGAGCGCCGAGACCGGCAGTGCAAGTCCAAGCATCGAGGTGGCCCACCAACCTCCCTGTGCATAAAGCCAACCACCAAGCGCCGAACCGGCGGCGCCACCGGCAAAGAACGCGGCCATATAGAGCCCGTTCAGACGGCTGCGATATTCGGCGCCCAGCACGAAAATGGCGCGTTGGCCAAGAACCAGATTGGTAACGACGCCAAAATCAAGCAGGATGGCGGCGAAGGTGAGAAGGCCGAGCGCCCACACCGACCCCACCGGAGCGACATGCGTGACCAGGAAGGCGGCCGCGACGGAGACCATCGACAAGCGCGTTGCCGCATAGCTCCAGCCCTTGTCGGCGAGGCGGCCGCTGATCGGAGCGGCGATGGCGCCGGCGGCGCCTGCCAGCGCGAACAGCGCGATCTGCCCTTGCGACAGGCCAAACTCCGGCCCCGACAGCAAAAGCGGCGTTGTCGTCCAGAACAGGCTGAAGGCCGCGAACATGAAAGCGTGATAAAGTGAGCGGCGGCGCAGGATCGGCGTGTTGGCGACCAGCCGGCCCATCGAGGCGAGCAGGGCGCCATAGCTCAAACCCGCCTCCGGAATGCGCGGCGGCAGGGCGCGGGCGAGAACAAGGGCGAGCACCACCAGCGCCGCTGCCGAAATGAAGAAAACCATATGCCAGGGCAGGAATTCAGCAATGAAGCTCGAGGCTGGCCGTGCCAGCATGATGCCGACCATCAGGCCGCTCATGACATTGCCGACAGCCTGGCCGCGATGCGCCTCCGGCGCCATATGCGCCGCATAGGGCACGATGATCTGGATGGCGACCGAGCCTAACCCGATGAAGAACGCCGAGGCGAGAAACGGCAGCGGCGTCGAGGCGAGGCCCGCCCCGACCACGGCGAGCGTTCCAAGCGCCATGACCGTCAGGATCAGCTTGCGATTTTCAAAGAGATCACCCAACGGCACGATCAACAGGAGACCGAGACCATAACCGATCTGCGTCAGTGTGACGATCAGCCCTGCCGCACCTGGAGACAGGCCCAGCGAGGCGCTGATCGGGCCGATCAGCGGCTGTGCATAATAGAGATTGGCGGCAATCAGGCCGCAGGCGGCGGCCAGAAGGAACATCATTCCCGATGACATCGCCTGCGGTTCCACGGCCTTGAATTCAGAGGGCCTCAATTTAAGGGCTTGGGGTTCTGGGGTCTTGGCAGCAAAATCTGCCGGTCTTGCGATACAGGTCATGATCGTCTCAATTCCATGTCTTAAACTGGTTAGCTGAGCAGTTTCATCGCCACATCGGCGACAGCCATCATTTCTGCGCGGCTGCGGCCGGTTTTCCCGACAATACGCGCGCCCTGCACCAGGCAAAGCAGCGCACGTGCGGTATCGGCGGCATCAATGCCTGCGGGCACCGATCCATCCGCCTGGCCATGCAGAATGCAATCCTTCATCACCGCTTCATTGGCCGCGTGTGCGACATCGACGCGCTCTGCGGCAACCGGATCGGATGCGGCCAGTTCTGCTGCCGTTGCGATAACGAGACAGCCGCGCTGGCCGAGCTCGCCGCAGGCGGCCGCGGCGTAAAATTGCAGCGCTGCCCTGATCTTGTCGCTGCCAAGCGCATGCGGCGCGATCGCCGCCTTCAGCTTCGTGCTGCGCAGGACCCGGTACCGGTCGAACGCCGCAAGCAGGATGCCACGCTTGTCCTTGAAGGCCTTGTAGAGGCTGCCAGGGGTCAATTGCATCGCATCGGCAAGATCGTTGATGGACGTTCCGTGATAGCCGCGCATCGAGAAAATATCGATGGCCCGCTCAAGCGCGCTATCGGCATCAAACTCGCGGGGACGGCCCCGCTGGCGTTGGTCGTGCTGAGTTCTAGCTCTTGTTTCCATGCAGGCTATATAGGAAACGATCATTTCCTATATCAAGTAAAATTTGCGTGTGGCGGCTGTTTTTCGCTTTCCACTTCCAAACTGCCGGAAATCCGCTATTACCGGACACCGACTGACACAAACAATCCAGGCGGTTTCCGGATGACAAAATTCGACGTGCTCACGATCGGCAATGCGATTGTGGATATCATTGCGCGCTGCGACGACGCATTCCTTGTCCACAACGGCATTATCAAAAGCGCGATGAACCTGATCGACGCCGATCGGGCCGAGCTGCTCTACTCGCGCATGGGACCGGCACTCGAAGCCTCCGGCGGCAGCGCCGGCAATACGGCGGCGGGCATTGCCAACCTGGGCGGCCGGGCCGCTTATTTCGGCAAGGTCGCCAACGACCAGCTGGGCGAAATCTTCACCCATGACATTCGCGCCCAGGGCGTGCATTTTGAGACGAAGCCGCTCGATGATCTTCCGCCGACAGCCCGTTCGATGATCTTCGTCACCGAGGACGGCGAGCGTTCGATGAACACCTATCTTGGCGCCTGCGTCGAACTCGGCCCCAAGGATGTCGAGCCGTCCGTGGTTGCGGAAGCGGCCGTCACGTATTTCGAGGGTTATCTGTGGGATCCGCCGCTCGCCAAGGACGCCATCCGCGAATGCGCCCGCATCGCTCATGAGAACGGCCGCGAAGTGGCGATGACGCTGTCCGACAGTTTCTGTGTCCATCGTTACCGGGCGGAATTCCTCGAGTTGATGCGCTCCGGCACCGTCGATATCGTCTTTGCCAACCGGGCTGAAGCACTGGCACTCTACGAGACGGAAGACTTCGAGCACGCTCTGTCGATGATCTCAAAGGATTGCAAGCTGGCTGCTGTCACGTTGAGCGAAGAAGGTTCGATCGTCGTCAAGGGCGACGAGCGCGTCAAGGTCGAGGCGACGACGGTTAGCCGCGTTGTCGATACGACAGGTGCAGGCGACCTCTATGCGGCCGGCTTCCTGCACGGCTACACGACGGGACGGACATTGGCCGATTGCGGCAAGCTCGGCAGCCTGGCGGCGGGTATCGTCATCGAGCAGGTCGGTCCGCGCCCGATGATCTCGCTGTCCGCCGCAGTAAAGGAAGCCGGTCTGCTCTGACCGGCTTGCCGGAGCAAAAATCCTACTTGAAAGCTTCGCCCGGATAAGCGCCCCAGATTTCACCCTGTGAAATCCAGCCTTCCGCGCCTTGCGCCTCGGCGCGGCACCATTCGCCGTTGCACTCGCCGACATGAACGACAACGCCCGGCTCGATGCGGGCGACGATGGCGCCGCCTGCCTGCGGATCGCGCCGCATGTTGACAAAAACGCCCTCGCCCTTGCCGCGCATCCAAGGGGCTGCAACCGCCGTCCGGTCACCCGAAAGCAGCGCCTGATTGACCCAGCCTTCCGTGCCGTCGGCATCGCGGATTTTGCGCCAGTTGTCATATTCCTGTGTCACTTCAACCGGCACGCCAGACTTGAGATAGCGCCAGGCAACCGCATAATCGACACTCGGTCCTACGCGCAGGTTGACGCTCTTGGATTTCAGGCTGACGAAGCGCGGCAATGGCAGGCCGCTGGCCCCCTTGGCTGCCTGGGCAAAGGCCGGTGCCGCCTCGATTGCAACGAGGGACAGGGTGACTGCGGCGACGAAAGCGAGCCTGGAAAGGAACTGACGCATGACAAAATCCATTTTCCAAAAAGATTCAGAAGCTTGCAGTTAAATCTCTGACCGGCCCAATCGAAGACAAGCAAATCGTCCGGGAACATCTCGAGTTTTGTTTGTCTTCCCCACCGGGTCTGGTAGAAAATGGAACTGCAGGGAGAACGATCACTCATCTTGGTTAAAAACCCGTCAACAAGGCGAAGCAGGCAGCAATGACCGCGAAGAAAAAACCGAAGGTCTACATCACCCGCAAACTGCCGGATGTCGTCGAGACGCGCATGCGCGAACTGTTTGACGCAGAACTGAACATTGATGACACACCACGCACGCAGCCTGAACTCGTAGCTGCGGTGAAGCGGGCCGACGTGCTGGTTCCGACCCTCACGGACCGGATCGATGCAGCGCTGATCGAGCAGGCCGGGCCGCAATTGAAACTGATCGCCAGCTTTTCCAACGGCGTCGACCATATCGATGTCGATGCAGCCGCCCGCCGCGGTATCACCGTGACAAACACGCCGAACGTCCTGACCGAAGATACGGCCGACATGACGCTGGCGCTCATTCTTGCCGTGCCGCGCCGCCTGGCCGAAGGTTCGCGGATCCTCACCGACAAGAAAGAGGAATGGGCCGGATGGTCGCCGACCTGGATGCTCGGGCGCCGCATTTCCGGCAAACGCATCGGCATTGTCGGCATGGGCCGGATCGGCACCGCCGTTGCCCGCCGCGCCAAGGCCTTCGGACTGTCGATCCACTATCACAACCGTCATCGCGTCAGCACCGAGACCGAGGAAAAGCTGGAGGCGACCTATTGGGACAGCCTCGACCAGATGCTTGCCCGCGTCGATATCGTCTCGGTCAATTGTCCGTCGACACCCGCAACCTACCACCTGCTTTCGGCACGGCGGCTGGCGCTGATGCAGCCGACTAGCTACATCGTCAACACGGCGCGCGGCGGCATCATCGATGAGACGGCGCTGATCAAATCGCTGCGGGAAGGCAAGATCGCCGGCGCCGGGCTCGACGTGTTCGAGAACGAACCGGCCGTCAACCCGAAGCTCGTCAAGCTGGCCAGCGAAGGCAAGGTCGTGCTGTTGCCGCATATGAGTTCGGCGACGCTCGAGGGACGTGTCGACATGGGCGACAAGGTGGTGATCAACATCCGCACGTTCTTCGACGGGCACCGCCCGCCAGACCGCGTCCTGCCCGGCCGGGATTGATCCCTCAGAGCGTCTTGCGCATCTCGACAAAGGTTGGACGGGCAAAGCCGGGATGGCAGCCTTCCAAGGTTTGGACGAAGCCCCATTTTCCAAAGGCACGGTGGTTTTCCGTCAGCTCGATCCGCGTTTCCAGGCGGAGACACGAAAGGCCGCATTCGGCGGCATAGGTTTCGGCAGCCTGGAGTAACAAGCGGCCGACGCCCCTGCCCTGTGCATCCGGAATGACGGCTAGTTTGCCAATATACAGACAATCCGGCGGCTCCGGCTTGCAGAAGATACAGCCGAGCAAACGGCCATTTTCGATCGCAACGTAGCCCTTCTCACGCTGCACCTTTTCCTGCAACGACGGAAGCGTCAGCAACAGGGCAGACGACGGCGGATCGATGCGGGGCTGCATATAGGCGAAGGAAGCAAGGATAAGCTCCAGTAGCCCGTGCCAATCACCGAACGTTTCATCGATCGGCTGAAGGTTCATCGCGTTTTCCGGCTGTACTTGATGGTCTCAAAGCGCGCCGCCAGCCCGTCATACATCAGCAAGCGGCCGATCAACGGCTCACCGGCGCCTGTAATGATCTTGATGACTTCCATAGCCTGCAATGTACCGA
Organism: Rhizobium sp. LjRoot98; assembly: GCF_964252935.1. Classification (NCBI taxonomy): domain Bacteria; kingdom Pseudomonadati; phylum Pseudomonadota; class Alphaproteobacteria; order Hyphomicrobiales; family Rhizobiaceae; genus Rhizobium; species Rhizobium sp. LjRoot98. The sequence continues at coordinate 1,674,459 of NZ_CAXUPW020000001.1, forward strand.
GGACACCGGTCAGTGCGCCAACGATGCCTGCTTCTGCGCAGGAAGGCACCACGCCCGGCGGTGGCGGTTCTGGAAAGAGATCGCGATAGCCCGGGTTCCGCCGGCCATCGGCTGATGTTTTCCAAGGCTGGAGAACCGTGAGGGAACCATCGAAGCGGCCGACGGCGGCGGTTACCAACGTGACCTCCATGCGCTCGGCCGTATCGGCGGCGAGATAACGCGTGGCAAAATTATCGGAACCATCCACCACGATATCATAGGCGGAAAACAGGGCTCCCGCATTCGCCTCCTCAAGGCGTTCCACATGCTGGATCACATCCACATGTGGATTGATCCTTTGCAGCGCATCCTTGGCGCTATCGGCCTTCACGCGGCCAATATCCGGCGTTCCATGGATCACCTGACGCTGGAGGTTGGACAGCGACACCGTATCGTCATCGACAATACCCAGCGTGCCGATACCGGCGGCGGCGAGATATTGCAGCACCGGCGCACCAAGGCCGCCGGCGCCGATAATCAGCACACGCGCCGTCTTCAGCGCCTGCTGCCCCGCCCCGCCGATTTCCGGCAGGATGATATGGCGGGCGTAACGCTGGATTTCTTCAGAGTTCAAAGGCTGTTTGCTCATGATATCGAACTCTCACCCGGAAACGGTGCCGTTGGCAACGTTGAGATAACGCGCGCGTTCGCCAAGAGCTGAAAACATCGACTGGTCGGTGCCGGTCATGAAGGCCTGACCGCCGAGATCGTCGACCAGATCGAACAGCGCTGCCCGCCTGCCCTCGTCGAGATGGGCAGCGATTTCATCGAGCAGCAGGACCGGCGCGTGGCCGGTCATATTGCCGACCAGACGGGCATGCGCAAGGATCAGGCCGACGAGAAGCGCTTTCTGTTCGCCGGTGGAGCAACGCGCGGCCTCCATGTTCTTGGCACGATGGCGGATCAACAGATCACTGCGGTGCGGGCCATCGAGTGTGCGGCCAGCGGCAGCGTCGCGGTATCGGCCAACCCGCATCATCTCCAGATATTGTTCTTCCAGATCGAAAGCCGGGCGATGCCATTCGCGATCGAAGAAGCCGGAGAGCGCCAGATCGGCGGCCGGGAACACGCCACCTTCATGGTTCTTGTCGACCAGTCCGGCCAGAAGCCCGAGCATTTCCTGCCGCGCCAGGGCCATCGAGATACCAAGTTCGGCCATCTGCCGTTCAAGGCCTGTCAACCAGACCGGGTCGGGACGCCCCTCGGACAAAAGCTTGTTGCGGCTGCGCATGGCCCGCTCATAATCGGTGGCGCGGCGGCCATGCTCCGGATCGAGCGACAGGACGAGCCGGTCGAGAAAGCGGCGGCGATCGCCCGAGCCGCCCGTGAACAGGCCGTCCATCGACGGCGTCAACCAGAGCACGCGCAGATGATCGAGCAATTCATCCACCGTCTTTGCCGGTGTGCCGTTCAGGCGCAGACGGCGTGCCTGGCCTTCCTCGGCGCCTGCCGTTCCCGTACCGATCTCGACCGGGCCATCCATGCCTTCCAGTTCTGCAAACACTGAAAATCCGGTGTCGGCACCGACCCGCGCCACATCCGCATAGGCGGCACGGCGCAGCCCGCGCCCGGGAGACAGGAAAGAGACGGCTTCCATCAGGTTGGTTTTGCCCGCCCCGTTCTCGCCGGTCAGCACCACATGACGGGTGTCGAGGTCGAGCGACAGTCCCGCATAATTGCGGAAATCGCTGAGCTTCAGACGGGAAAGAGAAACCTTATGCGGCATGGGGAATCCGGTTGCGTGTTCCGGTGAGAGCTAAGCCGAGAGGAGACCGATGGCAAGGCGGAACATCGTAGCGCGCCAAACAGAAGGCGATGGGGGCGCGCATCACCGAACTGTGACAGAAAAATTGCCGCATCGCACACATGCCTAATTGCGCAGGTGCGAATACTCAAATAAGATTGCTTATCTTATGCATGCTAACAATATGGCGCACAGCCCATGAACCTCACCCCTACCCTGGGTTTTCTGCTTCACGATGTCGCCCGGCTATTACGCAAGCGGTTCGAGCAACGCGCGAAACATATGGGTCTGACGCGCTCGCAATGGCAGACGATCGCCTATCTGGCGCGCAACGAAGGCATCCACCAGAGCGGCCTTGCCGAACTTCTGGAAGTGGAACCGATTACTTTGATGCGGGTGCTCGACAAGCTTGTCGATCGCGGCTTCGTTGAGCGTCGGCGGCATGAGACAGACCGCCGTATCGCGCTTCTCTACACCACCGAACCCGCCCGCGGCCTGTTGGCCGACATGCGCGCCATTGGCGACGCGACGCGGTCCGAAGCCTTGCAAGACATACCCGACGAGGATCGTGAAAAACTCGTCGCCATTCTCGACCTGATGAAATCCAACCTCCTGCAGGCCTGCCGCGCGCCGGCCGATAAAGAAACTCACCATGGCTGACTCCCTCCGCGTACCCGCCAATGCCAATGTCACTGCGCTTGAAACATCCGAAGGCGTGACGGCCGAAGCAAAGATCAACACCGCGCCTCCGGCATCGGCCGACCCCGCGCCCGCCGCCGGCATCGTTCGCCGCCGCCGCAGCCTGAAACGCCCGATCCTGTTTGCACTGCTGCCAGTCGCGCTCGTTGCCGGCGGCTATTTTTATGTGACCGGCGGCCAGATCATGGAAACCGACAACGCCTACCTGCAGGCAGACATGGTCGGCGTTTCCACAGACGTCGCCGGTACGGTTGCCTCCGTCAATGTGCACGAGAACGAAGAGGTCAAGGCCGGGCAGGTGCTGTTCCAGCTCAAGGCGGATTCGTTCCGCATTGCGCTGGAAGGCGCCGAGGCCAAGCTTGCCGCTTCCCGCAACGAACTTTTGAACCTCAAGGCCAGCTACGCCCAGACACTGGCGCAGATTGCCCAGGTCGAGGCCGATGTTCCCTATTACCTGACCGCCTTCGACCGGCAGCAGACGCTGATGTCCAACTCCGCCGCATCGCACGCGACCTATGACCAGGCCAAGCATGATCTGGACGCCGCCAAGCAGAAGGTGACTGTCGCCAAGGCCCAGGCCGAAACGACGCTGGCGCAGCTGGGTGGCGATGCCAACCAGCCGATCGAACAGAACCCGCTCTATCTGGAAGCCAAATCAGCCGTGGATGATGCGCAGCGCCAGCTGGACGACACGACGGTGCGCGCACCGTTTGACGGTGTGGTGACCAATGTCAACGCTCTGCAGCCCGGCAGCTATCTGGAGGCCGCGCAACAGGCCTTCTCGCTGGTCTCCACCAAGAACATGTGGATCGCGGCCAATCCGAAGGAAACCGAGCTTACCTATGTCAAACCCGGCCAGCCAGTGACGATTACGGTCGATACCTATCCGGGTGTCGAGTGGAAGGGCAAGGTCGCCAGCGTCAGCCCGGCTTCCGGCGCGAGCTTTGCTCTGCTGCCGGCGCAGAACACGTCTGGCAACTGGGTGAAGGTCGTGCAGCGCATTCCGATGCGTGTTACCATCGATGACACCGCCGGCAAACCGCCGCTGCGCGTCGGCATGAGCACGCTCGTCGCCGTCGATACCGGCCGTGCCCGTGGCCTGCCGGACATGATCCAGAAACTTCTCGGCCTTTCGACCGCCCACGCGCAAGAGTAACTGCCATGAGCAGCATCGCTTCTGCGGCAACGGCGCCTGTCGCCAATCGCGGCGCCATCACGGCCTGCATCATCCTTGCGGTGATCATGCAGGCATTGGATACGACCATTGCCAATGTGGCGCTGCCCTATATCCAGGGCAGCGTGGCGGCAAGCGCCGACCAGATCAACTGGGTGCTGACCTCCTACATCGTCGCGGCCGCGATCATGACGCCACCATCCGGGTTTCTGGCCGCAAAATTCGGCCGCAAGCGCGTGCTGCTGGTGGCGATCGTCGGCTTCGTCGTCGCTTCCGTGCTTTGCGGCCTCGCGCAATCGCTGCCGCAGATCGTCGGTTTCCGGTTGCTGCAGGGCCTGTTCGGCGCAGCGCTCGTTCCCCTGTCGCAAGGCATCCTGCTCGACATCTATTCGACCGAAGAGCGTGGCTCGGCGATGGCGCTGTTCGGTGTCTCGGTCATGGTCGGGCCGGTGCTCGGGCCGGTGATCGGCGGTTGGCTGACGGAAAACATCAGCTGGCGCTGGGTGTTCTACATCAACGTGCCGATCGGCGCGCTGGCCTTTGCCGGTATCAGCATTTTCGTCAAGGAAACCAAGCTGGATACGCAGGCGAAGCTCGACTGGTTCGGCTTCGGCATGCTCAGTCTTGCCATCGCCTCGCTGCAGCTTTTCCTCGATCGTGGCGGCCAGCTCGACTGGTTTTCCTCCGGCGAAATCCTGATCGAGGCCATCGTTTGCGCCAGCGCTTTCTATCTGCTGATCATTCACACGCTGACCACGGAAAAATCCTTCATCAACCCACGCCTGTTTCTCGATCAGAACTTTGCCGTCAGCATGCTGTTCATCTTCGTCGTCGGCGTTACCTATCTGGCCTCGCTGGCGCTGATGACGCCCTATCTGCAGTCGCTGATGGGGTATCCGGTCGTCACCGCCGGTATCGTCATGGGGCCGCGCGGACTGGGCACCATGGTCTGCATGTTCGTCGTTGGCCGCCTGATCGGCAAGGTCGATACCCGTATCCTGCTGTTCACCGGCCTCGCGATCACCGCCTGGGCGATGTATGACATGATCGGCTGGACACCCAATGTCTCGCAATGGACGATCATTTCCGTGGGCTTCGTGCAGGGCGCTGGTCTCGGCTTTCTGTTTGTGCCGTTGACCACGATCGCCTTTGCGACGCTGCCCGCCGAGATGCGCGGCGATGGCACCGGGCTCTACAATCTCTCCCGCAATATCGGTTCCAGCGTCGGTATCGCCGTCGTCTCGGCCTTGCTGATCGAGAATACCCAGATCAACCACGCATCGATTGCAGCCTATGTGACGCCGTTCAACCATGCCTTCCAGGCCCCGGCGGCTGCAGGGCTCGATCCGATGACCGCCGTCGGGCGCGCTTCACTCGACAGTATCGTCACACTACAGGCGACAATCATCGCCTATATGGACGACTTCAAGCTCTTGATGATCATGTCGCTGGCGGTGATGCCATTGGTCTTCCTGTTGCGCAAACCGAAGGCGCCACCGGCGATCGACCATAGCGCGGTCATGGAGTGACCGGTCCTATTGCCGGTCAAGCTCCGGATAATAGCGGAAGATACCTCGCTCGTTGAAGGCAAGCCGACGTTCTGAAGCCAGATAGGCCTTGATCCGCGGTAGTTCGCGGACTTGCGCGTTGAGTGCCACGAGAAGCGGGTAATCCGGTTCCACCGCCTCCATCTCGGCTGGGAAAGCGTAGCGCAGGCCTTCGATGAGGTGGAACAGCGACAGGTCGAGATAGGTGAGTGTGCCGCCGAGGGCATGGACCTCACCTTGCCTGTTCTTCGCGAGCTGCCTTTCGAAATAGCCAAGAAATTTCGGAAGGCGCTCTTCACGAAAGTTCTCGGAACGCCGCAACGCTTCGTCCTTCTGGTCCTCGTAGTAGAGCGACACGCCGATCGGATGGTGGGTGTCGTGGATTTCAGCGACAAAATCGGTGATGCCGAGCTGCAGGCCATGCGCCGTTATCCGCCCGGCTTCGTCCTCGGGTCCGAGATCGAGCCGGTTTCCGAGATAGAGCAGGATATTGGCGGCATGGGAGATGACAAGATCTCCATCCTTCAGGAAGGGCGGAGCAAGCGGCGTGACACCCGCCGTCTTGGTCTTCATCATCGCCATCATCCGGGCCATGCCGCCATCGTTGCGGGCGACGTCGATATAATCAGCACCGGCCTGTTCCAGCGCCAGGCGGACGAACTCGCCCCGGCCGGGGATGCCATCCCAATAATAGAGCTCATAGGTCATGATGCACCTTTCGCGTTGGGATATGTCGCGCCTGCGCCGCAGGCCACATACGAAAAAGCCGGAGGCATGACTGCCCCCGGCTAACATATATGGCCGATTATCCGTTCGGCCAGTCGCCGAGCGCGGTGCTTACTCGATGTCGAAGAAATCCTTCATGCGGGAGAAGAAGCCCGCTGATTCCGGATTGTTTTCCTTGGAAGACAGTTCCTCGAATTCGCGCAGCAGTTCGCGCTGACGCTTGGTCAGCTTCTGCGGCGTTTCGATCTGGATCTGGATATAGAGATCGCCGACCTGGCTGGAGCGCAGCACCGGCATGCCCTTGCCCTTGAGGCGGAACTGCTTGCCGGCCTGGGTGCCTTCCGGCACAGAGACGCGCGACTTGGTATTGTCGAGCGTCGCCACGTCGAACTTGCCGCCAAGGGCTGCTGTCGTCATCGAAATCGGCACGCTGCAATAGAGATCGGCGCCATCGCGCTGGTAGAACTCATGCGGCTTGACCGAGAGGAAGATATAGAGATCGCCTGAAGGCCCGCCGCGAAGACCGGCTTCACCTTCACCAGAGAGACGGATACGGGTGCCGTCTTCGATGCCGGCCGGGATATTGACCGAGAGCGAACGTTCTTCGGTGATCCGGCCCTGGCCATGGCACTTGCCACACGGATCAGCGATCGTCTGACCGCGGCCCTGACAGGTCGGGCAGGTGCGCTCGATCGAGAAGAAGCCCTGAGCGGCACGCACGCGGCCGGAGCCCTGGCAGGTGGCGCAGGTTGTCGGCTTGGTGCCGGGCTTGGCGCCCGAGCCGGTGCAGACATCGCAGGTAATCGAGGTTGGAACCCGAATCTGCGCCGTCTTGCCGGCATAGGCCTCTTCCAGCGAGATTTCCATATTGTAGCGAAGATCGGCACCGCGCTCGCGGCCGCCGGACGAACGCCGCTGGCGGCCGCCGCCCATCATCTCGCCAAAGATGTCTTCGAAGATATCGGAGAAACCGCCGGCGCCACCGCCCATGCCGCCACCGCCACCCATGCCGCCCTGTTCGAACGCCGCATGGCCATAACGGTCATAGGCTGCCCGCTTCTGCGGGTCCTTGAGCATCTCATAGGCGAGGCTGATCTCCTTGAACGTCTTTTCAGCTTCCGCATCGCCAGGGTTCTTGTCCGGATGATACTTCATTGCGAGTTTGCGGAAAGCGCTCTTGAGCTCTTTCTCGTCTGCTGTTTTCGCAACGCCGAGCGTTTCGTAAAGATCACGTTTCATACTTGCAGATTGTCCTGTTGAATAGGCGCGTCAAAACCGGCTGCCCGGCGGTCGCCAAATTTCCTTGCAACAGGATTTAGTAAACCTTCAAGCGCGATACCATAGGCAATACACGATCCCGGCCGCTTTTTGTCGGAAAAGCACAGAATCAGGCGGCTTTATCTTTGGCTTTTGCCTTGCCGCAAGGTTGGGCCCGGCTCCCCTCGCGACTTTAACGCCTAATCATGCCGATCGCTGGTCCCGTTGTGGCACGATAGATGCCGAAAACAGAAAAGCCCGGAGCTTGCGGCTCCGGGCTTTCGAGAGGTATTCGAAGAAGAATTAGGCGGACTTCTTGCGGTCGTCCTCGTCCTTGACTTCTTCATAGTCGGCATCGACGATATCGCCGTCGCGGGCCGCATCAGCCTGTGCATCAGCATTGGCCGCTTCGGTCTGCTGCGATTCGTACATTGCCTGACCCAGCTTCATCGAGGCTTCGAGGAGCGTCTGCGTCTTCGCCTTGATGTCTTCAGCGTCCGGCTCGGAGGCTTCGACGGCCGTCTTCAGCGAAGCGATCGCATCGGAGATCGCAGTGCGCTCGGCTTCCGTGACCTTGTCGCCAAATTCCTTCAGCGACTTTTCCGACGAATGGATCAGGCTTTCAGCCTGGTTCTTCGCTTCTACACCTTCACGGCGCTTCTTGTCGTTCTCGGCATTGGCCTCGGCGTCCTTGACCATCTTCTCGATATCCGCGTCGGACAGACCGCCCGATGCCTGGATCCGGATCTGATGTTCCTTGCCGGTACCCTTGTCCTTGGCCGAAACCTGCACGATACCGTTGGCGTCGATATCGAAGGTGACTTCGATCTGCGGAACGCCACGCGGTGCCGGCGGAATGCCAACCAGGTCGAACTGGCCAAGCAGCTTGTTGTCGGCAGCCATTTCGCGCTCGCCCTGTGAAACGCGGATGGTGACGGCATTCTGGCTGTCTTCGGCCGTCGAGAAGGTTTGGCTCTTCTTCGTCGGGATCGTCGTATTGCGTTCGATCAGGCGGGTGAACACGCCACCGAGCGTTTCGATGCCGAGCGACAGCGGGGTCACGTCGAGCAGCAGAACGTCCTTGACGTCGCCCTGCAGAACGCCGGCCTGGATGGCGGCGCCCATGGCGACGACTTCATCCGGGTTGACGCCCTTGTGCGGCTCCTTGCCGAACAGCTGCTTGACGACTTCCTGTACCTTCGGCATGCGGCTCATGCCGCCGACCAGAACGACTTCGTCGATCTCGGCTGCCGTCACGCCGGCATCCTTGAGGGCTGCCTTGCATGGTGCAACGGTGCGCTGAACCAGCTCGTCGACCAGGCTTTCGAACTTGGCGCGCGACAGCTTCATGGTCAGGTGCTTGGGACCGGTCGCATCAGCCGTGATGAACGGCAGGTTGATTTCGGTCTGCTGCGACGAGGACAGTTCGATCTTGGCCTTTTCGGCAGCTTCCTTGAGGCGCTGCAGAGCAAGCTTGTCATTCTTCAGGTCGATGCCCTGGTCCTTCTTGAACTCAGCTGCGAGGTATTCGACCAGACGCATGTCGAAGTCTTCACCGCCGAGGAAGGTGTCGCCGTTGGTGGACTTCACTTCGAAGACGCCGTCGCCGATTTCCAGAACCGAGATATCGAACGTACCACCACCCAAGTCATAAACGGCGATGGTCTTGCCGTCCTTCTTGTCGAGGCCGTAAGCCAGAGCTGCTGCAGTCGGCTCGTTGATGATACGCAACACTTCAAGACCGGCGATACGGCCGGCATCCTTGGTTGCCTGGCGCTGCGCGTCGTTGAAGTAGGCCGGAACGGTGATGACGGCCTGCGTGACCTTTTCACCGAGATAGGATTCTGCGGTTTCCTTCATCTTCTGAAGGATCATGGCGGAGATCTGTGAGGGGGAATAACCCTTGCCCTGCGCTTCAACCCATGCGTCGCCATTATCGCCCTTGACGATCTTGTAAGGCACAAGGGCCTTGTCCTTTTCAACGAGCTTGTCGTCGTAACGGCGGCCAATCAGGCGCTTGACGGCAAACAGCGTATTTTCAGGATTGGTGACGGCCTGGCGCTTGGCCGGCTGGCCTGCCAGACGCTCGCCATCGTCGTTGAACGCGATGATCGACGGCGTGGTGCGCGCACCTTCTGCATTCTCAATGACCTTCGCGTCCTTGCCGTCCATGACGGAGACGCAGGAGTTGGTCGTTCCCAAGTCAATACCGATTACTTTAGCCATGTCGTTCTCTCCTTGCAGCGGACTGTCAGAACCCGGTCAGGCATTCATGCGACAGCCCCTAACGGGATGGTCTGTGGAATATTCGCAGCGAAAACTGCGGTGATGGGGCGTATATAAGGACCAGTGTTTCGGACTGCAAGGCATGAGAACGCCACGAAGCCGAGGAAATCAACGTCTATTATGACGAAGCATCGCGCGCCATTACCGAAATCAGCAATCCTTTCTACAAGGCGATTGCGGTTCCCGCTCCAGAACAGCGGGGACGTCCAGCAGACATGGCGGTATCGACGTGATCGTCTGCTGCGGAAAAATCATCGCAGGTTCATTGGGTTGACCGGAAGATAGGCGTTTCACCGCCTTTTTTCCAGCCTGAATTTATCCCCGCCGTCTCTGCACCACGCACAATTGTCCGACTGAATTGAAAGCGGATGGCGTGGCCAATGATTTCGATAGAACCGGCAGATCTGAGCCTGCGACAACTGAGCTACCGGCAGGCGGCGATGGCCGTCGAATTTCGAGCGCTGGCTTAATGCCTAGAATGGAAGGCCGGTTTTCGCCCCGAGCAGCCGCGGGTGCCGGCCGGCAATCCCGACGGCGGGCAATGGGTCGGAGACGGCTCCGAAAGCCGCCCGATCCGCGTCAGCCGCCGCGGGCCTCGTGGCGCGGGACAAGTCCGTATTCTCGACAGATGGCATCCCGTCACGCCCGGGCAGGAAGCGCGGCTGGCGGTCAGTATCGGCCGGATGCAGGAAGCGTTACGCGCCGTTCAAAGACGTGAGCCAAACTGGCGGCCGCCCCCGCAAGCCTACGAAACGGTCGAGGGGCTGATACGAGCCAATGAATCCGTAGCACAGGAGGCGATGCTCCGTGCACTCCAGTTGAGGCTGCCGCGGATCGGCATCGGACCCTTTGCAAGGGAGTGGATTGTGGCGCCAGCAACCAACAGGCGGCTGACCAGGAGTGAACAGGCGGAAATCGACCGCATCGGCCGTACCTACGGATGCCACTGGTGTGGTATAAGGACAACGGGAACCAAGCGCGGTCATTTTATTGGCGACCATCAGATCCCAAAAACAGTAGGCAGACCGAGTCGAATTTACCCACATTACTGGTCGTGCAGTCAATCACAAGGTGGACTTTTATCGAAAAGGAGATTTTGACACCATGACCGTGCAACACCTGTCGATCGCTCCGGAATATGTGAGCTTTTACGTTGCAGGCCGTCGAAATGTCGATATTCCGACGCACATGGATAGGCGAGGTGTCCTTTCGTCAAAAGACTGCATTCTCATTCCCGCGCTCTATTGGAACGACGGGGACACGGACGTTACGTTCGGACCAATCTCCGAGATCACGGAGGCAAGAAATCCGGATTTCGACGGCATTCTGAACACCCCCAACAACGAGATCATTTTATTTGATGCAAATAACCCTCAATTCGCTGCTTCACGCGTACCGTCCGCGAAAACTCGGATTCGTGTCTGGATCGATCACCCCAGCGAGCCGGAAAACGTTATCATCGCCTGGGGATAGCGACTGTTCAAATTGCCTCGGTCATACATAGTCCCCATCGTCATGAGCACCAAACGGCGGTTGCGGCTCAACCGCCGGTCAGGATGTCGAACAGCGTCGTGCGTCGGGTCGCACCAGTGGTCTCGCCGACATCGGCCGGTGGCGTAAGCCCGGAATTTGCCGCCTGCGCCGGCTGATCGAAATCCTGCGTGCCAGCCGTCTGTCCGTTGGCAACGGGTGCCTGCGGAAATTCATCCGCCGCTCCATTGCCGAACGTTCCGGAGATAACATCGCCAACGCTTTCGGGCGCGGCCTGATTGTCGTCGAATGTCGGCTGGATCCCGGTCGTACCAAAGACCGGTGAAGGCGACAGGCCCTCGTGGGCCGCCGTCATGAAATCATGCCAGGCCTTGGCCGGAAGGCCGCCGCCAGTGACCTTCTTCATCGACTTGCCGTCATCATTGCCGAACCAGACGCCGGTGGTCAGGTTGCTGGTGAAGCCGACGAACAGAGCGTCGCGGAAAGACTGGGTGGTGCCTGATTTGCCGGCTGCCTGCCAGCCCTTCAGCCGGGCGGCCTTGCCGGTGCCATGGTCGATCACGCCGACCATCATCTGGTTCATTTCGCTGACAACGGCCGGATCCAGGACCCTTGGCGGATTGTCATAGGTATTTTCATAGAGCACGGTGCCGTCGGCGGTCGAAATCCGACGGATCACATGCGGCGTCGCTTTGAAACCGCCATTCATGAACGGGGCATAAGCCGACGTCAATTCGACAAGGCTGACCTCCGACGTTCCGAGCGCGATCGACGCATTGGACTGCATTTCGGATTCGATGCCGAGCCGGCGCGCCAGCTTGATGACATTCTGCGGCCCCACTTCCATCACCAGCTGGGCAGCGATGGTGTTGAGCGAATTGGCTAGAGCATTGGCGAGCGAAACCTCGCCGCGATATTTCTGATCGTAATTCTCCGGCGTCCAGTTGCCTATCCGGACCGGCGCATCGTTGCGGATCGACATCGGCGTGCGGCCGATTTCCATCGCGGCAGCATAGACGAAGGGCTTGAAGGCCGAACCCGGCTGGCGCCTCGCCTTGACCGCGCGGTCAAACTGGCTTTCGGCATAATCACGGCCACCAACGAGGGCGCGGATGGCACCGGTGCCATCGATCGAGACCAGCGCTGCCTGCGAGACATCCAGCTTCTGCCCCGATGCATCGAGGCTTTCAGCCAGCGTTTCCTCGGCCTTCTTTTCCAGATTGAGATCGAGCGTGGTATCGACGATCAGATCCTGGCTGATTTCGCCGACCATGCCCGGCAGCTGGTCCATGACCATGTCGGCAACATAATATTGCGCACCGGACCAGAAGCTCTTCGCCTTGGTCGGCGTCTGCGACATCGCAGTCTTGATCTCGCTATCGGTAATGAAGCCTTCCTCGCGCATGGCGCCGAGGACGACCTGAGCCCGCTCTTCCGCAGCTTTTGGATCACGCGCCGGCGACAGGCGCGAAGGCGCTTTCAGCAACCCGGCAAGCAGTGCGGCCTCGCCCAGGTTCACATCACGTGCGGACTTGTTGAAATAACGCCGCGAGGCTGCTTCGACGCCATAGGCGTTCGACCCGAAGAACACACGGTTGAGATACATCGCAAGGATCTGGTCCTTGGTGTATTTCTGTTCCAGCCAGACCGAGAGCAGCACTTCCTGTACCTTGCGCTCCAGCGTGCGCTCCGGCGACAGGAACAGGTTCTTGGCCAGCTGCTGAGTGATTGTCGAGCCGCCCTGCACCATGCGTCCGGTGGTGACATTGGTCAGCATTGCGCGCGCCAGACCGAGCGGATCGACACCGAAATGCGAGTAGAAACGCCGGTCCTCGATGGCAATGACCGCCTGCGGAATATACGGCGACATGTTTTCGAGCGACAGCGCCTCGCCACCGGTAGCACCGCGATTGGCAATGATATCGCCGTTGACGGCGAGGATCTTGACGTTCGGCGGCCGGTCCGGAATGGCCCAGGTGGTGGCGCTCGGCATGCGCGATCCGTAATAGAGCACCAGCCCGCCGACGCCGATGGCGCCCCAGATACCGATAACGACACACCAGTAAACCAGCGACCGGATCAGGCCCGTCAAACCGCCGCCGCCACGCGACCCGCCACGCCCGCGATCCTTCCGTGCCTTGGCCTTCCTGGCCGCAGGCTTTGACCCAGTGGATTTTTTGCCGCCGCCACTGACACGCTCACCAGCAGTCATGCGCAGTTCGCCGTCATCACGACCGCGTCCACCCTCGAAGGAAGGTTCTATCCTCTGCTCTGAAGTCCGGTTTCCTGCCATGTCGGGGTGGGTCTGCTCCAGCTTGTCTTGGGGAGCGCAGACAGCATACAAGCCGCAACGCACGATTTCGCCCCGTGCGATGAAGTGTAAATGCGGCGATTTAAGGGGGCGTTAACTGCACGCTATCACGCACCGCCACATCCTGGAAGCGCAGGTGCACTTGCGGAATGCGGCAGCAATCGCCATGTAATGATCCAGCACCGACTGCGGTGCCTGAAGCAATTCCATCGCTTCAGCGCGGCCAACTCAAAACCGCGCACCGGATTTGGGACATGCGGCAAGCGTGTCCTCAATTCCCCGACCCAGCCTATTGCCCTGCAGTTAAACCGTCTCCCGACGGAAAGGTCGCGTTTGTGACGTGAAGCGGGCCTAAAACAACGATCCAAGGAGACCATCAATGTCGACTTCATCAGACAAGCCATACGAACCGATCTCTTTCGCAAAGAAGCACCGGATATCGGTGGAGGATGCCCGAGATATCCTTGACCAGGCAGCTGGCGACAAAAAGACCGCCGACAAACATGCAAGGCGCGTGAGCCTTTAACCGCGACACCCTGTGGGCGGCGCGCCGGAATTGATGCGCCGCCCAAGAGGCTTTCCGTTCTTGGGAACCATTCCGTCTGCCAATTCGTTTGGCAGGTGGCAACAGGAGAACCGATGATGGCCGAACCAACCAATAGTGACCTTGAATCATTGCGCGCCGAAGTGGCCCGCCTTTCCAAAATCGTCAGCGCTCAGAGCGCGCAGGCCTATAGTGACGTTCGCGAACGTGCGTCCGGCGTCGTGGAGGCCGCAACACCTATCGCGAAAAAGGCGGCACACGTGGCGCGCGCGGAAGGCAGCGCCATTGCGCAGACAGCACGTGAACATCCGGCCGCCGCGGGTAGCGCGCTGACTGTCGCGTTGCTGGTTGGCGGAGCGATTGGCTTTCTGCTGGGTGCCGCCTCGCGGCAAGAGCCCGAGCCGGTGCGTCGCCGATATTGGTAATGATCGAACCGGCGAATGCGCCGACCTGACTGAAAGGCCTCTTCATTGAGGCCTTTTTCATATGGCGTCATGGAACTTTCCTGTCCGAAAGCTGTTTTGCGTCAAACGACAAGGGGAGTTCCGTGGGTCAAATCTATCATCTCAGTTCAGAAAATGACGAACTTCTGTCGGAAGCCGAAAAAGCGTTTGATCTGTCTGCGCGCCGGCGATCTATGTTGAAAAATATACGGGAATTGCCGGAAACGCCGCGACGGCCGCAGGCGTTGAAGAGGCTTGCCGGTCTTTTTGTTCCCACGTTCCGCCATCAACCGAGCTGAACCCCTTTTGCAACGCACCGGAGGCAGTCATGGACATCGACAGAGAAAGCAGAATCCGGCAGCGAGCCTATCAACTATGGCTCGATGAAGGTTCTCCGGAAGGAAAACAGGACGATCACTGGGCGCAGGCCGAGCGCGAAATCGATGACCTCGATACCAGCAACAGAACTGGTGATCCTGCAAGCCCCGGCGTCATGCGCGAAGCAGCCCGTGAACACGCCGACACATTTATCGTGAAATCCGATCTTGAGGATGCGGATCAACGCGAAAGTACGCCGGGTACGCGCGAACAGCCATAGCCGGACAGAACGAGCTTTTCCGGGGTTGAATAGCAGAAGAGAGCGCGTGCGAAACATCAGTTGGTGTTGGCGCGCGCGATCCGGTGTGTTGCGTCATCCAAGGCATTGCTTGTCTGTACACCATCCTGCTTCATGCCCCGCACTGTATTGCCGCATCCGGACAGGGCAAGCAGGGACGCGCACACTGCGGCAATCACCAATTTCGGCATCGTCAGTCCTCCATCAAGGAGCGATGGGATGAGCTCCTCCGATGAACATGATGCGGGACAAGGAAAAATCAATTCTCCAGACCTGCAAAAACATCGTCACCCTTTTCGCATCCGGACAAATGCAACCTCAACCGGTGTCTTCATGTAAAAATAAACCCAATGAAATCTCGACTCTGCGCCGTATAAAACTGAATGAAATCAATGGCCGATGCAAAACAGGAATAATAAAACTTGACTATCTGACCCCGGCAACCTATCTGAGCTTTGGTCGATATTTGTTAGATGACTTTGGTTTTTGCGACTTTGCGCGCAATCGGACGAACTTTCCTTCAGATTCGAACAAAAGCTTTTCCGTAACGTTTACGGGATGGTTCAACATAATTTGCTAGAGAAAGGGATCGTTATGGCCACTGGCACAGTAAAATGGTTTAACTCCACAAAGGGCTTCGGCTTCATTCAGCCGGACGACGGCAGCCAGGACGTTTTCGTCCACATCTCTGCTGTCGAGCGCGCTGGCATGCGTGGCCTCAATGACGGCCAGAAGATCAGCTTCGAGCTCGTCAAGGACCGCAAGTCCGGCAAGATGTCTGCAGACAACCTGCAGGCTGCTTAATACCAAATCTGGCGCGATAATCCGCGCCGGAGAAATGCGCTTCCGCGGTTGACCACGGATGTACTGGCAGAGTGTCGAAGCGCGTTGTGAAAGGTCGGGTTTTCCCGGCCTTTTTGTTTTTCTGGGCCGTGCTTTTCCAGCGCCCGCTTTCAGGCTCCGCGGTTTTGTTTGGCTGAAACCGTCCTGCACCTTCAAATCGCCTTATCCCCGTTGAAACTCACTGTGAACAACAGGAGGCGTGTGCATGAAAGCCATTCTCATTTCTCTTTCGACGGTAGCGGTTCTGGCGAGCTCCGCCGTGTATGCCAGCGCTCAGGATCAGGTAGCTTATGTCGATGATCGCTCGGATGGCCCTGCTCTCGTGCGCTCGCTCTACAATGCCATCAACCGCCACGAATATGCCCGCGCCTACAGCTATTTCAGCGAACCAGCCGATAGCTACGAGTCGTTCGTACAAGGCTATGCCAAGACTGTGGACGTTCAAGTGCTGACCGGTTCCGTGACGCAGGAAGGGGCTGCCGGCAGCATCTATGCGCCAGTGCCGGTTGCGATCAAATCGACGGAGAAAGGCGGCAAGGAAAAGATCTTCGCCGGCTGCTACATTACCCGCATCGCAAATGCCGCCATTCAGGAACCGCCATTCTCGCCGCTGCTTATCGAAAGCGCCGAGCTTGAAAAAGTCGCTGGCCCCTTGGAAAACGCGCTGCCGAAAATCTGCCACCCGCCGTCATAGGACAAGGGCCGGCTCAGCCGCCGTTCTTTTCACTCACCTCGGCCTTGCGCCCCGCGAGGAACTGGCCCCGCTCGAAAATGACCACGACGGCGAGTGCGATCAGGAACGGTACGATCAGATAGAACAGGCGGAAGATGGCAAGCCCGGCAAGCACACCAGCCGGATCCATTTCAGGCAGGGCTGCGATAAACACCAGCTCCAGAACGCCAAGGCCACCCGGCGCATGCGACAGAAGCGCTGCCGAGAACGAGGCGAGAAACACCCCGAGGATCACCATGTAGCCGGGATTTCCGGCCTCCGGCAGGGCGAAATAGATGATCGCGGCAGCGGCGATCAATTCGACGGGGGCGATTACCAGCTGACGCAGCGCCAATGATGGTTTCGGATATTCCAGCCGGAACCAGCGGGTATGCAGCGGCCGGAACCCGACAAGACTACCGACGACATAAAGCGCGATCAGTGCAAGAATGATCAATCCAGTTGAAATGGATGCGCCGATCGGCAGGAACGCGGCGAAACGGGTGGTGATTTCGGGCTCGACCAAAAGCACGATGGCGGCCAACATCAGCGTGCCGAGCGCGAATGTGAAAGAGCAGAACGCGACGAGAATGCCGGTCTCCCCGGCGGTGAGCCCCTTCGATCCATAGGCGCGATACCGCACGACGGCGCCGGAAAAGACCGACGCCCCCACCGTATGCGACAGCGCATAGGCGGTGAAAGAGCAGATGGTGATGAACCAGAGCGAAATCCTGTGGCCGAGATGCTCAAGCGCCAGATGATCGTAGGCTGCCAGCGCCGCATAGGCGGCAAGCGTTGCGGCGGCGGCCAATAGCCAGCTCTTCAGCGATACGGCCTTCAGGCTATCCATGAAATCGGCGGCCGAAAGGCCATGGAGCTCGTGATAGAGGCCATAAAGCGAAAACACGATCGCGGCGAGCCCAATTACCGGCCAGGCAAGTTTGCGTACCGTTTTCATGAGGCAAGTATTCTTGAAATCTGTAGCTGGCAAAATGTCATCTGGACGAAAAGACCACCCCCGACCGGCCCGGTCAAGGGTGCTAACCGTTAACAGACGTCATGCTCAAGCGGCAAGCGCGTCGAGAATCCGGATCCAGGAGCGGATGCCCTTGTGGAAGGACTGCAGCTCATACTTCTCGTTTGGCGAATGAATCCGGTCATCCGACAGGCCAAAGCCCACCAGAAGCGATTCCATGCCGAGCATCTTCTGGAAATCGCCGACAATCGGGATCGATCCACCCATGCCGATCAGAACAGCCGGCTTCGGCCATTCGTCGGAAAGCGCCGTTTTTGCGGTGTTCAGCAGGGCGGAATCATAAGGCAGCTGGATTGCCGGCGAGCCGCCATGCTTGTGAAATTCGACCGAGCAATCGGCTGGAATTTTCGACGTGACATAAGCGCGAAACGCCGCACGGATCTTGTCGGGGTTCTGGGCGCCGACAAGGCGGAAGGAGACTTTGGCGGACGCCTGCGCCGCAATCACGGTCTTGAAGCCTTCGCCGGTATAGCCGCCCCAGATGCCGTTGACTTCTGCCGTCGGCCTTGCCCAGGTCAGCTCCATGACCGAACGGCCCTTTTCGCCGGATGGAATCGACAGGCCGATCTCGCCGAGGAATTTTTCCGTCGTCATGCCCAACGTGTCCCAGGCGGCCTTGATCTGTGTCGGGGTTTCCTCGACACCTTCGTAGAAACCGTCCAGCGTGACGCGGCCAGTCTCGTCGTGCAGACCGGCGAGGATCTGCGACAGGATATGGATGGGGTTGGCAGCGGCACCACCGAAATAGCCGGAATGCAGATCGCGGTCAGCGGCGGTGATCACGATTTCCTCGCCGACGAGGCCGCGCAGACCAGCCGAAATGGCCGGAGTGTCCCGATCCCACATATTGGTATCGCAGACCAGCGCGTAATCTGCCTTCAGCTCGGCGGCGTTGGCTTCCAGGAATGGCTTCAGCGACGGCGAACCGGATTCTTCCTCGCCCTCGAACAGGATCGTGACTTCGCAAGGGAGAGAGCCGTTGACCTCCTTGAAGGCGCGGCAGGCCTCGACGAAGGTGAGGAGCTGGCCCTTGTCGTCAGCCGTTCCACGGCCCGTAATGACCTTGCGGCCACCGTCCAATTCCTTGATCGACGGTTCGAACGGAGCCGTGTCCCACAGATTGAGCGGGTCGACCGGCTGGACATCGTAGTGGCCATAGAACAGCACGTGCGGCGCACCGGCCTTGCCGGCCGCGTGATGGGCAACCACCATCGGATGACCGGGCGTGTCGCGCACCGAAGCGTCGAAACCCAGGGACGTCAACTCGGCGACCAGCCACTCCGCCGCCTTGCGGCACTCCGCCTTGTAAGCCGGATCGGTCGAGATCGACTGGATACGAACCAGATCGAAAAGCCGTTCAAGGCTCTTGGGGAGATTATCGTCCGCGCGGGTGAGAATGCTGGCCGTGGCTGTCATGATCGAATCCTTGTTATCGCGGCGGAACCTAGACAAAGTTGGCGACGGATTTAAGCAAAATATTTTGATCGATGGATCATAGCCGTACTGGAACAGCAAACAGCATCAGCTCTGGGCGCCATTGGCGATCGCCATGCGCATGTATTCGAGCATGAGTTCCCGTTCGAAATGGCGAAAACCGGACAACAACGATTGATCGGCGGCGAGTGCTGCCTCTTTCGCCTCCCGCTCCATCTCCCTTGCCTTGGCTGTCAGGAAAATCTGCTGCGCGCGCTTGTCGGTCGGGTGCTTTTTCCGCAACACCAAACCGTCCCGCTCCATCCGGGCCAGAGTGTTGGCCATCGTTGCCTGCTCGATGTCGAGGCGGTCGAGCAATTGCTTCTGGGTCAGCCCCTCCTCGCTCCACAGCTCCAGAAGAACCGGAAACTGGCCGGGGGCAAAGCCGAGTTTCTGGCCTCTCTCCTGCAGGGCGCGGGAGAAACTTTTCGCCAGAAGGCTGGACAGGTATGTTGCTGAATCCATACGGTCGAAGGCCATGTCTATGGGTACCTCTCCCCAAGCTGGAACACAAGTTACATTGCGGGCGATGGACCGGCAGACAATAGGATTTCACACGGATGTGATGCTTGCCGGGAGCGCAAACAAAAACCGCCATGGCGGAGGCGGGGCCACGGCGGTTTTTGTTATAAATTGGACAAAGGCCCGGAGAGGGGGGATAGGCCTTTGTCCTTACATCTGGCTTCGGCGGGGGACAGGCCTTTAACCAGATGACGGCGCGTTCAGGTGCCGTTGGTTATCATTTGTGGTTCCAAATGTGGCTTTTCAAGGGAGCAAGCACCGGCCGCTGCATTACAAATTCGTAACATTGTCGTGAGGGGCCTCAGTATCGAGAATAGCGATATTCATGCCCGAAAAAGCGGGTCGTTCCGGGAGAGAAAGCCACCTTGCCGCGCGGCCCGTTCTCCCGCCCTGGGACCTTGTATCGCAGCCAACCGCGACAGATAATCCGTCAGACGCCAACTAACCTGTCAGCGCCATGACCAACCCAACCACGACCGGCCCCATCAGCGGCAGCAGAACGTTGGAGATCGCATATGTGACCGTATAGCCGATCACGGGCGTAGAGTTTCCGGCCTGCGAAACGAGGGCGCTGATGGTTGGGGTGCTGCAATGCTGCCCGGCGATTATGCCGAGAAGAATCGGTGCTTCGATCTTCATCAGCTTGGTTCCAACAAACAGCGAAACGAGGGCCGGCAGGAACGAAACAAGGACTCCGAGCACCGGCAGGATCAGGCCGTATTCCATAATCAGATCGATGGCATCAGGGCCGGCACTGAGGCCTATCGCTGCTATGAATGTGGCGAGGCCAAACTCCTTGGCGAACTCGGCCGCGGCCGGTGGCAGACCACCCCGCATCGGGTTGCGCATATTCAGCCAACCGAAGACAAGCCCGGAAATCAAGGCGCCGCCGCCCGCACCGAGCCCCAGTTCAAGGGCGCCAATCTTAAAATGGAAATGCCCGATAACGAGCCCGATTGCGAGCCCAAGGCCGAGAAATATGAAATCGGTACGCTCGCCCGGAGGCACGGGTTTTCCGAGTTCGTGCGCAGCGCGTTCGATGGCAAGTTCCGGGCCGTAAAGAGTGACGATATCCCCGTGTTGCAAAATTGTGCCGGAAAGTGCCGGGATGTTTTGCCCCATGCGCCGAACATGGGATATGAAGATGCCGCGCTGCAATTCAGCCGAGGCCATTTGCCTCAATTGCCGAATCTGACGGCCGAAAACTTCCTTTCGCACCAAAACCACATCGCGGGTTGCAAGCGTAAAGTTTGTGCCTTGCGGAACGGGTACTTCGTCACCGAGCCTGTCCCGCACGGCAATTACCGCGTTGCGGCGCCCCCGGACGAACACGATATCGTCAGGCTCCAGCAGAAAGTCCGGGGTGGTTTCAAGAATATCGCTGCCGCGCTGCAGACGCTCGATGGCAATTGCCCATCCCCGGCTTTTTTCAAAATTTCCGACTGTCTGACCGGCCGCACCGCCAACGCGATAGGCGCGGCCAACAAAGGCCGGGAGGCCTTCTGCCTGCTCCTCATCATCGTCGGTCGATCCCAGTTTGCGCGCGAGTTCCTGCGCTTCTTTCCGCAGATCGATCTTCAACAGCAACGGGGCAATCTGCGTCGTGAAAACCACGATCGCGATGAGACCGAAGAGATAGGTGAGGCTGTAGGCCGTTGCGATATTGGCCTGCAGCTGTTCGATCTCTGGCGTAGAAATCGCAAGACGGGCAATCGCTTCCGATGCTGTGCCAACAACAGCGGATTCTGTCGCGGCTCCTGCAAAAAGCCCTGATGCGGTACCGACGTCGAAATGGAAGAGAAGTACCGCGATGGCCAGCAGCACGAGGACACAGATAACCTCGATGAACGAAAAAATACCGTAGCGCCATCCGCCGCGGATATTGGTGAAAAACTGGGGGCCGGCCGAGAAGCCAAGCGCATAGATGAAAAGGGCGAATGCCGCGTTCTTCAGATCAGGATCAACCCGCACCCCGAATTGGCCGATTGCCAAGGCGACAAACAGTGTTCCGCAGGTCCCACCAAGCTGGATCGGGCCAACGCGTAGTTTGCCAATCAGAAAACCAAGTGCAAGCGACAGGAACAGGGCGATGATGGGATCGGTGAGGAACGACATGAACAGATCCAGTGCCTATGAGCGGGATTGGATGGGGGACATGCAGTAAAAGTAGAAGTTGAAAAGCCAAGCTATTAAAAATTGACCGGCGCCGCCACGGTTTCAACTCTTGCGCAGAGATGCCCGCCGCTTACACCCTGAAGCCTCCGGTTAAGGTGAGCCACCTTTTTCCATGAAGACAAGGGATAGCGCGGGCCGTGGTGGCCGTCCATATCTCATTCCACAGTGGTGAGGAATTTTACGCGATTGCTTAAAAAACCGCCCTCAGGTTGCCGAGGCCAACTTTTCGATGATGGGCAGCCGCCATCATTCATTGTCGACGGAAAGCAGCTGTTCGTTGGGACCCTCCGATCGATCAACACTGGAATATTCCTCCGCAAGGAAATCCAGAAGCGTCCGCACGGAAGGCAGCAGCCCTCGTCTCGATGGAAAGGCGGCGTGGATGATGCCCGACCTTGGAGCCCAATCGGGAAGGATATCCACCAGCCTTCCGGCCTGCACGTCGTCCCTGATCATGAATGTCGGGAACTGACAGACGCCAACGCCGCGAAGCGCCGCAAAACGCAGGGCCATCATATCCTCCGTGACAAGACGGGGATTATGCCGAACGACGGCTGAGGCACCGTTTGGACCATCAAGACACCAATCGTGCTCGGATCTTGCCGGTTCCCAGGCGAGGCTCGGCAACACGGCAAGATCGGCTGGAACGGGAGACCGGGATAAACCTTGCAAAAGAACCGGGCTGGCAACCAGACGCTGGGTGCTGTCGGCCAATTTGCGGATCACCAGATCGCTGTCATCCAGCGGTGGAAAACGCACACGGACAGCGAGATCGAAACCTTCACGGATAACGTCGACACGCCGGTTGGTGCTTTCCAGCAGGACTTCCACTTTGGGATATTTGGCCATAAAACGGGCAATCATCTCGCCGAGCTGAAAATAGATCACCGACGAAGGACAACTGATGCGCACAATACCCTGAGGCCCCGAGCGCGTGCGGTCGATAACCTCTTGCGCCGCGTCAGCCTCCACCGTCATGGCGAGACAATGGCGGTAGTATTCGCGGCCAATCTCGGTCACCGCAAATTGTCGCGTGGAACGTTGAATCAGACGAACGCCGAGACGCTCTTCCAACTGGATTATGCGCCGGCTGAGTTTCGATCTTGGCACGCCGAGCTTTCGAGCGGCTGCAGCAAAGCCGCCCTGCTCGATCACATCGACAAAAAACCGGAGGTCATTGAGGTCTTGCATGACTTTGATTGTCCTATTTTCAGGACAGAGTAACCCGATTTGCCAGTCTACTGCTATCACCGCCACGGCAGTATTTTCTCCTTACACACAGCCTCAATGGCAAAGCGAAAAGGAGAAGCACATGAGAAAGGTTCTCGGAGTTTACAGCAACCCCACGCCGCACTGGGTCGGAGACGGGTTTCCGGTACGCTCGCTGTTTTCACATGCCACGCACGGCGACCATGTCAGCCCCTTCCTGCTGCTGGATTATGCCGGTCCGGCGGAATTCGCGCCGACGAACACGCCGCGTGGCGTCGGTATCCATCCTCACCGCGGATTTGAGACCGTGACCATCGTCTATCGCGGTGAAGTCGAACACCGGGATTCGACCGGCAGCGGTGGCATCATCGGACCAGGCGACGTCCAGTGGATGACGGCCGCCGCCGGTATCCTGCACGAAGAGTTTCATTCGGAGGCCTTTACCCGTAAGGGCGGGAAATTGGAGATGGTTCAGCTCTGGGTAAACCTGCCGGCCAAGGACAAGAATGCCACGCCTGGATATCAGAGCCTGCTCGACCGCGACATTCCCTCCGTGGAACTGCCTGACGGCGCCGGCTCTCTCCGGGTGATCGCCGGCGCCTATGATGGCCACCGCGGACCGGCACAAACCTTCACCCCGATCGATCTCTGGGATGTGCGGCTGCACGAGGGTCGAAGCGTTTCGGTGTCCATGCCAGAGGGATATACTGCCGCAGTGGTCGTCCTGAAGGGCACGGTCGCCATCAACGGCGCTACAGCCGGGGAAGCTCAGTTCGCGCTCCTCGACAGATCGGGCGGCGACATCACGCTGGAGGCTTCAAGCGATGCATCCGTCCTGATCCTGGGCGGCACGCCGATCGACGAGCCGGTCGTGATGCAAGGGCCATTCGTCATGAACACTAACGACGAAATCAGGCAGGCAATGGCCGATTTCCGAAGCGGTCGCTTCGGCGCGATCAGTGCAGCCTAACGCCGATCTCCAGAACCAGGACAGGGTTTCTTTTTCCGCCTTGGGGGAACTGCCCCCGGGCGGCGAAGGCAAAGCCCAGCGCAATTGGAAACGCTCGGCCACCGTACCCGCCTTCACGACCCTGCTCATCAAAACCGGCGTAACCGCCAGCATGCAGTTTTCCTAAAAGCCGACCGAACATGGGGCCTGAAACCGCCCCACATCCCTGAAAGGACATTTCAATGACAACGCAAAATACCGCCGCAAACTTCAACGGCCAGAAACCAGTCATCGATGCCGACGACGCAGTAATGCTGTTGATCGACCACCAGAGCGGCCTTTTCCAGACCATCGGCGACATGCCGATGCCGGTCCTGCGCAACCACGCTGCCGCACTCGCCAAGATGGCCACGCTGAGCAAAATGCCGGTGATCACCACCGCCTCCGTGCCGCAGGGTCCGAACGGTCCGCTGATCCCCGAAATCCATGCAAACGCCCCGCACGCCACCTATATCGCCCGCAAAGGCGAGATCAACGCCTGGGACAATGCCGATTTCGTCGCGGCGGTGAAGGCAACTGGCCGCAAGACGCTGATCATCGCAGGCACCATTACCAGCGTCTGCATGGCCTTCCCGGCGATCGCGGCCGTTCATGACGGCTACAAGGTCTTTGCAGTCATCGATGCCTCCGGCACCTATTCGAAGATGGCCGAGGAAATCACGCTTGCACGTGTCGTCCAGGCCGGTGTCGTTCCGATGGACATGGCTGCGGTCGCGTCCGAGCTGCAGAAGACCTGGCACCGCGCTGATGCGCAGGATTGGGCGGAAATCTACACCAAGATCTTCCCGGCCTATCAGCTTCTGATCGAGAGCTACGCCCGCGCCCAGCAGGTCGTGACCAATCAGGAGCAGCTGGACTCGCAGCGCACCTAACGAAAAATGCGCGGCAGGGCGTAAAACCCTGCCGCGCATTTTAAACTGCAATACCCGACGATAGCCGGCAGGCGCTTCAAGGTGCCCCGGCAATCGCGTAAAATTCCGCGCCGCTCCGGAATGATATGGACGGCCATCGCGGCCCGCGCTATCCCTTGTCGCCATGAAAAAAGGTGATCATCTCTTCCTCGTCGACGGCTCCGGGTTCATTTTCCGGGCGTTCCACGCCATCCCGCCGCTCAACCGCAAATCGGATGGCCTGCCGGTCAATGCCGTCTCTGGTTTCTGCAACATGCTGTGGAAGCTTTTGACCGACGCGCGCGACACGTCCGTCGGTGTGACGCCGACCCATTTCGCCGTTATCTTCGACTATTCCTCGAAGACCTTCCGCAACGAACTCTACGACCAGTACAAGGCAAACCGCACCGCACCGCCGGAAGACCTGATCCCGCAATTCGGGCTGATCCGCCATGCGACACGCGCCTTCAACCTGCCCTGCATCGAAAAGGAAGGGTATGAGGCCGACGACCTGATCGCCACCTATGCGCGGATGGCGGAGGCGGAAGGCGCCGATGTGACGATCATCTCCTCCGACAAAGACCTGATGCAGCTCATCACCGCCAATGTGTCGATGTACGACAGCATGAAGGACAAACAGATCTCGATCCCGGAAGTGATCGAGAAATGGGGCGTGCCGCCGGAAAAGATGATCGACCTGCAGGCGATGACCGGCGACAGCACCGATAACGTGCCCGGCATTCCCGGTATCGGTCCGAAGACAGCGGCCCAGCTTCTGGAAGAGTTCGGCGATCTCGACACGCTGCTTGCCCGCGCCGGTGAGATCAAGCAGCAGAAACGCCGCGAAAACATCATCGCCAATACCGAACTGGCCAAGCTTTCGCGCCAGCTTGTCATGCTGAAGACCGATACGCCGATCGACGTACCGCTGGATGATTTCGAGCTGCATGCGCAGGATGGGCCAAAGCTCGTTGCCTTCCTGAAGACGATGGAATTCACCACGCTCACCCGCCGCGTCGCCGCTGCGACCGAGACGGATGCCGATGCCGTCGAGCCAGCGTCCGTTCCGGTCGAATGGGGCGCACAGGCGCGTGGGCCCGATCTCGACAAGGGCGAAGCGGCCTCCCCATCAGCGCTTTCTTCTGCGAAATCAGCATCCCTTGGAAGCGCAGCGCAAGCGGCAACCTCTCTGGCCGCTACTCCCGATGGAGGCCCGGCAGATGCGACACCGCAAAACCTGGCACAGGGGCGGGCCGAACTCTTTGCAACGGCAAAGATCGACCGCAGCGCCTATGTGACGATCCGCGATATCGCAACGCTCGATGCCTGGATTGCTGCGGCGCGTGAAACCGGCCTCGTTGCCTTCGACACGGAAACCACCTCGCTCGACGCGATGCAGGCTGAACTCGTCGGCTTTTCGCTGGCCATTGCCGATAACAGCAAGGACCCGTCCGGCACCGATATTCGCGCTGCTTATGTGCCGCTCCTCCACAAGACCGGCGGCAACGATCTTTTCAGTGACGGCGTGAAGCTCGCAGAGGGCCAGATTCCGGCCGCAGCCGCGCTCGAGCGATTGAAGGACCTGTTGGAGGACCCATCAGTTCTGAAGATCGCGCAGAACCTCAAATACGATTATCTGGTGATGAAACGCCACGGCATCAGCATTGTCAGCTTCGACGATACGATGCTGATGTCCTACGTTGTCGACGCCGGCGCCGGTACGCACGGCATGGATTCACTGTCGGAAAAATGGCTCGGCCATCAACCTATTCCCTACAAGGATGTTGCCGGCACAGGCAAATCCTCCGTCAGCTTCGATTATGTCGATATCGACAAGGCAACCGCCTATGCGGCCGAAGATGCCGATGTCACACTCAGGCTCTGGCAGGTGCTGAAGCCCCGTCTGGCCGCCAAGAACCTCAACACGGTCTATGAGCGTCTGGAGCGACCGCTGGTGCCGGTGCTGGCTCGCATGGAAGAGCGCGGCATCACCATCGACCGGCAGATCCTGTCGCGGCTGTCGGGTGAATTGGCACAGGGTGCGGCTGGCCTCGAACACGAAATCTACGGGCTTGTCGGCGAAAGCTTCAATATCGGCTCGCCCAAACAGCTTGGCGATATCCTGTTTGGCCGGCTTGGCCTGCCGGGCGGCGCCAAGACCAAGACTGGGCAATGGTCGACCTCGGCCTCGGTGCTTGAAGACCTCGCCGCCGACGGCCATGAGCTCCCGCGCAAGATTGTCGACTGGCGGCAGCTGACCAAGCTGAAATCCACGTACACCGACGCACTTCCTGGTTTCGTGCATCCGGAGACGAAGCGCGTCCACACGTCCTATGCGCTGGCCGCAACGACCACAGGTCGCCTTTCGTCCTCCGACCCGAACCTGCAGAACATTCCGGTGCGCACCGCCGAAGGCCGCAAGATTCGCACGGCCTTTATCTCGACGCCGGGCCACAAGCTGGTTTCGGCTGACTATAGCCAGATCGAACTGCGCGTTCTTGCCCATGTCGCCGAGATTCCACAGCTGAAACAGGCCTTTTCCGATGGTATCGATATCCACGCGATGACGGCCTCGGAAATGTTTGGCGTGCCGGTCGAAGGCATGCCGAGCGAAATCCGCCGCCGTGCCAAGGCAATCAATTTCGGCATCATCTATGGCATCTCCGCCTTCGGCCTTGCCAACCAGCTGTCGATCGAGCGCTCGGAAGCGGGCGACTACATCAAGAAGTACTTCGAACGCTTCCCCGGTATCCGCGACTATATGGAAAGCACCAAGGCGTTTGCGCGGGAAAATGGTTATGTCGAAACCATCTTCGGCCGCCGGGCGCACTATCCGGACATTCGTTCGTCCAACCCCTCGCACCGCGCCTTCAACGAACGCGCCGCGATCAATGCGCCAATCCAGGGCTCGGCCGCCGACATCATCCGTCGCGCGATGGTGAAGATGGAGCCTGCACTCGAACAGGCAGGACTTTCGGCCCGCGCGCGCATGCTTCTGCAGGTGCATGACGAATTGATCTTCGAGGTCGAAGATGCCGATGTCGAACGTTCGATCCCGCTGATCGTCTCGGTCATGGAGAATGCGGCAATGCCGGCGCTCGACATGAAGGTGCCGCTCAAGGTCGATGCGCGGGCTGCGCATAATTGGGATGAAGCGCACTAAATGTTGGGAAGCCGCGGCTTGCATCGCGGCGCTCCACCTGCATGATGGGGTCTATATCCTCATAACGCATTGGAGTCGTTGATATGCCCCTGTCACAATTTCCCGTCTTCGATCTCGGTGCCTTTGAAAAAGCGGATGCCGAGAGGAAGCGGGAATTGGGCAAACAGGTCGATGCCATTTGCCGGACGACCGGATTTCTGGCGATCCGCAATCATGGTGTACCGCAGGCCATCATCGATGCCGTCTGGGGCAAGGCGCACGCCTTTTTCGACCTGCCGCCGGAAGAAAAGCAAAATGCCCGGGCGCCTTACAAGGGCTATCCCTATGGCTATCTCGGCCCCGAGCTGGAGGCTTTGGCAAAATCCCGCGACATCGACAGCCCGCCGGACCTGAAGGAAAGCTTCAACGGCGGACCTTTGACACAGCCGGTATCCATGACCGATCCGGAAGCGCTGGCCTTTTGTTATGCGGCGACGATCTGGCCGGAAAAGCCTGATGGCTTCGTCGAAGCCTGGAAAGCCTATTATGCCTCGCTCGAGGACCTGGCCGCCCGTGTCATGCGCCTCTTTGCCGTAGCGCTTGATCTGCCAGAAAACTACTTCGAGCGTTTCATCGATACGCCGATCAGTGCTTTGCGCGCGCTGAATTATCCGGAGCAACACGTGCCGCCGAAACCCGGCCAGCTGCGCGCCGGTGCGCATACGGATTATGGCAGCCTGACGATCCTCCTTCCGCAGGCGGGATCGAAGGGACTGGAACTGATGACGCCGGACGGCCAGTGGAAGCCTGTACCGCCGGTTCCCGGTGCCTTCGTCATCAATATCGGCGACCTGATGGCGCGCTGGACCAATGACCGCTGGGTTTCGACGCTGCACCGCGTCGTCAATCCATCACCGGAGGATGGCGGCATGGCGCGGCGGCAATCGCTCGCCTTTTTCCATCAGCCCAACTGGGACGCTGAGATTGCCGTGCTGGACGCCTGCCTGAACGAGGGCGAGACAGCAAAACATGCACCGGTTCTGTCGGGGCCTTATCTGATGAGCAAGTTCAAATCGACATCAGCCTGACGCCGCCTGCAAACCGGCTGCGAAACAGGATAGATCAGGAAGCGGCCAGCGCTTCCGCAGTTGCTGGTGTCTGGCGAAAGCTGTCGAACAGACGTTTCAGCCCGTCCTTGCCTTCCGACGCCAGATCAAAGCGGCGGCCAAACAGCAACCACTCGCTGCAAAGGCCTTCCATCATCCAGCGCAGCGCTTTGGTGGCAGACTGAGGCGTCCAGTTTCCATTGAGAAAGCCCTCGCTCCGGGCCGTATCAAAAGCGCTATCGAGCATTACGGTGTGCCGGTCATCGACCTCTTGCTGC
The DNA here is from genome assembly GCF_964252935.1 of Rhizobium sp. LjRoot98. Taxonomy (NCBI): domain Bacteria; kingdom Pseudomonadati; phylum Pseudomonadota; class Alphaproteobacteria; order Hyphomicrobiales; family Rhizobiaceae; genus Rhizobium; species Rhizobium sp. LjRoot98. Next base: position 1,703,731 of record NZ_CAXUPW020000001.1, read on the forward strand.
TTTTCCAGAACCGGCAGCAGATCCTCGCCGTAAGGGCAGCGCAGAAGAATGGTGAAGATGCGCTGGCGATGTTCGTCGCCGGCCAGTTGGTCGAGCCAGTCTCCGGCTGACTTCTCGATATAGCACAGCACATCAGCACCCGGCTGCACGACATTGCGGGCGATCATGTCTTCCAGCGGCAAGTTTACGGTATTGTAGAGCTCGAGAAACAGATCGGTCTTGTTGGAAAAATGCCAATAGATGGCGCCGCGCGTTACGCCGGCCGCCTTGGCGACATCATCGAGTGATGCAGTGGAAACGCCTTTCTCGAAGAAAACCCGTTCCGCAGCATTCAGAATGCTGTTGCGGGTCTCTTCCGCCTCGGCTTTTGTTCTACGCATGACGCCTCCTCAACCGGAAAAGGCCCGCCTTCCGGCGGGCCGTCTCCATTATTCTGCCGGTGTAGAGGCCGTTTCCGCATCCGCACCGATCGGCTTCAACGTCGTTCTGCGGAACAGCTTCATGATGAACACGAAGAAGACCGGCACGAAGAAGATCGCCAACACCGTCGCCGAGATCATGCCCCCCATGACGCCGGTACCGATGGCGCGCTGGCTGCCGGAGCTTGCGCCGGTGGCAATCGCCAGCGGCAGAACACCGAGGGTAAAGGCCAGCGAGGTCATCAGGATCGGACGGAAGCGCAGGTGCGCCGCCTCGATGGTGGCATCCAGCAACGGTTTTCCGGCCTCCATCTGCTCCTTGGCGAACTCGATGATCAGGATCGCGTTCTTCGCCGATAGTCCGATGATCGCGATCAGGCCGACCTTGAAGTAAACGTCGTTCGGCATGTCCCGCAGGATCACGGCCAAAACCGCACCGATGACGCCAAGCGGCACCACCATCATCACCGCAACGGGGATGCTCCAGCTTTCATAGAGCGCTGCAAGGCACAGGAAGATCAAGAGGCAGGACAGCGCCACCAGAAGCGGTGCCTGAGTGCCCGAGGCGATTTCTTCCCGCGACTGCCCCGTCCACTCATAGCCGAAGCCGGGAGGAAGCTGACTGAACAGACGTTCCATTTCGGCGATCGCTTCACCGGAGGAATAGCCTGCATTGGCCTGGCCGCTGATCGGCACTGACGGGTAGCCGTTATAGCCGACGGTCTGTGTCGGGCCGCTCGTCCACTCGATGCTGGCGAAAGCAGACAGAGGCACCATGCCGTCATTGCTGTTACGCACGTTGAGCTTCAGAAGGTCGGCCGTCTGCATGCGCCGGTTCTCGTCAGCCTGCACCGTCACACGCTGCAGACGTCCCGCATTCGGGAAGTCGTTGACATAGGACGAACCGAGATTGGTCGAGATCGTCGAGTTGATCTCCGCAAAGGTCACACCGAACGTGTTGGCCTTTTCACGGTCGATCAACAGATTGACCTGTGCCGCATCCGGCAGGCCATCGACGCGAACACCAGAGATGACCGGGCTTTGCGCGGCAAGGCCGAGAAGCTGGTCACGCGCTGCGGCGAGTGCCGCGGCCCCTTGACCACCACGATCCTGCAGGCGGAACTCGAAGCCATTGGAGGTGCCGAGACCCTGGATCGGCGGCGGCGAGAGCGCAAAGCTGATCGCATCCTTGATCTGGGACATGGCGCCCGATGCCCGGCCGGCGATGACCGAGGCAACATCGTTGGGTCCACGCTCCGACCAGTCCTTCAGCGTCACGAAGGCGAGGCCGGCATTCTGACCGGTACCGGAGAACGAGAAGCCGCTGATGGCGATGATCCGTTCGACAGCCGGTTCCTGGCTGAAGATGGCTTCCGTCTGCTCGATAACCTCGGTCGTGCGGTTTCCGGTTGCTTCCGACGGCAGCTGCATCGAGACGATGACGAAGCCCTGGTCTTCATCCGGAAGGAACGACGACGGCAGCTGCATGAACAGATACGCCAAACCGCCGAGCAGCACGACATAGATCAGCATGAAGCGCCATGTGCGCGTGACCATGCCGGCGACCCAGCCGCTATAGCCATGCGACGCCTTGTCGAAGCCGCGGTTGAACAGCCCGAAGAAACCGCGCTTGGCGTGATGATGGCCCTTCGGAACCTGCTTGAGGAAGCTGGCGCACAATGCTGGCGTCAGCGTCAAGGCGAGCAGAGCCGAGAACAGGATGGAAACCACCATGGTCAGCGAGAACTGCTGGTAGATGACGCCAACGGCGCCGGGGAAGAAGGCCATCGGAATGAACACGGCCGACAGAACCAGCGTGATGCCGATGACGGCACCGGTGATCTGCTTCATCGCCTTGCGTGTTGCTTCCTTCGGTGTCAGCCCTTCTTCGGACATGATGCGTTCGACGTTTTCGACGACGATGATCGCATCGTCGACGAGAATGCCGATGGCAAGCACCATGCCGAACATCGTCAGAACGTTGATCGAGAAGCCCATGGCGAGCATGGCGGCACACGTGCCGAGCAATGCTACGGGAACGACGAGTGTCGGAATGATGGTGTAGCGGATGTTCTGCAGGAACAGGAACATCACGAGGAACACCAGGGCCACCGCTTCAAGCAGCGTGTGCAGAACCTTTTCGATCGAGATCGCGACGAAGGGCGACGTGTCGTAGGGGACGGAGTATTCGACGCCCGCCGGGAAAAACGTTGCCAGTTCGTCCATACGCGCCTTGATGGCCGTGGACGTGGCCAGCGCGTTGCCGGTTGGGGTCAACTGCACGCCGATAGCCGCGGACGGCTTGCCGTTCAGGCGGGTGGAGAAGCTATAGTCCTGACCGCCGATCTCGATGCGGGCAACATCGCGCAGACGAACCGTGGCACCGTTGAGATTGGCACGCAGGATGATCGCCCCAAACTCTTCAGCCGAGGTGAGCTGGCCCTTGATCAGAACAGGCGCGCTGATCTGCTGTGTGATCGGGTTCGGCTGGGCGCCGATGCTGCCAGACGCGACCTGGGCGTTCTGTGCGGTGATTGCGGCGTTGATGTCGCTGGCCGTCAGATTGAGGCCACGCATCTTGTCCGGATCGAGCCAGATACGCATGGCGCGCTCGGTGGCAAACATCTGCGCACGGCCGACGCCTTCGACGCGCTGGATTTCGTTGAGCACGTTGCGGCTGAGATAGTCGCCGAGCGAAACCGCATCCATGGAACCGTCGGTGGATGTGAGTGCGAGGATCATCAGGAAGCCGGAACCGGCTTCCTCAACCTCGATGCCCTGCTGACGCACGGCATCGGGCAAACGCGCCTCGACGCGGCGAACACGGTTCTGCACGTCGATCGAGGCGTCACCGGAATCAGTGCCCGGAGCAAAGGTCACGTTGATCGACACGCTGCCTGCAGCGCTGGACGTCGACGAGAAATACTGCATTCCCTCGATGCCGTTCAGCTCATTTTCGATGAGCCGCGTCACACTCTGGTAGGTCTCTTCCGACGATGCGCCGGGATAGCTGGTGTTGATGGAAATCTGCGGTGGTGCGACGTTCGGATACTGCGAAATCGGCAGCAGCGGCAGCGCGATGATACCGGAGATCATGATGAAAAGCGCGACGACCCACGCAAAGATCGGCCGGTCGATAAAGAAACTAGGCATCGATCAGATCCTCACTTCGCCTGTTCGGCAGGCTTTGCCTCTTCCGCCGGCTTGGCAGCAGCACCGTCCGTGCCGGCCTGCTCAGCAGCGGGTTTCGCGTCCGCTGGCTTTGCACCGGCAGGCTGGGCATCAGCGACCTTCCAGTCCGCCGGCTCGACGGGCGCGCCAGGGCGAACCTTCTGGAAGCCTTCGACGATCACCTTCTCGCCGGCCTTCAAGCCATTGCGGATGATCCATTGATCACCCAGAACATGGCCGGCAGAGACGGTGCGCAGTTCGGCCGTCTTGTCATCCTTGACGACATAGACCTGTGCATTGCCCGATGTATCGCGCTGCACGGCCTGAGTTGGCACAGCGATGGCATCCTTCTCGACGCCCTGCTGGATGATTACGCGCACATACATGCCGGGCAGCAGGTCGCCGTCCGGATTGGGGAATTCACCACGCAACGTAACCTGGCCGGTTGTCTCATCGACAGCTGCTTCCGAAAACAAAAGCTTACCGGCATGCGGATAGGCACTGCCGTCATCCATCACCAGATTGACCTTGGCTTCGTTGCCCCCACCGGCCAAAGCACCGTCCTGCAGCGCCTTGCGCAGGCGGATGAGATCCATCGCAGACTGGGTAAAGTCGGCATAGACAGGATCGAGCTGCTGGATCGTGGCCAGGTTTTCGGAGCCATTGGCGCTGACCAGCGCACCCTCGGTGATCAGCGCACGGCCGATACGGCCGCTGATCGGCGCTGTGACATTGGTATATTGCAGATTGAGCTGGGCGGTTGCGAGACCTGCCTCAGCGATGGCCACGTCGGCATCGGCCTGTGCGAGCTGCGCGATCGCGTCATCATAGTTCTGACCGGTGGCGACGCCGGATTTCTTTAACTGCTCCTGGCGATCAGCCGCCTGCTTGGCCTGAAGCTGAACCGCCTTTGCGCGGCGCAACGTGCCTTCGGCACTCTCGACCAGAACCCTGAAAGGCGCCGGATCAATCCGGTACAGCACGTCGCCGGCGTTCACATGCGAGCCCTGCTCGAACACGCGTTCGATGACGATGCCGGTGGCGCGCGGACGCACTTCCGAAATGCGGGTTGCTGCGATGCGGCCCGGCAGGTCGTTGGTGATCGGCAGCGATTCGGTCTTCGTTGTAATCACCGAGACCTGCGGCGGCGGATAGGACGGGGCCGCCTGCTTCTCGCTGTCGTCCTTCTGGCAGCCTGAAATAATCACCAGGGCAGCCACTGTTGCAGCCAATATTGGTCGGTTCATCCGCATCTCTGGTTCCATACGCAAAGTCCAGCCACACAGCCGATCATCTTTTTTCAAAGAGATCAGCTGCTGCTGGAAGTTCATGAAAATCAATATGATACGAAGAAATTCCGGGACAGAACGACCAACGCATCAATTATACAAACAGATACGTATGTTAAAACCGGAAGCAGCGCAAGCCGATGATGCAACGCACAATAAAACGTTACCGAACGATAATTTTCATCAACATTCGGATACAATCACGTTTCGAAATCAGCGCAGAACCCGGTCGTCGGCACCGAAACGGTGCATCGAAGCCTTGTCCGGCGTCGCGTAGACGACGTCGTCGACATCGTATTTGTGCTCACCGAAGAGGCGAACCGTCAGCAGGCCGGTGACCTCGGTTTCCAGATACAGGATCGTATCGGCACCAAGATGCTCGACATGAATGACCTTGCCCTTCCAGTCACCGCTCTCACGCGACAGGGTAATATGTTCCGGCCGGATACCGACAGTCTTTGCCTCTTTGTCGCCGAGCCTGCCGGCTTCAATGAAATTCATCTGCGGCGAACCGATGAAGCCGCCGACGAACATGTTAGCCGGCCTGTTATAAAGCTCCATCGGCGAGCCGATCTGCTCGATCTGGCCGGCATTGAGAACGACGATCTTGTCGGCCAGCGTCATCGCCTCGACCTGATCGTGCGTCACATAGATCATCGTTGCCTTGAGGCTGCGGTGCAGCCGGGCGATCTCCAGACGCGTATTGACGCGCAGCGCAGCATCGAGGTTGGAGAGAGGCTCATCAAACAGGAACAGCTTTGGCTCCCGCACGATGGCGCGGCCGATGGCGACGCGCTGGCGCTGGCCGCCGGACAGTTCCGCAGGACGGCGGGCAAGATATGACTCAAGCGACAGCATGCTGGATGCCTTGGCGACCTTGGCGTCGACCTCCGCCTTCGGCGCGCCCATCTGCTTCAGGCCGAGGCCCATATTGTCCTTGACCGTCAGATGCGGGTAGAGCGCATAGGACTGGAACACCATGGCGATGCCGCGCTTGGCCGGCGGCGTGGTGACCACTTCCTGGCCATCGATCTGGACGCTGCCGGAGGTCGCATCCTCAAGACCGGCGATGACACGCAGAAGAGTCGACTTGCCGCAGCCGGACGGGCCAACGAAGATGACGAACTCGCCATCCTTCACGTCGAGGTCGATGCCCTTCAGAACTTCGTGATTGCCGAAGGCCTTGCGGATGGATTTCAGTTGAAGTGATCCCACGTGAGGCCCCTTTTAAAGTTTGACCGGCTGGCCGGTGCGCACGCTCTCATCGGCCGCAAGGCAGATGCGCAGCGACTGGACCGCATCGTCCATATGGCGTTCGAGATCGATATTTTCGGTGATGGCTTTCAACACATAGGCCTGCTCGAGGTCGCAGAGCTCCTGATGTCCAGGCTCGCCGTCCATCTTCAGGTCCTCGTCCTTGTGAACGAACTTGCCGTCCGCGCCGGTTTCGGCCTTGTGAACGCGAATGACCGCGGTCTTGGTGTGCGTGTCGATATCGTCGGATTTGGCATTCGGATCCATGACGATGGAAACCGATCCGTTCGGCGACATCACGTCCTTCACGAAGAAGGCGGTCTCCGAGATCATCGGCCCCCACGCGGCTTCGTACCAACCGAGGGAACCATCCTCGTACAACACCTGCAGATGGCCGTAATTGTACATCGACGGGGCGATTTCATTGGACAGGCGCAGGCCCATGCCGCGGACTTCGACGGCCTTGGCATCGGTGATCTGGCACATGACATCGACATAGTGCACGCCGCAATCGACGATCGGCGGGGTGGTCTCCATCAGCGACTTGTGCGTCATCCAGGTTGGGCCGCTGGATTGCTGATTGAGGTTCATGCGGAACACATAAGGGCCGCCGAGCTTGCGGGCTTCGGAAATCAACCGGATCCAGGACGGATGGTGGCGTAAGATATACCCGACCACCAGCTTCTTGCCCGCCTTCCTCGCCGCTGCCACGACGCGTTCAGCATCGGCCACCGTCGTTGCCAGCGGCTTTTCGATGAAGACATCGCAGCCTGCCTCGAAGGCCATGACGGCATAGTCGGCATGGCTGTCGGAGTAGGTGCAGATCGAGCAGAGATCAGGTTTTAACTCTTTGAGGGCCGTGGCAAAATCCGGATGGATCGTATAGCCGCCAAGCTCCGGCGCCAGCACCGGCTTGGAGCGATTGACGAGGCCGACGATCTCGAAGCCGGGATTGTTGTGATAGGCCAGCGCATGACTGCGGCCCATATTGCCGAGACCGGCGACGAGGACACGGACGGGTTTGCTCATTACTTGACTGCTCCTGCGGTAATGCCGCGGATCAGCTGCCGCGAGAAGATAACGTAGAGAATAAGGACAGGGAAGATCGCCAGTGACAGGGCCGCAAGAACCGCGTTCCAATTGGTAACGAACTGGCCGATGAAGACCTGTGAGCCGAGTGTGACGGTCTTGGTGGCTTCGCCGGGCGCGAGGATCAGCGGAAACCAGAGATCGTTCCAGATCGGGATCATCGTGAAGACCGCGACGGTTGCCATGGCCGGGCGGACCAGCGGCAGGACGAGCCGGAAGAAGATCGCATATTCCGACAGGCCATCGATGCGGCCGGCATTCTTCAGGTCATCCGAGACGGTGCGCATGAATTCCGACAGGATGAAGATGGCAAGCGGCAGGCCTTGGGCGGTGTAGACGAGGATCAGTGCCGTCAGTGTGTTCACCAGACCGGCGGCGACCATGCCCTGCAGGATGGCCACAGTGCCAAGCCGGATCGGGATCATGATGCCGATGGCGAGATAGAGCCCCAGCAGCGTATTGCCCCGGAACCGGTATTCCGACAGCGCGAACGCCGCCATGGCGCCGAACAGCAGCGCAAAGAAGATCGAGACGACCGTGACGATCAGGCTGTTCTGGAAATAACCGATGAAATCGCCCTGTTTCAGCACTGTGGTATAACCGATCAGGCTGAACGTCTCCGCTGTCGGCAGAGCCAACGGTGTGCGGAAAATGGCGTTCTTGTCTTTCAGCGAATTGACGATCGTCAGAACGACCGGAAACAGCGCGACCACTGTATAGGCTGCGAGGGCCAGGTGAACGAAACCCGAGCGCAGCGGCGAGATGCGTGCTTTTGACATGGGCCCATTCCCCTTAGAACTGGTAGCGGCGAACGCGCCGCTGGATGCCGAAGAGATATAGCGAGACGCCGGCCAGGATGATCAGGAACATCACGGTGGCGATGGTGGCGCCCATCGAGCGGTCACCAAGCTGCAGTTGGAAGCCGAAGAAGGTCCGGTAAAGCAGCGTTCCGAGAATGTCGGTCGCCCCGTCCGGCCCGGCAAGTGCGCCTTGCACGGTGTAGATCAGGTCGAACGCATTGAAATTGCCGACGAAGGTCAGGATCGAGACCATGCCGATGGCGGGCAGGATCAGCGGCAGCTTGATCTTCCAGAACTGGCTCCAACCGGTGATACCGTCACATTCGGCAGCCTCGATAACTTCGTCCGGGATGTTCAGAAGGGCGGCATAGATCAACATCATCGGAATGCCGACATTCTGCCAGACGGAGATCAGCGAGACTGTAATCAGCGCCGAGCCGGGCTTGCCGAGCCACGGCCCGAAGAAGGCCTTCAGGCCGACGAGATCCATGAAGAACGGCGTAATACCCCAGATCGGCGAGAGGATCAGCTTCCAGATGAAGCCGACGATAACGAAGGACAGGACCGTCGGCATGAAGATTGCTGTCCGATAGAAGGCCGCAAGCCTGAGCTTGGGGATCGACAGCATGGCGGCAAGTGCAATGCCGAGCGGATTCTGCACCAGCATGTGGATTGTAAAGAAGATGAAGTTGTTCTTCAGCGCCCGCCAGAAATCGGCGGCCCAGCGCTCATCCCCGAACAGGACCTGGAAATTGGCGAGACCGACGAACGTGGATTGCCCGTCGACCGTATTGAACAGCGACAGACGCAGCGTTTCGATCAGCGGCAGGATCATCACGGCGGAATAGACGATGAAAGCCGGCAACAGGAAAACAAGGATATGCCAACGTCTCGGCCGCGCCGAGATTTGCATGCTGTCCTCAGACGATATGGCGCTGCTCATGGCTTCTGCCGCTCCGACCCGTTTTTCGTCGATCGCCGCGATGTGCGGCAAGGCCTGCGCTGCCGGTCCCCGCGGCGCGTGCCATCACCAGCAAGCCCGAAGGCGCTGGCAGGATGTGATTTCAGGTTACATGTTTTTGGCTGGACGCTTTGCTTTTTGCAAGGACATCCCGCGTCAAGTGCAGCCCCTCATCCGCCTTCTCGGGCACCTTCTGCCGGTAACGCGCAGAAGGGACAAGCTGCAAACTTCGGAAGTCCCCTCCCCCCTGTGAGGGGGAGGGTTAGGGTTTGGGCTATACGCCCACGCCCGATTTACTTGGCAGGCTTGTACCAGCTGTCGAGGCCCTTCTGCAGCTTTTCGCCAGCAACTTCCGGCGTATCGGTGCCGTTGATGACGTTGGCCGATTCAACCCAGGTCTCGTTTTCGAGGTTCGGGGTGCCACGCGACAGGATCTGGTAGGTCGAGCGGATGGTCGGCTTGCACTTTTCGCGCCAGGAAACGAATTCCTGTGCGAGTGGGTCGGCCATCTTTACCGGTGTCGAGTTCAGGCTGAAGAAGCCCGGCAGCGAGTTGGCATAGATGTCGGCGAATTCCGGCGAAGCGATCCAGGTGAGAAGCTTCTTGGCTTCTTCCGGATGCGCGCTCTTGGCGTTCAGGCCAACGCCGATGTCGTTGTGGTCGGAGATGTAGCAAGCATCGCCTGCGGCCTTAACCGGCGGCGGGAAAGCCCCCATCTTGAACTGGGCCTGCGTGTTGAACAGGCCGATTTCCCACGAGCCGGCCGGGTAGATGGCAGCGCGGCCGAGCGTGAAGAGGTTCTGGCTGTCCGGATAGGTCTGGGCTTCGAAGCCGTCGCCGAGGTAATCCTTCCACTTGGCAAGAACCTTGTAGGGTTCGACCCAACCGGCGTCCGTCAGCTTCTGCTCGCCCTTGATCAGGGCAGCGCGGCCTTCTTCACCCTTCCAGTAGGTCGGGCCGATGTTCTGGTAGCCCATGGTCGCGGCTTCCCAAAGATCCTTCGTGCCCATGGCGAGCGGAATGTAGGTGCCGTCAGCCTTGATCTTGTCGAGCGCTGCGAAGAAGTCGGCTTCCGTCGCCGGGATGGCGATGCCGAGCTTGTCGAAGGCATCCTTATTGTAGATGAAGCCATGAATAACCGATGCCATCGGTACGCAGAAAGCAACCGAACCATCGTCTGTCGTCCAGGCGGACTTGGCGACCGGCGAGAAATTCTCCATGCCGGCAAGACCGGTCAGGTCAGCCAGGTGCTTCTTGTTGTAAAGCTCAAGCGAAGCATCGAACGGGCGGCATGTGACGAGGTCACCGGCCGAACCGGCATCGAGCTTGGCGTTCAGCGCAGCGTTATACTCGGTCGGGGCAGTCGGCGCGAAGACGACCTTGATGCCCGGATGCTTGGCCTCGAAAGCCGGAATGAGCTTTTCCTGCCAGATGGCCAGGTCATCGTTGCGCCAGCTTTCGATCGTCAGCGTGACGTCCTCGGCATGCGCCAGCCCGGCGGAACCGAGGATGCTGGATGCAAGCAGCAGGCCTTTCAAGGTAGTGCGGGTCATTACGTTCTCCCTCATTGTGCGCCATTTTTGGCGCGGTTTTAAAACCCTTGGACTCAATGTGCCGCGACAGCAGACAATGCGCGGCGCAAGTTTTGACCGGCCTCAGCAAGCGCTGCTTCCGCAGCGACCACATCCTTTGCCCCAGCGGCAAGAAGAATGGCGATCTTTACCGAGCCAGAAGATGTCGTCAGATAATGGCCGGCTTCCGTGGCGCCGATCCCGGCAATATCGGAAACGATGCGGATGGCACGGCCACGCAGTTTTGCATTGTCAGCCTTCAGATTGACCATATGTCCATCGTAGACATGACCGAGCTGAATACCGACAAGCGTCGAAAACATGTTGAAGGCGATCTTCTGCGCGGTGGCTGCGCCCATGCGGGTCGATCCGGAGATAACCTCGGGCGGCGTCTGCAGCAGAATAGAGACTTCGGCATTCTGGAAGAGCAGGGCTCCGGGATTGTTGGCCATGGCAATGACGCGTGCGCCCCGCTCGCGGGCCTCGTCGGCTGCCGCAAGCGCATAAGGCGTCGAGCCGCTGGCCGACACCGAAATCAGACAATCTCCCGCGCCAATACCGGCATCGCGCACATCCTTGCGGGCCAGCTCCATATCGTCTTCATATCCACCGGCGAGATCGGTAAGGCTCGCGGCACCGCCAGCAAGAAGCACCACGACCTTGTCGAGCGCAATTCCATAGGTACCGGGCAATTCCAGCGCATCGGTCATAGCCATAAGGCCTGAACTGCCGGCACCGGCATAGGCCAAACGCCCGCCATTGGCGAGCGCGGCGGCAGCGATCTGCGCGGCAGCGGCGATGGACTCGATAGCAGAATCAACAACTTTGGCCGCTGCCTGCTGGCCGGACGCAAGCACACGCAGAGCAAGCGCCGGATGCATTACATCCAGCCCCATCGCCTTGTCGTGACGCTCCTCGGTTTTCACTGATGGCATGCGCTTATCTCCCTCTTCGCAAATTAATGCCAAAAAAATACCAATTGTCTAGGAAAAATTCGATTTTAGCTGAATAAAATTTCCATTTTCTAAAATAATTTATATATTTCAGTTTGTTAATCGATAAATCCAATTAAAGACCAAAATCCTCTTGGTAAATGGTATTTTTTTGGTATCCTTTTTCCCGGAGGTATCCATGCCACATTACATTCTGGGAATCGACGGCGGGGGCACGAGTTGCCGCGCGGCTGTAGCGGGCGCCGATGGGCGTATCCTCGGGCGCGGCAAAAGCGGCGCTGCCAACATCCTGACCGATCCCGATAACGCCCTGATCCATATCGTCAGCGCAGCCACTGCAGCATTCGAGGAAGCAGGCATTGCTCCTTCGGAAATCGGTTCAGCCTGTGCGCTGGTCGGGGTTGCCGGCAGCAATGTCGGCGATGCCGTGCATTATGTGAAGGAACGCTTGCCGTTCGCGAAGGCCGACATCGAATCCGATGGGCTGATCGCGCTGCAGGGCGCACTCGGCGATAGTGACGGCGCGGTGGCCATTCTTGGCACCGGTTCCATCTATATCTCCCGCCAGGGAGATGAGGTCCGCTATATCGGCGGATGGGGGTTCCAGATCGGCGACCTTGGCAGCGGCGCCCGGCTTGGCCACGCGCTTCTGCAGGAAAGCGTTCTTGCCTTCGACCGGATTCATCCATCGTCGCCGCTGACGGATGCCGTGATGGCGGAATTCAACAATGATCCGCGCGAGGCTGTGGAGTTTGCCCGCGCTGCGGTACCCGGCGAATTCGGCCGGTTCGCACCGAAGATATTCGACTATGCGGCCCGCAACGATCCGGTGGCGATCGCCTTACTCAAGGGCTGCGCGCAAACCGTCGATGAGGCTCTGGATGCCCTGGTGGCCCAGGGTAGCCGCAAGCTCTGCCTGCTGGGCGGCCTGGCACCGATCTATCGGCCGTGGCTTGCCGAACGGCATCAGCCTTTGTTCATCGAACCCGAGGCAGACGCCCTGACCGGCTCGGTGGCGCTGGCTGCCAAGCGGTTTGTGACGGGATCTGCCACATGACCCAGCATCTCGAAGCCATATTGCCATTGGACGGCCTGCAGGCCGGGGGCTCCGGCCCCCTTTATCTCAAGCTGCGGCAATCGCTGGAAGAAGCCATTTTGTCGGGAAAGCTCAATCATGGCGACGCCCTGCCGCCAGAGCGGGATCTCGCCGACTATGCCAGCATCAGCCGCGTGACGGTGCGCAAGGCAGTCGACGATCTGGTCAAGGACGGTTTGCTGGTGCGCCGCCACGGATCCGGAACCTTTGTCGTCAAGCCGGTTCACCGCGTCCAGCAATCGTTGTCGCGCTTGACATCGTTTACCGAGGATATGTCACGCCGGGGGCTGGTGACGACGGCGCAATGGATCGAGCGCGGACTGTACCATCCCTCGCCGGATGAAATGATGGCGCTTGGCCTGCCCGCCGATGCGCTGGTGGCGCGGCTTGGCCGACTACGTATCGCCGATGATATGCCGCTTGCGATCGAGCGGGCCAGTGTTTCCGCAGAGTTCCTGCCGGATCCCGTCCGGGTCGGCACATCGCTCTATGCCGAACTCGACAAGACCAAATCGCGGCCTGTGCGCGCCGTGCAGCGCATTTCCGCCTGCAGCCTGAAGGATCCGGATGCGGCGATGCTGGGCGTGCCGGCCGGTTCCGCCAGCCTGTCCATCGAACGCATTTCCTACCTCGCCTCCGGCCGCGTGGTAGAATTCACCCGCTCGCTCTATCGGGGCGACGCCTATGATTTCGTCGCCGAACTGACTTTGTCGGATTCCTGAGAGCGGCCCAGATAAGAAAGACATGACCATGCAAACCAACATGCGGCGCGAAATCAACGAAATCCCCGAAGCGGCAGCGCGTCTTCTTGAACAGTCCAAGGCAGCGGTCAAGGAAACCGGCGCAGCTCTGCGTGCGAAAGACCCGGCGTTTTTCGTAACGATTGCCCGTGGTTCGTCCGACCATGCCGCACTGTTCCTGAAATACGCGATCGAGCTTTCGACCGGACGGCCCGTCGCCTCGCTCGGCCCATCGCTTGCTTCAATTTACGGCGCCAAGATGCAGCTTCAGGGCGCAGCATCGATCGCCATCTCGCAATCGGGCAAGAGCCCGGACATCGTCGCAATGGCCGAGGCGGCAACCAAGGCCGGCGCCGTGACGATCGCACTGACCAACACCCTGCCCTCACCGATCTCGGAAGCCAGCACCCATCCGCTCGATATTCTCGCCGGGCCGGAAATCGCTGTTGCTGCAACCAAGTCCTATGTCAATTCGATCGTTGCCGGCCTTGCCATCCTTGGTGAATGGACGGGAGACACCGCCCTCCAGCGTGCCGTCGCCGATCTGCCTGCCCAGTTTGCCAAGGCGGTGAAGCTCGACTGGCAATCGCTGGCCGATGAACTTGGTGACGCGGAATCACTGTTCGTGCTCGGCCGCGGTCCGGCGCTCGCCATCGCCAGCGAGGCCGCGCTGAAATTCAAGGAGACGTCCGGCATGCACGCCGAAGCCTATTCGGCGGCGGAAGTGCTGCATGGGCCGGTGGCGCTGGTCGAAAAACGTTTTCCGGTGATCGGCCTTGCTGCGCGTGATGCTGCGGAAGGGTCGGTTACCGGCATTCTTGACGGCCTGGCTGCCAAGGGTGCGCTCGCCTTTGCGACCTCGTCGGAAGCGAAGGCGGCAAAGGCTCTGCCGTTCGTGGCAACCGGTCATCCGATTACCGATGCGCTGGCCCTGATCATTCCGTTCTACGGCTTCGTTGAATCCTGGTCGCGTTCACGCGGCCTCAATCCTGACGCGCCGGTCGCTCTCAAGAAGGTTACGGAAACGCGATGACCGCACAAAAAGCTATCACCGGAGCCCGGATTTTCGACGGCCTGTTCTGGCATGATGGCCAGTCACTGCTGCTGGATGGTGGAACGATCACCGGTATCCTGCCGCAGAGCGACCTGCCTGCCGGGACAGAAATTGTCCCGGCCGATAGCCAGTTGCTTGTACCCGGCTTTATCGATCTGCAGGTGAATGGCGGTGGTGGCGTGATGCTGAACGACCGGCAGGACGTCGATGCCATCCGGACGATCTGCGCTGCTCACGCGAAGTTCGGCACGACCGCTCTGCTTCCGACGCTGATCACCGACACATTCGAGATTCGCGCCCGCACCATTGCGGGCGGCAGGCAGGCCAAGGCGGAGAATGTACCCGGATTCCTGGGTTTGCATCTGGAAGGGCCGCACCTTTCCGTTGCCCGCAAGGGCGCTCATGACCCGGCCCTGATCCGTCCGATGGATCAGGCCGATCTCGACGCGTTGCTCGAATGCGCCGGGGATTTTGATGCCATCATGGTAACGGTGGCACCCGAAAACACGACCGCATCGCAGGTTTCAGCGATGGCCGAGGCCGCTATCATCGTCAGCCTTGGCCACACGGATTCTGGCTACAAGACCGTCGTTGAGTATGCCAAGGCTGGCGCGCGTACAGTGACGCATCTGTTCAACGCGATGAGCCCGCTCGGCCATCGCGAACCGGGTGTTGTTGGTGCAGCTCTCGATATTGGCAGCCTGCATGCCGGCATCATTGCCGATGGCTTTCATGCCGATCCGGTATCGATGGGCATTGCATTACGCGCCAAGAATGGCCCCGGCCGCATCTTCATCGTCACCGATGCGATGTCGACGATCGGCTCCGAGCAGACAAGTTTCCTCCTGAACGGCCGCGAGATCTTCCGCAAGGGCGGGCGCCTGACATTGGCCGACGGCACGCTGGCAGGCGCCGATATCGACATGCTCGCTTCTGTGCGTTTTGCCCATGAAAAGCTGGATCTGCCGCTCGACGAGGCGCTACGGATGGCATCGGCCTATCCCGCCGACGCTGCAGGTGTAGCCGCCCGGAAAGGCAGATTGTTGCCCGGTCTCGACGCGGACTTCGTGCTTTTGACCGAGAGCCTGGACATGGCCTCGACGTGGATTGGCGGGACGCGCGTTTTCCAAGCCTAAGCTTCGAGATATCGAGATATCAGGGCGCGGCGGACAGCCGCGCCTTCAGCGTCCGCACGGCCTGTTCATCCGTCTGCTTTGCGCTGCGCGCAACAAAGCCAAGCGATACCAGACGGGCATCCGAAGCCGGCTTTTCCACCGAACAGGACGAGTGAACCTCTGTTACCGGAAGACGGGACAGGAGGCCGCCGACCGTCTCCAGCGTCACCCCCGAACCGGGCATGATCGAGATGCGGCCCTTTGCGGCCGCAACAATTCCGGCCAGTGCATCAGCACCGTCAGAGGCTCGTTTCGCACCACCGGAAGTCAGGATACGCTCGAAACCGAGGTCCACCGCGATCTCGACGGCCTCGGAAAAATCCGGCACCAGATCGAAGGCGCGATGCAGGGTCAGGCCCAATCCATGCGCGTGATCCACCAGCGTCCTGAGCGCTTCTTTATCGAGGCTTCCATCGGGGCGGCTGGCGCCGAGAACGACCCCTGCGAGACCTGCTGACCGGGCCGCTTCGATTTCGACGCGCATCACATCCATGTCACCGGCATCGAAAACAAAATCGCCCGGCCTTGGCCGGATCATCGCGTAAACGGGAATATCAACTTTGCCCGCCAGGGCCATCAGGCCCAACGAAGGCGTAAGCCCGCCGACGGACAGAGCCGAGCACAATTCGATGCGATCAGCGCCGCCATCGACAGCAGCCCGCAGGCCGGCCGCATCGTCGACGCAGACTTCCAGAAGAATATTTGTCATGATGCTTCTCCTGCGAGACCAAGAACGGCGGCGCCGATCAGTCCCGGTTCGATCCGGCATTCGCCCGGCACCACCAGTGAGCGGTCGAACTTGCGCAGGATTCGGCCCCGAACAGACTTGTCGATTTCGGCGATCAGTGGTGTCACGTTGGACAGGCCGCCGCCGACGGGGACGATCGTCGCCCCGGTGATATTGACCGTCAGCGCCAGGGGCGAACTGATGAGGTCAACGAGCACATCGATGGTACGAGCGGCTTCCACATCGCCGTTCTGCCAAAGCGCGGTGATCTCATGGCTTTCCAGGGTCTTGCCGTGCAAGGTCAGGTGCAAACGTTCCATGCCACGGGCGCCGCCGATCGTATCGACGCAGCCACGCTGGCCGCAGCCGCACTCGAAAATGGGAATCGCAACCGGTGGCGTACCAGCCATGGAGGCGACCGCCGGGCCATGGCCCCATTCGCCGGCGAACCCGCCTTCCGCATTGATAAGCCGGCCGTCCACCACCAGGCCGCCGCCGACGCCAGTACCGAGAATCGCTCCAAGCACGATGCGGTAACCGCGCCCGGCACCGGCCCCCGCCTCCGCCAGTGCGAAACAATCCGCGTCATTGGCGATCAACACAGGCAGTCCAAGCAAAACGGAAAGTTCCGCACCAAGCTCGCGCCCGTCGATGCAGGGAATATTGGCGCATTTGATCGCCTGCGTTTCGGGATCAACGACACCGGTGATCGATATGGCGATGCGGTCAGGCGCTTCGCCCGCTTCCGCAATGACATCGCGAAGCGTACCGACAAAGGCGTTGAAATCATCGAGCGGCGTGATGCGGCGTTCCAGCGGTTCGATCCGGTCGGCCGCATGGGCAACGGCGCCCTTGATGGCAGAGCCGCCAATATCGAAGCAGACGATCATGCGTCGCCCCGGATGATGGCTTCGGCCGAAAGTGCCACGGAAAGCAGATTGTCATCGGCGTTGCGAAGGCCGGAGAGAAGAAAGCCGACCGGCATGCCGGCATCGCCCGTGCCGCAGGGGATAGAGACGCCACAGCCGTCAAGGAAATTGCCGATGGATGTGTTGCGCAATGTCCGGCCATTGATCTTGAAAAACAGATCATCATCGGCAAGCAGCGGCGCGATCGGCGGCGCCACATGCGGCAGGGTCGGATGGATGACGAGTTCTCCGGAATCCAGACTTTCGGTGAAAGCTGCGATCAACCGCTGGCGGGCGTCAGCGATGGCAATGTAATCTGCCGTCGTGGTCTTTTCGCCCAGCCGTGTGCGGGCGACGACCCGATGATCCATGCGGGCAGCCTCCGGGCCTTCCAGCCGCGCCTTGTGGAGCGCGAACGCTTCAGCCGTGACCAGTGCACCATGGCGCGCCGTAATCTCGAAAATCTCGGCAAAAATCGGGAAGGCCCGCCGCTTGACCCGGGCACCGGCCTGCTCCAGCCGCAAAACCGCAGCCTCGAATGCGGCCACGACACCCGGTTCGGCATCATCGAAGACGACTGTCTCAGGAATGACAAGCTTCAAGCCGCTTAAATCCGTCCGGCGGATATCCGGCGCGGTGCGCCCGCGCATGGCTGCATCGATCCAGACGGCGTCCTGCACGGTGCGGCAGAGCGGGCCGAGTGAATCGAGGCTCTTTGCCAGCGGGAAGACACTTTGCATGGAATAGCGTCCACGCGTCGCCTTGTAGCCGACAATGCCATTGAACGCGGCGGGAATGCGGATCGAGCCGCCGGTATCCGTACCGATCGCCACCGGTACCAGACCGGCTGCCACGGCCACGCCGGACCCGGCCGACGAGCCACCGGGGATGCGCGGCACATCGCGCGATGCCGGGTTATGGGCCGTTCCATAGTGCGGGTTGATGCCGAGGCCGGAAAAGGCGAATTCGCTGAGATTGGTGCGGCCGATACTGACCATTCCGGCACCAGCAAGCGCCGTAACGACAGCAGCATCGGCGGATGCGGGCGCGGCATCGGCCAGCACAGCGGATCCCGCGGTCGTTACCGATCCCTTCGTGTCGAACAGATCTTTCCAGGCGACCGGAATGCCATCAAGCAAACCGAGAGACCGCCCCGAACGAAGGCGTTGCGAGGACAATCTGGCTTCCGAGAGCGCCTGTTCATCCAGCAATTCCGTGAAAATCGATTGATCCTTGTAGCCAGCTATCTTTTCCAGGGAAGCCTTTGCCAGGTCGACCGGATCGAGCGCGCCGGATTGCAGCAGCACCGACAGGCCCGCTACCGACATATTTATGTTCACTCCATCCATCGTCTCAACACTCCACAACTGCTTGTGCTGGCATCATAACGGTGCAGCACCGGTTTTGGCAGCAAAAACAGCGTCCTTCGCACATGATTTTCGCGGACTTTTCAAAGCCGCAGGCCTCGCGGTCTTGCCCGCAAGCCATGCCCCGCCTACATGCGCAGACAGCGGCACGAACGCCCTCAAAGGAGATACCGGATGATACTCGACGCGGCGCGGCTTTCCTTTGCCAATCTTTTCGCGCCCGAAACGCGCTCGGTCTTCTGGAAGGTGTTGGGGCTGACGCTGCTGGCGCTGATTGGCCTGTGGCTCGCCTTGCGCGAACTGTTCATCTACCTTGCCTTGCCGTGGCTTGACGCGTTGTTGCCCGGAACACCCGGCTGGGCGGGATGGCTGACATTCGTTGTCGGTATTTTTGCAAGTCTCGGTCTTGCCTTGGGGCTAGCGTTGCTTCTTGCGCCGGTAACGGCGCTGATTGCCGGCTTCTTCCTTGATGACGTCGCGGAAGTTGTCGAAAAACGCGATTACCCGAACGAACCGGCGGGCCGTGCTTTGCCGCTGGGAGAGGCGATTGCCGGCACGCTGAAATTTCTCGGCGTCATCATCGCCGGCAACATCGTTGCTCTCTTTCTGTTGCTGATCCCCGGCATCAACTTGATCGCCTTCTTTCTCGTCAACGGCTACCTGCTCGGCCGGGAATTCTTCGAGTTTGCGGCGATGCGTTATCGCTCCCCGGCGGAAGCCCGGCTTTTCCGCGCCAAACATGCCGGCACAGTCTTCCTCAGCGGCCTCGTGCTTGCTGCATTTCTGGCCGTGCCGCTTCTCAATCTGCTGACCCCGCTCTTTGCCGCCGGCATGATGGTTCATCTGCACAAGAAACTGTCGCAGCGCGACCCGGAGTTTCAACGGCAGATCAACTCCGGCAAATCGTCGTTTGGCCGATAGTTGTCCAATTTGTCTATATTGACAAATTGTCAATATAGACAAATTGTCAATATAGACGGATAAGGCCTTATGTCTCATCCGCTCACTCCTTTCATCCCAGTCTGCGACGCCGTCGCCACGCTGTTTTCCCCGCATGTGGAAGCGGTCCTGCATGACCTTGAGACGGGATTGATCTTCCATATCGCCAACGCCTTTTCCAGGCGCCGACCGGGGGACAGTTCGCTCAACGAGGCCGGACTGGTTTCGACCCTGGATGCGGATGTGATCGGCCCCTACGGCAAGTCCAATTGGGATGGCCGCAGGCTGAAGGCGATCACTTCCGTACTGCGTGATGCTGTGGGCAAGCCGATCGGCCTTCTTTGCATCAATCACGATATCGAGGCCTTTGCCGGAATCTTCGACCAGTTGAAATCGATGATGAATGTTGCAGCGCCAATGCAAAAGGCATCGGCACTGATGGCGGATGACTGGCGCGAAGCGGTGAATTCCGTGATCGGCGAATTTCTTGCGACGCACAAGACCAGTCTCGCGGGCCTGACCAATTCCGACACGGACAGCCTTCTTGCGCTACTCGACGCCCGCGGCGTCTTTGCCATCCGCAAAGCTGTTCCCTATGTTGCCGAAATCCTGAAACTGTCGAGAGCGACGATCTACAACCGCCTTGGCGCAATCCGCCAGAAACAGGACGCTGCCGTTCAAGGAGAACCGCGATGACCAAGCCTATGCGCGATTTTGTGCTCGAAACGTTCATGTCGAAATGGGAGTTCACCGCCAAATATAACATGACGGCCTCGGATGCTGAGAGCATGCGCCTGCCGGAGCTTCTGGCAATGGCCAGTGACGAAGACCGCACCGATTTCGAAAATCTCAGCCTTGGCTACACCGAAACCTTTGGCGCACCGGTGCTGCGCCAGGAAATCGCGCGGACCTACGACACGGTTCAACCGGAAAACCTGATCTGCTTTGCCGGCGCCGAGGAAGCGATCTATGTCGCGATGAAGGTGCTCTTGACGCCGGATGATCATGCCATCGTCATTACGCCCAACTATCAGGCCGCCGAAACCTTGCCGCTGAGCATCTGCGCGGTGACGGGCGTGGCCTTGGATATCAACAATGACTGGAACCTCGACCTCGGCAAGATTGAGGCCGCGATCCAGCCGAACACCAAGCTGATCTCGATCAATTTTCCCAACAACCCGACCGGCAAGATCCTGCCGCATACGACATTTCATGCTCTCATCGAAATCTGCCGCAAGCATGGTATCTGGCTGTTCAGTGACGAGGTCTACCGGCTGATCGAGAAGGACGAGGCACTGCGCCTACCGCAGGCTGTCGATGCCTATGAGCGAGGAATCTCGCTGAATGTCATGTCGAAGGCTTATGGGCTTCCGGGCCTTCGGATCGGCTGGCTGGCCTGCAAGGACGCGGAATTCCTGACACGTTGCGAACGTTACAAGCACTTCCTGTCGATCTGCAATTCCGCTCCTTCGGAAGTTCTGGCCCGTATCGCGCTGAAGAACCGCGACAGGATCTTGGCCCGGACACGTGCTATCGTTCGCGCCAACATCACCGAGTGGAACACGTTTTTCGCCGATTTTCCGCATCTGTTCGACTGGCGCGAGCCGGACGGCGGTTGCGTTGCGTTCATCCGCTACAAGGGGCCGGAAGGTGTCGAGGAGTTTGCCCGGCGCGCGGTCGAGGAGGCCGGCGTGTTCTTCCTGCCCTCCAGCGTCTATCACTCGGAACTCACGCCCGTGCCGCCAAACTGCCTGCGCGTCGGTTTCGGCCGCCTGCATGTGCCGGAGGGCATCACCGTTCTGCGCAACTGGCTGAACCGCAACAGCCTGTAGACCGATCCGGCTAGAGGTCGGCCTCGCGCAGGCGGTAGCCGACGCCGGTTTCGGTGGTGATATATTGCGGCTGGTCCGGCGTTGCCTCGATCTTCTGGCGAAGCTGGCGCACATAGACGCGCAGATACTGCACGTCATCGGCATTGCCCCAGACCTCCTTCAGCAGGAATTTGTGGGTCAGCACCTTGCCGGCATGCTGCACCAGCATGCGCAGGATATCATATTCCTTCGGCGAGAGTTTCACCTCGCGGCCATCGACCTTGACGATACGCTTGACCAGATCGACCGACAGGCCGCCGGTCTGGAACAACGGCTTTTCACCCTGCTGCTGCAACCGATGGCGCAGCGCCACGCGGATGCGCGCCACCAGTTCGTTCATGCCGAAGGGTTTGGTCACGTAATCGTCGGCACCGAGTTCCAGTGCCTTGACGATCCCGGCCTCATCGGTACGGCTTGACAGGATGACGATCGGCAGCGTCAGCCCTTCCTCGCGCCAGCCCTGCAACAGATCGTGGCCAGCCGCATCCGGCAGGCCGAGATCGAGCAGGATGAGATCGGGCAGCTCCGCCTTGACACTGTCCCGCGCCGCCTTGCCGTTTCCGGCCTCGATGACATCGTAGTCCTGCGTGGCCAGCCCCACCCGCAACAGCCGGCGGATAGGCGGCTCGTCGTCGACGACCAGGATCTTGACTGCGGAAAGTGTCATTTCATGTCCTTGAGATTGGGCGCATCCGGCAACAGTGGCAGGCTGACCGTAAAGATCGCGCCGGAGCGGTCAGTACGGTTTTCGGCGGCGATGGTGCCGCCCATCGCCTCGACGAACCCCCGGCAAATGGACAGGCCAAGCCCGGTCCCGGCCCGCACGTGATCGCCCTTGCGCACCCTGTAAAACGTATCGAAGACCCGTTCCAGATCTCCTTGCGGAATGCCCGACCCTTCATCTGAAATCCGGATAAGGACCTGCTCGCCATTGCTTTCCGCCCGGACGCTCACCCTTGATCCTTCGGGCGCATATTTGGCGGCGTTGTCGAGCAAGTTGAACAGAACCTGCTCGAACAGCACCGGATCGACCCTGATCATCGGCAGGTTGGCGGGAACGTCAACATCGACGCTGTGACCAGCCAGAATCTTCTTCGCCCGGCGCAGGGCGCTCCCGACAATATCACCGGTATAATGAAACGCGGAATTCGGCTGCATGGCACCGGATTCGATCCGGGTCATGTCGAGCAGATTGGCGATGAACCGGTTCAGCCGTTCGGATTCGTCGGTCACGGTGGTCAGAAGTTCGACACGGTCTTCCTCCGGAAGCGCAGACTGATAGTCACGCAATGTTCCGGCAGCCCCCATGATGGCGGCGAGCGGCGTCTTCAGGTCGTGCGAAATCGAGGTCAGCAATGCCGAACGCAGGCGCCCGGCTTCTTCGACCAGCCGCGCATTATCGACATCGGCGACAAGCTGCACGCGCTCGATGGCAAGCGCTGCCTGATCGGCGAGCGCATCCAGCAGCCGCTGCTGTTCGGGGCTCAAGAGTGGCCCCTGACGGTCATTGTCGAGGCCGATGACACCGACGGCGGTGCGGCCGGTGCGCAACGGCACATAAAGGCGTTTTGCGCCCGGCAGCGTATCGGCGCCGCGTCCAGCGGCGCGATTGTGCTCCCAGGCCCAGCGCGCTGCAGCAATATCGGCGTCGTCAAGCGTATCATCCGGCGGATAGCCGGCTTTGACCGCGATCGTTCCCTCTTCCGGCAGGAGCAGCACCACCCGCAGCTTCAGCATCGAGGCAAGCTGGAACGCCGTCGCCCACAACACGTCGTCCAGGGTACCGGTCCCTGCCAGCTTCTTGCTGAAGAGATAGAGGTCTTCGGTGGTGCGTGCGCGCAGGCGAGCGGCGGCGGCCTGCCGCTGGACGCTGGCCGTCAGGTTGCTGGCGATGATCGCCACGATGAAGAAAAGAATGAACGCGACAACGCTGTCGGGATCGCTGATATCCAGCGTATAAAGCGGCTGCAGGAAGAAGAAATTCAACGAGACCGCACTGACGACGCTGGCATAGAGAGCCGGCCGCAAACCTTCGGTCACCGCCGTAGTCAAAACCGCCATCAGGAAGACGAGTGCAATGTTGCGCACATCAAGGGACTGGTCGAGCAGAAAACCCACGGCCAGGGCACAACCGACATAGAGCGTCGCCAGTGCATAGGGCCTGATCTTGAACTGGACGGGTGCCGGGGCAGTCTTGACGCCCGTTCCAATGGGTTCGCCTTCCCGATCGTCACCAGCGATGACATGAACGCTGATATTGCCGGCGCGCCGGATCAATCGGCTGGTCACCGAACCATGCAGCCATTCCCGCCATCCCGATGTTTTCGGCGTTCCGGCGATGATATGGGTGACATTGCTGGATGTGGCGACACGGACGATTTCCTCCGCTTCGTCGGAGCCCGGCCTTGTCAGCGCTTCGGCCCCCAGCCGCTCAGCCAGCCTTAACGTCGCGGCGATACGGTCGCGCGCGGCCTCAGATAAGTGAACCGATCGCGCCGTTTCCACATGTAGCGCCACCAGCGGCGCGCGCAGACGGTCGGCCAGCCGGGCGGCGTAGCGCACCAGGGATGCGCTGCGGGCCTGGTCATCGACACAGACCAGCACCCGGTCACCGGCCGCCCAAGGGCCGGAAATCGCATGCGCCTGCATATGCGTCAGCAGCTGGTCATCAACCCGCTGCGCGGTCTGGCGCAGTGCAAGTTCGCGCAGTGCCGTCAGGTTTCCGGGCGAAAAGTAATTTTCGAGGGCTCGTTGCGCCGTCTTCGGGATATAGACCTTGCCGTCATGCAGACGCTTGATCAGGTCTTCCGGCGTCAGATCGATGATCTCGATATCGTCGGCCCGGTCGATGATCGAATCCGGCACGGTTTCGCGCACACGAATGCGGGTAATCTGGGCAACGACATCGTTGAGGCTTTCGACATGCTGGATATTCAGAGTCGAGTAAACGTCGATGCCGCGCGACAGCAGCTCCTGCACATCCATGTAGCGTTTTGGATGCCGGCTACCGGGTGCGTTGGTATGCGCCAGTTCATCGACCAGAACGAGACCTGGACGGCGGGCAAGAATGGCATCGATATCCATTTCTTCAAGATGGCGGCCCTTGTAGTCGATCGGCATGCGCGCGATGACTTCGAAACCGTCAGCCAGCGCCTGGGTCTCCTTGCGGCCATGCGTTTCGACCACGCCGATCACGACATCGACGCCATCGGCTTGCTTGGCATGGCCGGAGGTCAGCATTTCGTAGGTCTTGCCGACGCCGGGCGCCGCCCCCAGAAAGATCTTCAGACGGCCGCGTGTTTCCTGCTCCGCCCGCTGCAACAGGGCGTCGGGAGATGGTCTTCCATCCATGTCACGGACATCGTCCCGCATGCGCGCTCGTCTTTCCTCATCAATGCCGAAAAGCGGCAGGATGCCGCTTTTGACTATTCCGGACATGGTCCAAAATCCCGCAGAATTTGGGACCGGTTCCGTCAATCAAATTGCCGCCGGTATCGCGCCTCGTCGTCGAAGCGCGATACCGTGACCAAACAAGGCTAGACAGCTTTATCAAGCGCCATGTTCAGCGCCAAGACGTTGACCGCCGGCTCACCGAGAATACCGAGTTCGCGCGCCTCGACGGCCTGATCGACCAGTGCGCGAACCTTGCTTTCATCCATGCCCCGCGCCTTGGCGACGCGCGGAACCTGGAAATAGGCGGCTTCCGGCGAAATGTGCGGATCAAGGCCGCTGCCCGAAGCGGTCACCAGATCCATCGGCACGGCAGCGCCGGGATTGGCAGCCTTGAGTGCTTCGGCATCTGCCTTGATCCGATCAAGCAGCTTCGGGTTGGTCGGCCCGAGGTTTGAGCCGCTGGACGAAGCCGCATTGTAGCCATCGCCTGCAGCCGACGGACGGCCATGGAAATAGATATCGCCGGTAAAGACCTGACCGATCAAGGAGGAGCCGACAACGGTGCCGTCCTTTTCGACCAGGCTGCCATTGGCCTGATGCGGGAACAGGGCCTGGGTAATGCCGGTCATGCCGAGCGGATAGGCAAGGCCGGTGATAATGGTGATGGCAACGATCATGACCAGCGCGGGCCGCAATTGTTTCAACATTTGAATGTTCCTTTAAACGAGACCAAGGGCGGTGATGGCCAAGTCGATGGCCTTGATGCCGATGAACGGGACAATGATGCCGCCAAGGCCATAGATGAGCAGGTTGCGCGACAGGAGCGCACCGGCACCAACGGCACGGTAGGCGACACCCCTCAGCGACAGCGGGATCAGCGCGACGATAACCAGCGCGTTGAAGATGATCGCCGACAGGATTGCGCTTTGCGGCGAGGCAAGGCCCATGATGTTCAGCGCCGAAAGCTGCGGATAGAAGGCCAGGAACATCGCCGGGATGATGGCGAAATACTTGGCGATATCGTTGGCGATCGAAAACGTCGTCAGCGCACCGCGGGTCATCAGCAGTTGCTTGCCGATCTCGACGATCTCGATCAGCTTGGTCGGGTCCGAATCCAGGTCGACCATGTTGCCGGCTTCGCGGGCGGCGACCGTACCGGTGTTCATCGCCACGCCGACATCGGCCTGCGCCAGCGCCGGAGCATCGTTGGTACCGTCGCCGCACATGGCGACAAGTTTGCCCTTGGCCTGTTCCTCGCGGATCAGCGACAGTTTGTTTTCCGGCGTTGCCTGGGCAAGGAAATCATCGACACCGGCTTCGGCAGCGATGGCAGCGGCTGTCATCGGGTTGTCGCCGGTGATCATCACCGTGCGGATACCCATGCGGCGCAGTTCGGCGAACCGCTCGCGGATGCCGCCCTTGACGATATCTTTCAGGTGCACCACGCCCATCAGGCGGCCATCGCGCACGACGGCCAGCGGCGTACCACCCGACTTGGCGATCTCGTCGGCAATCGACTGGATTTCGCGGACGGTATCCGGACGCGCCGCCGTATTCTGGCTGGCGACGTAGCTCAGGACCGCATCGACAGCGCCCTTGCGGATCGACGAGCCTTCGATGTCGACGCCACTCATGCGGCTCTGTGCGGTAAACGGCACGAAGGTCGCATGCAGTTGTGCCATGTCACGGGCGCGGATGCCGTATTTCTCCTTGGCCAGCACGACGATGGAACGGCCTTCCGGCGTTTCATCGGCAAGCGAGGCCAGCTGGGCTGCGTCGGCGAGGTCCTGCTGCGACACGCCGGACACCGGGTGAAGCTCGGTTGCCTGGCGGTTGCCGAGCGTGATCGTGCCGGTCTTGTCGAGCAGCAGCGTATCGATATCGCCGGCAGCCTCGACGGCGCGGCCGGACATGGCGAGCACGTTGAAGCGGACCAGACGGTCCATGCCGGCAATGCCGATGGCCGAGAGAAGCGCGCCGATCGTCGTCGGGATCAGCGTTACAAACAGGGCGACCAGGATGATGACCGGGATGGAGCCGCCGGCATAGGTGGCGAAGCTCGGGATGGTCACAACGGCCAGAACGAAAATCAAGGTCATGCCGGCGAGAAGAATGTTGAGGGCGATCTCGTTCGGTGTCTTCTGACGTTCGGCACCTTCGACCAGCGAAATCATCCGGTCGATGAAGGTCGAGCCCGCTGCGGCGCTGATACGCACCCGGATCCAGTCCGACAGCACCTGCGTGCCGCCGGTGACGGCCGAGCGGTCGCCGCCGGATTCACGGATAACGGGGGCAGATTCGCCGGTGATCGCCGCCTCGTTGACGGAGGCGACCCCTTCGATGACCTCGCCATCGGAGGGGATGATCTCGCCAGCTTCGACAAGCACGATGTCACCGACCTTGAGGCTGGTGCCGGAGACGATCTTGAAGCTCTTCAGATCCGCCCCGGTCAAAAGCTTGGCCTGGGTTTCGGTCCGGGTCTTGCGCAGCGATTCCGCCTGCGCCTTGCCCCGGCCTTCGGCAACGGCCTCGGCGAAATTGGCAAACAGCACCGTGAACCACAGCCAGATATTGAGCTGCAGCGAAAAACCGAGATTGCTGCTGCCGGTTATGAGATCGCGCAGGAACAGGACGGTCGTCAATGTCGAGACGACGGCGACGACGAACATCACCGGATTCTTGGCGAGGGTGCGCGGATTGAGCTTGGTAAACGCCGAGCCGATCGCGGGAATAAGGATGCGAGAGTCCATCAGGCTCGCAGATTTGGACTGGCTCATAAGAGAACTCCAGTTTCTTTTGTGTGTGACATCACGGTGACCGCGTCAGCCGTGGAACAATTCGGTAAAAGCGTGAGCAAGACCGCCGATCACCAGCAGGACCAGCATGAAAGCGATGATGATGCTGGTCGCCTGCGGGGGTGCCGCTCGCGGCGGATCACCGTCGCGAGGTTTGAGGAGCCTTTTGAACTTCTGCTGGAACAAGCGGTTCATGACGGCACCTAGAAGGTTTGACCCGATATCATCGCCAGGTGCTCGACGATCGGCCCGAGCGCCAGCGCCGGGAAGAAGGTGAGACCGCCGACGATCAGGATGACGCCGCAAAGCAGTCCGACGAAGAGCGGGCCATGGGTGGGGAACGTCCCTGCCGAAGCCGGCACCGTCTTCTTCATCACCAAAGAACCGGCAATGGCGAGCGCCGGAATGATCACCAGGAAGCGGCCCATCAGCATCGCGATGCCAAGCGTGATATTGTACCAGGGCGTGTTGCCGGTCAGACCGCCGAAAGCCGAGCCATTGTTGGCGGCAGCCGAGGTATAGGCATAGAGGACTTCCGAGAAACCGTGCGGTCCCGGATTTCCGATCGAGGCCACGCCTGTCGGCAGGAGGACGGCGACGGCGGTGAAGCCGAGCATGGTTGCCGGCAGGATGAGGATGGCGAGAACAGCCATCTTGACCTCCTTGGCCTCTATCTTCTTGCCGAGATATTCCGGTGTGCGGCCAACCATCAGTCCGGCGACGAAGACCGTCAGGATGACGAACATCAGGATGCCGTACAAACCCGCGCCAACGCCGCCGATAATCACTTCGCCCAGTTCCATATTGAGCAGCGGGATCAGGCCGCCCAATGCGGTGAATGAGCCGTGCATGGCATTGACGGCACCACAGGAGGCGGCCGTCGTGACGACCGCGAACAGCGAAGAAAGGACGATGCCGAACCGAACTTCCTTGCCTTCCATATTGCCACCTTCAAGGCCCATGGCATGGACCAGCGGATTGCCGGCTGCTTCAGCCCAATAGGTCACCGCGACACCGGCGAGGAAGAGCACGCCCATCGTGGCAAAGATTGCCCAACCCTGGCGCTGGTTTCCGACCATGCGGCCGAAAACATTGGTGAAGGCCGCGCCGATCGCGAAGATCGACACCATCTGGATGAGGTTGGAAATTGCGTCGGGATTCTCAAAAGGATGCGCGGAGTTCGCATTGAAGAAGCCGCCGCCATTGGTGCCGAGCATCTTGATTGCCAATTGCGAGGCGACCGGGCCGAGCGCGATGGTCTGCTGCGCACCTTCGATCGTCGTTGCCGTTAAGTAGGCGCCGAGCGTCTGCGGTACGCCGAGATAGACATAGGCAATCGTCAGTAGGATGCAGATCGGCAGAAGGATGTAGAGCGTGGCACGGGTCATATCGACCCAGAAATTGCCGATCGACTTACCGGAAGCGCGCGCAAAACCGCGGATGAGCGCAACGGCGATGGCCATGCCGGTGGCGGCAGAGGCAAAATTCTGCACCGTCAGACCAGCCATCTGCACCAGGTAGGACATCGTGCTTTCGCCACCATAGTTCTGCCAGTTGGTATTGGCGACGAAACTGGAGGCGGTGTTGAACGAAAGCTCAGGCCCAACAGCGGTCATGCCCGCAGGGTTGAACGGCAGGAAGCCCTGGAACCGCTGCAGCGCATAGAGAATGGCAAAACCGGCAAGATTGAACAGGAGCAGGGAGAACACGTAGCTCGTCCAGTGCTGCTCTTCCTTCTCGCTGGTGCCGGACAGCCGGTAGAGACCGCGTTCGACCGGAGAAAAAAGGGGCGACAGCAAGGTGCGCTCACCACCGAAGACGCGCGTCATATAGGCGCCAAGCGGCTTGATGAGCAAAATGACGATCCCGCAGAAGATGAGGATCTGGATCCATCCGTTGAGTGTCATGGCAATAACTTTCCGAACCTGGCGTTGTTAGAAGCGCTCAGGGCGAATGAGGGCGTAGGTCAGATAGGCAAGCAGAAACACGGACACGCCGGCTCCGAGCACATAATCGACAAGCATTTCTCTGAATCCTTCGAACTAGAGACGGTCGCAGGCCCGGGCATAGGCAAACGACAGCGCGAAAAACAAAACGCCGATCCCGATCAAGACAATATCCATCATCGATCCAGGCTCCTTTTGTTGAATTTCATCTTTCCCTCCTCTTCAAAGAAGGGCGGCGACGCGAAAGAGGCCCCGTTTGATCATGCTCAACGCAAGATCCGGGGCCTGAATTCCACGCTGACTATCGCCCCGAACCACATTAGTGTTCGAGACGGGGCGTCCGGGAGAGATATAAAAATCTCATAGGATTTTGCGGAAACGCACCAGCGGCAGCGCCATCGTGATGGTCATTGCCTGTTCAATACAGGGTCAGGTCGAATAACTCGCATCCGCAGAACGTTCCTGGGAGAGCCGCAACTGATACTTCCCATGTATCGTCAGGAACAACCAACAGTTCTGCATTGTGTTTCCTTATTTCGACACTTGCCACGCAAAGCAGAATCAGGACCGCCGCCCCACTTGACTTTTGGGTTACTCAAACTCAGTGATTATCCGTGCATTCTTGGGGAAACTGCATGAAATATACGCCGGTTGGTGCTGCCTTGGGAGTGCTCTGTCTCGCCATGCCGGCGCAGGCTGACCCTTTGCCGCGCCCATCCCCGGCTGCCGGGTCGGTCATTGCCCGCAAATCCGGCGAGGAAGTGCGCTTTGTCGATATTTCCGGCTGGCGTTATGTCGATCTGCAGCAGGCCCTTTTGAGCGGCGACGTGCTGCGCACCAACGCAACCGGCCAGCTTGCCGTTCTCTTCTCAGACCGCACCCAGGTGCGGCTTGGCCGCAACACCTCGCTGCTGGTCAAGCGGATGGGCGGCACCGGCGATACAGGGCTGGAGCTGCAATCCGGCACCATCTGGGCTCGCGCCGAACGCGGCGGCCAGGGCGTGGTGATCGACACGCCGGCAGCGGCGGCCGCCATCCGCGGCACGGACTGGACGATGACAGTCGGCGCCGACGGCAAAACGTCGCTGATCGTGCTGGACGGTGTGGTCGAGCTCAGTAATGCGCAGGGCAGCGTCACGGTCTCACAGGGCGAAGGCGCCGTTGCGGCAATCGGGCAAAAGCCGTCAAAGATCGTCATCGCCAAGCCGAAAGACAGGGAACAGATGCTGTTCAATCTGTCGCTGAGGAGCGCATTCCAGTGGATGCCGGCAACGCCATTGATCGTGCCGCAGATGCGCAAGGAACGCGACCGCCTCGAAGCGGAAGAAGCTGGCGCGCGTTCGGCGGAAGATTGGTTGAGCCTGTCGGAAATCTATCTTTCGCTGGAGGGAAAAGAAAAGGCGAAGGCTGCCCTCAATCAGGCGCGCGCTCAAGGTTTGCGCGGCTCTCAGATCGCACGCGCCAACTTGATCGACGCTTTGATCGCCGGCTCGGAAAACCGCTACCGGGACGCCGCGGCGTTGTTTGAAAAAGCAAGACCGGGGCTTGACGCCAAGCGCAGTGCAATTGCGGCCTATGGCGGTTATTTTGCTCGCTCACTTGCGGACCCCAATCATGTCGAGCAGCCTCCCCGGCTCACCAACAGCGGCTATGCCGGCATGGCGAAGGCCTGGACTGCCGGTTTCCGCGAAGATATTCCGGCAGCCCTGGAAGTCATCAAGGAAAGCGAGCGCAATACGCCCGGCGACCCGACTTTACCCGGCGCCCGTGCCCAACTCGGCATCATGCTGGCTGACGAAAAAGAGGTTGTCGATGGGTTTGAGCGCGCGCTCGCAATCGATCCGGATGATCCGACCGGCCTCGAAGCCCGAGCGAACTACAAGCTTTTTATCCGAAGCGACCGGCAAGGCGCGCTCGACGATCTGAATCGCGCCCTTAGAACCGCACCTGGCTCCAGCTCTATCTGGAACACGATCGGCCTTGCCCAAAGCGACAGAGACGCCAACCGGGAGGCTGAAGCCGCCTACAAAAAGGCAATCGAGCTCGATCCGCTGGACCCGGTCAGTCACGCCAATCTCGCACTTTTGTATCTCACGGAAGGGCGCATGGCCGAGGCCAAACATGAGATCGACGAGGCCTTGCGGGTCGATCCATCCTTTGACATCGGGCTGATTGCGCGCGGCCGGTACTATTTACAGCGCGGCGAAATGGACAAAGCGGTGCAGGATCTGCTCGCCGGCTCGACCGCAAATCCCGGCTACTCGCAAGGACAGCTGATGCTGGCCGCCGCCCTTTATGAGAAAGGCGATCGGATCCCCGCCGCCCAGGCGCTAGACAATGCCGGGCGGCTTGATCCCCACGATCCGGTCATTGCTTCCGTCCGGACGTCAATGGCCATTCATGAATACGACTCCGACAACGCGATACGCTATGCGCAGGAGTTCTTGAGATTGGGCCGTGCCCGCGGCGGTGATTTCATTTCGTTCAGCGCCAACCAGAGCGCCGGTTCAGTTCTCAACGACGCATTCCGTCTCCAAGGGCTAGACGCCTGGGGGCAGTATTACGGCGATGCGGTGTTTGATCCTTTCACCGGTACGTCCTATCTGGACCAATCCGTGCACGGCAGCGTCAACCCATTCGCCAACACCTACGCCTATGGCGGGAACGCGACGGACTACGTTCAGAATGGCTCCAGCTATTCCTCCTTCATCCAGGCTTTGATGCTCGATCCGCATATGCTCGCCAGCAGTGAGCGTACATTAATGCTGGTCAACTCGCCATTTATCGAGACGTCCCTCGGAGGTGGATTCAACACGAGCGGCAGCGACACTGACTGGCTTGCGGAAGGACAGGTACAGGGTTACGCCAACGCGGTATTTCCAGTCAGTTTCAATATCAACGCACGATGGGAAACGACGCCATTTTCCGGGCGCTTCCCCGGCGATCTCGGATATTATGACGGCAGCACCGAAGTCAAAACGGCGAATGGATATCTTACGGCGTCACCCACGCCAGATGATCGCATCGTTTTCTACGCCAACTATTTGACAGACAATTTTCTACAGAACACCAGCCTGTTCAGCTCCACACCGGCACCAATAACCTACCTTATCGACCGCGACGATGAATCAAGAACGACAGGAGCCGGTATCGGCTGGAGTCACACAATCGAGCATCGTAACATCGTCAATTTGGCTTTGTTCTATGGCGACGAACGCGCAGATATCGGGACCACCCTGGGAACTGACCTCGGCAGCCTATCCTCAATCGACACAAGCAAACAGAGAACCTATATTGCCGCAATCAATCACACCCTCGGCTATGATGACCTGACCTGGCGCTACGGCCTCGAAGGCGGCTGGGCCGACACGTATTTCCGCCAAGAGATTAATGGCATTCCACTCTATGAGCCGCTTGAGGGGCGTTATGATATTGGAAAAGCCTATGTCGACGTCTTGCATGATATCAGCAGTAGCCTGAGGGCGGAGTATGCCCTTTTCGGCACCTATATCAGCGGCGAAAATGTCGAAGTTAGCCGATTGGAGCCTCGCGCGGGATTGGCCTGGACACCGATAGAGGGACATTGGCTTCGCGCCGCCTATATGCGTGAGAGCTACGACTTCAGTGCACCGACATTGTCGCCGATTGGCGTTGTTGGAATTCAGCCTAATGCCTATGGAATAGGACTTGATGGCCGCGCCGATACGATTGCCTTGCGTTGGGACGCGGAATGGTCTGATCGATTTTTCACCGCAGTCGATTTTCAGCACCAGGATCTGCATAAGGTATCGATTGCCTTCCCGCAAACATCGCCACTTCCTTATATTCCGGGTTCAGCGTTGGGAACGGCCTTCCAAACAGACGAAGGCCGGATCGACAGAGCGAGCCTGACTGCGAACTTGGCCGTGGGCCATGGTTTTGGGCTATCGGGAACGATTGCCCGGACCAGTTCCGAGGATCAGGATCCAGCAAGCTTGACGTTCGGCGACTCCTTACCCTTCATACCCGAAACATCCGGGCAGGCGGCAATCACCTGGGTTAATCAGGCGAATATCAAGGTGATGCTTGCCGCGAACTACGTGGGGAAACGCGATACCGGGTTGAAAACAAAACTGGATGGCTATTGGACAATTGATGGCAACCTGACATGGGAGCCATTCGACAAACGGTTCGTCCTTGAGTTGGCCGCCTACAATCTGCTCGACGAAGAATTTGACGTGGCTCCACTGACACCGGGCTGGGGACGTTCGTTCAGAGGCTCGCTCAAAGTGCGCTTTTGATGACAAAAATGGCGAAAGAGCCCATAGCCGAGAACCGCTTCAACATCGGCACAGCAGCCCGCCGCAGCGGGCGCCGCCGCGCTGGCCTTGCCATACTTGCCGCTCTTGTCACAGTAATTCTCTCCCTCGCTTCGCTCACGTCTCCCTTCTCGCTCATCGAACTGCGCAGCTTCGACTATCTATCCACGCTTGCCCCGCCGCCCCTTCCCGAAGACGGCCCCGTCATCGTTGCCATCGACGAGCCCTCAATGACCGAGATCGGCAGCCAGTGGCCGTGGCCGCGTGCCTTGCATGCACGGTTGATCGAGGCACTGCGCGCCGCCGGTGCGAAGGCCATCGGCATCGACGTGATCTTTGCCGAGCCTTCGGCCACGCCGGAAAATGACGCGGCTCTTGCTGAGACGCTCGGTCCCGATGTCGTTCTGGCCGGTGATGAAACGCTGATCGAGACGCCCCATGCCGACCAATTCGTGCGGACGGAGCCGTTGGCAGAGTTTGTTGCCCGCGGCGCTAAAACGGGCATCGCCTCGGTTCATCTGAGCGGTGACGGAACATTGCGGCAGGTGCCGGGCTATGCCGACGGTTTTGCCGCACAATTGGCCGAGGTTGCCGGCCGGCCAAAACAGCCAGTATCCGGAACCGCCCTTCTCCAGACATTCGGCCCGGCACGAACCTATCCGACGGTGTCGTATTACCAGGCGCTCGATCCCGGCCAATTCCTGCCGGACGGTCTCTTGCGCGATCGCGTCGTCATTGTCGGCCTCAGTCTGCAGAATGCACCGACCCTCAAGGATGGCGGTGCCGACGCTCTTGCCACGCCATTCACCGTCCACACCGGCCATCTGGTCTCGGGCGCCGAAATACAGGCGACGATCTTCGACAATATGACGCATAGCCTGTTCATCACCAAACCGGGACAAGGAGCGGTCATTGCAGCGATTGCGCTTGGAGCATTGCTGGCCTCGGGCGTGGTTTACCGGGCAACCGGATGGCAAACCATGGTGGTGAGCATGGCCGTGCTGATCCTGCTGATCGCCGCGAGCTACGCGCTGTTGCGGCTTGGCCATATCTTCGTCTCGCCGGTCGGCCCGGCACTGGCATACCTGTCCGTTGCCGTCAGCCAGACGGCGCTCGACTACGCAGCCGAGCGGCGCAGCCGCCGCGATATCACCCGGGCCTTCTCGCGCTATCTGTCCCCAGCGCTGGTCGAGCGCCTTGCCGATGACCCGTCGCAATTGAAACTGGGCGGCGAACGCCGGACGCTGACCATCCTCTTTTGCGACGTGCGTGGCTTCACCACCATTTCCGAGGCGCTGAAGGACGACCCCGAACAGTTGACGACGCTGATCAACCGGCTGCTGACACCGTTGTCCGACATTGTGCTCGAAAACGGCGGCACCATCGACAAGTATATCGGCGACTGCCTGATGGCCTTCTGGAACGCGCCGCTCGACGATCCCCACCATGCCAGCCATGCGGCTGGCGCGGCGCTGAAGATGCTCGGAGCGATCGAGCGCCTGAATGAAGACTTGCGGCGGGAGGCTGCGGACGCTGGTATCGAGGCACGGGTGCTGAAGATCGGTATCGGCATCAACACCGGTGACTGTGTCGTCGGCAATATGGGGTCGGCGCGCCGTTTCGACTATTCCGTGCTCGGGGATGCCGTCAATCTCGCCTCCCGTCTCGAAGGCGAATCGAAGAATTACGGCGTGCCGCTTTTGCTCGGCGAACTTACGGCATCGCTCTGCGCCGCGGATTTCACCATCGCCGAACTCGACAGCATCACCGTCAAGGGCCGCACCACGCTATCGCCGATCTTCACCATACTTCCAGCGCTCAAGGCCGGGCCGCTTGAAACGCACCGGCAGTTGATCGCCGCCAAATATGCCGGCAGCTTGACCAGCAACGATCCGGCCTTCCCCGAACTCGAACATACGATCCCCCACCTTGCCGGCTATTACCGCCTGCTCCGGTCAAGACTGACTTGAAGGTCAGGCGAGATTTCTGCTCTTCCTGGATCGGAAGCCAGTTCCGCCCAAAAATGGAAGTTCGTATCGACAGCCGCGCTCCGGTTTGAGGGTGCCCGTCCCTGCATCAAGTCACGCTTCCCCCTCCCGCAATTGATCGAAATTGTGGCAGGCACGGGAATCAGAATATTACTTTAATTTAACATGATCTTACTGAGATAGAGCAGTATATTCCAGATCGAAGCTATGTATTGCCGGCGGCCATCGCACCGCGACGCGACACTATAGGATAGCTTCCTATCGAGAGACGTTTCAGCAACGTCGTTATATCAGAGGTAACGCAAATGTTCTCTTTTGCAAAAACCGCAGCAATCTCCGCGATTTTCATCACGACCTCCATGGGGGTCGCTTTCGCCGGCACCCACGGCGAACCCGGCCGCGACCATGATCACCATAACGGGTTCCACGACCGCTCGATGCTGGGCGACAACGACATCACGACCGACGTCACCCCGAGCCCAACCTATATTGTTCCGGCCTATGCGCCTGCTTATGTCCACCAGTCGCGGCTCAATACGATCCTTGCCGAACTCCGGGCCGACAACCGCACCATGAACGCAGACAGATCACGCGGCCTTCTGACAAGCGCTGAATATCAGCGCCTGAGAGCCGACGATGCGTGGATACGCCACGAAGCCATGACCGTGGCTGATCATCACAACGGTGCGATACCGGCAGCTCGCTACGCTGCCCTGCAAAATCAGGCCGAGCAGCTTCACGCCAACATTCACCGAATGGCATGAAGGCCTGCCAGCCCCGAGCATACAGCATCGCCTGCATGTTCGGGGCTGGCATGTATCCGGCATCGCAAACCGGACGATCTCCGTGGTCCGTTCAAATGGGGAAGTTCAAACCTTAGCCCATTTCGCAAATCTGCCCAGCAACATGGATCACTCCCACTAAAGCCGCGATGAAGAACTGCCCGAAGCGCCGTTGCGGCGCAAAGCCTGATGCAAGGCAACCTGTGATATTGATCCTATCTCGAAAGCGGAGGAGAGCCGGTCCGTCATGCGCAAGGGAGACTGGATTGCGGGTCTGTCGGTCGCGGGATTGATGCTGCCCGAAGCTGTCGCCTATGCCGGGATAGCCGGTCTGCCGCCGCAGCGGGCGATCTGTGCGGCGATTGCCGGCTGTCTTGCCTATGGACTTATTGGACGAAGCCGGTTTGCGATCGTCAGTCCCACCTCCTCCTCCGCCGCCATCCTGGCGGCAACGCTGCTGACGATGCCGGGCTCCGCCGACGACAAAACGGTGCTTGCAACGATCCTGGTCGCTCTTGTCGGCATTCTCTTCCTGATCGCTTCGATTGTCCGGCTTGGAAATCTGGCAGGATTCATATCACGGCCCGTGCTGCGCGGTTTCGCGTTCGGGCTGGCGATCACGATTATCCTGCGTCAGATACCGGTTCTGACCGGTGTACAGGTTAATACCTCAAATCTGCTGTATCTGGTCACCGGCCTGATTTCGTCGGTGCCGCAATGGCATATGCCAAGCGTTCTTGTCGGCGTGACCGCGCTTGCTGCGCTGATCGGGCTTCGCCGCGTTCCCATTCTACCCGGGGCGTTTCTGGTTCTCTGCGCTGGCATCGCCACTTCGGCCCTCTTCGATCTTTCCCGTCACGGCGTTGCCCTTGTCGGGACTATCCCGCTTCTGCCGGCTTGGCCCGATTTCTCATCTCATCAATGGACGGAAGTCATAGCACTTCTGCCCTTCGTCTTGCCGTTGGTACTCATCCTGTTTGCCGAATCCTGGGGCACTATCCGTTCGTTTTCGCTGCGCCACAATGAGACCGTCGAAGCAAACCGGGAGCTTGGCGCGCTTGGTCTCTCAAACCTCGCCAGTGCCATCGTCCAGGGCATGCCGGTCGGAGCCGGGTTCTCGGCCGGAGCGGCAAGCGAGGCTGCCGGCGCGCAAACCGGGGCGACCGCGGTCGTCGCGGCGCTCGGGCTGACGCTGCTGATTGCCTTTGCCGCCGCACCTGTCGCACTCCTGCCCCAGCCGGTCTTGGCAGCGGTGGTCATCGCTGCATTGACCCATGCACTCGATCCCATGCCGTTGTTGCGCCTGTGGCGGCTAAAACGCGACGGCTATATCGCACTGGGTGCTGCTCTCGGCGTGCTGGTGTTTGGTGTCCTCGACGGCATGCTGGTGGCAATCGCATTGTCGCTGGTAGCGCTGCTCAAGCGCCTTGCATCGCCCTATGTGGCACGTCTTGGACGGCTCGCCGGAGGCCACGACTTTGTCGATATCGCCCGCCATTCCGACGCATTCCCGGTTTCCGGGGTCACCGTCTGGCGGCCGGCGCAACCTTTGTTTTTCGCCAATGCGGATGCCATTTTGAACACGATCGTCAGCCGCGTTCGAGCGGACGGCCGCAGCAAGTGCGTTGTCGTCAGCCTCGAGGAAAGTTTTGATCTGGACAGCACCGCACTCGATGCGCTGCTGGAATTCGACACCGCATTGAGAGCCGCCAGCAAGCGGGTGCAATATGCCCGCGTGCATGACCAGGCCCGCGATCTGATCATGGCGGCAGCACCTGAGCTTGCAAGCCGCTGCAGCGTCAGCGTCGATGATGCTGTTTCAGCCGTTCTGACCCAAGCATCCAGCACCCGAGGTGCCCCATGACACAAACCTACGAACCCCACCTTCAACCCGTGGCGATAGCAAGCCTGCGGCCAACGCAAATGACGGTCGGCTTTCGCGAAGTCGCCGAAAAACGGCTGGAATGGCGCGAGATTGCCGGGCATGACGGCGCCGATTTTCTCGGCCGCCATATGGTTCCCGTCGTCATTGGCTGGAAGAAGCGTAGCTATCTGATCGATCATCATCATCTCGTCAGGGCATTGCAGGAAGAAGGCGTAGCGCATGTCCTGACCAGCGTCGTTGCCGATCTCAGCGATCTCGCGAAACCGGAATTCTGGTCGGTGATGGATCACTATCGCTGGAGTTACCCCTTCGACGCGGCAGGCGAGCGGCAACCGCATAACAGCCTGCCCAAATCAATCGGCGGGCTGACCGACGATCCCTACCGGTCGCTGGCTGGCGCAGTTCGCCGCGCCGGCGGTTATGCCAAGGACAATACGCCGTTCAGCGAGTTCATGTGGGCGGATTTCCTCAGAAGCCGCATCGATGTGAAACTGCTGCACCGGGATTTCAAAGACGCCGAAATTGCGGCTCTCAGGCTCGCGCGGACCAAGTCCGCAAAGCATCTGCCCGGTTGGTGCGGCCCAAGCGACTGATCTGCCGACCGCAAACCGATAGCGGCCAGTCTCCGAGCGATTACTCCGCGGCAACAATGGCGCCCTTGCGTGACCAGAGCGACCGGACGACGGCGGACACCCGTTCGATCTCGGCGAAGATGACCGGCGTGATGAACAGCGTCAGTACCTGACTGACCAGCAACCCGCCGACAACCGCCACCCCGAGAGGTTGGCGCAGCTCCGAGCTGGCGCCGGTTCCGACGGCGATCGGCAGTGCGCCGAGAAGGGCGCAAAACGTCGTCATCATGATCGGCCGGAAACGCCGGACGGCCGCCAGATGAATGGCCTCGTGCGGTTCATGATGCTGGTCGCGCTGCAATGTCAGCGCCACATCGATCATCATGATGGCGTTCTTCTTGACGATACCGATCAGCATCAGCAGGCCGACTAGCGCAATGATCGACAGATCGAATCCGAAAATCCTCAATGTCAGCAGCGCCCCGAATGCTGCCGACGGCAGGCCGGAGAGAATGGTCAGCGGGTGCAGGAAGCTCTCGTAAAAGACGCCGAGCACCACGTAGATGATCAGCACCGCTGCGCCAATCAACAGCCCGGTATTGCCGCTTGCCTGCTCGAAAATCTGGGCGGCACCGGCATAGTTTGTCGTGACCGTTGCAGGAAGTTTGATCTGCTGCTTGAGCGCATCGACGCGCGCGGTCGCAGTCCCGAGCGATACGCCCTTCGGCAGATTGAAAGACAGGGTGACGGCCGTCAGCTGTCCCGTCTGATTGACGGTGACCGGCCCTGCTTCTCGCGTTACCCGCGCGAAGCTCGACAGCGGCACCAGCGTTCCCGACGAAGATGCAATCCGGATTGCCGATAGCGACTGCTCGTTCCAGTCCAGCGACTGATCATATTCGATAATCACGTCATAGCTGTTGCCGGTGGTCTGGATCTGCGTGACGACGTAACTGCCGAAGGCTGCCTCCAGCGTCGTGCGCAACGCCTGCGAGGAGATTCCGAGACTGTTTGCCCGATCGTTATCGACGGTGACATGCGCCTGAAGCGCGTTGTTCTGCAGATCGGTGGCAACATCGACAAAATGGGCAGGGTCTGCCCGCATCGCATCGCCCAGCGTCTGCGACCATTGCCGTGCCGCGGCAGCATCAATCGATTGCAGAACGACCTGGTAGAGGCTCTGGGTGCTGCGCCCGCCAAAGCGCAGGCTCTGCTGGGGCGTGATGAAGGTTTTCAATCCGGCAATCTCTGACAGCGAATGCCGCAGGGCCTGCAGGGTCGTATCAAGCGGCGGACGCGTATCGCGCGGTTTCAGCTGAACGAGAAGAGAACCGGCATTGAGTGCCGATCCACCTGGCCCGGAACCAAGGGTCGAGGTCACGTGTGCGACGGACGGGTCGCTGGAGACAATGGCGGCCGCACGGGCCTGCAACACGCTCATCGCCTGATAGGATATGTCCTGCCGCGCCTGAGTCGAGATTGTCAGGATGCCAATATCCTCTGAGGGGAAGAAGCTTCGCGGCAGGCTGGCGAACATCCATCCGGACGCGACAAACGTGGCAGCGAAGACCAGCATGACGATTGCTCGATGGTTCAGGCACCAGCCGACGGCCCGGCCGTAGGCGGCGGTCACTCTGTCGAACAGACCCTGACGCTTCGGCTCCTGCATATCCCGGTGCGGCAACCGGGCCGCAAGCATCGGGGTGACGGTCAGCGATACGGTGGCCGAGGACAGGATCGCCAATGTGACGACGACCCCGAACTCGTTGAGCACGCGCCCGACGATGCCGCCCATCAACAGGATGGGCAGGAAGACGGCGACCAGCGAAATCGACATCGAAATGATGGTGCCGGTGACTTCGCGGCTGCCCTCGATGGCCGCCTCAAGCGGCGCCATGCCCTCCTCCACCTTGCGAACGATATTTTCCAGCATGACGATGGCATCATCGACCACAAGACCGACCGAGAGGGTCAGGCCGAGAAGCGAAATATTGTCGATGGAAAAACCGAGCGCATACATCGCGGCCAGTGTCGCCACCAGCGACAAAGGCACGGCGAGCGCCGGGATAAGTGTTGCCGAAACGCGCCTGAGGAACAGGTAAATGACCAGAACCACGAGCCCAATGGTGATCATCAGCGTCGTCTCGACATCGGCCACCGCCGCACGGATCGAGACTGAGGCGTCGTTGACGATGTTGATGTGCATGTTGGCAGGAAGGTTGGCCTGCAGGTTCGGCACCTTGGCCAGAATGGAATCGACCACTACCACGGTGTTGGCACCGGGCTGGCGCTGCACGGCAAGCGCGATGGCCGGCTTGCCGTCAAGCCAGCTACCCTGATTGACGATCTGTACGCTGTCGACGACATCCGCGACATCATCCAGCCGGACGATGCGGCCGCCGGGCTGGGCGATGATCAGTGTTTTGAACGCCTCGGCATCGCTGCGCTGGGTCGCGACATCCACCGTCAGTGCCTGCGATTTGTTTTGCAAGGTGCCGACAGGGGATTGATCGTTGGCGACAGCAACCGTCGCCGCCAGCCCATCCAGCGAAAGGCCGCGGCTTTCCAGCTTGTTCGGATCGACCTCGATCCGTACCGCATAGGCCTTCGCGCCAAACACCTGCGCCTGCGCCACGCCGGAAATGGTCGAGAGCGCCGGGGAAATGATGTTTTCTGCGACGTCGTCCATTTTCGTCAGCGAGGCACCATCTCCGGTCAAGGCCAGGATCAAAACCGGCGCATCGGCAGGATTGGCCTTGCGATAGCTGGGCGGCGCCGTGAGGTTGTCCGGCAATTGCCGTTGGGCTCTGGCAATCGCTGCCTGCACATCGGCCGCAGCGGCATCGATATCGCGAGAGAGATTGAACTGGATGGTGATCTGACTGTTGCCGAGCGACGAACTGGCACTGATCGTATCGATCCCGGCGATGGTCTCGAACTGCTTGATCAGCGGCGTAGCGACGGAACTGGCCATCGTATCCGGGGAAGCGCCGGCGAGCTGTGCCGTGACATTGATGGTCGGGAAATCAGCCTGTGGCAGGGCGGCGACAGGCAGGTTGGTGTAGGCGGAAGCCCCTGCGAGCAGAACACCAACGATCAGGAGGATGGTCGCGACGGGACGCCGGATGAAGATTTCGGAGATCTTCATTCGATCGCTCCGCCTTCAGCCATCGTTTCAGGTGCTACCACCGGCGCCGATACGATTTCGACTGGTGTTCCCTCTACCAGGCCCGCCTGTCCTTCGGTGACGACGATCTCGCCCGCCTTCAGGCCAGTGGCGATGCCGGTCGTATCCCCAACGCTGAAAGCGACCTTCACCTTGCGCACCTCAACGGTCTTGTCCTTTCTGACGACGTAGCAGACGGCACCGTCGCTCTGCGGCTGCACCGAGACTGTGGGCACCAGGACCAGGTCCTTCTGCTCACCGGCAGTGACCGTGACACGCAGCGACTGTCCCGGCCAGAATGTCCCGTTGGCATTATCAAGACGCGCCCGCATCTTGAACGTGCCGGAGGGTGCATCGACCGCATTGTCGATGAACACAATCGGTCCAGTCTCTCCTGCCGTTTTATCCTGCGACAGGGTGGGGGAAATGCTGACATTCAGTTGCCCGTCTGCAAGCGCCTGACGGGCGAGAGCCAGATCCGTTTCGGGTAGCGTGAACTCCGCATAGACCGGCTTCATCTGCGTCAGCGTGACGATATCCTCACCCGGCGCGACATAGGCCCCGGGCGACAACAGGATCACCCCGAGCTTACCGTCGAAGGGTGCGCGCACTTGTGTTTGCGTCAGCGCCACCTTGTCGGCAGCCAGCGTGGCACTATCGACGCCGATTGCCGCTTCCGCCTGTTTGGCGGCCGCGATTGCATCATCATATTGCTGGCGGGTCTCTGCGCCGTCATTGCTCAACGCCTCTACCCGCTTGAGGTTTGTATTGGCTTCGTCGAGTGCTGCCTGATCCTTGGCAAGCAGGGCGGTGTCCCGCGCTATGTTCGCATTGATCGTGCGATCGTCGAGTTGCACCAGCAAGGTGCCCGCGGTGACTTCGGCACCGTCCTTGACCAGGATCTGCGCGACGGTGCCCGATGCCGGGCTCGAAAGAGCGGTGGACGCGAAGGGGACAATGGTTCCGAGCGAACTGCGCGTCACCGGCAGCGCGCCGGCTTTTGCGGCCGTCGTAGTGACGGTCACGG
Source organism: Rhizobium sp. LjRoot98 (assembly GCF_964252935.1). Classification (NCBI taxonomy): domain Bacteria; kingdom Pseudomonadati; phylum Pseudomonadota; class Alphaproteobacteria; order Hyphomicrobiales; family Rhizobiaceae; genus Rhizobium; species Rhizobium sp. LjRoot98. Next base: position 1,746,967 of record NZ_CAXUPW020000001.1, read on the forward strand.
CGTTGCGCACATGTCCGGTGGCTGCCGTCGCTTTATCTGCTTCGCTGTTCGGCTTGCTTTCGGCGGAATCGATCGAAAGAAGGCGTGCGATCGGGTCTGGCAAATAGCGGCCGAGTTCTGCGCGGCCAAGAAAGACACCAGCAGCAACAACAATCACAACAAGAAGTGAATTCCGGTACCGCATGTTGTTTTCCTTCGATGGCAACAACGCTTTTGCCGAATACTCGGATTATCCGAATACTAACGGTTATCAATGACCTCGAACCGGGCAACACGGTGTCAGGAATGACCAGGCCAGAATTAAATTCTGTTTAGAATTCCAATGATGATCTTGTCAGAACTGCCTGATCCCGGGGCCGGTTGATTGGCATATCCGCCGGACGATCGGCGCCGCACGGGCGACCCGCGACGAAAGGTCCGCGATGCCAGCCAACTTCGCAGCGGCAAAGGCCGGTGGAATCTGCTAATACGTGTTCCAGTTGCAAATTTGACCAAGCATTGGGGAACCAAACTGTCTGAAACGGCCCGGATCGATATCCACAACTCCGAGACGCCCATTCTCTGTCGAAGCTGCGAAGTGCGTCACAAGGGATTGTGCGGCGCGCTTGATGCCGGGCAGTTGCTTGCCATGGCAAAGCACACCCGCATGACCCGCCACGAGGCCGGCAAACTGCTGGCCGGCGAGGAAACGCCGATCCAGTCCTATGCCAACGTCATGCGCGGCGTCGTCAAGCTGACAAAGGTGCTTGAGAACGGCCGCCAGCAGGTCGTCGGCCTGCAGTTCGCGCCGGATTTCCTGGGCAGACTGTTTGGTCGGGAGAATGCAGTGACGGCAGAGGCTGCGTCCGATGTCGAGCTCTGCGAAGTTCCCCGCGCCGCCTTCGAGCGGCTGGTGGCCGAATATCCGCAGATGGAACACCGGCTTTTCGCTCAGGTTTTGCGCGAGCTCGATGAAGCCCGGGACTGGATGGTCACGCTTGGACAGAAGACCGCGGCCGAAAAGGTCGCCAGCCTATTGTATCTGATCGCTGGCCATATCAACCCATCAACCGGCACCGAAACACGCGACACCGCCGAGTTTGATCTGCCTTTATCGCGCATGGACATTGCTGAATTTCTCGGTCTGACGATTGAGACAGTTTCGCGCCAGATCACCAAGCTGCGGACCGAAGGGGTGATTGCCGTAGTCGCCAACCGCGAGATCACAGTCCCGAGCCTCAGCCGCCTCAAGGCTCGCTGCGGTTAACCGGCAACGCCGGGGCTGCGCAAAGCATTGGGAGCAAAACGGTGCAATCAAACCGGATGCGCCGCCTGGCGCAATCGAAATAGGCCCGCAGCATGTAACCGAGCGTTTCCGGTGACGGTTTGACCAGCCCTGTACCAAACGCGCGCAGAGCATCGCAGAGCTCTTCGGCATAGCATTCCTCCTCGATCTGCTCGTAGTGGATCTGGTCGAGGATTTCCGGCAGACCAAGCGGCATTCGCCCGCATTTCGCAATGAATGGAAGGATGATTTCCTCTTCCAGGCGATGTACGGCCGTCAGGATCGGCGGGATCGCCCGGCGAAGATGCAGGCATTCACCGTGCGCGACATTGTCCGGCAGCCGGTCTGCAAGACTTTCCAGGGCATCGCACAGGACCATCTGGTCCTTGAGTGCATGTTCCAGCCGATCAAGCGCCGGATGAATTCCTGTTATAACCTTTTCCCATCCCGGCAGCTTCGCGTCCATCGATGGCCCTCCCCGGTTCGGCATTTGCCCGTGTCGCAGCGAACATGCCGCCGTTTCCTCTGCCTGATGAAACATCCACGCGCCTCCTGCCACCTTGACCTCGATCAAGTAGCCCCGTTGTCTTTCGGCTGTGTGCGCTCGTCATCAAGCAGTATCCGCTGTGCCGCGCCGTCCATGTCCTCGTACTGACCGCTCCTCAGCGACCAGATGAAAGCGCCGAGCCCGGCCAATCCGAGCGAGATGGCAACTGGCATGAGATAGATCAGCGATTTCATCGCAACTGGCCCTCCGGGTTGGCAGCTGGCGATAATGACGGCGCGTCGAAATGGCCCGCCCCGGCATTGAGACGCAGGGCGTTGCCGATCACCAGCAGCGAGGATGCAGACATGGCGATGGCGGCAACGAGCGGCGTCACGTAGCCAAAAACCGCGATAGGGATGGCAAAAGCGTTGTAGCCGATTGCCAGCGCCAGATTCTGCCGGATCAACCGGCCAGCCCCGCGCGACACATCCAGCGCCACGGTAACGGCGCTCAGCGAATCGCGCAGGAAAACGAAATCGGCGGCATTGCGGCCAACGTCCGCAGCCGTCGCCGGTGCCATGGAAACATGCGCTGCGGCAAGCGCCGGGGCGTCGTTGAGCCCGTCCCCGACCATCAGCGGTCGCCGGCCCTCCCGCGCCAGTGTCTGCAGGCGTTCGAGTTTGCCGGCGGGTAAAAGCCCGGCGCCATAGCGTTGGATCTTCAAGGTTTTCGCAACAGACTGCACCGCCGCCTGTGTGTCCCCCGAAAGAAGTTCGACAGCCATGCCGCTCTGATGCAGATGCTCGATGGTCGAAGCCGCATCCGGGCGAAGCTTGTCGCGGAAGGTGAAGCGGGCAATGACGATCCCGTCTTCCGAAAGCGCCGTCGTCGTGCCCGGCGCGCCCGGTTCGATCGTTCCCGCCCAGGGGCTGCGCCCAAGGCGATAGGTCTTGTCGGCTATCGCCGCCTCGATCCCGAGCCCCGGATGTTCGGTGACCCGGTCAGCCCGGACATCCGGATAATGAAGGCCGGGATGCGCTTTCCAGATGGCGCGTGAGGCGGGATGGCTTGAATATCCCGCCAGGGAGACAGCGACGGCAAGAGCTGTTTCGTCCCGCGCGTCGCTGCTGGCAAGACTCAACTGGCCCAACGTCAGGGTTCCCGTCTTGTCGAATACGGCAGTATCCGCCTCGGCAAGCCGTTCCATGGCCGACCCGTCCTTGACCATGATGCCGCGTTCGAACAACCGGCGCGCGGCAACGACCTGGACGATCGGAACAGCCAGTCCCAAGGCGCATGGGCAGGTGATGATCAGAACCGCAATCGCGATGGTGATGGCCTTGTGCCAATCACCCGAGACCAGCAGCCAGCCGATCCCTGTGAGAAATGCGGTCAGATGAACCGCCGGTGCATAATAGGTCGCGGCCCGGTCGGCGATGCGCCGGTAGAGCCCACGGCCAGCTTCGGCCGCTTCCATCAGCCGGATGACTTCGGCGAGAAACGATGCTTCAGCAGCGGCGGTGACTTCGATCGTCAGCGGGCCTGTCAGGTTGAGCGTACCGGCGCTGATGGTATCGCCGGCCTTTACCGGACGCGGGTCGCTTTCGCCCGTCACCAGCGAGCAATCGAGCTCGGAGAGACCCTGCCGGACGATGGCATCGACTGGAATGCGATCACCGGCGGCAATGAACACCTTCATTCCGGGCTCTATCCGCGCGAGCGGCATATATTCACGGCTACCATCCGGTCCAAGAACCACCGCGCCCGCAGGGGTCATCCGCACGAGACTGCTGACGGCCGAGCGGGCCTTCTCACGCATGACGTGATCAAGCACGCGACCGATCAAAAGGAAAAACAGAAGCGAGGCGACGGCATCGAAATAGGCATGCTGGCCGTGGTTGATCGTCTCGTAAAGGCTCATACCAAAGGCAAGCGAGATGCCGACCGCGATGGGCACGTCCATGTTGGTGCGGCCATGCCGGAGCGCCGATACCGCCGAGCGAAAGAAGATGCCGCCGCCGAACAGGAGCGCCGGCAGCGCAATCAGCGCCGAAATCCAGTGGAACAAATCGCGCGTTGCACCTTCGGCCCCCGACCAGACAGAGACGGACAAGAGCATGATGTTCGCCGTGGCAAAACCGCAGACAGCGACCGCCCGGATCAGCTCGGACCGGGTGCGATCACCTTCACCGTCCTGCTCGGAAAACAGATGTGCGGGATAACCGAGCCGGTACAACACCCCACAGAAATCCGGAACAGCTCCATCGCGCCAGCGGATCGAAACTCGCCGGGTGGAGAGGTTGACGCGGGCATGCTCGACGCCCTCGAGCTTGCTCAGCGCCCGCTCGATCTTGCCGATGCAGGCAGCGCAATGCACATCCGGCACGGACAGATTGGTCTGCCTCAAACCGTCGCCGAGCACGTGGCTGAGCAGGCGGATTTCATCCGCCGGCGGAATCGCCTGGCGCTCCGCCTCCAGCTCGAGCATCGATGCATTGCCGACGGCACAGCAGCTCATTGGCGTTTTCCATCCTTGATCAGAACACGTTCGCTATGGCGGTAGGGCACGGCCAGGCCGCCTTCGACCTCGACATTGACCACCCAGATGCCGGGAGATACCGCTGAGGAGGCGCTGAGCTGGCCATCTCCCGACGGAACCAGTACCGCCGACCAGTCCGCCGCCTCAAAGCTCGGATGCTGGAAGGTCGCTTTGCCACCGGTCATTTTCACCGGATTGCCAATACGGTCGGCCAGCGTGAAGGTGATCTTTCCAGCGGCGATGTCGAGCTTCGGCACCCAGCCGAGATCGTTCTGGGCTCGTACCGCGATCATCTTTTCGTTGAACTGCTGGCTGGCGACATAGGAATTCTCGACCACCAGTCCGGTCCAGCTGGTCACGGCAAACCGCGCCATGACAAAGTTGACGGCGATAATGACCCCGAAGAAGGCAAGCATGATCAGCAGCATATGCCGGCCGGTAAATTCACGGGATTGAAGTTTCATTTCGAGCCTCCCGGTGCCTGGAATGTTGCCGTGTAGGTTTTTGTCTCGGGGCCTTCTGTATCCTCGATGACGAACCGGAAGGTCTGCACCTGCTTGTCAGCAACGTGGCGCGGCTGGGTGACAAAAACCTTCAGGCTGCGCAGACGGTCCGGCTCGACCGGTACAAGGAATGTTCCGTCACCCTGAGCCTCGTTACCGGCGATCGCGACGGAGCTTTGCGGCAAGCCCTCGATCCGCACGGCCATCACACGCGGCTTGGCGATCATGTTGAGGATTTTCAGTGTGTAACCATTGCGCACCGATCCATCCGACAACATGACGAATTGCGGATTACGATCATGCAGGACGTTGACGTCGAGCCGGTCGCGGGTGACCAGCGCATAAACGAGGCCGATGCCGACCAGCGACCAGAGTGCGGCGTAGAGCAACGTTCTTGGCCGCAGGAACGAGGCGAGACTGATATGGCGCAGCGTCGCCGCGAGCTTGCCGTCAGGTGTGCGGACGCGCGCCGGGTCGATCGGCTGGGTGCCTCCGGCCGTCGCCAGCGCCATGTTGGCATTGTAGTCGTTGAGTGTCGTATAGGAGATCAACCCGCGCTCCCGGCCGAGCTTGTCCATCACGCCGTCACAGGCGTCGATGCACAGCGCGCAGGTGATGCACTCCAGCTGCTGGCCGTCGCGGATATCGATCCCCATCGGACAGACGGCGACACAGGCGTTGCAATCGACGCAATCGCCGACCACCGCACCCTGCGCTGCCGATTTCTTGGCGTGGCGCGAACGCGGCTCGCCGCGCCAGTCGTTGTAGGTCACCGTCAGCGACGCCTCGTCGAGCATCGCCGCCTGGATGCGCGGCCACGGGCACATATAGGTGCAGACCTGCTCGCGCATCAGCCCACCGAAGATGTAGGTCGTTGCCGTCAGGCACGCGATGGTGCTGTAGGCGACGATTTCAGCCTGGCCGGTGAAGACATCGACAAGCAGTGTCGGTGCATCGGCAAAATAGAAGATCCAGGCCCCGCCGGTGGCCACCGCGATCAGCAGCCAGATGACGTGTTTGGTGGTCCGCAACACCAGCTTGCGCGGCGAATAGGATTCCTTGTCGAGCTTGATGCGCGCATTGCGATCACCCTCGATCGCCCGCTCGACGACCAGAAAGAGGTCAACCCAGACTGTCTGCGGGCACGTATAGCCGCACCAGGCGCGCCCGACCGTCGAGGTCAAAAGGAACAGGCCGAGACCGGCCATGACCAGCAGACCGGCAACGTAGAAAAACTCCTGCGGCCAGATTTCGATGAAGAAGAAATAGAAACGCCGGTTGGCGATATCGATCAGCACGGCCTGATCCGGTGCATAACCGCCACGGTCCCAGCGCAGCCAGGGCACCAGATAGTAGATGCCGAGCGTGATCGCCATAATGAGCCATTTGAAACGGCGAAATCCTCCCGAGGCGCGCTTCGGGAAGATCTTTTTACGCGGCGCATAAAGCACCTGCCGCTGCTTCTGCGAATTGACCGCCTCGGCGTCCAGTCTTTCGATGTCCATTTTTTCCAGCATTCCAGCCCTCAAGGGCATGACGCCGGCAAGGCCGGCCACTCGTCTTTGAACCGGAGAGTGGCACGTGATGGCGCCAATCTCCTTGATCGAGGTCAAGCGACCGTAACGCGAGAAATCTATTTGCCGCCGCCGAGCGAATAGACATATGCCGCAAGTTCCTTGACCGTGACATCACCAAGGCGTCCGCCCCAGGCCGGCATGACGCCGTGTTTCGGCGCACGGATTTGCGCGGCGATCGCCTCCTCACCATCCACCAGCAACGACAGGCTGTCGGCAAGATTGGGCGCGCCCATCTCCTGATTACCCTCGCCACGGTCGCCGTGGCAGCTCGCGCAGTTCTGGGCGAATATCTGCGCGCCGGGCGCCGTTTCCTCCGGAAAGCCGGTGCCGTTCGACAGATCGGCAACGAACGTGGCGACGGACGCGATCTCCTCGGGTTTCAGAATGTCGCCGAAGGCGGGCATTTCGCTGACATGCGTGTCGGCGTCTTCCGGCGCACGAACACCATGGGCGATCGTCGTCAGAATCTGCTCCGGCGTTCCACCCCAGAGCCAATCATCATCATTGAGGTTCGGGAACCCTTTCGAACCCTGCGCGCCCGATCCATGGCACTGGATGCAGTTGACTTTGAAGGCGGCGCTGCCGGCGGCCGTTGCAACCGTTCGCAGCGTCTCGTCGGCAAGAATCTGTTGCATATCGGCGGCCTTAATGGCCGCGACATAGCCTGAGCGAGCCGCTTCGGCAGCGGCCAGTTCGGAGCGTACATCGGCACGGCTCGAATAGCCAAGCACGCCAGTGGTGGCGGACGTCAGCAACGGCCAGGCAGGATAGAAGACCGTGTAGACCAGGGCCCAGACGATACAGGCATAGAAGGACACGACCCACCAACGCGGCAGCGGATTGTTGAGCTCCTTGATGCCATCCCATTCGTGCCCGGTCGTCGATACGCCCGACAACTCGTCCAGATGAGGATCTTTATGAGGATCGTGCATGTCAGTCATCCTTGAGCGGGATTTGTGCGGCTTCATCGGCAGATTTCCGGCTACCGGGGCGGAACGCGAAGATCAGCGTGCCGACGAAGAACAGCGTCATCGCCAGAAGGCCCCAGCTGTCGGCGAAGGTCCGTAGTTGTTGGTATTCCATCTGGTTTTCCTCCTCAGCGGTCACTGCCTGCTTCGTCGTAGCTCTTGAAGTCCACCAACGTGCCGAGCATCTGCAGGTAGGCGACGAGCGCATCCATTTCCGTGATCGCCTGCGGATTGCCGTCGAAATCGCCGATGCGGGCTTTCGGATAACGGCTCTCGATGCCTGATGTATCGACCGTCGGGTCGGCCTGGGCGCGCAGATCGGCATCAGCATTGTCGATCATGTCCTGACTGTAGGGCACGCCGACAGCGGCATTGGCCTTCAGATGCGTGGCGAAGTCCTTGACCGGCAGCGGCTTGCTTTTCAGGAAGGCGTAGCTCGGCATCATCGATTCCGGCACGACGTCGCGCGGCTCCGTCAGATGTTGAACATGCCATTCATTCGAGTAGCGGTTGCCGACGCGGGCAAGGTCCGGCCCGGTGCGCTTGGACCCCCACTGGAACGGATGGTCGTACATCGATTCCGCGGCCAGGCTGTAATGGCCATAACGCTCGACTTCGTCGCGGAAGGGCCGGATCATCTGGCTATGGCAGGCGTAACAACCCTCGCGGATGTAGATATTGCGGCCGGCAAGCTCCAGCGGCGAGTATGGCCGCATGCCCTCTACCTTCTCGATGGTATTTTCGAGATAGAACAGTGGTGCGATCTCGACGATGCCACCGACGGTGACGACCAGAAACGAACCGATGAGCAGAAGCGTCGCATTGCGCTCGAGGATCGCGTGTTTGTCCAGGATACCCATGGTCTTCTTTCCTTATTCGGCCGCTTGGGGCGCTGGCACGGCGCCGCCGATTTCCTGTTCGTCGCGCTGGTACCCGAGGATGGTCATCGTGACGTTCCACGCCATGATCAGCCCGCCGATGAGATAAAGAGCTCCGCCCAGCGCACGCACGACGTAGTAGAGGTGCATCGCCTCGACGGTTTCGGCGAAGGAGTAGACCAGGAAACCCTGCTGGTCGTATTCGCGCCACATCAGACCCTGCTGGATGCCCGAGACCCACATGACCGCGGCGTAGACGACGAGGCCGAGCGTGGCGAACCAGAAGTGCCAGGTGACCATGCGCACCGAATAAAGCCGCTCGCGGTTCCACAGTTTTGGCACGAGGAAGTAGACCGCGCCGAAAGTGATCATGCCGACCCAGCCAAGCGCTCCGGAATGGACGTGACCGATGGTCCAGTCGGTATAGTGGCTGAGCGAATTGACCGCCTTGATCGACATCATCGGGCCTTCGAAGGTCGACATGCCGTAGAAGGCGATGGCCGCAACCATCATCCGGATGATCGGATCGGTACGGATCTTGTCCCAGGCGCCCGAGAGCGTCATCAGGCCGTTGATCATGCCACCCCACGAAGGCATCCACAGCATGATGGAAAAGACCATGCCGAGCGTCTGCGCCCAATCCGGCAGAGCGGTGTAATGCAGGTGGTGCGGACCGGCCCAGATGTAGAGGAAGATCAGCGCCCAGAAATGGATGATCGACAGGCGGTAGGAGTAGACCGGCCGGTTGGCCTGCTTCGGCACGAAATAATACATCATCCCAAGGAAGCCTGCGGTCAGGAAGAAGCCGACGGCGTTGTGGCCATACCACCACTGGGTCAGCGCGTCCTGAACACCGGCAAAAGCCGAATAGCTCTTCGAGCCGGTGATCGAGACCGGAACCGCCAGGTTGTTGACGATGTGCAGCATCGCCACCGTGACGATGAACGACAGGTAGAACCAGTTGGCGACGTAGATATGCGGTTCCTTGCGGCGCAGGATCGTGCCGAGGAAGACGATGAGGTAACAGACCCAGACGATCGTCAGCCAGAGATCGACATACCATTCCGGCTCCGCATATTCGCGGCCCTGAGTGATGCCGAGAAGATAGCCCGTCGCCGCCATGACGATGAACAACTGATAGCCCCAGAAGACGAACCAGGCGAGATCACCACCGAACAGCCGGGCGCGGCTGGTGCGCTGGACGACATAGAACGACGTTGCGATCAGCGCGTTGCCCCCAAAGGCAAAGACCACGGCCGATGTGTGCAACGGCCGGACCCGCCCGAAGGACAGGAACGGCTCGACGTTGAGATCGGGATAGGCGAGCTGCAATGCGATGACGACGCCGACCAGAAGGCCGACGACGCACCAGAATACGGTCGCGATGACGCCGTAGCGGATCGGGCCGTCCATATAGGCTGACATGTCCACCGCCGGCTGTCGCACAAACGATGTCTGGCGCATCAGCATGACAACCGCGCCGATCAGCACGATCACCAGAATTCCCATGTGGCTTGCGAACAGCTCGTCCTTGGCAAGGCCGGCAGCAAGCAGCGCGAAAAACGCCGCTATGCCGGTGCCGATGATCGCCGATCCGTATTTCATCTCGTCGTCCCCGCATCAATCAGATGTCGAACCGCGCGCAGCGGTCCCCTGCCCCCTTCTCGGGGCAAGCGAAGAGACGCGCCTTGATCCAGATCAAAGCGACGAGCGGAGAATATGGACAGGTTGCCCGCGAAGGCCGGTCCTTTTGGGTCTTGGCCGCTGAATGATGCTCAGATCGGAGCCACCAATGTTGCCAGCAGCAGCAATGCTCGACGCCAAGGTACCCCGCTACACCAGCTACCCAACCGCGCCGAATTTTCATTCCGGTCTCGGGGCTGAGACTGCAAGACAATGGTTATCCACGTTGCCCGCGGAAAAGCCCGTGTCGCTCTACCTGCATATCCCGTTCTGCGACCGGCTGTGCTGGTTCTGCGCCTGCCATACCAAGCAGACGCTGCGCTATGAGCCGGTGAGCGCTTATCTGCAGGTTTTGCACGCGGAAATCGATACCGTTAGCCGGCTTCTCGACGGACGTGCTCCGGCCGGCGCTATCCATCTGGGCGGCGGTTCGCCGACGATGCTGCGCCCAGACGATCTGATCACGCTCGGCAAGCGTCTCCGCAGCTCTTTTCACGTCCTGCCGGATGCGGAAATCAGTATCGAGATTGATCCGAACGACATGAATGAGGAAAGGCTGGACGCACTCGCGGAATTCGGCATGACCCGGGCGAGCCTCGGCATCCAGGATTTCGATCCGCGCGTCCAAAAAGCCATCAACCGGCTGCAGAGCCTCGAGCAGACGGCCTATGTCGTTGATGGCGTTCGGGCCCGCGGGATCAATTCCGTCAACCTCGACCTGCTCTATGGCCTGCCCCACCAGACCGTCGAAAGCGCTGCGTCGACACTGCACCAGGCACTGCAACTGGCACCTGACCGCATGGCGCTGTTCGGGTATGCCCATGTGCCGTGGATGAAGAAACACCAGACCCAGATCAAGGATGAATGGCTACCGGACGGGCAGGCACGTTACGCGCAGTCAGAAGCCGTGCGGAGGCTGGCGCTTGACGCCGGGTACCAGGAAATCGGCATCGATCACTTCGCCCTCCCAGGCGACGCCCTGACGCAAGCCTCTCAACAGGGCCGGCTCCGGCGCAATTTCCAAGGCTATTCCGCTGACCAATGCAGCACCATCATCGGGCTCGGCCCATCGGCTATCAGCCAGTTCGAGCAAGGCTATTTGCAGAACTCGCCAGCGACCGGCGACTACACCCGCCGCATTGAAGACGAGGGGATCGCCACGATGCGCGGCGTTGCTTTATCGGACGACGATCGCGTCCGCCGGTGGGTAATCGAAAAACTGATGTGCGATTTCCGCTTTTCGAGCCACGAAGCCCTGCGCCGTTTCGGCACTTCCGCCGGCGCAGTCGTGATGCAGGCGAAACGCCTGGCGGCAATGGAAAGCGATGGTCTGTGCGAATGGCGCAATGACGGGTTTGAGGTCACAGCCAAAGGCCGCCCGTTCGTCCGTCTCATCGCCGCTCGTTTCGATACTTATTTTACGGCGGCCACAACAAAACACTCAGCAGCCATCTGAAACGGGCAACGAGACCATAGAGGATCGAACCCCGGTGTGTGGCTGAGCCGTCTTGGTGCGCTCAACCGCACATCACTCTGATTTCACGGACACAGGCCTGTTCTCCAAAACACGTGCAGCCCAAAACTGCCTGACGCCTTTCATGTTCAATGGCCCGCGGGGCGGCCTGTAATGCAATGGCTACCGCATTTCTGGAATTCCCTCTCTCAGAGCGACCGCGTAAATATTGCATTTCTAATGAAAATTGGCATGCTGAGAACTGCCACCGCATATCGGAATCGTGGCAATTACGGGAGTAATGGACGTGTCAAAGAGCGAACCTCATCAAATTGATATTCATGTCGGCAATCGTCTGAGGTCGCGACGGCTGGTTTTAGGATTAAGCCAGGAGAAACTGGGCGAGCGCCTGGGCATCACCTTCCAGCAAATTCAAAAATATGAAAAGGGCACCAACCGCGTCAGTGCGAGCAAACTGCAAGCTGCGGCGTTGGTGCTCAACGTTCCCATTGGCTACTTCTTCGAGGACCATGAACCCGTGGTCCCGGATGGATTGGCAAGGGAAGTCGACGAGATCGGCACATTCCTGCTCTCGAGGGATGGCGTGATGCTCAACCGAGCCTTCACCTCCATCAAGAACAAGCAGGTTCGCCTGTCCATCATCACTTTGACGAAGGCGCTCGCAAACGCTGATGACACCGTTACGCAGGCGGCGGACACAGAACGCGTTGCTTCTCCTGATCCACGGTGAAACCCATGTTCCTGCAGACATTCGGTAGGTTGTGCCTGCTTGATGCCGCGGGACAGGAGTGCCGGTATCCTCGCAAGGGTTTGTTCCTTGTCGCGTATCTTGCCACCGGCGCCAGCGCTGAAATCGGCCGAGACGAAGCGGCTGACCTCCTGTGGGGCAACGAGGATCGCGCGCTTGCATTTACAAACCTGAGAAAGCTGATTTCGCGTCTGCGGGCAGCACACGGGCCGGTCCTGACCATATCGCCCACACATCTTCGCCTCGACCGCCAGCAACTCAGCTGCGACGCGGATGCGACAAAGACAGCAAAGACGCCCTTGTCCTCTCTTGTCGAACTGATGAGCCGGACGTTTCTTGCCGAATTCGACGATACCGACGGCCTGGCCGGCCGATGGCTGAAATCGCAGCGCCGCACCTATTTGGAATTGATGCGCGAACGGTTGCTGAAGAAATCGTCGGAGCTTTCTCCGGTTGCGGAATCTTCAGCGGCCAGACAGGCGGCATTCCTGATTCTGGAGCATTGGCCGGACGATCAGGCGGTGCGCAGAACGCTCTCGGCCGAACCGCAGCTGCAACCGGTGGAGCGCACGGCCGAGCCCAGAGGGGTTTTCGCGACAGTCGAGCACGGCCACCCTTCGGATAGTGAATGGACATTCGGCGTATCGAAATTGCCGCGCGTGGCACTTCTCCCGCCGATAGGAGTATCTTCTGCAGCCCTTGATCTTTCACGAGCGAGTGCCTTGATCGACGACGTCGCGATCGGGCTGTGTTCGCTGCGCAGTCTTTCGATCATCGCGCCTTACACAGCCGAACGTATTCGTGCCAGCGAAGACAAGGTTCTCCTGCTCAACAAGCACGACATCTCCTATGTGGTCGATACAAAGCTGACCGATGACGGGCTCTTCGTTCAAATCATTTTCGTTCCATCGGACCACGTGATCTATGCCGAACGTTTTGAGATAACCGGCGGGCTTTTGTCTTCACATCGGAAGGTGTTGGCAGGCGTTGTGAAAGACCGCATCCTTGTCGAGTTGAAGCGCAACGAGAATGCGCTCAGCGACTACGCGTTTCATCCGGATGCCTACCAGCGGTATCTTCTTGGCGTTCAACAGATGAGCCGGCTGACATTGCCCTCGGTTCGAAGCGCCAGGAAGACATTCAGGGAAGCGCTCAATCACAATGGTGATTTCTCCCACGCCTTCAGCGGCCTTGCCAAGACATACTCCATCGAATGGGTTTTGACGGCCAGGGGCGATCCCGAACTGCTCCGCAAGGCGGAGGCGAACGCGCGATCGGCAATCGAAAGCAATCCGGATATTGCCTACGGGTACAAAGAACTTGGCATGGCAAAACTCTATCTCGGCGCCCTTGACGAGAGCCTCGACGCGCTGGCCCGCGCAGAGGAACTGAGCCCTCATTACGCCGACGCGATCTATAGCTTCGCCGACGCGCTCATCCATGCCTCCCGCCCCATGGAAGGGCTCGCAAAAATCGAGCGTGCCATCTCGCTCAATCCGCTGGGACCGGACGAATATTTCTGGTGTGCTGCGGGCGCAAGCTACTTCGTCGGCGCCTTCGACAAAGCCGTTTCCCGAATACACAGCATGTCCAACCAGGCCTCGGCACACAGACTGCTGGCGGCAAGCTGGGCTATGCTTGGCGACACCAAGCGCGCGCATCACTACCGCCGGAAAGATCGCGAGGCCAACCCGCAATTTGATCTGCAAAAATGGCTCGCTATCGTCCCGATCAGGGAGACCTGGCAGAAAGACATGTATCGCGAGGGCCTAACGAAAGCCGGCTACTGAAACGTCAACAGAGAGGGAGAATGAAATGTCCAAAGTCGTGGTGATCGGGTTTCCCGGTGATAAAAAACTCTACCTGGCCGACATTGACGCAGGAACAGTCACCGAGCTTACCAAAGCCTCGGGATCACTTGCCTCGGCAAGCCAATTGCGCGCTTCAGGCGGCACTGTGATAAAAGACGTCGACTTCGCGGTTGCTGTTTCTTCTGCTGCATCCGTATCAGCAGGGCTTTTCGACGCTTGATGTTCGATGAAACGGGATGGAGCGACAGGGCGTTTAGCCCGGCCGAGACATACGCACGCGTGTCCTCCCTCCTTCCCGGTTTCGGCATAACCCGTGTTGCCCGCCATACCGGCCTCGATCGCATCGGCGTTCCGGTCTGGTGTGCCTATACGCCCAACGCAAAATCCATCGTCGTCGCGCAGGGAAAGGGCCTGACGGACGAAGAGGCGAGGACGTCAGCTGTCATGGAAGCCCTCGAACGATGCGTGGCGGCAAGTCCACACGCCGATATCGTTCACACCACGGCACGTGTACTCAGGCGTGCCGGGAAACGGTTCGACATGCTGCCCTGCCTGATAGCAGCAGGCCGGTCACCGCCACGGGATGACGAACCGATCTCCTTTGTTGTCGGGACTGACCTGGTTTCCGGGGACGACATCCATGTACCGCTCGATGCCGTCACCCTTGACCGCACGCTGATCGATTGCAGATATTGGCAATCGTCCGACGGGCTGGCGTCGGGGAACACCCTGAATGAGGCTGTTTTTCACGGATTGAACGAACGTATAGAGCGGGATGCCTACGTTCTGTGGCAAGTGTCGAGTGCCGGTGCGCGCCAATCGTCCTGCGTTGATCCGGGATCCATTGAGCGTCCGGAGCTTTCATCGCTGGTTGCCAGCATCGAAGCGGCCGGCTGTGTGCTGCGGTTATTCGATATGACCAGCGATATCGGCGTTCCTTCTTTTAACGCCCTGATCGCGCCGATTGACGTTCTTTCCGCCCGCAACCCACGTTTTGTCACGGTGAACTACGGGGCAGGAACTCATCCCTCAGCGGCCAGAGCCATGATCCGCGCGGTCACGGAAGCGGTGCAGTCGCGCATGACATTCATCAGCGGCAGCCGGGACGATATCTATCCACCGGTCTACAACAGGCCGCTCCCGGGAGAAACCCAAACCCTGTTGAAGGTGAATTCAGCGGTTCCCCTCAAACCCTACCGGCGCAACGACGGATGGCCGTCAGCCGCCAATAGCGGCACAATCCTTGACACTCTGAAACAAATGGAACTTGGGCCGGTCATTGCTGTGCCGCTCAGCGAACCGGCGTTGCCGTTTGCGGTGGCAAAGGTCCTCGCCCCAAAACTGGAAAATCCCGAAGGCCGCCGCGCCCAAAGGTTTGGCCAGCGCGCCCTCGCAAAAGGGTCCTTCGGATGAAACTTCTCTATGTTGGCCCGACATTGCCGGACGCCAGGGATTATACCACCGATATCATTGTCCGGGGACCAGCAGTGCAGGGTGACCTCTTTCGCGCGGTCGAAGAGGGAGCAGCCGTGATCGGCATTGTTGACGGCGGTTTCGAATATACCGCACCGATCTGGCACAAGGAAATACTCTATGCTCTCAGGTCCGGAACACAGGTGCTCGGAGCAGCGAGCATGGGTGCGCTGCGCGCCGCGGAATGCCATCCATTTGGAATGATCGGTGTCGGCACTATTTTCAGGGAATACCTTGATGGCACCCGTATCGATGATGCGGACGTGGCGCAAATTCATGGACCTGCGGAGCTTGGCTGGCTACCGCTCAGCGAACCATTGGTCAATGTCACCGCCACGCTCGAGGTCCTGCTTGAAAGGCGGTCCATCTCTCCAACGGAAGCCACTCATCTGGACGCTGTTGCCCGCGCTATTTTTTTCAAGGACCGGACATGGCGATCAATTCTTGATCGGGCCGCGGCCCTTGAGGATCAGAGAAAGACGTCCATCGCGATGGCTTTGCAAGCGTGTAAAGTCAATCGAAAGCGCGCGGATGCCATCGAACTTCTCGCCGTGATGTCACAGTTGGACGGGGGACGATCAGCAGCCAAACCGGACTGGGAGTTCCAGCGCACAACCCTTTGGAACGAAATGCGGAACCATCATTCCGTGGCGTAAAATCCCGGCCATCCATCTTTGAGTGTGTCACGCCCGTGTCACGCGAAACTTGTCCCGGTTGCGATTAGTATGCCCGCGAATCATTGCGGAGCCGATTATGCCAGCAGCATACGCCACCATTGCTTTGAACACTCTCGACGCAGACAGCGAGATCGAAGAGTTTCACGCCTTGACCCGCCTGATCGTCTTCGCGAAAGAAAATGCCGCTCAGCTTGACGCGCATCAGACGGTTTATTGCCTGGATTTGGCGCTTGAGCAGATTGCGACGGAACTGCGTCATCGTGCGGACAGTTCGGCGGACATTGTCTTCTATCTCAAGGACGGAATTAGCCGACAATAGAATTTCGTGTCTCATGGCCGCCGCTTGCTGCGCGTTGGCTTGTGGCGTTATCATTGCAGCCACGCGGGTCTGTGCATTTTGCCTATGAACGGCA